>NZ_CEEDMV010000001.1:0-363564 GCF_979256025.1 Methylobacterium sp. AC832
ACCGTGGTGGCTGACATCTGGGCCAAGGCGCTCGGCCTCCCCGCCATCCCCCCCGACCGGAACTTCTTCGAGGCGGGGGCGAACTCGCTCACCGCCCTGCGCGTCCTCACCGCCCTAGGCACGGCCTTCCCGGAGCGTAGCCCCACCATCGCCGACATCTTCAACAACCAGAGCGTCGAGACCCTGGCCGCCGCGCTCACCGCCGATGCGGTCGGCACCGCGCAGGTGGTGCGCCTACGGACGACCGGCGACCGGCCGATGCTCTACTGCTTCCCCGGCCTGATGGTGAACACCCGCGAATACGCGCCGCTGGTCCGCCGCCTCGGGCCGGACCAGCCGGTCACCGGCTTCGTCTGCTACTCCCTCACCGACGCGCGCAAGAGCGTGGTCTCGGTGGAGGACATCGCCGCGCGCTACGCGGAAATCATCGAGAAGGAGAGCGCCGGACGCCCCTGCACCATGCTCGGCTGGTCCTGGGGCGGCGTCCTCGCCTACGAGGCGGCGCGGATGCTGGGCTCGCGCGTCGACCTCGGCTTCGTCGGTATGCTCGACGTCTGCGACATCGATGTGAGCTTCGCCGTCGGCGCCCTGCCGGTGCTGACGCCGGAGCATCGCCGCCACCTTCAGGAGAACGTCGCGTCCTGGCTGGAGCGCTCGCCGATGAGGGCCGATTGGGAGGACCTGTTCCGGCGCATGGACCCGGAACTCCACGAGCAGTTCCTCGCCTATGTGGCGGCCGCCCCCGATCCGCTACCCCTCGACGGGCCGGGCGTCGGCAGCAAGGAATACGAACTCTGGACCTTCGTCGACAACACGCTGCTGTACCGCCGCTACCAGGCGGACAAATTCGATTGCCCGATCCGGGTCTGGCTCGCCGGCCGCTCGGTGGAGCGTGGCCTCAACCATGTGGATTGGGGGCGCTACTCCAACCGGGTGGAACAGGTGACCGTGATCCCCGACGTCACCCACCGGGAGATCGTGGATTCCACGATGTTCCACGACAGTTTCGCGGCCTCGCTGTGAGGGGCGAGACCGCTATCGCGTCATTCCGCGGACGCGTCGCCATGCGAGAACACCATCAGCGTCGGGCTCGCCGCCACGGTGAAGCCGAGGCCGGCATAGAGCCGCTCCACATGGCCGCCGGCCACACATTGCAGCATCACCGTCTCGGCGCCCTCCTGTCTGGCCGTCTCGATCGCCGCCCGCGTGACCAGGGCGCCGAGACCGCGCCCGCGGCGGCTCGCGAGACTGCCGACATTGTAGAGGCCCGCGAGGCCTCCCGAGCGGTAGAGCGAGGCGCAGGCGACCGGGACGCCGTCCTCGCTCACCGTGAGATGATGCGCCTCCACCCCCTCGACCGGCCGGGCCTCCCGCAGCACCGGCAGGAACACCGCCTCGGCGATCGCGTTCACGCCCTCGTCGTCGTAGAGGCCGCGACAGACCGACAGATACGCCTCGCCGGGCACGGCCTTCGCCTCCGCCGCGAGGGTCAGCCCGCCCGGCATGACCGGCGTCTGCGCCTGCCTGCAGTCGCGGACCATCCAGCGCGTCGGGAAGGCCGCCTGCAGGTCGGGACGGGTTCCGAGCCTCTCGCGGTCCCGGTCCTCGGTGACGAGAAGGGCCGGCAGGCGTTCGTGTTTCGCGGAAGCCGCCCGGACCCAGGACAGGTCGGTGGTCTCGACGCCGACATTGAAGCCCGGTTCCGGAATGGTGGCGGACCAGAGGTAGCGTCCGCCATCGGGCGCGGTTTCGACATCCGAGACGTAACAGCCCGACTGCATCAGGCAATGGGCGTCGAGTATCTCGCGAAAGGCGATTCCCGTCATGCATTCTCCAAGAAGAGTCTCATAAAAATAAGGCTTTATGCAGCAAGAGTATTGATCGGGTCAGGCTGCGAACGCCCAAGGATATGGGGTTTCATTTCGGTTTGTCCATATCTCAGTAGAGAACGAATCTATCTTGCAAATGGAATGATGAAAATCCGTGCCGGATATAGATGCGACTGGAAAGATTTACCTCGACATGGCAGGTCGACTGGATCTCTACCTGCCCAGTTCGAACGGCGCTCCGTCAGGCTGGCACCATCCCCTGCCTTGAAGCCACACCGACACCTGAGATGCGGAGAGCCCGATCGCCCCAGACTCACCCCTGGGTTGTGGGCGTGGCGTGAATCCAATACAGGTCCGAGTATCATGCTCATGATCCGGGTCGAGATCCATACTATACATGGTGGTTTGAACCGATGAAGGTGTCGGAATATTCAAGCGCTGCCTTGCGTTGCTCAGCTCTTTACGGTCATCGATCAAATCGAGGCTCGGCCTCATCTCGCCCCGCTCTCGTGGAGAACATCTCGTGATAGCCATGGCTTCCGAAGCCCAGGTCCGCCTCGCCGATGCCGGGCGCTACATCGCGGACCTGTGCGAGCATTTCCTCGAACACGACATCCCCGTGCTTCACGAGCCGGGACGCGGCCGGGTCGATTTCGATGTCGGGACCGGAACCCTCGTCGCCGCCGAAGGCCTGCTCGCCCTCAAGGCGGAGGCCGCCGACGAGACCTCCCTCGCCGTCGTCAAGTTCATGCTCGCCTCGCATCTGCAGGAGCTTCCCGGCGCGACGGACGCCTCCATCGTCTGGACCGGCGACGGCTGCGCCGACGAGACCATTCCGAGCCTGCGCGAGGTGACGGTCCGGCGCGTCGTCGATCTCACGCCGCATATGCGCAGGGTCACCTTCATCGGCGCGGACCTGGCCCGCTACGACGCGTTCGACATGCATGTGCATGTCATCATCCCGCCCGCCGGCCACGCGCCGCAATGGCCCGTGCCGGGAATCGACGGCATCCCGGTCTGGCCGCAGGGGGAGAGCGCGCCCTCCATGCGGACCTACACGATCCGCCGTATCGACGCGGCTGCGGGCGAGATCGACATCGACTTCGTCATGCATCACGACGCCGGTCCCGGCGCGTCCTTCGCGAAGCGCGCCAAGGTCGGGGACGTGGTCGGGCTGCTCGGCCCCGGGGGCCGCAGCGTCGGCGCGGCGGAGTGGTATTGTCTCGCCGCCGACGAGACCGGCCTGCCGGCCATCGGTCGCATCCTCGGGCGGTTGCCGGGCCATGTCGGCGGGGTCGCGGTGATCGAGGTCGATGGGCCGGCCGACGAGCAGGCGCTCGACCGGCCCGAGGGGGTGGAGCTGCGCTGGCTCCACCGCAACGGTGCACCGCCCGGCACGACCACGCTCCTGGCGGATGCGGTCCGGGCGATCCCGTTCCCGCAGGATCGCACGGTCTTCGCCTGGGCCGGCTCGGAATTCGATGCGTTCAAGGCCCTGCGGGCGCATTGGCGCAAGACCTGTGGCCTCACCCGTGACCAGCATCTCGCCGTGGCCTATTGGCGGCGCGGCGCCGACGAAGACGCCAAGGACGAGGATTGAAGCGTGATGTCAAAGAGCGTCATCCGAGGCGGCATGATTCCATGATGCTCGACCTGTCTCCCCTGCGGGCGAGCCGCGGGTTCCAGCTGCTCTATGCGGCGCGGGCTGCCTCGTTCCTCGCCTTCGGGGTGCTGGGCGTCGCCGTGAGCCTGCAGATGTACGCGCTGACCGCTTCGTCGCTGCAGGTGGCGTTCCTCAACGCGGCCGTCGCGGGATCGATGGCGCTGGCGCTCATCGTCGGCGGCTGGCTCGCCGACAGCTACGACCGCCGCGCGGTCATGGTCTGGTCGCGCACGGCGCATCTCCTCACCATCCTGATCCTCATGGCCAACGCGGCCCTCGCGGCGCCGATGGTCTGGCCGATCTACGCGGCGGCCGTGGTCGGCGGCTCGACCTTCGGCTTCGGCATGCCGGCGATCATGGCCGCGACCCCGGCGCTCGTCGGGCGCGAGCACCTGTCGGGGGCCGCCGCGCTCACCGCCGTGGCGGCGCAGGCGGGCGCCATCGCCGGACCGTTCCTGGCCGGGGCGATCACCGCCGGCGCGGGGCTCGTCGCGTGCTACGGCGTTGTCGCGCTCATCTCCGGCATCACGCCGATCGTGCTCGGGTTCCTGCCTCCGCTGCCGCCGCTGGCCGGCCCGTCCGCCGAGGCGCCCCTCCCCGCGCTCGCCGCCGACGAAGCCGGCTTCATGGGGGGCCTGCGCTACATCGCCCGCTCGCCCCTGGTGCTGAGCCTGCTCCTCGTCGATCTCGTCGCCCTGGTCTTCGCCGTGCCCTACGTGCTGCTGCCCGAACTAGCGACGCATGGGCTCGGCGGAGGGCCCGACAGCATCGGCCTGCTCTATGCCGCCCCCTCGGCCGGCGCACTCCTCGGCGCCCTGGCATCGGGACGAGCCGGCGCGAGCCCGTTCGCCGGGCGTTGGCTCGTGGCCTGCGTCGCTGTCTGGGCCTGCGCCTGCATCGCGCTGGGCTTCAGTGAGGGCATGGCTCCCGCCCTGTTCTGTCTCGCCACTCTCGGCGCCGCCGCGAGCCTCGCCGGCATCCTGCGCGCGGCCCTGATCCAGCGCGCGACGCCGGACGCGATGCTGGGCCGGGTGTCGAGCCTGTGGGTGCTGGAGGAGACGATCGGGCCGGCTCTGGGGGGGATGCAGGCGGGCACCACGGCCTATCTCGCCTCGGCGCGGATCGCCATGGCGGCGGGTGGCGGCCTCTGCCTCGCCGCCACCGCCGCCATTGCGGCACTCACGCCCGCCCTGCGGGATGCGAGCCTCGCTCCGGAGGCGAAAAGGAAGGCCGGCGATCTCGCCCTGGCTGCCGTCGATGCGCGCTAGAAGGGCCGTTGTCGGCTTGGCGGCCTGCTTCTTCGTGCTGGCCTGTCTGCCCGCGCGCGCGGAGAAAAAGATGCCCGCGCAGCCGCGCGTTGCGGCCCTGGACTGGAGCGCCGTGGAACTCCTCCTCGGCCTCGGCATCGTGCCGATCGCGGTGACTCAGCCCGAGAACTACAACCGCACCGTGGTGGAGCCGGCGCTCCCCGAAGGCGTGGTCGATCTCGGCCTCGTGGTGGAGCCCAACCTCGAACTACTGGCGGGCCTGAAACCGGACCTCATCCTCGCCAACCCGATCCAGGTGGCGACGCAAGGGAGCTTCCTGTCGCGCATCGCCCCGACGGAGGCGGTCTCCATCGCCAATGCCGGGGGCGATCCCTACGAGCGGGCGAAGGCGGAGACCATGCGCATCGCCCTGCGTCTCGGCCGCGTCGATGAAGCCAAGGCCCTGGAAGCACGCACCGAGGCGATTCTCGCCGCGGCGGGGGCGAGCGCCTGCCCAGCCGAGAGGCACCCGACCTTCCTCGTCTGGATCGTCGATCACCGCAACATCGTGGTCTACGGCCGCACCAGCCTGTTCCAGACCGTGCTCGACCGCCTCCGCATCGAGAATGCGTGGACCGGCGCCAGCAACGCATCCGGCTTCACGGCGGTGGGGATCGAGCAGCTCGCTACCGGTCCGGCCGATGCCCGCATGGTCCATGTCGGGCCGATCCGGTCGGATGCGGCCAAGGCGCTGGCCGGAAGCCGGCTCTGGCAGACGCTGCCGGCGGTGCGCGAGCACCATGTCGACGTCGTGCCGCCGGTCTGGTTCTACGGTGGGCTGCCGGCCATCGCGCGCTTCGCCGAACTGATGACCGATCTCTCCAAGCGGGATTGCCCCCGTGGCTGATGCGAAACTGGCCGGATCGGGCTTGGGTGAATCGGACTTGGGTGAACCAAACTTGGCTGAACTAGGCCTGGCCGCCCCCGCGCCGCGCCGCTCGCGGATCGGCGGAACATGGCTTCTCATCGGCGCGGTGGCCCTCGTGGCCGGGCTCCTCACCCTGCGCACGCTCACGGCCGACATGCCGCTCGGCCTCGCGCTGAAAGCCTTGTGGAGTCCCGACTGGACCGACATCGCGCAGGTCATCCTGCATGAGAGCGTGCTGCCGCGGATCGTCACCGCATGGCTCGCCGGCGGCGCCCTCGCTTTGTCGGGGCTGGTGCTGCAGCAGGTGCTGCGCAATCCCCTCGCTTCGCCCTCGACGCTGGGCATCTCGGCCGGGGCGCAGCTCGCCTTGGCCCTGGCCTCGCTGTTCGCGCCCGGCCTCTTCTCGCAGGGCCGGGAGGCCGTGGCGCTCACCGGCTCCGCCCTGGCGGTGCTGGCGGTCTTCGCGTTGGGGCGTGCCAAGGGCTTCGCGCCCCTGGGGCTGCTGCTGGCCGGGCTCGTGGTCGAGCTCTATTGCGGGGCGATCCAGACCCTCCTCGTGATCCTGCACCAGGAGCGGCTGTTCGGCCTGTTCGTCTGGGGGGCAGGCTCGCTCGCCATGAACGATTGGAGCGCGCCGGCCTATCTCGCGCCCCGCCTCGCCGTCGCCGCCCTCCTGGTGGCGCTGATGGCGAGGCCGCTCGCATTGCTCGACCTCGACGAGGCGAACGCGAAGAGCCTCGGGCTCTCCCTCGGCCGGGTCCGGTTCCTCGCCGTGGCCGTCGCGGTGGCGCTCGGCGGCTTCGTGGTGGCGGGGGTGGGCGTCATCGGTTTCGTGGGGTTCGCCGCGCCGATCCTCGTCCGGCTCACCGGCACGCGCACGCTGCGCGCCCGTCTCATCGCCGCGCCCCTGCTCGGGGCGGCCCTGATCTGGCTCACCGATTCCGTGGTCCTGGCGCTCGCCCCCATCGCACAGGTGCCGACGGGGGCGCTGGCCTCCCTCGTCGGCGTGCCAATGCTGCTCTGGCTGCTGCCGCGCCTGCGTGGCGTCGGCGCGCTGCATCGCCCGGAGGGCGGCGCCTCGGCCCGGCTCGCACGACCCTGGCGCCTGATCCTGGCCGGTGCGGTGTCGCTGGCCCTCCTCGTCTTCGTCGCGCTGACCCTCGGCCGCGACCCGGCCGGCTGGCACTGGAGCCTCGGGGCTGGCCTCGAAGAACTGCTTCCCTGGCGCCTGCCCCGTATCGCCGCCTCGCTCGCGGCCGGCGCAATGCTGGCCATAGCCGGCACCCTGCTGCAGCGGCTCACCGGCAATTCCCTGGCGAGCCCCGAAGTGCTCGGGATCAGTTCCGGGGCCGCCCTCGGCCTCGTTGCCGTCACCATCGTCCTCGGAACGCCGGACCGGATGGCGTTGCTCGGCGCCGGCAGCCTCGGGGCCCTCGCGACCCTCCTGGCCATCGCGAGCCTCGGCCGCCGTGCCGACACCGTGCCCGAGCAGATGCTGCTGGCTGGCATCGGCCTCACCACCGGGTTCGGCGCGCTCCTCACCATCCTGATGATCAGCGGCGATCCCTCCGTGGTGATGCTGCTCGGGTGGACGGCGGGGTCCACGGCGCGGGTGGCGCCGGAGGATGCCGTCGCTGCCATCGCCATCCTCGTCCTCGGAGTCGCCTGCCTTCCCGCCCTGACCCGCTGGCTCGAGCTGCTTCCCCTCGGCGCTCCGACGGGCCGCTCGCTGGGGCTCGGCCTGCGCCGCAGCCGTCTCGTCATCCTGGCCTTGGCGGCGATCCTCACCACCGCGGCGACCCTGGTGGCGGGGCCGTTGAGCTTCGTCGGCCTCGTCGGGCCGCAGGTGGCGCGCTTGGCGGGCCTGACCCGGGCCGCGCCGCAACTCGCCGGTGCGGCCATCGCAGGGGCGCTGATCATGGTCGCGGCGGATTTCGTCGGACGGATGGCGTTCTTCCCCTACCAGCTTCCCGCCGGATTGGTGGCGACCCTCGTCGGCGGGCCGTTCCTGATGTGGCTGCTGGCCCGCCGTTGATCGTCTTTCGACAAGTTTTTTGCGGCGCTTGAATTGAATTGTTCCAAAGAAGGGTTGTGTTTCTTAGGCAACGCCGCCGCAACTTTTGTCATTAAATCTCAACTTTGACTTGCTGACAAAGACGCCGTGTGGATTCGTCTTGTCGAGACCCGATCTTGTTTTTGAATCGTTCTACGCGATGCATCGACAAGGAAATCTCGTTCTTTACCAATCAGGTCTGCGCCGTATTTCCGACGATCAAGGTCTTCCCTATGTCTGATGGCATGTTGCTCTCTTCTGGCACGTTCTCTCACAAAGCCGTGAGTGGCATGCGCTGCCTCGCCGGCGTCTCGACCGTGGCGCTGCTCGCCATGGTTCCCGCCCTGTGGAGCGGGCAGGCCTCCGCCCAGGCCGCTTCGGGCGGCACGGCGGCGGTGCAGCTCGATACCTTGTCGGTGCAGGGCTCCGGAAATGGTTCGGGAGGCGGCAATGGCGGTGGCGTGACGGCCGCCAATTCCTACGTCGTGCCCAGGAGCATGTCGGGAACGAAGACCAACGCGACCCTGCGGGAGATTCCCCAGTCGGTGTCCGTGGTCACGCAGAAGCAGCTCGAGGATCGCGGCGCAGAGAACCTGGCCGATGCGCTCGCCTACAGCGCCGGCATCCTCGCGTCGCCCCAGGGGCAGGATGGCCGCTTCGACCAGCTGATCATCCGTGGCTTCGACCAGACACAGCGCGGCATCTACAAGGACGGGATGCGTCTGCCACAGACGAGCTTTTCCGGCTTCCCGATCGAGCCCTACGGCGTGGAGCGCATCGACGTGCTGCGCGGCCCGACCTCGGGCCTTTTTGGGCTCAACGATCCGGGGGGCCTCGTCAACTTCATCACCAAGAAGCCGACGGTCGAGCCGCTGCGGGAAATCTTTAGTTCCTATGGCAGCTTCAACCGCAAGCAGTTCGGCTTCGACCTGAGCGGCCCGCTCAACCCTGAGAAGACGATCCTCTACCGGATCACCGGCCTGCTGCGCGAAGGCGGCACGCAAGTGGATTACACGCCGCTGGACCGAATCTACATCGCGCCCGCGGTGACCTTCGCGCCTTCGGCGGATACCAGCCTGACGGTGCTCGGCAATTATCAGAGAGACCGCACCGGCGACACGTTCCGTGCCATCCCGCGCGAATACACCCGGGGCAGTAATCCCAATAAGTCGGAAATGCGCAGCCGCTTCCTCGGGGAGCCGGGCTTCTCGCGCTTCCTCGCCGAGCATTTCGAGGGCGGCTACCAGTTCTCACACCGGTTCGACGACCATTGGACCGTGCGCCAGAACCTGCGCTACGCCCATGCCTCGACCGACTACAACGCGATCTACTCCACGGGCGTCACCAATCCGGCGATGCCCAACACCGTCACCCGCGAGGCTCAGACCTGGCTTGAGGATTACGGCGTCTTCACCGTCGATACCCAGATCCAGCACGATGCGCAGTTCGGCAACATCAAGAACACCGCGCTGCTTGGGGTCGATTACAGCAAGATCAACAACAAGAGCGACCAGTACGGCGGTACGAGCTTCGGCCTGCTCGGGATCGGCCCGTTCGTCGGCCCGCTCAACATCCTCAATCCGGTCTACGGCCAGCCCGTCGCGCAACTTCCGCGCTCCCTCCTGTCACGGTTGCAGCAGGAGCAAGTCGGCGTCTACGCTCAGGATCAGGTCAAGTTCTACGATCGCTGGCTGCTCAGCATGAACGCCCGCTACGATTGGGTGACGACGAAGACCGATGCTCAGAACCCGGTCATCGATACCGTGCGCCAAATGCTCAACGCCGTCCCGTTCCCGAACGGCATTCCCACGAGCTTCGGCGCGAACCAGGACGCGCAATCCTATAGCGGCCGGGTCGGGCTCTCGTATCTCTTCGACAACGGCCTGACGCCCTATGTCTCGGCCGCGCGCTCGTTCAATGTGTTGCCGGTCTTCCTCCAGAACAGCACGATCGCGGTCGTGCCCGGCATCGGTGCGGTGCCGCTCACCTACAACATCACCCCGGCCAAGCCCGAGATCGGCGAGACCATCGAGGCCGGCGTGAAGTTCCAGCCGCCGGGCCAAGCCACCTCGGTTCTTTTCTCCGTGTTCAATACGAAGAAGACCAACGCCTTGTTCTTTAACCCCAGCGATCCGTTGCAGCAGGCCTTCTATCAGAACGGCGAAGTCGAGGTGAAAGGCTTCGAGAGCGAGGCCACCGTGGACCTCCTCGACGGCCTGAAGCTCATCTCGTCATTCACGGTCCTGCAGGCCGAAGTGACGAAGGACAATGCGCCGGACGGCAATCCCAGCGCGGTTGGGAAGCGGCCGATCCAGGTGCCGAACTTCACTGCTGCGACCTGGCTGGATTACACGATCCAGACCGGCATGTTCCGCGGACTCGGGATCGGCGGCGGTGTCCGCTACATCGGGGAATCGTTCGGCGATCCCCAGAACAACATCCGCGTGCCGGACTACGTCCTCTTCGACGCATCGCTCCGTTACACATACGAGAACTGGCGCTTCCAGGTGGCGGCCAACAACATCACGGACCGCGTCTATGTCGGCACCTGCTCGCAACAGGTCAATTTCGTCGGCTGCAATTATGGCGAAGGCCGCCGCGTGACGGGCTCCGTCACCTACCGCTGGTAGGCGATACGCATCCGATGAGATCGGCCCCGGATCGAACGGTCCGGGGCTTTTCTTTTGGGCTGTTGCCGTCACGTCGTTGACGCGGTCTCTCGTCCTCGACTAGCCTGACGATGACGGTTCCCCTTCGGGGGATCAAAAGGGAACGCGGTGAGGACGTTTTGTCCGATGCCGCGGCTGCCCCCGCAACTGTAAGCGGCGAGCCCATCATCAACACGTCACTGGGTCTTCGGGCCTGGGAAGACGATGAGAGGGCGTCGACCCGCGAGCCAGGAGACCTGCCGTCAGTCGTGGTCACACGCGAAACGCATCGGGCGGGGTGTCCTGGTGGGGTGTCGGGGCCCGCGCTCGCGTGGGGATCGGCTTCGTTCGCGGTGACGTGCCACTGCGCTGAGCCGCGCCTGCCGTTCGCCCGCGATGCCCGATCGTCCCTGTTCCTTCCATTGCAGACTCGCTCTACATCTTGCCCTCGGCGAGACCGTTTGGTCCTCCGCGCAGGCATTTTGCCCGGTTCGACGTATTGTAACGTTATAACATACGATCTAGCAGAGGGGGCGCGGCATTCGGCCAGCGATCACTCCGGTTTGCCAAAACGAACATGCCCACACAGGTCACCCACCGCGCCCCCGGGCGGATCTCCCCGGCCCGCGCCACCGCCCTGCTCGCATCGCTCCTCGGCTCGACCCTGCTCGCGGGCGAGGTCCGCGCCCAGGATTCCATCGGCCAGAATGCCGTCACCCTCGACCAGCTCACCGTGGAGGGGAGCGGGGTCGGCCTGACTCGCGCCAACCCGGTCGGGCTCAACCTCTCGACCCCCTCTCGCAGCGCCAGTCGCCTCGGCCTGACGCCGCTGGAGACCCCCGCCAGTATCGATGTCATCAGCGGCGAGACCGCCCGAATCCGCGGCCAGAACACGGTGGTCGAGGCGGTGACGCAGAACGCCACCGGCATCACCACCATCGCGTCGCCGGGCAACGGCAACGGCGCCTTCTCCAGCCGGGGCTTCGCCGGCCCGAACTCGATCCAGCAGCTCTATGACGGCACGCGGCTGTTCGTGGGCGCCGGCACGGTGACCTTCCCGTTCGACACCTGGAACGTGGAGCGGATCGAGGTGCTGCGCGGCCCGGCCTCCGTCCTCTATGGCGACGGCGCCATCGGCGGCGTGGTCAACGTGGTCTCGAAGAAACCGAGCTTCACGCCGATCCATGCCGCCCGCGCCGCTACCGGGTCGGACGGGCTCGCGCGCCTTGCCGTCGATCTCGGCGGTCCCATCGGCGATGCGGTGGCCTACCGCCTCAATGTCAGCGGCAACCGCGACGGCGGCTGGACCAGCCCGAATGGGGATTTCCGCAACCTCGCGGTCTCGGGCGCGCTGCTGTTCCAGCTCAACCCCGATCTCGCGGTGACGCTCAGCCATGATCTCGGCTACCAGGAGCCCGCGCGCTACTGGGGCACGCCGCTGGTCGATGGCCGGATCGTCCAGTCCCTGCGCAACAACAACTACAATGTCGACGGCGCGAAGATCGTCTGGGCCGACAACTGGACCCAGCTCAAGACCGAGTGGACGCCGAGCGCCGACATCACCATCCGCAACACCGCCTACCGGCTGCAGAGCCGTCGCCACTGGCTCGATGTCGAGCAGTACCGGTTCAATAGCGGTACGGGACGGATCGACAGGTCCGACTACCTTGAAATCTACCACAGCCAGGAGCAGGTCGGGAACCGCTTCGACGCCGCCTTCAAGGGCAACCTGTTCGGCTTCCGCAACGAGTTCGCCATCGGGTTCGACGTCAACCACGTGGATTTCCGCCACACCAGCAACTTCTCCAGCGCAGGCGGCGGCCTCGTCACCAGCGTCGATCCGTTCACCTACGATCCGGGCCTGTTCCCGGCCAATGGCCGCGCCAGCCCGGCCTATGCCACCAGCACCAACCAGGCCTCTGTCTTCGCCGAGAACCGGCTGATCCTCAGCGACCAACTCTCCTTCCTCACCGGAATGCGTTTCGATGCGCCGACCCTGCACCGCCGCAACCTGCAGACCGGCGACACCTTCGCGCGCTCGTTCGAGGCCCTGAGCTACCGGTTCGGCCTCGTCTACAACCCGACGCCGGATTCGGCCCTCTACGTGCAATACGCCACCGCCACCGATCCGGTGGGGAGCCTCATCAGCCTGTCGCAAACGAACGCCAATTTCGATCTCTCCACCGGCGAGCAGATCGAGGTCGGGGCCAAGGGCCTCGCGCTGAACGGCGCCCTCGAATGGACGGTGGCGGGCTACCGCATCGTCAAGGACAACCTGATCTCGGCGGTGCCGGGCCAGCCCAATGTCTCGACCCAGGTCGGCCGGCAATCCTCGCACGGGGTGGAGGGGGCGCTCGCCCTGCGCCTGCCCGATGGCTGGCGCATCGACGCCAACCTCGCCCTCCTGCATGCGCAATATGACGAGTTCCGGGAGGGAGCGGTGTCCTATGCGGGCAACCAGCCCATCGACGTGCCGGAGCGCGTCGCCAATGTCTGGCTCAATTGGGCCTTCGCCCACGACTGGGAGGCGCGGATCGGGCTGCAGAATGTCGGCCGGGTCTTCAGCGACTTCTCCAACACCGCGCCGCGGCCCGACTACACCCTGGCCCATCTCGGCCTCGACCATCAGGTCACCCCGGCCTCGCGCCTGAGCCTTCGCGTCTACAACCTGTTCGACACAACCTACGCGATCAGCGGCAACGCCGTGGACGGGATCGGTACCAACTGGATCCTCGGGCGACCGCGCTCGTTCGAGGTCGCCTACAGCTTCGCGTGGTGAGCCTGTTCAAGCAGGGCAAGCGGTGGCTGGTCCTCGGCCATCGCTGGCTCGGCATCGGCACCGGGCTGCTCTTCGCCCTCTGGATCGGCTCCGGGCTGGTGATGCTCTATGTGCCGTTCCCGAGCTTGACGGAGACGGAGCGCCTCGCGCGTCTTCGCCCGATGGCGTGGGAGGCAGTCGCGGTCTCGCCGGACGGCGCCCTGGCCGCCGCCGGGCTGCACGGCATGCCCCGCAGCCTCGATCTGGAAATGCGCGGCGACGAGCCGGTCTACCGGATATCGTCCGGCGACGGCCGCCGCATCACCCTCTCGGCGCGGACCGGCACGCCGGCCGGGCCGGTCGATGCCGAGGCGGCCCGGCGCCTCGCCGGGGCCGGGCCCGGCGCGTCCGTGGAGGAGGTCGCGCGCGACCAATGGACGGTGACGGCCCGCTACGATCCCCTGCGGCCCTTCCACAAGGTCGCATTGAACGACGCGGCCGGCACGGAGCTCTACGTCTCGCAAGGGACGGGGGAGATCGTGCTCGACACGACGCGGTTCGAGCGCGGCTGGAACTGGGTCGGCGCCGTCACCCACTGGGTCTATCTCACGCCGTTGCGTGCCCGCGCGGAGTTGTGGCGCGACGTGGTGCTGTGGCTCTCCGGCATCGCCGCCTTCACGGCGCTCACCGGCCTCGTCCTGGGGATCTGGCGCCTGCGCCTGAGGCGGCGCTACGCGCGAGGGCGCGTCACGCCCTATCGCGGGATGGCACGCTGGCACCATTTCGCCGGGCTTATCGGCGGGATCGGGCTCACCACCTTCATCCTCAGCGGCTGGCTCTCGATGAACCCGAACCGCTGGTTCACCTCCCTCGCGCCGACCGCCGACCTGCGCGAGGCCTATGCCGGGGCGGACAACCCTGTCGGCATCGAGACAGAGAGACTGCGGGCGATGGCCGCCCATGCGCCCCTCGGCCTGCATCTCGCGCGGATCGGCGGACACTGGGTCGCGATGGGGCTCGACCGCACCGGCAAACGGGCGATCGGAGACGCACCCTCGACCGCCCGGATCGCGGCGGCGGCCCGTCTCGCCATGGCGGGTGCGCAACTGGAGGGCGTCGAGCGCCTGGAATCCCACGACCTCTACTGGTCGCCGCTCACGAGCGGGACGCTCCCCATCCTGCGCCTGCGCTTTGCCGACCCGTCCGCCACCTGGCTGCATGTCGACCCGCGGAGCGGCGAGATCCTCAACCGGCTCGACCGCTCCGGCCGCGTCAACCGCTGGCTGTTCACAGCGCTCCACCGCCTCGACCTGCCGGTCCTCGTCGGCCACCCGCCGGCGAGGGACGCGGCACAATGGCTGCTGAACCTGCTCGCCGGAGCCTTGGTGATCACAGGGCTCGTCATCGGCTGGCGGCGGCTGACCCTGAAGGCCGGCACGCATTCCCCTCTCCCCGCACGCGGGGAGAGGGCCGCGACGACCCCGTCGTCGGCGCGGCAAGGCGGCAGCCGAGGGTGAGGGGGCGCGTCCGAAGGAGCCGCATCCGGAGATACCCCCTCACCCTCGCCCTGCCAGGCTCACGTCGCCTCCCGACGAGGGGAGGACGACGTCCTCTCCCCGCCCGCGGGGAGAGGGGGAACCCCGCCTCTTTTGAGTAGGGACGTGCCCTCAGACTGTTGGACTCGAAGGCCGGCGCGCATTCCCTCTCCCCGTACGCGGGGAGAGGGCCGCGTCTCCCCCTCGTTGGGGAGCGCGGCGAGGCGGCAGCCGAGGGTGAGGGGGCGCGTCCGGTGGAGCCGCATCCGGAGATACCCCCTCACCCTCGCCCTGACGGGCTCACGTCGCCTCCCGGCAAGGGGAGGACGACGTCCTCTCCCCGCCCGGCGGGGAGAGGGGGGGCGCGTTCCCTATTGCTGCTGGGCCTGCTGCGATTGGCGCATGAAGCTGTCGGGTGTGCCGGTGCCGTCCGAGACGAAGCGGATGTCGCGCGGTTCGCGACGGGGGGTGTCGACGGAGAGGAACACCATCGGCTCCTCCAGGATCTCCGGCACCGAATGCACCACGCCGCGCTGGAACATCACCAGCTTGCCCGGCCCCACCTCGACGGCGGGTTCGTCGGCGAACTTCATCATGCAGCGGCCGGAGAGCACGTAGAGATACTCGTCGCAGGAGGCGTGGCTGTGCGGCGGCGTCGGTGAATAGACCCGGAACACCCGCGCGCTCGCCGCTGGAACGTCGACGAACCGATGGTCGGCCACCATGGTGGAACAGGCCTCCGGCAGGGTTGCCACGGCGGCGGCGACGTCGAACACCGCATGGGCGGCCGTGCTGGAATGTGTCGGGTCCTTGTCCATCGCGCGTCCTGATGCTGTCCATCCGAGTGTCGGCACAGGATACCCGCTTTTCGCGCCCGCCCCAACGACGATGCCGCGATGCGCCCCAGGAAGACCGGCCCGCCCCCTCAGGCGGCCCGCACGGTCGCGAGGAAGCGGGCGACGTCGGTGCCGAGGCGGTCCGCCTGGCGGGACAGTTCGGCGGCGGCCGAAAGCACCTGGCTCGCCGCCGCGCCGATCTCGTCCGTGGCCCGTGCGGTCTGGTTGGCGAGTTCCTTGACCTCCGCGGCGACCACCGCGAAGCCGCGACCGGCCTCGCCGGCCCGCGCCGCCTCGATCGTGGCGTTGAGGGCCAGAAGATTGGTCTGGCCGGCGATCTGCGAGATCAGGACGACCACGTCGCCGATGCGGGAGACCGAGCCGTCGAGCGCCTGGACGAGGTCGGCCGTCCGGTTCGCTTCGCTGACCGCCCGGCGGGCGAGCTCGGCCGAGCCGTCGACCTGCCGGCTGATCTCGCTCACCGAGGCGCCGAGTTCCTCGGCCGCCGCCGCCACGGTGCCGACATTGGCCGCCGCCTCCTCGGCCGCCGCGGCGACGCTGGTGGATTGGGCCGCCGTCTGCGTCGCCGTGGCGCTCATGCTGCGGGCGGTGGCCTGAAGCTCGGTCGCCGAGGACGAGACCGTGACGACGATGCCGCCCACCGCCGCTTCGAGTTCGTCGGCGAGACTGAGCATGGCCTGCCGCTGCCGGGCCGCCACCGAGGCCGCCAGACGCTCCTGCTCGGCGCGATGCAGCCGGCGCTCGACGACGCTGTCGCGGAAGGCTTCCGCCGCCTTCGACAGGGCCCTGACCTCGCGCGGGCCGCCCTGGGGCACGGCGACATCCTCGTCCCCCCGGCCGATCGCATCGAGCACCGAGGCCATCCGGGTCAACGGGCGGGCGATGGCTCCGCCCAGCCCGAAGGCGAGGCTCACCGAGAGCAGGAACGTGGCAAGGCCGGCGACCAGCCAGGCCAGCAGCGCGCTCTCCGCCCCCGTCCGGTTCGCAGCGGCGGCGGCGACCAGATCGGCGCTCAGGCGGTCCTCGACCCCCTTCAGGCCGTCGATCCGCTTCGACGCGAGCTGGAACCAGAGCGGCGCGTCGCGGAAGGACACCTTTCGCCCAAAGCCGTGTCCAGCGCGAGGTTGCGCAGGCGCGCCGTCTCACGGGAGGCCTCGGAGGCTTCCACCGCGTCGAGCAGAGCCGCCTGGTCAGCCTCCGCTCCGGCGCGGAACCGTGCCTCGGCGGAGCTCTGTCCGCCGCCCAGGCCGGCGAGCCGGACGAGGGCCGGTTGGTCGAGGCGACCCGCCGAAAAGGCGGCGGCCCCCGCCGCGCGCTCCTGGCCCGCCTGCTCCTTCAGGGTGAGGAAGGCCGAATAGGCCGAGGCCCGCCCCGCGATGGCGGCATTGCCGACGAGACCCGCCATCTCGCGGACGATGGCGAGGCCTTCCGAGACCAGTCCGGTATAGAAGGCGGCGGCTTGCGGCCCGGCCAGTTCCAGCGCGTCGATGCGACGGCGCTGGTCCGCCAGCCGAGCCAGATCCTGTTCGAGCGCCTGCCGGCGGCGTCCGAAGGCCGGGTCGTCCAAGGCCGCTCTCACGTCGCGGATGCCGGCATCGGTCCGGCCGCGCTGGGCCGCGAGTTCGGGCGCGAACTGGCTCCCCGTCGAGCCGATGAACAGGCTCGACGCGCCGCGCTCGCGCTGGACCTCGTGCAGGAAGGCGCTGATCCGCGTGGCGAGGCCGGCCAGCGCCTCGACGCGGATCATCTCGTTGCGCTGCGTCGCCCGATCAGAGACCGCGATCGCCGTCACGGCTCCGAAAGCGAGACACGGTGCCAGGGCGACCGCAACGATGCGGGCGCGGAGCGTATTGAACCACTTGGAAGACATGCCGGCACCCTGATCGGCCAAGATGCTTCGATCTTTTCGGCGAAAACACATAATGAATGCTTTAAAAATGTTATGAATGCGATGAATGAGTTCTGTCGATGATTTCGAGAGCAGCGCGTGCATGCCTTGAGTTGCATGAATTGTCCGCTGTCCATTCTGCTAGTTGCTTGCTTGAACGGAATGTTTGGCGGACGGCATCCGCGCCGGCTGTCGACCGTCTCGGGACAAGGCCGGCACACCGCCGTCAGGCCTTGCCTCCTCTCGGCTTCAGCGCCTCGGCCATCCGTTTCACGGCCAGGGGGACGGCACGCTCCGGCACGCAGGCATAGCCGAGAAGCAGCCCCTGCTCGGCGCGCGCCGGATCGGCGAAATGCGGCGAGAGCGCTGTCGTGGCGATGCCGGCACGCGCGCAGGCTTCCACCGCCGCGAGATCGTCGAAGGCCGCCCCGGCCGGGGGCCGGGCCACCAGATGCATGCCGCCGTCGCGGGGCGGCACCTCCAGCAGCCCGCCGAGGAGATCGCGGGCTGCCGCGACGAGGGCGGCCTGTCGCTGCCCGTAGAGACGCCGCGTCCGGCGCAGATGCGCGCCGAAATGGCCCTCGTCGATGAAGCGGGCCAGCGCGCCCTGTCCGAGGATCGAGGCGAAGCCGCCGCTGCCCGTGAGGGCGCGCCGGACTGGCTCCACCAGGGTTTCCGGCAGGACGAGGTAGCTCATCTGCAGGGCCGGCATGAGCACCTTCGAGACGCTGCCGACGTAGAGAACGCGTCCGGCCCGGTCGAGGGCGTGGAGCGGCGCCAGCGGCCGCCCGGCATAGCGGTACTCGCCGTCGTAATCGTCCTCGACGATCCAGCCACCCTGCGCCTCCGCCCAGGCGAGGAGGGCGAGGCGGTTCTCCAGGCTCATCGTGGCGCCGAGGGGGTGGCCCTGGGCCGGCGTCACCACCGCCAGCCGCGCTCCGGGATCGATGGACCGCGCCCGCGCGATCGAGAATCCCGCCGCGTCGCAGGGCACCGGGACCGTGCGCAGGCCCGCCGCCCGCAGGGCATGGGCGAGGCCGGGAAAGCCCGGCTCCTCCAGATAGGCCGCCTCGCCGGGCTCGAGCAGAAGTTCGGCCAGGAGGCGGAGGCTCTGGCGGATGCTGCTCGTGACGATCACCGCCTCCTGGTGACAGGCGACCCCGCGCCCGGCCGACAGATAGGCGGCCAGGGCTCGGCGAAGGCGCGGCTCGCCCAAGGGGTGGAGCAGCGCGGGAGGGCCGGCCCGCCATTCGGCCTGGAGCAGGCGCGCCCAGGTTTCACGTGGAAACGCATCGAGGGCGGGACGGCCGAGGGCGAAGGCGTCGGGGATCGGAGGGGCGTCGCCCCGTGCCGAGGCCATGGCGGCCCCGCGGCGCGAGAGCACCGCCGTCGCGGGCGAGGGGCGGGCGGGGGAATCCGGATTGCGTGGGGCGAGGAGATCGTCGGGCAGGGTCTCGGCGACGCGGGTGCCGGAGCCCGCACGCGTAGTGAGGTAGCCTTCGGCCACGAGCTGCTCGATGGCGAGGAGGATCGTGCCGCGTGCGCAGCCGAGATCCTCCGCGAGGCTGCGGGAGGAGGGCAGGCGCTCTCCGGGCGGCAGGCGGCCCGACAGGATCGCGTCGCGCACGGCCTCCCGCACGCGCCCGTGCAGGCTCGTCTCCACTCGCCGGGGCCCGCCGGCCGGCGGCGGGTCGAGGGCGAGTTGGAGAGGAAGGGGAGGGCGGCGCCGGGTCGTCGTCGAACTGGTCCAGTCGGGATGCGGAAACTGGATCTTCCGCATGATCCGCTTCGCGTCAACAGAGGCGGCGAACACCACGCCCCGCCGAGGATCATCATGTACGAGCCGCCCCATTTCCGGTGCGACGATCTCGAAGCCCAGGCCGCCCTCATCCGCGCCTGTCCGCTCGGCCTCCTCTTGAGCGCGGGCGCCGGCGGGCTGATGGCCAACCCGGTTCCGTTCCTGCTCGACCGCGAGGCGGGGGAGGCGGGCACGCTCCGGGCCCATCTCGCCCGCGCCAACCCGCACTGGCGCGACCTCGACGGGCTCGCCGAATGCCTCGTCGTGTTCCAGGGCCCCGACCGCTACGTCACGCCCTCCTGGTACGCGACGAAGCGCGAGACCGGTAAGGTCGTGCCGACCTGGAACTACGCCACCGTGCAGGCACGGGGCCGCCCGCGCGTCATCGAGGACGAGGCCTGGCTGCGCCGGCAGATCGACGACCTGACGCGGATGCGGGAGGCGGGGCGGGACGCGCCCTGGTCGGTGGCGGACGCGCCGCCGGCCTTCACGGCGGCGCAGATCAGGGGGATCGTCGGCATCG
This sequence comes from Methylobacterium sp. AC832, assembly GCF_979256025.1. Taxonomy (NCBI): domain Bacteria; kingdom Pseudomonadati; phylum Pseudomonadota; class Alphaproteobacteria; order Hyphomicrobiales; family Methylobacteriaceae; genus Methylobacterium; species Methylobacterium sp. AC832. The sequence goes on from NZ_CEEDMV010000001.1 coordinate 19,728, forward strand.
AGATTCCGATTGCGCGGCTCACCGGCAAATGGAAGGTCAGCCAGAACCGTCCGGAGGCGGACCGCGCCGGCGTCGCGGCGGGCTTGCGCCGCGATGCGGGCGGCGACGACGCGATGGCGGATCTCGTCGACAGAATGGGACAGCGGGCATGAGCGAGCACGTGAACCGTTACGGCCAGCCGATCGGCCCCGCCCTCCCGGAATGGAGCCCGCCGCCGCCCCCGCCGCGCGAGGCGTTGCAGGGCCAGTTCTGCCGGATCGAGCCTCTCGACGCCGAGCGCCATGCGGGCGACCTCTTCACCGCCCTGGCGTACGACCCGGCGCGCTGGACCTACCTGCCCGGAGAGCCCCCGGCGGACGAGGCGGAGTATCGCGCTCGACTGGTCGAGATCGCCCGCAGCCGCGACCCGATGCATCACGCGATCCTCGACGCCGCCACCGGCCGCGCGCTGGGCCTCGCGGCCTATCTCAGGATCGAGCCGGCCCATGGCTGTATCGAGGTCGGCCATCTCCAGTTCGGCCCCGGCCTCGCCCGGAACCCGGCCGCCACCGAGGCGATGGCCCTGATGATGGCCCGCGCCTTCGACCTCGGATATCGCCGCTACGAGTGGAAATGCGACAGCCTCAACGCGCCCTCCCGCGCGGCGGCCCTGCGCTACGGCTTCACCTTCGAGGGCATCTTCCGCAACGCCATCGTCACCAAGGGCCGCTCCCGCGACACGGCCTGGTTCGCGGTGACCGATGCGGACTGGCCCCGCCTGCGGGAGGCCTTCGCCGCCTGGCTCGCGCCGGAGAATTTCGACGACGCGGGCCGCCAGCGCCGGAGCCTCGCGGCCCTGCGGGGGTGAAGCCCCCGAAGGCCCCTGATCGCGATCGAGACGTCGGCAACCGTGTGGATGACGTGTCCAACAATGCGTCGTCGTCCGCTCCTCCATCCGCCTCGCCGCTCGCTGTATCGGCGAAGATGATCAGATCGGTTCCGGCTTCACCGAGGATGAGGTTCACGCCGGACGTGTCCGACATCGTGTCGGCCCCCGAGCCTCCCGCGACCTGATCGTTGCCCGCGCCGCCGTGGATCGTATCGCGCTATCCACCGGGAGCACATGCGAGGAACGAAACCCAATAAGGGCCGCCGGACAGTCAATGTGCCGTCCGTGTCCTCGAGACAATCCGGATCATTTCATCTTCGCTGGACGTGGCCCGCCGCATTCCAAGGTCAATCCAGTCATGGAGAGGCTATTCATTGTCCAGCCTGCGTGATTAACATCGGTGAAAACCAACATAATATACGAAATGGAATGTCATTCTGGCTGCATCATATGTTGTTGCGCCACAAATCGATTTTGGATCGGATATCTATTAGTTAGGCACATCGTTCCACGGGCTTGAAATCCTTCCTGCGCTTTAGGGAGACGTTCCATGAGAGCACTGGTTTGGCACGGGACTCAGGATATCCGCTGCGATACGGTTCCGGATCCCAAGATCGAAGATGATCGAGATGCGATCATCAAGGTAACCGCTTGCGCGATCTGCGGTTCGGACCTGCACCTCTACGACCATTTCATGCCCGGCATGGAGAAGGGCGACGTCATGGGCCACGAGTTCATGGGCGAGGTCGTCGAGACAGGCAAAGGCGTCAACGGTGCGCTCAGAAAAGGTGAGCGCATCGTCGTGCCCTTCACGATCATCTGCGGCGAGTGCGACCAGTGCAAGCGCGGTTACTTCTCCGTCTGCGAGCGCACGAATCGCAACAAGGACATCGCCGACAAGGTTTTCGGGCACACCACCGCGGGCTTGTTCGGGTACACCCATCTCACCGGTGGTTACCAGGGCGGCCAAGCCGAATACGTCCGCGTGCCGTTCGCCGATAAGACGCACATCAAGGTGCCCGAGAATCTCAGCGACGAGCAGGTGCTGTTTCTCGGTGATATCTTCCCCACCGGCTGGCAAGCGGCGGTGCAGGCCGATATCCAGCCGACCGATACGGTTGCAATCTGGGGTGCCGGCCCCGTCGGTCAGATGGCGCTGCGCTCCGCCCTTCTGCTCGGGGCCAGACAGGTAGTCTGTATCGACAGCGTACCCGAGCGCCTCGAGATGGCGCGCGCCGGCGGTGCGATCACCATCGACAATAGCCAGGACAGCGCGGTCGAACGATTGAACGAGCTGACGAGCGGCAAGGGCCCGGAGAAGTGCATCGATGCCGTCGGCATGGAAGCGCATTCCCCCCGCGCCCTCGAACACGCCTACGACCGGCTGAAGCAGGCGGTGATGCTGGAGAGCGACCGCGCCGCAGTGCTGCGCGAGATGATCTACGTCTGTCGGCCCGCCGGAATCCTCTCGATTCCGGGCGTCTATGGCGGGCTCGTCGACAAGATGCCGATGGGAGCCCTGATGAACAAGGGTCTGACCATCCGCACCGGCCAGACCCACGTGAACCGGTGGACGGACGACCTCGTCAAGCGCATCGACGACGGGCAGATCGATCCCTCCTTCGTCATCACGCACCGGGCCAAGCTCGAACAAGGGCCGGAGATGTACAAGACCTTCCGTGACAAGAAGGACAACTGCATCAAGGTGGTGCTCAGACCCTGATTGTGTCCCCGGCCCGTCTCGGCGGGACGGGCTGGCTTGGCCCCACTGCGGCAGGGAGGACGTCCGCATGTCTCACCGCGACCAGAACCGCGCTTCCGAGCGCTCGACTCTGCCGAGTTATCTCGTCTCGGAGTCGCGTCGAAGACCCGATCCCGGGACCAGGGAACTCACCCGCGGGTTGGGTTGGTTCTCGGTCGGCCTTGGGCTGACCGAAGTGGTGTGTGCCGACGCCCTGGCTCGCTGGCTCGGGATGCCGCGCGTCGCTCCGGTCATCCGAGCCTACGGTGTGCGTGAACTCGTGCAGGGCGCCGGGATCCTGGGCTCGCATGATCCGACCCCTTGGGTGTCGGCCCGCGTCGCAGGAGACGCCCTCGATATCGCTACGGTTCTGCCTGGGCTCGATCCGCAGAATTCGCGCAAGGACAACGTGTTGATCGCCCTTGTGGCACTCGTCGGCGTCACAGCCGTCGATGTGATCTGTGCGCGGAGCCTTTCGGAAGCACTCCTTGCCCCGTCCGACAAGGTCCGACGCGATTACCGCCGCCGGAGCGGCTTCCCACGGCGTCCCGAGGCGATGCGGGGCGCGGCCCGTGATTTCAAGCCGCCACCCGACATCATCGGCCCCGAGGCGATGCGTCCCTGGACGCTCACGAACGCCTGAACCCGTCCTACGGTCTACGGAATGCTGCCGCTCCGGGTCGAACGCAGCCCCGAGGGGCGGAGAACACGCACACGGTCACGCCCACCCACAGGTTCCTCCGTCATCCTGCTGACGGGCAAACAGCTCCCCCCAACCTCCACCCTGAAACGAGTTGATCTCGGCTGCAATGTAAGGAAGAAGAGAGCCTATCTTTTCCGAGTGCAGGCTCCGGGTGTTCTCATGAAATACTTATTAGTATCCAATGAGAGCTTTGGCCTCACCATCATCCGGCGGGTTTGATCGTGGGCGAACATCACAAGCATGCATCGGTCGGGGTCGCGCAGGCGATTTTCGATGGGATGCCGTCCGCCGACCGGGCGAAGGTCGAGGCGGAGGCCGCGACCAAGGGCGTGAGCGCCCTGGAGATCGTGCGCCAATCCCTCGACATTTTGATCGCCGATGCCAAACCGGCGACCGCTGGCAGCGGAACGGGTCCGGCGCAGTAAGGGCCGTCGCGTCATGGTTCGGCCACGGCCGATGACCGGCCGCTCAAAGAGTCTCGTCGCGGGGGCGTTCGTCTTGCTGGCAGCCCTGTCCGGCCCCGCATTGGCGCAGCGGGTCGAGGACGGGTCCGACGTCGTCATCGGCAAGGCCGTGGCGGCGACGATTCTCGGCATGGTGGGGGAGCGTTTCGGCGCGCTCGACCCGAAGGTGACGGCGTTGCGCAAGGCGGAGGGCGGGTGGATCTGCGGCTCGGTCAACGTGAAGAACCGGGACGGGCTCTATATCGGCGAGCGCGGCTTCGTGGCCGATCCGTCGAGCGCGTTCTTCGGCCGCGTCCCGGAGGGGCCGGAACTCCTCAACCCGCGCGCCGAGGGGTTCCAGGCCCTGGAGCGGATCAGGCAGCTGTACTTTACCCATTGCCTGGATTGACCCTCGCCGCGAGGGACCACGGGGCGTCCCGAATCCGCCGGGACCGGCGACACCAAAGCCGGGCCTCGCCGTTATCCCCCCATGATGATGGACACGCCCCGCCTCGGTTTCTGCTGCAATTTCGTGCTCGACGACGATCCTGCCAGCTTCAAGACGCTGAAGGCCGCCCGCGAGGCGACGCTTCACATGAACCTGTCGCACACCACCATGAGTCATCTCGACAAGCTCGCGCCGTCGGCGCGGCGGGCCAAGCTCGAGAGCCTCGCCCGGCACAACCTCGCGGCGCTGGAGCGGCAGATCGCCTGGGTGGCGGCGCGGCCGCCCCTGGAGCGCCTGCTGCGCATGGCGAGCAACGTCCTGCCCGGCTACACCCACGAGGTCGCGCGGGCGATCTATGCCGAGCCCGAGATGGTCGCCCTCGTGGAGGCCGGTCTCGCGCGGGTCGGCGAGCGGGCGCGGGAGGGCGGCGTGCGCCTCAGCTTCCATCCCGGGCCGTTCTGCGTCATCGCCTCGCGCAACCCCAATGCCGAGCGCAACGGCATCTCCGAACTCGAATACCATGCCGAGCTGATGGCGATGATGGGGTATGGCGCCGGCTGGCACCCGCATGGCGCCCATATCAACATTCATGTGGGCGCCCGCGACCCCGGCATCGACGGGTTTCGCGCCAGCCTGCCCAAGCTCTCGCAGACCGCGCGCGACCTGCTGACGGTGGAGAACGACGAGAACGCCTTCGGCCTCGACACCGTGCTGGACCTGGCCGACCGCGTGCCGGTGGTGCTCGACCTGCACCACCACTGGGTCCAGAGCGGCGGCGTCTATATCGAGCCCGATGACGAGCGGATCGCCCGCATCCGCGCCTCCTGGCGCGGCGTGCGCCCGATCGCCCATATCAGCCTCTCGCGCGAGGCTTTGCTGGAGGGGCACGACCCGGACACGCTGCCCGATTACGCCGCCCTGGTGGGAGCCGGGCACAATTGGCGCGACATCGCGGCCCATTCGCACCTGATGGGCAACCGGGCGCTCAACGCCCTCGTGGCCCGGCACCTCGCCTGGGCCGATTTCGAGATCGAGGCGAAGGGCAAGAACCTGGCGTCCACCGGCATCGCCGCCGAGATCTTGCAGGTGGAGGGCTTCGCGGGCGCGAGCGCTGCGGCTTGAGGTGAGGCCTCGCCGCGCGGGGATTTGGCTCGTCCCATACCAGACCTCGATGAGCTTGACTCATCGAGGTCTGCCCGCGCGACGGCGCGGCAGCGGTCGTCTGCCGGATCTCACTGATCCTGACCTATAGGTCAGGATCAGTGAGGCTTGGTATCAGCGGCGCGTCGGCTTCTGCATCTTGACGACGGTGCTCTTGGGGCGGCCGATCGGCTTCAGGGGAGCCTTGGCCTCCAGGGCGGCGCGGGCGAGGTCCTGGGGGCGCGGCGCGCCGTTCGCGATCCGCATCAGGGCTTCGGCCATCTCCTCGATGGTCTGGGCCGCCTCGCCCTCCAGCGTCTCCTCCGCCCGGATGCCAGGAAGTTCGGGCGCGATCTCCTCGGCGGCTTCGCGCAATTGTTCGATCAATTCGGCCGGCGAGTAACGGGAGGGAGGTGCATATGCCATTCCGCGACCATGGCAGCAGCCGGCGGCCTCGACAACCGGCCCGCCGATGAGAGGTCCGATACTCACGGGAAGGGCGGGTTTGCCATGGACGGTCCCGGGCCGGGATCGCAGACTCACGGTTTCCATCGGTCGAATTCTGATGTCGAGGGCCTGATCACAGATTCGCTTCGGGCGGCAAAAGGATGTCGGCGGCGCGGCGGCACGCGGATAGTCCGACTCCCACCCGATCTCGCCGGAGTAGCCGACATGGGGTGTCGCCCGAAGCGGTTCTCCGGCCGGGTTGCGACGCTTTTACGCTCCACGGACCACCGACGTGCATTTCGGTTGCCTCATCAAGGACTTCATGCCTAACGTCGTTGCTTCGACGGGTCGGGTGACGAAGGATTTGGCTCGTTGGGTGCAGATGACACGACGGCTGAACCGGGCCTGCCGTACTTCTGCCTGACGACGTCGGGCTTGCCACCCGGAGAGGCCTTCGAGCGATGGCGCACGCTCCTTGCGCCGATGTACGAGGTCAGTCCGACGACGCGCTCCGCCGTCCTGCCTTTCGGCACCAACATCGCGTACCCGATCGACGACCTCGTCGCTCATCGCACCCTGCTCTCGACCCAGCGGCTCCAGCGCGATCGCCGACGTGTCGATGCCGGGTCCGACCAGTACACCGTCCAACTCTACAGGTCCGGCCGATTTCAGGGCACCGTCGCGGGTAAAGCGATCGCGGCCTCGGCCGGCACCGTGACCTTCATCGGCCGCCGTCACCTGCTCGATGGCATGCTCGACCGCGCCGATACGACCGGCATCGTCGTCCCCTGCGCCCGCCTCCATGGGTTGCCGCTGGAAGATCATGAGATGCTCTTCGATGCGGCCCGCAACCGGTTGCTCTCCGCCCGCATTCTGGACCTCTACCGCCGCTTGCCGACCACGAGCCTCGACGACGCCCCGGCTCTCGCCGTCGAGTTCGTCGGCTTCCTGCGCCGCCTGCTCGATCCCTCGCGGGCCAAGGACGTGCTCGAAGGCCGCGACCTCGACGGCGGCCTGATGGCGCTGGCCAGGATGATCGTGCAGGAAAACCTGTCCCGGTCCGATCTGTCGCCCGCCTTCATCGGCGGACAGATGCGGGTCTCGCGGGCCACGCTCTACCGGCTGTTCGAGCCGGAAGGGGGCGTGATGCACTTCGTGCAAGGCGAGCGTCTGAAGGCCATGCGCGACGCGCTGGCCGATCCGATGGAGACGCGCACGCTTGCCCGTCTGGCCGAGGTCTTCGGCTTCAGCAGTGCCTCGCAGCTCAGCCGCAGCTTCCGCAACCGCTTCGGCGCGCCACCCCAGGCCTGGCGGGGCGAGCGCCGGGTGGTCCAGCAGACCAGCGGTCAGGGGACGGTGCAGCACGTCTGGAAGTGGCTGCGCGAAACGCGTTGACCCCTTCACCCGGGTGTGCCGACGAGATCGACGCCGTAAGTCGGCGGCCGCATCCCGGGAAAACGGCGCCATCGGCTTTTCAGAACGATGAGCCTCATCCGATCGCTCGGTCGCCGGTCCTCCGCTTTGGCCGCGCCAAGGGCTTGCTGCACGGTGGAGGACACGCGGTCAATTTGAGAAAACACCGCGACGATGCGGCGGTCTTAAGCGAACCTTTGCCTTGTTCTGGCCTCTGGGGGTAGGAGACGTCGCGTTCCGAGGGGCGATCACCCGTGACCATACGGCCTCAACCATACCACGACGGCTCCGCGACGGAGGCGTCCCCCCTCGATGGCGCCGCCGGCCCGGAACGGCTGAGCCCCAAGGAACAGGGGGTGCTGAGCCTTGCCCTGCGCAAGGGAAGCGGCAACCCCGTCGACGATCTCCTCGCCGCCTCCGAGGCTCCCTCGCGCCAGATGGCGCTCCCGCTCTGGCTGCTGCTGGTCGGGCGCGACGCGGTTCACAAGCGGTGGGGCATCGTGACGGGGGCGGGGCTCGTCTGGACGGCGTTCGGCCTCGCGCTCGTGATCGACGCCTTCGACGGGGCCCTCCACATTCCCGACCGCTGGTTCGGTCTCCTCCTCGTGTTCGAGGCGGTGGGCTCGTTCGTCCGCGGCCTCGTCGCCACCGGCGCCGCGCGTCGGCTGCGCCTCCTCAAGGCGGTGCTCCTCCTCGTGGTGGCGGTGCTGACGATGCTGGCCTCGCCCGCGAGCACGTTCCTGCTCGCGATGCTGTTCGGGGCCGCCTTCCTGTTCGATGGCCTGTCGCGCTTCGCACTCTCGAATGTGCTGCGCTTTCCGGGCTGGCGCCTGTCGGCGGCGCACGGGTTGTTGGGAGTCGCCCTCGGCATCGTCACGCTGCAACCCTGGCCCACCTGGTATGCCGGCACGGTCGGGTTCTGCATCGGCGCCTTCCTGATCCTGAGCGGGATCAAGGTGGCGATCCTCGGGCTGCGGTTGCGGCGCCCTCCCGTGGCGCCTGAACAAAACTTGGCTCCCGAGCCGCACTTAGTTCCTGAGCCGCCTTTGGCCGGGACCGGCCCGGAAGCGCTGACCGTCCATGTCTGGACGCCGACCGGAACGGCGTCGATCCCGGTCCGGCAGCGCCTGGTGCACCGCTACGTCATCTCGGTGAACGGGCACGGCCACATCTCCACCGGCCATGCCGCCCTGGAGCTCGGCGAGCCGGGCGAGGAGGGGGTGCTCTATGTGAGCCACTACCCCGCCGTGGAGATCGACCGCTCGCCCGACCATCTCCGCGCGACCCTGCGCGCCGGCCCGGAAAACGACGTGCCGGGCCGCTTCCTGCCGAGCTACCGCGAGGAGGCGGACGATTGGTGCGAGGCCACCGTGACGGTCACCCTCCACGGAATCGACGGCGCGCGCCTGAGGCGCTTCTGGGCCGCCTATCGTCGCGACACGACCTACAACCTCGTCGCGCGGAACTGCTCGACGACGGTGGCCTGTGCCCTCGACGCCGCCGTCGAGGGCGCGTTCAACCGGAACGGCAAGCCGTGGCGCACCCTCGCCCAGGCGGCGATGAGCCCGGAATTCTGGGCAGCCGCGCTCCTGCGCAACGGTGCGGGCGCGATGACATGGACGCCGGGTCTCGTGCTCGATTATTCGCGGGCGCTCAGCGCCCTGATCGATCCCGTCTCGCCGGTCCAGGCGATCGGCTGGAACGGCGTGAAGCGGCGGCTCCTGCGCAACTGGCGCGCCGAGGCGGTGGCGCGGATGCGAAGCCTCGCCCGACGGCGCTCCCCGGCGTCATAGGCCGGCGGAGGGCAGTGGGTTGGTCTGACATCCGATGGGGACGACCCGACCCCGGAAGGTTCGGGCGACTCTGGCGCGATGGGGACATGCAGATCCCCATGGTACCCAGCCACAGCGTCGCCGTTTCAGCGTGCCGGAGCGACAAGAACCGCTTCCGGTGGTCGGTGACGACGGCCGGGTTCCATTCCTGCCGCTCGACGACCTCCACGTCGTCCGCCGCCATGGCACCGGCCGCCGGCCTTTCTCACGCACACGTCCTGGCGAACCGTATCGTATCAGGACGCGGATCAACGATGGCGGGTGGATAGAGCCGGCGCTCCCGCGTTTTTCCGGGATGTCGTTGATGGAGTGGTCGAAGTCTGACGGATGGTACCCGTCCTGAGTGTCCGAGATGGGTGGAGAGTGGACTCTGGCCTCTCGCCCCGAAGCGGACGTTCCGCCTCTAATACTGGGCGTGGAGGCTCAGCGAACGAGGAGCTGTGATGACAATTCGTACCTTAAGCCGTCTGGGCCGATTTTCCGAACATACGTGACCAGACGCCACCCACTATAGCGGATTTGTCAAGATCATGAATGTCCTGACTGTAGCGGCCGGTATAAAGCTCCACAATCATTCTATCTCTCTCTCTGCCGGAAACCTTAAATATAAATTTCACTGTATATGGGCGATTCGCCAAAATCTCAGAAACTTTCTCGATTGTGCAGTGAAGAAGTGGGAATCCTTCGGTCTTAACGGTTATAGTCTGGCCTAGGCTAAACTTAGGATCGAACTCGAACTCGGCAATTCCACTTTCCAAAGATAGGCTGACGATCCGTGCGGCGTGGTAGCGAGCACCAGGACCAACGATATGTGCAGCCTCGTCCGTAGCGAAGCTCTCAGACAATGGGCGGGGCTTCTCGAAGCAGATGAGCGCAGCAACCATCAGGACAACGATGTTGATGACAGCCCAATATGCGGAGACGACTGAGAACTCCCCCTCGCCGATGCGAGACCATTCTGGCACGATGTTCACTATGAGGCCGAGCGCGGTAACTGCGATCAAGATCGCAATAGAGAAAAAGGTGTAGGCGTCGAATTCTGAATCCTCGTTGCCCGAGCCTTTGGGTGTGACCTTGAATGGTACCCCAAATGGCTTGACAAGGCTTGAGATCACCACTGGCAGCATGCGGAATGTGGCGAATGCTCCTACAGCACTGGAAACCAGGGGCAGATAGCGGGTTGGCGTGAGCCATCCCATCAGTAGAAAGTAGGCCGCTAGCACAGGAACTTGATAGTAGATAATATCCTCAGTGCCCGTAAAGAAAAGCGGTGCCGTGCCGGTCCATAGGTAAACTGCGGGAACGAGAAGTATTACAAGACGGACCGTGTATTGCACGAGCCATGAGAGCGGAATGAACATAATACGCTGAAAAAGATTTAGTCCCGGCCCCCGAAGTGGCCCGTTATGCAGGTAGATCGTCTGGATTCCACCCCGGCACCAGCGGCCTCGCTGCACGAAGTAGCCCTTCAGATTTTCCGCGGCGAGGCCCATTGACAATCGTTCGTTGAGATAGCGGGTCTTATAGCCCTTATTGAGCATCGATAGGGTAGTCAGAAGGTCTTCCGTGATTGAGTCATGCGGGAACCCGCCGATAACCTCCACAGCTGCTCTACGAGCAATAGAGCATGACCCGCAGCAGAAGCTTACATCCCATGCATCGCGGCTTGCTGCCATCTCGTCGAAGAACAGTCGCTGCTCATCGGGCCAAACCTTCTCCAAGCTAAGATTTGATTGTACTGGATCCTTGTTGAAGAAGTGCTGCGGCGTCTGAACAACGCCAATAGTTGGATCCTGAAAGAACGGCACAGTGCGTCGCAGGAAGTTCCGGTATGGCACAAAATCTGCATCAAAGATGGCGATGTAATCCCCGCGCGAGACTTTCAGCCCGTTGTTCATGTTGCCCGCTTTCGCGTGCGAATTATCCGGCCGAGTGACGTGAATGACGCCCTTCTCCTGGCAGTACTCGCGCAACCAGCCCCTTCGTTTGTCATCTAAGACATAGATGGTGAGCTTGTCCTTTGGGTAATCGAGGGCTAAAGCGCCGATGATTGTCCGTTCGAGCACATCGAGCGGCTCATTGTAGGTCGGGATGAAAACGTCAACGGTGGGGAGGCTCGCCGGGTCCTGAGCAAAATAATCTCGTTCCATGCGGTCCGCTTCCGTACTGCGGTCCACATATCGCCCCATCGTCACCAAGAAGATGAGAATGTCGGCGAACGCCCCCAACTCGACACAGAATACGAACCACGTCCAGAAAAAACTAAAACTGTAATCCAGAGGGTGCGGCAAGACAGTCGCAGTGAAGCGCCACCAAAGGTAGCGCACCGCTATGGCTAGAACAAACGTGCAGGTGACTGCTCTAGCCCACGTTTTATTTCGCGGCCAGTTCAGTGTAAAGATGAAGAAAAAGGCAGCAACGAGTAGCGTCGGTGCGAGGACTAAGTAATACTGAACCACAGGCTCTTTACCCAATGCAGCATTGGAATATTATTGCTAGCGCGCGCGATGCGTACCTGTACGGTTCGGCCTACCTGACAGAAATTGGCATAATCCGTTTGCATCTCACTCTTTGCCAAGGCAACGCGAATGCGCGCACTCTTGCCGCGGCTGACTGGTGGAACAGCTGCAAGTGTGACCTCCTCGACCGCCGCACTTGCGCCTCGCACTGAGACAACCTTTCCTGGGATCACTTCCGATGTTCCAAGCAGGCGGACCTCTGCGTCCTCGCCGGGCTTGATTTCATCGTAATCCACCTCATTGACCAGGATATCTACGAAGAGATCGCGGCAATCGAGCAGGCGCATCAGCTCGTTGCCCGCAATGACGTTCGATCCAGCTACAACATTGTTGCGCCAAATTACTCCCTGGAAGGGCATTTGCACGGGGGAGTACGAAAACCGATCATTGCGAGTTCGTTCAATGACCAATTGTTTGCTCAGCTGCTGGATTCGAGCGCGCTCTGTTATCGCTTGCGCCTCTACGTTAGCCATCTGAATCATAATTTCATCGGTACGCTGCTGGCTGTACGGTACATCGTTCCGTCCTTCGCCCACGAAGGTGCCCCGCTTTAGTGCTTCCAGCTGGTACCCAAGGCGATCAAGTTCGGCCTTTGCGATAGTACCCTCGTTACTTGCTGAAATTGACGCAGCACGCGCTTGTTCGACGGAACTGTTCGCCACTACACCCGTTGCACCTAAAGTCTGCTTACGACTTAAATCGGCGTCCGCCGACACTTTATTTGCTTGAGCTGTGCTAATCCGCTGCTGGCGAATAACAATCTCTTGCTGAATGCTTTGGATACTCGCCTTTTGATACTCTGCAAGTCGCGATACAAGCTCCTTCTTCATCTCGGCTAGATGGCTCAACTGTGACTCTAGCGCCTTTAATTTTTCGCGCGACGCACCAAGATCAGCGTCTAGCTGAGCTTCGGCCGTCCGAGCAATGCGCATGTTGTGGATTTGAAAGACTTCAGTACCCTCCGGTAGCGACGTTCCCACTTTTGGAGGAGTATCGGAGATAACGCCTTCAATAGGCGCAGAGACGAGTGTGAAGCGAGCGTTCACCGTTCCATCAAGGCTGGTGTGCCCGGTTAATCTCGGGAGCACGGCAAGAATAGCGGCACCGAGTAAAAGGATTCCAACGAAAATGCGTACTGTTCGGCTGTTCCAGTTCATTTGCGATTCCTAAGGAAACCAATGATTACGTAGAACCGACTTCCCATTCGTTTAGGTGAATACTCAAATTTAAGCCAAACTCGATATCTTGTCCTGTAGGTTCGGAGGCAGTCATCTGGCGTGGGATGGCGAGCAGTTCTTAGCGCCTGGAGAGCGCTGCCTGCCCGTTTCGCCCGTTCAGTTTTGATCGAGCAGCGGGTATGCCGCTTCGATATTATCGAGCAAGCTGCGGGATGCCTAGGGGCTGAGCACGGGCAGGACCGGAAGACGATGACGACTGCAAGCTTAATAGCCAACGTGTAGTTGCGCGTCGGCTTGTCGTCGCCTGGGCGATGTGACGGAAGACCTAAAAACGCCTGCCTCGGAAAAAGTTCCTCAGTAATGTGGGCTTTGCCGCTGATAATTTTGAAGAACGGGCAGTCACTAATCCACCCAACCCGGCCGTACCTTCTGTTTCACCAAGCTGCCTGGAGGCGGACCTTCTCAACGTCTGCAAAGGGTCGAAAGCGGACCCTGCGGCAAGTACCAAACGTCAGATGTTCCCCACTGGATCGATGTAGCCCTGTTCAAGTTGTTGTTCCAAGGCTTTACCTCATCCTCAGGCGCCCGCGTCAGCGGGCCTCGAAGGAGCCCTCCAGACACCGAAGCGATCCCTGGATGCCTCCTTCGAGGCCGCTACGCGGCACCTCAGGATGAGGTTAAGATCCTGGACAAGCAAATTAAAACAGCCCCTCGGCATAGGCATCAGGGCTGAAGATGCGTCTGTGCAAGTCCATGCCGAACAACTGAGATTGCGCATCATCGGCCTATACCCTCGGCTCGGATGACAGGGAGAGCCGTGTGGTCCCGCCGCCCGGTTCTTCGCCTCAGCGCGCCGGGCGGGTCGCGGCCAGCGCGCGGGAGATCGCCAGCATCACCGCCAGCGTGTCTTCTTCGTCCTGCTCGGCGCCGTGATCGCTGAGCTTGACGATCACCGTGCCGGTCTGGCGGTTGATGTAGATGTACTGGCCATAGACGCCGATGGCGGAGATGTCGTCGTCGCCCTCCGGCACGTGCCACCATTGCGCAGAGTAGGGCCAGCCGTCGACATCCCTGCGGGCCGGGGTCTCGATCCGCTCGATCCAGCGCGGGGGAACGATGTTCGTGCCGCCGACGCGGCCATGGTCGGCCACCATCAGCCCCAGGCGGGCGAAGTCCCGCGCCACGGCGTTGATGCAGCAGAAGGCCTTCTCCGTTCCCCCCGGCCGGTCGAGATTCCAGGTCGCGTTCGCCTCCGCGCCCATGGGCTTCCAGATCGCGTCCGAGAGGAGGTCGGCCAGGGGCTTCTTCTGAACCTCCGCGAGGATCAGGCCGAGGATTTCGGTGTCGATGCTGCGGTATTGGCCGGTGCTGCCGGGCTTCGACGACAGGGTGGCGTGGTCGCGCACGAAATCGCGGATGTCGCGGGTGAGGTACATGCCGGCGGTCCCCACCAGGGGGTTCCACGGGTCGTAATTCTCCGGCACCGCGAGTCCGCTCGTCATGTCGAGGAGGTCGCGGACGGTGATGCGGCCGAAGGCCGGCTCGCCCCGCAGATACGGCAGCAGGGCCGCCACGTGGTCCGTCTCGGCGAGCTTGCCCTCGGCGATCGTCTGCCCGACCAGCAGCGAGACCACCGATTTCGCCACCGACCAGGACGGAAACAGCGTCGCCTGGCCCGAACCGGGGCGGTACCATTCATGGACGAGGACGCCGTCCTGGGTCACCAGCAAGGCGTTGGTGTGGGTCGCCTCCAGCATCTGCGACAGGGGAACATTGTGTCCCTTCCAGGGGACATGGCCGAGAATCGCGCGGGGCCGGGCGGGCAGGGCGCGGGACGAGGGCCCGGCCGCCACCGGACGGCTCGCGAACCAGGTGCCGACGGAGGAGGGCTCGACGATGGCGAGGGCCGCCAGGGTGACCGGGTTCGGCACGCCGAGCAGCGGCCCAATGGCGGCAGCCATCCCACCCAGCATCCCGGCGCAGATCAGCGCCCCGGCGAGCCAAGGCCGACGGAAGCGGGGCCGGAGGCGGTGCAATCTCGACATGACGCTCGGTACACCTCTTGGCCGGCCCCGGCCGCCGGCGGAGCCCCGTCCTTCAGTGAGGCGCGGTCTGGCCCGAGGCGAGGATCGTCACCCCGACGGCGATCACCGCGATCCCGATCATCATCGGCAGGGTGATCGGCTCCTGGAACAGGAGCGCGCCGCCGACCGCCGCGCCGACCATGCCGACCCCGGCCCAGATCGCGTAGACGATCCCGATCGGCAGCATGTTCATGCTGTTCGACATCAGCCAGAACGCCGTGCCGTAGCCCAGCACCACGACGATGGTCGGCAGTGGCTTGGTCAGGCCGTCGGCGGCCTTGAGGGCGAGGGTCGCCGTCACCTCGGCGCTGATGGCGAAGGCAAGGAGGAGGTAAGGGTTCATCTGCGAGGCGTCCGTGCGGGGGCAGGCTAAAAGCGGAATCCGTGGCCATCCGCATGGCGATGTCCGCGTCATGTCCGAGGCCGGCGGCGGAATCGCGCGGTACGGCCACGGATTTCAAAAGCACGGGGGCCGTTAATTTCGCGTGTCGGATGGCGCACGAAGGCCCGTCCGATGGCGGTCGAAACCGGGTGCGCGTGGCGGTGACGGTCTGCCGTTTTGGCACAACTGGTCCGGGCGGCCCGCGCCGAATTGGAAAGTCTGCCCGTCGATCGCGTCTTGCTCCGCTCGGGGTCTCACGGCACAGATTGGTCACAGACTGCGCGAGATTCTCCCTGGCCTTCCGGGACGGGAGAATCCGTGAGGAGCGTTCCGGCATGATCATCGTCACCACCGAAACCATTCCGGGTTGCACGGTTCGCGAAGTGCGAGGCCCCTGTTTCGGCGCCGTTGTCCGCAGCCGGGGCGCGGTCGGGAATTTCAGCGCCGGCCTGCGCTCCCTCGTCGGGGGCGAAGTCGGCGAATACAGCCGGTTGATCGAGGAAGCGCGCGGCCAGGCCATCGACCGCATGGCGCAGAACGCAGCTCAGCTCGGCGCGAACGCCGTCCTGACGATGCGGTTCGACTCCTCCGAAACCGACCAGAACATGATGGAGGTCGTCGCCTACGGCACAGCCGCCATCGTCGAGCGCAACGCCTGACCGCCGCATCCCGGCAGGTCGGGACGTTCATCCCTATCGCCTTGACAAACCTCGGGTTTCTGGCGGTGAGGCCCCATCACGTTCCTCTTCTCCCACGACGGAATCCGACACGATGCGCACGACCCTGACCGCATGTCTCTTCATCGCCCTCACGGGTGCCGCCCTTGCCCAGCAGGTGAACGAGCCGCCGATCCAGAGCCCGCAGGACGCAGCCTGCCGCGAGCAGGCCAGGGCGCAGGTGTTCAGCGCCGCCAACCCGAGCAATCTCAGCCTCTACGACCTCGGTTCGCAGATCTATCACGCCTGCATGGCCAGCTATCACACGACCGGCCCGAACCCGGACCGCAAGGAGCGCCGTTTCTGACACCGCACGCTTCCCGCGATTCCGGCCGCCTCCCGTTCCCTTCCGAAGGATCTCCGCAGCATGACGATGCCTGGCCAAGAGATCCATGGCGGGCGGGAGACGAGCCGTCGCTCCGGCTTTCTCGTCCTCGCCGTGCTGCTGGCGCTCGCAGGTTCGGCGACGGCCGTGTCCGCCGCTCAGCCCTCGGCGAAGCTCTGCACGACCGAGAACTCCACTCCCGAGACGGCGGAATGCATGGAGAAAGCCCTGGAGGGCGCCGACAAGGCGCTGAACGCAGCCTACCGGAAGGCGCTCTCGGTGATCGACGCGGACGATAGCGGCAAGGATGCCAAGGCCAAGACGGAGTGGAAGGCGCAACTCGCCGCGGCGCAGCGTGCCTGGATCGCGTTCCGCGACGCCGATTGCGGGGCTCTGATCGTCAGCGAGTGGAACAGTGGCAGCGGGACCACAACGGCGACCTACGCGTGCCTCTACGACAAGACCGTCCAGCGGACTGGCGACATCCTGAGCCGCTACCCGCTTCACTGAATCCGGGCCGACCTTTCGCTCAGCGATAATCGGTGGGCGTGAGGCCGTGCCGGGCCATCTTGTCGTAGAGGGTCTTGCGCGGCGTGCCGAGGGATTCGGCGGCGATGCGGACGTCGCCGCCGGCCATGATCAGCTCCTCGCGGATCAGGCCACGCTCGAACCGGTCGACCTGCTCGGCCAGGGTTCCGGTGCTGGCGGCCTCCGGTGAGGGCGCGTCGTGCTGGCCGAGGCCGAGGGCGTGACGCTCGGCGAAATGGCCGAGCTCGCGCACGTTGCCGGGCCAGTCGTGCCGGCGCAGGTGCTCCCGCACGGCCGGCGTGATCGGCGCGGGCTCGCGGCCGAAGCGCGTCGCCGCGCGGGTCAGGAACTCCTGGAACAGCAGCATCACGTCCTCGCGCCGCTCGCGCAGGGGCGGAATCGCAATCGTGATGACGTTGAGGCGGTGGTAGAGGTCGTCTCGGAAGGTGCCCTGCGCCGCCGCCTGGCCGAGGTCGACCTTGGTCGCGGCCACCACGCGCATGTCGATGGCGCGGATCTCGTTGCTGCCCAACGGCTCCACCGCCCGCTCCTGCAGGACGCGCAGGAGTTTCACCTGCAGGCCCAATGGCATGCTCTCGATCTCGTCGAGGAACAGCGTGCCGCCCTGAGCGTGCTCAATCCGGCCGACGCGGCGCTTGAGGGCGCCGGTGAAGGCACCGGCCTCATGGCCGAAGAGTTCGCTCTCGACGACGCTGTCGGGTAGCGCGCCGCAATTCATCGCCACGAAGTTCCGGCTCGCGCGCCGGCTCCAGCGGTGCAGGGCGCTCGCCACCACCTCCTTGCCCGAGCCGGTCTCGCCGAAGACGAGAACGTCCACATCGGCATCGGCGACATCCCGCACGAGACGGCGCAGGCGCACCATCTCCGGGGAAATGCCGAGGAAGGCCGGGTCCTCCTCCACCGCCGCGTCCAGCCGGGCGCGCAGGGTGCGGTTCTCAAGAACGAGCCGGCGCCGTTCCAGAGCGCGGCGCGCCGAGGCGACGAGGGATTCGGCCGGATAGGGTTTGGACAGGAAATCGTAGGCCCCGTCGCGCATGGCACTCACCGCCATGCGGATGTCGCCATGCCCGGTGATCAGGATGACCGGCAGTTCCGCATCGATGGCCTTGATCCGCCCGAACAGAGCGATGCCGTCGAGATCGGGCAGGCGCACGTCGGTAACCACAAGGCCGGGCGGATCGGCGAGGATGGCGGCCAGCGCCGGTCCGGCGGCCCCGAAGGTCTCCACCGTGAACCCATCGAGCTCAAGGCTCTGGCGGTTGGCGCGGCAGACATCCGCCTCGTCGTCGATGAAGACGACCCGTTCGGCCGACCCGCCCGCACCCTCTTCAACGCTCACGGTGTCGTCTCCACGGGGGCTTCGGCCAGTTCCATCCGAAACACCGCCCCGCCGGCCGGATCGTCCAGGGCGTTCAGGCTGCCGCCGCAATCCTCGACGATTCCGCGGGCGATGGCGAGCCCGAGCCCGAGCCCATCGGACTTGGTGGTGAAGAAGGCGTCGAAGAGCTGGGCCCGAATGGCGTCAGGCAAGCCCGGCCCGGTATCGCGCACCTCGACCGCCACACGCTCCCCGGGCAGGTTCCGCACCAGGATGGAGACACGCGGCTCGGTGTGTCCCGCCGCCGCGTCGAGGGCATTCTGTAGCAGGTTGACCACGACCTGCTCGAGGCGCGGCCCGTCACCGAGAACGCAGAGGCCAGGGGCCGGCGTCTCCGCCGTGAGCGCGATCCCGGCCGCCTTCGCCCGTGCCTCCACCAGTTCCAGGCTGTTGGCGAGGATATCGGCGAGGGGCACGGGCTCGCGCCGGGGTGATGAACGCCGGGCGAAACCCTTGAGCTGCCGCGTCAGGCCGCCGATGCGGTCGGTGAGGCGGCCGATGGCGAAAGCGTTCTCCGCCGCTTCCTCACCCCGGCCCCGTCGGACCAGGATCGCCGCGTTGTCGGCGTAGGAGCGGATGGCGGCCAGCGGCTGGTTGATCTCGTGCGCCATGCTGGCGGCGAACTGGCCCAAGGCCGCGAGCCGCCCGGCCTGAGCGAGTTCTCGGCCGAGGCGTTCGCGCTCGGCTTCCGCCTGCCGTCGCTCCTCCTCCGCCCTCCGTCGCTCTTCGATTTCCAGCCGCAGCATCCTGTTGGCGTCGGTGAGTTCCATCGTCCGCTCACGGACGCTCCTCTCCAACTCTTCCCGGCGCGTCGCGGCTTGAGCGAGGCGCTGGCGTGTCCGTCGCCGGCGGCCCGCCACGGTCGCGATCCCAATACAGGCCAGCCCGGTGCCGAGGGCGGCGATGATCCAGGCCTGCACCCGCTCGCGGTCCACGGCAGGGCCCACGGGCGTCAGGGTATGGAGCCGCCAGTCGGTGCCCGGAATGGGGGCGTCCAGGGCGAGGGCTGTCCGCGCCGGCTGCGATCCCCGGCCGACACGGACGAGATCCGGCATCCCCCCGACCGGATGGAGCGGAAGCGCCGTGAGCGGGGCGTCGCCGAATTCCAGCGCCGCGCGGATGCGCTTTCGCTCGTCCTCGCCGACCTCGCGGAGAGTCGCGAAGTTCCACGTGGGATCACTCGCCACGAGGACGATGCCCCTTGCATCCGCCACGAACACCCCATCCCCCGATTGCCGCCACGCGGCCTCGACGTCGTGGAATTCGATCTTCACCACCACCACGCCGCCGGATTCGTCGATCCGCCGCGAGAGGTAGAGGCCCGCCCGGCCGCTCACCGTACCCAGGGCGAATTGCGATCCGGCGCCGCCGGTCATCGCCTGCCGAAAGTAGGGCCTGAAAGCATAGTCCCGGCCGAGAAAGCTGCGCTCCGACCCTGCATTGCTCGCAGCCACCGTGATCCCATCGGAGCGGATGACGTAGATCACCGCCGCGCCCGTGGCCGCCGCGATCTGAGCGAGCCGTCTGTTGACCCTGGTGACCAAGGGCTGCCCCGGCTCAGGACCCGCGACTGCTGCGATCTCAGGATCCGCGGCCAGGGCCAGCGGAAGCGAGGCCTGCTTCTGCATTTCGGCTCTCAACGCGCCGACCTGCAGCGCCAGGGCGGCCTGGGCCGTACGGCGAAGGTCCGTCAGCGCCCAGCGCTCGGCCGCCCGCCCAGCGAGCCATGCCCCAACGAGAACCAGAATCAGGCAGGCGACCGGAACGAGGGTGCGATGCCACCGCGCGCGCCATCGCGGTTCGGTTCCGCCGCGGAGAGAAGAATTCTGATTCACGCGCTTCGCATCAGTGCGATTTCCCGGACGGAATTTGGCAGCTACGTGCGGAATTTCGCACTGGGGCCGCGAATGGGAACCACGCCGACAAGAGAAATATGTCTGAAATCAACATCTTAACGAAATATTTCAGGAGTTCCCAAGCTGGCACGCGGGTTGCCATTCCTAGACCGAAACGCAGGCCTGCGCTGTTCGCAGGGCTGCAAGCCGAAGGGGCGGGTGCCCCGACGCCAAGACCAAGAGACGACGATGCCCGGACAGAACCGGCGCACCGATCCGACCCAGTTTTATCTATCTCCAGGGAGAAGCCCGCCATGGCCACCATACCGTCTCCGCTGACCGCGCCGCACGCGCCGCCAAAGCCCAAGCCCCTCTATCGCACGCTGTATTTCCAGGTGCTCGTCGCCGTGGCGATCGGCATCACCCTCGGTCACTTCTACCCGCAGGTCGGCGCGGACATGAAGCCGCTCGGCGATGCCTTCATCAAGCTCGTCAAGATGATCATCGCGCCGGTGATCTTCCTCACGGTCGTCTCCGGCATCGCCGGCATGACCAACCTGGAGAAGGTCGGCCGCGTCGGCGGCAAGGCGCTCATCTACTTCATCACCTTCTCGACCCTGGCCCTCATCGTCGGTCTGATCGTGGCGAACCTCGTCCAGCCGGGCGCGGGCATGCATATCGATCCGAAGACCCTCGATCCGAAATCGATCGCGATGTACGCCGACAAGGCGAAGACGCAGTCGATCACCGACTTCCTCATGAACATCATTCCGACCACGGCGGTGGGTGCGTTCTCGGGCGGCGAGATCCTTCAGGTCCTGTTCTTCTCGGTGCTGTTCGGCTTCGGCCTCGCCTTCCTGGGCGATCGCGGCAAGCCGGTGCTCGACATCATCAAGGTGCTGTCGGAAGCCATCTTCGGCGTCGTCAACATCATCATGAAGGTCGCCCCCATCGGTGCCTTCGGCGCCATGGCCTTCACCATCGGCAAATACGGCATCGCCTCGCTCGCCAACCTCGCCTACCTCGTCGGCGCCTTCTACCTGACCTCGGCGATCTTCGTGCTCGGCGTGCTCGGCCTCGTCGCCCGCTATAACGGCTTCTCGATCATCAAGCTCATCCGCTACATCAAGGAAGAGCTGATGCTGGTGCTCGGCACCTCGTCCTCCGAGTCGGCCCTGCCTTCGCTGCTCGAGAAGATGGAGCGTGCCGGCTGTTCGAAGCCCGTCGTCGGCCTCGTGGTCCCCACCGGCTACTCGTTCAACCTCGACGGCACCAACATCTACATGACCATGGCGGCGCTCTTCATCGCGCAGGCCACGGATACGCCGCTCACCTATGGCGAGCAGGGCCTCCTGCTCCTCGTGGCCATGCTCTCCTCCAAGGGGGCGGCCGGCGTCACCGGTTCGGGCTTCATCACCCTGGCGGCGACCCTCGCGGTGGTGCCCTCGGTGCCCGTCGTCGGCATGGCGCTGATCCTCGGCGTCGACCGGTTCATGTCCGAGTGCCGCGCGCTCACCAACTTCATCGGCAATGCCGTGGCCTGCATCGTGGTCGCCCGCTGGGAAGGTGAAGTGGACGAGGTCAGACTCGCGGCGGCACTGGGCGGCAACCCGATGCCTCTGGCAGCCGAGATGCCGGTTCTCCAGGCTGCGGAGTAACGCCCGTACCGACTTCGAGCCGGGTGGCGATCCAGCCGGCTCGAAGACGATCCGAAAGGGGCTGCCGGACCGCAATGGCCCGGCAGCCCCTTTCGCGTCGAGCATGGCCTTGGTTCCTCGATGCGATGGGTCACCCGAGGCCATTCCAGACGAGACACGTGCCCGAGATCGCCAGAAGCCCGTCCATCATGAACCGGAACGTCTCCGGGGCGAGGCGAAGCACGAAGGGCTTTGCCACGAACGCCCCCACCATGAGAGCCGCGCCCACGGCAAGGCCTCTGACGAAATCCGCGACCGGCAATGCGCCGGTTCCCTGGAAGGTCAGGGTCTTGGTCAGGTAGATTGCCAGCGACGCAGCGGCCTCCGTGCCGATGAACGCACCCTTGGTCAGGCCGTAGCCGATGAAGACCGGAACCGAGGCCGGGCCGGTCGAGGCGACGATGCCGGTCAGGAAGCCGATAACTGCTCCTGCAACCGCCAGGTGGGGGAGCCGCACCCTGACGAGGCGGTCGGCCAGCCAGCGGCGTCCGGGGATCATCGCCAGAAGGAACGCTCCGATCGCCAGATCGACGGCCCGTGGCGGCAGGACCAGCATCGTGCGAGCGCCGAGCATGGCCGCCGGAATTCCAGTCGCCGCATAAGCGGCGACGGCCCGCCAGTCGACCTCTCGCCACCATGCCAGGATGCGGGAGAGGTTCGCCATCACGGCCGCGACCGCCATGATCGGGATGGCCTCCTTGGGCCCGTAGACATAAGCGAGGACCGGCACCAGCATGATCGAGGAGCCGGTGCCGATGATGCCGCTGACGACACCCGCCACGAGGCCGATGGAGAGGATGAGAAGCAGACCCATCGGCCGATTGTGCCCGGTCGAACCGGAAGTCCCTAGGGGCAATGCCTGACGTTGGATAATCTCGGCCTGCGAGCCTGTGCTGACGGCGGCCGGCTCGGATCACTTTCCCGCCAGCGAATGTTCCCCTGCCTCATGCTGACCAGTCGGACCGATCTTGCCGATCTCGGCACCTTCCTCGCCATCGCTCGTCATCTGAGCTTCCGGCGTGCGGGGCTGGAACTCGGTGTCAGCGCCTCCGCGCTCAGCCATGCCCTCAAGGCGATGGAGGCTCGCCTCGGCGTGCGGCTGATCAACCGCACCAGCCGGAGCGTCACCCTGACCGCAACGGGCGAAGAGCTTCTGGCGTCGCTCGATGCGCCCTTCGCGGCGATCGGTTCGGCGCTCGATGGGCTCAACCGCCACCGGGAGCCAGGGAACGCCGCGGGGCGCATTCGTCTCAATGTGCTCGAACATGCGAGCATGCTGCTACTCGCGCCCGTGCTGCCCGTCTTCAGCGAGCGCCATCCGCAGATTGAGATCGACGTCCGCGTCTCCAACGATCTGCTCGACATCGTGGAGGCCGGGGCCGATGCGGGCATCCGATATGGCGGTACCGTCGCTCAGGACATGATCGCCCAGCGCCTGTCGGCCGACCTGCGCTGGGTGGTGGTCGGCGCACCCTGCTATCTCGATCGGCATGGAACGCCGGCGCATCCACACGACCTGTTGGCGCATCGGTGTCTGCGCATCCGCCTCGGCGACGAACGGCTCTACGGTTGGGAGTTCGAACGGGCCGGTGAGCCGCTCGCGCTCGACGTGCCCGGCGCCGTGACCATCGACAACACGCACTTCGCGCTGTCCCTCGCGACGGCAGGCGGGGGACTGGCCTACCTCCCCGAACCATGCGTCAGGTCGCCGGTCAGTCGCGGTGAACTGCGCGTCGTTCTGACGGATTGGGCCCCCGCGGGAGCCGGCTTCCACATTTACTATCCGGGACGTCGCCAGGTGCCGACCGGCCTGCGGCTCCTCATCGATCTGGTTCGCGAGCTTAGGCCGCTCGGTCTGTAGGCGCGATGTCGCCCAGCGATGAGCCATGCTCATCGGTCCGTTGAAGCAATGGCGGGTCATCGGAGTGACGCCGTTAGCCTACTTCTCGCTGATCGGTGAGCGGTAAGGCTCGCCATCACGGCCAGCCGGAGGCTTCCGACATGCTCACCACGCACCGTTTCACCGAAAAGGTCGTTTTCGTCACCGGTGCCGCCAGCGGCATCGGGCGTGCCGCCGCCCTCGCTTTCGCGGCCGAAGGGGCTCGTGTGGCGATTGCCGACCGGAGTGAGGCGACCCTGGAACGCTTGCGGGCCGAGATTGAAGCGGCCGGCGGAGAGGTACTGGCGATCCGTTGCGA
The DNA here is from genome assembly GCF_979256025.1 of Methylobacterium sp. AC832. Taxonomy (NCBI): domain Bacteria; kingdom Pseudomonadati; phylum Pseudomonadota; class Alphaproteobacteria; order Hyphomicrobiales; family Methylobacteriaceae; genus Methylobacterium; species Methylobacterium sp. AC832. Next base: position 43,624 of record NZ_CEEDMV010000001.1, read on the forward strand.
CGTGTCTCTACCGGAGGAGGTGGAAGCGGCGATTGCCCGAACCGTCGAACGCTTCGGACGCCTCGACTGCGCCTTCAACAATGCCGGAGTCGAGAACAGGGCCACGCCGGTCCACGAGATCGAACTCGACGAATGGGACCGCATCCTCGGCATCAACCTGAGGGGGACCTTCCTCTGCATGAAGTACGAACTGGCGCAGATGGTGCGCCAGGGCGGCGGCGTGGTGGTCAACACCTCTTCCGGTGCCGGCATCCGCGGTGTCGCGGGCGGCGCGGCCTATGCCGCTTCCAAACACGCCATCATCGGTCTGACCCGCTCGGCGGCACTGGACTATGCCAGGAAGAACATACGGGTGAACGCTATCCTGCCCGGCAACATCGAAACGCCGATGATGGACCGTTTCACGGGAGGCGACGTTCAGAAAGCGATCGACCTCGAACCGGTAGGGCGCCTCGGCAAGCCGGAGGAGATCGCGGAAGCGGTGCTCTGGATGTGCTCGGACCTCGGTGGGTTCGTGACCGGAGCCGCCACGGTGATCGACGGTGGCTGGTCGCTTTGACGGTCGATCCGGTGGAAACGGAGGAGCAGGCGAATGGACATCACACGCAGCGGGTCGCGACCGTCCGGCAGGGGACCGTCCGAATGGTTCACCGGGACCGTGCGGATCGACCCTCTTTTCTCCGCACCCGAGCCGGCGCGGGTCGCCGGAGCGAGCGTGACATTCGAGCCGGGCGCCCGCACCGCCTGGCATACGCATCCGCTCGGCCAGACGCTCATCGTCACCTTCGGGGCAGGCTGGGTTCAGCGGGAGGGCGGCCCGATGGAGGCTGTCGCGCCGGGCGATGTCGTCTGGTTCGAGCCGGGTGAAAAACACTGGCACGGGGCAACGGCAACGACGGCCCTGACGCATATCGCGATCCAAGAGCAGCGCGACGGCCGGGCGGTGACGTGGTTGGAACAGGTCACCGACGAACAATACCGCGAGGTTTGACGCTCGCGCCAGGGTGGCTCCTCGATGGGCGGGTGCGGAGGCTCTCGTCCCGACGGGGCCTCATGTGGAGGGCGTCAGGGTGAAGACGTGGTCCGCTCCGGCAATGGTGGCCGGGCGGTGGGCGACGATGATCCGGGTCATGCGCAGGTCGCGCAAAGCCTCGGCAATGACGGCTTCCGTCGCTTCGTCGAGATGGCTCGTCGCCTCGTCGAGGAACAGGATCTCCGGTTTGCGATAGAGGGCGCGGGCCAGGATGACCCGCTGCTTCTGGCCGCCCGAGAGCGTAGAGCCCATATCGCCCACCAGGGTCTCGAATCCCATCGGGGTGCGCTTGATGTCGGCGAGGATGGCCGCGCGCGCGGCGCATTCCTCGATCCAGCCGGCATCGGGCCGCTCGTCGAAACTGGCGATGTTCTCGGCGATGGAGCCGGCGAAGAGGCCGTCATTCTGCATCACGCCCGCGATCCGGCGGCGATAGCTGGCCGCCCCGAGGGTGCGGATCTCCTGCCCGTCGATGAGGACGCGCCCCTCGCTCGCGGGCAACAGGCCCATCATGATCTTCATCAACGAGGTCTTGCCTGAGCCCGAAGGGCCGGTGATGGCGAAGCTCGTCCAAGCCGTCACGTCGAGGCTGAGATCGCGGAAGATCCAGGGCTCATCCGCGCCGTAGCGCAGGGCGAGCTCCTTCACGGCGACACTCCCCGTCCCCTCCGCCGCCCGGATCACCGCCGGGGCGGCCGGTTCCAGGGTGGAGCCGGAACCCTCCTCGGGCTCGCTCATGACGATGTCCGACAACCGGTCGGTCTGGACATTGAGCATGCGCAACTGGAAGCCCGACTGGATCAGGTTGCCGATCCGCTGCGAGAACTGGTCGCGATAGGCAAGGAAGGCCACCAACATGCCGAGCGTCATCGACTGGTCGATGACCGCCCGCGCGCCGAGCACGAGCAGGAGCAGCCGGTCGAGACCGAACAGCAGCTCATTGGCCCGCCCGAAGATCAGATCGAGGCGCTGGAGCCGCAGCCGCGCATTCAGCGAGGTCACGAAGTGGTTCATCCAGGTGCCGCGCCGGCGCTCGCGCAGGTCGAGGAGCTTCACGCTCGCCATGCCGCGCACGGTCTCGATGAAATGGCTCTGCTGGCGCGCCTCGGCGACGATCGCCTCCTCGGTGCCCTCGCGGTAGGAGGCGTAGGCGGCGATCCGCAGCGCCGCGGCGAGCGCCGTCGAGGCGACTACGAGGAGGGAGAGCCATCCGCCATAGACCACCAGCATGGCGAGCATGCCGATGGACATGATGCCGTCGAGCACGGCCTGGACGAGATCGGTGGTGAGCCCCTTCTGGATCGTCGCAAGGGAGCCGAAGCGCGAGATCACGTCGCCCACGTGCCGCTTCTCGAAATAGTCCAGCGGCAGGCGCGAGAGGTGGTCGAACAGGCTCCCCGACCATTGATAGTTCAGCTTGGTTCCGGTGAGCATGATCGCCCAGGTCCGCGCCACCGAGAGGACGAGCTGGACGACGAGCAGAAGGGCGAGCCCCACCGCCACCACCAGCAACAGGTCGAGATCGGCGTTGACGATGACCTCGTCGATGACGATCTGCGATGCGATCGGCATCAGGATCGCGACGAGTTCGATGCCGAGGGACAGGGCCAGGATCTGGGCGAGGGCCGGGCGGATGCCGCCCATCGTGCGGAAGAGGTCGCCCAGCGCCAGCCCGCGCCGGCGCTTCTCGCGCACGAAGCTGGTGGTCGGGCTCGCCTCCAACGCGACGCCCGTGAACTCGCGCGACGCCTCCGCGAAGGTGAGCTTGCGCCGCCCACGGGCGGGATCGTGGATGACGATCCCCCTGCCGTTCACGGCGGTGAGCACGACGAAGTGGTTGAGCCCCCAATGCAGGATGCACGGCGTCTTGAGCTTGGGCAGATCCTTCAGCTCGGCCCGCAAGGCCCGGGTGGCGAGGCCCATCGAGCCCGCCAGATCGATGAGGTTGCGCAGGGTCATGCCCTTGAGCGACAGGGCATGCCGGCGGCGCAGGGCGCCGAGATCCACATGTCGGCCGTGGTAGCCCAGCACCATGCCGAGGCAGGCCATGCCGCATTCGGCAGCCTCCGCCTGGAGCAGGACGGGCACGCGCCGGCCGAAGCCGAACTGGAGGGTGCTGAGCAGGCTCACGCTTTCATCCGCCCCGGGTCACGAGATCGACGCTGCGCTTTACCCGGTAGAGCGGGTCGAGAAGCCAGCGGTAGAGGGGGCGCTTCTCCAGGGCGATGTCGGCCTCGACCCGCATCCCGGCCTCCAGCCGCCGGCTCTCGCCATAGGCGATCACGCTGTTCTCGTCCGGCCGCACGATGATGCGGTAGATGCCGTCGCCGTTCTTCGCTTTGGCGCCGGCGGCTTCCGGCAGGTCGGCGGCCTCCAGGGGCGCGCGGGTCACCTCCGTGACGGTGCCGCGATAGAGGCCGAAGCGCTGGAAGGGAAAGGCCGCGTAGCGCAGCATCACGGCCTCCCCCGTATCGATGAAGCCGATGGCCGAGGACTCCACGAATAGGTTCGCCTGGAGCCGGCCCTCGCTCGGCAGCAGGGTGAGCAGCGTGGCACCCGCCGCCACGCCCTGGCCGGCCTGGACCCGGATGGAGGTGAGGATGCCCTTCTCCGGCGCCCGCACCTCGATGGCCCGGCGTGCCTCGCTCTCGGCCCGCTGCTGCTCCAATTGGGCGGCGGTGCGGTCCATCTCGGCGAGGTCGCGGGCGAGCTTGTCGTCGAAGGTAGCGAGAGTCGCTTGCAGCTCGCCGACCTTGCCCATGAGCTGCAGACGCGAGTTGCGGAACTGGGCAAGCTGGGAACTCGCCTGCAGGTAGAGGTAATTCTGGTTCTGGAGGTCGGCTGAGCGGGCAAAGCCGTCGCTCACCGCCTTGGCGAGGACATCGACCCGCTCCTTCAGCGGCGGTACGAGCTTTTCCTGCAGCTGAACCTGCTCCTCCAATTGCCGCGACTGGGATTGCAGATTGTCGATCTGCTCGGCGAGGGAGCGCTTCTCGGTGGCCGCCATGGCCGACCGCAACCGAGATTGCGCCTCGATCGTCTCCTTCTGCCGGGCCAGCTGATCGATGATGCGCTGCTGGGTCGGACCGTTGGCCGACACGGCGTCGAGATCGAGGGTGTAGAGTAGCTGGCCCTGGACGACCCTGTCGCCCTCCTTCACCCCCGAGACGCTAACGCGTCCTGCCACCGGGCTTGCCACGGTGATGAGACCGACATCCGGCGTGAGCATGCCGAAGGCGTGGATGCGACGCGTATAGGTGCCGAAGACGACGTAGAGGAACGCGGCGATCGTGATCAGGATCGTGATCGCAGTCATCAGCCGGATCGAGAGCGGCTGCACGATCTGGGCTTCGCCCAGCCAGGAATCCCGCCGCGCCTGGGCGACCTCTGCGCGGAAAAGCGGCGACGTCATCGGGTCCGGTGGTTCTCCTGGCCGAGAGATGGCGTGCTTCGGCTCTGCGGCTTCATATGCACGAAGGACGCGGCGGGCCTACAGGCCCGCCGCGCTCATTTACCGATCGGAAGGATGCGGAGAGTTCGTGGCGTGGTTCAATGGCCGCCGAGAAGACCGCCGACCGCGCCAAGAAGGCCACCGACGAGACCGCTGACCAATCCGCCTACCTGACCGACCACGCCGGAGACGGCGCCGAGTTCGCTGGAGAGGTCCAGTTCCAGGCCGAGGGAGAGGCCGCCGCCGACGGCGTCGAGTTCCTTGGCGTCGAGTTCGCGGATGGTGTCGAGGTTCTGGGTCATGTCATAGCTCCGGTATGAGGCCGCGCGTTCGTTTCGCGCCGGGCCTAGAGAAATCAGGACGCTGGTTCGAAGGCAGCGTTACTTGCCGCCGAGCAGTCCGCCGACAACGCCGCCTACGGCACCGAGAAGGCCGCCTACGAGACCGCTTACCAGCCCGCCGACCTGATCGACCGTGCCGGATACGGCACCGAGTTCGCTGGAGAGGTCGAGGTCAAGTCCCAGGGAGAGGCCGCCGCCGACAGCATCGAGCTCGGATGCTTCGAGGGGGCGAATAGTGTCATTGGCAGTCGACATATTTTCTCTCCAAGATGTGTTCGGCAGATCGATTGTTTTCTCGTCGTTCTATGTTTGAAAGCGTTCGGGATTGCTTTCTGTCATCCAGACTACACCTCTTGCCCGATCCATCAAGTCACTATCTCGACCCTTCGATCTTAGGGAGGAACGGATAGACCTATATTGGCGATTGATGATCTATATCTATATGCCTTCGGCGGCGGTGCATAATATCCTGTATCATATCGCCTGCGACAGGCGTTTTTGGCGATTGTTGATCGAAATCGGAGTCAAGGCTGGAATTTTGTATTGCAGTTCATAAGTGTTGGAAACAAAAGAGCTTTTTTCAGAGAATTGACATTTTGTCGCATGTGTCTCGAAGAGACGGGCTCGGCTTGACTGTGGGGAAAATGCTTCTCCCAATGTTGGGGGCGATAGACGCAATGATCTCACGATCCTTCAAAATCAGGTGTACCGGATGAAGAATTCAATCGAGGCCTGAGCAAACGCTCCGCCTGTTCGATAATGCGTGCATGCCGCCATGAGTCGTTTCGATGGACGAAGCAAAAGGACAAGATGCGTCCAATTAGTGGAGTTCTAAACAAGCGGCTCTGTTTGCATCGGTTCGTTGCGTGTCATATCTCTGCATCCGAGGCTGCGACGTGTTGGACAGTGACAGAGCGATTTTCTTCGAAATGACACACCACATTGCCGAAGTCTCCTTTGCCTGTTGCCGGAATATCCTGCGGCAGAGCTGGGAAGTTCTGACGCTTCGGTAAGGCACAATCCATTGAGCTGGCTGCAGCACGAGGGTTTCACATGCACCATGAAATCGTGAATGCGGGTTGAGCGGAGTGAGTTCGGTTGCACGCTCGAACTCGATGGCGAGATCGAGGCAGTGCTCCAGACCAGTACGGGGCTCGGCTGGGCCGGTATCGGGTTCTGCGACCTGATGCTCGGTAGCCATGGGACGGCGTCCATAGTCCAGCAGGGCATCCATTTCGCGCTCTCGTTGGCCCCGCAAAGCCAGCACTTCCTGTGGTCCGGGCAGAGCTATCATTTCTCCGAGGACAACATCGTGGTCCTCGAGCCGGGGGCGACCGTGATCGAGAACTGGACCGGTGCGTTTCGCACCATGGTCCTCAAGCTGGCTCCAGAGGCCGTCGAGCGCATTACCGATCTGTCCCTGGCCAAGACGCGCATCCGGACGCAGTTCTTCCCGTCGCGCTCTCAAGTCGCCGCGGGCCATCTCCTGCAGGCAGTCTCGGCCGACCTCGAGACCGGCTGCGCCAACGGTCCTCTGCTGGTAGAAAGCGTATCGGCGACGCTGCTGCAGCTGTTCTCAGGCACCGATGCGCCTCCACACCGCAATGGTCCGACCCTGACTTCGACGCAGGCCGCCATCCTTCGGGAGCTGATTCTCACCCACCTCACCGAACCGCTGAGCCTGCAGTACCTCGCGGATGCGGTCGGTATCAGCGTCGGTCATCTGGTCCGCGCTTTCCGTACGTCATTCGGGGTGACGCCCTACCAGTTCATCCTGCGCGAGCGGGTGAACCGTGCGCAGGACCTTATCGCAACCGGAACGATGAGTCTGAGCGAGATTGTCCCCCTGGCGGGGTTCAGCGATGCGAGCCAGATGTCGAAGACGTTCCGCCGTCTCACGGGACAACCGCCGCGCGCTTTCGTGCGCCGCGCGCGCGACAGCCGGTCCGCCGATGCGGTTGCCGATTAGGTCGGGCGTAGAACCCGCCTCTCCCGGTTGCGTGCCACTGTTCCGGGATGTGGCATCCGTGATGCCGAATCGCATGGGCTATCCGGCCTGACGCTGCGCATCCCCGCCCATCGGCGTGGATCCCGAAACACGAATTCTCGATGTGCTCGCGGGAAAGCTGAGCTTACCGGGCCTTCAGCACCATCCGGCAGGCTGCGGGAAGGGCCGCCATGGTCATCGGCGGTCTGGGTTTCCCCGGCTTCGTGGATTTCGGCGGGTTCAGCACGGCGTCGCTGAACCAGTATGCGAGCTCCTCTCCGCAGCCGTCGCCGGATGGCGGCGGCGCTTGGTCTCCGCATTGGTCGTCCCCAGCCGGGCAGGAGAGGCGGATATGGTAGTGGTAATTGTGCCCGTACATCGGGCGCACCTTGTTGAGCCAGGAGCGGTCGCCCCCCGCCTCCCGGCACAAAGCCTTCTTGATCGCCGGGTTGACGAAGAGGCGCGCGACTTCGGGCTGTTGGGCCGTGAGGCGGATCAGCTTGAGGTGCTCCTGCGTCCAGACCTGCGGGTCGATGTCGAGGCGGTCCGCGCGGACCACGTTGGTGGCAGAGGTCTCCTCACGCTCCGCACGGGTCATGCGGTGGTCGGGCATGGGCGTGAGCCAGACATCGGCGTCGAGGCCGAGCTGATGCGAGGCGTGGCCCGTGAGCATCGGGCCGCCACGAGGCTGGGACATGTCGCCCACGAGAAGCCCGTTCCATCCGACGCGAGGAGCCTTGGCGGCTAGGCGCTCAATGAAATCCACGAGATGCGGTGTGCCCCACATCCGATTCCGGGAGAGGCGCATGACTTGCCAGGTCGGTCCGTCATTGGGCAGGGCCTCGCCGCCGGAAAAGCATCCCTTCGCATAAGAGCCATAGGGCCGGGCGGGGCCGGGTGCCGGTGTCGTCGCCCGCCCGAACAGGGCTTTGGCCGGCGTCGACGGCGCATCGGGATCGGCCAGGGGTGGAAGGGGCTTGGGATTTACGCTGCCCCTATCCTGGGCCTGTGCGGCCCCTCCACACAAGAGGAAGGCGAGGGCCGCGAGGCGGAATGGACGAGAGGTCAGGTGCATGGCGCCAACCTAGTCTATCGGCCGTCGGGCCGTCGAGAGCTCTCGACTATTCCGCCGGTGCGACCGCGATCTTGATCGAATCCGATTTCGCACCACTGACGACGACGAGAATAGGAGTGGTACCGAACTGGAACCGGACGCTCTTCGAGACGCCCGGACATCCGGGCCGCATCGTGCTCGCCACGGGCTTGCGCGTCGTCGCGCCGTCCTGGCTCACGTCGATCCAGGCATTGTCCGACAACGTCACCTGATACAGGCCGGGCGTGACGACGGGTGGGATCCGCAAGCTGCCGCCGAACGTGCCGGGCTTCGGTTCCCGCGAAGGCGTCAAGGGAAGATCGGCTCCCGCGACCGGCTTGAGCGCCAGAACGGCGCCCGGCATTTCCGCGGAGAGGGTCGCGCCGGAATCGAGCCGGGGGAGGGAGGGCGCCTCGAACCAGGCCTGCTCCCGCAGGATCGGCCAGTCGAACGTGGTACAGGCGGCAGGATCGGCATCCTGCTGCGCCCATGCCCGGTCGGCCGCGAGGCCCGCACCGGATGCGAGCACCAATCCGGCGATGATGGGGAGCATTCTGCGCATGGCCACTGTCCTGTGAACGGTCGAGGCCCCCTCGATCGTGGAAACGGTTGCGCCGCCGGAAAGGTTTCCCGCAGAGATGTACTTCGGCAGGGCGCGTATCCGAAGGGTCAAGCCAGGCGCCACGCCCCCCTTGCGGGGCGGGGCCGACGCGGGGGTCACTCCTCGTCCGGTTGTTCTACGTCCTCGGACACGGTTCTGCGCACGCCCCAGCCGCGCAACGTCTCGTTGAGCTCGTCGAGGACGAAATGGCGGGCGCTGTCCCGGTCGTAGCCCTCTTCGAGATAGGATTCGTATTCGGTGAAGACGTGGCGGGCGAAGGCGACGAGGGCGAGCCATGCCGCATTCTCGGGGCTCGCATTCCGTAGGCCAGGACTGGCCAGCGCCCGGGCAAGGACGGAATCCGTCTCGAAGGCGGGAAGGCGCGGAGCAAGGATCCGAAGCGCTTCACCGACGGCTTCCGCGCGGGTCATCGAGCCGACTCCCGGAACGTTCCTACTTGTCGTGATGCCCGGCGGCGATCCGATCCGTCAGGGCCATCAGGATGCCGGAGACGACGAAGACCATGTGGAGACCGACGAGCCAGTACAGCTCTCGGTCCGGCGTCGCCTTGATGTCCATGAAGGCTTTCAGCAGCGAGATCGCCGAGATGGCGACGATCGAAGACATCAGCTTCAGCTTCAGTCCGGTGAAGTCGATCGTCCCCATCCATTCGGGCCAGTCCTTATGGTCCGTATGATCGATCTTCGAGACGAAGTTCTCGTATCCCGAAAACATCACGATGATGAGCAAGGATGCGGTGAAGGACAGATCGACCAGAGTCAGCACGCCGAGAATGATCTGTGACTCAGTGGCGCTCCACATGTGCAAGACGAAGTGGGCGAGTTCCTGCAGCAGCTTGACCAGCAGCACGACGATGCCGATGCCCAGTGCGGCATAGAAGGGCGCCAGCAGCCAGCGACACGCGAAAAGTACGCGTTCGAAAACCTGTTCGACCATCTGTCCCAATACCCCCGTCCGACCGGGCGGGGGTTTGCCATGTACCGCCAAGCTCGACAAGGTTCGGGCTTGGATAAGCCGGGCGCCTCAGGCGGCGATCCCGGTTCCGACCGGACAGGTCACTCCGGTGCCGCCTACACCGCAATAGCCAGCCGGGTTCTTGGCAAGGTATTGCTGATGGTAGCCCTCGGCGAAGTAGAACGTATCGAGCGGGACGATCTCCGTCGTGATCTCGCCGAACCCGCGTGCCTTCAAGGCCTCTCCGTAGACCTCCCGAACGCGTCGGGCGGTCTCGGCCTGCGCCTCGTTCGCCGTGTAGATTCCCGAACGGTACTGCGTGCCGACATCGTTGCCCTGGCGCATGCCCTGGGTTGGGTCATGGCTCTCGAAGAACGTCTTGAGCACTGCCTCCAGAGGGCGCACGGCCGGATCGTAGACGACGAGGACAACCTCGTTATGGCCGGTCATGCCCGAGCAGACCTCCTCGTAAGTCGGGTTGGGCGTGAAGCCGCCAGCGTACCCCACCGCCGTCACGACGATTCCGTCCGGCAATTGCCAAAACTTGCGCTCGGTGCCCCAGAAGCAGCCGAGTCCCAGGACGATCTGCTCGGTTCCCTCCGGATAAGGGCCTTTCAGCGGATTGCCGTTGACGAAATGGGTCTCGGTGGTGGGAATCGGCGTCGACCGGCCGGGCAACGCATCGGTGGCGCTCGGCATCTCGGGACGCTTGCGGAAGAACTGGAGCATCGGGGGCCTCCATGAGAGGGCGGGATGTCCCCTATATGGGGTGCCGGCCCCGTTCCTGAATGCCCCGTGTCGAAACGGCCATGCCGCCGGACGTCGATGTCAGGGCCGGCTGAGGAAGCCGATCGGCTCGCGGGGCGGCTGGCCGAGCCAGAGCAGGAAAGCCCCCAGGCCGAGGCCGAGGAGGCAGGCGGGGGCCAGGGTCAGCGGCAGGACGAGGGCTTGCCAAAGCCATGGCGCCACGCTCTCCACCGCGCCCTGAAGCGCGCTTCCGCGCTCCTTGAACAGTGTCATCAGCAGGTCGCTCAGGCTGGTGACGCGCACGCCGTTATTGGCGATCGAACGCGCGCCATCATAGACGAGGCCGACAAAGCCCGCCGCGAGGACGACGTATCCGAGGAGGCGGCTGAGAAAGCGGAGCATCGCGGCTTGCACACAAGCCGGCTCCCATGCCGGCCTTGCGGGATTACGGGCCGCCGTCGCGAGGCGCAAGGTGTCCGAGGCGCACGCCGTCCCGGCAATGAGTGCGCGAGGACTGCCATTGCGCCCCGAGACGCCTCCGTGGCACAGCCCGGCCCAGACATTTCCAGCGGACCAGCGCTTTGCCGACCGAACCCGAAACTCCCACCGAACTGGTGATCTTCGATTGCGACGGCGTGCTGGTCGATAGCGAGCCCCTGAGTCTCGGGACGCTGACTGCCGGGCTCAATCGGATCGGAGTGGTCATCGATGTGGATACGGTGAGGGAGCGCTTCGCCGGCACATCCATGACGTCGATCATGGGGCATATCGAGCGCGATTACGGGATCGCCGCGCCCGACGGCTTCGTCGAGGCGGTGAAAGCCGAAACCCTTCGCGCCTTCGACCGCGACCTGCGCGCCATGGAGGGGATCGCGCTGGCGGTGCGGTCACTGGAGCTTCCGAGCTGCGTCGCGTCCAGCAGCGATCCGGCGCGGCTCGCCCATTCGCTCGGCCTCACCGGCCTGTTGCCCCTGTTCGAGGGCCGTATCTTCTCGGCGACCATGGTCTCCCGCGGCAAGCCGGCTCCCGACCTGTTCCTCCTTGCCGCTGCCGAGATGGGCTTCGCTCCTGGCCGATGCCTCGTGGTGGAGGATAGCGTGCCTGGTGTCACGGCGGCGCGCGCCGCGGGGATGCGCGTCCTGGGCTTCACCGGCGGAGGGCATTGGCTGCACGATTCCACGGGAGCGGACTTGATCGCGGCCGGTGCTGAACGAGTCTATGGGCATCATCGCGACCTTGCCGGCCTGATCGGGCGCGTGGCCGCCGCGTCCGCTTGACCGCGGCGCACTCCAAAAAAACTACCCTCCGAAGAAATCGCCTGCGCTTCGTGGGTCCAGGCGTCATTCCTGCCACAAGACTGCATGCATTCGGAAGATGCATCCGTTGACGAAGCGACGTGTTGCTCTCATTTTAGAGGTGCGGCTCCAGACCGGATGGCTTGGTCCGTCGCGGTGATTTGAAGTGTGTAGCTTGCGCCGCGTCATCAAACGCTAAAGCACTGCGGAGCGCTCGCGCCTCGTGGTCCTTCATCGAAAGGATGACTTGCCGTGACTGATCGACCCTCGTTCCAAAGTCTCTTTTGTGCCTGCTCCCGCTGTCGATGCTGACCCACCCGTCAGATCCGATTGCTTTCAGCAGATGGCCGTTAGGCCGCGCCAGGAGACTTCGACACCATGCCCCACTTTCACCAGGGCGACGCCCACAGGGCGTTGAACCGATTGCACACGCCTGATGCCCGGGCGGATCATCTGGAGGCCCGTGCCCGTAACCGCCTTCATACCGCCCCGCCGCCACGGGTGATCGAAATCGGCGACGTGACGGCCGGAATCGCTGTGCCCGAACGGGGCGGCGTCCGGTTCTTCTCGTCCGAACGCGATTTCGACCCCCTCGACGGGCTCGTCTTCGCCAGCGTCGAGAAGGCCGCCAAGGCGGCTCGGGACCGTTTCGCGGCTCGTCGCGCGCTGCGCAGGCACGCCGCCTCGCCCCGCCTCGATCCTGTCCGGGCCGACGCGGCCTTCGACATCCATCGGACCGCGTACGGGCGCTGAGCCTTCGCTCCCCTCGAAGGCGGCCGTTCCGGCGCGGACGCCCGTCCCGGAACGGCCCTCTCACCCCTCGCCGGTTTTGCTAGGCGGGGTTGTGGCCTTGAGGCGCCTCCGGCGTTCGGCTCGGGCGAGTTCGGCCGCATTGGCAAATCCCGTCGCCATGGCGATATTCGCCGAGCTCAGCGCGCTCTCGCGGCGGAGCTGATGGGCCCGGTCGAGCCGCAGGGCGAGATAATGCTGGTGAAGACTGATGCCGATCCGGTTTCTGAAGAGTAGCTCGAGCTGACGGATCGACACGCGGGCGAGATCGGCCAGTCCCTGCCGCGAGAGCGGCGTTTCCAGATTCGCTTCCATCGCGGCGAGGACCCGGAGCAGCCGCGGGTCGCGCACCCCGATCCGCAGGCGGAGGTCCATCCTCTGCGGAGTCAGGCCCTCGCGAATCTGGTTGTGCAAAAACCAGTCGCTGACGCCGTTGGCGAGGCCCGGACCGTGGTCGCGCTCGATCAGGTTGAGCATCAGGTCGAGGGCGGCGATGCCGCCCGAGCAGGTGATCCGATCGTCCTGGATCTCGAAGAGGGAGCGCACGACCTCGATATCCGGGTAGCGTTCCTCGAAGGCGGGAACATGCTCCCAGTGGAGCGTGCAACGGCGCCCCGTCAGCAGACCCGCACGGGCGAGCAGGTAAGGCCCTCCGGAAATGCCGCCGAGCGTGATCCCCCGCCGGGCGAGATGGCGAAGCCAAGCGGTCAGGGCTGGGTCGTCGAAGGCGGCGGGATTTCCCCCCGCACAGACGAAGACACGGTCGGCGTCGAGCTTGGTGTCGCCGACATCGACATCAGGCAGGATCGCAATTCCGTTGGAAGCCTGGACGGCGCCTCCGCCCGGTGCCGCATGCCACCAGCGGTAGACTTCGCTTTCCAGAAGGGTGTTGGCCGCCCGCATGGGCTCGACCGCGGCCGCGTAGGACATGAGCGGAAAGCCCGGCAGCAAGATGAAGCCGACGGTCAGCGGCGCCGGCTTTTCCGATGCCGTGGCGTCAAGGGCGAGATCGGGCAAGATTCGGGGACTTTGGCGCTAGAGGACGGCCGTTCATTTCTGCGCAAATTGTCCGAATGACGTCGCAAAATGCAAGGGGCGTTAGCCGGCGATACGCTACTCAAGGTGACACACGCCGCAACCAGCCCCGGAGCATGTCCTGCCATGCGCTATTCCCTCCTCAGCGTCCTGGGTCAGGCCCTGCGCGGCCAGCGTGATTGGAAGCCCCAATGGCGCGATGCCGCGCCCAAGGCCGAGTATGATGTCGTCATCGTCGGTGGCGGCGGCCACGGTCTCGCGACAGCCTATTATCTCGCCAAGGAGCACGGCATCACCAACGTCGCCGTGCTGGAGAAGAGCCATGTCGGCTCCGGCAATGTCGGGCGCAACACCACCATCGTCCGCTCGAATTATGGGCTCGCCGGCAACATCCCGTTCTACGAACGGTCGATGAAGCTCTGGGAGGGGCTGGAGCAGGACATCAACTACAACGCCATGGTGAGCCAGCGTGGCGTGCTGAATCTTTACCATTCGGATGCGCAACGCGATGCCTATGCCCGGCGCGGCAACGCCATGCGGATGGCGGGCATCGATGCCGAACTCCTCGACCGCGAGGGGGTTCGGGGAATGGTGCCGTTCATCGATTTCGACAATGCGCGCTTTCCCGTGAAGGGCGGTCTCCTGCAGCGCCGGGGCGGCACGGTGCGCCACGACGCCGTGGCCTGGGGCTATGCCCGCGCGGCCAGTGACCGGGGCGTCGACATAGTCCAGAACTGCGCCGTCACCGGCATCCGCCGCGAGAATGGGCGGGTGGTCGGGGTCGAGACGAGCCGTGGCTTCATCCGGGCGAAGAAGGTTGCGCTCTCGGTGGCGGGCTCGACATCGCTGCTGGCCTCCATGGCCGATCTGCGCCTGCCGATCGAGAGCCACGTGCTCCAGGCCTTCGTCAGCGAGGGCGTGAAGCCTCTCATCGACACGGTGATGACCTTCGGGGCCGGCCATTTCTACGTCAGCCAGTCGGACAAGGGCGGCCTCGTCTTCGGGGGCGACATCGACGGCTACAATTCCTACGCCCAGCGCGGCAACCTCGCGACGATCGAGGACGTGATGGAGGGCGGCATGGCCCTGTGGCCGGGCCTCGGGCGCCTGCGCCTGCTGCGGCACTGGGGCGGGATCATGGACATGTCCATGGATGGCAGCCCGATCATCGACCGTACACCGATCGACGGCCTCTATCTCAATGCGGGCTGGTGTTACGGCGGCTTCAAGGCGACCCCGGCGGCGGGGTTCTGCTTTGCCCATCTCATCGCCCGCGACACGTCGCATGGGGACGCCGCCGCCTACCGGCTCGACCGTTTCGCCACCGGCCATCTCATCGACGAGAAGGGCATGGGCGCCCAACCGAACCTGCATTGAGCGCGGATCTGGATTGAGGGAACGACGATCATGCGTATCCGATGCCCCCATTGCGGGCCCCGCGACAACGGCGAGTTCAGCTATCTCGGCGACGCCGCGCCGATCCGGCCCGACGGCATGGAAGCGCCTCCCGCCGCCATGCACGACTACGTCTACCTGCGTGACAACCCGGCCGGCCCCCATCGCGAGCTCTGGTATCACGGCGCCGGCTGCCGCTCCTGGCTCGTGGTCGATCGAGACACGCGCACCCACGAGATCACCGGGGTGTCCTCCGCCCGCGAGGTCGCGCTGAGCCGTCGGACAGGAGAGGTCGCATGACCACGCTCACCCTTCGGGATACCGCCTCCCCCAGCGGCGCCTCCCCGGCAACGGCCGTTGGGCAGGGCTTTCGTACCGCGACCGGCGGCATGATCGACCGGCGCCGCCCCCTGGACTTCACCTTCGACGGCCAGCGCTACAGCGGTTTTCAGGGCGATACCCTGGCCTCGGCGCTGTTGGCCAACGGCGTGCGCCTCGTCGCCCGGTCGTTCAAGTACCACCGCCCGCGCGGCATCCTCACCGCCGGTTCGGAAGAGCCTAACGCCCTCGTCGAACTGCGTTCGGGCGCGCGCCGGGAGCCGAACACCCGCGCCACCGTGGCCGAACTGTACGAGGGGCTTGAGGCGTCGAGCCAAAATCGCTGGCCGTCGCTGAAATACGACGCCCTCTCGGTCAACGCCCTGGCGGCGCCGGTTTTCGCGGCGGGCTTCTACTACAAGACATTCATGTGGCCGGCTGCTCTGTGGGAGAAGCTCTACGAGCCGATGATCCGCCGCGCCGCCGGCCTCGGCCGGGCCGCCCATGCGCCGGATCCCGACACTTACGACAAGGCCTTCGCCTTCTGCGACGTGCTGGTCATTGGGGCAGGACCGGCCGGGCTTGCGGCGGCCCTGGCCGCCGGACGCTCGGGCGCGCGTGTCATCCTCGTCGACGAGGATCACCGGACGGGGGGGCGCCTGCTTGCCGACCGGCGCGAGATCGCCGGCCGATCCGGTGCGGACTGGGCGACGGACACCCTCGCCGAACTGGCGAGCATGCCGGACGTGCGCATTCTGAGCCGGACCACCCTGTTCGGGGTCTACGATCACGGAGCCTACGGGGCGGTCGAGCGCGTCGGCGATCATCTCGCCGTGCCCCCCGTCCATGCGCCGCGCCAGCGCCTGTGGCGGATCACGGCAAAGCAAGCCATTCTCGCTGCCGGAGCCATCGAGCGCCCTCACGTCTTCGGCGGCAACGACCGGCCCGGCGTGATGCTGGCCGGCGCGGTGCGGACCTACCTCAACCGATACGGCGTGCTCCCGGGCCGGGCCGTCGCAATCTTCACCTCGGGCGATGACGGATGGCGCACCGTGGCCGATGTCGCCGCGGCGGGCGGACAGGTGGTGGCCGTGATCGATTCCCGCGCATCGGTGCCGGCCGAGCTGCGCCGGGCGGCCGAGGCCGTCGGCGCGCAGGTGATCTGTGATGGCTACGTCACCGGTACGAAGGGGCATCTCGGCCTGGAAGCGATCGAGGTGGTGGACACCTATGGCAGCCGCCAGACTATCGCCTGCGACTGCCTCGCCATGGCCAATGGCTGGAACCCGATCGTGCATCTCGATTCGCATCTGTCCCGGCGCCCGATCTGGGACGAGACGATCCACGCCTTCGTGCCGGGTGCGCTTCCCTCCGGCATGGTGGCCGTCGGGGCGGCGGGCGGGGCCTTCACCCTCGCCTCCTGCCTGGAGACCGGCGGCCGGGCCGGTGTGGAGGCTGCCTCAGCCTGCGGATTCGCCGGCGCCGCGCCCGAGACCCCGAAGACCGATCCCGAGAGCATCGCCCATACGCCGCTGTGGCGCGTGCCGGTATCGAGGGGCAAGGCCTTCGTCGATTTCCAGAACGACGTGGCCGCCTCCGATGTGGAGCTCGCCCATCGCGAGGGCTTTCGCGCGGTGGAGCTCCTGAAGCGCTACACCACCCTCGGCATGGCCACCGACCAGGGCAAGACCTCGAACCTCGCCGGGCTCGGCATCATGGCGGAGCTCACCGGCCAGCCGGTCGCGAGCGTCGGCACCACGATGTTCCGGCCGCCCTTCACCCCCGTCGCCATCGGCGCTTTCGCCGGGCATCACCGGGGCAAGGATTTCCGCGCGACCCGGCATGTCCCATCGCATGCCTGGTGCGAGGAGCAGGGCGCGGTCTTCGTGGAGACCGGCCTGTGGCTTCGTCCGGCCTATTTCCCCAAGGCCGGCGAGAGCGACTGGCTGGAAACGGTCAATCGCGAGGTGAATACCGTGCGCGCCCATGTCGGCATCTGCGACGTGACGACGTTGGGCAAGATCGACATCCAGGGCCGGGACGCCCTCGCTCTCATCGAGCGGGTCTGCGCCAATCCGTACGGCACGCTACCCGTGGGCAAGGCGCGCTACGCCGTACTTCTACGTGAGGACGGCTTCGTCCTGGACGATGGCACCATCGCGCGGCTGGGCGAGAGCCATTTTGTGATGACGGCCTCCACGGCCAACGCTGCCAAGGTCATGCAGCACTTGGAATTCTGCCACCAATGGCTGTGGCCTGAGCTCGACGTGCAGATGGTCTCTGTGAGCGAGCAATGGGCGCAATATGCGGTAGCCGGACCGCGCGCTCGCGACACGTTGCGGGGCATCGTCGATCCCGGATTCGACCTGTCGAACGAGGCCTTCCCCTTCCTGGCCTGTGCCGACATCACGGTCGGAGGGGGCATCCCCGCGCGGCTGTTCCGCATCTCGTTCTCGGGCGAACTCGCCTACGAACTGGCTGTGCCGGCCGCCTATGGCGACGCCGCGTGGCGTGCGGTCATGACGGCCGGCTCGGCCCACGGCATCACGGCCTACGGCTCGGAGGCGCTCTCGGTGATGCGCATCGAGAAGGGCCACGCGGCCGGTGCCGAGATCAACGGCCAGACGACGGCGCGCGACATCGGCCTCGGCGGCATGCTCGCCAAAAAGAAGGACTATATCGGCCGCGTGATGAAGGAGCGCCCGGCCCTCGTCGATCCCGAGCGGCCGATCCTCGTGGGGTTCCGCCCGGTCGACCGCAGCCAGCGCCTGCGCGCGGGGGCGCGGTTCCTCGCCGTCGGCGCCGCCCCGAGCCTCGCGGCCGATGAGGGTGTCATGACCTCCGTCGCCTATTCGCCGAGCCTCGGGCACTGGATCGGGCTCGGGTTGATCCGGCGCGGCGCCGAGCGCCATGGGACGCGCGTGCGCGCCTACGATCCGGTGCGCGACGGGGATGTCGAAGTCGAGATCTGCTCACCGGTCTTCGTCGACCCGAAAGAGGAGAAGCTGCGTGTCTGATGTTATCGAGACGACATGGCGGCCGAGGAGCGCCTGGGCGGGGATCGCGCCGGTCGGTCGGCACGGCCGCCCGGGCGGCGAGCCCGGTCTCACCCTGACCCTGCGCGACGAATTCGGGCTTGCCACCGTGATCGCGGTGAAGGGCCGGACCGACGCCCTGCAGCAGGTTCTGGGCGAGCGCTTCGGCTGGTCGCTGCCCGATACGGGGACTGCCAGCCTCACGGGAGAGCGGGGATTGGTCTGGTCCGGACCGGATCAATGGCTCGCTCTCTTCGAGACGCGCCAGGAGATGGCGGGCCTCGGCGAGGCGTTGCAGGGTATTGCCGCGGTCACCGACCAGAGCGACGCCCGCGCGATCGTCCGCGTGTCCGGGCCGGACGCCCGGGCGTTCCTCGCCAAAGGCCTCGCCATCGACCTTCATCCCCGTGCGTTTCAGCCGGGGCAGGTGGCCGTCACCGCCCTTGCGCATATGGGCGCGCAGGTTTGGCAGCGGGACGCAGCCCCCATCTACGACCTCGCCGTGGCGCGCAGCTTCGCCGGCAGCGTCTGGTCGTGGTTGAGCCATGCCGCGGCTGAGTTCGGCTACGACGTTCGCAACGCGGCGCCGTGAGCGGAGCCGGCTGTTCCCCGGCCGGATGCTTCAGCTGCGCGGGTAGATGATGACCGACAGGTAGGTCATCGGGGTCTTGATCAGTTTGGCCGGCCCATGCGAGGCCGCCGAATCGAACAGGAGCGAGTCCCCTGGCTGCAGCGTGTAATCGTGCTTGTCATGGCGATAGATGACTTCGCCGGTCAGCATGTAGATGAACTCGGTGCCGCCATGCCGAAACTCCGTATAGGACTCGGCATCGTTCTCCAGGGTGATGAGATAGGGCTCGACGACGATCTCGCCGCGCAGGCCCGCCCCGAGCAGTTCGTAGAGATGCCCGGCCTTCGTGCCGCGCCGTTCGATGACGACGCCCTGTCCGCGCTTGACGAAGGAGCAGTCGCGGCTCTCCTCGAAGGCCGAGAACAACACGGTGATGGGCACGTTCAACGCCTTCGCCACAGCGTTGATCGACGACAGCGACGGCGAAATCTGCCCGTTCTCCATTTTGGAGATCATGCCGGGTGATATCCCGGCCGCCGTGCCGAGATCGGCTACAGAGAGGTCGCGCTCGCGCCGGAACAGGCGGATCTGGTGGCCAAGTGCCCGCTCGAGTGTGCGCTTGTCGTCCACCGGTGCGTTAGAGGCGGTGTTCAGCATCCGGTTTCTGATCTCGCCCTCATCGCAACACGCATCGAGCACGACGCGGGGCTCAAGAGCCATCATGTCGGCACAAGATTCACGTCTAACACCGGAATACCGCATCGAACAGATTGCGCGATTGCCGGTGAGGCGATCCGACTCATGATTGTCGATGGCGGAATCTGTGCGGTTGGTTCCTTTGCCCGACACATCAGCCGATCAGGCGCGCCGAACCGCGAAACCCGTCCGTGTAAAAAAGATGGTGTGCGAGCGGACGCGTTGCTTCGGAGAAGACGTCCAGCCTGCCTCGAGTGAAGGCGGGCGCCCGTTTCCGGACGATCGCCCGCACAGGCCGTGGGTCAGGATGCCGAAGTGGTCGAGCATGACGTGGAACCATAGGATGTCACCGCACGCAGGCGCGCGATCCGGTAAGCGTCGGGGATCGAGAGGGCCCAGACGAACACGCCGGCGGCGTGACGACCGATGACATCCACATCCGGCGACGCGAATTTCGTGGTCAGCCACGCCCCCACCAGAGTAAAGAACGCGAATCCCAAGCCGCGTTGTGCCTTTCCGAGCAGCACATGGCCCATGCCCGGCAGCAGGATGGCGGCCGCGAGGACCAGATAGGGGTTAGGCTGCGGCGCGCGCATGGGCTTCTTCGGATCCATGGACTGCATCTTCTCCGGTAAGGCTCCGGACGAGGCCGGTTGCTTGGGCGAGCAGAGGCCGCAACTGCTCCGGACCGATCTGCGTCATGGGGAAACGGTTCTCGCGCAGGAGCAGGTAGGCACCGCGTTCGCCCTGGCAGAGCTGGCTGACGATCCGGATCCCCCGAGGCGTGAGCAGCACTTCCTTTACGCGTGGCTCGGCGAGAATGGTCGCGATTGTGCCGGAGGCACGGGCAAGGAGGGGGGCGGCACCGAGCGATCCCCGCACCAGCGTCTCGCCCGGCCAGCCTTCCGGCACATTGTAGCGCGCCGGGAGATTGTCCGCCGGGGCATAGAATTCGGCACCCACCACGCGCCTGAGGATGTCGATCGTGCCGCGAACGCCTGTCGCATGATGCACCGAGACGCTGAGCCAGAGCTGCGGAAGGCGCCGGAAGGCAAGGGCTTCCGGGATGACCCTGATCTCGACCGGCATGCCCAGGAACCGGCCCGCGAGAGTTCCGAAGCCCGTCGGGTCGCGGCCATGGACCGGCTTCGCCAGAAGGTCTTCGCAGGGTCGGAGCATTCCGGCCCGTTCCGCCGAGGCCGTCCGGCCGCGCCGGTAGAGCGCGTAGCCGGCGGCACCCAGCATCGGGAGGACGAGGAGGTCGATCATTCCGGCCTCAATAGCCGCGCGGCTTTGGCCAGTGCATCGTGAACTGGTCGCCGCGCCTGACATACTTGTAGCGGTGCAGCACGAACCAGGCGGAGGCGATGATGTAGAAGGTCATCATCGCAACGAGCTGCGTCCCGTAGCCGAGAAACACCGCGACGTAGGTGACGCTGCACAGAAGCAGAAGCAGAAGGCACGGCAGCGGATGGAGCGGATGGACGTAGCCTCTCTGAATGGTGCCGAGAGGCCACTTCCGACGGAACAGGACGATGGAGAGCGCCATCAGCGTGTAGCCGAGCAGCCCGGACAGGATCGAGAAGGTGATGGTCTGGTCGAGCGGCGTCGAGACCGCGAACATGATCGCCACCGGCACGAAGAAGACGATCGACCGGTAGGGTGTGTGGTAGGCGGGGTGCACCGCACCGAACCAGGCCGGCATGTAACGGTCGCGCCCCATGGCGAACCAGGCCCGCGAGGCGTCGTTGATGCAGCCATTGGCCGAGGCGACGGTGGCGAACAGGGTGCCGAAGAACAGAAACACTTCGAGCCAGCGATTCCCCGTGAGACGCCCGGCATCGTAGAGCGGCGTCACGGCCTGGCCGAGATATTCCCAGGGCATCAGCCCAGAGCAGACGTACCAGGTGGCCGTCGCGGCGATCAGGAGGGTCATCATCCCCGTCATGGTGCCCAGCGGCAGGGCACGGGCGGGCGAGCGCACCTCCTCCGCGGCCTGCGTCGTTCCCTCAATGCCGAGGTAGAACCACAGGCCGAAATGCATGGCGGCGAGGATGCCGAGATTCCCGTAGGGCAGGCCGACCAAGAGGGCATCGTGCTGCAGCACTGCGCCCGGCGCCCAGGGTTGGGTCGCCACGAAGAGCACCACGATGGCGAGGAAGGCAGCGGCCGTGATCAGCAGGTTCATCGTCAACGATGCGAGCACGCCGCGATAGTTCAGGAAGGCGAGGGCCACGATGGTGAGCACCATGAACGCGCGCTTGTCGACGGTGCCCGCGACGCCGAGATTGGCCATGAACGCTTCGATCAGATCCCCGGTCACGATGGCGTTCGAGACCTCGAGCATCGTGTAGGCCATCACAAGGTAGAGGCCGACATTGAAGGCCGCGAGCGGCCCGATGATGTGCTTGGCCTGCGCGTACTGGCCGCCCGCGGCGGCCACCGTGGAGGTAATCTCGGAATCGATCATGGCCACGCAGGTGTAGAGTATCCCGGCGAGCCAGCAGGCGGTCAGCGCCGCGACCGGCCCCCCCTTCCCGACGGCGAAGTTCCAACCCATGAACTCGCCCACCAGCACGATCCCGACGCCGAGCGCCCAAACATGGCCGGGCCCGAGCACGCGCAAGAGCGCGATCTTCCTGGCGGGCACAGCGGCCGATACTGACGACACGTCTGGCAGCGAGACTTTCGGGGGCTGGAATCCAGGCGGAGTGGCGATCTGAACATCCTGCATCACGACCTCGCTGCCTGTTCGCCGACATCGGCATCAACGATCTCGCCCTCCTCGGACGAGAGGAGGTAGTCCTCTCCGAAGGCTCGGTTGGTGCGCACCAGATCGACGGCCATCCAGAGCGCAAGGGCTCCGGCGATCGCCCAGGCACTCCAGTTCATGATCTCGACCATGACGGATATCCTCGTAGGAAATGAACGGGCTGACTGTGACCGCGGCCAATGAGGCTCAGCGAGGCTCTACTGTCTTACTCGGGTCATCGTCGCCGAAGCGCTCGGCGATGACTTCGCGGTACTCATGGTCAGAGTAGCGGAACATGAAGACGAAGTAGGCCACGATGATCAGCGCCGTGAATGCCAGGGCCGTCCAGTTGAAGTTATAGTCGAATCGGGTCCCGATGATCGTCGCGGCCTTCTCTGGCGCGATGCCCAGCTTCTCCCACTGAGCCGCCATAACCGCGTTCTGTCCCAGTGATTCCCAGGATGGATTCGGATATTCCGTCGTGGTCGTGCCGCCGCCGGCCAGTTTGAGCCAAAGCGGCAGGTAGAGTGTGATGAACACAAGGATGAGCATCAGGATCGCATCGAAAATCTGCCCGATGATCGGCTGACTCGGCGGCTCGTAGGGAACCTTTTTCATTCGGTTGCTCCTTTGTGCTGCCGCGCTTTGCGGATCTGGTCAAGATAATAGATGTCGGTGCCGTAGATTGCGGACTTGTCTTCACTGTAGTGACGGATCATCGCGAAGGTGGATGCTGTGTTAAGGAAGAGCACGATGGCGCCAAGGATCGCCATCGGAATGAGCAGGTTGGTGCTCTCGAAAGCTTTCCACATGCTCCAGAACGTGAAGGCATAGATCAGCCAGACCGCGACCACGGCGAACGCGGCGGCTGCGCTGTCGCGTCTGAACATGGATGAGATGCGGGGATCCTGATTCACGGCATGTCCTCCTTCATAAATTTTCTTTTTGAGAACCCAGGGTTCCTTTCTGGAAAGATCCTGCCGAGAATAGGCCCTTGTCAATGCCTAAATTGGTGGCGCAGTGCACGCGTATTGAACTTTCTTGCCTGTCCCTTGAGAGAGTCAACTGTTTCTCAGCCGTCGCTTGATGGTGGAGAGGGGTGGGCGGTGACCTCGTCACTCGCTCGTGAGCCATCACTTTCTCTTATGATGAAGGGACACATTCTCCGTTCGTCAGGACTTGACGGCCTCACGCTTTTCGCGAAACCCTATTTCTTGAAGGGAATTTTTCGTCGTTCCGGCGAGCGGGTGTTCTCGTCGCTACAGGTTGCGTCGAACCTATTTGACGAGGATAGGCGTATCGTAACGACGCCTTGTTCTCAGCGATACAGTTCTTCAGAGCGGTAAACTTGCAGGGCGCTGTGCTGGCCAGGCGAATCTCGCTGCGAGCATTTGTCATTTTCGCAACGTGCCTCACAGAAAGGCGCCTCTGTTCGGGCGGCAGATGATCGGTCACCCCAATATTTCCCAGGAAGAATTTTTTGTGACCGATAGTTGACGGGTCGGTTGGAATGTGAGAGCAACAATGAACATGCTCGGTGGAAGCGGGAAAGTGCGATGTGCGGTATAGTCGGGTTGTACTTGAAGAACTCAAAGCTTGAGCCGCAGCTTGGCTCGCTTCTGTCCAAGATGCTCGCGACCATGACGGATCGCGGTCCCGATAGTGCTGGCTTCGCCGTTTACGGATCGGACAGTGACGGCGTGAAGCTCACCCTTCGTGGTGCGGATCAGGCAGCGCTGCGAAAGGCGATCTCCGGTCTGGAAGAGGCTCTCACATTCACCTTCGACAAGATTGAACGCGACACTCATACCGTCATTTCCGTGCCCGCCGAGCGCGAGGGGCGGATCCGCGCGTGGCTCAAGAAGGAGACGCCCGGCATCGACGTGGTCAGCGCCGGCCGGCGCATGGAGATCTACAAGGAGGTCGGGCTACCGGCCTCCGTGGCCGAGCGGTTCGATCTCGCCGGCATGACCGGCACCCATGGGATCGGTCATACGCGCATGGCCACGGAGAGCGCGGTCACCACCAATGGCGCGCACCCGTTCTCTACCGGCATCGACGAATGCCTGGTCCATAACGGCTCGCTGTCGAACCACAACGACATGCGCCGCCGCCTCGAGCGCGAGGGCCTCACCTTCGCTACCAAGAACGACACCGAGGTCGCCGCCGGCTACCTGAGCTGGCGCATGCGCGAGGGGGCGTCCCTCCAGCAGGCCCTGGAATCGAGCCTGTCGGATCTCGACGGTTTCTTCACTTTCGTGGTCGGGACCGAGACGGGCTTCGCCGTCGTGCGCGATCCGATCGCCTGCAAGCCTGCGGTGATGGCCGAGACCGACGATTACGTGGCGTTCGGCTCCGAATACCGGGCCCTCGTGGGTCTGCCCGGCATCGCCTCCGCCCGCGTCTTCGAACCCGAACCCGCCAAGGTCTACGCCTGGGAGCGTCACTGATGTCGTCCTACGATCTCAATCAGGCGCCTCTGCGCGACCTCAACCGGGCGCTGCATGCCCTACGTCCCGACACCAACGAGACCCATTGGACCATCACCGGCCCGGACGGCCGCCACGCCATAGCGGTGGGCCTCGATGCGCCGATCTCCGTCGAGATCGAGGGGAATGTCGGCTATTACTGCGCCGGCATGAATAAGCTCGCCAGCGTCGTGATCAACGGCAATGCGGGCGTGGGTGTCGCCGAGAACATGATGTCGGGCTTCGTCCATGTGCGCGGCGACGCCAGCCAATCGGCCGGCGCCACGGCTCATGGTGGCCTGCTGGTGATCGACGGCAATGCGGGCGCGCGCTGCGGCATCTCGATGAAGGGCGTCGATATCGTCGTAAAGGGCTCGATCGGCCACATGTCGGCCTTCATGGCGCAGGCCGGAACCCTGACCGTTCTGGGCGATGCCGGCGAGGCTTTGGGCGATTCCCTCTACGAAGCGCGGCTCTACGTGCGCGGCTCGGTCAAGAGTCTCGGCGCCGATTGCATCGAGAAAGAGATGCGCGACGAGCACCGCGAACAGCTTTACGCCAAGCTCAAGGCCGCCGGACTGGCGGGCGAGGTGAGCCCGTCGGAATTCCGGCGCTACGGCTCCGCGCGCCGCCTCTATCATTTCAACGTCGACAACGCCGGAGCCTACTGATGGCCGAGACTCCCAAGGACCCGACCCTCAAGGATGCGCGCCCCTTGCCGCGCACCAAGCCCCGCTTTTCAGCGACCTACACGCCTGACGTGATGTCCGAGATCCGCCGCGCCGCCGCCACCGGCATCTATGACATCCGGGGGGCCGGGGCGAAGCGCAAGCTGCCGCATTTCGATGACCTCCTGTTCCTCGGCGCCTCCATCAGTCGCTACCCATTGGAGGGGTACCGCGAACGCTGTGGCACCGAGGTGGTGCTGGGCGCGCGTTTCGCTTCGAAGCCGATCCACCTCAAGACACCGATTACCATCGCTGGAATGAGCTTCGGCTCGCTCTCCGCCCAGGCCAAGGAAGCCCTCGGGCGCGGAGCCACGCTCGCCGGCACCTCGACCACCACCGGCGACGGCGGCATGACGCAGGAGGAGCGCGGGCATTCTCAGACGTTGGTCTATCAGTACCTGCCCTCGCGCTACGGCATGAACCCGGACGACTTGCGGAAGGCGGACGCGATCGAGATCGTCATCGGCCAGGGCGCCAAGCCCGGCGGCGGCGGCATGCTACTCGGCCAGAAGATCACCGAGCGTGTCGCGGGCATGCGCTGCCTGCCCCCGGGCGTCGACCAGCGCTCGGCCTGCCGCCACCCGGACTGGACCGGGCCGGACGATCTCGAGATCAAGATCGAGGAACTGCGCGAGATCACCGATGGTGAGAAGCCGATCTACGTGAAGGTCGGCGCCTCGCGGCCCTATTACGACACTGCGCTCGCAGCCAAGTCCGGCGCCGACGTGGTTGTCCTCGACGGCATGCAGGGCGGGACAGCCGCGACGCAGGACGTGTTCATCGAGCATGTGGGCATTCCGATCCTGGCGGCGATCCGCCCCGCAGTGCAGGCGCTGCAGGATCTCGGTCTGCACCGGAAGGTGCAGCTCGTCGTCTCGGGCGGTGTGCGTTCGGGAGCCGATGTGGCCAAGGCTCTGGCTCTGGGCGCGGATGCCGTCGCCATCGGCACGGCGGCGCTCATCGCCCTCGGCGACAACGATCCACGCTGGGAGGCCGATTACCAGGCCCTCGGCACCACCGCCGGCGCTTATGACGACTGGCACGAGGGCAAGGATCCCGCCGGCATCACGACGCAGGATCCCGAACTGGCCAAGCGCCTCGATCCGGTTCTGGCTGGCCGGCGTCTCGCCAATTACCTCGCGGTGATGACGCTGGAAGCGCAGACCATCGCGCGTGCCTGCGGCAAGAGCCACCTGCACAACCTCGAACCCGAAGACCTCGTGGCGCTCACCATCGAGGCTGCCGCCATGGCGCAGGTTCCGATGGCCGGCACCAGCTGGATTCCAGGAAAGACCGGCTTCTGACCACGCAAGGCCGCCCCTGAAGGGCGGCCTTTTCTCCACCGCATGGCCGCGATCGGCCGCACGACGCAACGCAGGGTGACGCCATGACCCCGGATCTCGAAGCCGT
This sequence comes from Methylobacterium sp. AC832, assembly GCF_979256025.1. Taxonomy (NCBI): domain Bacteria; kingdom Pseudomonadati; phylum Pseudomonadota; class Alphaproteobacteria; order Hyphomicrobiales; family Methylobacteriaceae; genus Methylobacterium; species Methylobacterium sp. AC832. Next base: position 70,344 of record NZ_CEEDMV010000001.1, read on the forward strand.
CGCAAAAGAGCGTGGCATCAAGTATTTCCTCGTATCCTACACGGACCTGTTCGGAACCCAGCGCGCCAAGCTCGTCCCGGCCGCCGCCATCGCCAGCACCTGTCGGAACGGCGCGGGGTTCGCAGGCTTCGCCACATGGCTCGACATGAGCCCGGCCGATGCCGACCTCCTGGCCGTCCCCGATGCGGCGGGCCTGATCCAGTTACCCTGGAAGCCTGAGGTCGGCTGGTTGCCCGCCGATCTCGTCATGGGCGGCAAGCCCGTGGAGCAGGGGCCGCGCAACATCCTCAAGCGTCTCATCAAGGACGCGGCGCGGGACGGCCTTCAGATGAAGACCGGCGTCGAGTGCGAGTTCTTCCTGATCACGCCCGACGGTTCCGAACCCGCCGATATGGCCGACCGGCAGATGAAGCCCTGTTACGACCAGTCGGCCCTCATGCGCCGCTACGACGTGATCACCGAGATCTGCGATGCGATGCTGACCCTCGGGTGGAAGCCGTACCAGAACGACCATGAGGACGCGAACGGCCAGTTCGAGATGAATTGGGACTACGACGACGCCCTCGTCACGGCCGACCGGCACGCTTTCTTCAAGTACATGACCCGCTCGATCGCCGAGAAGCACGGACTTCGGGCGACCTTCATGCCCAAGCCCTTCATGGACCTGACCGGCTCCGGCTGCCACGCCCACGTCTCACTGTGGAACGGGGAGCGCAACGTCTTCTCCGATCCGTCGGACGAGATCGGGATGTCGCGGGAGGGCTACCACTTCATCGGCGGCCTGATTCACTCGGCCGATGCGCTCGCTGCCATCACCAACCCTTGCGTCAATTCCTACAAGCGCATCAACGCCCCGCGCACCACATCCGGCGCGACCTGGGCCCCCAATACGGTGACCTATACGGGTAACAACCGCACCCACATGATCCGCATCCCCGATGGCGGGCGCTTCGAGTTCCGTCTCGCCGACGGCGCCGCGAACCCTTACCTGCTCCAGGCAGGTCTCCTCGCTGCCGGCCTCGATGGCCTGCGCAACCGGCGCGATCCGGGCAAGCGGCTCGACATCAACATGTACACGGACGGTCACATGGTCGAGGGCGTCAAGCGCCTGCCGCTCAACATGCTCGACGCCATGCGGGCGCTCGAACAGTCGGACGTCCTCGCTCAATCCCTCGGCAGCTTCGTGCCCAGCTACCTCAAGCTCAAGACCGAGGAATGGAACGCCTATTCGCGCCATCTGACGCAGTGGGAGCGCGACACCACGCTCGACTGCTGACGGAAGGCTCCCGGCCGGTTTCCGGGAGCCCATGAGTGCGAGGTGTCGTTTCGCTCCTCGACCCAACCGTCGTCCGAGAGCGGCCGTCCTGCGCCGCTTTCGACCTGGATCGCTCTTGATGATAAGCATGGTGAGGGACATATCGCAGCCGGTTGCCCGTCTTGGAATTTCGGCGCATGAACCGGCGGATCTCGGCTTTTCGGTCCGAATAAGACGAATGCGGGCAGGAAAGCTCTGTGGACCACGACGACAACAGTGCGGGCATCGAGGCCCACCGTCGTGCGGCCCTCGCACGCTATGGCATCCTCGATACCGAGGCCGAGGCTGATTTCGACGATATCGTGAAAGCGGCGTCGGCGGCCTGCAATGTGCCGATCTCGTTGATTTCCCTGCTCGATGGCGAACGGCAATGGTTCAAGGCCGAGACCGGTTTCGGCCAGAGGGAGACTCCGATCTCTTCCTCGATCTGCCGCTATGCCGTCAGTGAACAGGACGCGGTGTTCGAGATTTCCGACACGACCCGCGACGAGCGGACCGCCACGAACCCGCTTGTTACCGGCGATTCGCACGTTCGCTTCTATGCTGGCGTACCGCTGCAGACGGCGGACGGCGTGACCCTCGGAACGCTGTGCGTCCTCGACACCAAGCCGAACAGCCTCACCCCAGCGCAGATGCTCATCCTGCGCACGCTGGCCAAGCAGGTGATGGCCCTCCTCGATCTACGGCGGGCCCTACAGGACCGGCGCGAGAGCGACCGGCTCAACAAGGCGATCCTGGAGAGCGCTGTCGATTACGGCATCATCTCGATGGACCTGTCCGGCCAGGTCACGAGCTGGAACACCGGGGCGGAGCGCGTCCTCGGCTGGACCGAGGCGGAGATGTGCGGCGAGTACGCCCATGTCTTCTTCACAGTGGAGGACGTCGAGAACGGCTTGCCCGAGCAGGAGATGGGAGCGGCGCTGATGCATGGCCGGGCCAGCGACGAGCGCTGGCACAAGCGGAAGGATGGGTCCCTGTTCTGGGGGCTCGGCGAGATGATGCCGCTGAGGAACGAAGACGGGAATCCCGAGGGCTTCATCAAGATCCTGCGGGATCGCACGGAACAGCGTCTCGCGAGCCAGAAGCAGCACAACGACGCCGAGTTCATGCGCAGCGTCCTGGCCTCCTCGGCCGATTGCATCAAGGTCCTGGACCTCGACACGAGGCTCACCTTCATGAGCGAAGGCGGGATGCGCGTGATGGAAGTCAGCGACTTCAACGCGATCAAGAACTGTCCCTGGCCCGATTTCTGGCAAGATCAAGGTCACATCCAGGCTCGGGAGGCTGTCGCTGCCGCCAAGGCCGGGCGCACGGGCCATTTCCAGGGCCTCGCCAACACCATGGCGGGAAATCTCCGGTGGTGGGATGTGCAGGTTACGCCGATCCTCGACGCCGAAGGGCAGCCGGAGCGTTTGCTGTCGGTCTCGCGCGACATCACCGTCCAAAAGAATGCCGAGCAGCTGATCAGCGCCAGCGAGGCACGCTGGCGCGGCCTGTTTACCAGCATGCAGGAAGGCTTCTTTCTTGCCGAGCTTATCCGCGACGCGGCGGGACGGCCGCTGGATTACCGATTCCTGGAGATCAACCAGGCTTTTGCTCGGCAATCGGGCCTTCCCGATGACAGTGTCGGCCGGACCATCCGCGAACTCGTGCCCGATATCGAGCAATGGGTGATCGACCGCTATGCGACCGTCGTCGATACGGGCGAGCCAACCCTGTTCGAGATCACGGTCGCCGCTCTCGACCGCAGCTTCGAGGTTCGAGCTGGCCATGAGAGCGACCAGCGCTTCAGTTGTCTCTTTCTCGATGTCACCGAACGCGCACAGAACGAGACCCGCCGCCTCGCCATCGCGGAACTCGGTGACCGCCTTCGCCATTTGAGCGATCCTGTCACGATCTCCTTCACCGCGGCCGAGATCGTTGGCCGTACCCTCGGACTGTCCCATGCCGGCTACGGCGCGGTGGACCAGGATCGCGAGACCATCCTCATCGGCCGGGGCTGGTCCGCCCAGAATATTCCCCGTATCGACGGACTTCATCACTTCCGGGAATACGGCTCGTACATCGATGAGCTGAAGACCGGCGGGACAGTCCTGATTGAGGATGTCACCTCAGATCCGCGAACGGTGGCGGATGCAGCCTCGCTCATCTCCATTAGCATCCGATCGCTCTTGAACTTGCCCGTCATGGAGCACGGACGTTTCATGGCCTTGCTGTACGCGGCCAAGGACGTGCCCCATTCCTGGACGACCGAGGAAATCGGTTTCGTCCGCAACGTCGCCGACCGGACCCGCGCTGCGATCGCGCGGATCGAGGCGGAAGCGCAGCAGCGCGTGCTCAACCTCGAACTCAGCCATCGCATGAAGAACATGCTGGCGATGGTGCAATCCATCGCCACGCAGACCATGCGCAACGCCACCGACATCGCCACCGCGAAGGACGTGCTGGCGGGTCGTCTGATCGCTCTCGGCAAATCCCACGACCTGCTCCTCGGCGGCTCGCTCGGCGATACGCCCCTCAAGACGCTGATCGAGAGCACGCTGGAGCCTCACAAGGACAAGCCGGACCGGTTCGCCGTTCGTGGACCCGCGCTGAATGTCGGCGCCAAGGCCGCGATGTCGCTCGCTCTCATCCTCCACGAACTCGCGACGAACGCAGCCAAATACGGCGCGCTCTCCGCCGCGAAGGGTAGCATCACCATCCTCTGGGAGATCCGCCCGCATGAGAGCGACGGCAGCGACCGGGTGCTGCTGCGCTGGGTCGAAGCCGGCGGGCCTCCAGTGCAGCCGCCGACGCGGACGGGGTTCGGCACGCGGCTGATATCGCGCGGCTTGGCCGGCAATTTCGGCGGTGAGGTTTCCCTCGATTACCGCATGTCCGGCGTGGTCTGCACGCTCGAAGCTTCATTGAAGGGTTTGCAAGCCGTCGATACCCCGCCCGATTTCCACTAGGCGGCCGGCATCGCGCACCGACGCGCGCTAGGAGGTTGGAACCGGGGGGCAGTCTGCCCGGATCTGATTCCGGCCAGACCCATTGAAGTGGGGCGTGCAACTGCAACCGAACGATCCGGCTTCGGTCTTCCGCTGCGACGTCTCGCAGGTCAGGAGATGCTGCAACAGCGTCTCCAGGTCGTCCTTCTGGTAGGGCTTCTGCATCACCGGGACGGTGCGATAGGCGGGCTCGACACCGGCCGCCCCGTAGCCTGTGGCGAAGAGGAACGGGATGCAGCGCTCGAACAGCTTGTCGGCTACGGGATAACTGCGCGCGTCACCGAGATTTACGTCCAGGACAGCGAGATCGAATGTCTCCGCTTGCAGGTTCCTCAATGCCTGTTCGAGGCGCATGGCGATCACGACCTCGCAGCCGAGATCGAGCAGCATGTCCTCGGCGAGCATCGCCACCAGGCTTTCGTCTTCCACCAGCAGGACGCGGCGCCCCTCGAGCATGCTCATGAGCCCGGTCGCCCCGTCACGATCTCCTGCCCATGCCAGCCCAAGGCCGTCAGGGGGATATCGAGGCGACAGACAACTCCGGTTGGCGCGAAATCGATCGCGGCGTTGCCGTCGAACTCCAAGGGCAATTGTCGCTCGACAAGACGGGAACCGAAACCCCTGCGCGTCGGGGGAGCCACTTCCGGGCCACCCGTCTCCGTCCAGGTCAGGGAAAGGCGCTCGCGCGCCCCATCGGATTTCAGCGTCCAAACGACGGTGACCCTGCCCTCGGGCACGGAAAGAGCACCGAACTTGGCGGCGTTCGTCATCAGTTCGTGCAACGCCATGGCCAGCGTCACAGCTACCTTGGGATGAAGACGGGTATCCGGGCCGGTGATCTGGAACCGGTTCGCGTCGGCCTCCGCCACCGCGTGGGGCGCGATCGCCCGCTCGACGACGCCGATGAGGCTGGCGCTCTCCCAGTTGGATTCGGTCAGGACGTTGTGAGCGTTCGACAAGGCCGTGACACGAGCGTCGAATACGGCGCGGGCCGGCTGGTCGGAAATGGCGCGGAAGGTCTGCGCCGCGATGGACTGGACGGTGGCCAGCGTGTTCTTCACCCGGTGGTTCAGTTCGTTAGTCAGCAGCCGCTGCCGCTCGGCTGCCGCCTTCTCCTCGGTGATGTCGCGGACCTCGATGATCGTGCCGATAATTTTGGCGGCGTCGTCACGGATCGGGCTCGCGGTGAACCCGACTGGGTAGAAATGACCGTCCTTGTGGACGAACACCTCTTCGCCGCGCTCCTGGTTGTTCTCCGGGAAGGCACGGTCGATGGCGCATTCCTCCAGCGGGAACGGGCGGCCGTCGGGATAGGTGTGGTGGACGATGTCGTGAAGCGGGCAATCGCGCGCGAGCACTTCCCCGACGGTGAAGCCGGTGAGCAGTTCGGCGGCGCGGTTCATGTAGACGCAGTGCTGCCTGTCATCCATCAGGAAGATGGCCACCGACGCATTGTTCAGCACAGCGTTCAGACGGCGCTCGGTCTCGTGCAGCTGCGAGCCGCGGCGCAACGTCGGCAGGGATGTCGATGCTTCGGCGGAGGACAGGAAGGGCGGCCGGGTCGGCACGGAGCGGGCTCTCTGCGAAGATGGGCAACACCCGATGGTGCGCCGCAAGATCTTAACGGGTTCGCCATGGTCCGGCGAGGGGTATCCGGCTATCCTCGAAATCCTTGAAATCCTTGAAAACCTCAAGGGACGACAGGCGAAAGTGCGAGGAGCGCGGGTTTGTTCCGCCCAACCGCATTCGGTTGCACAGTCGATGTGCGCATGGGCAGGTGAGCCCCCGTTTGAGCCACTGCCGAATCCGGAACTTGCCGGAATGTCACTTTGCCAGGGCGACGTCGTGCCGATGCGAGACCGCTGGCTCGGAGCATGATGGATTTCGTCAATTTCCTCTATGGCGCGCCGATCTGGCAGATGGCCTGCATCATCAGCTCCATCTCCGTGGGTGGCACGGTGTCGGCCGTCCTGATGGTCGACAGGGTTTGGAAGAAGGATCGTCGGCGGTCCCACAACGGTATCGCCGGCTTCTTCATCGCCGTCGTCGGTGTCATCTACGCGATCTTGATCTCTTCCCTGGCGATCACCGTCATGACGCGGAAGGACCGTGCCGAAACCCTCGTTTTCGAGGAGGCGGATAAAGTCGCGAGACTGGCGCGGGAGGTGACGACCCTTCCCGAACCGAACCGTGCTGCCATGCCTGCTCATCTGGCGACTGACGTTCAGGTGGTGATCGAGGAGGAGTGGCCCCAGATGAGACGGGCGGAGCGGCCCGTCGCAGCAACTCGGGTGCTCCACCGCCTATGGCTCGATGCTGCAGCGCTGCCGCTGAAGGATCTGGCGGACGTTCTCACGGTGAAGGACTTTCGCAAGCACATCGACGATCTCTACGATCTCCATCGCGGACGAAGCGATCTGGCCATCAATGGCGTCGACCGGATCGTCTGGGCCGTCGTGCTTCTCGGCTCGATCTCGATGATCGCTTTCGCCGTCCTGTTCGGCGTCGAAAATTTCACGGCTCATCTCTTGATGAGCTGCCTCCTGTCCTTCTCCATCGCTCTGGCCATGATGATGATCGTCGCCATCGACTGGCCGTATTAGGGCTACGATTCCATCTCGGAGGCCCCTTTCCTCGAACTGAGATCGGGATTGAGAGAGGGGTCGGCCCCCTGACGCTCACGATGCGGATCGGAGTGGACGGACGCCATGCCGCAAGCCCGGTGGGGGATTAAGCCCTTGATCGGGAGGGCACGCGCCCGAGTTCGGGCTGATGCCAAATCGTCCCGCTTCCAATACCACCGCCGCTGCCCCGGCCATCGCGGGCCTGGGTACCGGCGGCCCATCCACTTTGGTCTGCCTGCATTTCCTCGGCGGAAGCGCGCGGGAATGGGGGCCGGTCGCAGCCTGTCTCGATGGCGTCGTTCGTCTGGTCGCGCTCGACCTACCGGGGTTCGGAGATGCGGCTGACGTCCCGGGCTACACGGTGGATGCGATGGCGGATTATGTGGCCGCCCGCATTACGGCCGCCGATCCCGGAGAACGATGGTATCTCGCCGGACATAGCATGGGCGCCAAGGTGGCCCTGGCCCTCGCCCGGCGCGCCGAGGACGGGGCGCCGGATCTGGCGGGGCTCGCCGGGCTGGTTCTTCTCGGCGGTTCGCCACCGAGTCCCGAGCCGATGTCCGACGACAAGCGGCAGGAGATGTTGGACTGGATTTCCGCGGATGCGGAGACCCGCCGTCGCAAGGCAGGAGAGTTCATCGACCAGAATACCGGTGCGCGCCTCGACGAACCGCGTCGAACCCGGGCGATCGAGGATGTGCTGCGTGCTGCTCCCGCCGCCTGGACGGCATGGCTTCGCGACGGCTCCCGAGAGGATTGGAGCCGCCGGATCGGCATCCTGCGCATACCGGCCGTGGTCGTGGGCGGAACCGAGGATGCCGATCTCGGCGCTACAGCGCAGGAGGCAATGACGCTTCCTCACCTGGCATCCGGCCGGCTCGTTGCCCTCGACGGTGCAGGACATCTCCTGCCCCTGGAGCGACCGGAGGCGGTGGCCGAGCTGATTACAGATCTCGTTGCGGAGGGGGCGGCGCGACGGTCTACCTCACCGGAGGTGCCGCAGCCCTACCGCGCGCTGATCGATTCCGAGCGGGTGAATAGCCGTCTGAGGGCGGCGCTCCTCGCTCGCGCCGAGCCCGATGCTTCGGAGTACCGGTCCACATGGTTCGATCCGATGGAACTCGCCCTCCTTCGCGCCGTCCTCGACCGGGTGCTCCCGCAGGGCGATGCCGGCAGGATCGACATCGCTGCGCGGATCGAGGCCCGGCTCGCTGCTGGAACCGGGGATGGTTGGCGCTTCGCCAAGCTGCCGGAGGACGGCGAGGCTTACCGTGTCGCGCTGAGCATGCTCGATGCCGCCGCGAGATCCGTCCACGAGACGGGTTTCCTGTCCCTGGGCGGGGCCGATCAGGACGCCCTCCTGCACGCGGCCTCAGCCGGCGAGCGGCTCTCGCCCGAAGAACCGAGGCAGGGGTTCGACGCCGAAAGAATGAACCTGTGGTTCGAGGATCTGCGCAGTGACGCGGTACGGATATATCTGGCCCATCCCGCCAGCCTCGCGCGGATCGGCTTCGGCGGGATCGGTGCGGGTGGCGACGACACTGATCGTATGCCCGGCTTCGTGCGGGTGGGGATCGGAGAACAGGAACCATGGGAATCTGCCGCCCTGGGTAAGACCGGCGGGGAGATCGGTCTGTGAAGCTCGATGCGATGCGTCGCTACGCAACCGATGACATCGTCGATGTGGTCGTCATCGGCACGGGGGCGGGCGGCGCGCCCGTGCTCGCCCGTCTCGCAGCGGCAGGGCTCACCGTCGTCGCCCTGGAGGCGGGGCCGAATTTCGATCCTACGCAGTTCGCGTTCGACGAAACGCTCGCGGATGAGATCTACTGGACCGAGGAGCGCCTCAGCGGCGGTTCGACACCGGAGGCCTTCGGCGCCAACAACAGCGGGACCGGGGTTGGTGGCTCCACCCTGCATTGGGGGGCTTTCACGCCGCGCGCCGACGAGCGCGACCTGCGTCTTCACTCCGAGACCGGGATGGGCGTGGATTGGCCGCTCGATTACGACGACCTGCTACCATTCTATGAGCGCGTCGAGGCGTTTATCGGCGTGTCCGGCTCCTCCCAGTACCCCTGGGATCCCGGCCGGCGCTATCCTCTCTCACCGGTCCCGCGCAACGCGCCGGCGCAGGTGATGGGCCAAGCCTGCGACCGGCTCGGCATTCGGACCGCGGATTCGCCTGCCGCCGTCGTCTCGCGCGACTTCTCCCAGGAGGGCGGCGGTCTGCGCCGGGGCTGCATCAGTTGCGGCTACTGCCACCAGGGCTGTCGCACCGGCGCCAAGACCAGCATGGATGTGACCTACCTGCCGCATGCGGTCTCCAATGGCGCGGAAATCCGCCCCGATTGTCGCGTGCACGGGCTCGAGCGCGACCGTGAGGGCCGGATCACGTCGGTGATCTACCGGCATGGCGGCATCGATCATCGGCAGCGTTGCGCGGCGGTCTACCTCTGCGCCGGGGCCGTGGAGACGCCCCGGCTCCTCCTGCATCTCGGGCTCGCCAACGGCAGCGGTCAGGTCGGCCGCAACTATATGGGCCATGTGGCGACCCAGGTCTGGGGGACGTTCGAGGCCGAGATGCGGATGAACCGCGGCTATCCCTCGTCGCTCATCAGCGAGGACATGGTCCGGCCCGATGATGCGGATTTCGCGGGCGGCTACCTGATGCAGAGTCTCGGCGTCCTGCCGGTCACCTGGGGCAACTCGGTGGCGCGGGGGCGCGGCCTGTGGGGGCGGGCGCTGACCGAACATCTCAATCGTTACAACCACATGGCGGGCATCGGGATCAACGGTGAGACCCTGCCCTGCGACGCCAACGTGCTGGTCCTCGCCGACGAGGTGGACGCGTTCGGGATGCGCAAGGCGCAGATCGATTTCGGCTATTCCTCCAACGAGGATCGGCTGAACGCCCATGCGACGCGGACCATGAAGGCGATCTGGGAAGCCGCCGGCGCCTCCGACATCTGGGTGCTGGAGCGCGTCGCGCACACGATCGGCACCTGCCGGATGGGCATGGATGGCGACAGCGCCGTGGTCGATCCCCATGGCCGGAGCTTCGAGATTCCGAACCTCTGGATCAGCGACGGATCGACCTTCCCGAGTTCGCTGGCCGCCAATCCGGCCCTGACCATCATGGCGCTGGCCCTCCGCTCGGCCGAGGCGTTCCTCGGGCATCCCTCCTGAGGATTCATCAGGAACGCCACCGCCATTCCCCGGTTGGATTCACCGCAACGCGACGAGGTTTCAAGCGCCATGACCACGAAGATCTCCACGACGAATGCCCGCGCGGATGCGCATGGCGAGATCCGCCTCGCCAAGGGTGAGCGGGTCGCCATGCGGATGTGGCGTCACGAGCCGCCGACGGACGACAAGCCGAGTGCCAGTCGACCCTACGAGACGGTGGGATACGTCATTTCCGGCCGCGCCGAACTCACGGTCGGCGGCGAGACCGTGACCCTGGAGCCCGGCGATTCCTGGCTCGTCCCGGCCGAGGCCGAGCACACCTACACGATCCTCGAAGAGTTCACGGCGGTCGAGGCCACCGCTCCGCCGGCCGCGTAAACGGCAATACCCGCCGAACCCAAGGCGGCGACGTGAGACCAGACCTGAGAGGGGCCGGATCGATCGCGATCCGGCCCTTTTCGATATTCCGTTCCCAAAGAGAGACCCGCCCTACGCGCCGCCCCATTGCATGGTCAGGCCGCCATCCACCACGAGGGTATGGCCGGTGACGTAATCGGCGTCGTCCGAGGCGAGGTAGAGGATCGCCTTGGCGATGTCGTCGGGCTGGCCGGCGCGGTGCCACGGGATGCGTTCGAGGGAGGCTTCGAGCTTCTCCGGGTTCTCGAACCGGTCGCTGGTCATCGGCGTCTCGATCAGGCCTGGGGCGACGTTGTTGACGTTGATCTTGTCCTCGGCGAGCTCGCGCGACAGGCTCCGGCAGAGCGAGCCGACACCGGCCTTCGACATGCCGTAGGGCGCGCTTTCCGGCGTCGGCAGGTGCTGGGCCACCGACGAGACGATGACGATCTTCCCCCGCCCGCCATTGGCCCGCCGGACCTTGATGAAGGCACGGGCACAGAAGACCGGCCCCATCAGGTTGACCCGCAGGATCTGTTCGAGCTTGCCGTTATCCATCTCGGCCACCGGCATCCCGCTCATGGCCTGGCCGGCATTGTTGACGAGGATGTCGAGAACGCCGAACTCGGCCGCCACCTTGGCGAAGGTCGCCTCGACGGAGGCCGGGTCACCGACATCGTCCTGGATCACCAGGCATCTGCGCCCGGCGGCCTCGACCCGGCGCGCGGTCTCCCGCGCGCCGTCCGCGTCGGTGTTGTAGGTGATCGCCACGTCCGCGCCTTCGCGCGCGAACAACTCGGCCGCAGCCTGTCCGATACCGGAATCCGCCCCGGTGATCAGAGCGCGTTTGCCCTGCAACTTCATGTCTGTCCCATCTGTGCGAGAAGGGGTGCGCGGCCATTGCGCGGCCGGCGATCACCCGTGATCTTCAGGACAATGGGCCGAGGAAAACGCGGTTCCCGGAATGCGGCATCGGCGGGGAGGGACGTCCCTCTCCGGGCTCAGGTGATGACGCTGGGCTCGCTGCGCCCCGTGATGCCGGCGATGTCGGCGATGTCGCGCGCCGCCTGGACGACAGGGGCGAGGACGACATCCGGCGCTAGGTCGAGCCGGTCCGGGTCGCTCTCGTAGCGCTCGATATAGACCCTCAGCGTCGCCCCCGCCGTGCCGGTGCCGGAGAGGCGGTAGACCACGCGCGCATCCTCGGCGAAGCTGATACGGATGCCCTGCTGCGCCGTCACGGAGCCGTCGACCGGGTCGACATAGCGAAAATCGTCCGCCGTGGAGACGGTGAGATCGCCGATCCGGCGGCCGGGCAGGCTCGCTACCTGCGCGCGCAACCCCTCCATGAGACGGTTGGCGCTCTCGGACTCGATCTCCTCGTAATCGTGGCGGGTGTAGTAATCGCGGCCGAACGAGGCCCAATGCTCGCGCACAATGGCGTCGGCGCGCTTGCCCGTCGCCGCCAGGATGTTCAGCCACAGCAGCACGGCCCAGAGCCCATCCTTCTCGCGGACGTGGTTCGAGCCGGTGCCGGCGCTCTCCTCGCCGCAGAGGGTGATGAGGCCGGCATCGAGCAGGGTGCCGAAGAACTTCCACCCGGTCGGGGTCTCGTAGGCGGGAATGCCGAGCGATGCGGCGACCCGGTCGGCGGCACGGCTCGTGGGCATCGAACGGGCGATGCCCGCCAAGCCGGAGGCGTAGCCCGGCGCGCGATGGGCATGGGCGGAAAGGATCGCCAGGCTGTCGCTCGGGGTGACGAAGAGGCCGGGCGCCACGATCATGTTTCGGTCGCCGTCCCCGTCCGAGGCCGCGCCGAAATCCGGCGCGTCCGCGCTCAGCATCAGCTCGTAGAGCTCGTGGGCATGGACCGGGTTGGGGTCGGGGTGGTGGCCGCCGAAATCCTCCTCCGGCGTGCCGTTCACCACCGTGCCGGAAGGGGCGCCCAGCGCCCCTTCCAAGATGGCGACGGCGTAGGGACCGGTCACCGCGCTCATGGCATCGAACCGCATGCGGAAGCCGGAGGCGAACAGGCGGCGGATCGCATCGAAATCGACGAGTTCCTGCATCAGGGCCGCGTAATCGGCCACCGGGTCGATGACGGACACGACCATGCCGTCGATCCGAGCTTCGCCCACGCTATCGAGGTCGAGATCCGGCACGTCGGCGATGCGATACTGGGTGATCGCCTTCGTGCGCTCGTAAATGGCGGCGGTGACGGATTCCGGGGCCGGACCGCCATTGGCGGCGTTGAACTTGATCCCGAAATCTCCGTCCGGTCCGCCGGGATTGTGGCTCGCCGAGAGGACGATGCCGCCGATCGCGCCGTGCTTGCGGATGACGCAGGAGGCCGCCGGTGTGGAGAGGAGACCACCTTGGCCGACGAGAACCCGGGCGAAGCCGTTGGCGGCGGCAAGTTTCAGGGTCGTCTGCACCACCTCGCGGTTGAAGAAGCGGCCATCGCCGCCCACGACCAGGGTCGCGCCCTCGCGGTCGGGGATGATGTCGAAGATGGATTGGACGAAATTCTCGACGTAGCGGGGCTGCTGGAAGACCGGGACCTTCTTGCGAAGGCCCGACGTCCCCGGCTTCTGGTCAGAGAATGGCGAAGTCGGCACGTGCCTCGAAGTCATCCGCGAAAGCCCCTCGTTGTCGGCGGGGACAACACAACGGCTGGTCCGTTCCGGTCAACCACCCTGAATGGGTCGAGACGGAAACTTTCTTCGGAATCGTCTCGTCGCGCCTCCTTTGCCACGAAGGCGGGCGACGTCCCGTCGCGTCATCGCTTGGTGTTCGTCGCGACACCTTCGGAGAACGGGACCGTCAGGACGGTTTCGCCCGCTTCGTCGATGATTTCGAACGAGCGATCCAGAGCGTCGCTCAGGGTGGAGCCACTGACGAGGGCGTTGGCGACGATCTGCTTGACGCCGATCATGACCTCGTCGCGCAGGTCGTCCAGGCCGCCGAACTCGTCTCCGTCCGGATCGAGATGGAGCCCGTCGCGATCGCGCAGGTTCAGAAAGTATCGCGGCATGCCGATCTCCTACCGTAACGGCCAAGCCTAGACTGGGTGTGCCATGCGGCTGCCGCAAGGGAGATCGGGCAGGAAACCGCAGGCAAGAAACCGCAGGCAAGAAAATGTACGCAAGCAACCACGGGCAGGAAACCGGACGCAGCCCCGCCTTTGGGGGCGGCGAGCCTGCTCAGAACATGGTCTGTCCATCCACCCGAAGGTAGCCGGCCTTGAATTCGGCAAGAGACCTCAGCCTGGGCCAGTCCAGGACCTTCAGGTTCTTGCCCTTGAGTTCGATCAGCCCCCGCCGTCTCAGCTCCTGCAGCGAGCGGTTGACGTGGACGGTCGTCATTCCCGTCGTGTCCGCCAGTTCGTGCTGCGTCATGGGGAGATCGCAGCTATCCTCCGTGGCCAGGCCGACAGCCCGCAGCCGGACGAGGAACTCGCAGAAGAGATGCGCGATCCGCTCCAGAGCCGACCGGCAGCCGATATTCACCAGCCATTCGCGCAACGTCGCCTCGTCGATCAAGGCGGAGATGCGCATCGCCCGGGCGATCGCCGGATGGTTCTCGGTGATCTCTCTCAGGGTCGTGGCGGAAACGCGTGCGACCTTGCAGGGGGATAGGGTCGCGATCGTATGGTCGAGCCGGTTCAGCAGGGCGATGTCGAGATCGCAGGTATCGCCCGGAACGAGATAGGCCGTGATCTGTCGGGCGCCGTTGGCGCGTTGCTTGAACCGGCAACCGATCCCTTCGGTGATGAAGATGATATCGCTCGGCGGCTCGCCTTCGCGGACGAGGTTGGTGCGGGCGGGAACGTCGCGGGCGACGGACGCGAGCCGATGAAGCGCGTCCCTATCGGCGTCGCTCAGTTCCACGAAGCCTTCCAGCTTCTGGATCAGAGGATTGAACACGCTATCCGCCGTATTCGAGAATCTATTCCGCGACAATGGTCGATATCTCTATGCGATCAACATCGGCTTTCGCCAAAAGTAGCATTCTTCGAAACGCGCTTTCAATGATCTATGACAATTGAAGGACGCGAACCGCGATTATCTTAAGATAATCGCTCTCGTACTAAAGTCGTAGTCATGCCCCGGTTCGACGCGAGGTTCGAGCCGGGCGGGCGCCGCCCCCACCTCCTGCTGTGACTGATCGATTCCCGAAACCGTGGATCGTCAAGGCGAAAGGGGCTTGCTCGACCGCCAGATCCATGGGGATGATCATTTGCCGCATGCTCTCGTCTTCTTTGACTATACGTCCTCGCAAAAGTGCCAAAAGCTCCTGGTGGGCCACATGACCGTAAAGACGGCTCCGATAGCAGCTGTAGGGAAGGTGAGGCATCGATCGCGAAAGTTCTAGTTCAGGCCACGGGGCGAGCGCCTCGATCATATCGAAGACGAGATGTCGATTCTAGGACGGTGATACGCAAAAGGAAGGCGGTGAATAAGGTCGGCCAGACGCTTGGTACGGATCATGACCATCGCCGGAGGGGAGATCGACGCTCATCGAAGCCTGAACACGTTGGGGGCGGTCCAGGGATCAACTCTCCGCGGCATCCTCGGCGATGAGGCGGCGGTACTCCGCCTCCGGTATGCCGTAGCTTTCGCCCGCGATGAGCTTGAGCTTGTCGCGATTGACGATCTCGATGTGAGACCTCCGGGCCCGGACCGTGCCGGCGCCTTCGAGGATATGGATCGTCGTCGTCACCCCGGGGCGATGGACGCCGAGCATGACGGACAGGAATTCGTGCGTGATGGGAAACTCATCGCCCGAGACACGGTCGTGGCACATCAGCAGCCAGCGAGCCAGCCGTTCTTCCAAAGTATAAGAACCGTGCGACAAGGCTGTCTGGGCGGTGAGAAGCTGAAAGATGTGAGCATAGCGCATCATCAACTTGCGGAAGGCAGGTCTTTCCTCGACCAAGCTGCGGAACGAGGCCTTGTCCACCTGCAGCGCTTCGCCGTCGATCTGCATGAAGGTTTCGTGGGGCGTGGATTCCACGTCGAACAGCAGCGGTAGGCCGCTGGCTCCCTCCGAGCCGATGATCCCCACCTCGATGCGCCTGCCTTCGCGGGTGCCGACCACCACCGAGGCGACGCCGCTCTCGATGAAACGCATATGGGTCAAGGGCTGGCCGGGTTGGATGAGGACGTCCTTCCGCTTCAGCGTGACCGGCTCGAGAACGGTTTCGATGGCCGCATAATCGTCGGGGTGCATCCGGGAGAGAAGGCTGTTGCGAACGTGTTTTTGAGAAGGAATGACCATGCAATTGCCCCGAAGAGTCGGCGTCCGGTTTACGCGCCGCTCATCAACCCCAAACGCCGAACGTACCATAGCAACTGCGTCACGGGTCCAACAAATGATAGGCGGTGATTTGTGGATTATGAGCGTTTTTGGCGTTCTTTGTGCGTAATTCGACATTCGGCATGATCGAGTCCCTGTCTCGGGATCTCTGACGCGCCCGATCGAGACGATTGGCATCCTTGGCCGCTCGCCTCGATTTCCTTTTCCGGCCGGGCCGGACGAAGGGATTGCGGGTCCGAATACGCTTTCGGGCGATGCCGCCCGGAGGGATCATGTTGCTGCCGGGCGAGATTCCGTCATCGCGGCGCGGGAATTGCAGCCGTGGTTTCACGGGGCGGGGAAGGGCCGGTTTCCAGGCGCGTCACGGATGATGGGAGATTCGTTTCGGCCGTCGGGCATGCGGATTGTCACGTCGACCGGCGTGCCGTGGCCCTCGGATTCATGGCCCTCGGATTCATGGCCCTGGGATTCTTGCATGGCCTGTATGAGGAATGTCGAATTGTCATGGCACTGCGATAAGCTTAACCGTTTGAAGCCTCTGGGGTTAAGGCGCCGCAGATACATGTCTATGGCCGAAAGATCATAGATCCGACTTTTGAAACGGAGATGTCAGTGCCTAATTTCCTCAAAGCACTCGTCATGACGGTGATTGCTTTTGTTTCGATTTACTATCTGACCGGTAATTCGACGATGGCAGTGACGCTATCTCTCATCCCTCTCCTGCTCGGACTGCTGGGAGTGATGCACGGGCTTGCCTATAGCTTCGCTGCACTCTGCCTGGTCTGTGCGGTAGCCTGGTCCGTTGCTCCCCAGGAGACCAAGACGATGGTACGGGCCGAGGTGGAGAAGACCGGCGTCAAGATCACCGCAAAGTAGCACCGATCGGGCCGGGCGAGGGGATGCGGCACGAGGGGCCTCGGTGCCCCCTCCGATGCCGTTGTCGGCGCGGCGCTTCCCCTCGCTTTGGCGCGTTCGACACCGATCTGGTAGGGTCACCGCAGGGCTCGCGTGCGAGATCGGTGCGGGATGGGTTCGATGCCGGGGGAAGAGGGCAGGGGCGGGGCGGCCACGCGTCTTTTGATCGTCGACGACCATCCGCTGTTCCGCGATGCGTTGGCGAGCGCCGTCAAGCTCGCCTTTCCCGAAGCGGCGATCGCGGAGGCCGAGGGGATCGTCAGCGCCATGGCGGCCCTGACGGCCGACAGCCGAATCGATCTCGTGCTGCTGGACCTGTCGATGCAGGGCGTCGTCGGCTTCGACGGCCTGATCTCCATCCGCTCCCGTTTTCCGCGCGTTCCGATCCTCGTCGTGTCCGGCCTGGAAGATCCGCGCATCATGCGCGAGGCGCTGCGGCACGGCGCGGCCGGGTTCGTGCCGAAGGCGGTCGACAAGGCGACGCTGACCCGTGCCATCGCGGACGTTCTGGGTGGTGGCCTGTCGATCCCGGCGGCGCTTTCCGGGCCCGCGGCGGATCTGGCCCCTCCGGCGACGCAGCTCGCCGAGCGGATCGCCCGCCTGACGCCGCAGCAATTACGGGTCCTCCTGATGATCCGGCAGGGAAAGCTCAACAAGCAGATCGCGCACGAGCTTCAGGTCGGGGATTCCACCGTCAAGGCGCATGTCTCCGAGATCCTGCGCAAGCTCGACGTGATCAGCCGCACCCAGATCGTGATCGAGACGGCCCTGCTCGATTTCGACCAGATCCGTGCCCCGCAGGCGGGGTGAGCGCGGATCCCGCCTCTCGGCCGAACCGCGCCGTCCCGGGGCCGATCCTCACGGGAATGTGCCCGGGGGCGGGCGAAGGGCAGGGGGCCGGATGTTGCATCCATGGCGGGCATGGTCGATGACGGAGTGTGGTGCGACGACCGACGCACGGGGCGCGTCGCCACACCGATCGCGGCCACGCTCCGGTCCGTCGCGATCCCATCCCCCCCTCCATCCGTTGAAGCGAGTGCGATTATGAAGAACTCGACGTTGCGACTCGTCCTGCTTGCCGGGATGCTCACCGGATTGCCCATGACGGACGCCTCCGCCGCCGTGGGTGGCCGCATCGGCGCCTGCAAGCAGGAGCTGAAGGCCAAGGGCCTGAAGGGCGACGAGCGCAAGACGTTCATGAAGTCCTGCAGGGACGACGCGCTCAAGGCGTGCAAGGAGGAGTTGAAATCCGCCGGCGTGGACAAGGCCGACCGGCATGCCTTCATCAAATCCTGCCTGAAGGGCGACGACGCCTCCGGAGCGACCACCGCCCCCACGGCCCCCGCAGCGAATGCGCCTGCCCCGAATGTACCCGCCCCGACGGCGCCCGGCTCGACCGTGCCCACCGGCACCGGCACCGGCACCGGCACCGGCTCCGGCATGATACCGGAGGCGACGCCCCCGGCTCCTAAGCCCTGAAGCGCCAGACGCTGCTGCGCTTGATCTCCGCATCCTCGAGGGAG
Organism: Methylobacterium sp. AC832; assembly: GCF_979256025.1. NCBI lineage: Bacteria > Pseudomonadati > Pseudomonadota > Alphaproteobacteria > Hyphomicrobiales > Methylobacteriaceae > Methylobacterium > Methylobacterium sp. AC832. The sequence continues at coordinate 88,612 of NZ_CEEDMV010000001.1, forward strand.
CGGCTCACCGGCACCTCGTAGGTCGCGAGGATGTCGAGCCGGTCCCTCGGCAGGTAGGAACGGCCGGGATCGCCGATGAGGATGGTGGCGCCCTGCTCGTGCAGGGCCGCCAGCCAGTCGGTGACCCGGCCGGCGATGTCGCTCTCGTAGAAGATGTCCGCGACGAGGATCGTCGTGACGCCGAGATCGGCCGGCCGCGAACCGATGAGGTCGTCGAGGACGGGCGTGATCCTGTCGCCGACGCCGTTGGCCTCGGCATTGAGACCGATGGCGGCGATCGCGAAGGCGTCGAGGTCGCTCGCCGTCGCATGGGTGGCGCCGGCCAGCGTCGCCGCGATCGCCACCAACCCGGAGCCGGAGGCGAAATCGAGGATCCGCTGCCCGGCCACGAGGTCCGGACGGTCGAGGATATGCCGGGCCAGGGCTTGCCCGCCCGCCCAGGCAAAAGCCCAGAACGGTGGCGGCAGGCCGATGGAATCGAGCTCGTCCTCCGTCTTCTGCCAGAGATCGGTGGCCTCGTCGGCCACATGCAGCACGATCTCCGGTGCGTGGGGGACGGGCAGAAGCCGCGTATTGGCGCGGATGAAGCGAAGTGGATCGACCGAGGGCGTCATGAGCGGATGAGATCCGCGTAGAGCCCCGAGACCGCCCGCATCACCGCATCCTCCGTGAAGCCGCCCTCGACCACGCGCCGCCGCGCGGCCTCTCCCATCCGCGCCACGAGGAGCGGATCGGCGGCGAGCCGGATCATCGCGGCAGCGAGGCTCCGCGCATCGTCCGGCGGGACCAGCATGCCCTCGATTCCCTCGCGAACCAGCGTCCGGCAGCCGGGAACGTCGGTGGTGAGGAGGGCGCGCCCGCAGGACGCCGCCTCCAGAAGCGTACGCGGCAGGCCTTCGCCGCCCCGGGAGGGCAGGCATCCGACATGGTGCTCCGCCCAGACGGCGCTCACATCGCGGGTCGGGCCATGCCAGGTGATGCCGTCCCGGCTCCAGGAACGCAGGGTCTCTTGCGGGATCGCCCTCCGGTTCGAGGCGTCCGGAGCACCGTAGAGGGAGAGCTCCACCGCCGCGCCCTCCGCGCGTGCGAGGCGCGTCGCCTCCACGGCAGTGTCGATACCCTTCGACCACAGCATCCGCGCCACGACGGCGATGCGCAGGGGCGGGGAGGGCGGTTGCGGCGTCTCTGCGAGCAAGGCCGGGTCGATGCCGGCCCCGCCGACGATGGTGACGGCCGTGTCGGCCGGATCGAGGCCGAGGGCGATGGCGTCGTCCGGGTTTTCGAACAGGAACCGGGTCTGTTTCGAGGCGAGCGGTCCACGGATCAGCTGGCGCAGGGCGATGCGGGCCATGCGTCCCGCGACGTCGGCGCGCGCGCCCATCAAGCCGAGCCCGGTCAGGGCATAGATCCGGCCTGAGATACCCGCCATCGCCGCCGCCGTCCCGCCCACGAGAATCGAGCGCAGCGCGATGCAATGGACGATATCCGCCTTCAGCGCCTTCAGGATCGCCGCGAGCTGGCCCGCCGCATAACCCGCCGCCATGGGGTTGAGGCTGGAGCGCTCGGCCTCCAACTCGACCACGCGCGCCCCCGTCGCCTCGATCACCGCCCGGTGGTCGCGCACGCGGGTCACCACCGCCACGGACAGGCCCATCGCCACGGCGGCCCGCGCCATGGGCAGGAAGTGCGAGGCGAAGAACCAGTCCTCGGTGACGACGAAGACGAGCCGCTTCATCGGCGCGGAGGAGGGCGAAGGGGACGTGGCCATGAGAGAGGCTGTAGCACGCCGCCGCTCCGGGGCGAGGCGAATGGCAGGAGTGTTATGGCAAGAGGGAGACAGGTTGAACGAGGACGTGCCTGTCAGGCATCGCCCCGGCGAGACATCGCGCCGCCGCCCCGGTTCGGAACGCCGCCCGTGCCCGGCCGGTTGACGGTTCCTGACGATCGACGGGAGGCGGGTGATGGCGATGGATCGCGAAGAGGACGGCGTTGTCGCCGATCCGCGGGATGCGGCCATCGAGGCAGGCCTGACCTATGTCGATGCCGACCGTCCGGGGCTCACGCGCCGCAGGAGCGGAACCGGGTTCTCCTATCGCGATGCCAAGGGCAAGCCCGTCCGCGACCCGAAGATCCTGAAGCGGGTCCGGTCCCTCGCGGTCCCGCCCGCCTATACCGATGTCTGGATCTGCCCCCGCGCCGACGGCCATATCCAGGCCACGGGACGGGACGCCAAAGGGCGGAAGCAATATCGCTATCACCCCGATTTCCGGCAGGCGCGCGACTCGACCAAGTTCGAGCACATCATGGCCTTCGCCGACGCCCTGCCCGCCATCCGGGCGCGGGTGGACGAGGATATGAGCCGCCGCGGCCTGTCCCGCGAGAAGGTGCTCGCCACTATCGTCCATCTCCTGGAGACGACCCTCATCCGTGTCGGCAATGACGATTATGCCCGCACCAACAAAAGCTACGGCCTCACCACCCTGCGCGATCCCCATGTGACCGTCGCTGGCGCGGAGCTGACGTTCCGCTTCAAGGGCAAGAGCGGCAAGATGTGGAACCTGTCGGTGAAGGACCGGCGCGTGGCCCGCATCGTCAAATCCTGCCAGGACCTGCCGGGCCAGGAACTGTTCCAGTATATCGACGACGCGGGCGAGACGCGCGACGTCACCTCGGCCGACGTGAACGCCTATCTTCGCGAGATCACCGGGCAGGAGATCACCGCCAAGGATTTCCGGACCTGGGCCGGCACGGTGCTGGCCGCCCTGGCCTTGCAGGAATTCGAGGCGTTCGACAGCGAGGCCAAGGCCAAGAAGAACCTGCGCGCGGCCATCGAGAGCGTGTCGGCGCGGCTCGGCAACACGCCGACGATCTGCCGCAAATGCTACATCCACCCCGAAATTCTCGACGGGTATCTGGAGGGCGCGCTGCTGATCCAGGTGGCGGATGCGGTGGAGGACGAGTTGCGGGACGATATCGCCCGGTTGAAGCCCGAAGAGGCTGCGGTTCTCGGATTGCTGCGGGCGCGTCTCGAAAAGGCAAAGGGCACCGTCTCGGTCAAGACGAAGGTGCCGGCCAAGGTAAAGGCCAAGAGTTCGACGCAAGCCAAGAGTTCGACGAAGGCCAAGGCCATGGGGGCTGCGACGGGCGAAGTGACGTCGCGCAAGCGACGTTCCGGCTCGGTGAAGCCCGAGGCCCGAGCGACGGCATAGGCGGGGACCGGACATCGCATGACCGAAATCTACCGGACGGTATCCGCCCTGAACGTCCGCGATGAGTGGAAGCGGACTCTGACGGTACGTCCCGAAGCAGACGTTTCGCCTCGACCGTGATTGCCGCTGCGCATGCGCCATAAGCGACATGTCTATATTGAAAACGGCAGCTGCCCCATACAAAATCTCGGACAGCCCATATAATCTTACCTAAAGGCTCCCGGGTTTGTTTGGTAAAATCTCATTTATTCAACCGAAGGTCGCGTAAATTACAATGAGATAGCGTCGATGTGCTGTGACCCCAGTGCAACAAATAGTCAAAAGGGCGTCTCAGTTTATAATGCTTCTAGATTTTTTGGCATCCAGATTGAAATGCCTATAAACGTCACTTCTCGCGCAGGGCAAATCAAGCTTGACGTCATATGTTTCTGAATTGTAACGGACGAAAAACCATAACAGGCTAGCTTTTGTTCGTGTCCAAATCTTTCAAAAACAATAAAAAAATCTTTCCGCTGGTTACTTCGGTTGCCATTGGTTTTGTGGCGCAATCCGGATCATTGAACGGTTTCGGGCCAAGTTCCGCTTTAGCACAGCTTGCGGCAGACTCCTCTCAGGAAGTGCAGCTCGACGAATTATCAGTGGTCGGCAATGGCGGGCCGGCAAGCAAAGTGGATGGTTACCTCGCCAGAAACAGTGTCAGCGCAACGCGCACTGACACGCCCCTGCGCGAGGTGCCACAAACAGTCGTTGTCGTGCCAGACCAGATCCTCAAGGACGTCGCCGCAACCCGCGTCGATGCGGCGCTCGATCTTGCCGGAGTCGGCCGAGCGAATAACTTCGCAGGTCTCGGGCTGACGGAATTTACGATCCGCGGCTTCTCTACGGGGGAGTACTATCGAAACGGCTTCCCCATGAACCGTGGCTATCCAAACTCGCCTGATGTCGTCTCGATCGAGCGGATTGAGGTCCTGAAAGGCCCCTCGGCGTTCCTCTATGGTCGTGGCGATCCAGGCGGCACCTTCAACATCGTTACCAAACAGCCTCAGGCCGAACGCTCTCTCGCCATCGGAACACAGTTCGGAAGCTTCAATCAGAAACGCACCACCTTCGATGCTACCGGTGCGCTCGATCAGGAGGGGCGCGTGCTCGCCCGCGTCACAGGTGCAGTCGAGGACAACGGCAGCTTCCGAGACTTCGTGCATAGCGACCGTTACTATCTCGCGCCCGTAATCGCGTGGAAGCCGTCGGCCGACACCACGATTACGCTCGAGGGCGAGGTGGTGAGCACCGCGGCGACCTTCGACCGAGGTATCGTGCCTATCAACGGCAACTTGCGTGCGGTGCCGCGCAGCCGCTTCATCGGCGAGCCCGGCATCCCGCCCGTCCGCAACGACAACGCGCTCGGGCAGCTCCGCATCGAGCACCGGCTCGATTCGAACTGGGTGGTGAGCGCGGGCGCGCAGGCGCTCGGCGGCCAGCTTTACGGCAACGGCGTCGGTGCTGTGAACGTGCTGGGCGACGGCCGCACCCTGCGGCGCACCTTCGAACACCGCGATTTGAGCTGGTCGGATCTCAACCTGCAGCTCAATCTCGCGGGCAAGTTCGAGACCGGACCTTTCCGCCACACCCTGCTGATGGGCTTCGAGTACGACAGCTATCGCTACCGGGAGATCTTCGATCGCTCGAATGTGAACGTCAATCCGTTCACCCTCGACCTTCTCGCGCCTCGCTACGGGCAATCTCCGCTGCCGCCGCTCGGCTCGATTACCAACTTCCTCCAAAACACTCAAAGCTACGGAGGCTATATCCAGGACCAGATCGATATAACTCCGCGGCTTCACGCCCTCCTCGGCGTGCGCATGGAGGATCTCGGACTCGTCTCGACCGATTATCGGACTGGCCGCACCACCAGCCTGCAGGGGACGGTCGCGACCCCGCGTTTCGGCCTCGTCTACGATCTCACCGACGCAATCGCATTGTACGGCAATTATGGTCGCTCTTTCCGCCCAAACACCGGCACTGACCGCAGCGGGAACCCCTTTGCCTTCGAGCAGGGTGAGGGATACGAGGCCGGAGCGAAGCTTAGCCTGCTCGACGGAAGCCTGAGCGCTACGGCCGCCGTGTTCGACATCCGCAGGACCAATGTCCTCACCGTCGATCCAGGCGATTCGAACTTCAGTGTTGCGGCTGGCGAGGTACGCAGCCGTGGTTTCGATCTGACCGTCGCGGGCTATCTGACCCCCGGCTGGCGGGTATTCGGCACCTACACTCATGCCGATGCCGCTGTCACGCGCGACAACACATTGGCCGTCGGGACACGCATCGCGAACATCCCGGCCGATAGCGTCGCTCTACAAAGCGTGTACGAGTTTCAGAACGCCGATCTGCGCGGTCTCGGCCTTGGCGGCGGCATGACCTATGTCAGCCAGCGGGTGGCTGGGACCGCTCTTTCCACCTTCCGCCTGCCGGAATACACGATCTTCAACTTAATCTCGTATTACTGGATCACGCCTCAGGTGCGGGTCTACCTCAACGTCGACAACCTGTTCGACGCAAACTATTTTGATCGCGCTTGGCAAAACCGGTACGCCACTCCAGGCACACCCCGCACTATCATGGGCGGTGTCGCGGCCCGATTTTGACGTGAATCACCGGTGAGTAAAGATCCTCGCCGGAGGCCCGCGGTTGACTCAGGCCATGTCCGCTTCGCTCTTCGAGAAACTCGCGGTAGGACGGTCGCAAACCTACCCAACTCGGCCCTACCATCAGTTCCACCAATCTGCCTGGAAGCGGACCTTCGGCTGCGTGGAAGCTCGGCAACGATTGGAGCACCTCGGGATCGCCGTGTTTCGAGATGATGGGGGTTCCACTGCGGTTAAATAAACGACGCTGAAAGCGGGCTGCTCCCAGCGGCGGTCACCCAACGTCGAATTTTTACCGCTGGCATCGACGCGAAAGCGCCCGTTCGGCGAATCCGGTCCTGCCTGCGTCTGGCGGGATTTTCTTCGGGGGCGCGGGTACGGCCGACCCCGCGAGCCGTCCCGTCACGCTTCCTCAGTGTCGCGCCATCGCTTCGATGATGGTCGAGCGGCCGTGCAGGCCGGTCTCGCTTTTGCCTTTCTCGGACTTGCCCTTGTCGCCCTTGCTTTGGCGCGGCATCTCGCTTTCGACGACGGGGGCGAGGCCCAGTTGCCGTGCGAGGCAGACGAGGTCTTTCAGCCGGCCCGTCTGGGTCTTGCGACGAAGGTTGAGCCGATGCGTCTCCACGGTGCGGACGCTGAGGCTGAGGCGTCGTGCCACCTCCTTGTTGCTGAAACCGGCGCTGAGAAACCGCAGGATTTCCGCCTCGCGGGGGGTGAGCCCTTCCCCGGCATCCGCCGCATCGGACGTTTCGACATTGGAGGTCGGGGCGTCCGCCTTGCCCGCCTGGGCCAAGCGGACGATGGTGGCGCTGATCTCCCGCGGGGTCGCCGATTGGGCGACCACCGCATCGATACCGGCCACGAGCAGATGGCGCAGGGTGTCGGCGGGCAGGCTCTGGAAGGCCGCCAGCACGCGCAGCCTCGGATGATTCTTCAGCGCGGTGATCCGGGCGAGGTCGGCCTCGCTTGCGTTCTCTCGCAAGAAGACCAGGGCGACGACGCTCTCGATTCCCGGACCGTCGAGCGGCAGATCGGCCTCGCTCACCGTATGCAGGCTGGGCTCATGCTCCAGGAAGGCCCTCAGGACAGGCCCGAGCCCCACGGGTTCGTCGACGATCAAAACTCCAACGGCCTGGTTCATGCCGCTCCCCCCTCTGTCCCATCGCGATACATCGCGCCCGGGCTGGTCAAGAGCAGTTCAAATCCCATTCCATCGGTTTATTCGTCGCGATTCCGCGTCGCGCGATGAATACAAGGACGCATATCGCGAAAACAGCCGCGAAAATCGCCTTATCTCGGTTAACGCGGGCGAATGCATGCTGGCCGACCGACCACGCCTGTCCCTATCAGGAACAGCCCGGTCCGAAATGGGATCGGCTCATTCCATGCCTCACTGACACCGACCCATCGGTAGGGGGCAGTGAGATCCGGGATCAGCCTGCCCGGGCGAGGACGAGGTCGGAGGCGGCGGAAATCACCCGGTTGCGGCCCGTGGTCTTGGCCTCGTAGAGGGCGATGTCGGCGCGCTTGATCATGGCCTCGATCGTGTCGCCCTCGCTCCATTGGCTGACCCCGAAGCTGCAGGTCAGCCGGATCGGCGTGCGTGCCCCACGGATACGCATGCCTTCGACGAGGCGGCGCAGGCGTGACGCGAGAGCCTCGGCATCGGCCACCGGCCGGTGCGGAAGCACGATGCCGAACTCCTCGCCTCCGAGCCGCCCGACGATGCCTTCCTCCGCGATAGTCTTGCTGACGTTCTGGATCGCCGCATCGCCGACATCGTGGCCGTACTCGTCGTTGATGCGCTTGAAATGGTCGATATCCACCAGGATCGCCGACATGTCGCCGTGGTTGCCGACGCGGTCGGCAGCGTCCCGCACCCGCTGGAGGAAGGCGCGCCGATTGAGGAGACCGGTGAGCGGATCGGTCTCGGCAAGGCGAATCAGCTCGCTTTGCATGGTCGTCAGCCGTTCCGCGGCACGCATGCGGGCATGCAGTTCCTCGGCGCCGGGCGGTTTCTCGATGAAATCGTCGGCTCCGCTGTCGAGGGCCTCGGCCAGATTGCGGGAGTTACGGGCCGAAGACATGGTGATCACGTAGAGAGGACGATTGGTCTCGGCGATCAGGCGCGCTGACCAGCACAGTTCGAGCCCGCTCAAGGGGCGGACTTCCAGGCTCGTGATCAGGACTCGCACAGTCGTCGTGTAAGTCACGAAGTCGAGTGCTGCCTGAGAATCGGTAAAGACGTCGACCGTATGGCCTTGCGGTTCCAGAAGTCCGGCGACGACCTTCAGGACAACACGGCTCGTGTCGACGATGACAATGTGCATGGCGTTGGTCACTCGCCCGATTTCTAGCGCTGTGTTTCAGCATGGCAGCCACAGATTAACATGTTGCCAAGACGGCATGCCCACATGAGTCCATCCGAGGCCCCGGCAGGCGGATGCCCTGCATCGCCCCCTGCGGGAGGGGCGTCGCAAGGCAGATCACCGACGCTCCGTCATCCCCGGTTGAATGCCGCGCCTCCGACTGGTAGCTAACGCGTCGGGCCGGCGTAGCACAGCGGTAGTGCAGCGGTTTTGTAAACCGAAGGTCGGGAGTTCAATCCTCTCCGCCGGCACCACGCTTTCGTGTGTAAGCGCAATAGGTTACGCTGTCTGGCGGACTTAGGCTGGCCGGGTCTCACACGGCGGCCTCCCAGATGGCGCGTCCCCGGAAGGTGAACCGCCCCGGGTTTCCCGGAGGCTCCAACTCCTGAGAGGATGGAGCCATGACGAAGCGAACCCCACCGTATTCTCCTGAGGTCCGTGCCCGCGCGGTGCGGATGGTGCTGGACCATCAAGGCGAGCATGCCTCGCAATGGGCGGCGATCAGCTCGATTGCGGCCAAGATCGGCTGTTCGGGCGAGACGCTCCGGAACTGGATCCGTCAGTCCGAGCGGGACACGGGACAACGGGGCGGCCCGAGCACGGAGGAGCGCGAGCGGATCAAGGCGCTGGAGCGGGAGAACCGCGAGTTGCGTCAGGCCAACGAGATCCTCCGGAAGGCCAGCGCATATTTTGCGATGGCGGAGCTCGACCGCCCTTTCAAACGATGAAGGCGTTCATCGACGAGCACCGCGATGCCTACGGGGTCGAGCCGATCTGCAAGGTCCTGCCGATCGCCCCGTCGACGTACCATGCCCATGCCGCGCGGCGAGCCGATCCCGGTAAGCTACCGGCACGAGCCAGGAGCGACGCGGCGCTGATGGTCGAGATCCAGCGCGTGTTCGAGGCGAACTTCCACGTCTACGGGGTGCGCAAGGTCTGGCGGCAGCTCGGCCGGGAAGGGATCGTGGTGGCTCGGTGCACCGTGGCGAGGCTGATGCGGGCGATGGGACTGAAGGGTGTCGTGCGGGGTAAGACAGTCCGGACGACGATCCCCGATCCGGCAGCTTTGTGCCCGCTCGACCGGGTCAATCGACAGTTCAAGGCACCGCGCCCCAACGCCCTGTGGGTCAGCGACTTCACCTACGTCGCGACTTGGTCTTGCTTCGTCTACGTGGCTTTCGTGATCGACGTCTTCGCCCGCCGCATCGTCGGCTGGCGGGTCTCTCGGACGGCTCACGCTGCCTTCGTGCTCGATGCCCTGGAGCAGGCCCTGCACGAGCGTCGCCCCCTCCAGGGCGGCGGGCTCGTGCACACCATAGCGACAGGGGCTCGCAATACCTCGCTCTGCGCTACACCGAGCGGCTCGCCCAGGCCGGGGTCGAGCCCTCCGTCGGCAGCGTCGGAGACTCCTACGACAATGCCCTCGCCGAGACGATCAACGGCCTATTCAAAGCCGAAGTCATCCATCGGTGCGGCCCATGGCGGAGCTTCGAGGCCGTCGAGTTCGCTACCCTCGAATGGGTCGACTGGTTCAATCACCGCCGGCTGCTCGAACCCATCGGGAATATCCCTCCCGCCGAAGCCGAAGCGCGCTACTATGCCCAGGCCGAGGTCCAAGCCTTGGCGGCCTGACCCAAACCAAATGGCCTCCGTGAAACCCGGTGCGGTTCATGTTCTGTAGGGGCGGACGAGGAGGTCAACCGTGTCTTTTCCTCAGCGATCGCCTTCAGCCGTTAGCCAGGAAGGGCGTCACGCCCGTGATCGTGGCGACCCAAGCAGCGCCAATCCTTACCCCTTGGACACTGAGGAGCATGCCACCTGGAAACGGGGTTGGGAAATGCCCGACAGGGAGATTGGGCTGGAGAAGGCCAAGGGCGATCAGGAGTGAGAGTTTGGCCTGTCACCTGTCAAAACAATCTGGTTAGGTTCTTCCACGCCTTGGGTTTGCCTCGCCCTCAAGCCCACCGCTGAACGAACGAGCTGCAGCACGTCGCAGCGCAGTTGATCGTTCTCGATGGTGGCATAGGCACGAAGCAGATCGACAGCGCCGGCCTCGCGGAAGAAGCCGAAGGCATCGTTGTGCTCCTCGGCTTCATGATCGCCGAACAGGGTAGACATCGGCACTTCGAGGAACTGAGCGATCTGCTGCAGCCGGCCGTTGCTGACGCGGTTCGCCCCTTTTTCGTATTTCTGGATCTGCTGAAACGTGACGCCGACGTGCTGGCCTAGCTCAGTCTGCGACAATCCCTTCGCCTTTCGCAGCGTTGCGATGCGTAGGCCGACGGTACAATCAACGTCTGTCGTGGATTTTACAGTCACAGTGGCCACCCACTATATTAAGTAATGATTAAGTATGATGGCATTCCATATGAGGGCCACTGCGTATTTGTCTTTGCAACATAGGGAATCGGCACTCGGTTGATACGCTGTAAATTCCCAGTGTTGCAAGATCGCACTATCGCTGCTGACGCTTTCGAGGCTCTGTGTCGTTCAAATTCATCGCACGGGCCAATGACTTCCATGTTCAAGAAGCTTCTCCTCACCACTGCGGCCACCGCTCTCCTGGCTGGCGCCGCTTCGGCCGCCGACCTTCCGCGTCGCGCCGCTCCCCCGGTCTTCGTGCCGGTGCCGGTGTTCACCTGGACGGGTGCCTACTTCGGTATCAACGCCGGTTACGGCTTCGACGCCGGCAGCAACAGCGACCGCTACGCCCTGCCGGGTGGTTCGGTGCTGAACTCCTTCACCCGCACCCCGGTGGTCGTCTCCACCAACGGCGGCAACGATCTCGAAGGCTTCGTCGGCGGTGGTCAGGTTGGCTACAACTACCAGTTCACCCCGGGTTCGGGCGTGGTCGTCGGTGTTGAGGCGGACGCCCAGTACACCGACTTCGGCAACAAGAGCCGCACCGTGACCGGCACCATCAGCCCTGTCGCCGGCGCTCTCAACAGCCCCGTCGGTGTCCGCGTCCCGGGCAACGAGATGAACTTCTTCGGCACCGTCCGCGGTCGCCTCGGCTACGCGTTCGATCGCGTCCTGTTCTACGGCACCGGCGGCTTTGCCTATGGCGACGGTGGCACGGGTGGCGACGACTTCCGCACCGGCTACACCGCTGGTGGTGGTTTCGAGTACGCGATGCCTACCGACTCGTTCTTCAACTTCTTCAAGTCGTCCGCAGTGACGCTGAAGGTCGAAGGCCTGTACGTGAACCTCGAGAACGAAGGCCGGGCCGGCAATCGCTCGGTGTTCAACCCAGCCACCAACGTTCTTACGCTCAGCCGTTCGGTCACCGCTCGTGAGAGCGAGTTCGCCGTCGTCCGCGCTGGCCTGAACTACAAGTTCGGATCTTACTAAGGCGCTTCGCCTTATATCCTCTGACTGAGCATCCCCAGCCCGATCCAGCCGGCCGCTCGGCCAACAGACGCCCTAGGAGCTTCTCCTGGGGCGTTTTTCGTATGGGCATCAATCCTGGTCATGCCGATGAGTGGATGTGGCTGGCCAGTAGGGCCGATGCGCGCATCGCGATGGCTTGGGTTGGCTCGCACACACTCTCGCCGAACTTCAGGAGGATCGTGGCGGTGGTGCAGGGCGTATGCCGCTGCACGCCGGAGTGAGCAAGCCTATGATCAAAATCCTGACGGCGATCCTGTCGGTCATCGTGGTCCTGGCGCTGGGCGCCTGCCTCACGGTTGTGACGCTTCCGTTCCGAGCCGTCCGTGGCCTGGTGCGCAGCCGAGCCGTGCCTGCATAGAGAAGCGAGTCTTTCTCCCGCACCTTAACGGTTTGTTGCCAACGTCCGGTTAGGAAGTCTCAATCTTTTGAGGATCTTCCCATGCGCGTGCTGCTGATTGAGGACGACGCTTCGATCGCCGCGAGCATCGAACTGATGCTCAAGTCGGAGAGCTTCAACACCTACACGACGGATCTCGGCGAGGAAGGTATCGACCTCGGCAAGCTCTACGACTACGACATCATCCTGCTCGACCTCACCCTTCCCGACATGTCGGGCTACGAGGTGCTCCGCAATCTGCGCGTGGCGAAGGTCAAGACACCGATCCTGATCCTCTCCGGCATGGCCAGCATCGAGGACAAGGTGAAGGGCCTTGGCTTCGGAGCCGACGATTACCTCACAAAGCCGTTCCATAAGGACGAGCTGGTCGCCCGCATCCACGCGATCGTCCGCCGCTCGAAGGGCCATGCCCAATCGGTCATTACCACCGGTGACCTGACGGTGAACCTCGACGAGAAGATGGTGGCCATTGCGGGCAACCGGGTGAACCTCACCGGCAAGGAGTACCAGATCCTTGAACTCCTCGCGCTGCGGAAGGGCACGACCCTTACGAAAGAGATGTTCCTCAACCACCTCTATGGCGGCATGGACGAGCCCGAGCTCAAGATCATCGACGTCTTCATCTGCAAGCTGCGCAAGAAGCTGGCCAACGCCTCCTCCGGCAAGAACTACATCGAGACCGTCTGGGGACGTGGCTACGTGCTCCACGATGGCGTAGCCGAGATGCAGGCTTTGGCCGGTTAGGGTCTCTCATCCGCGTTTTGTGAGCAGGCTTCAAAACCGCTGCGCGTCAAACGGCTGCGTCTGGCCGCCGATGGGGCCGAGCAGGTCCGGGAACTGTGCCGACTCCGGTTGAGCCTGCGCGGCCGATGTTTCGCCCATGGTTGCAGATCCACCGCCCATGATCGCCCGTAGGAAACTCGCAGCACTGCACGAGTGAGTTGCCCGAGCTTCCGTTGGCATCGGCCTCGGTGTCACCGGCCCGGTCGAAGCTGGCGCACTCGATACACCGAATGTTTGCTGTGAAAGTCTACGGGGCCGTTCGGCAGTTCGTCTTCATCGACGGAAACGTCCGCGCCATCGAAGAAAAGATCTGCAGGAGCGCTTTGCCGGCCACGAGGAGAAGACCCGCTCGCTGGGCGGAAGGAGCGGAGTGGTGGCTCGCAAACATGCTTGATCCACGATCGAACTCCTCATGGAGGCGCTTGCCCGCCTCGGGGCTGCGTTACCGACGCGCGGGTGGCGGCGCGCTTCGCACGATGAGGCCCAACCGCGCCTTCGCCAAGAACGGGGCTTGGAGTAATTTAGCAGGCGATCCTGCCACCTGGGGCTTGAACTAGTCGGTAGCAGCATTGCTCTTCGACGCAACCTACGATCGGCGGGGCGGCATTGACGCCGAGATGATCAGGGCGCCGATGCGGGACAATGCCGACGGATCGAACGGGTGCCGGAGTTGAGGCCGATCCGCTCACCTACCCTGGATATGGGGCAATTAGCATCCAGCTCTAAGCCCGCGGCCGAGAGCCTTAACCTATGCGTGCAAGAGAGAACCGAGTTGCTGCCTGGCGCAACGCATTGGCTGCACCATGAGAAGGGTAGGACGCTGACAATGCGCCTATGACCTTTCTCAGCCAGTGGACGCCCTTCGTGTACCCCTCAGCGAGGCCCGCTGACCGAAAACAACCTGAACTGCTACCGCGTGTTGCGAGGAGATCTTTATTCACTTGCTAGTACATGCGTCCGTGCTGCTGTGCGACAGTAGCTTGACCGATGCTTGCTGCGGAACTCTCCTCCAGCCCTTCCCGTTTGCATAGCCCACAGAGAGAAACAACTTCTGACGGGCGCAATATGGTAGGAACCGACGAGCTTCGTTTCGGACCACTCGGCCGTAGCTGCGCGCATCTGTGTGTCGACATGCAGCGTATGTTCGCTGAGCAAACCGATTGGTGCACGCCCTGGATGCCTCGCGTTCTGCCGAAGGTGGTGCAGATCGTCGAGGCTCATCCCAAAGAGACCCTGTTCACTCGTTTCGTGCCAGCTCAAATGCCGGGCAATGGGGAAGGAACGTGGAAGCGCTACTACGAGCGCTGGACTTCTATGACGATTGCGCACCTCGGAGTAGACAGGGTCAACCTTGTCCCAGAGCTTAGCCGTTTCGTGCCGCCTGCCGAGATGATCGACAAGCACGTCTACTCGCCATGGTTGGGCACAGACCTGCACGAACGTTTGCGCGGGCGGGGCATCGACACGCTCGTGGTTACAGGTGGTGAGACGGACGTGTGCGTGCTTAGTGCCGTGTTAGGCGCTGTCGATCGCGGCTACCGCATTGTCGTCGTCACAGACGGGCTCTGCAGCTCTTCGGACGAGGCGCATGATGCGATGCTCACCCTCTACCATGGCCGATATGGCCAGCAGGTCGAGACCGTCACGACTGATACCCTGCTTCGGGGGTGGGTGTAAGGAAGCGGGCTCGTGATAGCTCGGAAACCATGCGATGCGTTCTCTGGTCTTGCTTATCGGCCATAGCAAGACTTGGCCGCAATGGCCCTGATACTTCCTCTGCCCTCACATACTAGATGTGCATATCAGGTGAGACATCCATGCTGCACGTTGTACTGCTCGGCGACTCTGTTTTTGATAACTCTGCTTACGTGGGCGGAGCGCCAGATGTGGTAGAGCAACTGCGAACAGTTCTGCCTGAGGGCTCACAGTCCACATTGCTGGCCGTCGATGGTCACGTGATCACGGACGTGCCGCGCCAGCTGAGCCGGCTTCCAGACAGCGCGACCCACCTCGTGGTGAGTGTGGGCGGTAACGACGCGCTGAGAGCCTCCGGTGTGATCGAGCATCCCACCCGATCAGTAGCTGAGGCTCTCTACCTGTTGGCTGAGGTAAGAGAACGCTTTCAGACCGCGTATAGCGCCATGCTGGACACGGTCCTGGCGGCGGCACGCCCCACGGCACTCTGCACGATCTACGACCCACGCTATCCAGACCCTCAACGACGACGGCTGATCACGACAGCCCTCACGCTGCTGAATGACGTAATCACGCGCGAGGCCTTCACGCGTGATCTCTCGCTGGTCGACCTGCGCGTTCTGTGCAACGAGGACGCTGACTTTGCCAACCCCATCGAGCCGTCGGTCAAAGGCGGGCAGAAGATTGCCAAGGCTATCGCGGCCTTTCTTCATGCGCGACCTGAGATGCAAGGTGCCAGGGCCTTCGCCAGATAGCGGCGGATGCACAAAGCCCCTATTGCTAGCTTCGCCCGACCCCATGGACCCGTGATGCCGCACCATCCGATCAAAATCCTACTACCCCTCTCCGATAACCAAGGCCACGGCTTTTCCGGTTCCGATTACACGTGCGTGCGATCGGAACTTACCAAGCAGTTCGGTGGGCCGACGGCGTTTACGCGTAGTCCGGCTGAGGGTCTTTGGGCTCATGTGCGGCCGGGCGAATTCACGCCAAAAGCAGGCAATCTAAACCACCTAACCGGATGGAGACTACCTATGTGCATGCGCGAGTGATCAATTTGAATTTGGCTAAAGATGACATGAGGCGTCACCTAATTTGGGTGTCCTCCTCACTGCGGCGGCAACGGCGATGGGATAGAGATAAAGTAAATCGCGTATGCCACCAGCGCTGCGAACAAGATACCTGCCGCAATCAGGCCGAAGCGGTTACTTTTGACCGGTGACGGTTTTTTATCGATGGGAGCCATTGAACCTCCTGTTTCGCTAAAAGAACCCCGTTTTTGAAGTTTGGTTCAGTATCTCTTGAACATACTAGGTGATTCACGGATGCTCGTGTTCGGAACGGGCGGCCTCGAACTGGGCTGTGTGGACGGATTAATATCCTTGGGCTGTCGCTCTGATGGGCGACACGGCAGACAGCGTCGAGGATTACCGTAACCGCCTGGAGGGCCGCTTTCGTGCACTCGCCCGGACGCAGGCGCTGCTCACCCGAACAGCCAATGCCGGCGTGGGTCTGGCCACCCTGGTCCGAGAAGAGATCGGGGGCCAGGCGGAGCACGACGACCAGTACCGTCTCTCCGGACCGGAACTCCTACTGGCTCCAAAGGCCGCGGAAGTCCTCACGCTGGCCGTCCATGAACTGGCGACCAATGCCATGAAGTAGGGGCTCTGGCTGAGCCGCATGGCCGGGTCATCATCGCCTGGACGGGATTATTGTGAGGCACTCTCTCGTTAGCTCGCCTAGCGAACGTATGCTTCCGGCGACCATTGGAAGTTGCGTCTTCGACTAGGTTGGGTCGGGACCCGTCCGTCCGCTCCAAGACCGGGCTGGGTGGATTTGCGACTGTCAGCTTCCACGAAGCGGAGGTCACGTAGAGGGCGTACCGGAGCTGTCGGATCTCGGCAGCCCGAATCTTCGGCACGTTGGTGCGAAGCTATCGCAGGGGTTGGCAGAACTCAGCTGCGAGCCCATCAAACGCGGCGTGCAGGAAGGAGTCCAGCGGCTGATCTCCGCCCACCTGGATCCAGTCCTCAATGGCCAGGCGCATGGCGCCGAGCGAGGCCATCGCGAGGAGGCGTAAGGGCGTGCTGCGATCGGGACTCGGCCACCGCTCGATAAGCGTCGCATACAGGGCCTGCTCATGCAGGCCGTAGGTTGCCTGCTTACGCACCCTGAGGGTTTCGCTGGACCGCAGGACGCGGTCGATGCTGATGAACTCCTGGGTCCGGAAGCCTGCGGATAGCGTCAGCATCGCATCGCGGACCGCATCCACCGGCACCTTGTCGGAAGGCTGGGCCAGGATCGCCTTGTGCAGGGATGCGCTGAACCCCCGCATCTGCCAATCCAGCAGGATCTCCTCCTTCGACTTAAAGTAGTAGAAGAAAGTCCGACGCGAGATGCCGGCCGCCTCGGCGATGGCATCCAGCGTCGTCGCCTCGTAGCCGTTCCGGCTGAACAGCTTAAGGCCTGTCTCCGCGATCCTCTCCAGCGTCTCCTGACGCTTACGCGCGCGCAGGCCACTCGGCTTTGATGACACGATTTCCATACCAGCGTTTTCGCATGCGATTTCGCACATACAAAACTGCACTCAGTGCGAATATATCTTTGCACCGAGTGCGATTTAGCGTGTGGGGCGGGAAAGACCTGGATGTCTGGCTGGACGTTGAAAGACCTTCCTTCCCAGTCGGGACGGGTTGCCATCGTGACGGGGACAGGTGGCCTCGGCTTCGAGAATGCGCTCGCACTCACGCGGGGCGGGAGCGAGGTTATCATCGCTGGGCGCAATTCGGACAAGGGCGGACAAGCCATCAAGTTGATACGGCAGAAGTCGCCTGACGCCAGGGTTCGCTTCGAAATCCTCGACCTGGCAAGCCTCGCTTCGATTGCTGCCTTCGCTCAGCGCATGGCGGGCGATCTCAACGGCGTCGACTTACTGATCAACAATGCCGCAGTGATGAATTCGCCGGTGCGCAAGGTCTCTGGCGACGGCTTCGAGTTGCAGTTCGCCACGAACTACCTCGGACACTTCGCGCTCACCGCCCATCTGCTGCCGTTGCTGCGCCGGGGGCGCACACCCCGCGTGGTCACGTTGTCCAGCGTGGCGGCCCATAGCGGCCGCATCGACTTCGACGACCTGCAGACGGAGCGCACCTATCGCCCGATGGCGGCCTACGCTCAGTCCAAGCTCGCCTGCCTGATGTTCGCGCTCGAACTTCAGCGCCGCAGCGAAGCGAACGGCTGGGGGGTCACCAGCCTTGCGGCGCATCCCGGGATCTCGCGGACAGACCTGTTGCCGAACGGCTCAGGTCGCTGGAGCTTCGCCGGCATCATGCGAACCTACATGTGGTTCCTGTTCCAGCCGGCAGCGCAGGGGGCATTGCCGACCCTGTATGCCGCGTCCTCGCCATTTGCTTTGAGCGGGGGGTACTACGGTCCGACGCGACTGGGTGAGACCCGCGGCGCGCCGGGGCCCGCCGCCATTCCGGTCCAAGCTCGGGACGAGGCCGTTGCGGCTCGGTTATGGGCCGAATCCGAACGTCTGTCCGGCGCGGTGTTCCAGTAGATCCCGGTCGTCGGACGGACCTTCCCGATCATACGTAGCGAAGCGAAGGAGCCGCCGGATGCCTGGGCGTCCCACTGCCCGGCCAAACGGTGACCCTCCGTCGGGCACAGTAAGTCGCCTCGACCGGCCTAATTCCCAAGATCCCATGCCCGTGGCCTTCCTCGGCCATTCCAGAGCAGCTCCCACTTGGATGGAAACGATGTCGAACGGCTCGCTCACGTTCTGGATCGTCATCGCCGCCGCCAGTGCCGCGTTCGGTGCCCTGTACGGCATCCTGTTCCACGAGGGGCCGGCCGTACTCGGCGTTACGTATGGGACGTGCATCGGCGTCCTCGCCATCGCCTACGAGCGCGGTGCCCTGTTCCCGCGTTACACGACCTGCCTCCGGCGCCTGCCCTCTCTGGCCTACTTCGCCGCGGCGGAGATGAGCTTGCTCCTCGTGATCATCATAGGAATGGGCGTGATGGGCATCGTGGTCCGAGCCCTAGGCCTGACGGACAAGAGCTTGGCGGAGGTCGTGATACCTCGGCCCCAGGCTGTCATCTACGCGATGGCTGTGTCGGCGCTCCTGATCGGCGTGTTGCGCATGCGCGACCTCATCGGCCGCAGCACATTCACCAACCTGATCCTCGGTCGCTATCATCGCCCGCGCAGCGAGGAGCGCATCTTCCTGTTCCTCGATCTCGTCGGCTCGACCGCCTATGCGGAGAAGCACGGGGACTTCGCGGCGCAGGAACTGCTGAAGGACGTGTTCGAGACGATTGCCGAACCGGTTCGCCGACATCGCGGTCAGATCGACGACTACATTGGCGATCAGGTGATCATCTCCTGGCCACTGATGCGCGGCATCGAGCGGGCCAGGTGCATCGAATGCATCTTCGCGATCCAACGAATGCTCCGCGATGACCGCTACCGATGGACTAGGAGATTCGGACTCGTCCCGGAACTCCGCGCGGCGCTCCATGGCGGCAGTGTCGTCACGGCCGAGATAGGGATCGACCGGCACAAGATCGCCTACTTCGGCGACGTCATGAACGCAACCGCCCGACTGGAAGGTCTGTGCCGGGAGACAAGCCGGTCCGTGCTCGTCTCGGAAGCCGTGCTCTGCAGGATTCCCGTGCTTCCAGACGGCATCGAGGCGGAGGCCTTGGGGCAGCATGTTCTGAGGGGGCGTAGCGGGGAGATGGTCGTCCACGCGCTTACCGAACGGCGGAAATTCTCGGTCGTTGGCGAGGTCGTCGGTCAACCCCATCATGGGCGCGGGGTTGCGGCGTCCCATCGCTTGTCTTGAACGGGTGTACCGTAAGCGCCGCTGGATGACGGCTAGAGCGCTCTCCGCCGAAGTGGATGCCGGTTCGGCGAAAAAGAGCGCGGCAAAACAGAGGCTTAGAGATGTGTCCCGACCCAACGTGGTCGGGCGCAGCTCTAGATGTCCATCCCGACCCCGAATGCTTCCGACGAAGGCCACCAGGCTCTCGCCCGATCAACCTGCCGTCAAACACCGTGAGACGTTCATGCCCATTACCGCCGATGTCCCGCAACGCACGGACGCCTTCCCGGCACCGACGAATCGTAGCCTCAGCCGCCGCCGCTTCGGCACGATGGCCCTGGCGTCGGGTGCCGCAGCCTGGCTCTCGTCCCTGTCGGCCCAGGCGCTGCCGGCATCCGAGGAAGCCCGGGTCATCGACTTCGAATGGGTCGATCCGACACGCGGCCGCGCGGTGCCGGCGCGGCTCTACTGGCCAGCCTCCGCGACCCGGAAGGGACCGGTCCCGCTCATCGTCTTCTCCCATGGGCTCGGCGGTTCGCGAAAAGGCTACAGCTACCTCGGCGAGGGGTGGTCGGCGCGCGGGATCGCGAGCCTGCACATCCAGCACGTCGGCAGCGACCAGACGCTTTGGGAGGGCAACCCGATACTGCTCCTCGACCGTCTCGATGGGGCAGCGGACGAGCAGGAAGCCATAGAGCGGACGCGGGACGTGAGCTTCGGCCTCGACCGCCTGCTCCATCGTGACAATCCCTTCCAAGCCGCCATCGACAGGAAACGCGTTGTCGCGGCCGGTCACTCATACGGGGCGAACACGACCCTGATCCTGACCGGCGCTCAGGTGATCCGCAACGGGAAGCCCATCGGGGGCCGGGACCCACGCTTCACGGCGAGTATCGTGATCTCAGCCCCGCCCTTCTACGGCGAGGCAGACCTCGCGGCAGTTCTCGCTTCCGCGGATGTCCCCTCCCTCCACGTGACCACGACCGAGGACACGATCCGCATCCCCGGCCGTTTCTCGCCGGTGCAGGACCGCATCGACGTCTTCAACGCCATCCCTACGGCACGAAAGGCCCTCGTCGTGTTCCAGGGCGGTTCGCATAGCGTCTTCACCGATCGATCCCTTAGGAACGGCGGGCCGCTGAACCCTCTGGTGAAGCGTGCGACGATGGAAGCCGGCATAGCCTTCCTCGACCTCGTTCATCGCTCCGATCCCGCTCCAATGGAGGAATGGAACGTGACCTGGAAGCCGATCCTGGCCGCTGCACCGGTGCCTTTTCCGGTCCCGACGAGACAGGCGGACCGTAGACGTCGCGCCTGAGGTTCGGACCACATCATGGCTCAATGAAGCGGCCGGCGCGACCTAATCCCACGGCTGGCGGACGCTACGGCATTGATGGGTTCGAACTCATATGCGTTGCCGTCTACGTACTTGCATGCACCCACTTCGAGACGTCCGCCCAGCCCCTCGTGACCGTGATGATCTGCCGCCATGCCGGGACGCGGCGAGGCCGCTAACCCGTCCTGCTCTCGCCACGGCTACCCCGGCTTAATAGCCCGAATGATCCGGTGTGGAAAAAGGCAATACAGCTGATCTGGCGATCCGCCTACGTCGCGCGGAACGACGGCATACCAGGACCGTTCGTTCCATTGCAGCGTGCTACGGGCGAACCCGCCTGCTGATGCTGCTGGCCACTTTGATCGGACACCTGCCATGGCTCAGAGCCGCGACTTCGCACGTCCCGCTGCTCTCATGACGTTGGGAGCCGCGGCTCTCGGTCTTACCGCCGTTGTGGTGAGTGCGAGAGCACGACAGGCGGAGCGGGACAACCCGCCGACCGGCCGGATCATCGACGTTGATGGCCTTCAAGTTCACTATGCCGAGGTGGGCGACGGCGAACCTCTGGTGCTCCTGCACGGCAACGGCAGCATGCTCCAAGATTTTATGTCGAGCGGCTTCGTCCAGGCAGCAGCCAAGCGCTATCGCGTCATCGCCTTTGATCGACCGGGCTATGGTTATACCGAGCGACCCCGCAGCACCATCTGGACACCCTCCGCCCAGGCAGATCTACTTCGCACGGCGCTGCAGCAAATTGGGGTCTCGCACTCCCTCGTGCTGGGCCACTCCTGGGGTGCCTCTGTCGCCATCGCCCTCGCGCTCGACCACCCGGACATGGTCCGGGGCCTTATCTTAGAGAGCGGGTACTACTACGGTTCAGTCCGTGCGGACGTCGTACTGATGTCCGGTCCCGCCTTGCCGCTCATCGGCGACATCCTGCGCTACACCGTTTCGCCTCCCGTCGCTCGTCTTCTCTGGCCGTCAATGATCCGGAAGCTGTTCAGCCCTGCACCGGTGGCCGCCACGTTCGAAGGCGTCCCCTCCGAGATGGCAATCCGTCCCTCACAGTTGCGGGCCAGCGCGGCCGAGTCTGCATTGATGATCCCAGATGCGCTGGCGGTCCAAAACCGCTACGCCGAACTCTCAATGCCGGTGGCCATTGTCGCCGGAGCTGGGGACAAGATGGTGGATCTTGCCACTCAAGCCGTGCGCCTGCATCGCGTGCTACAGAATAGCAGCCTGCATGTCGTGCAGGATTGCGGTCATATGGTGCATCATACCGCTCCCAGTGAAGTGATGTCAGCTGTGGAGACAGTTGCCCAGGCGGTCGAAGCGGCGCCGCGCCTCAAAACCGATGGGTAGCGGTTAGAGCGCGTTCCAGCAGGGAATAGGCGGTGGCTATCGATGCCGGGGCGATATTCCAATGGGGTCGACTTGGTAGGTTAAGATTGTGGAGACGCAGTCGAATCCTTCCCACTGGTTAGACCGATGGCCTGCTATCTCCGCAAGGCCGTACGACCCGTTTAATGAGCTGCACCATGCTGCTGGAGTGGCGCCCTTTGGCTCACGAGATACTCGTCTTGCTTCCGCCAATTTGGGCCAAAGTCCCTGGAAAAATTCGCGAACGCTGGCGGCAAAAGTATGCCTCGGCCTTATGCAGCAAACTCGCCTAAATGCGCTGAAGGCAACGGTTAGACGGATGCCTTCTCAGCCTTCGTGCCTTCCGGTCTCTCTTGCCTTTCCTTTTAGGGAAGGTTGCAACCGGCCGCTCGTCCTCGCCACGCTCCTTGAGTGAGAATGCGCAGCAAGGCATTCCAGGAGACCGGACCGTGCAGCGCCTGACCGACATGCTCCGGCGGTTGGTCGAGAAAGCAATGGCGGCGGATGTTCGGCTCGCTCCTTTCATTGGGATCGGTCGCCCCGGAGAGATCCGCTCGGACGGCACCATCGCCTGCGGTACGCAGAACCTTCCCGGTGACTGAGAGGCGGACGGCTTCCACCTCCCGGAACGCGTTCGCTCTGCCCTGCCAGTCATTGCTGGCGCCGAAACCGTCATCGTTTTGCACAACGATGCTATGGTCCAGGGCTTGAGCGAGTTTCCTTACATGCGTGATGTTCAGCGCTGGGACATCCTGACCATCGGCACAGGTCTGGGCAACGCCCGCTTCACCTGGGCTCAAGACGAGTAGGGTTCGACCCCCAACATACACTCTGCAGCCTTCCGAGCACTGAGAACGGCGTTTTCCTCAGGCCGATCGACCGTCTATGGCGCATTATAGCGATCACCGGCCTGGGCGCGCGAAGCGTAGCGGACGCGAAGCACCCTGTGAAGAAAGAACAGCTAGCGAGCACGTTTGAATGAGATGCTTATTTCCAGGATATTATCATTATCGTGAGCGCCTCGGGCGAATATATGGGGTGGTGGCATGCTCGAACACTGTGGCACGACAAGAAACGCCTCAGCGGACCACCTCAATGACGAGCGCCAAATCCTTCCGTAGCATCGCCATCCTCCGGACCGTTTTCCTCCCGCTCCAACCTGCAGTAATCGACCAGTAAACGCTGAAAGGGAGCGAGGTCGGTCGCCTCAGGGTAAGTGTTCTCACGTTTCATGGCCGCACGACATTTGGCGATCTCTTGGTCCGCCTCCCGGTCGACATCCGCCGTCTGCGCAGAGCTCAATGTCTGCAGCGATCCCAATCCCATTCGATCAGCAATTGCTACGCGGATCTCGTCACGCTTGGCCACCAGCTTGTTCACGATGCTCTACCTCCGCGCCATGACAGGCTTCTTCCCAGGTAACTGCAAGATGCCAAATATGGCTCCCAGCGGATCAACACCTTTATGCGGACAGGCATTTCCTTAGGCGGCTCAAGTGAATTCGCCTCCTTTGATATTGAAACTGGCGATGCACTCGAGATGCATGATTGAAGTTCCGCCTTGCCTCGAATCCAGGCGTTGCAGTATGCGGCCTTGAAGGCTGAAATCGGGTCAGTATCCTTTGTCGAAAAGAGCCCATGCTTCGGTCCGCTTTAGGGCTACGCTTGCGGCCGCCAGTGTGACCCCGTCGAATCACTTCCGGCCAATGCTCTGTATTGCAAGGTCGGTCTGAGTAGGGTCGGGACTTGCTGGTCTTCTCTACTGCCGGAGCGGGTAGTTTGCGGGCATGCAGCTTTCAGAAAGGAAAGTGCCGGAATCTGCGGCCTGCAGCCCTGTTCGACCGAGCGTTCAGTCCCTACCGCTCCTGGCGAAGGCCCCGAGCGAGACGCGCGCCACCTCTCGCAGAGCCTCGCGATTGGCCCCCGACGACGCGATGACGCCCATGCCAGAGGCCACCGTCGACAGGAATCGCGCCAGCGCCGCAGGATCCGCGTCCTCCGGCAGATCGCCGTCAGCCTTTGCCTGAATGAAACGCCCGAGGAGTTCCGTCTCCGACTCGGCCCGGCGCGAGGCCAGCTCGAACGGGATGTTCTCCGAGCCGGCGCCGCAGGCGAGTCCGCCCTGGACGAGAAGGCAGCCGGGCGGATTGGCCGGGTCGGTATGGCTCTCGGCGATGCTGCTCAGGAAGCGCTCGGCCACGTCGCGCGCCGTGGCGCCGGCGAGCACGTAGAGCATGTGCTCCGACCGCCGCAGCGCGTAGCGATCGAGGGCGGCTTTGAGGAGGCCCTCTTTGCTGCCGAAGGCTGCGTAGAGGCTCGGCGCCTTGATGCCCATCGCCTTCGTCAGCATGGCGAGGCTGGCGCCGTCGTAGCCGTGACGCCAGAACACCTCCATCGCCTCGTCGAGGGCTTTGTCCCTATCGAAGGACCTGGGTCGCCCCATCACCATTGTCAGCTGACTCCAACTTTTATAACGAGTGGTAGATAAGTCTCTTGACGCCCGCCGTCCATGCCGACATGTGTAGCGAACTCTACAGATGTCGGAGTCGGCCGTGAACCCTTCGCCTCAAGCTTCCCCTACCCGTTCCGGTTTTCGGCGCAGCCTCGCGGCCGGTGTTGCCTTCGCTCTTCTGGCGGGCGCCTTCGTTCAAACCCTCCCCAGCCTTACGGCGCACGGAACGGAGGCGGTCGCCGCACCGGCGCCGTCCGAGCCCGCGACGCCGGCGCCCGTCGCCACCGTCGCGCCTCGCCCGGTCGTGCTGTGGGACGAGTTCTCCGGCCGACTCGAAGCGGTTGACCGGGTCGACGTCCGGGCACGTGTTGGCGGAGCGATCCAGGCGACGCACTTCACCGAGGGCGAACTCGTCAGGCCCGGCGACCTGCTGGTGACCATCGACCCCGCACCCTACGCCACCGAAGTCCATCGCCTGGAGGCACAGGCCGCCGGCGCCGAGGCGCGTCTCGCCCTGACCGCAAGCGACTTCGAGCGTGGACAGCGGCTTTCCGACCAGCGCATCGTCACGGCCCGCGATCTCGATGTCCGCGCCAACGCGTTCAAGGAAGCCAAGGCGAGCCTCGACGCTGCCAAGGCGACGCTGGAGGCCGCCCGGCTCAACCTCAGCTACACGGAGGTGAGGGCCGCAGTCGGCGGACGCGTTGGACGCCGTGAGATCACGCCGGGGAACCTCGTCGCCACTGGCGCGGGCGCTGCTGTGCTGACCACCCTTGTCTCCGTCGATCCCGTCTATGCCAGCTTCGACGCGGACGAGACCGTCGTCCTCAAGGCCCTGGCCTCACTGGCTGACCCCTCGGGCAAGCGCGGCAGCCTCGACCGCATCCCGGTCGAGATGCTCACCGCCGACGGGGCGCGGGCGCGTGGGCACCTCCAGTTCATCGACAACAAGGTCGATGCGCGAAGCGGCACCATCCGGGTCCGCGCAAGCTTCGGCAACAGCGACGGACATCTCATCCCGGGTCAGTTCGCTCGCATGCGCCTCGGCCAGGCCGCACCCGAATCGCTGCTGCTCGTGGACGAGCGGGCGGTCGGCACGGATCAGGACAAGAAGTTCGTGCTCGTTGTGGGGGCCGACGACCGCGCAGAGTTCCGTGCCGTCACCCTCGGCCGGTCCGTTGACGGACTGCGCGTCGTGAACTCCGGCCTGTCAGGCGGCGAGCGCATCGTCGTCAACGGCCTTCAGCGGCTCCGGCCCGGCATGCTCCTCCGGCCCGAGCCGGTCGCCATGGGCGCGCGGCCGCAGGACTCCGCAACGGCTCCGCGCCGAGTCGCGCAGAACTGACGGGCGGCGCAGGCCGCTCTTCCCGATCGGGCTTCTACCCGGCGGCCGCCATGCGACCGCTCTCTCCCCGTGCGCCCAGGAGGGCGGCATGAACCTCTCGAAATTCTTCATCGACCGGCCGATCTTCGCAGGCGTGCTCTCGGTGCTCATGTTCATCATGGGCCTGATCTCGCTCTTCGCGATGCCGATCTCCGAGTATCCGGACGTGGTGCCACCCTCGGTCGTCGTGCGCGCGACCTTCCCAGGCGCTAACCCCAAGGTCATCGTCGAGACGGTGGCGACGCCGATCGAGGAGCAGATCAACGGCGTCGAGGGCATGCTTTACATGTCGAGCCAGGCCACGACCGACGGCATCATGACGCTCACCGTCACGTTCCGTCTCGGCACTGACCCCGACAAGGCCCAGCAGCTCGTACAGAACCGCGTCTCGCAGGCAGAGCCGCGCCTGCCGGCCATCGTGCGCCAGCTCGGCATCGTCACGGTGAAGTCCTCGCCGGACCTGACCATGGTGGTGCACCTCGTCTCGCCCAACGGGCGCTACGACATGACCTACCTGCGCAACTACGCGGTGCTGAACATCAAGGACCGGCTCGCCCGCCTCGACGGCGTCGGGCAGGTGCAGCTTTTCGGCTCTGGCGACTATTCGATGCGCATCTGGCTCGACCCGCAGAAGGTTGCCGAGCACGGGCTGTCGGCCGGCGACGTCGTGCGCGAGATCCAGGCGCAGAACGTGGAGGCGGCGGCCGGTGTCATTGGCGCCTCGCCGGCAATCCCGGGACTCGACCTCCAGCTTTCCCTCAACGCCGACGGGCGGCTTACCACTGAGGAGCAGTTCGGCGACATCGTCGTAAAGACCGGGGAGAGCGGTGAGATCACCCGCCTGCGCGACGTCGCCCGGATCGAGCTCGGAGCTTCCGACTACGCCCTGCGCTCGCTTCTCGACAACAAGTCCGCCGTCGCCCTGCCGATCTCCCAGTCGCCCGGCTCGAACGCGATTCAGATCTCCGACGAGGTCCGCCGGACCATGGCGGAGATCAAGCAGAACATGCCCGAGGGCGTCGACTACGAGATCGTCTATGATCCGACGCAGTTCGTGCGCGCCTCCATCGAGGCCGTGATCCACACTCTGCTGGAAGCCATCGCCCTCGTCGTCCTCGTGGTGATCCTGTTCCTGCAGACCTGGCGCGCTTCGATCATCCCGCTTCTCGCCGTGCCGGTCTCCATCGTCGGCACCTTCGCGGTGATGCACGTCTTCGGCTTCTCCATCAATGCGCTCAGCCTGTTCGGCCTCGTGCTCGCCATCGGCATCGTGGTCGACGACGCCATCGTGGTCGTCGAGAACGTCGAGCGTAACATCGAGAGCGGCCTGTCGCCGCGAGACGCCAGCTACCAGGCCATGCGCGAGGTCTCCGGACCCATCATCGCCATCGCTCTCGTGCTCGTGGCGGTATTCGTACCGCTCGCCTTCATCAGCGGCCTGACGGGCCAGTTCTACAAGCAGTTCGCCCTCACCATCGCTATCTCGACCGTCATCTCGGCCGTCAATTCGCTGACCCTGTCGCCGGCTCTCTCGGCGCTGCTGCTGAAAGACCACCACGCCCCCAAGGACCGCCTGACCCGCATCCTCGACGGGATGCTCGGCTGGTTTTTCCGGCGCTTCAACCGCGTCTTCGGCCGAGCCTCGGACGGGTACGGGCGAGGCGTCGGTTTCGTCGTCTCCCGCAAGGTGACAATGATGGTGCTCTACCTCGTCCTCGTCGGTCTGACCGTGGTGCTGTTCCGCCAGATCCCCGGCGGCTTCGTGCCGGGCCAGGACAAGCAGTACCTCGTCGGCTTCGCGCAGCTGCCGGACGGCGCGACCCTCGACCGGACCGAGGACGTGATCCGCCGTATGAGCGAGATTGCCCTGAAGGAGCCCGGCGTCGAAAGCGCTGTCGCCTTCCCAGGCCTCTCCATCAACGGCTTCACCAACAGTTCGAACTCAGGGATTGTGTTCTCCACCCTGAAGCCATTCGAGGAGCGCCGCTCGCCGGCCCTGAACGGCGGTGCCATCGCCCAGTCGCTCAACAAGAAGTTCGCGGCAATCCCCGAGGCCTTCATCGCGATGTTTCCGCCGCCGCCTGTGAACGGCCTCGGCACCATCGGCGGGTTCAAGATGCAGATCGAGGACCGGGCCGGCCTCGGCTACGAGGCGCTCAACGACGCGACCAAGGCCTTCCTGGCCAAGGCCGCCCAGGCCCCGGAGCTCGCGGGCCTCTTCTCGAGCTTCCAGATGAATGTGCCGCAGCTCTTCGCCGACATCGACCGGACGAAGGCTCGACAGCTGCGCATCCCTGTAACGGACGTGTTCGACACGCTGCAGATCTATCTTGGCTCGCTCTACGTCAACGACTTCAACCGGTTCGGCCGCACCTACTCGGTCCGGGTTCAGGCCGACG
The DNA here is from genome assembly GCF_979256025.1 of Methylobacterium sp. AC832. NCBI lineage: Bacteria > Pseudomonadati > Pseudomonadota > Alphaproteobacteria > Hyphomicrobiales > Methylobacteriaceae > Methylobacterium > Methylobacterium sp. AC832. The sequence goes on from NZ_CEEDMV010000001.1 coordinate 116,879, forward strand.
CGCCCTTCCGCGCCCGCTCGGACGACATCGGGGCGCTGAAGGTGCGGGCGGGCTCCGGCGAGATGGTGCCGCTCGCCGCACTGCTTCGCGTCCGGCAGACGGCCGGGCCGGAACGCGCGATGCGCTACAACGGCTTCCTCTCGGCCGACATCAACGCCGGTGCGGCACCGGGCTACTCCTCGGGCCAGGCCCAGGCGGCCGCCGCCCGCATTGCGGCCGAGACCCTGCCGCGCGGCTTCGCCTTCGAGTGGACGGACCTGACCTACCAGGAGTTCATCGCCGGCAATTCCGGGATATGGGTATTCCCGCTGGCGCTGCTCCTCGTCTTCCTCGTGCTTGCCGCCCAGTACGAGAGCCTGGCCCTGCCGCTCGCCATTCTGCTGATCGTGCCGATGGGCCTGCTCGCGGCAATGTTTGGGGTCTGGCTTTCAGCGGGCGACAACAACGTCTTCACCCAGATCGGCCTCATCGTCCTCGTCGGCCTCTCGGCCAAGAACGCGATCCTGATCGTGGAATTCGCCCGCGAACTTGAATTCGCCGGCCGCACGCCGCTCCAGGCCGCCATCGAGGCGAGCCGCCTTCGGCTGCGGCCGATTCTGATGACTTCGATGGCCTTCATCATGGGCGTGCTGCCCCTGGTGACGGCCACCGGTGCCGGCTCGGAGATGCGCAGCGCCATGGGCGTCGCTGTGTTCTCCGGTATGATTGGCGTCACCGCCTTCGGCCTCTTCCTGACGCCGGTCTTCTACGTCCTCCTGCGTCGCCTCAGTGGCAACCGGCCGCTCAAGCAGCATGGCGGCAGCGCCCCGGTTGTTCATCAGGAGCGGATCACAGAGGCCGCATAATGGTTCCGTACCGACGGGCTGGTCTGCCTGAGCCGGCATGGATCTGCTGCACCTCGAAAACGTCACCCAACGACTGCTTTCGGAAGAGGTTGGATCCGAAATTTACTGCGACATTGGGTCGGGTCCCGGTGGTCCGCTCTATGACCAAGAAGGGTGGATTTCTGCCGGTCCGCTTTTGGAATGCGGTTCGCCCAATCAGACATACGCCCAAACGGCTGAGCCCACGCGGTCTTACTCTTCGGTGCCCTGCTTCTCGCACGGCATGGCTTCCACCGCTTCGTCACGGCGATCAGCGCTGTCGAGGGGACAGGCACATCTCACCGCGGATGGATCGAGACGTCGATGCCAAAGCGACCTCGCAATAAGGGCTGTAATGCGCTCCCTGATCGCGTCAAATCCCGCGTCACGTCGCTCGGAAGCAGCGGGCGATGAGGCCCCGCAGAGCAAGTCGCAGGCTCGCCGTGCGCGCGATCGGGTCCACGACCTGCGTGAATAGTCGCAAGATCAGGGTTCGGCGCTGCAGAGGGTTTGGCGCGAGGGCAACCGCATAGTTGCCCGCCTGCACCGCAAGAAAATTGGCTGGAACCCAGCCGGTGGGCTCGATCAGGACATCGAGGCCGTCGCCTACTGCGAAGGCGTGGCCCGGTGCGGTGAGACGCAGCCGGGCGGTCTCCATGCCGAGGGTCGCCAGAACCGCGTCGTAAGCGACCCCGCCCGACCTCACCCGCACGGGCTCTTCGATCCGGAACTCCTCCGCCCCGCGGGGACGCTCGAAGCAGACCAGGAAGGCGACGAAGCAGAACAGCATGGCGACGCCGGCCCAGATCAGGTTGAAATAGTCGAGGGATGAGATCTCGGTGGCCCCGGACGGGGAGACGAACGACCAGACGATCGCGCCGGCGGAGAGCAGGGTGATCGCTCCGAATCCTGCCGCCATGCGCCAACGCACCATGGACACCGAGCGATCGCCGCCCTTGTCGGTAACCTTGAACGGACGACCGAACGGCCGGATCGCGGCGGATGCCAGGGTGAGCGTGATGGCCAGGGCCGTCATGATGTGCGTGACCTCCATGAACAATGGGAGGGTGCGCCGTCCGGACACCCAGCTACTGTAGGTCCAGAGGGCGAAGAGCGTCGGCAGGCCGTAGCGCAGGAACGAGAGGTAGTCGGCCTGGAAGGCCGGCATATCGAAGAGCCAGTAGATCGACGGGGCCACCAGCATGAGCACGATGAACGGCTTGCACAGCCAGTTCAGCACTCCGTGGAAGTAGTGCAGCCGCTGCAGCAAGGTGTAATCGCCGCTGCGGAAGGGGCCGACCTTGAGCAGAGCAACCTGAATCGTGCCGAGGCACCAGCGCGTGCGCTGAGTGATGTATTCCGGTAGTCCCTCCGCCGACAACCCGGCACTAAGGCGCTCGTTGAGCCAATGGGTGCGATAACCGTGGCGCATCAGCGAGTAGGTGAGATTGATGTCCTCGCAGATCGCATCGTGCGGGAATCCCCCCATCTCCTCGACGCGGCCGCGCCGCACCAGGAACGAGGTGCCGACGCAGAAGGCGCAGCCCCAGGCATCCTTGGCTGGCTGGAACACGTCGAAGAAGATCCGCTGATCGTCGACCCAGGCCTCGGACGCCATCAGGTTGTGCTGGATGGGATCGGCGTTGAAGAAGAATTGCGGAGTCTGGACGACGGCCGCTCGTTCGTCATGGAAGAGGCCGACGGCGCGGCGCAGGATGTTGGGCGCTACCGCGAAATCCGCGTCGAGCACCAGGATGATCGGCGCGTTGGACCGGCTCGCGGTATGACGCAGGGCATTGTTCAGGTTGCCGGCCTTGGCACCGTGGTTGTCGGGCCGCGTGACGTAGTTCGCCCCGACCTCCTCGCAATAGGTCCGCAGCCAGTCGCGCCGGGTGTCGTCACAGACCCACACCGTGGCGTTCGGGTAATCCACCGCCAACGCCGGGATGATCGACTTCTCGACCACGTCCAGGGGCTCGTTGTAGGTGCAGATGAAGATGTCGACGGCGGGCCAAGCACCGCTCACCGAGAGCCGCGCCTCCTCGCGGTCGGCCTCGGCGGACCGGTCCTCGAAGCGGAATAGGATGACGATGGACATCAGCGTGTAGAGGATCGCCACCATCTCGAAGGCGAAGAACAGGTAGGGCCAGAGCATGTCGAGCCCCGGCTCGAAGCTTGGAAGGGTGTCGTGCCAGCGCCAGGCGGCGTAGCAGACGATGAACACGGCCGTGGTTAGGCCGAACAGAATGCGGGCGGCGGCGCTCGTGCGGTCGAGCAGGCCCGCCATGACGAGGAGCCCGATGAGAATACCGAGATCGATGGTGAGGACGGACAGGACGTCCTGAGGCGCTTCGAACATGGGCGGGGTTACTCCACGTTCCGTCCGGTGAAGGGATTCCAGCCCACGGCCGCGAGGACGCCCCAGGCGGTGGCGCCGAGATGCGGCCGGCGGAAATAGAAGAAATCGGGCTCGGCACTGGCCGGACCGATGGCGATGCCGGTGGTGAGGCGGGCGATATCGGTGGCGAACAGGAAGCCGGATGGCGAGAGCTGCCCAGCGATGGTGGCGAGGAGGCGGTCGGCCTCGGCGCTTCGGCCGAGAAAACGGACGGTCAACGCGGCCTGGGCCGTGCCCTCGACCCAGAGGCCATCGAGGTCCTCGTTAAAATCGAAACCGCCCCGGATTGCGAGATGGCGTTCGGCGAAGTCGAGCGCCCTGCGCCAGATGTCGGGTGCATCGATCACCCCGATCAGGGGCCAGAGCTGCGTATCCAGGGCGATCTTGGCGATGGGCTGGAGCTTGCCGTCTGGCGTCGTGCCGAGACGAAACACCCCCGGATCGCGCGCGTAGACCGCGTCGAGGAAGCCCCGCGCCGTCGCCGCGATCCGAGCTTCCTCCGCTCCGCCGTCCAGACGATGAAGCCAGGCCGCGACCGCGTGGATGTCGAGGTTGTGCTCAGTAGATTTCCACATCAGGCGTGTCTGATGCGGATCGAAACCATCGACGCCGCCGGTATACCCTTCGGGAGACCGCGGATCGCCGGTCTGTCCGGCGATCCACCCCAGCATCCGTCGAGCGCCGGCGCGGTAACCGCCGTCAGGTGCCACTGCGTCTAGGTTGAGAAGGGCGAGGGCGGCCCAGGCGACGTTCCCGGTAGCAGTGCCATCCTGATAGGCGTCCTCGGCCCATAGATTCTGTCTCGCGTCCCACCACCCGGGCAGAGCCAACGGGCCGTCACCTACTGGACCGGCACGATAAGCATTGCGAATGCGGCCATCGGAGAAGCTGCGGTCCCGTGCCAGCGCGGCGAGGAGTGCGTCGCCGATCCTGCGGGCCCGCCCGACCTCGCCGCAGGCAATCAAAGCGATCGCCGCAACGGCATTGTCGTAGGTGAAGGCCGAACTCTTCAAGGGAGCGGGCAGTTCGGTCTCCTGCGGGCCCGGACGATAGCTCGACACAAAAACCGGTCCGGTTCCCGTCGTGTCGACGGCCTCAGATAGAGAGTGACACAGCGTTCCCGCCAACGACAAAGGGGCACGTTCGACTCTACCTGGCGAGGACTCCGCCTCCATTGGCCGGAGCGAGACCAGGAGCAGCGCTGCCACGGTCAGAGCCAGCACAGATCCGCCGCGCGGATGCGGCCGGGTCAATGGGTGTTCTCGGCGCTGTGCTGGCGCGGCGCGGATTGTGCCGTCTTACCGTTCGCGGGGGCGGTCGAACCTTTAGAGAACAGGTCTTTGACCCCATTCGCCACTGCATCTGCCGCCTGCGTGACGCCGTTCGCCACAGAGGCCCATGCCTGCTTCGCCGCCGGCGAGTTCACACCACGGCTCACGAGATCGGAGGCTTGCACCGCCGTCCCGTTGAAGGTCGTGGCCAGAGAGGCCCAGGCCGCCTTGATCTCCGGCCCCGTAACCCCAGACGCAACCGCCTTCCAGGCCACAGAAGCCGATGGAACCCAACCGTTCTCCCGGGTAATCGTGACCCACTGGCCCACCGAACACGGCGTGGTGCGGCGCGCGGCCTCGGTGGGGGAAGCGGTCTTGTCCGAGGCAGGCAGCGTGTCGCGGTCCAGGCTTACGAGCACATACATCTCGCGCCGCTCGGTTTGAGGGAACGGCACCGCGTATTGCTGATCGGTCTTGTCGCTGGTCTTCGGCAGAATCTCACTGACCCACCCGCGCTCGGGAATGCTGCTGCCCGCCGCCGAAATTCGCACCGGCGTTCCAACTGCCAGTTCTTGTGCTTGGCGATAGGAGAAGATCCCGACAGCGAAGGATTGCTCGCAATCGACCAAAGTCGCCACCGAGTCGCCTGGGTTGACGTGACGCCCTTCCGCAACACCGAGTCCGAGGACGACACCACCGTTCATGGCCCGCATCTCCGCATCGGCAAGGCTGTCGAGGCGCTTGCGTTCCGCGACGAGCAACGCCTCTTGCGCCTTCAGACTTGTGGAGAGTTGCGCCTCCTCGATAGCAAGCCGCTGGGCATCAAATGCAAGATCCCGCCGCTTCTGAGTCAGCACCGCCAGGCTATTGGACTGGTTGCCCACGAAGACGCTCTTCTTGACCGCACTGAGCTCCGCCAACTTCTGGTTCAGCTTGGCCGTTTCTGCTTCCTTGTCGAAGCGAGCGGCTTCGAGCTTGTGCTGAGTCGGACGCAGGAGATCGAGGCTGGCGGTGTTGCGATCAACCATGGCCTGCTGGCGGTCGACCACCGCCTTGGTGGATTGACCCTCGGCATCTGCTGACCCCACGCGGGCGCGAGCTTCAGCCACTTCTCCGTCGAGCTTAGCGACAGTTTGTTCCACCTGACGCCTAATCTCGGCATCAAGGGCCGCTACGTAGGCCTCGTCGGACTCCCTCTTTTGCCGCGCCGCCAGGAGAGAGCCGCGCAACTCGTCAACTTTGCCATCAAGAGTAATCAGCGTCGTGCGGTCGATGCGAACGTTCTGAATGCGCGCCACCGGTGCTCCGGGGCCGAGGTGCTGCCCGATGGTGGCAGAGACCTTAGTCATCTCCCCGGCAATGGGCGCCGTCAGTAAGCTAATTGGCGCGTTGATGACGGCACGATCCGACTGATCAGCGAGGAGGGGCGGTAGGGTCGCCGTAGTCATCAGTAGGGCGAGGACGGTTGCGACCGAATATGCTGAGACTCGCACCATCCGTGTATGACTTGGTTTCTGGCCAACGAGGGACGCGGAGGCCGGCACGGGTCGCTGCATAGGACTCTCCTTAGGTAGAAAGCATGAGTGACAGGCACGACAAGGATCCAAGCAAATCTATACTTGGCTCCAAGCGACTAATGGCACAGCGATCCAGGCGTCCAACATGGGCGCAGACGCAATCGCGTAGTATTAGATGTGGGTTAGGCCCGAATGCTGCCTGGCGTTGGCTCATTCGATGAATTTAAGATGGCTAATAGTAAATTAACCAAATGGCAACCTGCGGCTAACTGGCATGCTCAACAGAAGTTTAGCCGTTTTATTTAGAGGGCTATCACGCATGACTGTACGGCTGGATCAACGCCTCTGATAAGGCGGATGATCGCTAGTTCTACTGATTAATCTCGTTAACCCAAGGCAAGGGCGCGCTTTGTTGCAAATGCGCCCAATTAGTTGCATTATAAATCTATTAGGCGACCTGTCTCCGCGCCGCCTTTGTGCGCTGCGCCAGGATTTCGGCATCAGCGAATTATTCAACGGCATCGCAACAAAAACCGTTCCTTAACTAATTCATTCACTTTTCTGAAAATTTATGGCGCGAATTGCCTACGTAGTCCGACTTGCCGGTGGTGGCGCAATATGTGCTACGTGTACACTCTGGAGGCTGAAGATATGCTCTGAGCGCCCCAGCCTTTCCAGTTAACGTGCTGAGAACAAGGGCAATCCAACTCGGCAGTCAATTTTGCGGTCGCTGGTAGGGGCGGCATTTCGCCTATGCATCCGATCAATACGCGATGCGGCCAGAATGCGGTGTGGCAAGCTGTGCCTCACAGTGACGCTAGAGCGCTCGCCGCCGAAGTGGATGCCGGTTCGGCGAAAAAGAGCGCGGCAAAACAGAGACTTAGAGATGTGTCCCGACCCAACGTGGTCGGGCGCAGCTCTAGGTTGCGGAGTGAACTTCACTAGACGACGCTAGGACGCCCAACGCTCCAGGATCGAGAGCGCGTCGCCGGTCGCGGCGAAGGTGGCAGTGTTATCGAAGATGCACCAGCTTTCGCATCCCCGCGTCGCGTCTGCGGCGAGGCGGTCAGCCATCGCGTCGAGGGCGTGCTGCTCGTAAGCGGAGTAGTAGATTTTCGGCGAGCCGTGGAGTCGATAGTAGCGCAGGCCTTGCCAGCCACCGGGCTCGTCTGCGCCCGGCATCGGTGCCGGATCTGCTGCCACACGGGCAATACGAAGTTTCGTCAACAGTGCATCAACACTTGGCGCCAGCCAGCTGGCATGCCGCGGCTCGCAAACGATGCTGCCGCCATGGGCGTGCCGAAATGCTCGCAGGAACGGGTCGCTCGTCCGATCGTCGAAGCGAAGGCTCGGCGGTAGCTGAAGCAGGAGCGGGCCGAGCTTCGGGCCGAGTCCAGCGATCTCATCCAGAAATCGCTGTAGCGGGGCGTCGGCATTCCCAAGCTGCAGCTCGTGCGTGATCATGCGCGGGACTTTCACGGCGAAGCGAAAATGCTCAGGCGTGGCCTCGGCCCATCGCTTGTAGGTGGCGGGACGATGAGGGCGATAGAACGACGTATTGATCTCCACGGCGGTGAGGCGCTGGGCATAGCGCTGTAGGTGGCTTCCAACGGCCGGAAACGCACCAGCGTAGGCTTTCGGCACATTCCACCCAGCCGTTCCAATGAAGGCCACGCTTTCGGGCTCACAATGCGTTCGAACAGCTTCATAACACGGTCGGCGTGCCGAGGTTTCTCTGCCGTCATGGTAGGGCGTGCGGTTCCTGGGTCAGTTCGAGTGCGCCGGCGACAGCACCGAGCCAGCTCCTGATCGAGAAGGCACCCAACGCTCTGTGATCGTCTTCGAGTTCGTCCTAGCCAGTGTCGGTGACAAGCCGCTCGAGGTCGGAGAGGAGCAGACCGAGGAGGTCGACGTCGATCTAGCTGTCCTCCGCTCGCGCGCTCTGGATGCAGCTCGATTGATGCCCCAGGTCGCTGGCACTGAATCTCGCCGAAGCCTTTACCGACGCTCGGCAGCTGTCCGTCGCTACGCCCTCGCTCAAGCGGCCGGGATCTGTGAGAACTGCAATCAGCCTGCACCCTTCGTCACTCTGCGGGGAGAGCCCTACCTTGAGCCCCATCATACTCGGCGGTTCAGCGACGGCGGTCCAGACGATTGACGGTTCGTAGGAGTTGTCTGTCCAGGCTGCCACCGCGAGATCCACCACGGCCTGCACGGGCCCGTAAAGAACGAGCGCTTGGTGGAAGCGATCCGGCAGAAGGAGAGGGACTCTGACACGTAAGGTCTGCAACGAACACTCCTCTTAGTGAGGTGCCCCCCGAAGCTTAACAATCGTCTCGAGGTCGTCCTGGCTAATGCTGCGCAAGGCGTGGAGGAACCTGGCAAGTGCCTCCTCTAGAGTGTGCCCCTGGGTTTGTGCCGCTTCTTCCATCTTGGCGAGCTCGGTCTCGGAGAACTGCCGCCCGGTGAGATGCTCGAGCTCCTGAAAAGCAATAAGGTGACCGACCTGGTCCCGGATAAAGTTGTCGCTCGTCATAGGTTTCCTCGTCGTCATCGATCGCTCCTCCACCTCTGCCATTGTAGACGTCATGTTGATTTGATCGACGTTCTTACAATGGTTTCTGTGTGTTAGCGGGCCCAAAAAATGCGCCAGCCCCTGGGCTCGCAGGGCTCCAGCTCATATTGGCTATCGATTGCGAGCTATTTTTACGGCCGGTTGCCACATCGAGAAACGTGGCTCGCACGGGGCCAGCGAGCGATCCTATGGAACTCAGCCCTGTACCTTGGCTGCCGAGGAGAAAAGCACGATGGATTGGCGCGCGATGATCGTACCGGAGCACTCGCTTCTTGAAATACTTCTGCGTGGCTCTGTGATGTACCTGATGCTATTTATCATCATGCGCTTCGTTATGAAAAGGCAAGCTGGCGCTGTAGGTCTTGCCGACCTCCTTGTGATCGTATTGATTGCAGATGTGTCGCAGAATGCATTTTCTAATGAATACAAGTCTCTGACAGAAGGCATCCTGCTGGTTCTGACAATCGTGTTTTGGAACTATGCTATCGATTGGTTGAGCTTTCGATTGCCAATTTTCGAAAATTTCATCGTACCCAAGCGCCTGCGACTGGTGGCAGATGGCGAAATCTGTTGGAAGAACATGCGCCAAGCCATGATCACTCATGCGGAACTGATGAGCCAGCTCAGACATCAGGGGATCGATGGCCCAGCATGCATCAAGGAAGCCTCGATCGAAGCCGATGGCCGTATCAGCATCATCCCAGCGGATGAAACCAAGGCCAAGCCACCGGACGATAAAGCCAGAGGCGCGATCTAGACCGAGCGCCACAAGCCAGGGTTTGCGGCAGACCAGTAGCCACCGAGCATGTCCGCTCTCCGCGTTCCTGCACGAATTGTTGCAGCGGAGTTTGGGTTCGCTGCATTCAGGCGGAGCTGGATGGCTGCCCCGTCGCCCCAGCGGGCCAGGGAAGGCACTCGGTCCGAAACCGCCACGACCCACCGGCCGAGTTGACGGCGACCCTAGACGGTCAATTTTGGCGGCCTTTCGAGCATCGCATCACACCACATATCGGCGTGCGACGCACGAGCGAATTGCTGAACCGCCAGCCCATCCGCATGCTGAGGCTGTCTCCTAAGGACGATCGCGTTGTGCAACTCGATCGGACGGGCGCTGTCGGTAATTGGCGGGGCCTTTCCATGTCAGCAATGCCGGTGGGGCACGGCATGTGACAGGATGGGGCATGCTTGAGATCCAGAGCGGGTTGGCGTGTGAGCGAGTGCCGAACCGCACGGCGTGCCGGGCGAGGCAAGCCTAGATCAAGGTCACTGAACAAGTCACGGCCAACCGCCATTCGACGGAGACCGCGCAAACCCAAGTGGATTGTGCCATGAACACTCGTATTACGTCTGCTGTTGCTGCTGTCGTCCTGAGCGTCAGCGCCGTTGCTTCGCCCGCCCTTGCCAAGACCTATCTCGCACGTGGCGAAGTTCCGGCCTATGAGGTGACCTCTTCCGCCCCGAGCCGTGTCACAGCCGATGACGATCTGACTACCGGATCGATAGGGTACAGCCGCGGTCGCACTTCCGCTCAGGAAGGCAATGCGGAGCAGAACAGCTTCCCGGTCTGGCAGTATGGCCGCACCTCGGGCGGTAACCGCTAAGCTTGCTGAGAACGGTTGTCGTTGGCGGCGGGGCGAGAGCCTCGCCGTTTTTGTGTGTGAGATCCGACGGGCCCGCTGGGTATCAACCTGTGTGAATGAAGGTGGCGACCCTAAGGTGGACACACTTTCTTCTGACCTGACGGGAGAAGTCGCCATGCTCGAACGGTCCGGGGAATTCTGGGAAGCGATCCCCGGCCTCGTAGAGGCGAGAGTGACATCCGTGCTTGGTCGGGCACCCAAAGCGCGAGAGCCTGTGATCGAATATCTGCGATACCTTGAAGTCGTTGCCCGCCAGGAATGTTCTCGCCGCCAAGCCGTGCAGGTGATCGCATCCGGTCGTCGCCTGCTTGGCGATGAGACCAATATCGGTAACGGCGTGGGCCACTCGTTCGAGAAGGCGTTGATGGGGTAGGCGTAGCCGTCAATCGCTCTGTCGGTGGGACGCTCATGACAACCACCCCGCGAGGCCGGTCCATGCCTCGGTGATGTTGGCCTCGCGAGGGTCGGCCTTGTTGGGGCCAGTGCGCGGATAAATGCGATTTCGTGCGTTAGGGCCTCGGGGCCGCCGGCCTGGATTAATTCGTTACCCTTCCTGCGGATCGCGCGACAGAACGCCGTGGCGGTTAGCCTGCCTGGGACACGCCCCCGAGATCGTGCGCCGAAGCGCTTTGGGCCGCATCTTGGCCTTCGGGCGACAGGCCGAAATCAACGGCGCCAACTCCATCGCCTGTCCGTCCGACAGCACCACGTCTCCTCACCTGAAACGGGAAAACGTCAGACTTTGCAATCCGTTCGGGCGAGGCCAGGTCCGAGGACGGACCATGTTTCAGGGGGGGCAGGCCATCGCAGAGTGCGAGCCCGGACGTTTTGCGGAACGTTCCTTCAGACACATGTGTAAGTGGAACGGGACGACGAAGGCTGGGGCGGGTAGAAACCTTTATGGAAGCGATCAAGCATCGTCTCAGAGACCTGTACGAGGGCGATAGCGACAGGGCACACCGATTTCGCTACGGCCTGCTTGTCTTCGACATCGCGACGATCCTTTTCATTGTGGTGTCGTCGTTCATGCCAAGGGCGCCGGTCGTGGAGGGACTCGATGTCCTCGTCGGCCTTGCAGTGCTCACGGACTTCGTCGCCCGATTCTCCATCGAACGGCACCGCTGGCGGGAATTACTCCGTCCGACCACCTGGGCCGACATCGCCGCACTGGTCTCCTTCCTCGCCCCCATCGTCGGCGAAGGGGCCGGGTTTTTGCGTATCCTGCGAACCTTACGGCTGCTGAGAACCTATCAACTCCTCGACCGCCTGCGCTCCGATAGCGGGTTTTTCCGCCGCAACGAGGAGGTGATCCTCGCCGCCGCCAACCTTTCGGTGTTCGTCTTCGTGATGACGGGGCTGGTATACGCCACTCAGCACCGCACCAATCCGGCTATCGCCAACTACGTCGATGCCTTGTATTTCACCGTCACCTCGCTCACCACCACCGGCTATGGCGACGTGACCTTGCCTGGCACGTCTGGTCGCTTACTGTCCGTCGTGGTGATGATATGCGGAGTGACGCTGTTTCTGCGCCTCGCTCAAGTTCTGTTTCGTCCCAACAAGGTAAGGCATCCTTGTCCGGCCTGCGCCTTACAAAGGCACGAGCCGGATGCGGTTCACTGCAAGGCCTGCGGGACCGTGCTCAGCATTCCCGATGAGGGAGAGTACTGACCGGAAGGCGGCATGGTCGCATAGATGCCGCGCCGGTCCACCGGGCTCACATGTCAGACAAGCGCCCTGGACGCGAGGTGGAGCCCGAGCCCCAACAGCCCGAAATAAAAGCAGCGTCGGAAGACGGGTTCACTCACACGGCCGCGCACCCACCCGCCCAGCTTCATGCCGAGGAGGGCAGGGACCAGGGCGAGCGCCGAGACACTGGCGATGCCGAGGTTCAGGATCCCGCTACCCGCCAGGGCGACGGCAAGCGCCACGGTGGACACCGTGAAGGATAGCCCAAGGGCCTGGATGAGATCCTCCCGATTGAAGCCCAGTGCGGCGAGAAACGGTGCGGCGGGAATCGAGGAGACACCCGTGGCGGCCGTCACCAATCCTGTCGTCGCCCCAGCCAGAGGTGCCAGCCAGCGCTCGGTCCTCGGTGGGACTCTCAGGCGGGGGGCCGCGAGCCCGAGGATCGCAGAAGCGATCAGGGCGAGGCCCAAAGCAACGATGGCCCCGCCTCCGAAATTTCCATGTAGGAGCGCAGCTGCCGCCAGGGTCCCAACGACACTCGCCGTGAGCATCGGCCAGAGGCGCCGCGCCAGCGTCTCGAAGCGCGGACCGGCCGCAAGCTGCCAGATGTTCGTCACGAAGGCCGGCACGACCAGGAGTGCGGCGGCCTGAGCCGGTGCCATGACCAAGCTGAGCAACCCCATGGCCACAGGCGGTAGGCCAAGCCCGACGACACCTTTGACGAACCCGGCAAGGAAGAAAGCGAAGGCTGCGACAGCGAGAGGGAATGGTTCGAGGGCGAGGGGCATGATGGCCGGGAGATCCAAAGGCATGAGGCCCAGCCTGCCTCGCCCCTGACCCTGGCGCCGTCACGGCACAATATGGAAAACAGGGGCGTTGTGCATGCGGCGTCACGCAGGGCGATGGGCTAGGGTAAGATGACGGAAGACACCCTTACGGAAGCGAGCTTGCACGCGTTCCTTGGTGCCTTTTACGCCAGAGTTCAACGCGATCCCCTCATCGGGCCGGTTTTTGCCCGTGTCATCGCCAATGATGATTGGCCCCGCCACTTGGCTGTCATTCAGGATTTCTGGTCCTCGGTGCTTCTGAAATCCGGCCGTTACAAGGGTAATCCCTTCGGCAAGCATCAGGGGCTCGGTGATCTGACGCCAGCCCATTTCGCCCGCTGGCTCGCGCTGTTCGAACAAGCGGCGAACGAGGAGTTCCCACCTGACATCGCGACGATCCTCATCGAGCGTGCTCACCGCATCGGCGACAGCTTGCAAGCGGGTCTTTTCTTCCGGCCGGGGATCCCGCGGGCGGAGACCTGAATTCGCGGACCGCTACAAAAGCGAGAGCTACCCTCAGCGTATTGCAACGAAGTGGTCGCTGACTGCTTAAAGGCCCGACTGGCTCTTCGACCGAAGGAATGAGAATGCGCGGCTCAGCACGAATGCATCATACAGGACCGCGTCGCGCCGCCGCCGCTGTGTCGGCCATTCTGCTTGGGATTTTGACGACGCCTGCTTTCGCCATCACGCCGGTGACGCCGGTGGGAGTGGAGAGCTGCGACGCGTTCCTCGATGCATATGCCCGGTGTGCTGCCAGCCCTGGAGTTCCGGAGGCGGCCCGCCCAGGCATTCGACAGGGCATCAACACGATGCGGGAGAGCTTCCGCGACACGGTCATGCGTAACGAGACGGCTCGGCCGACCGTGGCCTATCAATGTGCCCAGGCTCACGAGGCCGTACGCAAAAGCCTGATCGATGCCTTCAAATGCGATTTTCCGGCTGCGCCCTCAGCTTCGCAGGCTCTGCTGCAGACCCCACCGTCACCACCGAGAAGCACGGGTGCGCCCACCCGCACTGCGCCGCCGCCGACCCCCGAGGCTCAGGCGCTCGCCAAGGCCAATGCCTATACGGAGGCTCAGAACCATCTCGTCCGGTCCCACCCTCTCGAGCAGCAACTCGCCGATTATCGCCGCGACAATGAGCGGGTGCTCAAGCTCGGCACGAAGCTCGGAGCCAATGCGTGGTACCATTTCGGCATCGTGGATTTCGATGGAGTCATCGGTGAGTTGGAGAAGGCCATCGCCTTGCCTGGAGCGGTGCCCGAAATCGATGCCGAGGCGGCCCGATTGCTCGCGGCGCTGCGCGAGCTCAACCCCACGCTGAAGGCACTCACCCGCTATCAGACCACGCGAGAATTCAAGGAGGACGGCTACAAATTCGCGCGGGAGCAGCATGCGATCCTCGTCCCCCGTGTCGAGGCCGCTGTCAAAGCGATGGAAACCTACGGCTCCGCGCTGTTCGAGCGTGAGATTGCCCGGGACGAGCGGCGCCTGGCGACGCTTCCGGAAGACGCGCCGGCGCGCCGTCTTCTCTCGACCAGCCTTACTTTGCGACGCGCCGTGCGGCGCTTCGAGTCACTGGGACCGAAGGCAGATGTCGCGCCCTTTCTGGCGGCGCTGGGAGAGGTATCGAACGCCAACCGGCAGCTTGGCACGACCTTCGACGGCATGAGTCCGAAAGCCGACTCATCCTGCACGGGCTACACGGATACGGTCGCGAGCCTGATCGGGCATGGCCGGGATGTGGCGCGTGACATTCGCGCGAAAGGCGACCCGAGCCAGCCGGCGCAACGCTTCAACGAGACCTACAATCGCTCGGTGCGGGATTTCGAATCGTGTCAGAAGAACGACGATCGCGTCCGTCCGGGCTGATACCGCGCGGACAAGAATGGCTGTAGCGCCCGGACGTCTCACGTCTCGACAGTCACGTCAGAAAGCTTCTTCCACGACCTCAGGGTCGGGCCTCGTCTACCCGCGACGATGGCCGACCCGGGACGAGGCCCGACGCGACGTGTTCGCCTACATGGAGGGCTACGCTCGACCAGACTCATCACCTCCAATCGGTGATGCGTGATGTCGGTGAACAGGTGGAAGCAACGCCGCGTCAGATCGTTGACAATCTTTCGTATTTTTGATCATAAAGCCGCATCACAACATAAATAAAATTCAACTTTCATCAGAATCCATCGTAGTAATCAAAGAAGACGCGATCTGGATCGTGCTTATCTCTCAGGGCACAAAGCCGTTCCCATTTTTCAGAGGTGAAGGCTTGGGGAATATTGCTTGGCTGTTCGACCGTGTTCGTCTCGCCGATGTAATAGCCGGTATTGAAAGGGCGCAAGGTCGTCGTGATACGGCGATGCCATTCGGTGTTGGCGTCATCGTCTTCGGCCTTCCACCACATGGTCCACGGGCCACCGTAAACCTTGGAGGAGACGGAATAGGCCATGTCCTTCTGCGCGGCCGGGACATTGGGGCCGCAGAAGATGGTCAACAAGTAGACGGATGTCGCGGAAGGCGCGCTCGGAAGCAGGTGCAGGATGGCCTGCACCAACTCTCCCGGAGAGTGATCGGAATAGGTCGCCTCGACGCGAGAGCGGGCACCTTCCGGCCAGAAGGATCCTGACGCATCGAACAGCTGCTCGAAGGTAACGGGCGTCGCGAACGACGACGAAAGCGGAGGGATCGGAGCGTGCTCCAGCGCCTGCAGCGCGGCCTCCGCGGCGTGCGGCGTCTGCTCGAACGCCGTCGCCGTGACCATGCAAAGCCAGCCGTTCCGAGCGGCGGCCTGTCCTCTCAACTCCGGTGGCGCCTGTACGACGAACAGGCTCAGTTCGACCGCGGGAGACAGGCTCGGGGCTATCGTGCCGAGCCAGGTTCCGATCGCCGGTGCATCCTCGAGCCGATAGTAATAGGTGCTGCCATGCATGGCTTCGGGCAGCCGATGAAGCTTGAGAAAGTATTTCGTGACGATCCCGAAGAATCCGGAGCCTGCACCTCGGGCAGCCCAGAAGAAATCCGTGTTCTCGGTCGCGCTCGCCTTGATCAAGTCGCCCTGTGCCGTGACGAGTTCGATCGCCTCGACGCTCTCGGCTCCGCTCCCCCAGACGGTGGGGTTCCAGGCCATGCCACCACCGAGCAGATAGCCGCTCGCTTTCACCTGAGGACAATGGCCGGTGGGGAAGGCCAGCCCAAGGGGATTGAGTGCTTTCTGAATGTCGCGATTGCTGATGATCGGCTGGATGACCGCCTTCAGATTATCGGCATCGATGGAGATGATCTTCGTGAAATTCGAGAGATCGATCAGGATGCCGCCGTGACGCAACGAGGGCTGGCACCAGTTATGGCCGCCGCCGCGGACGACGACCTTCAGGCCGCTCGCGCGGGCGAACCGCACGGCCGCGACGACATCGTCCTCGTCCACGGCTCTCACGACGGCCTGGGGGGCACGGTCCGGGATCAGCCTGTTCCAGAGATTCCCATGGATCGCCTCGATGAACTGCGCATCGCCCGCAGCGAAGACCTCACCTTTGCAGGCGTCCCTCAGACCAACGATATTCATGGCGTCACGCAGTATGAAGGAGGAGCCCGCCCGGATGGGAGCAATCCGGGCGGAGGATCTTGCTTTGATCGGCGTTCGAGAGTCGGATTCAGTAGGGGACTCTGTCCGCCTTCTGGGCATACTTCTTCCAGACTTCGACGGCTTCCGTGCGCATGATCTGCGTTGTCGGAATGGAGCGCTCGGAGACATCCTTCTTGAGCTCGGCATAGATCATGCTGTCGTCGAAGCCGCCGTATTCCAGTGCGTCTTCCACCTGGGCGGCGTAGTAAACGCGCTTGATGCCGGCCCAGTACGCGGCCGCCATACACATCGGGCAGGGCTCGGCGCTGGTATAGAGAGTCGCATCGCGAAGCTTGAACGTCCCTTGCGACTTGCAGGCCTTGCGAATGGCCTCGATCTCTCCGTGCCATGTCGGATCGTTTTCCGCGACGACGCGATTGGCGCCCTCGGCGATGATCTCGCCATCCTGAACGATGACGCAGCCGAAGACGCCACCGGCACTCTCGACCAGGGAGGTCTTTTCGGACAACGCGATCGCCCGAGCCATGAAATCAGTGTGGTCGTGAGCCATTTCCAGTCTTCCTCGGTTGAGTGATTAGCTTATGCTGTGACGAACGATGACGAATGATTAAAACAGGTGGGAGAAGAAGAACATTTCGAGTCCGTAGAGTGCGGCCAGAATCGTCACGCCCAGCAACTCCTTGCGCCAGCGCTTGTGCGTATCCGGTTTCAGCCACCAGCCCAGGCCGAAAATCGCCACCGCCATTAGCGGCCATGAAACGAGCGAGACGCTGATGGCATTGCCGATGAAGGTGGAAACGGTCAGCGGCAATCCGTTCAGCAAGGGGCTGAGGAAGCGGATTTCCAGCATGACGACGGGAAACAGAACGAGCAGGACGAGGCAGGTCTGCTTCCAGGCGGGCGGCGGCGCGAGACGTTGCTCATTGGCGAACCACCCGGCGAACGGGTTGCTCATCCTGTGGCTTCGCCAGGTCGATACCTGGGGCGTCGCTTCGGCCAGGATCGCCTGTCGTTCCGGCGATTGCAGCCAGGCATCGAGGAAGGCCGGGCTTTCGAAGCGAACCAGCGTGGTCCAGTACGGGACTTCCGGCGACAGGGGCGCCTGGACGAGGGTGCCCATATATCCTGGAAAGCGGGCCTGTCCCTGCTGAATACGTTCGGCCCAACGCCGAAACGCCTCTTCCTGCCCCGGCTTCACAACCGTCGTGATGACCTCCGTGACAGTCGTCGTGGAGTGATAATCCGGCGCCGCCTCATCGGCGTGTGGTCCCTTGCCGTCGCTTTCCAAGGCCGTGAGGTTTGCCAGGAGCGTAGCGCGCGCCTCGTCCTCGACCCATCGGGTCAGCGCTTCGGGCGAGCGGAACCGTTGGATGATCTGCCATTCGGCCGAGCCGGCGAAAGCCGGGATGATCTCGAGGCTGACGAAGTCATGGGATGCCGAGACGGCCCGGGTAAACTCGGCCTGCCACGTTGCGAAGCGAGCCTCCATGCCGGGCCGGACAGTGAGTTTCGTCGCGACGGCCTTCGTCGTCCCGGTTTTGATTGCGCGCGACGCATCCTGCCGTAAGTCTAGACCGTCACTTGCATTCGGTTTTTCGATAACATCTTGGTTGTACGCCACCGAACTCATCCTGCGAATCCCATATCGCCCAAATACATGACTGGTTCGGTAGCCCTGTAGGTCATTGACCTACAGAAATTCACTTCCATGCTCAATTCTTGAGCAGTGAATGGAATTTAAATACAGAGATGAACGAAAATCATGAGCTTATTGTAAACATTTCAATCTTTGGGGAAATTTCAAGTCAAACGAAGCTGATTGCTTCGATTGAAGGTTACTGAATTGTTTTTGCGGCGTGGGGCGGCGTGGGGCGGCATGGGGAGGGTACCTGAACGAGGGTGGTGCGGCGTGAAGTTGTGAAGCGTCGGCGCTGGTGCGCCTTCGTCCAAATGCTCCAGGTCGCTCACGCCGGGGGGCGACACAGTCTCCGATGGCAGACTCGGGGCGTCGAGCGTCGAGCGTCGGGCGGACCAAGGCTGTCCGGTTGCCCGGGCCGGCGGGCCAGGGCTCTATCCGGCGGCGTGTACGGGTCTGTGAGACCGTATGGCTTATGTCTCACGGGCCTTGGCCGCCTGCGCGAAACGGATTCGCCTGAGGGTCATTCAGAAGCGTACGTGGCATCTTGGACGGATCATGGTCGCATGACGTTGATCTCGTGTAGGTCGGTGACCTACAGGGGGGCGCAACAATGAGGAATCATACCCTGGTTGGCCGCTTCGCTCGGGGTAGACATGTCCTTGTTTCGGTTGCTGATCGTCGACGACCACCCGATCGTGCTGGCCGGCCTGAAGCTGTTGCTCCAGGGCAATGACCGCTTTGACGTGAGCGGAGAGGCCAACTCGGCCCGGACGGCCCGTATCGAGGCCGAACGAGTGCAGCCCGACATCATCGTTACCGATCTCATCATGGGGGACGGTGACGGCATCGCCTTGATCGAGGATCTGCGCGCCATCCTGCCGGCGGCCAGGATCATCGTCTATTCCAGCCGCGACGAAACGGTCTGGGGGCCTCTTGTGATCTATGCCGGCGCGCATGGCTACGTGGCGAAATCCGAACCGCTCGAAACCGTCGCCGTGGCCCTCGACCGCGTGGTGGCGGGTGCGATCCATATGAGCGAGCCGGTGCAACAGCTGCTGATCGGTGATCTCGCGCGTCGATGCGACCGTCGGACGGATATCGGCGCCCTATCCGGTCGCGAGCTTCAGGTTCTCCGGCTGATCGGCAGCGGTGCGACGCTGCAATCTCTGGCGAAGGAACTCGGGTTGAACGTGAAGACCGTCGGTACCTATCGGGAGCGCCTGAAGGTCAAGCTCGGGCTGGACAGCGTGAGAATGCTCGAACGCTATGCGGCGGATCACCTCGCGGGGCGTCTCGATCCGTCATGAAAGGCAGGCCATCATGAAGAGTTGGCTGGCACGCTGGGACGTGTCCCCCGCCGAGCAGGCCGGCATGAGCTTCGGAGACATGCTGACCCTCGTCAATATTCGACGGGTCGAGATCGCCTGCATGCTGGGGCTGTTCACCAAGTCGATCGAGTTCGCCACCGGACTCAGGACCGTTCAGATCGCCGTTGAGATCGTGCTGGCGCTCAGCTTCCTGCTCGCCTCGCTGACGCTGCGACGCGGCGGTGGAACGTGGCTCCCGCGCGTCTTCGTCGTAATCTTCCTGGTTCTGACATTGCTCGATACTCAATGGGCGATCGCCGCGATGGGCGCCAAGGGGCGGCTGACGAGCGGATACCCCATGATGCTCCTGTCTCTGACCTTGCTGTTCGTGCTGCCGCCGCTCACCTTCGGGCTGACCTTGATCCCGCTGCTGCTCACCTATTGTTGGATCGTGCTCGGCACGGCGACGTTTCCCGCCGAGCAGGTCATCGCCATCGTCAATGCCGCGATCGTCTCGGTCATCGCCGTCGTCGCCGCAGCGCTGATCCATGCCGGACGTCGCAGCGATTACGAGCAGAAGCGCACCATCCGCCTGCAGAATGACCGGCTGATGGAGAGGAACGGCGAACTCGACACCCTGATGGCGATCACCGCCCATGACCTGCGCAGTCCCCTCTACGGGCTGCGCAACCTGTTCGATCTCGCCGTCCGGCGCGCAACGCGGGAGCCGGAATTGCCGCTCGTCGTCTTGCAGCAGGCGAGAGCGAGCATCGACGCGATGCTCGCTCTCGCGACCCGGCTGCTCGATGCGCACGCCGCCGAGCACCGGCCGCTCACGCGCCTCACCGACGAGGATGTGCGAGGGCATGTGCTGGCCGCCGCAGGCCGGACCAAGCCGCTCGCCCAATCCGCCGACGTCCGGATCGACGTGGATCTGCCGGATCGCCCGTTGGTCGCCACGCTCGACGCAGGTGCCCTGGCACAGATTCTCGACAATCTTCTCGGCAACGGCGTCCGCTACAGTCCGACGGGGGCATCCTGACGGTCAGCGCCGCACAGGATGGCGGAGACGTGTCGATCCGGGTTCAGGATCGCGGACCGGGTATCGATCCTGCCCGTCACGATCTCCTGTTCAAGAAGTTCCATCAGCCTGTTGGGACGCGATCCGATGGACCGCCGAGCACGGGCATGGGGTTGTTCATCGTCGCGACGCTGTCCGAGCGCATGGGCGCGACGGTGCGTTGTGAACCCGGGACGATTGAGGGTGCGGCCTTCGTGGTGACGCTGTCCGCTGGCAAAGAATGAGCATCGGCGTTCCCACAACGCCTGTCTCCGACTCCTGCGCCAAGTGGCTGTCGCGCATAGCCGGAAACGACCGACTTACAGGGAGATCCGGAAGGCGGGCTCCAGCAGGCCACGTATTCCGGCTGCCATCAGGAGGGTGCGTCCGTGCTCGGGATCGGCGTCGCGTTCCTCCTGGCTCATGCCCTCATAGGCGCTGGTGATCAGCAGGCGATCGAGATCCGGCCCGGCGAATGTGGGGCATGAGGGGCGGGTCACCGGCAGGGGAACCGTCCGCACACGCTCGCCCTCCGGGCTGTAGGCATCGATGCAGGATGCCCCCCAGCGGGTGCACCAGATGCGGCCCTCGGCATCCACCGCAGCGCCATCGAGGCCGCCATCCCCGCCGCGATGATCGTAGAGCGTCGAGGGCTCGCCCGTCGGCAGGCCAGTGCTGGGGTCGAGGCTGACGCGCTTCAGCAGACCCGCATCGGTGTCGGCGAAATAGCCGGTCGCGCCATCGGGCGAGAAGCAGATGGCGTTCGGGATGGTGAGCGACCCGTAGAGGCGCGTCACCCGGGTACCGGCGACATGGTAGATCGCGCCACGCCCCGGCTCGGCATCGCGGCCCATGGTGCTGATCCACAGAGCGCCGCAGGGATGCACACGGCCGTCGTTGGAGCGGGTGCCTGCATCCTCCGCCTCCAGCGGACAGAGCAGCATGAGCTTTCCGTCACTCAGCCCGCGCAGGTAAAGCCCGTCCTCGGCGGCGAGGAGATGACGGGTCTCGTCCACCGCGGCGACGCCGCTCGCCATGAAAGGCAGGTCGTGCAGGCGCGCGGTGCCGTCCGCGAGCGACCTCTCGAACAGCTGCCGCTCCAGAATGTCGACCCACCATGCCGTGCCGGTTCGCGGATCGTAGCAGGGGCCCTCGCCGAGATGGCAGCGGTGCGCGTCGAGGATCGTCATCGTGTCCATGCTCGTCCTTTCTCGGGGCAGCCGCTCGCGGCGACCGGCATGCCTGTCATGCCGAAATATCCCCCGAGAGTATCCCCCGGGTCGAAGCATCCCCAAGTCGGGGCTTTCCGAAGTCGGGGCTTTCCGAAGTCGGGGCTCTCCGAAGTCGGAGCCTCCAATGTGGAATCTTCGGGTTTCGTGTGGGAACGATGAGTCCCCTCGGCATCCAGGATCGGGGCCACGAAAGATGCAGCGGGGCACCGCTCGATCTGCGCATACGCCTGCGAGACCGGCATCGATTGTTCAACAGGTCTTCGCAGGCTATTCTGATGATCGTCGATATCCGATGCGATCACTGTACAAGATGCGTGGTGCAACACTCGGGTCGATACAAACGAAAGTACTTCGAGGATACGCAGGCGGCCTGCATGCCGAGAGCCAGGAGGCGCGCGGAAGCGATGCCCGCGCGACGGAAACCGAGGCCTTCCGTCGCGTTAGATCGGCAGGCGCATCACATACCGCGCGATGGGTTGCTGAGAGGATTCGATGGAATACAGGCAGCTTGGCCGCTCCGGCCTTACCGTACCGGTGCTCAGCTTCGGCACGGGCACGTTCGGCGGGACAAACGAATTCTTTCAGCGCTGGGGCCAGACCGATGTCGCTGAGGCGACCCGCATGGTGGACCTTTGCCTGGATTCCGGTGTCAATTTCTTCGACACGGCCGACATCTACTCGGGAGGTGCCTCGGAGGAGATCCTGGGCCAGGCTCTGAAGGGCAAGCGCGAGCGCGCGTTGATCTCCACCAAGGCGACCTTCCGCTTCAATGACGACCTGAACCAAGTCGGCTCCTCGCGCCATCATCTGGTTCGTGCCTGCGAGGCCAGCCTGAAGCGGCTCGGTACCGAGCATATCGACGTCTACTTCATGCACGGATTCGACGCACTCACCCCCGTGGAGGAGACGCTTCGGGCGCTCGACGATCTCACCCGCTCGGGCAAGATCGGCTATATCGGCGCCTCGAACTTTTCCGGCTGGCACCTGATGAAGGCGCTCGCCACATCCGAGCGCTATGGGCTCGCGCGTTACGTGGCCTATCAGGGCTACTATTCCCTGATCGGGCGGCATTACGAGTGGGAGTTGATGCCGCTCGGCATCGACCAGGGCGTGGGCCTGATGGTTTGGAGTCCGCTCGGCTGGGGCCGTCTGACCGGCAAGATCCGCCGTGGGCAACCGAACCAGAGCGGCCGCATCGCTGCGGGCGGCGCCGAGGGCGGGCCGCCGGTGTCGGACGAGTACCTCTTTGGCGTGGTCGATGCGCTGGATGATGTGGCGGCGGAGACCGGCAGGACGGTGGCGCAGGTCGCCCTGAACTGGCTGCTGACCCGGCCCACCGTGTGCAACATCGTCGTTGGCGCCCGCACCGAGGAGCAGCTCAAGCAGAACCTTGCCGTTCTCGACTGGACGCTGACGCCCGAGCAGGTGGCCCGCCTCGATGCGGCGAGCCAAGAGACGCCGATCTATCCCTATTGGCACCAGAAGGGGTTCGACGAGCGCAACCCCAAGCCGACGACTTGGTAAAACGGCTCTTCGTCTATCGTCTTGAGCGGTGCGCTCGTTACGCGTGCACCTGCTCTCGCTTGGCAGCGCGGCCTGCATGGTGTCGCATTCCGCCCGTCTCGACTGGAAAACGGCCTTATGCGTCGTTGCCGACCAACTCGGAGATCATGCGGGCTCATCGGTCGGGCTGACTTGAGGGCCCGCGGACGGCCACCACGCGGCCGCGCGGGCAGGCTTCAAACCATCGAACGATGGAGGCTACATCTCGAGCAAGGCAGGAAGCCGTTGCGGTGGCTTACCAAAGTGCACGTGGCAGCCGCCGCTTCCAACGCTCGCCCGGCCGTAGAGCCGCTGCCTGCTGAGCGCGCCGTGCGGTCCGCGCTTGAGCCAAAGCAGGCCCACTGACGCCACCGGATAGCTGTGTCGAGTCAGGGCTCGCGACAATCGGTGTATCGTCGAGCTCGTCGTCCGCATCGGCAAACGAAAGTGCCGAGTCGACCTGCGCCACGACCTTCTGCTTACGTTTGGTCGGGGGCTTCACGCGTTGCACGCGTGGCAGCCGCTCCTCTTCCGGCGCTTTGCCGACCTCGGGAGCGTCCGGCTCATCGGGCATGGCAAACATCGGCACGAGACTCGGCAGGACACGCCGGGCGGGCGGCTCGGCGGGCGCCACTGACGGTGCAGGCTCGGGATGAGCGAGGCGCAGGGGCTGCATATCGGCCGGCTTTTCGGCCACAGCTGCCTGCAGGTCCCCCCACAGGTCGTCACCGACGCGGGAACGTGCCGGGGCGTCGGGGAGCGAGGCGCGGGATGTACGGGTATGCTTGATTTCGACCGTGAAAGGTCGCGCGCTACGGCGCTTCATGTATGAGATAATCCTGAGATCGACACGCTCAAGGACGCAAGACGCGTCGGCAGCGAATGCTTAGCATATGAGGAACAGATGATGCTTGTCCAGTGAGATACAAGCACAAGCCGTTTTATCTTAGATGAATGCATGTTGGCGCAACCGCCGGATCGATGCATCCGCATTGCGATGATGGATGAAGATGCCTCCGGCCTGCTCCCAAAGGGGCCGGTATTTCTCCCGGTCATCCACGAGGGCGTCGCCAGGACGGCAATGTTCTCGTTTCAGCGCGGCACTCGTCGTGATCACCTCGACACCGGGGAAATACCGGGCCGCCCAGAGGCGTTTCTGTGGCTCAGCCCAGTTTCCCCGCGGAAGACCCGTGAGGATGATGGGCTCGAGGTGGCGAACCGCCTCATACAGTTCCATGGCATCCGGCATCAACGGTAGCTCACCGAAGAAGTTGTTGAGCGAGGCAAGCTCGCCCCAGAAACGCTTCAGGCCAAAACGCCGCTCGAATTCCGCCGGTGCCATCCCGAAGGCTTGCTTCGCGCCGGCATCGAAATCGGCCAGCACGCCATCGCAATCCAGGAACACCGTTGGCATGGACAGTATGGCCTCAGAAATCGTGTGTCGTTGATCTGGAGGAAGAACAGGGACGTACGATCTTCGTCTGCAACCGGTCAGAGGCTTTTCGAGACGACACCGAAAGCCAGCAGGACATACGCACCGACGAAGAACCAGGTCCGGTACTTGACCACAGTGGGACCAATGGTCGGAAGGCGCAAATAGAGGCTGGCGACGGCGAGGCCGATCAGCACCAGCGAGAGAAGGAAGGTCAGACGACGTGGGGGCGAGAGGTTCAGCATAGCCCGATCCTGGCGCCGTGTGGTTGAGGAGTCGTGAAGGGGTCGGCATCCGTGCCGGACGGCGTATTGGCGCGGTATCCTATGACGAGCCCGTTCTTCGGCGAATGTTTCGACAACCGATCCCTCGGCGCGCCCGTCACCGCCTCCGGTCCGAGACGGACTCCTGCCAAACTATGTCGTGACCGGCGAGAGCAACGATAACGGCGCTCGCTGGCCGAATGTCAGCCTGTGCCGGCCGTCTGGAGTTGGACCCGACCACGTTGGGTCGGGTGCAACTCCAGGCCTTTGTTTTGCCGCGCTCTTTTTCGCCGAACCGGCATCCACTTCGGCGGTGAGCGCTCTAAGACTGGTTCTGCGCGGCAGGCCTGTCGCCTTCGGCGAGGAGGAAAGGGAGCAGCACGGCAGTGAATGCCTCGGGGTGTGAGTAGTTGATCCCGTGGGCCGCACCGGAAATGACGGCAAGGCGTCCGCGCGGCAGGCTTTCGGCGAGGATCGTGACGAACGCGTAGGGGACGATGTAATCACGGGCGCCCCACACCACGAGCGTGGGCTGCATGACGCGGAGCGCCTTCTCTCCGATGCGGTTGCCGACCATGCTGTGCAAGGTCAGGATATATCGGTTGATCCCGCCCCGCGTATAATCGCTCAGCGCCACCCAGGCCAGCGACCAGCGCTCGAACGGCGCGATGGCCAGGAACCCCGCAACCTGCCGGAAGAGGCTCCTCGCCTCCGGGTCAGGCGTGGGCCCCTGCAGAACCAGGCGGTCGACGAGGTGGGGGTGAACGATCGCCAGTTCGACCAGTATCTCGCAGCCGAGCGAGTTGCCGATAAAAGCCGCGCGCTTCAGGCCGAGGGCCTGCATCCAGGCGGCCAGCGCATCGGCGAGTTCGCGAACGGTGAGCACGTGCCGGGGCTTGTCGCTCAAGCCGAAGCCGGGCAGGTCGGGGGCGTAGACCTTCAGGTGAGGGCCAAGATGCCTCGCGAGCGGGACCATGTATCGGCTGGACATTCCCAGCCCATGGACCAGGATCACGGGCAGGCGATCATCCGGCACGGAATCGACGGAGACCCTGGCATGGATGATCCGGCCGTCGACACGGGTCCGCCTCGCCGCAAGCCGTCCCAAACCTGCGTGGCGAGCCTCGCCGGCACGCCGCCACGGTAGGATAGCGGCCATGGCCAGGCGGGCCAGGATCCCGCCAGCCGTTGCACCGATCCACCGCAGGGACACGCCCATATTCCCGTTTCCGCCGCATCCGCCCTCGAACTCGACGCCGAAGAGAACCGGCCCCGCGAGACGCGAGCGCTCGCGAGATCGTTTCAGAGGGCCGGGCTTTCGGTCATGCACCGGGACTTGAGGCCAGTCGAGTGCGGGCACGCAGCCTTGTGGACGCGTTGCTATGTCTGCGGTCGAACCGCGTCAAACGCCGTACCCGGACTGGCCGCTCAGACTTCAACTCGCGAGCCGCTGAGTCTGACGTTTCGCGGCATCGAAAGCCTGAAGATCGAGGGCGAGGGCGATGACCTTGCCGCTTGTCAGGCGCGTCGGGTCGATGAAGCTTCCGATGCCATGCTGCAAGTAAATTTCTTCAACTTCTGGGGTTCGCATGGCGCCACCCATGGTCCAGTTGGGAAAGGAACGGCCCTGAACGTTCCGTGCATCCAGAATGGTAGCACTTGTATGGCGCGGATCGCGGGCGATGCGCGTATAGGTGCTACTCACCTGCGCTTGGTCGCCCTCAAGAACCTGAATGAACCAGGTTTTATCGAATATGAGAAAACCGGTAATCCCATCACGGCTGTTGTTGCGTTGTGAGGCCGAGACGATGTCACGCAAATTCATAAGCATGGAGCGATCGTTGCCGGCAACAACGTTTCGGCTATAGTAAACAAGCTGATGTATCATTGCGGATTTTTGTCCATCACGTTTAGCATGGCACGATCAAACGAGCTCCCCTCGTGCCGTGCGGACAGACAACGTAGAAAAGAGCGGCTGGTTTGGCCCATGAGGCGGAGAAAATTCTTTGGGTTAATACATACCTTTTACATCAAAAAGGCTAGGCATCCGGGCGGATGCTGAGAGGCGTTGACGTTGTTGCCAAGCCGATCGTCCGTCTTTCACAGAGCGGCAGCATGGCCATCCGTTGAATGGGTGTTGTAAGGGAGCCCCCATCATCCTGTCGGTCGCAACGGGCTCTTCCCCGCGAGGGAGCAGAGCGTTGTCAGGATCGCACGAACATCGAGGACATGGTCTGCATGGTAGATAAGACGAGACCTGCGCAGTCACGCTTGGGGCTGGCCGCGACGGTGGCCTTCGCAATCCTGCTCGCAGGCGTCGGCACCCTGGGCTGGCGCTGGTACAGCTACGTCACGGCCGGACTAACGCCCTACGACGAGGTTGGCATCGAAGTGAATCGCCGCCTGCCAGAGTCGCTGCGGTCGTGGGGCTGCGAGCGCATCAAAGAACGCTTCCCGCGCTCGGTGCCACCCTATGGCTGCCAGCCCGGACAGATCTGATACGTATCGAATCTCGTCCGTTATCGACTGTCTGCGCGTTGAACAGCCTGTTCGAGTAGAAGACAGACGAAGGCTGCGATGTGGAGATCTGCGAGCGCGCTGGAATACCATTCGTCATCCTTGACGATTCGGCGGAAGCGCGTGCCTCCGGCGCAGGAGCGTTCCACCGCCCGCCTGCAAAGCAGATCTTGACTTGGCCACCTGAACCGAGTGGCTCAGCGCTGCTCGCTTGCCTTCCTACTGACGGGCGGACAAGTCGCGGACCGCAAGGCAGGAGCCTTGCTCCTCGAGCGCTCGCCCCGGTGCCGGATCCTGCTCGCCGACAAAGGCTACGACAGCGATGCCATTCGCCGGCAGATCGAAGTGACAGGAGCCGCCCCCAACATCCCGCCAAAGTCCAACCGGCGCTGGAAGCCCTGCTTCTCGCCGGTCCTCTACCAGGGCTGCAACGCCGTCGAGCGCATGTTCGGCCGCATCAAGGACTTCCGTCGCAGCGCCACGCGATACGACGGGTCTGCAGCCCACTAACTCAAAGCTGCCTGCATCGCTGCAACCATCAGCTATTGGTTATGAGTCCAAATCCTAATTTGTCGAAAAATTGGCGCACCCGACACGATTCGAACGTGTGACCTTTGCCTTCGGAGGATTGATGTCATGGGTTTCCTCGTGATTGCCCGACTTTCCCCGTCATTGCTAAAGCTCTGACAGATATTGCGAATTTTACGGGCCGAGTTATCCAGCGACGATCTGAAATGGCGTGAGTTTTCCGCCGCGTGCTTCCGCAGTGCTTCCGCGGAAGCAGTGAGGATCGTATGGCAAGGATCACGAAGCGGGTCGTCGACGCCGCCGAGCCCCTGGGACGAGATTACTTCATATGGTGCGATGAGCTTCCCGGTTTCGGGCTGCGTGTATTCGCTTCCGGGCGCCGCAGCTACCTCGTCCAGTATCGATCGAGCGGCCGAAGCAGGCGCGTGACGATCGGATTTCATGGGGTGCTGACTGCTGACGAAGCTCGCCGGGAAGCGAAGTCGCTCCTTGGTCGCGTGGCCAGAGGGGAGGACCCTGCGGAGGAGAGAAACGCACGACGTAGCGCGATGACCGTGGCCGAGCTCTGCAACGCCTATCTTGCCGCGACTGACAAAGGGCTGATCATGGGTAAGGGCGGAAAGCCTAAAAAGGCGTCCACCCTCTATGTCGACCGCGGCCGTATCGAACGACACATTCGCCCCTTGCTCGGATCACGCCTGGTCAAGGATCTGACCGTCTCCGATGTCCAGCGGTTCGTTAGGGACGTCCAGACCGGAAAGACCGCTGCCGTGGTCAAGACGGGCTTCCGTGGTAAGGCGGTCGTCGAAGGCGGACCAGGCACAGCCGCTCGTACCGTGGGGCTTCTCGGCGGGATCCTGACCTATGCCGTCAGTGAAGGCATAATCCCGCACAACCCGGCAACGGGCGTGAAGCGGCCGGCGGACCAGAAGCGCACGCGCCGTCTGAACGCCGACGAGTACGGCGCCCTCGGGCAAGCCTTGAAGGCCGTCGAGGCTGAGCAGGCAGAGCGGTGGCAGGCAGTGGCGGGCGTTCGGCTCCTGGCGCTCACCGGGTGCCGGCTGGGCGAGATCGTCAAGCTGCGGTGGTCGGAGGTGGATGCCGCGGGCTCATGCCTTCGGCTTGAGGACACGAAGGAGGGCGCATCGGTCCGGCCTATCGGCTGTGCCGTGATGGCCCTCTTGGCAGCTCTGCCGCACACCCCGGGCTCGCCTTACGTGCTTCCAGCGACGCGCGGGAGCGGCCCATTCGTCAGCCTATCGGATGCCCTTGAGCGCATCATGGACCGTGCCGGCCTGGCGGGCGTCAGCGCTCACACGCTCCGCCACTCCTTTGCCTCTACCGCCGCCGATCTCGGCTACAGCGATTCAACCATTGGGGCCATGATTGGCCATGCCGGACATGGCGTGACCTCCAGATATATCCATCACCTTGATGCGGTGCTCATGGCGGCCGCGGATGGCGTCGCTAAACAGATCTCTTCTTCGATTTCGTTGGGCCATGGTTAGGTGCGGGAGTGCCATTTTTAAATAAACCCTGCACAACAAATCCCACGAGACCAATCGCCGCCACTGCCGTGCTACCAACAAGAACTGTTAAGGCCGTTGGCTCTAAGCAAAAACTATAAACTTTGAAGCCCTGCAAGAGTAAAATAAGCCCGCAAAATCCCGAATAAGCGATCAAGTATCTATAGACTTTTAATGCATATTCGCGCCTTAGCTCGCGATTATGCTCCATATCTTTGATTGCTTCGGAAAATACGCGGGCTTGCTGCTTTGAGGCATCTTCTGCCTCCAGCCGATCTTTCTGGTCTGGAACATCTTTGGCTTGAACAGCAGCTAACCCTGACGATATCTCGTCAAGTTTATTCAGAAGACTGTTCTGCTGCGAGGGCTTTGAAGTGCGCTTCGATGGTACGGTTGGGGATGGGCTTGTTTCCGTTCCGCTCATAGACCTGCGACCATGGGGTGTTAGCTTCGTGCGTCAGGGCCGACAGTTTATAAGCAGGGAAAGAGCCATAGATATCGAATACTCTAGCTACAACCTGCTTATCGTCTTCGTCGAGCGGAATTACTATGTCTCGGTCTTCGTCTTTGCCAAGCCAGTGCATGATCGACTGGTGCCAATCTCGGACGTAATCCTGAACGGGACCGCGACCATACTTCTTCAGTTGCTCATAAAGTTGCGGGTAGACCGGACCAAAATCCCAGGCTTGCGCCGGGTCAGTTGTCAATGGCTCGTTAGTAAGCGCTAGTCTCCAGCCATGAGCGATATAGACGAGCTTCTGCAGCTGCATCTGTGTCAGCTCTTCTCCACTCTCCTTTGCGAGGCGGATAAATTCGTTGGCAACGTCTAACGATGTGCCGGGCATGAGAACGATGTATGAACTTTCGGTGGATTTGTCCACAGGCTATTGACAATCAAAATTATTTTTCCCGCGGCGCCTTAAGCGCATCCTCGACCAGCCGTCGGATGGCTTCCGAGCGCGAGGGCTTGTCAGGTTGGATCTCGCCCGCACGGGGGCGCCGATGAAAGGGGTACCCACCGTATGGGTACCCTTGGCGGCGAGCAGGATGTCTCCGTCATCAGCGAGCCGGGCCTGTACCGCGCCGTTGTCCAGCGTCGAGCGACCGATGCCGTGCCGAAGGAAGCGCGTGCTGGGATCGTTTGGTTTCAGCGCTGGGCTTTCTTAAACGTCCCGCGTCGATCCGAAGGTATAGCCGCTATGGGGCTGGGCCGGCCACTTTGGCACTCACGACCGAGTGACCTGCCAGTATGCATTCTGGAATTTGCCATCGGTAAGACAGCAATTATTATAAAACACTGTATTGTAATCTTAAGTCTTATGGGACTCCAAACGGTTTGTTTGATGAAAATAAGCTCCCTTTAGACATAACAATCAGCATTTTCTCTACTGTAAGATTACCCGAGCAAAGCCCGCGCACTCTATCACAAAGATCATAAAATGCCTTTTGCGCATCCGTCATCTCTTCGAAATAGCCCATAAACGTCGTATTTGGTAGATAGTGGTTGATGCCGCGAAAATCCTTTTCGAAAACATACCATCCATGAGTGGATGCATGTTCCCTCATCTTGCTGTGGGGATCATAACGATTGGATTCGATATCATAGGTGCAGAAAAACACTGATTTTGCCACCTCACACCTCTCCGCGTTCACGTTCCGTGCCGAAAACGTGCATTATTCCGAGAGGTTCCGGGGCATTTCTACTTATTGCTGCAATGACGCTTTAACTTTCAGCGCCTCCTCGATCAACCCGCGGATGGCCTCCGAGCGTGTCGGCTTAATGGTCTGAGCCTCACGCCACGCGTCGAGTTGTGATGCCTGCTCAACGCTGAGGCGAAGCTGCACGGCAATAGGGAATGCCTGTCCCGAAGGTCGGCCGCGCCTTTTCTCGTTTACAGGAATTGACATATTCATATTTTCACGTTTACATAAAATCGGACGCGAAGGAAGTTGGAGCTTCCCACTCGCGCCCTGACCAGAAACGTCGAGTGAGGACGAAACATGGCTGAAGCCACTCATACCACACCTTCTACCTCCAGCCGCAACGACCGCGAGCTGGCTGTTGCCTATCGCAATCTCGAGGACGCCGTCGCCAAGCTTCGGAGTATGGCGATGCTCATGGAGATGGCGGTCGGCGACACCTTGGGACGCCCCCTCGGTGGCGCTGCGGAGGAGATCGCCCGTGTGGCGCCCTGGTCCTCGACCATGCGCGTTCTAGTCCTGAGCGAAGATCAGGCTGAGGGCTTGGAGTACGCCCTCGATCACATCGGCACGCTCGCGCGCAACCTGCACCGTACCTACTATGCGGGGTACAAAAGCGAACGCCAGCAGATAGCTGTTTGACAAAAGTTCTCAGCTGAGGCCATATATCAAAAGTGCTCAGCGGAGTTTTTTATGACCTCGATCGTCGACCGGAAGATCCGGTTTTCAACGGCGGCGTTCGCAATCGATGCAACGCCCAAGTCGCTCCGCAACTGGCTAGCCCGCGGACAGCTGGGTTTCCCAGGATCTGTTGGCAATGACGGCGGATGGGTTTCATTCAGCCTCGTCGATATCTCGATCCTGGCGGTCACCCGCAAGCTCGTCGACTTCGGCGTCAAGGTGGAGGAGGCCAGCCGCCAAGCTCGCGCCGCCGTTCTAGGCCCTCTTTTCAAAGGGGGAAATGGTTTGAATCCCCGAAACGAGGATATTGGAGAAGAAGGTATCAACACACTGTTTCAGGGTCTGATGCTGATCTGTTGGCCCGATCCAAATTATGCCTTCGGCTGGCAAAGTCATTTGATGCGGGTCGGCGAAGAACTTTCTCCCCCCGTAAATGCTTATCTCGCCATTGCATTCGACGACGTTGTGGCGACCGCACTCCGCCGGACCCGAGAACATCTGGCCGGTTCCGCAGCCCAAACCTAATCGCCCCCTAATCATCGATCAGAAACTGATCGAAACACCGGTCTGAGGCAATCCAATGTCTGATCTGCACCACCCGTCCTCGGAGGGGGCGTTACCGGCTTGCCCGGATCCTCGCTTTCGCAAGCCGCGGCTCAATCCCGTCGAGGCATCGGACTATCTCGCTGCGATCCACGGCACGCCGGTGGCGATCGCCACCTTGGCCAAGCTGCGGTGCATCGGCGGCGGCCCGAAGTTCGATCGGTTCGGTCGGTCCATCTTCTACGTCCGCAGCAATCTTGACGCATGGGTGAGCGGCCGACTGAATGGATCGCGGCGTTCGACTTCGGAGACGGACGAACAATGAGGGGCGGCGCACCCCATCGGAACCAGCAAACGGCCGCTCGGTGCGATCGAACCTTGCCGCCCGAATTCGATGCGGTGATCGAATCCGACCGCCGATTTTTCGCCCGACGCCGCAATCGGTCCTACAGGGTCCGCCACGCCGCGCCGGTCGAGCTGCAGGTTAGCCGCGAGGCCGGGCAGACCTTTGCGCCCCTGGTGATCGGCGCACGCTGGTTCACCGCCGTGCGGCAGGTCGCGTGCGGCTATCGGGTCCGCGCATTCTACCAGTCCTTCGACGACGCCGAAGTGAACCTCTCCGAGGAGGTGTCGCGCCGCCTGTACGCCGAGGCATGCGGGCCGGAGGGGCATCAGATCGCCGAGGCCATGGAACGTGCGATCTACGAGAAGCGGGGGCATGAGTGACGGACGGCCGAGACGACCTCACCGCTTTACGTCTCAGCCTGCGTGCGGGCGGCTATTTCCCCGTCCCGGTGAGCGGTCCGGACATGAACGTCCCGTCGGCGGGTAAGCGTCCCCTGATGGCGAAATGGCAGACCCGGTGCCTGGACGCCTCAATTGAGGAGGTGGCGCGCTGGCCCCGCGTCGAACCCGGCAGCACAAATACCGGGCTCCTGACCGGTGCGCTCACCGGCGTGGACATCGACATTCTCGATCCGGTACTGGCAGAACGGATCGAGGAACTGGCGATCTCGTCGTTGGGCCCGACGCCGCTCCGCCGGATCGGCCGCGCCCCAAAGGTGCTGCTCTGCTATCGGCCGGCGCTTGCGATCGACAAGTTGCAGACGCCGGCGCTGCACTTCACCGAGGATCCGCTGGAGAAGCCGACGCGGGTCGAGGTGCTAGGGCGCGGTCAGCAGTTCGTCGCGTTCGGCGTACACCCTGAGACTCGTCAGCCCTATGCGTGGCCCAATGGCTCGCCGTTGACCGTTCCCTTCGCCAACGTGCCAGAGGTCGAGCCGGCCAGCCTTCGCCAGTTTCTCGCCGACGCGGAAGAATTGATCAGAGAGGCAGGCGCCGCAACGCGTGCCGATCGTAGGCGTGCCGAGACCAAACGAGAGGCTGAAGGCCGACGCGCCAGTGGGTTCAAGGCGGGTGAGCGGCCAGACCAGAGGACCGTAGCGGATGCGCTGGAGCATGTTCCGAACGACCTCGATTACGACGAGTGGGTTCGGATCGGCTTCGCGCTCTACGCTGCGTTGGGCGAAGCCGGACGCGATCTCTGGGAGGCATGGTCCGCCAGCTCGCCGCGGAACGACCCCGCACTGACGGCGAGGAAGTGGTCGACCTTCGCTCAGGGCCGCACGGTGACGGCCGCAACATTGTTCTGGCATGCCGCCCGGAATGGATGGCGGAATGCCGAGACCCGCAAGTGCGGCAGCCGGCGTGATGCTTACCGTGCAGCAGGGGGGGCGGCAGGATCGGACCCATCAGAGGGCGCCTCACGTGCAGCAGGTTCAAATCTCGGCGAGGACGGCGCGGACGAAGACGGGGTAATTCTGCCCATCATCCGTGTCTCAGGTGGCAACCTGCCAAGGGCCGTTGCGGCGACGGAGCGGGCGATTCTGGCGGCCGACGCGCCGATTTATACCCGAGCGGGTATGCTGGTTCGGCCAGTGGTCGACACGGTGCCGGCTGCCGACGGCCGGACCACGACCACGGTGCGATTCCGGACGATGTGTCCACCAAGCATGACCGACCACGCCGCTCGCGTCGCCCGGTTCCAGCGTTACGACAAGCGCTCGGAGGATTGGGTTGATGTGAACCCGCCTATGGACGTGATCGCGGCGCTCCTGGCGCGAGACGGAGAATGGAGCCTGCCGCCGGTCGCGGGCATCATCACGACCCCAACGCTGCGTCCCGACGGCTCGATCCTCAACCGGCCCGGCTACGATCCGGCCACACGGCTCCTCCTCGTCGAGGATGCCGAACTCCGGATGCCGGAGATCGCCGAGCATCCGACCCGGGACGACGCGCGCCGCGCGCTGGATCTCCTCATTGAGTTGCTGGACGGCTTCCCGTTCGTCGGTCCCCTCGATCGGGCCGTAGCGTTGTCCGGCCTCATGATCGGTGTCCTGCGCGGGGCAATGGACCTGGCGCCCCTTCACGCTATCCGGGCGCACACGCCCGGCGACGGCAAAAGCTACCTTGTCGACCTAATCTCTCTCGTTGCTACCGGCCGGCGATGCCCAGTGATCACCGCTGGCGCGACTGACGAAGAAAGCGAGAAGCGTCTAGGCTCGATGCTTCGGGACGCATCTGCAATCATTTCGATTGACAACGTAAATGGCGAATTGGGGGGCAATATGCTCTGCCAATTGACAGAGCGGCCTCTTATCAAGATTCGCATCCTGGGCAAAAGCGAGACCCCTGAACTTGAGTGCCGGTCGGCCGTGTTCGCCACGGGCAACAATCTCACCCTTGTCGGCGACATGACGCGGCGCACGGTTCTTTGCAATCTGAATTCCGGCGTCGAGCGACCTGAGCTGCGCGAGTTCACCTTCCGGCCAGATGAGCGGATCAGGGCCGACCGGGGCGCCTACGTGGCGGCCGTGCTGACGATCGCGCGAGCTTACATCGCCGCTGGCTCGCCCAAAGTATGCGGGACGATCGGTTCCTACGGCCAATGGTCGGACCGAGTGCGCGCGCCGCTGATTTGGCTCGGCGAGGCCGACCCGGTGAAGACGATGGAACAGACGCGGGAGGAGGACCCCGAGCTTGCGGCGATCCGAGAGTTGTTCGGGCACTGGCAGAAGCATCTCGTCTGGATGCCGCGCTTCACGACAAACGCCATCATTCAGGTTGCCTGTGAGCGCGAACACAGCAGCGGCTTCGCTGGGCCTGGCGAGTTCCGGGCCCCGGAGTTTCGGGATCTGCTTCTGCGTCAGGCCGGCGAGGGCGGGGCAGTCAACAGCCGGAAGCTGGGAAAGTGGCTGACCCGTATCAGCGGGCGAGTGGTCAACGGCCACATGCTCCAGGTGAAGTCCGATGCGAGCAATGGAAATCGGTTCTCGCTGCATCAATGCCATTCCGACGAGGTTGCTAGCGCGGCTTGATCGCTCGACTTTTCCAGACGTTGCACACGATGGGGGGCGCTTTCTGCTGATGTAGGGTTTAGGGGTTTATAGGGGTCTCATTCAAGCAACGCGGGGAAACTGTCAGACCCATGTCACTGCTGTTACGTGTCGCCCTTAAGCGCACCTGACTCGTATCTGACAGTTCATAGGGCGGGGCCGAAACGAACCCCTGCAATCCCCTAAACCCCTATTTTCGTTGCCCGAGATTGCCGCTCTTTTCCTGAGAAGTAATAGGCGCGAGCGCGTGCACAATGCAACTCAAGCAACAACGCGGAACGATCCGCCAATATTAGCAAATATTGATCTAGCGCCGCGCTTGCTTGTACATTCGTGCAACTTCAATTCAACAATTGACGGTTTCGCGAGGCTCCATGTCTAACCGCACAGCCTACGAGGTCCGCATCGCGGCCCGTATCCCCCGCGAGATGCCGAGCCTCATCAGCGCCGCCGCATCCCGCGTCTTCATCTCTCCCTCCGCCTACGTGCGGCAGGCCCTTGCCGAGAAGCTGAAGCGCGACGGTTTCGGCCTGCCCTCTCAGGAAGCCACGTCTGCTCAGCAGGCAGCCTGATCCGTTTCGCAGAGGAGATATCCATAATGGCCAAAGCCAAGCCCCAGCCCAGCAGTGGAACGCCCGAGAACGGTCTCGCTGGCCTGATGCGCACCCGCGAGAACTTGCAGGGCCGTCAGACCGCCCTTGCCATCGACACCGAGAAGGCCATTGCCGAGCGCCGCGCGCTCCTCATCGCCGGTACCGACGCCGCCGGTATCGCCGACGCCGAACGTCGTTGCCGCGAAACCGAGGGTGCCGCCTTCGGAATCACCGATGCGCTGACGGAGGTCGATCGCCTCATCGCCGATGCGGAAGCTCGGATCGAAGATGCGCGGCAGGCCGACCAGCGCAAGGCAGCTGCCGACCGCCTGGAGCGCGACAGTCACGCCATTGAAGCGGCTGCCGCGAATGTCCGTAAGGCCGTCGACGATCTAGCCAAGGCCAACTCCGCCCTTGCGTCCGCTATCAGCCCCGTCGCCGCCCCGCTGTTCGGCAAGCGCGACATGCACGGCCCACGAGACAGCGAGGCTCCCGAGACCATCGCCGCCTACATCACGGGGCACATGCTCGCCACCACCCTTCCGACGATCGAGGTCTCAGAGGCGAGTAAGAATATGGGGTTCGGTTGGGTCAGCCCGAAGCCCATCGAGATCGCGGATGGCGACGCCCCGGCCGTCCCGCTCCTCGTTACCCCCATGCGCGAACTGGCCAAGCGCATCCGCAGCGGAGAAGCCGCCACTAACCTCCGCGCCTACGTCGAGCCCGAGCCCGACTTCGAGGCGCACCCCGGCGAGATTCAGGTCTATGCGCTGGCGCGCTTCAGCTGGAAGCGGCGGGCGGACAGCATGCCCGACATCGTGGAAGTCTCCCGCGTCAGTCTTCCCGAGCCGGTGGCACGTTTCGCCATCGCCCAGGGCGTCGCATCCGAGACCGAGCCGTACAACTGGCGCCAGTTGCGCGAGGCGACCCGCGCCCGTGGCAGCCAAGGAATCCCGGTCTCCGCCTTCCCGCCCATCGGCTTCGTTCTGGCCGATTGGAAGCTGGCCGAGGCGGACAAGGCCCGTAGCGCTTGGCGCGCCGAACGCGGGCTTGCTGCCTAATGCTTGACGACACGCAGATGTCAGATCGCACGAACGCATCGATTGGCCGGAGCGAGGCGGCGGAGATCGTCGCGCTCTGCGTGGCAGGCGGCGTTCCCGGCATGGCGGCCGGGCTGATGGGCGAGGGCGTCGCCATCGCGGAAGTGAAGGCCCGCATTCGCGCGGCCGGCGAAGCTCATAAGCTCGTCGCGCTGGGCCGGCGCCACGATCAGACGATCCCGGCCGATCTCGCCGACACGATGCTCGCGGCTGGCGGAAGCGTCGAGGACATCCGCTCACGGATCTTCGAGATCATGGTCGCACGCGAGCAGGAAACGGCCGTCTCCTCACACATCCCGACCAGCATCGGCAATGCCGGCGCCGCGGCATCGGCAGCGAACATGGAGCAGACCCTTCGAGCGCAGGGAATCGAGCCGCTGGAAAGGGCAGGACGATGACCATTCGGAGCACCGCAGAGCGGGCTATCGTCTGCGATCGGGTGCAAGCGCTCGCCGATCGAACCCGCTGCCGCTCGATGACGACCGAGGAGCAAGTCAGCTTC
This sequence comes from Methylobacterium sp. AC832, assembly GCF_979256025.1. Lineage (NCBI taxonomy): Bacteria > Pseudomonadati > Pseudomonadota > Alphaproteobacteria > Hyphomicrobiales > Methylobacteriaceae > Methylobacterium > Methylobacterium sp. AC832. Next base: position 154,805 of record NZ_CEEDMV010000001.1, read on the forward strand.
GACACCGATATTGCAGCCCTCGCGGCCTTCGACCGTGCGTCACGCCCCGCCGGCACCGAGCAATCGCCGCCCTTGGCGGACCTACCCTCCGATCTGTATCGGAAGCCGGTGACCGTGGGTGCGATCCGCAACGAGGAGCAGCGCGCAACAGCCTGCCTCATGGCCGAAAACCGGGCGCAGCGGGCATGCGATCCGAAGCGTTGGCCGGCCGCGCAGGATGAGGCCGAGGCTTACCTCGCAGCAATCGCGACCTACGACCATCGTCACCCACGACCAACGCAGGTCAGCGCCCGCGAGGAAGGGCGAGATCTGGATCGCTCCATCGCGGCCTCGCAGATCAGCGCCCTTCGATCATTCGCGGCGAAGCGTCGATGATCCATCGCGCCGCCGTCGCCCCGCCCCAGGCCTCGCGCCGAACCGGCATCCCGACCAGCTGCCCGAGGTGCCGGGGGACCCTGGGGCCTCCAACTCTATACGGGTGGTCGGGGCCCCCAGTGTTTCTAGCGCCAACCCTCAAAACCCGCTTAACATCGTGACTTAACCGGATCTGCCGTGACGATTATTACTAAGGCTTCACTTGCTGATGAGATGAGGGTTAGTCGCGCCCGCGTCTCCCAATACGTGAAAGCCGGTCTGCCTGTACGTTCTGACGGCAAATTGAACCGCGATGAAGTCCTTAACTGGCTTAAGCGGAATGCAGTCGGACTTTACTCGGGCGAGGACCGAGGAGTTAACCGGGCCGCGCGGCTGGCGAAACCGCCAAAGGCGCAGCCAATGTCTTTGCCGGAGCCCGAGGACTCCCCGACACCGGATCTCGTGCGGGACGTGATCGTAGCAATGATCCACCGCACCGATGCTGTCGTCGCCTTCGCCGTCATCGCCGCCGGGGGCAACGCCGAGACCGCGTTCGCCGCCGCCAATATCGCCCGTGCCGAGATGATGGCGGCCGGTACCAACGTGGCGCTGACCTTCGAGGTGCCGGACGGTGATGACGGCGCTCTCGGGCCCGTTGCGGCGACCGACTACCCGCCCGACTGGCCCGCCCTTGCGGACTTGGCTGGCGCACCCGTCGCCCTGGACGAGTGGCGAGAGGCCGAAGGTCACCTGCCGTACTGGCGCGATCCCGATCCGCCCGAGTGGCCCCACCCCTGGGACCAAGCATCGTAGCGCTCGCCACCCACCCTCACAACCAAAGGAATCCACCATGTTGAAGCTGAGCCAACCCAAGACCGAAGCGACCTGGATCGACCTCATGGACGGCGTTCGCCTCCAGATTCGCCCCCCGTCGATCGCCCAAATCCTGCTCAGCCGCGAGGCTGCCGGCAAGGCGTACATCGAGGAGCGCGATGCGGGCTTGCTGGACGAAGCCAGCGACCTCCGCGCAACGACCGCGATGGTGATCCGGTACGCCCGTGCCGTCATCGCGGACTGGTCCGGCATCGGCGACGCGAACGGCGACCCTGCGCCGGTCACCCCGGAGAACATCGACGCTCTGATGACCCGTTGGGACGCTTACGAGCGCTTCGACCAGCTCGTGTTTACCCCGGCCCTTAACGCGAACGACGGCCAGGCGGTCGACGCCGCAGCCTGACCCCCACCGCATAAAGGAGGCGGACCATGGCCAATAACATCGCGATCCGCCTCGGCGTAGAGGGTGGAGCAGACGTAAGGCGGGCATTCGAGGATGCGGGCGGCGCCGGCCGGCAGGCGTTCGACGGGGTTGCGGCCTCGATGGACAAGGCCGGGGTGGCAAGCGACCGCCTCGCTCAGAAGACCCGCGAAGCGCAAGCGGCGGCTCGTACGGCCCAGGCTGCCGCGAGCGCATCGGCTACGACCGGCCCCGCCTCCGGCTCCTCCAACGCGCAGCCGGCGAACGCGCCTGGCTTCAGCCCGACGTCCCTGCGAGTGGCAGAGCGGGTGCGAGCGGAGGTGGACGCCGAGTATGCCCGACAGATCAAGCTGGCCCGCACCGAAACGGGTATCGATACCGGGTATGCGGCCGGCCGGTACGACGTTGCCGAGCGCGACCGCCTCCGCGCCCTCGCCGCCGCGAAGTATGCGCCCGCCGCCGAAGCCGCCCCGGTCGCGACCTCGCGCACCATCGCCGCCGGATGGCGCGACTTCGAGGCCGCTGGCAGCGCGACCCTCAAGGAGATCGAGGCCGGGCGCACGGCCGCCATGAGGAACGCCGAGGCCAGCCGGCGGCTCGGATCGCTCGGCCTGACGCCGCAGACCGCCGCCAACCAGAACACCCGGCTCCGGGGCGATCAGGTCCAGAACCTGACGGCACAGGGGATCGATATTGCCACGTCGCTCCAGGGCGGCATGAACCCGCTTACGGTGCTGCTTCAGCAGGGCGGCCAGATCGCGCCGATGTTCGTCGGGCCCGGCAGCACCAGCGTGAAGGGCGCGCTGGCACAGACCGGCGAAGCAATTTCGAGGTTCGTTTCTCGTATCGGCATCGTCGGCGGCGCCATCGGCGGCGTCACGACCGCGGTTCTCACCGGTGCGGCTGCCTACGCCAGCTACCGTTCTCAGCAACGCGAGATCGAGCTCGCCACGTCCGGCATTGGCCGGGCCTCCGGGGCGACGGTCGGCACGATCAACGCTATCGCCGAGGCGCAGGCCAGCGCGGCGGGCATCTCGGGGAGTGCGGCGCGCGAGCTACAGGCGCAGTTCGCCGGTACCGGCCAGATCGGCACGGAGATGTTCGCCGGCCTTCTCGCGAGCGCCCGTGATTACGCGGTCGCGACCAGACAGGATTTGCCCGAAGCTGGTGCGGCTCTCGCCCAAGCCTTTGCCGACCCGACCAAGGGCGCGCAGACCCTCAATGCGCAGCTTGGCTTCCTCGACGACACGACGCTTCAGACCATCACCCGAATGCAGGCGCAGGGCGACCGTCTCGGCGCGCAGAAGGTGCTTCTGGACGCCTATTCCGGCAGCGTCGCGGGCGCCACGCAGAAGCTCGGGTTCTTTGCGCGGGGTTGGGCTGAGTTCTCCAAGGCCTCATCGAACGAAATCGAGGGGATCGGCCGGTTCGTCGAGCGGGGATTCGGAGGCGGTGACGCCGAGTCTCGCCTCAAGACCCTTCAGGCGCAGCTTAAGCGCAACGAGGGCTCCAAGGGCGCGCTCGGCGGGTTGCTCGACCCGCTGTTCAACTATGACGCCGGGGTCATCAAAGAGCAGATCGCGAAGGTCCAGGCCGAGATCGACAAGGCCACCAAGGAGGGCGGCCAGACGCAGGCCAACCAGCGCTCGTTCGCGGTCGGCAACCTCGTCCGGTCCCTCAACCCGGAGCGGGAGGAGCTGAAGAAGCTCACCAACGAGGGCGTGCTCCTCCGCAAAGCCTTCACCGATCCGGTCGCCTGGGGTCTGAAGACGGACCAGATCGACGCCGCCCGGCGCGCCTTTGGCGACGTGAGCACGGTGGTGAAGAACCTTGTCGAGGACATGGACAAGTTCGGCAGCCGGGCCGTTGCCGCGCTCAACCGGACGGCCGACTTCAACCTGAAAACGGTCGGCTACGCCCCCGGGGCGCAGGCCGTGGCAGCGACGAACGACAAGTACGAACAGCTTCTCCGCGACGCCAAGGAATCGGACCGCGCCGGCATCGAGACGGCCCGTCAGAAGGAGTTGGAGACCCTTCGCCAGTCCTCGCTGCTTCAGCCCGGCAACTACTCCACCAGCGTCCGCGACATACCGGAGCAGTACCGGGACCGCGTGTCGTCGGCGGCGAACAGCGCTGGCATCGACGCCAACCTCCTCGCGTCCGTGTTCCGGCAGGAGTCGCGTTTCCGGCCGGAGGTGATCGACGGCCGCAAGCTGAGCCCCGCCGGCGCGGCCGGTCCTTTCCAGTTCATGCCGCCCACGGCAGCGCAGTACGGCGTGGATCCGCTCGACTTCACCAGCGCGGCTAACGGCGCGGCACGCCTTATCCGCGACCGACTGAAGGCCAGAAACGGCGACGTCGCCCTTGCCCTGGCGGATTACAACTGGGGGCAGGGGAACGTCGATAGCGTGGGCCGTGACCCGTCCCGCTTCCCGAAGGAGACCCGCAACTACATCGCCGACGTGACCCGGCAGACGCCCGGCGTCACCGAGCGGGTCCAGGAACTCGATGCGAACGCCCGTGCGCTCCAGCTGGCCACCGACAACCTGAAGGCCAACACCGAGCTCTACGGGGTCAACGGCCAGAAGCTCGAGGCCACCACCCGCGCCAACGAAATGCTCTCGCAGCAGATGGCGCGGGGCATCCCTGTCACGGATTCGCTTCGGGCCAGCATACTGCAGTTCGCCAACGACGCCGCGGGCGCTGCGCAGAAGCAACGCCTCGTCCAATTCGCGGGCGACAGCACCTTCGAGCGCGAGCAGCTGGGCCGGTCCGCCACTGAGCAATCAGCATTCGCGGCCGGGCGGCGGGTTGTCGGCGACACGTCCAGCGACGCGGCTCGCGCGGTCATAGAAACCACCCGCATGAACGATACCCTGCGGGAGACGAAGAGCATCGCGACCGACGCGTTCGGGGGGCTGCTCACCGACCTGCGCCAGGGTCGGGACATCATCGGGTCTATCTCGAACCTCACCGGGCGATGGGTCGACAAGCTGCTCATGACGGCGGCGGACAAGTCGATTTCGGCTCTTTTCGCGGGCGGAGGTGGCGCCGGAGGCAGCGGTGGCGGTATCGCTTCCATGCTCGCCAGCGCGAAGTCGTTCCTCGGCTTCGACCAAGGCGGCTACACCGGACCCGGAGCCCGCTTGGAGGCTGCCGGCATCGTCCATAAGGGCGAATTGGTTTGGAGTCAGGACGATATCCGTAGGGTCGGCGGCGTTGCCACCGCCGAGGCGCTGCGGAAAGGCTTTCGAGGCTACGATATCGGCGGCTTCGTCGGCGACATGCCGGGGCGCCCCGTGTTCCCGAGCGGCGGCACCGGCCAGCCCGCCCTCTTCATCGGAGTCGCCGCATGACCGCCAACGCCATGTTCGTGGTGGAGGACGGCATCGTCGTGTTCTCGGACGGTGCCGCCTATGACGAGACGGGCACCGTCCGCCAGATCCACGACAAGCAGCTCATCCGCGCCGACATCGACACCGTCATCACTTGCTCAAGCAGCGGTTCGGGCCTGTCCCTGCTCAATCTCGCCATGAGCTCGGATGCGCCGGGGAGCTTCGATGATGTGGCGGACCAGATGCCCGGATGGTCGCGGGAAGTGCATGCCATGATGATGGCGGCGTTTCCGGAGCGCGGCGAGACCGAGAATTGGTCCATGTACCTCTACGGCGGGTGGTCGGAGCGCGCGCAGGCGTGGAAGGCGTTCCTCATTATCACCATGCCAGGGTCGCTGCTGGGGATGCAGTGTGAGGCACACACGCCCGTGCCGCTCGCTTCTTACACCAAGCCGGCGGCATCCGCTGAAGCCCTCGCGAAAGTCGGGCTGCCGGCCGACCTGCGAACCCTGACCGGGCCGATCAATCATCACGATCTCGGACTCCGGCTGATGATGGCCCTTCGCCACACGGAGCAAACCGAAATCCATGGGCCGGGATCGCGTTCCGGCTACATCGTCGGCGGCTTCCTTCAGCACACTCATCTCAGGCGGGGCCGGGCCGAGACGCGGATCGCCTATCGCTGGCCGGACGAGATCGGCCGTCCCATCGATCCCTCGGGCGACCCGCCCTTTACGATCGAATATGGCACCGCGCCGGCCTCGGCGATGGAGGCTGCGGAATGAACATCGTCCAGCGCGCGAAGGCCAACGTCGTGATTGCCACCCTCCGGATGAGGTGCGGCGACGCGGAGGTGTTCGAGGTTCTGCAATCGATCGCCAGAACCGATGCGGACTTCGTGGCGAAGCAGACCGCGCCGGCGGTGATAGGGGTGCCTGCGAGCCGTGAAGCCGAGGACATCGTGGAGCGCGCCCTAGAAGGCTACATCCGGGACCGGATTGAGATTTTCCGCCGGGACGGGGCGGACGAGAACGCGACGAACGCCTATAGTCTGGCGTTCTTGCTGGCCTTCGACGACGCCAGCAAAAACGCGGTGGCGCAAGCGTTTGGCGCGCGGGCCAAGACGGCCTCCGGCCTGCCAGCGACCCGCCGGGGAAAGTCGTTCACGCAACCGACCATCCCGTGACGCGGCGGTCCTCCGATAATTGGAGGATGGGGCGACCACGCGAAACCCGCTGCATACAGAAGGCGACGGGGAAGCCGTAGCCTACTGCTGGCCGTCCGGCTTCTTCTCGGTGTCGGACTTTTGCGCCCCGTTCTGCTGATTCATGATTGCATCGCGCACGCCTGAGATGGTCGGCGCAGCTTTCTCGCCGAAGAGGCTTAGAACAATCACGCCGCCAATAATGATGGGAGCAAGGATTGCGGTCAGAAGCGCAATGCTCAGCTGCTTCCCAAAGCCTCCAGCAGCTTTTACCTCTGCGAGGGTTTGAGCCAGCCCCGACTGCTGGGCCTGTGTAGCGTTGCTAACTTCCCGCAGGACGCCGCCCTGCAGCGTCTCCATCTTGGCCTGCTCGATGTCCGGCTTCATATACTCACGCGCCGCTACATCGAACGTAGCGGCTGCGCGACTCCGCATCTGCTCGAACTGATACGGCGTGATATCGAGGATCCACGCATCGATCTCGGCTTGCGTCGGCGGCGTCCCGTTGTTGGTAATCGTCCGATGCTGAATCCATTGCCCACGCTCGAACGCGAACGAGGCGTAGGTGAGAAAGTCGAGGGCGGCGTGCCCGCTGCCATTGGTGACGAGGTGCTCGAACACCTCGTGATCGTTCGCGGGCATCAGTCGGCCGAATGCTCCGCGTGAGCAATCACGTGTGCCTGCGGGATCGCAGCCGTTTTGAAAGCACCCGTTGCTGCGCTGCCGGCGTCGAGTGCCTTAGCAACTCGGCCGACAACATCGCGCGTCACGGGCTTCACATTGACGACGGCAACCGGCACGCCATCGGCATCGACGTACATCATATCGGGCACAGACAGATCATGATTGCCCGGCGTAACGAAATGCCCCCGAGAGTGCCCACGTACGAGTTCGGCCCCCTGACGCTTGGCCAAGCGGGCTGTCCAAATCTTACGTAGGAACCTTTGGGTCTCTTCTGGCAGCTTCGCCATGTGTGTCTCCGCGGAGCGGGCCAGTGTTACCACCGCTTGCCTCTCCGCATGTCCTGAGTCCCCGCCGGGGACGGTTTCTCATAAAGTACGCCTGTAAGGGAGTCTTACAAGTGCGCATCGTGACAGCCCTCCGTTTATCGGTACGATCACGGCCATTGAACGGGAGCCGCGCGCATGAACTTTGTCGCCATCGACATCGAGACAGCCAACCCCGATCAGTCGAGCATATGCGCTGTTGGGCTGGTTGTCTTCGAGGACGGCAAGATCATCGAGGAGCAGCACACGCTGATCGATCCGGAGGACGAGTTCTCAGCGCATCACACTCGGCTCCACGGCATCTCGGCTGAAGACGTGCGCGGCAAGCCTACCGTGCCCGAGATCCTGGCCCAGATCGGCAAGGAGCATGGCGACGCTCTAATGCTGCATCACGGGCCCTTCGACCGGGTCGGCCTCCGCCGGGCCTTCGCCAAGCACGCACACACGCCCTGGCCGTGCCGCTGGCTGGACAACCTGATGGTCGCGCGCCGGACGTGGTTTGAGCACGCAGGTGCCGGTGGCTACGGGCTCAAGTTCCTGTCCGGGCACTACGGCATCCCTCTCGATAATCATCACGACCCTGTGCAAGACGCCCGTGCCGCCGGCCTGCTGTTTCTCCGCGCCAGCGCCGAGACCGGACGCTCGGTTGCCGACTGGCTCTCGCGTGTCGGCCAGCCAATCGGTCGGCCGTTATCCAGCGTCACCGCACCCGCGCAGGTGTTGGCCGAGGTGCTGACGAACGAGGTCATCGTCTTCACCGGAAAACTCAGTGTCGAGCGGCGCGAGGCAGAGAGCGATGCGCGTGCAGCCGGCTTCGGCGTCGGCGACAACGTCACGCAGAAGACCACGATCCTCGTCGTCGGCGATCAGGACGTACGCCGCCTCGCCGGCAAGGCGGTCAGCAGTAAGCAGGTGAAGGCCGAGAAGCTGGTCGATCAGGGACAGTCCATCCGCATCGTCACGGAATCGGACTTCCGGGATCTGATCGCGGTGTGACCGGTGGCAGCGATGCCTAAGTTGCCTCGGTCGCCTTTGGCCCCTCGATCTGGAGGGGAGGCGGTGACAGCAGCGGTCTCACAGTTTCCAATGTTGCCGTGGCCCAGTCGCGATAAGAAACATACGCCTGGGCGACGTTCGGAGCAGCTGCGAATAGGTCTACAGCAAACACCAGTGCAGTTAAAAGATTCCATAGCCCAGAACGGTTTGTTTCTTCTGATTTTATGCTGCTAACAATTGATTTTGTCTTTGCAACAAGATCAACAATACCGGCTAAAGCTTCGTCGTGCCCAAATATAACAAAATTTTCGATTGTGAACAGCAGATCTCGGACCCCATTTCGCAGTGGGCGCTCAGCCCATGCTGGCAAATGATCTGATACCACAAGATCTTCCAGGGCTTCTCGGAGCAATCGCGAAAGCTCATCAAGCTGAGCCTGATCAACGGCGGGGAATGGATAGTGTTTGCCAAAGATAGGAGAAAGAAACGAAAGTGCAATCAGATGCTCTTTACGAAGGTGGTTATTTAGTACGCCATTCCACGATTGATACATGTTCTCGGCGCTAAACATTGACTGAATTGATTCTATTGCATTAATACTCAAATCTCTTGTTTCATCATCGATGCGATCGTCGTCAAGGCCATTAACTAGATCCAGCAACGCATCGACCCGCCGATTAATGGTTGAATATGCGAGTATGGCTGGACTGCTGATGTTGGTGGGATGAAGTAATTCTCCAAGAACGATGTGCGCGTGCCTGCTGTCAGACGCCTTGTGTGCCACCAGCTTATTCATGAGCTTGCTGAACTCACGGGCAGCATCAGTCTCACGACGAGGCTTCGTTACCACGGCTATCTCCATGCGGGCTCTACCCTACGCGCACGACGAACCCCCCGCCGCCTTACTGGGCGCGGGGTGATTCGGCGCAACTGCTTCCGCAGCGCTTCCGCAAGCCTCGAATTGGTTTTAGCAGGGCGAGCTAAGTCATTGAAATGATTGGCGCACCCGACACGATTCGAACGTGTGACCTTTGCCTTCGGAGGGCAACGCTCTATCCAGCTGAGCTACGGGTGCTGACCGTGGATGACACCTAACCCAAGCCGTGGCCCCGCGCAACGGTGTCGGCGGTCAAAGCGGCGTTTCGCCATGCGAGACTCGGATCGCCATCCGGAGCGGCGTTAGGTACGCACGTCCATGCATCTCACCAGCCCCCGATACGCCGGCATGGTCCGATCCTCGACGAACCTCTCCCGTAACGGAACCGGGCTTCAGTTGGCGCCGCGCACGAAGGCGTAGCGACCGACCGTGGCGGCTTCTCCGCGATAGCGCACGCCTTCGCCATGGGCTGGGGGCGTCTCAGCGCGGTCGAGGGCTTTGGTCGCGAGATCCACCCGGTGATCGGGATAACGTGGGGTCAGGGCGAGCAAGGAATGCCTCAGGCGAGCCAGTTCGGCCCGCAATGCGGCGTTCTCGCGTTCGATCTGCCCGAGATGGGCGACGCCTGCCGGCGGTAGACCGCCGAGGCGGCGACGCCAGCGGTAGAACGTGCCGACGGAGATATGAGCCGTCTCGCAGATGGCCGAAATGGGAGTCCCATTCTCGGCTTCCCTAAGGAGAAAGGCGACCTCCTGATCGGTGTGTCGGCATCGACGCATGTGTAGACCTTCGCGATCGAAGATGGGGTTTGGCTTCGAGCAAGATGCACCAGCAAGAAGCGCACCGTGGAATGGGAGGACAGGCCGGCGAATAGCTGACGGCGCAAATGCGAATTTTGACGTTTTGCATCGGATCCAGCCCATGTTGCAGGCGGTCCGATGACCTTTTGCGCATCCCAGGGGGACCATGCAGCCTATTTGACCTTCCGTTCAGTCCTGAGGAATTGGAAACTTCGGGTCGTATCGGGGGAGGTTCGAAGCCCATGGTCGATGTCACGAGGCGTCATTTCATCGGGACCGCGGCGGCGCTCGCCGCCCCCGCAATCATCCGTCCGGCCTGGGCAGCCGACACGGTCAAGCTCGGATGCCTGTTCTCCTCCTCGGGCACGATGGCCAATATCGAAGGCCGCCTGAACCATGTGGTGCGCATGGCGGCCGATGGAATCAATGCCAAGGGCGGCGTCAACGGACGCCGAATCGAGGTGGTGACCTCGGACCCGGCTTCGGATTGGCCGCTCTACGCCCAGATCGGCCGGCAGATGCTGCAGCAGGAGAAGGTCGCCGCCCTGTTCGGCTGCTGGACCTCGGTCTCGCGCAAGTCGGTCCTGCCGGTGGTGGAGCAAAATGACGGGCTGTTGTTCTATCCTCTTCACTTCGAAGGCGACGAGAATTCGAAGAACGTCGTCTATGTGAATTCACCGCCGGCGAGCTCGGTGCTGCCTGCGGTGGATTACCTGATGGGTGCCGAGGGCGTCGGGGCCAAACGCTTCTTCATGATCGGCTCCGATTACGTCTGGCCGCGCACGATCAACAAGCAACTCAAGGCCTATTGGGCATCGAAGGGGGTGGCGGCGACGGCCTGGCGCGAGGAATACGTGCCCCTGGGTTTCTCCAACTTCCAGACCCTGGTGAACCAGATCCGCAGCTTCGCCGCCGAGCCCGGCGGGCAACCGATCGTCGTGCTCACGGTGGTGGGCTCGTCGATTCCGGATTTCCTGCGCGAATTCGCCAACCAGGGCATCCGGGCCACCGATGTGCCGATCCTCGGCCTCGATATGGTGGAGGCCGATCTCGAAGGACTGGATACGGCGCCTCTCGTCGGCCACCTCAATTGCTGGGCCTATCTCCAGGCGGCGAAGGCGGAGGCCAATACCCGGTTCCTTGCGGATTGGGCTGCTTACGTGAAGGCCAAATCCGTGCCCTTCAGCGCCGACACCGTCATCGATCCGATGGTCTCGGCCTATGACAGCGTTCAGCTCTGGGCCCTGGCGGCGGCGAAGGCCGGGAGCTTCGACGTGCCCGAAGTGCGCAAGGCCTTCGCCGGCCTGAGCTTCGCCGATCCCTCCGGCTACACACTGACGATGACGGGAGAGAACAACTACGTCGCCCGCGGCGTCTTCATCGGCTCGGTCAACGAGAAGCAGGGCTTCGACATCCTCTGGCAATCGCCCGACGCCCCCAAGCCCGTGCCGTTCAGCCCGTATGGTTGAGAGCCTGAAATCCTGGCTCTGCGGCGCGATCCTGCTCGTCGCCGGTCTGATGCAGCCGGCCTTCGGAGCGTCGCCTAGCTTCGAGCGCGCGGGCTTCGCCGTCGGTCTGTGCGGTGACGGGGCCGCGCAGAGCCGGGTGCTCGATGCGCTGATCCGGTCGAGCGGTGAGGTAACGGCCGAGGATCTCGCTTTCGCCGGCATCCTGCTGGGCGGCTTGCTTGAGAGACGCCTCGTCTGCCTCGGCGATACGGCTGTTCTGCTCGAGAAGGCCGGGGCACCGGACGGGCGCGAGGTTGTGAGCGGCGGCGTTCGTTCCACGAATGGCGGACGTTCGCCGGTGCTCGGCCTCCGGCAGCGCGGCCTCGTGGAGACCGCCCTCGGCATCTCGACCCTCATCGCGGGCGAGACGGTGGAGCTTCGACGGAAGGGGTTGGCAGCCGTCGAGCGGCGCATGGCGGGCGTCCCCGATGCCGTGCTGGTGCGGGCGCAGGACAACGAGAGCGATGCCGGATTAAAGACGGCAATCGGCGTGGCGGCACAGGGAGCGGCTTTGTCCTCGCCCGATCCGGCGCGTCGCCTGGCGGCGATCCGGGCGGTGGCCGAGGCTCCCTCGGGTGCTGCCTTCTCGCGGCTCTCCGCCCTGAAGAGTGATCCGGCCTATCGCGCCGACCCCGCCTTCCATGCGGCTTTGGAGGCCGCGATCGCCAAGGTCGAACGCGCTGTGTGGATCGGCAACGGCCTCGCGCTCCTCTACAACGGCTTGAGCTTCGCCAGCATCCTGTTCATGGCCGCCGCGGGGCTGGCGATCATTTTCGGACTGATGGGCGTGATCAACCTCGCCCAGGGCGAGTTCATCATGGTCGGCGCCTATGCGGCCTATGCCGTGCAGGAGGCGTTCCGCCGCTTCGCTCCGGGCTTCCTCGACCTCTACCTCCTCGCGGCGATCCCCGTCGCCTTCCTCGCCGCCGCCATGGTGGGGATCGTCATCGAAGCGCTGATCCTGCGCCACCTCTATCGTCGACCGTTGATGAGCCTGCTCGCCACCTGGGCCGTGAGCCTGTTCCTCATCAATTTCGTGCGCGTGGTCTTCGGATCGCAGAACCTGCAATTCGCCATGCCGGCCTACGTGAGCGGCGGCGTGCCCCTCTATGCAGATTTCATCGTGACCTGGAACCGGCTCTTCGCCATCGCCTTTGCGGCGATCACCCTGGTGCTGACGCTCCTGATCCTGAAGCGCTCGCCGCTCGGCCTCGACATCCGTGCGGTGACGCAGAATCGCGACATGGCGGCCTGTCTCGGCATCCGCACCCGCCGGGTCGACCGCCTCGCCTTCGGCTTCGGCTCGGGACTGGCGGGGCTCGCCGGTGTGGCCCTGTGCCCGATCTACAGCGTCAATCCGGGCATGGGCGCGACCTTCATCGTCGACAGTTTCATGGTGGTGGTGCTCGGTGGCGTCGGTACCGTCATCGGCACCCTCGTGGCGGCCCTCGGCATCGGCGGGGCCAACGTCCTGATCGAGCCGTTCTACGGCGCGGTCGCCGCCAAGGTCATCGTGCTCGTGGGCATCATCCTCTTCCTCCAGCGCCGGCCCGAAGGGCTGTTCGCCGTCAGGCGGCGGCGATGAGCGAGGCCGTGGAACCCTCGCTGATGACACCATCTCAGCCCATGACACGATCTCGGCCCATGCCGGCGTCCCGTTGGCGTCTTCCGGCTTTGGGGGGAGATCCCTTGCTGGCGGCGGTGATCGGTCTCGTCCTCGCCGGCGCGCTCGCAATCCTCCTGCTGCAACCCGCCCCCTACCTCGTCAACATGGTCGGCCAACTCGCGGCCTTCGCGATCCTCGCCGTCTCCCTCGATCTGGTCTGGGGCTATCTCGGCATTCTCAGCCTGGGACATGGCCTGTTCTTCGCCATCGGCGGCTATGTCTGCGCGATGCACCTGCTCTCCCACGCCTATGCCGTCACCGGCGTGGCGCCGGACCTGATGCAGTTCATGGGTTGGAAGACCCTGCCGCTCTATTGGTCCGGTCTCGCGAGCGCGCCGTATGCCTTGGTCGTGGCCCTTGTCCTGTCGGCCGCCATCGCTTTCCTGTTCGGCTATGCCTCGTTCCGCTCGCGGGTGAACGGCGTCTACTTCTCGATCATCAGCCAGGCCCTGGTCTATGTCGCCATGCTGCTGATGTTCCGCAACGATACCGGTCTCGGCGGGAATAACGGCATGACCGGATTCCCGCTCCTGTTCGGCTATCCCATCGGCGCGCCCGGCATGGTCACGGGCCTGACTGTGGCGACGCTGCTGGCCCTGGCCCTGATCCTCGTGGGCACGCGTGCCCTTGTGGTCGGCCGTATCGGCCGGCGCATGCTGGCCTGCCGCGACGACGAGGCCCGCCTGCGCACCCTCGGCTACAGTACGACGCGCCTGAAGCTCGGGATCTGGTGCCTCTCCGCGACGATCGCCGCCATCGCCGGGATCCTGTACGTGCCTCAGGTCGGCATCATCAACCCGCGCGTGCTGAGCCCCGATCTCTCCATTGAGATCGCAGTCTGGGTCGCCATCGGCGGGATGGGAAGGCTCGGCGGCGCGGTGATCGGCGCCGTGGCGGTCAACGCCCTCAAGTTCTGGCTGAGCGCCGCGATGCCGGAGGCGTGGCCCTTCATCCTGTCGGGTCTGGTCCTCGTCGTGGTGCTGGGGCTGCCGAACGGCCTCCTCGACCTCGCGGCCCTGCGCCTGAAACCGACCTGGTTGCGGCGCGGCGGGAGGCTCGGATGAGCGCCCTGACCATCGACAATCTGAGCGTCGTGTTCGGGCGGTTCCGCGCCCTGGACGAGCTGTCGCTGGCCATCGATCCCGGTGAGGTCCGGGCGGTGATCGGTCCGAACGGCGCCGGCAAGACCACCCTTCTCGACGCCATCACGGGCATCGCCAAACCGACCTCGGGCCGCATCATGCTCGGCGACGACCTCGACCTGACCCGCCGCTCGGAGGCCGAGATCGCCCGTGCGGGCGTGCGTCGCAAGTTCCAGAAGCCCAGCGTCTTTCCTGCCCTGACCGTGCGCGAAAACCTCGAGATCGGCTGTGGCCTCGATTGCCCGATCTCCGAGCGATCCGACCGCATCGCGGTATCCCTCGCCGAGACCGGGTTGGAGACGCGTGCGGACACCCTCGCCGGTTCCCTGGCGCACGGGGAGAAGCAATGGTTGGAGATCGGCATGGTCCTGGCTTCGCAGCCGAAGCTGGTCCTCCTCGACGAGCCGGTAGCAGGATTGTCCGATGCCGAGACTGCACGCACCGCCGATCTCATCCGATCCCTGCGCCGGCCCGACCGAGCCATCCTGGTGATCGAGCACGACATGGCTTTCGTGGAGGCGATCGCCGACCGGGTGACCGTGCTTCACGAGGGCCGCACCCTGTTCGAGGGCGGGATGGAGGGTGCGCGCGCCGATTCACGGGTCATCGAGGTGTTCCTCGGCCGATGAGCGACGTGTCCCCCTCCCTGTCGCCGGTTCCGCTCGGCTTGTCCGTCACCGGCCTCGACCAGCATTACGGCAGCGCGCAAGTCCTGCGGAACGTCGACCTGTCCATCGAGCCGGGTTCCTGCATGGCTGTGCTGGGCCGCAACGGCGCCGGCAAGACGACGCTGTTGCGCTGTCTTGCCGGCCTGATTCCGGTGAGCCGTGGCTGCATAATCCTCGGCGAGACCGACATCACCGACATGTCTCCCGACCGGCGAGCGCGGGCGGGCCTCGCCATCGTGCCGCAAGGGCGCGAGATCTTCGCCGACCTCACCGTGGCCGAGAACCTGCGTGTCGCCGCCCGGGCACATGGGCTGGACCGCACCGACGCCGTGGATGAAGCGGTCGCCTTGTTCCCGGCCCTGCGCGACCTGTGGAACCGGCCCGGCGGCAATCTTTCGGGCGGTCAGCAGCAGCAACTCGCCATCGCCCGCGCGCTGAGCACACGCCCCCGCCTCATCCTCCTCGACGAGCCCACGGAAGGCATTCAACCCTCCATCGTCTCGGCGATCGAGACCGTGATCGAAGAGCTCAAAGGCCGGATCACCGTGCTCCTCGTGGAGCAATATCTCGAATTCGCGGTTCGCCTCGCCGATTCCTTCGTCGTGCTCTCGCGCGGCAACGTGGTCGAACGGGGCACGCGCGAGACCTTGGACCACGCCACCCTGTCCCAGCACATCGCGGTCTGACCAGCCGCCATCAGACCTTCGGAAGGATCCCTCATGTCGACGCATCACGAGATTCCCGCGACCCCCGACACGATGGTGCTCGGCTATTTCGACGCCGCTCTGCCGCCGGTCCTGGAGGTCGAGTCCGGCGACACCGTCACGCTCCATTCGTTTCCGGCCGGCGGCAAGGAATCGCTCCATCCCGATCCGGCCCGGGTGCCGGCCGATTACCTCGCCGCCCTCGATACCCTCGCCTCCGGCCCCGGGCCGCATTTCGTCACCGGTCCGGTCCATGTCCGCGGGGCGGAACCCGGCGACGTGCTCCAGGTCGACATCCTCGATCTGAAGTTCCGCATGGATTGGGGCTTCGTGGCGATCCTTCCGCTGCTCGGCACCCTGCCGGACGAGTTCACCGACTACGAGACGATCCATCCCGACATCGACGTCGCCCGCGGCGTCGCGATCCTGCCCTGGGGCGCCGAGTTGCCCCTCGATCCGTTCTTCGGAATCATGGGCACGGCGCCTCCCGCAGCCTGGGGAAGGGTCGGTTCTCCGGTTCCCCGCGCCTTCGGCGGGAACATGGACAACAAGGAACTCAAGGTCGGCACGTCGCTGTATCTGCCAGTCTTCAACCCGGGCGCGGGCTTCTATGCCGGCGACGGCCACGGCGTGCAGGGTGACGGCGAGGTCTGCATCACCGCTCTCGAGACCGGCCTATCGGGGACCTTTCGGCTGACCGTGCGCAAGGATCTCGGCTATGCGTGGCCGTTTGCCGAGACCCCGACCGATCTCATGACGATCGGCCTGCATGAAAGCCTCGACGAGGCCATGCGCCAGGCGGTACGCGAGATGGTCCGCCATGTCTGCGCACGCAGCAGCCTGACCCGCAATCAGGCCTACATGCTGTGCTCGCTCGCCGGGAACCTCCGGATCACGCAAACGGTCGACGGCAACAAGGGGGTGCACATGCTGCTGCCGAAGAGCGCCCTGGCAGGACCTGCCTGAGCCGGGACGCCCCCGGAGCTCATCGTACCGATCGGCCGGTCCCTCGATACGAAATGCTCCGGACATGGGGTGGGTCGCGTCGCACTACCCGGGCGCTCGGACGGACTCAGGTCGATGCCTGCCCGCAGGATGTGTTTGAAAAGACGGAACCCATCCCGTCCTTCGCAGGACCGCAGACCAAGCCCTACCCTTCGACCACATCCGCCTTGTGGGGGCGAAGTTCCGGAGCGCCCTGGTCGATCTCGGCCTCGACCGGGGCCGTGCGGCTCTCCACACGGGTGCTGTCGACGAAGATGCGGGCTTCGCCCTCCTTCAGCCCGAGGCTGCGCAGGGCGTAGAGCGTCATGCCGAAGGCCAGTTCGCGCTCGGCCATGAGGACGAGGCCGACGCCCTGTTCCTCGAAATAGTGCCGCTCGCCATCGTTATGGGTGCGCACCAGCGTGTCGATGCCGGGATTGGCCTCGCGGGCGAGTTCGACGAGGCGGCGCGCCGTATGCGGCTCGGGCGATGCGATCACGATGAGCTTCGCCTGGCCGATATCGGCGGCTTCGAGGATACCCGGCGCCGTGGCGTCCCCGAACACCGCTTCGACACCGTCCTTGCGCAGGTCGAGGACGCGGCGGCGGTCGCGGTCGATCACCAGATAGGGAAGGTCCCAGGTGGCGAAGGCCTTGGCGATGGTGCTTCCGACACGGCCATAGCCGATGACAATGGCATGCCCGCGATGAGGCTTCGCCTCCTCCGTCACCGCCATCGCCGCAGCGCCGCGACGCTCGAACCGGGCCGCGAGTTCCGGCCGCTCGGCGAAGAAGCGCGTGGCCCGCTCCGCCAGGACGAAGAAGAGCGGGTTGAGCGTGATCGACAGGATCGCGCCGCCGAGGATGAGGTCGCGTCCTTCCGTAGGCAGGAGCTTCAGCGACAATCCGAGGCTGACGAGGATGAAGGAGAACTCGCCGATCTGCGCGAGACTGGCCGCGATGGTGAGCGCGGTGCCGATGGGATGCTTGAAGGCCAGCACGATGGCCACGGCGGCGAGCGATTTGCCGAGGAGGATGATGCCGAGGACGGCGAGCACCGAGAGCGGCTCGCGCAGGAGGATGCCCGGATCGAACAACATGCCCACGGAGACGAAGAACAGCACCGCGAACGCATCCTGCAGGGGTAGGGAATCGGCCGCCGCCTGATGGCTGAGGTCGGATTCGGCCAGCACCATGCCGGCGAAGAATGCACCGAGCGCGAAGGAGACCCCGAAGAGCTCCGCCGATCCGAAGGCGATGCCCAGCGCCAAAGCGAGGACCGCGAGGGTGAAGAGTTCGCGCGAGCCGGTGCGGGCCGCCTGATCGAGGAGCCAGGGCACGACGCGGCGTCCGCCCACCAGCATCACCAGGGCGAATACCGCGACCTTGGCCAGCGTCAGGGCCAGGGTGAGCCAGAGGTTGCCGTCGGCAACATGGTGGGCCGCGCCGTCGCCGGTTCCCCCGAGGGATGGTGCGAGGGCGGGGAGCAGGACCAGGGCGAGGACCATCGCCAGATCCTCGACGATGAGCCACCCAACGGCGATGCGGCCCTTGTCGCTGTCGAGGAGCCGACGCTCCTCCAGGGCACGCAGCAGCACCACGGTGCTCGCCACCGAGAGGGCCAGGCCGAAGACGAGGCCCGCGCCGATGCCCCAGCCCCAGAGATGCGCCAGCAGCCCACCCATGGCGGTAGCGGCCACGATCTGCACGATCGCGCCCGGTAGGGCGATGGTGCGCACCGCCATCAGGTCTTTGATCGAGAAATGCAGGCCGACCCCGAACATCAGCAGGATCACGCCGATTTCGGCGAGCTGGCTCGCGAGTTGGCTGTTGCCTACGAAGCCGGGTGTGTACGGCCCAACCAGAACCCCGGCCAGGAGATAGCCGACCAGGGGAGGAAGCCGCAGCCGTTGGGCCAGCATCCCGCAGGCGAAGGCCAGGACGAGACCGAGGGCGATGATGGCAATCAGCTCTGTCGCGTGCGGCACGGGGCTGTCGTGTCCTCGTTTGGAAGATTTCGCGAAAACGGTGAGGGCAACGGCTGCCGAGGGCAAGCGCCGAATGGCGCTAGATAACCGCAGACGGGTTGACAGTCCGTGCCTGAGAGCACGCACCGTGCCGGACAGCGCGTCTGCGGCTCTCCCTCACCGACTTCGTCCGCTGAAAGACGGTCGGGGACCGTGCATGAAACTCTCTGGGCGGCGGAAGGTTGTCGCAGGGAATTGAATTCACTTTCCGCTCTACAGGACGAACCGCCGATGGCCGAACCACATCATGACCCTGCGGGAGCGGGGGGGGCTGGGCAATCCGGCTCCACCCTGTGGACGCTGGGGCTCGTGACCGCGCTCGTCGGTCTCGTCGTCCTGCCGCGGAAGGGCACGCGGCCATCCCCGTCCGGGTCAGCGTCGGACAGGTCTCCCTCCGCCCCACGCACGAGCGAGCCCTCCCCCTCCCATGAGGGAAGGGACGCCAAGCACGTCGCCAGGATGGAGACCGAACGCGGGCGGCAGGCGTCGACACCGTCCGAAATCCCCGCCAAGGGTTGGAAGGATATCGGTCTTCGGGTTTTCCACGATATCGGCGAGAACAACCTCGTCTCGGTGGCCGCTGGCGTGACCTTCTACGTTCTGCTGGCGATCTTCCCCGCCATTGCCGCCCTGGTCGCCTGCTACGGTCTGGTGGCGGAGGTATCGACGATCAACGATCACCTGCAGAACCTCCAGGGCGTGATCCCGTCCGGTGCTCTCGACATCATCGGCGAACAGGTGAAGCGCATCGCTGAGAAGGGTGACACCACCCTGGGTCTCACTTTCTTCACCGGTCTCGCCCTGTCGATCTGGAGCGCCAATGGCGGGATGAAAGCGGTCTTCCAGGCCCTCAACATCGTCTACGAGGAGCGCGAGACCCGGAACTTCTTCTGGCTCAACCTGCGCTCGCTCACCTTCACGGCGGGGGCGCTGCTCTTCATCGTGCTGGCCCTGGTGGGCATCGTCGTGGTGCCGGCGGTGATCAACATCGTCGGTCTCAGCGCGGAGGCCTGGTACATCTCGCTCCTGCGCTGGCCGGTGCTGCTGCTCGCGGTGCTGGCCGGCCTCGCTGTGCTCTATCGCTATGGTCCGAGCCGCGACGCGCCGCGCTGGCGCTGGGTGACCTGGGGCAGCGCCATCGCGGGCGTGCTCTGGCTCGCGGGGTCGCTGGGCTTTTCCTGGTACGTCTCGAATTTCGGCAAGTACAACGAGACTTACGGCTCCCTCGGCGCGGTCGTGGGCTTCATGACCTGGATCTGGATCTCGACGACCATTGTCCTCGTCGGCGCCGAGATCAATGCGGAGATGGAGCACCAGACCGAGGCCGACACCACTATCGGACACGAGGAGCCCTTGGGAGCTCGCGACGCCCGCATGGCGGATACGGTGGGCGCCGCGAGTTGAGTTCCGCTCAGCCCTTGTAGCTGATCCGGTAGATGATGCCGTGCTGGTCGTCGCCGAGGAAAAGGCTTCCATCCTTGGCGACCGCCAGACCGAAGGGCCGGGCGAAACGCGACCAGCCGCTCGGGCCGCCTTCGGTGAGGAAGCCCGACACGAACGGGGTGATCGTCGTCGGCAGGCCCTTTTCGAAATGCACGCGCAGGACTTCGTAGCCACTCGGCGGCTTGCGATTCCATGATCCGTGCATGGTGACGAAGGCATCGCCCTTGTACTCGGCCGGGAACTGCGCGCCGTCGTAGAAGGCGAATTGCATCGAGGAGGCGTGCGCCGTCCAAGTGAGAAGCGGCCGCTCGCTGTCCTTGTCCCACTGCTCCAGCGAGCTTTTGGGGACCTCGCGATAGAGGTTCTTGATCCCGGCACCGAAGATGTAGGGCCAGCCATACTTCTTGCCCGGCTCGATCCGGTTCAGCTCCTCCGGCGTTGCGTCGTTTCCGAGCCAGTCGACGCCGTCGTCCCAGCCATAGAGCGCCTTCGTCCCGGGCTCCCAGGCGAAACCGATGGTGTTGCGAAGTCCCGAAGCGACGATTTCACGACCCGACCCGTCCGGCTTCATCCGCACCATCGTGGCGTTCTCGGGGTTGCGCTCCTCGCATTCGTTGCAGGTGGAACCGAGGCTGGCATAGAGCCAGCCGTCCGGCCCGAAGCCGATGGTGCGGTTCGGATGCTGGCCGGCATCGGGAAGGTCGGCGACGAGCCTCGTCTCGGGGCCGAGACTGCCATCGGCCTTCATCGGCGCGGAGAAGATCTCTTTCACCGTCACGTAGAACAGGGTGCCGTCATGGATGGCGAGCCCGTGCACATCCGGCTTCTTCAGGACGACTTGGCGCTTGGCCGCGTCGGTCGCATCAATGCGGGTGACCGTGCCGGCGTCGCGGTCGCTGACATACAGCGCCCCGTCCGGCGCCACGACGATGACGCGGGGCGCGCCGAGATCGCGGGCGAAGGCCTCGATCTTGAACCCTGCGGGGAGTTTCAGAGCGGCGATCCGCTCCGGTGTCGCCTCCAGCGGCGCGGCCTTCACCACATGGGCCTCGATCGTCGCCGTGCCGGGGTTCTGCAGCGCCTGGGCAAAGGCCGGGAGCGGGGCGGCGGAGAGGGCGAGGGTCAGGGCGAGGCAGGTCGAGCGGCGGACCGGGATCATGCGGTAGGATTCCGAAACTGTGGAGGACGAGGCTGAAACGCGGTCTTGGAATCCGCCGTTCCGGCACGCGACACTTCCACCCGGCCCTTCAGCGCGCCCGCGATTTGAAGTAGTGTCGCCGAATGGATCGCGGCATCGCCATCGGAATTCTTCGAGAGAACGAGGCGGAGCTACGCCTACGCGGCGTCCGTCATGCTGCGCTGTTCGGGTCGACGGCGCGGGGAGAGGCGATCGGTTCAAGCGACGTCGACGTCATGGTCGTTCTCGACCGAGAGACCATTCGTGACGTCGACGATTATGTTGGCCTGGTGTACTTCATCGAGGCGCTCTTTCCGGTCGCAGTGGACGTCGCCAGCCGTGATGCTCTGAAACCGCATATCCGTCTGTGGGCCGAACGAGATGCCGTTCATGCGTTCTGAACGCGTCCGCGATGCGATCATCGACATCATCGACAATATCGACGCCGCTCAGCACTTCACGGCTGGAATGACGTTCGATACGTTCATCGCTGACCAACGTACGGTCTACGCTGTCATCCGCTGTCTCGAGATCATCTCCGAGGCCAGTCGCCGCCTCGATCCGGAAACGAAGCTGCGCAACCCGTACATTCCCTGGCAATCGATCGCCAATGTCGGCAACGTCTATCGACATCCCTATCACAAGGTAGAGCTGGATCTGGTCTGGGCTGCCGTCCAAGAGCGGCTCGGCGAAGTACGTCATGCCTGCATCGCCGAACGCGACGCTTTTTCTGCCTCCTGAGCGCGCTCGCTCTCGTCTCCTGAACTTGGCCTTTTTCTCACGATGAACGCTGTCTCTCCATCCGCCCCCGTCGGCCCCGGCGATCAGATCATCCTGGTGGACGGGTCGTCCTTCATTTTCCGGGCCTACTTCCAGTCGATCAACCAGGACCAGAAGTACAACACCCGGCCCTCGGACGGGCTGCCCACGGGGGCGGTCCGGCTGTTCTGCACCAAGATTGCCCAGTTCGTTCAGGACGGGGCAGCGGGGATCAAGCCGACGCATCTGGCCATCGTGTTCGATAAGTCCGAGGGCTCGTTCCGCAAGGAGCTCTTCCCCGACTACAAGGGCCACCGCCCCGACGCGCCGGACGACCTCAAGCGCCAGATGCCGCTGATGCGCGAGGCCGTGCGCGCCTTCGGCCTCAAACCCATCGAGCTGGAGCGCTACGAGGCCGACGACCTCATCGCCACCTATTCGCGCCAGGCCGAGGCGCGCGGGGCCGGCGTCATCATCGTGTCCTCCGACAAGGACTTGATGCAGCTGGTGGGGCCGCTGGTGCGGTTCTACGATTTCGAATCCGGCGTGAAGGGCAAGCCCGGGCATAGGCCTGAGCGCAACCTCGACCTCGACGCCATCATCGCCAAATGGGAAGGCCTGCAGCCGAACCAGATCGGTGACGCCCTGGCGCTCATCGGCGACACGTCCGACAACGTACCCGGCGTGCCCGGCATCGGCCTCAAGACGGCCGCCGTCCTGATCAAGGAATACGGCAGCCTCGACGCGCTGCTGGAACGGGCGGGCGAGATCAAGCAGCCCAAGCGCCGCGAGACCCTTCTCGCCAGCATCGACCAGGCGAAGCTTTCGCGGAGGCTGGTGGCTCTGGAGGAGAACGTGCCGCTCCCCATCGCCCTCGACGACCTGCGCCTGCCAGCGCCCGACCCCGAGAAGCTCGTCGGCTTCCTCAAGGCGATGGAGTTCAACACCCTGACCCGCCGCATCGCCTCGATGCTGCATGTGGACCCCGAGAAGGTGAAGCCCGATCCGGCCCTGCTGCCTGGGTCGGACGGAGCCGACGCGCCCCCGTTCGAGGCCGCGGCACAAGGCGGCGAGGTCGATCCCTTTGCCGACCTGAACCTGCCGGAAGGCGAAGCGAAGCCGCGCGGCCCCTCAGAACCGACGCCTTCCGGCCTCGTTGCCCTGCGCGCGGCCGAGGCGACGAACCCCATCGACACGACGGGTTACGAGACGATCACCAGCCTCGACCAATTGGCGGCCTGGATCGCCGAGGCACGCGAGGCCGGAGTGGTGGCGGTGGATACCGAGACCGACTCCCTCGACGCCAACAACGCCAACCTCGTCGGCGTCTCCCTGGCGGTGGCGCCGGGGCGGGCGGCCTACATCCCCCTCGCCCATCTGGAACCGGTGGCTGCATCCGAGGCGAGCGACCTGTTCGGCGATGCCAAGGCGGCCACGGGGCAGTTCAGCCCGGTCGACGGACAGATCCCGATCAATGCCGCCCTGACGGCGCTGAAGCCGCTCCTCGAAGATCCGGGCGTCCTGAAGGTCGGCCAGAACATCAAGTACGACTGGCTGGTGTTCCGGCGCCAAAGCGTCGCCATCGAGATCGCGCCGTTCGATGACACGATGCTGATCTCCTACGTGCTCGATGCCGGCAAGGGCGGGCACGGTATGGACGAACTCGCCCGTCGCCATCTCGGCCATCAGCCGATCACCTTCTCGGACGTGGCCGGCACCGGCAAGGCGAAGGTCACCTTCGACAGGGTGCCTCTGGACAAGGCCACCGCCTACGCCGCCGAGGATGCGGACGTGACCCTGCGCCTGTGGCGGATGATGAAGCCGCGCCTCGTCGCCGAGCGCCGGGTGACGGTCTACGAGACCCTGGAACGCCCCCTCATCCCGGTCATCGCCCGGATGGAAGCGGCGGGAATCCGCGTCGACCGCAACATGCTGAGCCGGCTCTCGGGTGATTTCTCGCAGATCCTCGTGCGATTGGAGGAAGAGATCCAGGAGGATGCCGGCGAGCGCTTCCAGGTCTCGTCGCCGAAGCAGATCGGCGACATCCTGTTCGGCAAGATGGGCCTGCCCGGCGCCAAGAAGACGCCGTCCGGCCAGTGGGCGACGCCCGCCACCCTGCTGGAGGAACTGGCTCAGGCCGGGCACGAACTGCCCAAAAAGATCTTGGAATGGCGCCAGCTCGCCAAGCTGAAATCCACCTATACGGATTCGCTGCAGCAGCATGCCGACCGGGAGACCGACCGGGTCCACACCTCGTTCTCGCTGGCAGCCACCACCACCGGCCGGCTCTCCTCCTCGGAGCCGAACCTGCAGAACATCCCGATCCGCACCGAGGAGGGCCGGCGCATCCGCCGTGCCTTCGTGGCGCCGGAGGGCAGGAAGCTCATCTCGGCCGATTACAGCCAGATCGAGCTGCGCATCCTCGCCCACATCGCCGATATCCCGCAGCTGCGCCAAGCTTTCGAAGACGGCGTCGACATTCACGCGGCCACCGCCAGCGCCATGTTCGGCGTGCCGTTGAAGGACATGACCTCGGACCTGCGCCGGCGCGCTAAGACGATCAATTTCGGCATCATCTACGGCATCTCGGCCTTCGGGCTCGCCGACCGCCTCGGCATCGGCCGCGAGGAGGCCTCGGCCTTCATCAAGCAGTATTTCGAGCGCTTCCCCGGGATCCGCGCCTATATCGACGACACCAAGAAGCTCTGCCGCGACCTCGGCTACGTCACCACCCTGTTCGGCCGCGTCTGCCACTATCCGCAGATCCGCTCGAACAACCCGAACGAGCGGGCGAGCGTGGAGCGCCAGGCGATCAACGCTCCGATCCAGGGCTCGGCCGCCGACATCATCCGCCGGGCCATGGTCCGGATGGAGCAGGCGCTGCGGGCGGAAAAACTCAACGTGACCATGCTGCTGCAGGTGCACGACGAACTGGTATTCGAAGCACCCGAGGACGAGGTGGAGAAGGCGCTGCCGGTGATCCGCCGGGTGATGGTCGAGGCGCCCGCACCCGCGCTGACCCTGCGCGTGCCGCTGGTAGTGGAGGCGCAGGCGGCGGGGAACTGGGAGGAGGCGCATTGAACGTTGTGCTGCTCTCTCACCTTATTCCAAGGCGGAGCCCTCCAGTTCGTGCGGTGGATTCTGGGACTCTCCTTCTAGGCCGCTTCGCGGTGCCTCAGGACGAGGTGATCGGGTAGGAGGGCGAACGATAGCCATGTCACAAATAGGTGAAGCATGCCGCACCGCACCACAGCCATGCCCTTCAAGCAGGAACCGTCACGTTAACGAAACGTTCATGCCGGACGAAACGGTCTTTCAACCAAACGCCGTAAAGGCGTGTGAGGACAACCTCCGCCATGATCAACACCAAGCTTCTCGCCGCCCTCGGCTTCACCGTCGCGGCGATCACGACCCCGGCGCTCGCGCAGGAGCCCCTCGGTATCCGCGTCGCGCCCCAGTTCGACGCCAACGCCCCTGAGGCCCGCGACACTTCCTCGTTCCGCGCCGCCGCCCTGCGCTCGGATGCCGTCAGCATCGAGTCGAGCCGCATCGCCCTCGAGCGCTCGCGCAACCCGAACGTCCGCAACTACGCCAAGAACGTGCTGGTCGAGCGTGAGGCCACCACCAAGGCACTGCTGCCCGAGGGCACTTCGCTGACCGCCGGCGGCACCGTCGTCTCCGACAGCCAGCCCTTCGAGACCCGCTTCGACAACCCGGTCGGCGTCGTCCTCGCCCCGGTGACGATCTCGGCCACCATCGCGTCACGGATCGTCGGCGGCGTGCTCGGCGGCGTCGGCCTCGTCGACAACACCCCCGGTGAGCCCGGCCGTCGCGTCGCCATCGGCCCGGACGGTCAGGCCCGGATCGACCGCCTGAAGAACGCCCGCACCGGCCGTGAATTCGACCGTACCTTCGTGCAGCAGCAGGCCCGTTCGGATGCCCGCACCCTCGGCCTCTACGAGTCCTACTCGCGCAACGGCGACAACGCACAGGGCCGTGAATTCGCCAACCAGGCGCTCCCCTACATCGCCAACCAGCACGGCCACTCGGCCGTCCTCGCCAACCGTATCGGCGGCTGAATCACTCACTCCTGAAACAGGAAAGGGCCGCCCGGTGGGGCGGCCCTTTTCGTTTGCGCCCAATCCACCCTCTCCCCTCTGCGGGAGAGGGTGCCTGCGGAGCAGGCGGGAGAGGGGACGACCTCTCCGGAGATGGCGCTCCCCTCTCCCGACCCGCTTCGCGGGCCACCCTCCCCCGCATAGGGGGGAGGGAAAGCGTTCTGTCACACCGTCTGCTGGCCGACCTCGTCCTCGGGACGCGTACCCCGGCGTCGGCGGGCGCCGCGCTCCAAAAGCGACCGACCGATGGCACGGAACGGCGCGGTGAGGCGGCGGGCATCGTCGGCCCGTTCCATGAAACGCTCGCCGTTGCGGATCTCTTTGTCGAGGCGGGCCATGGTGCGGGCGAGGGCCGGGTCGTCATCGTCGAGCCACACCTCGACGGTGCGGGCGAAGGCGATGACCACGCCCTGCAGCTTCAGCCGGCCCAGAGGCCCTTCAGTGTTGATGCCGGCCGCAGCCAGCATGAAGCGGTGCGAGTTCAGCGCTACGCCGTTCAGCGCGACGAGGGAGAGCGGATCGCCGCGTAGGGCGTAGGAGATCCGGCGCAGGGCGTCCTTGTAGGGGGTCATCGCATCGAGGCGGCGCATCAGCACGTCGAACAGACGCTCGCGGGTGGGCTCCTCGGCGAGGTCGGAGGAATCGCCTTCCAGCACCTTGCGGTCGATGATCCGCGAAAGGCCACCGAGTACCGCGCCCTTGGAGGGGAACAGGTCGCGGAATTCGGCGAGGGACAGGCCGGCCTCGCGGGCGATGTCGCCGATTTCGATGTCGTTCCAGGGCTGGACGGCGGCGAGCCGCATCAGCGCCTCGACGGCAGCCTCACGCGGGGAGTGCTGCGGGGCGGCGACGGCGATGTCCGTCCCAGCGGTCTCGTTGCCGCCGGTCTCATTACCACCCTCGGGCTTCGCACCTGTGGTGTTTGCCATGGTCGTTCGATCCTCGTGTCTGTTCCCTATCATGTAGGTTGTGCAGGCGGATCGGTTAGGGGGCGGCTCAGCCGGAGAGCTCGCCTGCCCGCAGCTTCGCGGCGGCGACCGCCTCGCGCATCAGGTCCGGCACACCGCCCTCGCGCATCAGCACGGAGAGGGCCGCCGCGGTGGTGCCGCCCGGTGACGTCACGTCGCGCCGCAACTGCCCCGCATCGTGAGGGCTGGTGGACAGGAGCGCCCCGGCCCCTGACACCGTGGCGCGGGCAAGCCGTGCCGACATGTCGGCCGGCAGCCCAGCCGCCACACCCGCCTCGGCCATCGCCTCTGCCAGGAGGAAGACATAGGCCGGGCCGGAACCGGATAAAGCCGTCAGCGTGTCGATCAGCGCCTCGTCGTCGAGCCATTCCACGCCCCCGACAGCCTTGAGCAAGGCATCGGCCTGGTCACGCTGATCCGGGGAGACGTTGGCATTCGCCACCGCGCCGGTGACGCCGCGGCCGATGCTCGCCGGAAGGTTCGGCATCGCCCGGACAATGGCGCGCGCGGAGGGTAGGCGGCCCTGCAGGTCGCCGATGGTCTT
The DNA here is from genome assembly GCF_979256025.1 of Methylobacterium sp. AC832. NCBI lineage: Bacteria > Pseudomonadati > Pseudomonadota > Alphaproteobacteria > Hyphomicrobiales > Methylobacteriaceae > Methylobacterium > Methylobacterium sp. AC832. Next base: position 182,340 of record NZ_CEEDMV010000001.1, read on the forward strand.
GCCCGCCAGGATAGAGACGACGAGCGTATGGGGTGCGATCATCCCATCGAGGAGGCCGGCCGCGCCCTCCAACCCCTGCGGCTTGATGGCGAGGATCAGCGCATCGTTGGCCGGGACGTCACTCGGGTTCAGGGCGATGCCATGGCTCTCGCAGAGCCGTACCATCTCGGGCGAGGCCTGCGGATCGACGACGCAGGTCCTGGCGGCATCGAGCCCGCCGGCGAGCCAGCCGGCCAGCATCGCGCCGCCCATCTTACCCGCCCCCACCAGGGTGAGGGAGGCCGGCAGGGTGGAGGAAGACGGAATGCTCACGCCTCGCCTTCGGTCTCGAACAAGACCGCATCCAGGGATTCACGGGCGGACTTGCCCGCCCAGAGCACGAACTGGAACGCCTGATAGTAGCGCTCGCAGGCATCCACGGCGGATTTCAACATCATCGCGCACTGGCTCTGGGTCGGTGCGGCACCGTCGGTGAGCAGCAGAGAATGCCGGAACATCACCACGCTGTCGGTGGACCACAGGTCGAAATGACCGACCCAGAGCTGCTCGTTGACGAGTGAGATGAGGGTGAGGATTTCGGTGCGGCGGTGAGCCGGCACCTTCAGGTCGAAGGCGCTGGCCACATGGAGGGCCTCCACATCCTCGATCCAGGTGAAGGCGACGTGATAGTCGGACCAGCGGCCGGCCACGGCCACCGACATCTCGTCGGTCTCGGCCCGGTCGAAGATCCAATCGCGAAGGGAAGCGAGCCGCTCGACGATGTCGAGGGGGTGCTCGTTCCGGTCGAGGCCTTCGATGTGAAGTTGGGTCATAGCGGTCCAGCTAGGCGTCCCGAAAGGGGCGCCGATAATGGTGAACGACAATCAATCCCCTTCCGGATTTCCCATCCCCAAGCTGAATCCGCGCACAGGCAAGACACAGCGTGATCGAGAGGAAGCTTAAGGGTCGAAGGTCGGGTCCGGGGGCGAAGCGAATCAGTGCCTCACTCACTATAGACCGTGGCGGACTCGCGTTTCAAAGCGCTCCCGATGACCGGTGAACAGGAAAGCGGATTTCCACCGTTCCTTCCTGTGCACAAGCTTAGACCGGACTCGGGGCCCGCGAATCAGACCGATGTCGCTGGCGGAGGCGGCGGCTCCTGCGTGCCGAGCCGGCCCTCCAGCACGGCGACGCGGGCTGCGAGAGCATCGTTCTGGGTGCGGAGAGCCGAGACCAGATCGCGCAGGACATCCACCTCTTCGCGGGTGGCGATGTCCATGTCGCGGATCAGCCGCTCGATCTGCGCCTTGAACACGGTCTCCGCCTCACGCTTCACGCCCTGCGCCGCACCGGCGGCATCGGTCATGAGTCGGGCGAAATCGTCGAACAAGCGGTTGGAGCCGCGGCCCGCGCCGTCCTTAGAGCCTTGCATCGTCGTCTCCCGAGATCGAGGCCCGCGTCGGACATCGCGCCGGCACCTGAGGTAAGCAGATAAGAATCGAAGGCGTGCGAGGCAATCCGAAGGCAAGGCGCACGGCCGAGGAATTCGCGGTCCGGCCCGCCAAAACCACGTTCGATCCGCCACGATGGGACCGCAAACCGGTCGCCATGGTCACCGCCGATTCGACGGACCGGCAAGGATGCGCATGGTCACCCGACGCGATTGTACCTTCGGCGCAGCCGCCTGGGCTGCGGGACATCTTCTCGCCGGGGGAAGACCGGCGCCCGCCGCGGCTTCGTTTCCGGAGAATCTTGCCGACAGGTTCGCGCAGATCGAGGCGACGATCGGCGGACGGCTCGGGATCGGTCTTCTCGATACCGGCAGTGGCACCCAGGCGGCGCATCGCGGGGCGGAGCGCTTCCCGATGTGCAGTACGTTCAAGGTTCTCGCGGCCGGTGCTGTGCTGGCGCGGATCGACCAGGGCGAGGACAGTCTCGACCGGCGGCTGCGTTACGCGGCGAGCGAGGTCGTGCCCTACTCGCCCATGAGCGGACCGAAGGCGGATGGTGAGGGCATGACCCTCGCCGAACTCTGCGAGGCCGCCGTTACGCTCAGCGACAACACTGCCGCCAACCTGCTCCTCGGGACGATGGGTGGCCCGGCCGGACTCACCGCCCAGATCCGCGCGTTCAGCGACGCGACGACCCGCCTCGACCGTATCGAGCCGGATCTGAACGAGGCCGTGCCCGGCGACCCGCGTGACACCACTACGCCGCTGGCCATGGCCCAGACGCTCCGGCGCCTCGTCCTCGCGGACGCGCTCTCGCCCTCATCGAGAGCCCTTCTCACCGCCTGGCTCGTGGGTTGCCGCACCGGCGATGCGCGGCTGCGCGCCGGCCTGCCGAAGGAGTGGCGCATCGGCGACAAGACCGGATCCGGCGAGAACGACACGGCCAACGACATTGCCGTGATCTGGCCGCCGCGCCGGGCTCCCCTCGTCCTGACGGTCTACCTGACCGGGGCGAAGACGTCGCCGGAGGCGCGCAGCGCCACCATCGCCTCGGTGGCCAGGGCCGTCGCCGCCGCCGCTGCGGAAAGAGATGGCGGTTGACGCGCACCGATCCGTGTAAGCGTCCCTTAAGTGGTTGTCTGCCAAGGCTTAACCGACAAGCGGTGGCACCGAGGCGAGGGCTCCGGCGCCGCTTTACCAGCGTGTCGGAGGGGTGAATGATGATCGAGGTCCTCAAGCACCGCATCCGCGCCGCGGGACGCCGGCACCGATCGCCCAATGAGGCAACGCTTGCCGCACTTGCTTTTGGGATCGCCGCCTTGAGCACATCCGCCAACCCGGCCTCCGCCGACGAGCGACCGCATTACGACGGCTTCCGTCAGGGCACGTATCTCTCCTACCTCAACGCGGGGGAGGATGGCGCCGAGATCACGCGCTCGCCGCGCCTCGGCCTGTCCTTCGGGGATGAGGTGCGCCCGGTCCTGATGGATACCGGCTCCACCGGCATCGTCGTCTCAGCGAGCCGGATCCCCGGCTTCGAGATGATGCCGTCGCGGCCCGGACGGCTCACCTACAGCAGTTCCGGGCGGATCATGATCGGACGCTGGGTGACGCTGCCCGTCACGCTCGTCGGCGGCAACGGGGCCAGCGTGACCACCTCACCGCTCCCCGTCCTGGCGGTCACCGAGATCGCGTGCACGAACAATGCTCGCGCCTGTACGCCGGAGACGATGCCCGGCCACGTGGCCATGCTGGGCATCGGCTTCGGACGGGAGGGCGACTCGCAGCGCCAGAGCACGCCCGACACCAACCCGCTCCTCAACCTCGCGCCTGACGGCAGGAGCCCCGCACGGCGCGGCTACGTGGTGACGCGGGACGGCATCCATGCGGGTCTCACCGCAGCCAATACGCGCGGCGACATTCGCTTCGTGAAGCTCGATCCCCACCCCGACATTCCCGGCGAATGGCAGGGCGTCCCGGTCTGCATCACGGTGAACGGCCAGGCACCCGGCGCCTGCGGCCGGGCGCTCGTCGATACGGGCGTGTCGGCGATGTACCTGACCTTGCCGACAGGGGCCGTGGACGGTGCCGTCACTTCCGATGACGACGGCCGAAGCCAGTTCCTGCCCGGCACCCGCCTCGGCTTCACCTTTCCCGGACGAGGCTCCGAACCGGCGGCGGCCTACGACATCGTCATCGGCGACGAGTCCCGACTCTCGCCGGGCAAAGTGACCCTCAACACCCGTCGCCCGGAGCCCTTCGTCAATACCGGCCTGCGCTTTCTCAATGGCTTCGACGTGCTTTACGACGCCGATGGCGGCTATTTCGGGTTTCGCAGGCGGTAGAGCATAGTCGACGCAAGCGTCTTTGCGATGACATTTGCCGAATGTGTCCCGGATACCGGACCGAAACAGACGTTTACAATTCTGATCTCGGTATCCCCTTCGAATCCCTCCGCCGAGGCGTCATAAACGGCCACCGGATGGACGAGACATGACGCAGACGAATTCCGCCACGCCCCATATCCTCGTGGTCGAGGACGACCGCGAGATCAGCGCCCTGGTGGCGCGCTACCTCCGTGCCAACGAATGCCGGGTGAGCCTCGCAGGGGATGGGCGCGAGATGGACAAGGCGCTGGCGGATGCGCGCGTCGACCTCATCGTGCTCGACCTGATGCTGCCGGGCGAGGACGGGTTGAGCCTGTGCCGGCGCCTGCGCGCGGGGTCCTCGATCCCGATCCTGATGCTCACCGCCAAGGCCGAGGAGATCGACCGGATCGTCGGGCTCGAGATCGGCGCGGACGATTACCTCGCCAAACCGTTCAACCCGCGCGAGCTTCTCGCCCGCATCCGCGCGATCCTGCGGCGGGGCGCGAGCGCCGAGGCTGCCGGCGACGATGGCGCCCGCCGGCTGCGCTTCCTCGACTGGACCCTCGACGTGTCCCTGCGTCAGCTCCTCAGCCCGGACGATGCCCGCATCACCATCACGGGGGCGGAATTCGACCTGCTGCACGTGCTCTGCCTGAGACCCGGCCGGGTGCTCTCGCGCGACCAGCTCCTCGACCTGACCCAGGGACGGGCCGCCGGCCCATACGAGCGGAGCATCGACGTTCTCATCAGCCGCATCCGCCAGAAGATCGAGGCCGACCCTCGCAACCCGGAGATCATCCGCACCATCCGCTCCGGCGGCTACCTGTTCACCCCTGCGGTGACGCGATCATGAGCGCGACCACGAAGGGCCGGTGGGGGCGCCTCCTCGGCTTTCCGCCCCGCAGTATCGCCGGCCAGATCGCGATGCTCAGCGTGGCCGCCATCGTCGTCAGCCATGCGGTGGCGACCCTGGCCTTCCTGCTGCTGCGCGAACCCTGGAATCCGGACAACCATCCGCGCGTAGCCGCGACACGGCTGTCCACCATCGTTCGCCTGCTCGATGCCGCTCCGCCGGGGGATCGGCCGCGCCTGCTGCAGGATGCGGCACGCAGCCTGCCCGGCCTGCAGCTCGAAGCGGCCCCGGGCCTGCCGGAAACTCCCGCCCCCAACACTCGGGACGGGCAGGCCGACCATCCCATAGTCCAGCGCATGCGCGACGGGTTCGGACGGCCCCTCACGATCACCGATCTCTCGTCTCCGGGGAAAGTGCCGGAGACGGCCAGTGGCATTCGGATCGGCATCACGACGCCGTCCGGTGCGAGCCTGCGCGCGACCCTGCCGGATGACGTCCGGTCTCCGTTCGGCCCCGGCCCGATCATCTTCACCTTCGTCCTCCTCGGCATCACCCTGTCGCTCATGTCGATCTGGGCGACGCGGGCCTTGACCGCTCCGCTGGCGAAACTCGCCGAGGCCGCCGATGCCTTCGGCACGGGCATGAACCTCGTGGCGCTGCCCCGGAACGGCCCGAAGGAGGTGATGGCCGTGTCCCGCGCCCTCGACACGATGCGCGGCCGCGTCCGCCGCCTCATCGACGATCGAACTCAGATGCTGGCGGCAATCAGCCACGATCTGCGCACCCCGATCACCCGTTTGCGGCTGCGGGCCGAATTCATCGAGGACGATCACGCACGCACCATGACGCTGCGCGATCTCGACCAGATGAACGGGCTGGTGGACGCCGCCCTGTCCTTCGTCCGGGATGGGCAGGCCGGGGGCACCCAGACTCTCGTCGACCTCGCTTCCCTGGTCCAGACCGTGTGCGACGGCTTCGCCGATGTCGGCGCGGACGTGCGTGTGGAACAGACGCGGCACGTCCTCGTGCACGGCCGGGCGGACGAGCTCCAGCGGGCCATCGTCAACCTCGTCGATAATGCGGTGAAGTATGGCGGCGCGGCGCGGCTGACGATGCACCCGTCGGATCAGGGCGTGGCTCTCGAAGTGTCCGATGACGGTCCCGGCATTCCGGAGGCCGAGCGCGACGCCATGGTGCAGCCTTTCGTACGCGGAGACCGGGCCCGGAATCTCAACGAGGCCAGCGGCTTCGGCCTCGGTCTGTCGATCGTTCTCGCCATCGTGGAGGGGCATGGCGGCCGGCTGACCCTGTCGAACAAGCTCCCCCACGGCCTCGTGGCCCGTATCGACCTGCCCCTCGCCGTCGCTCAGGGAGGGCAGCTGCGCGCGTCTCCATCGACGAACCCTGGGACCGTCGCCCCGGTCGTCTCGTGAATTTGGCATCCGACTGTTTCGGGATGCGGGTTCGAAACATCGCGAAACTCTTGTGCCGGGCGCGGGAAAGATCCGCTTAACCCTGGGTGCCGCTCACTCGACACCCGTCGCGAACTTCCCGCGGCGGCATTCGACCGAGGCGACCGCGCCATGACATCCGTCAGTTCTACCCAGACCTCCGCCACGTTCCAGGCCCAGCGTCCGCCGCCGTCCAGAGGCAATCCGGTCGCGCAGGCCATCGCCAGCGAGGTCTCCACCGGCGGCATCAGCGCCACCGACGGCACCGCTCTCACCGACGCCCTCGATTCAATCGATTCGAGCCTCAAGAGCGAGAGCTCCAACGCGACCGGCAGAACGAGCACACGCCTCGACCCGTCGCAGATCGAGGACACGATCGGCAGCCTCATCGAGGATCAGGTCTCCAGCGGCGACCTCACCACCGATCAGGCCGAGACCCTGAAGACGCTGTTCGAAGCCAACGCGTCGGGCAGGGGAGGAGTTGGGGGCGCAGGTGGCGCGGGCGCTCGACCGGCCGGCCCGCCGCCATCCGAGGTTGAGGCACAAAGCGCGTCATCCTCGACAGACATGTCGGCCGGCGTCAGCGAGCTTCTCGACAGCTTCATGACGACGCTCCAGGAATCGCAGACGAGTGCGTCCGGTTACGCCGCCTCCGGTGCCAAGGCGTCCGGCGCGAGCGCCAGCGCCCTGTTGTTCGACTTCAACACGTAAGGGCGGTCCCTCCCGGTGCCCGGCATCCACGCCCAGGCACCGGGGGGGGGCTACACGCCGGGGGCCTTCCTTAGAACTCCATGTCGAGTTCTTCGATCTCGTTGGGCTCGGCGGCGGCCGCCTCGCTCCATTCCACCATCAGGGGCCAGGCCAGGATGGTGTCGCGATAGGCCGCGACGTTGCGGGGCAGCGAGACGTCGTAGGTCTGGAACCGCGTGCAGACCGGCGCGAACATGGCGTCGGCGAGGCTCGGACGCGTGCCGAACAGGAACGGACCGCCGTAGCGCGCCAGGCAATCCTCGACGATGGTGATGACGCGCTCGATATCGCCCCTGGCTCCGTTGAAGATCTTGAAATTGGTGTGGCGGGCCTTGAGGTTCATCGGCAGGGCCGAGCGCAGGTTGATGAACCCTCCATGCATCTCGCCCGAGATCGAACGGCAGCGCGCCCGCGCCACCGGATCCTTCGGCAGGAAGCCCGCATCGGGGTAGGTCTCGTTGAGATACTGGGAGAGGGCCAGGGTATCCCAGACCTCGATCTCGCCATGGACGAGGCGGGGCACGAGGAAGGACGGCGACAGGTGTAGAAGCTCGGCCCGTGAGGATTCGTCGTCACCGGACAGGACCTCGACCTCGAAATCGAGCCCGGCCATGCGGCAGACCAGCCATCCCCGGAGCGACCAGGATGAGTAGTTCCGGCTCGAAATCGTGAGCGTGGCGACTGACATGTCCATCCCCTGTCTTCTCATCCCCGGCCGTCCATAAGGTTTTCGGCCCGAGCTGTGCAGGGGGCATCCAAGTCTCGTGCCGCATCGAACCGGCCTTCGCCGAAGGAGAAAAACCTTTCCCGTCTCGTCGATGGGACAGTGATGCATTCTCACAACATTTATTACAGATCGTACCTGCAGCCGATTGCGTTGTGCGCAACCGTGGCTCAGCCTAGCGGGCTGTGACGACCGTCGGAGGCGATCCCGGCGGTTGAGCACAACGAAGCGAATGACCCGCTATCCGATCGTTCGCGCAGGAGTTCGAGCGTCATGCTCTACGATGCCTTCGAAGTGCAGTCCGACCTTGCCCAGCGCACGCGCTCCTGGGGGAAGCTCGTCCACGACGCCGTATCGCCCTGGGTCGGGTCGCGAAATGCGGCGCCGATGAACTGGTGGTCGGCCGGCGCCCGGATGATGATGCGCGCGGGCCTGACCTTCGCCCGCCCCGCCTTCGGCATCGACAGCGTCCGGGTCGGCAACCGCGAAGTGTCGGTGAGCGAGGAGGCGACGTTCTCGACCCCGTTCGGGACGCTTCTGCGCTTCAGGAAGGACATCGATTCCGAGCAGCCCAAGGTGCTCGTCGTCGCGCCGCTCTCGGGCCATTTCGCCACGTTGCTGCGCGGCACGGTGCGCACCCTGCTGGCCGACCACGACGTCTACATCACCGATTGGCATAATGCCCGCGACGTGCCGCTCGCCGACGGTCCGTTCGGGTTCGACGATTACGTGGATCACCTGGTGCAGTTCCTCGGCGTGATGGGCGAGGGCTCGCATGTGGTGGCGGTCTGTCAGCCGGCGGTTCAGGCGCTCGCCGCCGCCGCCGTCATGGCCGAGTCGAAAGACATCGCGCATCCGCGCAGCATGACGCTCATGGCCGGGCCGGTGGATTGCCGCATCAGCCCGACCTCGGTGAACAAGCTCGCCACCTCGAAGCCGATCTCTTGGTTCGAAAAGAACCTCATCGCCACGGTGCCCCAGCGTCATGCGGGGGCCGGCCGTCGGGTCTATCCCGGCTTCATGCAGGTCTCGGCCTTCGTCTCGATGAACGCCAAGCGCCACCAGCAGAGCCATGCAGACCTGTTCTGGCATTTCGCCAACGGCGAGGCCGACAAGGCCAACCAGATCGAGACGTTCTACGACGAGTATTTTGCCGTCCTCGACCTCGCGGCCGAGTTCTACATCGAAACCGTCCAGACGGTGTTCCAGGATTACACCCTCGCCAAGAACGAACTGACCTATCGCGGAAATCCCATCGACATGCGGTCCATCCGCAAGACCGCGCTGATGACCGTGGAGGGCGAGCGCGACGATATCTGCGCCGTCGGGCAGACCATGGCGGCGCACGACCTGTGCGGCAGCCTTCCCCCGCACATGAAGAGCCACCACCTGCAGGCGGGCGTCGGCCATTACGGCGTCTTCACCGGCCGCAAGTGGGAGGGCCAGACTTACCCGCTCGTGCGCAACTTCATCCAATCGCACGCATGAGGATGCGGGTCCGGCTCAGGATTTAACCGAGAGCGGTTGGAACTCGTGTCCGCTTGGTGTATGAGCCTGCCCCAAGTGAGTTTTCAGCGTCGATTCGAGACCGTCACACACAGGTCCCTCCCTGGAGCGATCCAGGGTATGGGGCTATTGGCGGTTTGCCCTCGTCGAACAGGCGGGGGCGTTCGGAGAGGGCGCCGTCCGACAAACATACGTCTCTAAAGGATCAAGTCCGTTGCAGGTACTCGTTCGCGATAACAACGTCGACCAGGCACTCCGCGTTCTCAAGAAGAAGATGCAGCGCGAGGGCATCTTCCGCGAGATGAAGCAGCGCAAGGCCTACGAGAAGCCCTCCGTGCGCAAGGCTCGTGAGAAGGCCGAGGCCGTGCGCCGCGCCCGCAAGCAGGCCCGCAAGACCGCGATCCGTGAGGGCCTGATCGCCGCTCCGAAGCCGAAGCCCCGTTTCGGCGCCGGTGCGCCGCGTCGTCCGGGCGGTTCGCCTTTCGCTCCGAGCGCCGCTCCCTCGGCCAACGTCGCCTCGTAAGACCGACCGGCGGCCGATCCCGTATCGGCCCCGAACGCGGTTACTGGCGCTACCGTCCCATCTCTCAGAATGCCCGGCCGCCGATGCGTCCGGGCATTCTGTCGTTTCAGGCGATCCCCACGGCGGCGGAGGCGTGCTCGGCTTCCACCAGGACATCGAGGGCGCGCCAGGGCTTCTGCATGTAAATGGCCTGTTCGGGCAGGCGACCGGTGCTGCGCTCGTCGTAGCCCGAGGTCAGGACCATCCGAACATCGGGCCAGCGCTGCTCCACGGTCCGCGCCAGGGCGATGCCGTCCATGGCCCCGCCGAGGCGCACATCGGCGAACAGCAGGGCGACGTTCATGCCCTTGCGCTCGAGAACGCCGATGGCCGCCTCGGCGCTGTCACAGGCAATCACGTCGAGATCGGTTTCCTCGAGAATGGCTGCAGCGAGGTCGCGAACCGCTGCATCGTCCTCAACCACGAGGGCAACGGGGCCGTCGATCTGGGCTGGCGACACGGTGTCGGCGGTAGAGTGGATGGTATGATTCATGAGGTCTCCTTCTTGGAATGGGGGCGGGCGCGATCGCGGCCCCGCAGGGCGTCATGCGCCCGGTCGATGATTCGATTGTTCGAAGGCTGCGCCGCCTGGCCGGGATCGGCAAGGGTGCCAGCCGCCGCCACGGCTATGCGCCTCTCGCTCCATAAAAAGCGGAACCGCCTCAAAGCGGGCTTGGTGGCAGCCTAAGATCCGAGAATGCACGAAATCGAGCGTCTCTGCACATCGTCTACGCAGACGCACAAGGTTCGGGCATACCGCAACGCATTAACGATCTGTTCACCGCAAAAGATCGAATGTTACAATTCAACGACCGTCAAGCTGGATCATGGAACGGTTTCTGTTTCCCGATCCGGGGAGGGGTGCCGACACAGGGGGTTGTTGCTCAGTCATGTGCCGCTTTCTCGCCTATAGCGGTGATCCGGTCTTCCTGACCGATCTCGTCTGCGCGCCGACGCACTCGCTGGTGCATCAGTCGCTGCACGCCACCGAGGCGAAGACGGAGACCAACGGCGACGGTTTCGGCATCGGCTGGTACGGCGAACGGACCGATCCGGGCCAGTATCGCGACGTCTGCCCGGCCTGGTCGGACGAGAACCTCGTCAATCTCTGCCAGCAAGTCCGCGCGCGGATGTTCTTCGCCCATGTCCGCGCCTCGACCGGCACGGCCACCACGCGGGCGAACTGCCATCCCTTCGCCCATGGCCGGCACCTGTTCATGCATAACGGCCAGATCGGCGGTTATCACCGCATCAAGCGGCGGATCGAGGCCCTGATCCCGGACGCGCTCTACGAAGCGCGGCGCGGCACCACCGATTCCGAGGCGATCTTCCTCCTGGCCCTGGCCAACGGCCTCGCCGAAGACCCGATCGGCGCCATGGCCGAAACCCTCTCGACGGTCCGCGACCTGATGCAGGCGGCCGGAATCACCGAGGCCCTGCGCTTCACCTCCGTCGTCACCGACGGCGAGACCCTGACGGCCTATCGCTGGGCCTGCGACGGCCGCCCGCCGAGCCTCTATTACCGCCAGACCGAAACCGGCCTCGTAGTGGTCTCCGAGCCCATCGACGATTGCAAGGAGGGCTGGATCGTGATCCCGCGCGGCGGCACGTTGCAGGCGACGCGCGGCGGCACGGTGACGGTGAAGGGCGCCGACGAGGCGCGGGTCCGCATCGCCGCCTGAGACCGCTCCCGAGGGTTGCGGCACGGAGGGTTGCGGCGCTGGCGCGAAGGGCGGACAACCCATGCTCCTTCGAGAGCGTGAGCCGCCGATGACCGACACGGACGTGACCCTTCACATCGCCGGGGCCTGGACGCCCGGTTCCGACGCGCGGACGATCCCCGTCCTCAACCCCGCCACCGGCGACGCCATCGGCACCGTGGCGGTGGCGACGCGCAACGATCTCGACCGTGCCCTGGAAGCCGCCCGTCGCGGATTCGCCGAATGGCGCAGGGTCGCGGCCTTCGATCGCGCCAAGGTGATGCGGCGGGCCGCCGATCTGCTCCGTTCGCGCGTCGACGACATCGCCCGGACGATGACGCTGGAACAGGGCAAGCCGCTGGCCGAGGCACGGGTGGAGACGCTTGCCGCCGCCGACGTCATCGATTGGTTCGCCGAGGAAGGGAAACGCGCCTACGGCCGCATCATCCCCGCCCGCGTGCCGGGCGTGACCCAGATGGTTCTGCGCGAGCCGGTGGGTCCCGTGGCCGCCTTCACGCCCTGGAACTTCCCGATCAACCAGGCCGTCCGCAAGCTGTCGGCGGCGCTCTGCGCCGGCTGCTCGGTGATCCTGAAGGGGCCGGAAGATACGCCGGCGAGCTGCGCCGAACTCGTCCGCGCCTTCCTCGATGCCGGGGTGCCGGGTGACGTGCTGTCCCTGGTCTTCGGCGATCCAGCCGAGATCTCGTCCTACCTGATCCCGCATCCGGTCATCGCCAAGATCTCGTTCACCGGCTCCACTCCGGTGGGCAAGGAGCTCGCGGCTTTGGCCGGGCGCCACATGAAGCGCATCACCATGGAACTCGGGGGCCACGCCCCCGCCCTGGTCTTCGCCGACGCGGATGTGGAGAAGGCCGTCTCGGTGCTCGGCGCCAACAAATTCCGCAATGCCGGGCAGGTCTGCGTCGCGCCGACCCGCTTCCTCATCCACGATTCCGTCTACGACCGCTTCGTCGAGGGGTTCGTGGCGCATGCACAGGGCATCAGGGTCGGCGACGGGCTCGATCCCGAGACCCAGATGGGACCGTTGATCCATGCCCGCCGGCGCGAGGCGATGGAATCCCTGGTGGCCGATGCCGTAGCGCAGGGCGCGGAGCTCCGCACCGGCGGCAAGCGCATCGGCAACCGCGGCCATTTCTTCGAACCGACCGTAATCACCGAGACCCCGCTCACTGCGCGGATCATGAACGAGGAGCCGTTCGGCCCCGTGGCCCTGGTCCAGCGCTTCTCCGACGACGAGGCCGCCTTCGCCGAGGCCAACCGGCTGCCCTATGGTCTGGCCGCCTATGCCTATACGCGCTCGGCCTCCCGCGCGACGGAGATCGCCGCCCGGGTCGAGAGCGGCATGCTCGGCATCAACCATCACGGCCTCGCCTTCCCCGAAACTCCCTTCGGCGGCATCAAGGATTCCGGCTACGGCAGCGAGGGCGGCTCGGAAGCGATCGAGGCCTATCTGACGACGAAGTTCGTGAGCCAGGCGAGCGCCTGAGCGCCCGCATTCGGTGGGCTCGACAAGCAAATCGCTCCATGGGGCAGACCCCATGGAGCGCTGATGCACGCCTTTGCTCCGGCCCCGCTCACGGAAGCGGCCTTAGCGGGTCGCGGGGTCGACGATCTCGGCGACGATGCGACGGGTCGCGGGAGCACGCGAGGTCAGGGACGGCGTGGTGGTCAGCTCGGAGGCCGGACGCACGGCGGCCGTGACGCGGGCCTGCTCCCGATAGAGCGTGGGGGTGACGGTGATGCGCTCGTGAGCGGTCGCGGTACCGACCAGGGTGGCGGAGGCGAGAGCGGCGAGGACAAGGCTACGAACGGTCATAATATTGATCCCTCTGATGTTTCGGGGCCGATGCCCCGTTTCGTGAGACCGATATATTTTGCGGCGCAACATTCATCAAACAGATAGCATCGATATCCGATATCGACCGTATCAATGAGATGCTTCCAATTGGACCGTGCGGCCGTTTACGTCTTCAGCCGTTTCGATCCGCAAACGTCGCTGGAAAGCATGAGACAGGATGGGATGTCTCACCCTGTCTCGTCATCGGCTGGGCTTGTCACTTCACCAAGGGTTTCAGACCTAAGTCCCGAAGCCGAGGCGCCTCTGATCGGCAGCCGATGGACGCCGACCGCCAGCGATGAGGTGGAGCTTCGACGTCGTTCTCGGCCCTGCCGTCAGTAGCGGGGGGCATCGACGCGTGCACCCCAGATATTGAGCGTGCGGATCGATGGCTTAGACGGAGCGTCCACGGCCTCTGCGCTCGCCTTGGCGGATGCGTAGGACCGCTTCGGCGCGATGGAATCGGTGTTCGGCGAGTTGGTGGCGGGTGCGGTCAAGGTCGCTTGGGTACCGGGGACGGTGAAGCGATGCCCCCAGGCGTCGAACGACCTCGCCGGCTCGGCCTTGGCAGGAACGATGGCAGCGGCGACGAGTGTGAGGATGGCGCCGGTGATGAAGGTGGAGCGAGTGGTCATGATACGACGTCCTGTTCGGTGAGCGTTCGTCGGGGGAGGTTTCCGATGACCCGACGCTTCGGCCCGTTGCAATAACGTTGATATAAACGTAGCGCCGCGGCCTGCGGTGCGCGTCCGCACATAGGTTGATATCAATTATATTCCGAGGAGGTCTCGTTTGGCAGGGGCTGTACAAAACCCGCAGGACCATTATCTCGTTGGTATCAACACTCCAGGGAAATCTCGCATGGCCGGACATCCGGTCCTCACTCCAAAGATCGCGGCCGGGGTCGAACAAGCCTGCTTCAGCTTCGCGGCTCAGAAGGCGGCACGCGCCATTGGCCGGCGCTATGACGCGGCGCTCCGCCCGACCGGCCTCTCGAACTGGCAGTTTACGCTGCTGATGATGCTCGTCCGAGACGAGGCTCCGACCATCGGCGCGCTGGCACAGGCCCTAGCGATGGATCGCACGACCATCACCGCCAACGTGAAGCCCCTGGAACGACGCGGGCTGCTAAGAATCGAGGCCGATGCGGACGACAGGCGCGTCAGACGCATCCTGCTTACCGACGAAGGTCGCACAGTCTTGGCACAGGCGTACCCGCTCTGGGAGAAGGCGCAAGCCGCTTGCGCCGAGCATCTCGGCGCGATCGATCAGACCATTTACCGTGCCGCCGTGGCCGCGCTCACGATGTGATCAGGCCCGGCAGGGCACTCGGGGCTTATCGCGCCCGGAGATCTTCCCACTTTGCTCGAAACATTCGCGAGGTGCGAGAAACCGGTGCTCCTCAGTAACGCACCGTCGCCCGCACGCCGAACACCGCGGCATTCTTGATCCGGGCGCCATCGGGATCGCGCGGATTGGGCACGCCGCCGCCCGGGCGAAAGATGTACTGGATGTCCGGCTGAACCGTGACGCCGGGTCCAAGGACGGCCTGATAGGTCGCCTCGATCACGGCCTCGCTGCTCCGACGGGGTCCACTCGCGCCGCCGAAGCGGATCACATCGGTGTCGAACCCACGGGCACTGTCCGAGATGCGGGCCAGGGCGAAGGCGACGCCGATCGTGTCGTCGGACCGTCCCTTGAAGAGGCCCTTATAGGCAATGCCCATATCGGCGTAGAAATCCACGATGTTGCGGTCGGAGGGCGAACCGGACAGGCGCAGGAACACACTGGCACCGTCATTCGGGTCATCGGGCTCGCGGTAGATGGTCTGGTCGATGATGCCGTAGAGGCCGCTATCGCCGCGAAAGCGCCGGGCGATGCCGGTGGTGGACGGATCGGCCAGCGAGCGCCCGGCCTCGTCGAAACGCTGGCTGTCGAACCGGCCATAATGATGCCAGCCCCCCAGCGTCACCGTGCCGGGATCGCCCTCATCACCTTGCGCGATGTTGTACGCATAGGCGGCCTCCGCGATGACGAGGGCGGGGTCGCTGGTGCGGAAATTCGTGCCGGTGCGGTTGCGGCGCTGAGGATCGAGATCGCTGGGGTAAGGCCCTGCCGGATCGCCGTCGAAGACGCCGACCTGCAGCGAGAAATTCTGGTTCGGGACGTATTTCGCCCGGATCGCCGGCACCGCCAGCGGGTAGATCGGACCGCCGCTCGGCAGCACCTCCGCCATGATGTTGGGCCAGCCGAAGGTGGAATTGATGAACAGCGTGCCGGTCTGAGTCACGGCGAATTCGGTATCGGCCGCGATCTGACCGACCTTCAATCCGAACTGTCCGTCGAACAGCTTCTGTTCCAGCCAGATTTCGTAGAGCCGCGAAGAGGGCAGTGCCTCGATGGCGCTCACGGTGATGAAATTGTTGACGTAGTAGCGCGACAGGCCGGTGCCGTGGATGAGGTAGAGATTGGTGTGGAAGGTCGCCCCTTGCCAACCTGCCAGCTTCTCGAGGTCGGCATCGAACTGGATATCCAGGCGCCCTTCGACGATCGCACCGCGCCGTACACCGCCCGTCGCGTTGCCGAAGCTCTCGCCGATATAGGTGAGGCTGTACTCGATGCCTTTGGTCTTCAGAAAGGAACGCAGGCCATAGGGGTCGCCATACGGGCCGAGCTGGTCCTGTATCGAGGTGTTGAGGTTGGCCGAAGGCTTGGCCGAGGTCACCGACTGCGCCACCGACGTCTGCGGATCGCCGCCGGCGCCGCGCGGTGAGCCGATATCGAGCCCTTCCAGCGCCAGACGCGCCTGCCGGGCCGCAATCTCGGCAGCGGTCTGGGCGTGGGCGCCGGACACGGCAAGGCCGGACATCAGGGCTGCGACGGCCGCAAGAGGAAACGAGCGGAGCATCATTCCTCGGAAAAGCGTGTCCCAGGGCGACCGACCCCCGCTCGCGCTCTATCATGCAGAGCGTGACAGAGCTGTAACCGATACGAGGGAGCGATGTGGCCGCAGGAATTCCCTATCTCGGTGTGTCGCGCTTCCCACATCCGCTTCAGAGCAGTGCTCTGTGAGGAGCGCCTTACTTGCCGGTCCAGTTCGGCGGGCGCTTGGCCAGGAACGCCTCCATGCCCTCGCGGAAATCGGCGCTCGTGTAGCACATGAGGATGAGATCGTCGTCGGGCCGTTCCGATGCCTCCTCCTCGGCGGCGAGGCGGCGCAGACCTTCCTTCGTGGCGCGTAGGGTCAGCGGTGCATGGCCGGCAAGCTGCGTCGCGAGTTCCGTCGCCCTGGCGGCGAGAGCGGCGGCATCTTCCACGACTTCGCCGACGAGACCGGCCGAAAGCGCCTCCTCCGCGCCGAACAACCGAGCGGTGAAGATCATGTCCTTCACCCGTGCGGGACCGATGAGGCCGGACAGGCGCTGAAGGTTCGACATGGACAGGCAATTGCCGAGCGTCCGCGCAATGGGAAAGCCGAACCGGGCATCGCGTGTGGCGATGCGCAGGTCGCAGGAAGCCGCGATGGCGGCACCGCCGCCGGTACAAGCGCCGGCGACAGCGGCGATGACCGGCACGCGCAGACGCTCGAGCGTGCCGAGGACCTTGTCCATGAAGCGCTCGTATCCAAGGGCGTCGTCCGGGCTGGAGAAGTCCCGGAACTGGGCGATATCGGTGCCGGCGGCGAAGGCTTTCTCACCGGCGCCGGTAATGACGAGAACCTTGATCCGTTCGTCCGCCTCGATCCGTCCGCACAGGTCGATGAGGCCCTGATACATCGCGAAGGTCAGGGCGTTTCGTGCCTGTGGGCGGTTGAGGACGATGCGGGCGATGCCGGCATCGTCGGTTTCGAACAGGATCTCGTCGGTGGCGCTCATGCGGGGTTCCCATGCCGGACCGGCCGTTCATCGGCCTCTTCGACACAGGTCTTGCCCATCCGTGCCGCTTTGGGCAACCGCAGGGAGACCGGACAGGCGGCCTTCGATGCCCTCGGCTCCGATCAGAACAGCGCCGGGACGAACATATCCTGCGGAACCGGCTGGCGGGCGTAATCCTCGTGGCGCATGCGCTCGGGCAGATGCACCGGCGGGTGCTCCACGTCGCCATAGGGGATCTGGGTGAGGAGATGGCTGATGCAGTTGAGGCGGGCCTTCTTCTTGTCCACGGCCTCGACCACCCACCACGGCGCCTCGGGAATGTGCGTGCGGGCGAGCATCACTTCCTTCGCCTTGGTATAATCCTCCCAACGGCGACGGGATTCGACGTCCATCGGTGAGAGCTTCCACTGCTTCAGGGGATCGTGGATGCGCATGTTGAAGCGCAGTTCCTGCTCCTGATCGGTGATCGAGAACCAGTATTTCAGCACGATGATGCCGGACCGCACCAGCATGCGCTCGAATTCCGGCGCGGACTGGAAGAACTCTTCGTACTGGTCCGGGGTGCAGAACCCCATCACGCGCTCGACGCCGGCGCGATTGTACCAGGAGCGGTCGAACAGCACGATCTCGCCGCCCGCCGGCAGATGCGCGACGTAGCGCTGGAAATACCATTGCGTGCGCTCGCGCTCGCTGGGAGCCGGAAGCGCGGCAACGCGACAGACGCGCGGATTGAGACGCTGGGTGATGCGCTTGATGGCCCCGCCCTTACCAGCCGAATCCCGCCCTTCGAAGATCACGACCACGCGGAGCTTCTGGGCCTGGACCCAATCCTGCAGACGAACCAGCTCGTGTTGGAGCCGAAACAGCTCACGGAAATAGACTCGCCGGTCCATGCTGGGCGGACGCGGGCTTGCATCGATTTCGCTAACCAGTCGCTCAAGGCGCTCGTCTTCTAGTTCCATCTCCAATTCTTCATCGAAGTCGTCGGCCATCTCTCGACGAATAGCCTCGATATCGAAAGGACGAGTCCCGGCGCGCGTGCCGTCCATAACATTGCCTTCCTGATGAATGGGAATGATCCAGGCCCTTGGATCACAACTGCATGACAGTAAGGAGACCTCCTCGGCGACGGCAACGAGCTCCCTAAAGCCTGTATTGGCCTGCCTTCTCATGCGGGATTGTCGAGGGCATTTTTGGCCGGGAGGACGGCGACGCAAGCGAGCCGTCTGGTTGCGACATCCAGGGCGTTCGGCACGTTAACGGTGCGGGCCGCCTCAATAGCTAAACACACCGAAAATTCATGCAACGTCGCGGCGCTGTTCCAGCACGGCATCCTTCGACAAGCTCAGAATGAGGGCCGCTCTGACCCGGCGGCTTCTCGATGGCGGGGTGGCGCGTGCCCTGGATCAGGCACCAATCCTGGCGGCGCTCGACCGTGAGGCACCGTCGAATTTGGCTGAGTGCAGGCTGGACCATCTCTTTTTGCCGTCATCAAGGGCAGCCAGCGCAACGCGATCCTGCACGTTCGCCGAAGCCAGGACATGCCCTTCGGCATCGATCAATGCCACGCGTTTGTGCCCGGCCAGCTTCTGGGTGCCGTCGTAGCCGCGCAGCCCTGCACGCCAATGCAGGTGACGCTTTTCTCCGGGCTAAGACGAAACTTCGCGGCTACACACAACCTGTCTGTTTCAAACATTCGTCCGGTTTCGGATTTCATCCGTTCTGCGCCGCCACTCCAGACGGCGTACTATCCCCGCGTGCCCCAGCGTACGCCCATCCGGCTCGGGGCCGCCGCATCGGGGCCGATCGGGGGACCGCTCGGCCGGGCGACCGGCGGGGAGGACGGCTCTGCGGCCTCCTCCTCTGAGGCGGTGAAGGCCTCCTTCGAGAACTGGCCCGCCTTGCGGAAGGTCCAGAGGTAGCCGGGCACGATGGCGGCCATCGCGGTGGGCAGGATGCCGAGCCCGTCCAGCGTGCGGCCTTCCGCCTTGGCGGCTTCCGAGACCACGTTGTCGGTCTGGAGCAGCGTGACCTGGTCGCGGGTGAGCTTGAGGCTGTCCGGCAGCAGGCCGAGGCTCAGCGTGTCCACGGTCTCGATCACGCGGGCCTGCAGCATGGCGATGGGCTTGGGCAGGTCGACGACGAGGCGGCGGCGGCGGGTGGTCTTCAGCATGTAGCGGACGAGGCCGTCGAGGGTCTCGACCTCCGGGCCGCCGAGCTCGTAGACGCGGCCGGCCTCGGCCTGCCCGTCCACCGCGCGGGCCACGGCCTCGGCCACATCGCCGACGAAGACCGGCTGGAAGCGCGTCTCGGCTCCGGCGAGGGGCAGGACCGGGAGCACGCGGGCGAGCGACGCGAAACGGTTGAAGAAGCTGTCTCCGGGGCCGAAGACCAGGGAGGGACGCAGGACCACAGCCCGGGGCTGGGCCGCCAGCACCTTCGCCTCGCCCAGCGCCTTCGAGCGCGCGTAGAGAGAGTCGGAATGCGGGTCCGCCCCGATGGCCGAGACGTGGACCAGGGGCGCGCCGATTGCGGCGGCGGCACGGGCGATCTCGCCCGCCCCTTCGGCCTGAAGCGTGAGGAATCCCTGCCTGCCGGTCTCCTGGAGGATGCCGACGAGGTTCACCACCGCGTCGGCTCCCTCCACCGCCCTGGCGATGGAATCCGGGTAGCGCAGGTTCGCCTGCACGGCGACGATCTGCCCGACCTTGCCGAGAGGCTGCAGGAACAGGGCGAGGTCCGGCCGCCGGACCGCGACCCGGATACGGTAGCCGCGCTTGGCCAGCGCCCGCACCACATGGCGTCCGAGGAAGCCCGAACCGCCGAAGACGGTGACCAGCTGCGATGACGGACGCGGCAATGACGGTCCGGCGAAAGGAGAGGTCGAAGCGTCGAAGCCGGTCATCGCCTGGTTCCCACCTGTCATCCGAGATGCCCTGCCACGCCCTGTCCGGGCCGGGGCCGAGTCTCTGTCCGTCACCACTGAACGCGGGATTACCATCGCTCGCGCATCGATAGCTAGGGCCGTTGACCGCAGCGCGGGAGGCCCAGGCGGCGATGAAACATTCGGCGAGGGAAAACCCCCGATACCCCGTCGTTCACGGAGGGGCCGGCGGTCGGCACCCTGTGGCGAAGGTCGGCTCCGCGACGCGTCCGATGCACCCCGGGTGACCGTCTCACCGAGGCGGGGCCGACGGGGAGGAAATAGAATGTTCTCGCTGAACGGCTGCGTATCGAAAGATTGTCCTTGTCTGCGGCAAGAAAATGTATTTCCATTCCTTTGACTATAGCCCCGGTTTGTAAGAGATTTCATCTATCAAAGATGAAGCACAAGCAGTGAATGATGATGTGCTTGCTGCAATAATGTATTCAACTGAGGCTTTCGCTTTAGATGAATGCCTGGTTTCTCACATTCGCGGATAGAACTATGACCCGCCCGAGCCATCGCCCTCCGGAGCCGATCCGTTTTGCCTATTGGGTGCCGAACGTGTCCGGTGGCCTTGTCATCAGCAAGATCGAACAACGCACGAGCTGGGAGGCGGATTACAATCGCCGCCTCGCACAGATCGCCGAGGAGGCGGGGTTCGACTACGCCCTGACGCAGATTCGCTTCACCGCCGGTTACGGCGCCGAGTACCAGCATGAATCGGTGGCGTTCAGCCACGCCCTGCTGGCCGTGACCACGAAGCTCAAGGTCATCGCCGCGCTCCTGCCCGGCCCCTGGAACCCGACCATCGCCGCCAAGCAGATCGCGACGATCAGCCAGCTCACGAACGGGCGCATCGCCATCAACGTCGTGTCGGGCTGGTTCTCTGGCGAGTTCCGCGCCATCGGCGAGCCCTGGCTCGACCATGACGAGCGTTATCGCCGCTCGGAGGAGTTCATCCGCTCCTTGCGCGGGATCTGGACGCAGGACGACTTCACCTTCCGCGGCGATTTCTACCGCTACACCAACTACACCCTGAAGCCGAAGCCGGCCGACCCGCAGCCCGAGATCTTCCAGGGTGGCTCCTCCCGCGCGGCGCGCGACATGGCGGCCCGCGTCTCCGATTGGTACTTCACCAACGGCAACACGCCGGAGGGGATCCGGGCGCAGGTGGACGACATCCAAGCCAAGGCCTCGGCCAACGGCCATTCGGTGAAGGTCGGCGTCAACGCCTTCGTCATCGCCCGCGACACCGAGGAAGAGGCCCGCGCCGTCCTCCAGGAGATCATCGACAACGCCGATCCCGATGCGGTGAAGGCCTTCGGCCACGAGGTGAAGAACGCCGGCAAGGCCTCTCCGGAAGGGGAGGGCAACTGGGCGAAATCGAGCTTCGAGGATCTCGTCCAGTACAATGACGGCTTCAAGACCAACTTGATCGGCACGCCCGACCAGATTGCCGAGCGTATCGTGGCCTTGAAGGATGCCGGCGTCGACCTCGCGCTCCTCGCCTTCCTGCACTTCCAGGAGGAGGTCGCCTATTTCGGCGCGCACATCATCCCGAAGGTGAGGGCGCTCGAAGCCGCGCGCGAGCGTCGGGCTGAGGCCGCCTGAGCGGCCTTTCCAGCGCCAGCTGACGACAGCCGCGCATCCCCTCTCCCCGCAGGCGGGGAGAGGGCCGCGACGACCTCGTCGTCGGCGCGGCGAGGCGGCATCCGCCGGTGAGGGGGCTCGTCCGGAGGAGCCTCTTTCGGAATCGCCCCCTCACCCTCGCTTCGGCCTCGCCTCCGCTTGCCTCGCCCCCGACGAGGGGGGCTCGGCCCTCTCCCCGCTGGCGGGGAGAGGGGGATCCGGCTGAGGTCTTCAAACGCCCGTTCAAACCAGCCCATCGCCTGCCCGGTACCCTGGAGCCATCCATGAACATCGCTGTCAGCGCCCAGTCGCTCGAAACCGCCCGGGGCGCGCCGCCGGTTCCCCGTCCGGCATCCCCCGCCCATGTCATCCGCGACGATGCCGAGGCGATCCGCGTCGCCCATGCCCTCGCCAAGGAGTTCCGCGAGGGCGCGTCCGAACGCGACCAGACCAACCGGCGGCCCTATGCCGAGCTCGACGCGTTCTCGCAGAGCGGGCTGTGGTCGATCAACGTGCCCAAGGCCTTCGGCGGGCCGGAGGTGTCCTATAAGACCCTGGCGCAGGTCGTCGCCATCATCTCGGCCGCCGACCCCTCGATCGGCCAGATCTCGCAGAACCACCTCGGCATCGTGGCGGCGATCCGTACGGTATCCGACCCGGAGCAGCAGGCGCTGCTGTTCGGCGAGGTCCTGAAGGGCACCCGCTTCGGCAATGCCTTTTCGGAGATCGGCACCCCGCGCGCCACCGACTTCAAGACCCATTTCGTCGACGACGGCGAACACGTCATCGTGCGCGGCAAGAAGTTCTATTCGACGGGGGCATTGCTCGCCCATCTCGTCCCCATCGTCGCCCTCGATGGCGAGGGGCGCGCCTGGTACGCCATCGCCGACAGGGGCGCCCCCGGCCTCACCGTCATCGACGACTGGTCGGCCTTCGGCCAGCGGACCACGGCGAGCGGCACCGTCCTCATCGACGACGTCCGTGTGCCCAAGACCCATCTCGTCCCGGCCTGGAAGGGCTACGAGCAGCCGCGCTCCGACGGGGCGATCTTCCAGATCATCCAGGCGGCGGTGGATGCCGGCATCGCCCGCGAGGCCATCGACGACACCATCGCCTTTGTCCGCACCAAGACCCGCCCCTGGGTCGATAGCGGCCAGGACCGCGCCTCCGACGATCCCTACACGATCCAGGCGATCGGCGAGCTGACGATCCGGCTCCATGCGGCCGAAGCCATCCTCGACAAAGCCGGCCTCGCCCTCGACGAAGCAGTGGCCAACCCGAGCGCGGAGACGGTGGCTGCGGCCCAGCTCGCCGTCGCCGAATCGAAGGTGCTCACCACCGAGATCGCCGTGCAGGCGAGCAGCAAGCTATTCGAGCTCGCCGGCACCCGCTCGACCCTGGCCGAGAGCAACCTCGACCGGCACTGGCGCAACGCCCGCACCCACACCCTCCACGACCCGGTGCGCTGGAAATACGCGATCATCGGCAACCACGCCCTCAACGGCGTGAACCCGCCGTTCCACGCCTGGAGCTGACGGAAGGAGTCGGACGAAGGGCGCTCGTGCCTGAACCCACCATTTCGTCGTGAAATGGTGACCCGTCCGCTTTCCAACGACGAACGAAGGAAGCGGACGTTCTCCCCGAAATGGCCGAGCTCTGTTTTGCGCAGGAAGCGAATGGCAGCAGCCACCCTACGGCCTCGCGCCCGAGGGAGCGCCCGCCGAGGTACAAAGGGCCAGCCACAGGGGTACTCTCATGGCTCATCGAGAAATGCCTCGAGAGCGCCGAATGGTCAGACCTCAGCGCCTCCACTCGCAGGCGGCGGCATACGGTGTACCGCGCGATGCAGGAAACCACCGGTTCGAAGCCTCTGACAACCATAGATCGATGGGGGGATTCTCGCTGGCCGGGATAAGCGCCGCGACAAGCCGCACGCCGCCAACACATTCCTGAAGGCCATGCGTGGCCTCTTCGGTTGGGCCACGGTTCGGGGCCTTGTCCCGGTCGCCCCGACCCTCAACGCCAAGCTGCTGACGGGCGCGAATGATGAGGTGGGCTTCTTTGGCTGGACAGACGACGAACTAGCCCGGTTCGAAGCGAAGTGGCCGGTCGGCACCCGCCAGCGCCTCGCCTTCGACCTGTCGCTCCATACGGGCTTCAGGCGCAGCGATGCGGTGAAGATCGGTCGCCAACACGTCCGGAGCAGGGAGCCATCGAAGACGGGAGACGTCGTCCCGCGGCCAATCCTCCGGATGCTGGCCGAGTCGATCGCAGCGACGCCGACCGGAGATCTCACCTGCATCATCAGCGAGCAGGGCCGGGCCTTCACGAAAGAATCGTACGGGAACTGATTCAACAAGATCTTTCGTGATGCCGGCGAGCGGGGTCAACGCGCGGTCTACGGAACTCCGGCGCGCCGTGCTGCCAAAGCTGGAGCTACGGTGGCCCAGCGCAATGCTCTCTATGGGTGGACGCCCGGAAGCCGGGAAAGCGCGGTCTACACACGCACCGCCGAAAAAGTCCGGCTAGCCCGCTCGGCGCTCATTTATCCCTCACCTGCTACCCTGGTGCGGAAGCCGATCGGGATAATCCAGCGAAACTACGGGCTTAAAAAAATAGATGGTGCCCAGGGACGGAGTCGAACCGCCGACACTGCGATTTTCAGTCGCATGCTCTACCAACTGAGCTACCTGGGCCCCCGCCGAAGCGCTTGGCGCCGTCGACTGGAGCGGGGGTATAGTGAGGTGGCGGGGCCCTGTCCAGCCTCCTTTGCGCGCTTCGTGCGATGGAATCGGCTCAGGACGAACGCGGCGGGTCCTCGTCCTCGGTTTCGTCCTCCTCGGTGGGGATCGCGTAGCGGTCGGTGAGCCAGCGGCCGAGGTCGATATCGGCGCAGCGGGCCGAGCAGAAGGGCTGGAATTCCGGCTGTGCGGGCTTGCGGCAGATCGGGCACGGCTCCGGCTTCGGCTTGATGGGAACGGCCCGGCTCATGCCATCGCCCCCCAGCCTTGCCGCACGGGAAAGCCCTCGCCTTCGAGAAGGCTGATCGTCTCGTAGAGTGGCAGGCCGACGACGGCGCTGTGCGAGCCGACGAGCTTGACCACGAAGGTACCGGCGAGACCCTGGATGGCGTAGCCGCCCGCCTTACCCCGCCACTCGTCCGAGGCGATGTAGCGCTCGATGTCGCGGCCGGAGAGACGCTTGAACCGCACCCGCGTCTCCACCACACGCTCGCGGCGGCTTCCCTTGGGCGAGAGCACGCAGACCGCCGTGTAGACACGATGCTGGCGCCCGGAGAGCAGGCGCAGGCAATCGGTGGCCTCGTCGGCCAGTTCCGCCTTCGGCAGGACGCGCCGTCCCACGGCCACCACCGTATCGGCCGCGACGATGTAGCTGTCGCGCATGTCGTCGCGGCGGCGGGCGGCGTCCCCCGCCACGTCGAGTTTGGCCCTGGCGAGGCGTCGTGCGAGCTCGCGCGGCGCTTCCGATTTGTGGGGGGTCTCGTCGACATCGGCGGGAAGCAGGGCGTCGGGCTCGATGCCCGCTTGCTGCAGCAGCGCCAGCCGGCGCGGGGAGGCGGAGGCGAGAACGAGGCGAGGGCCCCGGCGCGGCGTCTCGCCGGAGGCGTCATTCATCGTGGCGTGCGTGCCGCCCTGCGCGGAAGAGATATCCATTGGTGCTTTTTGACAATCCGCAGGCTGGGGGAGAGGGCGGGCCGACCCGGTCGCGAGAGGCCCGCTCGGCGTGCCGGATCGACATGCCGGACCGGCCGGTACGCTATCGGAAAGCCCGCTCCTTGGAAACGCAAACCGTCGCGCCGCGCCCTGGCTAGGCCGTGGACAAAGCGGGCCGCTCTGATATGGTCCGCTCCGCTGGGCGAGGGGAAGCTGTCGAGGCCCTCCCGCAACCGGCATGCGGGCGTAGTTCAGTGGTAGAACGTCAGCTTCCCAAGCTGAATGTCGTCGGTTCGATCCCGATCGCCCGCTCCAACTAACTCGTTGAAGCGTCAGATTTTCTGGCCCCCTTCCGCTGATCTCGCGTTCCCCATGTTCGCCATCGCGTTCCCCAAGGCCTGTTCAGGCCCCGTTCTTCACGGCCCGATGCGCGACCCGAAGATTCGCTACCACCCGTGATTTTCCGTCCGCGCCGCGCGAGTAGCGCTGCGTCGTCGATGTCCGTGCGTGCGCCGCAGCCGACCCGATGTGGTCGAGATCGGCGCCCGCTCAGGACGATATGCGGTGGATCTCAGGCCGCGGCGTCGACGGCCTGGTCGGTGTTCGCGTCGACGGCCGGGGTGAACACGAGTTGGTAATTCCGTTCGTAAGCTTCCCGACGGGC
Source organism: Methylobacterium sp. AC832 (assembly GCF_979256025.1). NCBI lineage: Bacteria > Pseudomonadati > Pseudomonadota > Alphaproteobacteria > Hyphomicrobiales > Methylobacteriaceae > Methylobacterium > Methylobacterium sp. AC832. Next base: position 208,311 of record NZ_CEEDMV010000001.1, read on the forward strand.
CATCAGGGCGTCGATGTTCTCCGGGGTGCCCGGGGCGGGGTCGCCGCACGCGTCGCCGATGCCGGACCAGTCGGCGATGGCGGCACGGGCGTACCGGGTCAGGCTGAGGGATGAGCGCTTTATGCGCCCTGTCCCATGACGAGCGACACCGGCTGTCCGCGACAGGTCTCGACAGCAGTGAACCCGCGGGAGCGCAGTTCAACCTCCATGTCGTGACAATCCCACAGATGCCCGCCACTCCGGGCCAGCCGCAGGGCCGCCAGTGCGGCTCCGATGGGCTCCGCCGGCGGGCCATAGAGCCCCACGACCAGATATCCCTTCGGTCGGAGAGCAGCCGTCAGTCGATCGAGCGCTGTCCGGGCCGCGTCCTGCGAAAGGAAGGGCGCCGGGAGCCATGTCAGCGAGTAGCCCGCTACTTCATCGAAACGGGTCACATCCTGCAGGCGAAGTTCGATGCGGCTGCCAAAAGGGCTCGCCGCCACGTTCTCGCGGGCCAAATCGAGGGCGGGCTTCCAGATGTCCAAACCAACGACATGCAGCGAAGGCCATTGCGCAGCCGCCTCCAGGGCGATGCCGGCGACACCGGTGCCGACGTCCAGGAAATGCCCGCCAAGCGCGGCCGCGAGCGCTGGACGCTCCGCCGCCAAGGCTGCCAAGCGCCCTACGACGCCGCGCGAGGCTTGGCCTTGCGCCTGCAGCATCGCGGGATCGCTCACCTGCCAGAGCGGAGGCCTGTCCGGATGCTCGAACAGATCCCGTGCTTCCTCCAGCGCGTGGGTGGCGGATGCCAATAGAGCGGACATCCGCTCCTGATCGAGCTCATCCAGGCCTCCCGGCAGCAAGGCGGCGACCGCATCGAGCAGACGACGCTCTACCTCCGGATGAACCTGTGCCGCTCCTTGCCGCACGCGTAAGACCGCACCGATCACGGCGAGCCCCCTTGCCTCATCTCCCATTTGCCGCAACTTGCGTTCGACAGCATGGACGTTCATCGGAGACCACCAGTGCGACGATCACGACATCTGGTCGTGACCTGTGAATGAGAAGGATCTCGCATGATTGCGACCGATCCGATGTGCCTGGATCAAGATCGATTCATGCGCGCGGAGATGACCGGCCGGCGATCATTCGAAATTTCGTAGACGACAAGCGCGCTTGAGCCTGGAGCACTGACAAAAATTCTGATGATGCCGATATGATGCTATGCATCTGCTCGACGATGCATGAAATCATCCGTTCTCGGCTCACGGCATCACGCAGGATGGCGCCAAGACCTGGGGCAATCGTGTCGATGACCGAGCATCCAGGAACCGCCATCCTGCCGATATCCTCACCGCGAACGCCGTCCGTCGGCGCGGCGCATGGCTGCGCTACGATGATAGGCCGTGAGCCTGGTGGATCATCTGTGCAGCCCGCTCCCCAATGATGGCGCAGGGCGCTTGAGTATTCCCCGTGGTCACACGCGGCATGACCGAGGCATCTGCGATACGCAGGGATTCGATCCCGTAAACCTTCAGCGACGCATCGACGACCGACATCGCGTCACGGCCCATCTTGGCCGTGCAGCTCTGGTGCCAGTAGGTCACCGCGGCATCACGGACGAACTCTTCGCGCGCGTCACCCTTGAGGTCGCCGGGCATGGCCTCGTTGCGGACAAAGGGCCGGAACGCGTGAGCATTTCCCAATTGGCGGCAGAGATCGACGCATCTGAGGGCCGTTGCCATATCCGCGGGCTCGGACATCATGTTGGCCTCGATCGCCATCGGCACCGAGGGGTCGGCGCTCGTCAGACGCAGCCGGCCGCGGCTCGCCGGATGCGCGAGACCGGCGAACATCGTCCAGCCATGTGCCGGCACACCGCGCGCCGAGGTCCGCTCGCTGGGGACGGGAAATTCGACTTGGCAGAACAACACGTCCGGCGCATCGAGTTCCGGACGACTCTTCCAGTACAGGGTGGCCTCGCTGCCGTTGTTACGCGGGGCGATCGGCTCCTCGTAATTCCAGATGCATCCGAAGGACACGTGGTCTTGAAGGTTTTGCCCGACGCCCGGCAGATGCTGCAGCACCGGTATTCCCATACGGGTCAGTTCCGCCTGATCTCCGATGCCCGAATGCATCAGGACCTTGGGCGTCTGGATCGCGCCCAGTGACAGCACGACCTCGGACCGGGCGTGGATCGTGAGGACCTGCCCGGCGCGAACCACCTCGACACCAACGGCGCGCCGATTCTCGATCAGCACTCGCCGAACGGTCGTGTCGGTCAAGACCGTCAGGTTGGGGCGGTCGAGCCAGGGGCGGATATAGGCCCGGTAAAGCGACTGGCGCCGGCCGTCGCGGACCAGCATGTCCGAGATAGAGGCGCCGCCCGGCCCCTCCATCATCAGGCCGTTCGGGTGCTCGAAGGTCGGGATACCGATCTCGCGGGCGGCATCGAGCATCGCGTATGCAATGGGACTGGGATCAGAGGCGGGCTGGACCCAGACCGGACCCGATTGGCCGCGATAGGTGGGATCGGGCGTCCCCTGCCAATTCTCGATCCGACGGTAGATCTCGAGGACGTTGTCGTAACCCCAGCCAGGATCGCCTGCCTCTTCGGCGAAAAAATCCCAGTCGCTGCGATGCCCGCGCGCCCACACCATGACGTTGATGCTGGAGCCACCCCCGAGACCTTTGCCCATCGACATCGACAGGGCACGACCGTTCAGATGCGGGTTCGGTTGCGCCTGGAAACCCCAATCCCGCTCGCTGCCCACATTGGCGGGCCATTGAGCGGGGTCGAGCACAGCCTCCGCGTCATCGCTGCCGCCGGCTTCGATCAACAGCACCTGCGCTTCGGAGTTCTCCGCGAGCCGCCGTGCGACGACGGAGCCCGACGCGCCAGCGCCGCACACGATGAAATCGTAGTGCGGCTTCAACTCGGCGATCAGGCGCCCTTGGTTCTCCCGCGCACGACGAGACAAATCCCGGTCTTCATCAAAGGGGTGGCTCACCATTTCATGCCTCCTTCTTCCGTAAAACTGTGGTCACTAGGGACAAAGACAGTCTCCCCCGGTCTTTGGTGGCTTCCGCTGCGAAATGCTGAAGTTGCTGGGGTCCGGCTTCGGGAGACGGTGCACCCGTCTGAGGCTCTTAGCTGAACCGCTACAGGGAAGCGTCGCTATATCAAATCTATCAGATTTAGCAAATATGCCAATTTTGCGCGGGGACGGCTTCCCTGCTAGGGCTCGTTTTTTGCTGCCGACGGCGCCGTTCGCGTCGGCGGGATCGGCAGGTGGACACAGTGAAGGCGATGGAGAAGGACATCCTCACCACGGCCCAGACGGCCAAGCTGCTCGGCGTTTCAGTCCGCACAGCTCAGCTGCTCATCGAGGGGGGCTCGGTTCCGTCTTGGAAGACGCCGGGTGGGCATCGCCGTGTGTATCGGACGGATATCGAAGCGCTCATCGAGGGTGGTGGATGTGGCACGCCCTCGGCCTCCGCCACTGTGATCGTCATCACATCGGGAGATCGGATTCGATCCTACGAGGAAGTGTTCGCCGCCGTCCCCGAATGCGAGGCTGAGATCTTCGAAGATCTTCATGCCGCGCTGTTCGCGCTCGGCTCGGCCCGTCCCCATGCCATCGTGGTCGATCTTGCTGATGGGGATGTCGAGCGGTCCGGCCTCCTGCACAGTCTCGTGGCCAACCCCTCCTTAGGTCACAGCCACATTCTGGCCGTGGGTGCCTCCGTGCAGGCGAGGAAGACAGATGGGCTCGATCGGGTGATCGCCATCGATACCCCCGAACAGGCGGTAGCGGCCGTCCGCCGGTCGTTGGCTGATACGGGGCAGACGGCACTGCCGCCCGGGGCCTTGCCCTTCCCAGTCGCCCTCAACGAGGGCCAGAGGCTTGTGGCGTTGGAACGATCCGGGCTCCTGGGCACGGCGCCCGAGGAGACCTTCGATCGCCTGACATGGCTTGCCAGCCAGACACTGAAAGCACCGATCTCGCTGCTGACCCTGCTCACGCCGACGCAGCAATGGTTCAAGTCACGCCTTGGGCTCGACCTTCCGGAGACGCCGCGGAGTTGGGCGTTCTGCAACTATACGATTCTGCAAAAAGGGGTCTTCTCAGTGGAGGATCTCGCAAAGGACCCTCGGTTCAACAATAATCCGGCCGTTGCGGGCGATCCTGGGTTCCGCTTCTACGCGGGCGTTCCCGTCCTCGACAACGAAGGTTTCCCCGTCGGCGCGCTGTGCGTGATCGACTACAAGCAGCGCGTGCTCGATGAGCGTGAGGCGCAGGCTCTGTCGGCGCTTGCCGCTCTGGCCTCCTCCGAGGTCCGCCTGCGGGCGACCGAGCGGCAATTGCGAGAAGCGCTTCGAAGGGAGGGACGGCATGACTCGGCCCGAGGCCGCGCTCCTGCTGCGCAGCATGCGGTGAAACCTCACGCTCGATCTCGGGCTTGAGGGCGCAAGGCGGGGCATAGGTTAGGTTGCCCGCCTTTCTTCAAATCTCCCCTTTGGTGCAGCGTCCCGCGTCTTCGTCGAGCGACCCGTTAGGCCGTCTGCGGCTCAATCCGGCCGGGTGATCGAAGCAATTCCGCCGTTGCTGAGCATGACGATTCCGCGGCGCGATCTTATTCCTGCGTGTCTGGCGCAGCGGCCCATTTCAGAAGCGCGTCCAGCATCGGGCACAACGATTGCCCCCACTCCGTGAAGCTATACTCGACTTTCGGCGGAACCTGATGGTGGACGAGGCGTGTCACGATTCCGTCTGCTTCCAACCCTCGTAACCGCTGAACCAGCATCTTTTGTGAAATCGCCGGGATCGCGCGCTCGAGATCGGAGAACCGGAGACGCTGAATGACGAGCGCTCGCGCAAGACCAGCCAACCTACCGGACGGTGTGGAATTCGTCGCGGCGGACCTGCTGTCATCCGCTGGCTGCTCCGACTTGGCCCGGGCAGCGATTGCGGCGTTCGGGGGTGTCGACATCATCGTCAACGTACTCGGCGGCTCGAGCGCCCCGGGCGGCGGCTTTTCGGCGCTCGACGACGAGACCTGGGACAGGGAGATACAACAGAACCTGATGGCGGCGGTCCGCCTCGACCGAGCCCTTGTCCCTGCCATGGTCGAGCGTGGGCACGGAATCGTCGTGCATGTCACGTCGATCCAGCGCCAGCTCCCCCTGCCGGAATCCACCACCGCCTACGCCGCTGCGAAAGGCGCGCTCTCCACCTACAGCAAGGCCTTGTCCAGGGAGGTCACGCCCAAGGGCGTCAGGGTCGTTCGCGTATTTCCGGGATGGGTCGAGACCGAAGCATCGATCCAGCTGGCGGAACGCCTCGCGGCCGAAGCGGGGACGGATTTTGAAGGGGGCAAGCAGATCATCATGAACAGCATTGGCGGCATTCCACTCGGACGCCCCGCAAAGCCCCAGGAAGTCGCGAGTCTGATCCTGTTCCTCGTATCACCCCATGCGTCCTCGATCAGCGGGACCGAATACGTCATCGATGGGGGCACGATACCGACCGTGTGAGGAAGGCGCGACGCCCCGGCCGAAGAAGACGCGCAAGTCTTGCCGAAGGACCGGTCTTGCCAGATCTCCCAGCTCCAAGAGTGCTCACGAAACTCCCGGCCACGGTCGGCCCTCGCTCGGAGCACGACGGCGCAAAGGCAGTTCTGTGAGAGATACTGAGACGCCGTTGTGCATTGGGCCGTCATGCGAGCCTAACCTCGCGCGACGACTTGGCTGCGCCGCTCTGTGACCTTCATCACGGACGATCCGGTCCATGAAGAGCCATAGGGCGAGGCGCCGCGCCGACACGAGGCTGCAGGACGGATCGGACGATGACGGTGAAACAGAGCAGTGCCTTCGGCGGGAGTACCCGTTCCGGTGCGAAGAAGACCCTGGGGGCGACGCTGCGCGTGGAGCGCCGTCCTCGCAGATCCGGTCCGAGGTTCGACCGTCGACGTATCGCTTGTCTGCGAAGTCTGGTCCCGAACGTGCGCCCGGCCTCGCGACTTCAGGGGACGCGGCCGTGAGCACGCCACACAGGCTCACCCGCATCCTGGCGGCCAATCCTTTCTTCGCCGAACTGGGCCAGGAAGCCATCCAAAGCATCGCCGGCCTGTGCAGGACGGTGAGCGTCGCGCGAAACGAGGTACTTTTCCAGAAGGGCGATCCGGGCGATGCTCTCTACGCGATCCGTCGCGGGCAGATCCGCATCGCCGCTTGCAGCGAGGAGGGGCGGTCCGTGACGCTGAATCTCCTCGGGGCCGGTGATGTCTTCGGCGAGATTGCCCTTCTGGACGGCCATGCCCGCACCGCAGAGGCTGTCGCACTCGAGGCGACGGATCTCTTCGTCATCGAGCGGCGGGACTTCCTCGGCCTTCTCACGCATGACGCAACCCTGGCGGTCCGGATCATCGAATTCCTGTGCCAAAGACTGCGCTGGATGAGCGAGCGGATGGAGGAAGCCACGCTGCTTCCTCTCGACGCTCGATTGGCACGCCGACTGATCATGTTGTCCGAGGATTACGGTGCCGAGATTCAGGTGACGCAGCAAGAGCTTGCGGCTTATGTTGGCGCGGCGCGGGAAAGCGTGAACCGCGTTCTTCAGGATTGGCGTCGGTCCGGCATCATCGATCTTGGGCGTTCACGCGTGAATGTGAAGTTCGCACAGCGTCTGGCGGCCCTCGGTGGGCCGTCCCGGATCTGAGGCGGCAGAAGGGATCCAAATCATGAAAAACCCGGCACGAGTCGCGGCGGCACTCGCGGCCAGCATCGTCCCCGGTATCGCCCTTGCCCAAACGCGCTGCATGGAAACGACACGCTTCGATCCGCCCCTGCGGGTCCTGCATTGCACGGATGGTCTTTCACTGGAAACCGAGCGGTCGGCCACGCTGCGGCCGATCGATCGGAACGGCGACGGGCAACTGGAAGGCGCCGAGATCGGCGGCCGCGCCGTTCTGGTGACCCTGCCGCCCCGTTCGCGTCCCCGGAAGGGCGGCTTCCAGATCCTCACGCCCCACGCGATTGCCTCCGTGCGCGGCACGGTCTACGCCGTCGATGTGACCGACGCCAAAACGGCGGTGTTCGTGGCTCGCGGCCATGTCGTCGTCGCACGTCGTAACGCGCCGGGCGTTTCCGTCACGCTGGCCCCGGGTGAGGGCGTCGATGTCGACGGGGACCAGGGGCCCCTGGACGTGCGGCGGTGGCCGCAGGAACGCGTCAGAGGTTTGCTGGAACGCTTCGGGCAGTGAAAGCAGCGGGCCTGATGCAGGGGCGTGAGCCGATCTCGAACCACCGTCGGGTGACCCGGCACTTCGTCCTCCTTGCGTTGGTGGCCGCTTTTGGCTGGAGCGGCTGGCTCGCCCATCTGCACATCGCCGGGCGGGCGACGCCTCTCGACCACCTCGAGGCGGCCATGACGGACTTGCGCATGCGGCTGGCCGGTCGGCGCGCGCCCCCCGAAGAGATCGCGATCGTCGCCATCGACGACGAGATCGTCCGCCGGGACGGAGGCTTCCCCATCTCGCGCGCGACGATGGCGCGGCTGATCGAGACGATCGCCACCGCCCGCCCGCGCGCGCTCGCCGTGGATGTTCTGTTCCTGGAAGACGGGCGCCAGCCGGAGGCGGATCGTGCCCTCGCCGCTGCCCTTGCCAAAGTGCCTGCCGTGTTGGCGGCGGCGGCCGTTTTCAACGACGTGACGAACGAGGACGGTATCCCGGTCGCCACCGCCGTGCACCGGCCGATACCGGGGATCGGCGCGACCGCGCTGTCGGGGATCGTCAATGTGTCCGAGGACGCTGCGGGCGTGCCGCGGCACCTTCCCCTGGTTGCGATGACGGATGAGGGCGTGGCCACGGCTTTCGTCCTGCGCGCGGCGGCCCTGGCAGCGCGGACCGATCCGGTCCTGGGCGAGGGACAGGTCCGGATCGGCTCTGCCGTCATCCCGCTCGATCTCGGCTATCATCTTCCTCTTCGTCCCTATGGGCCGCGGCGCACGATCCGGACCCTCAGCGCCGCCGCGCTCCTGGATGGTACGGCAGCGGTGGCATCTCTGAGCGACCGCATCGTCGTGATCGGCGCGACGGCACTCGGAGGCAGCGACACCTTTGCCACGGCGTTCGATCCGGTGATGCCCGGCGTCGAACTATTGGCGACCGGCATCGCCCACCTGACCACGGGGGACAGCTTGGTGCGCGATGCCCGCGTGCGGCGGCTCGACGCCCTGGCGGCCGTGACTCTCGCGGGCGCCGCCGTGCTTCTGATTGCGCTGGCGCCGCCTGGCCCGGCGACCATCCTCGGGCTGATCTTGCTGGCTGCGTGGTTTGCCGTGGGCACCGTCGCCTTCAGCCATGGCATCTGGTTGAGCGCCGCCCTGCCGGTCGCAGCGGCCGGACTGCCAATGCTTCTGTGTGCGGTGGCGCGGCAGATACTGGATCGCCACCGAGGCGTGCGGCTGGCGCAATCGGAGCAGGCCCTGCGCCAGCTTCAACCCGCAGCCCTCGCGGATCGTCTCGCCTGGGACCCGACTTATCTCGCTGAGCCCCTCGCGCGCGAGATCCCGGTGCTCTTCATCGATCTCACCGGATTCACTCGCCAGAGCGAGCGCCTTGGCCCGGTGCGCACCCGCAACATCCTCAAGACGTTCCACGATCTCGTGGACGAGACGGCCTCGTCACACGGAGGTCTCGTCGTCAACTTCATGGGCGACGGCGCGATGGTCGTGTTCGGCGCATTGGACCCCGATCCGGCGCGAGCGGAAAACGCCGTGCGGGCAACCGAAGACCTCATCCGACGCACCCGGGATTGGATCGCACGCGACCTTGAACTGGCAGGCGCAGGACGCGCGCTCGATGTGCGCATCGGCGCTCATTACGGGCCGGTCATTCTCTCGCGCCTCGGAAGCGACACCAATCAGCACATCACGGCGACAGGCGATACGGTCAACGTCGCGAGCCGCCTGCTCGCAGTGGCCTCCGAGAGAACGTCACGCCTCGCCGCGAGCGCCGATCTGCTGAAAGCCGCCGGCATCGATACACCGGATGACATTTTCGACGAGCAACAGATTACGGCCATCCGTGGACGCGCTCAGCCGATAGAGGTTTGGCTGCGGCACGATCCACCTCCGCCATGATATTCTTCGAGTCGAGGCGAACGCTCAGGTATTCGTGACCCAGATCACAGAGATCAATCATCATCGAGGGCAGAGTGCTTCCACCCCAACAGGGAGAAGCACGATGAAGACAAATTCGACGAAGATGATGATTGCAGCCGGTCTCGCGCTCGCGACTTTGGCTGCCGGTAGTCTCAGTGCGGATGCCCGCGGGTTCAGACACGGCGGCTTTCACGGCGGCTTTGGCCATCATGGAGGCTTCGGTCACCGCGGGTTCGGGCACGGGCGGTTCGGGTACGGGCGGTTCGGGCATGATCGACGTTTCTACCACCGCGGGCTCCGCCAGCGCTTCGGCGGGCTCCCCTGGGTCGCTCCCGCAAGCGGCGACTTTCTCAGCTCCGATTTCGGCGATTGCCGCACCGTCTACACGCCCCTGTTCGACGGTTACGAGCGCGTCTGCGGCTGATCGGGCGCCAAGCTCTTCAGGTTTCGAACCGTAGAACGGCCGCCGCCGTACGCACGGCGGCGGCCCGGACACTCTCTTCGCCGCATCACGCCTTGCGGGGACGACGGGGCGCGTTTCGGCACGCTGGCCTCGGCCGTTGCGGAGATCTCGCGAGCCTCGTGAAAGACAATGCTATCGCGTTGAAAACAAATCGAGTCATGGTCCGGCACCGTATCGGCGGGGACAGCTCTACTTGGACAGGGGAACCGCAATGGCACAGACATGGGATCGAAAGACATTCAGCGGCTTCATTGCGCGCGCGATACTGACGCTCATCTTCACAGCTGCGGCCGGCATGAAGTTTGCCGCACTGCCCTTCGAGGTCGCGGGCTTCGAGCGCTTCGGCTACCCGCTCTGGTTCATGTACGTGATCGGGGCTCTGCAACTGCTCGGCGCGGTATTACTCTGGGTTCGCGGCTTCACCGCAGCCGGAGCGACATTGCTCGCCATCCTGATGGCCGGCGCCGTCGGCAGCCACTGGTATGCGGGTGATCCTGCCGCGACGATGCTACCTCCGCTCGTGCTGCTGATTGCGCTTGCCGGGCTCGCCTATGCCCGTCATGCGGAGTTTGTCGCGATGCCCTTGATGAACGCGTCGCGACCCGAACGCCGCCACTGGTCCTGATCTTGACTTGATCTGGTCTTTTCCAAGAGCGCTTCGCATCATCCGTTCTTGATGCACTTGCGCGAGAAGCAGGATCGCAAGCCTTCCCGTTGGCCGAGCCTTACCGTTGGCATTGAGCAGAAGCGAAGAGGATTGCGAAGTCGTATGGCCAGAAACGAAGAGGATCGAGTTCTCATCGCCGGCGGCGGCATCGCGGGCCTCGCCATGCGGCGGGCGCTGCGGCGGCGCGGGCTGCCTTCGCTCACCCTGGAGCGGCGTGGAGAGCCGGCGGATGCGGGCCTCGCCATCAACCTGCCGGGCAATGCGGTCCAGGCTCTCGGCCAACTCGGCCTGGGCGACGCCCTGCGCAGGGTCGGCGCACCCATTCAGCGGCGCGAATACCGTACCGAGAGCGGGCGCCTCCTCTTCGCCGTCGACGAGACGGCGTTCTGGGGCGAGGCGGCACGGCCTCATTGTCTCCGTCGCGCCGACCTGCTGCGCCTTCTGACGCTCGACCTCGAGCCGGACGACATCCGAAGCGGATGCGAGGTCGCCGCCGTCAGGCAGGGGCCGCACGGTGTCACCGCCGAATGCGGGGACGGACGTGTCGAAACCGGAGGGCTGCTCGTCGGCGCGGACGGGGTGCATTCGCGGGTCCGATGCAGCGTGTTCGGCGATCGTGCGCCCGACGCGGCGATGCTGGCCCCGGCGAGCTGGCGCTTCATGGCACCGAATCCAGGCCTCGACGCCTGGACACTCTGGGCGGGATCGGGCGGATTGTTCCTGCTCATCCCCGTCGGCCGGGGCGAGGTCTATGGCTGGGTCTCCGTCGTCAAGGCTGCCGGACAGGGGCGGGACTTGGCCGCCTCGCGTGCTGCCTTCGCGTCGTTCCCGCGTCTCGTCCGCGACACCCTCGATGTGGTTCTGGCCGAGCCGGGCGGGCTCTATCACTCCCCCCTCGAAGAGGTTCGGATCCCGAGCTGGAACCGGGACCGGGTGGTGCTGGTCGGAGATGCCGCGCACGCGACCGCGCCGGTCTGGGCCCAGGGCGCCGCCCTCGCCCTGGAAGACGCGCTCGTGCTGAGCGCTCTGCTGGCGGAGAGAACGGACTGGGGCACGGTGGGTGCACACTACGAAGCGCTGCGCCGGCCTCGCGTGGCCCATGTCCAGGCCATGACCGATCGCCTGTCCCGCACCGCGCGGATGCCGGGCTGGGCCAGAAACCTCCTGCTTCCCGTGATCGGCCCGCGCAGCTACCGCGCCACGTACTCCCCGCTCCGCACGCCAGTCTCGGCCTGAGCCTGGCTCCGGCGATCCCGTCCATCCCCTGATGAGGGGTCGTACCCCCGACCGTGGGAACCAGGAGAACGTTTTCGGAGGCGGGTCCTCGGGACAGACGAATATGTCGGTCCGCTAACGACCGTGATCGGTGCGAACCAGGCAATGCCGATCCTATGCGGGGATGAGCCACGCTAGACGGCGCATGGCTCGGCTCGCATGAGAAGGACCGTTCATGGAAAAACGATGGCCCGAAGGCTGGAGTGAGTGTCCGGATGGATCGGCTGCGGAAGGAAACCTGTAGCCGCAGTTTCCGATCGACCCGACGATGGTGTTTCACAATCCGACTGCTTTGCGGACTTCGCCGAACCATCGGGTCGGGAAGCGGTCACAGTTGAACGAAGCCCGCTCACTCAAAATCTTTCGGTGAGCATGGATTAAAGCGCGCCCTGCCGCGTAGCTTCACTCCGCGAGATCGGATTGCAAAACAAGTTGATTGTTAACGCATGGCCACTTTTAGAGGTTTCGGTTCAGGGCATAGCCTCTTGACAACGATCAATAGGGGCGATCCTATGATTTCAGGTCTATCTTTTCTGTGTGAGCGAAAGCGTTAGCTGCCCAGACCGCGCAGAGGCCGTCCTCGAGGATACGCTTCGTCGGAACACATGTGATCTGACTATCGCTGCGACGACCGCCCGAAGAACGAAGGCGGCGCGCGTAGGGGAGAAACGATGAGTGACGCATCCGACGGCGTGCGGCGGACAAGGTCCATCGTGCCTGCGCCGCAGAGCTTCGTGGCCGGCATCGCGCTGGTTCTGCTCGGGATGTTTGGCATCTGGGCCGCAAGCGATCTGCCACGGGGCACCCTCGGGTCCATGGGGCCGGGCATGCTGCCGCACTGGGTCGCGATCGGTGTCGCCATCTGCGGCGGCGTGCTGGCCTTGACGGGGCTCGTCCGTGAAGGCGCGGGCCTCGAGACCTTCGGCTTGCGCGGCCCGGTCACCGTCGTGCTGGCGATCCTCGCCTTCGCGGTCACGATCCGTCCCTTTTCCCTCGGCCCCGTCGCCGGTCCCGGCCTCGGCCTGATCATCGCGGGACCGCTCGCGGTGATCATCGGGGGCTACGCCACACCCGAAGCGCGATTTCGCGAACTTCTGATCCTGGCCCTGCTTCTCACCGCCGGTTGCATGCTGCTGTTCGGGGACCTGCTCAACCTGCCCATCCCCATCTTTCCCACCGTCCTCATCGAGGCGGCGAGCGGCACGATCCCGTCGCGCGTGATGCTGAGGCTCGGGGCCGGCGCCCTCGCCCTGGCGGGACTCGGCCTGCTCGCCATGCAGCGCCGCTCCACCCATCGAGGTCGGATCGACGTCGCGCCGCACACGATGTCGACCTGATCGGGAGCGCGGCACGTGACGGATCTCCTCGCCAATCTCGGCCTTGGCTTTGCCGTCGCGCTGAGCCTGCAGAACGTGACGCTGTGCTTCTTGGGCTGTCTCGTCGGCACCCTGATCGGCGTGCTGCCCGGCGTCGGCCCGATCGCCACCATCGCGATGCTCCTGCCGATCACCTTTGGGCTCGATCCCGTCGGCGCCCTGATCATGCTCGCGGGGATCTATTACGGGGCGCAATACGGCGGCTCCACCACCGCGATCCTGGTCAACATCCCCGGTGAGGCGACGTCGGTCGTCACCACCCTCGACGGGCACCAGATGGCCCGTCAGGGGCGGGCCGGAGTAGCCCTCGGCATCGCCGCCATCGGCTCGTTCTTTGCCGGCACCGTCGCCACGCTGCTGATCGCGGCGCTCGGCGCACCGCTGACGCGCCTCGCGCTAATCTTCGGGCCTGCGGAGTACTTCGCCCTGATGGTGATGGGGCTCGCCTTCGCCGTCGTCCTCGCGCACGGCTCCGTGCTCAAGGCCGTGGCCATGATCCTGGTCGGAATCCTGCTCGCCGCCGTGGGCACCGACCTCGAGACCGGCCAGGAGCGCATGACCTTCGGCCTCGTCTTCCTTACCGACGGCGTCGATTTCTCGGTCCTGGCGATGGGCCTGTTCGGGGTCGCCGAGATCCTGCGCAACCTCGACCAGACCGAGACCCGTGAGATCGCCCGGGCGCGGATCGGCCGCCTGCTGCCCAGTCTCGCGGATCTTCGGCAGGCCGCACCCTCGGCTCTGCGCGGGACGGCGATCGGGTCGATCCTGGGCATTCTGCCCGGCAATGGCGCCGTCCTCGGCCCCTTCGCCTCCTACACGATCGAGAAGCGGCTCGCTCGCGATCCGAGCCGTTTCGGGCGCGGCGCCATCGAAGGGGTGGCTGGTCCGGAGAGCGCCAACAATGCCGGGGCGCAGACGGCTTTCATCCCGCTCCTTACCCTCGGCATTCCGCCGAATGCCGTGATGGCGCTGATGGTCGGCGCGATGACGATCCACGGCATCGTTCCGGGCCCCGGCGTGATGACCAAGAACCCCAACCTGTTCTGGGGCATGATCGCGTCGATGTGGATCGGCAACCTCATGCTCCTCGTCATCAACCTGCCCCTCGTCGGCATCTGGGTGCGCCTGTTGAAGGTGCCCTACCGGTTGATGTTCCCCGCGATCCTGATGTTTTGCTCGATCGGCATCTACTCGATCAATTCCCTGCCCACCGACGTGATGCTGATCGCGGCCTTCGGAGTGTTCGGATACGGGCTGATCAAGTTCGGCTTCGAGCCCGCGCCGCTGCTACTCGGCTTCGTCCTGGGCAAGCTGATGGAGGAATACCTGCGCCGTGCCCTCACCCTGTCGCGCGGCGACGCCCTGGTGTTCCTCGAGCGCCCGGTCAGCGCGGTGCTGTTCCTCGTCGCCTTCACCATCCTGGCGGCGGCGCTGCTGCCCTCGCTGCGGCGAAGCCGGGACGAGGTGTTCACGGAGGCCTGACGGAGCGGACGCCTCGGCGTCCTTCGACGGCCGACACGATAACCAGAAACGAAAAGGATGAGGAATATGAGAAGGGCTCTCGCCATCGGCCTCCTGTCGGCGCTCGCCGCCGTCAGCGCTGCAGCCGATACCTATCCCCAGCGTCCGATCACCATGGTGGTGCCTTTCGCGGCCGGTGGACCGACCGACGTGGTGGCGCGGATCGTCGCCGAACCTATGTCCCGCGCGCTGGGCCAGCAGGTCGTTGTCGAGAACGTCACCGGAGCCGGCGGCACCACCGGCATCACCCGTGCATCACAGGCCTCGCCCGACGGCTACACCATCATGATGGGCCACATGGGCACGCATGGCGCGGCACCGGCCCTGTTCAAAGGCCTGAAATACGATCCGGCCAAGAGCTTCGATCCCATCGGCCTCGCCGCCGGCACGCCGATCGTCATCGTCGCCAAGAAGGGCTTCCCGGCGCAGGATCTCAAAAGCTTCATCGAGGCGATCAAGGCGGGCGGCCCCTCGATAAACCAGGCCCATGCGGGCGTCGGCTCGGTCTCGCATTCGACGGGCGTGCTCTTCGACTCGCTCACCGGCGCCAAACCCACGCTCGTCGTCTATCGCGGCACGGGACCTGCGCTGAACGACCTGATGGCGAACCAGGTCGACTTCATGACGGATCAGATCGTCAACGTCGCCCCGCAGATCGCCGGCGGCACGATCAAGGCCTATGCCATCGCGACGCCCGAGCGCTCCCCGAGCCTGCCCGACGTGCCGACAACGAAGGAGGCCGGCCTGCCCGGCTACGAGGTCAGCGCCTGGAACGCCGTGTTCGCGCCGAAAGGCCTGCCGGCGGATGTCCGGGCCAAACTCGTGGCGGCTCTCGAGACGGCGCTCAAGGACCCGGGCACGACGAAGCGCATCCTCGATCTCGGCGGCACGGTGCCGAAGGATGCCGAGGCCGGCCCGGACGCTCTGCAGGCGCTCGTCGAACGCGAGGTGGCGCGGTGGACCCCCGTGCTCCGCTCCGCCGTCGAAGCCAATCCCTGAACCCGCGATCAGAGCCGGTATCTCCTTGGGGGGATTGCCGGCTCTGCCGACAATCCGAGGTGCCCGTCTGCGCATGTGCAGGCGGGACAATGGGCACCTGCCGAGTGCTCGATCGCTTCGCCGAGCCGGAGCAGCAGAGGCGTTTTCGACGTGGAATCCTACCTCACCTCCTCCTTCCTGTTGTCGCTCCTGCAGATCGTCTGGATCGACATCATCCTGTCGGGCGACAATGCGGTGGTCATTGCCATGGCCTGCCGCGGCCTGCCCGAGCGGCAGCGGCGGATCGGCGTGTTTGCGGGCGCTTTCGCGGCGGCTCTGCTGCGGATCGTCTTCGCCGTCATCATCTCGCAGTTGCTGGCGGTGCCCCTGCTGAAGGTGGCCGGTGGCCTCATCCTGCTGCATATCGCGGTCAAGCTCGTGCGCGGCGAGGAGGAGGATGAGAGCGCCATCAAGGAGCATTCCAGCCTGCCCAAGGCGATCTGGACCATCGTGGTGGCCGACGCCGTGATGAGCTTCGACAACGTCGTCGCGGTGGCGGGCGCCGCCAAGGGACACGACGAACTCTTCATTATCGGCCTGGCCCTCTCGGTACCGCTGCTTGTGGTCGGCGCCAGCCTGATCACCCGGCTGATCGACCGGTTCCCGATCCTGATTTGGTTCGGCGGCGGGCTGTTGGGTTGGGTGGCCGGCGAGATGATCGCGACGGATCGGCTCGTTCAAGAGCACATGGTTGCGCTCATGCCCCCAACCCTGCAGGGCTTGGTCCCGCACGCGATAGGTGTGCTCGGCGCTACCCTCGTCATTGCCATCGGCCTCCGTCTCAAGCGCAGATCCGACAGGGCCGTCGCGCAGCAACAGGCAGCGGCCGTGGGCAGGGCAGAGGCGGACATGCTCGGGACTTGAAAGAAGCACGAGAAAGAAAGAGCTTCGCGTCACCTCTCCGGTGCATCGCACGACTGTCTCCGGCGTCAGCAGGACAGATCGCCGATATGAGAAAAGCCTCGTCTTCAAGGCGCAGGGCTGATGCGCTTGGCCGTAAGGTAAAGACTACGGTAACTCAGGTGGTCAACGTCACCAGCTTGGGCGGGGTGTTGTTGTTTTCAATCACCAACCGCCGGTTCGCTCAACGGTAAGGTCGGGTGGTTTGCCGTCAGTCGGCTATCGTTCGATCAGATCCGCATGCGGTCGATCAAGACCCTAAGACCTCCGGAGACATGCCGTCGGCTCGGATAGTAGAGGAACAGGTCTCCCTTCACGGGGCACCATTCCTCCAGGCACAGGACCAGTGTCCCGGCGTCGAGGTGCGGTCTGGCGCGATCCTCCCAGACGTAGGCGAGGCCGCCTCCCTTGGCGGCCACCTCGATCATCAGTTGCTGGTCGTCGAGGGTGATAGGACCATCGACCTCGACCTCGATGGCCTCGCCGTCGCGCTCGAACCGCCAGTTGAACATCTTGCCACTGGGGAAGCGGTATCGGATGCCGGTATGCCGTGCGAGGTCCCGTGGATGCTCTGGACGAGAGTTCTTGCTCAGGTAATCCGGCGAACCCACCACGACGAGACGCTGCACCGGGCCAATCCGGATGGCAACCATGTCGCGGGATAGCACTTCGCCGAACCGGATGCCGGCGTCAAAACCTTCCTCGACGATGTCGACCAAGCGGTCTGTGGACACGACGTCCAGGTGCAGACCCGGATTTCCCTCGGTCAGCGGAACCAGGACGTCGCGCAGCAGGAAGGGGGCAATCGAGGTTGGCAGGTTGATCCTGACCATGCCGAACGGCGTCTCCCGGAAGGTGTTCAGGCTCTCCTGAGCCCTCGCGATCTGGTCGAAGGCGGGTGCGAGTTCGGCGAGAAAGCGTTCGCCTGCGTCGGTCAAAGCAACGGATCGGGTCGTGCGCTGTAGCAACCGAACGCCGATGCGTTCCTCAAGGCTGCGGATTGCATGGCTGACAGCGGAGGAAGCGACGCCACGCTCAGTTGCGGCTTTCCGGAAGCTGCGATGCTTGGCAACGGCCAGGAAGGTCGACATCTCACCGAGCTCGCTCGCGCGCATTGTTCACTTCCATTCATCACCGCGCGCAGAAACTAGCAGGTTATCGTAGCAGTCGCCCGTCCTTAGGTTCGAGACACCAGCCCATCCGCGATCCGCGGGAATGGCGCCCACGACAGGAAACAACCCATGACGCGCATCGTACGCTTCCATGAAATCGGGGGCCCCGAGGTCCTCAAGGTCGAGGACGTGGCGGTACCGGCGCCGAAGGCCGGCGAGGTCCAGATCCGGGTCAAGGCGATGGGTCTGAACCGCGCCGAGGTGATGTTCCGGACCGGCCAGTACGTCACCGAGCCGACCTTCCCGGCCATCCTCGGGTACGAGGCCGCCGGCACTGTCGAAGCTCTCGGACCGGACGTCGATGGCCTCGCGCTGGGCGATGCCGTCAGTGTAATTCCCTGCTTCATGCTGGGGGAGTACGGCCTGCACGGCGAACTCGTGAACGCACCGGCCACCGGTGTAGTGAAGCACCCGGAGACGCTGTCCTGGGAGGAGGCGGCCGCCGCCTGGATGATGTTCACGACCGCCTACGGCGCGCTGATCGACATCGCGGACGTGAAGGCCGGCGAGACGGTGCTGATCCGCGCTGCGTCCAGCAGCGTCGGGCTCGCCGCCATTCAGATCACAAAGGCGCTTGGCGCCACCCCCGTTGCGTTGACCCGGCGCAGCAACAAGCGCGACGAACTCCTGGCCCATGGTGCCGCCCATGTCATCGCCACGGAGGAGCAGGACCTCGTCGCCGAGGTGAGGCGGATCACGGACGGCAAGGGCGCTCGCGTCGCCTTCGACCCGGTCGGCGGACCGGAGGTCGGTAAGATCCTTGAGGCGTTGAGCTCCCTCGGGATCTTCTTTCAGTACGGCGCGCTCGACACCACGCCCATCACGATCCCGGTCCTGTCGCTGCTCGGCAAGAACCTCACCGTGCGCGGCTACCAACTCTTCGAGATCACCCAGGACCCGGAGCGTCTTCGGAAGGCCAAAGTGTATATCGTCGAGGGCCTCGCGTCAGGGGCACTCAAGCCAGTCATCGCGAAAACCTTCAAACTCGATGGCATCGCCGAGGCGCATCGGTTCATGGAAAGCAACGAGCAGATCGGAAAGATCGTCGTTACGGTCTAGAGCGCTCTCCGCCGAAGTGGATGCCGGTTCGGCAAAAAAGAGCGCGGCAAACAGAGGCTTAGAGATGTGTCCCGACCCAACGTGGTCGGGCGCAGCTCTAGCCGCGGCGCGAGGGCTCGGTAGGGCCGCCTATGGGGGACGCGTCCGCTTGCGGACGTCCAGGATGATTGCGACGACTGGGCTAACCATCCAGCAGCCCAATTCGGCCCGGGCTCGTTCTGCCAGCTTATTCATCTGCCGATTACTCAAGGAGGCCAGCGTCGTGATCGAGCTATGGCGGAGGCGCTACAACAGCATCCGTCCACACTCGTCGGTCGGCTGCCACCCGCCAGCGCCAGAGGTCGTCATCTGGTCAGAAGAGCCAAGCAGCTCAGCGCCGTTCGCTCGCCCCGCCATCGTCACACGGCCGCTGATGCGCTAACTTTGTACTTGGGCCACCAGATGGGGCAGGCCGTGGCGCAATGGTGCCGATTACGGAGGATGCTCCCATATTCAAGTTGGGCGGCGCATCCTAGCATCGTCGAAAATGGCCAGTACTTCACTACCGAGCGGACCGACTTCTAAGTCGCGCTGTCTTGGTGGCAGCGCATTACGATGTCTGGGAAGGCTGGCGTCGCCTACGTCCCGCCGGCCTACGCAAACGGGGCCTGCGCCGACGATCGCATCGTGTGCGAAATGGTTCCTCGCCGCTTCGTTTCCTATACAGGCCAACGACTGCAACGTTCAGGCATCATTGAACAATGGCGAGGGATATTCGGCCGCGTGGATGCCGATATGATCGCGTGCAGCAACGCAGATTGCCGCGATTTGCCAAACGAATAGCGCAAAGCAGATAATCTTTGCGCTTTCGTCAAAATGTTCAAATTCAGCCAGCAGGCAAAATTTGATAAGTCCCAAGCAAAGCGGCAATGCCGTTTTGCTTGGGACTGGGTCCTCTTCAGCCATTCACCAACGGTAGCGCAGCGTCGCCAGCACGGTTTGACGATTGCCGTAGAAGCAGCCGGTCGCGGCGATGCAGGTCGATACGTAGGTCTTATCGAACAGGTTCGTCGCATTGACGGCGAGATCCACGCCTTTCAGCGCTGGATAGCGGTAGCCGAAATCATACCGAACGGCCGCGTCGACCAGGGTGACGACCGGGATATGATAGAGGTTGGCGTTGTCCCCCACCGAGGCGCCTATGTAGCGCACGCCTGCCCCGAGACCGAGCCCGGCCCAATCGCCCGTTCGGAACGTGTAGTCGAGCCAAGCCGATGCCTGGTGCTGGGGCACGAAGGGGAGTTCGTTCCCGATGATGCTTGCCCCGGCCGCGTTCGCATTCGCCTTGGTGATCTCGCTGTTCATGGCGGCGTAGGAGGCGATCAGGTCGAGACTCTCGGTCAGGCTTGCCTTGACCTCCAGTTCCACGCCGCGGACGCGGGCCTCGCCGGTCTGTGCATTGAACCGGAAATCCGTCGGGTCCGGTGTCAGAACGTTCTTCTGCGTCAGATCGAATACCGTTCCCGTCATGAGGAGGTTCGTACCGGGCGGCTGAAACTTGATGCCGCCTTCGATCTGCTCACCCTCCGTCGGTGCGAAGGGCTGACCGGCGCGGTTCGTACCGGCCGTCGGCTGGAACGAGGTGGCGTAGCTGATGTAAGGCGCCAATCCGCCATCCAGCAGATAGCTCAGCCCGACGCGGCCCGTGAAGGCAGCGTCATCCTGTTTCACTCGCGTGAGTGCGCCGGTCGCGGCATTCGTCGTGCGGGTCACCGCGTCGGCCCAGTCCTGACGCCCGCTGACGGTCAGGCGGAAGCCGCCAAAGCGGATCTCGTCCTGCGCGTAGAGTCCGGTCTGGTTTCGTCCCTGGGTGATCCGCGTACCGAGCGGGGGACGCGTGACCGTGCCTGCATAGACCGGGGCGAACACGTCGACGGATGGCACGATCCGGAGCTGGGACTCATCGTACCGGGCATCCTCGCGCAGGTAGTCCGCGCCGAGGAGAAGCGTATGCGCGAAGGGGCCGGTGGAGAAGCGGGCTTCGGCCTGGTTGTCGATGTTGAACAGGTCCGACCGCTCCGGGAAGGCCCAGGCGTAGCGGGAGAGCGTGCTGTTATCGGCGCCGAGGCCGATTGCCTGCACACGCTGGGTATTGGCGTCGACATGCGAGTAACGCAGGTTCTGCCGGACGGTCCAGACGTCGTTGAAGCGATGTTCGAACGCGTATCCGATGAAGCCTTGCTGCAGCTTGAACCGGTCGTAATTCGGCTCTCCGATGAAGCGTTTCGTAGGGATGCGGCCCTTCGGGTTCGCGTAGAGTGTGCCCAGGGCGGGCAAGCCCTGAGGCGCTCCCCCGCCGGGCGAATCGATGTTGAGATATTGTGACAGGATCGTCAGGGACGTATCGGCATCCGGCCGCAGAGTGAGGCTCGGCGCGATGAAGACGCGGTCTTCCTCGAGATAATCGAGCTGCGTTCCCGTGGTGCGGGCCAGACCGGTCAGCCGATAGAGGATCCTGCCTTCAGGATCGATCGGCCCGGACAGGTCGAAGGCGGCTTGCGCACGCCCGAAACTGCCGGTCTGGAGTTGGATTTCACGCAGAGGTGTCGCCGTCGGGCGCTTGCTCACGAGGTTGAGCAGGCCCCCTGGGGAATTCTGACCATACAGTCCCGACGATGGCCCCTTCAGCAACTCGACACGCTCGAGACCATAGGATTCGACACGCGGTTGCGAGTAGCCCCGGGCTCCGAAGGGCAACCGCAATCCATCGAGGTAGCGGCCCGGCACGAAGCCGCGGACGTAGAGCCAATCATAGCGCACATCCGTGCCGTACTGGTTCATCACGCCGGGCGTGTAGAGCAGGGCCTGACTGACGCTCTGGGCCTGACGGTCCTCGATCTCCTTCCGCCCAACCACGTTGATGGCCTGAGGGGTCTCCAGGATCGGCGTTCCGGTTTTGGTCGCGGTTGCGCTGCGGCGGGCGACATAGCCGTGGACGGGACCTATGGCGTTCTCGCCCGACACCTCCAGCATGTCGAGGGCAACGGCCCCGGCCTGATCCGGGGCGACGATACCGGCCTGTGCCACCACGCGCAGGAGGGTGGCGGATCGCTCGGCGGTGAACTGGGGCGTCAGTCCCGTGCCGGCCAGGAGCCGACGCAGTCCTTCGGCACGGTCGTAGCGTCCGACGACCGCGACCGAGCGCAGATATTGGGTGGCGCTGCTGTCATAGATCAACTGAACGCCACTGGCCGCGCCATAGGCCGCGAGCGCTTCGTCGAGGGGCATGGCGGGAAGGGCGAAGTCGATCGCCGCGTCCTGGGCCGGCATGAGTGCCGATGCCTGGACGAGATGTAATCGACCCATCGTTGCAGCCGGGCCGGCATGCTCGATCGCCGCCGAAGCCGGAGCCGGCATGGCGGCGACCAATGTCGCGAGACCGCTCAATCCAATGGCCATCCGGTACTGGTCCCGTCCCCGGTCTTGTCTGCTACGCCGCACCGTCATCAGCCCCATCGTCTCAAGGCGGCTTGCCACCGCTGTGCGACGGGTCGTGATCGCCCGTCTGATTCCTGAGACGCTGCGGAGCCCGTCACCCCGCAAGAAAAGTCCGTGACGGGTCAGCGCAGGATGACGAGCCGGTCGCCGAGCCTGAATTCGGAGAGAGCGAGGGCGGTGCGGATGTTCGTGAGTGCCTCCTCCGGACGGGACAGGTGGAAGATGCCCGTCACCCGCCGGGCGGAGGCCGCCGAACTGCCCAGCACGATCCGACCGGGGCGGTAGCGGTTGAGATCATTGACGACCTGAGACAACGGCGTGTCGCGGAAGACGAGAAGGCCGCGCCGCCACGCCGCTGTCGTCGCCGTGTCGATGGAATGAATGTCCCGCGCCCCACGCTTCGTGTCGACCCCCTGGCCGGCGGCCAGCACCGTCGGCGGCGCGCCCGGTTCCGCCACCACTTCGACAGAGCCCGAGATGCAGGAGAGTTCGGCGTCCGTCCCGCCGGTCCAGCCGGTAAGCCCCTGGGCCGGACGGCAGCGAACGACGAACTCCGTCGCCATCCCGGGACGCGCGGCCACATGCGCCGGACCGACCGTCAGGGAGATCGGACGCGCATTGGCGGGGACCGTGACGGCGACGGCTCCCGCATGCAGGACGAAAGTGTCGGGTTCAGCCGTCCCGGCATCGAGAGCGGTTTCGGCATCGAGTTCGATCCGGACCCCTCCCGGCAGATCGATCGTCCGTACCTCTCCGGTGCCGGTTCGGAAATCCGCGCTCAGTTCGGGCCAGTTCGCCAGGAAGGCAGCCCCACTCGCGGCGATGGAGGCCGAGGCGATTCCCAGCCCCGCCCCCCGGAGTATCCGGCGGCGGGAGATGTCACGCGGTGCCTCGCGGACAAGGGCAGGTGCGACCTGCTTCGGGAGCGCGATACCGGCTTGGCGCCACAGCTTTGAGGCCGCGATGAAAGCGGCATCGTGCTCGGGCCGCGTGCGCCAGGCGGTAAGGGCCTCCGCATCGGCATGCGTTGCCGTCCCGGACGTCAACCGCACGATCCAGGCACGAGCCTCCCGTTCGACGGCCGCCGCGTCGCCGGATCCGAGTTCCCGGTCGTGATCCCCGGCCATCATAGCCTTCGTGCCTTCTCCTCGTGGACACGCCGCAAGAGCATTCCCAGACTGTGGCGTGCAAGGGCTACTCTCCCGGAGCGACGGCTTAGACAGCCTATCCGACCGGATGCTCGGAGCCTTCGCCGGTTATTGGCATGACTCTGCAACACAGGCCCTCGGTTGCGGGCCGTTACGATGGAAGACGCCTCCGCCCGTGCCGCCCCGCAATCAGCGTCCATGGTGACCGATCCGTAGGCGCTCGGCGCAATGGTCCAGTGCCATCCGAACCTCCGATTCGACCGTGCGGAGCGAAACACCGAGATGCGTGGCTATGGCCGCATGGCTCATGCCCTCGATCCGGCTGAGACGGAACGCGGTCGCCCGGCGAGGCGGCAACTCGGACAGCGCCTGTGTCAGACGGCGGAGATCGGCACGTGCCTTCGCATCCCGGTCCGGTCCCGGTGCGTCATCCGGCACCGAGAGATGGGCGGCAATGTCCTCCGCGGTGAGCAGGCGTGCCCGACGTGCCTCGGCTCGCCGATGATCGATCGCCAAGTTCGCCGCGACCTTGAACAGGAATGCGCGTTCGTTCTGCAGCGGGGGATCGTCCAGGGCGACGTGGGCCACCCGAAGAAACGTCTCGTGCGCGAGATCGGAGGCTTCGTGAACACCCACCTTCCGACCGAGAAACCGCAAAAGTGCCTCGCGATGGGTGCGATAAAGTATGCCTAGCCGGGACTCCTGTTCGGACTGCGTTCGGGAAACGCGGAGCATTTCGAGTGCCGAGTTAAAGCATCCTGGAACAGATGCGCGTAAAGGATCGGATTGCAAAATTCCGATACACACACAAGAGGCAATTCACACAGAGCAGTGATGTGATCAATATTAGAATTGATACAATGAAATAATCAATCCGCCGCCATACAAGGAGCGTACGCAGCTACGACATCGATGCGCTCCTCGATCGTCTCACCGAGGAGGCTCATTGTACGGAGCGCAAATGGATTTGCGGCGATTACTCCGTGTGCCCCCGAGTGATGTCATACAGTGACGCATCGCCTTACCTCCTGCGCCCACTTCTCGGAGGCAGATCCCCGTCCAGCCCAACTCCATTGCCCGTTCGTCGTGCGTCGAAACAGGCTGCGGTGAGGCGTCCTTGCAACCGGATGCCTGACACTGCTTCGATGCCGCATTGCCCCTGCCGACATCGCAGGAACGATCGAAATCACTGGTCGAAACCAACGCGATCATGCCCGCGCTACAGCGGCCGAATCTCTTCGCGGCACGCTCAAACTTCCCGACACTCGAACATCAGCGCAGCCGACTCGAATTCAGTGAGGTGCGCCGTGCAAGACCGAAGGCGCCGATGAAAGTGCCGGGATAAGACCCATCCCATGTCACATCCGGCCTTGGCGCGTCGTCACCCACACTGACCAATCACGTGGGGAGAGTGCGATGACCAAAGCTATTCGGCTGCTGGCTGGCCTTCTTGGCGCAGGATTGATCGGCAATGGCCTCTACATGCTCGCCGCACCCGAGGCTTGGTATTTCGCGGTGCCGGGCGTGACCTCGACAGGCCCGTTCAATCAGCACTTCCTGCGAGATATCGGCCTGATCTTCGTGCTGATCGGGTCGGGATTTGTGTACGGTGTCGTGAGACCCGGCTCGCGTGTCCTGCTCTGGACCATGGGTGCGACCTGGCTCTCGGGCCATGCGCTGTTCCATGTCTGGGAGGTGGCCGTCGGCATTTGCGGACCGGAGGTTCTGCCTCGCGACTTCCCCGCGGTGACACTTCCTGCGCTTATTGCGGTCGCCCTCAGCATCTGGTCGTTCCGCCATGCCGACCATTGACGATCCGACCCTCGTCTTCGAGCAGGAGCGGGTGCGGCTCGTCCGGCTCGCTTACCGCATGCTCGGGTCCATCGGCGAGGCCGAGGATGTCGTACAGGACGCCTGGCTCCGCTGGCGGCGCGTCGACCATGCCGAGGTCGGCTCGGCCGGTGCCTTCTTGTCACGCACGGTCACGCGGCTCTGCCTGGACGTCATGAAATCCGCGCGGGTACGGCGCGAGACCTATTTCGGGACCTGGTTGCCCGAGCCCGTCGCCATGGCCCCGGACGAAGACCCGGGCGACGACCTGACACTCACGCTGATGTTGGCCCTGGAGCGGCTCTCGCCGCTGGAGCGGGCCGCGTTTCTCCTGCACGATGTCTTCGCGGTCCCGCTCGCGGACGTCGCGGTCACGCTCCGGCGTGAGCCGCCGGCGGTTCGTCAACTCACCGCGAGGGCCAGGAAGCACGTGCAGTCCGCCCGCCCGCGCTTTCCGGTCGAGAGGGAGGAGGGTGCGCGGATCGCGAAAGCCTTCTTCGAGGCATCGGCGACAGGCGACGTCGCGGCCCTGCGCAGCATGCTCGCCGATGCCGTCGTCGTGCACTCGGACGGCGGCGGAAAGGTGCATGCATTCCCGCGGCCCATCGTCGGCATCGACAAGGTCACGCGCATGTTCGAGGGCGCCGCGCGAAAATCGTGGATCCAGCATGCCCAAAAGCTGCAGGACCTCTGGATCGATGGCCTGCCGGGCTATGTCAGCCTGGAGCCGGGCGGAATGCTCCAGACCGTCGCCCTGGATATTCAGGCCGGACTGATCGTCGGCATCTACTTCACCCGCAATCCGGACAAGCTCCAGAGGATGGCCATGCGGTTCGGAGGGATGCTGGGAGCGCCGGTGTCTCACTGAGCCTCAACGGCGGGCGATTGCCAGTTCCCTGCGGCAGACGATCGAGAACGCGCAGAGCGGATCGAGGTCCCTGGCATGGCGGATGTCCGAGAAGGCGGCGAGATCCTTGTTGGGAGCGAAATAGGTCTCGCCGATGCGCTGCATGACACGCTCGGCCTCTTCGAGTGTCTCCGGCTCTCCGAAGAGCCGGATCTTGTTCACGATGGCATAGAGGTTGACCAGCTTGGCCGGGTCGTCGAGGTCATGCTCGAAGGCGTCGCCGAACAGGGTCGAGGCCTCGCGGATGAACTCGCCGTAGAGTGCCTCCCGTCGCGCGCGATCCTGCACCAGGAGCGTCGCGCGCTCCTGGCTGTGCTGCGTCAACCATGTGGTCGCGAAGGAGGCCATCGCGCCGATGGCCGACCCCGCAAGCGCGGACAGCGCTGAGATATAGGCCGCATCCACCGGCGGGGAGCCTCAGGCCACGCGCTTCGGCTGCGCCGCCAGCCAGTCGCCGTAGCGCCGCTGCGAAAGCCACGCGTCCCCGGTGGGCGTCAGCCAAGGCCCTCCAAGGACCACCCCGAAATACGGTGCGGTGTCGTCCGTGATGACGTCGCGTGTCTCGCCGATGCCGTCGAAGTGATGCTTCACCAATTCGGCCATCGGCAGCCGGTCAGGGCCGGCGATCTCGATCATGCCGTTCCGGGGCGGCGCCAGGGCAATTTCGGCGACCTTCGCGGCCACATCGGCCGATGCGATCGGCTGGATCGACGCGGAGGTGACGCGCGCAACGCCGTCGACGATGGCGGCCTCCGCAATCGCCGCGACGAATTCGAAGAACTGCGTGGCACGGACAAGCGTCCACGGCACGCCCGCCGAGGCGATCAGTTCTTCCTGGGCGAGCTTGGCGCGGAAGTAGCCGCTGTCGAGCAAGAGTTCGGTCCCGACGACCGAGAGCGCGACATGGTGGGTGACGCCGGCATTCTTCTCGGCCTCCGCGAGGTTCCGTCCGGCACGAACGAAGAAGTCCATTGCCGCGTCGTCGGCGAAGGACGGTGAGTTGGCGACGTCGACCACCACGCCGGCGCCCCGCAACGCATCCGCGAGGCCTTCGCCCGTGACGGCGTTGACGCCGGTATTCGGCGACGCCGCAAGGACCTGGTGGCCGGCGGCTTTGAGAATGGTGACGACCTGCGAGCCAATCAGCCCCGTACCGCCGATGACGACGATCTTCATGTGACGCTCCATCTTGTCTCAAGTCCCATCGGGACCGGTCGCCGTCATGACGAGGAATGCCCCTCGCGGTGTGACATCGGCGCGGACGATCGATGCGTCCGACTCGGGACCGGCGAGGGCTCGCCATGTGGGATGCTCGCGACGGGCGCGGCCTCGGAGAAAATCCGTCCCGGTTCGGGCGTGCCGGGACGGCGTGATCCCATGGAAACCGCTCCTCGGGACGGATCCCGAGGAGCGGCCATTGCGGATGGATCATGCGTGCGCGAACCATGGTTCGAACGGGCGACCGGGTCGGCACTGACCCCATGCCTTCAGTAGTCCCAGAACACGGGAACCCACCGAAAGGCGTCGCCATCGACCGCGACCCGACCGACGGAAGGGAACGGCAGGTGCGTGGCGATCAACTGCTCACCGGTCGCCGCCAGCTCCCGCAGAAGCCTGACGCGAACGCGAGCCGCCTCCTCGGGATCGTGTTCGAAGCCATTGTGCCAGTCTGGGTGCTCGAACCCGACCGTGAACACGGCGTCGCCGGCGAATGTCAGCCGGTCGCCGCCGGATGCCAGGCGGACCACGCTGTGCCCGGGAGTGTGGCCACCGGTGCGATGGACGACCACCCCCGGCGCGACCTCGTGCTCTTCATCGAACAGCCGCAACAGGCTGCGGTACTCCTGCGCGAACCGCTTGGCGGCCGCCCGAAGCGCGTCCGGGAACCCCTGTGGCATGTCGACATGAGTAAAGTCGGGCGCTTCCCAGAATTTGACCTCGGCGGCCGCCACATGGATCCGCAGGTCCGGGCGCAGCCGCTCCTTCACTCCCTCGACGAGGAGCCCGCCGACATGGTCCATGTGCATGTGGGTCAGCACCACGTCGGTCACGGCCGCGAGATCAATACCGGCGGCCTCCAATCGCCTGACCAGTTGCCCGGCCCGCGGCAGGTTGAGGTTCGGGTCCAGCCCCAATCCGGCGTCGATGAGAATGGTCTGGCCGCCACTGCGGACAACGACCACGTTCAGCGACCAGTCGAACGCGTCCGGCGGCAGGAACATGTCGTTCAGCCAAGTCGCCCTCTCGGCCGCCTCGACGTTGTGTCCCAACATCTTGGTCGGGAGCGGCAGCACTCCGTCGCTGACGACCAGCACGTCGATCTCACCGATCCGCACCGCGTAGCGCGAGGGCACCAACTCCTCAGCCCCCACAGGTGGAGCGCCAGCATATCCCGGATCGGTTCGTCTGGTATTGGTTGTCACTGCAGTCGTCATCGTCATCCCTTTCGTGGGACGCGCTTGCATCTGGCTCGTTAGGATCAAGAAACGCGCGTCATGCCACAGGGACGAGACTGGGTCGGCAGATGTGACATGAGCGATGAGGCCTCGAACTCATCGCTTCTGGATGAACGGTTCTCCTCGATACTTCCCCTCTGGAGCGGACGGTCCCTCTTCCGACCAATAAGAAGCTTCGAAGCTGGTACCGAGCGTCGGGTTTCCACGTATGGGCGCGTCTCATTCCCCGCAGAGGAGTCGGGGGCTCGTCCGCACGCGAGGGCGACGAGAGGCTTCCGTGAGAAACTCGCTGCCCGGATCTTCTATCGCTGCGTGGATTCCAAGGAAAACCGCTTCGAGATTTCGGTGCGCACATGTTCGGGGAACAGGCGTACGCGTTCCGGCAAATTCCGTCCCGCCAGACTCACTGTCCTCGATGCCCCGCCCGTGGTGGCCCACGGTCCGCGAACCCGGACGAGCAGGCCCCCTTCGACGTCACGGGCGGCGATGAGGCTCGGGAGGTGCCCGCCCCGGCCAGGGTCAGTCGAAGCGTCGTCGCGACGTCGCTCGCCCGGATAGCGGGACGGATGCCGACCTGTTCCCTGCATCCCTTGCCGTCGTTGAAAAGGATGCCCATCACGCCGGGCCGCTGGCGTGCGAGGACAGCGTCGTGTTCCGCCAAGGCCGCCGACGGCGGCGCCCTCCGCTTCGCGGCAGCGGCGCTCCGCACCGGCGATGCCGGCCGCGTCGGTGCCGGCGATGAGAAGCACACGGCGCTCGACATTGATTTGTCGGTGTCCGCGGCGAGGGCAGCCTACGGCTCTCTCGTCGAAGCGGCGCCGAACCTTCCGAACCGCCGGCCGTTGCTGATCGACTTCAGCCGCACGGATGGACACATGACCCTCACGAAACTCGCTCTCACGACTACGCTGGCTGTCCTGTTGACCGCGCCGGCTTTCGCCGAGCAGCTGGCTCCCACCGGCGGGGCTGGGAACACTGGCGTCATGACGCCATCCATGGAGCCGGGTCCGGTGCCGCGGGCAAGCGGTGCGAGGGGCCGTCCTGCCGATGCTATTCCGGGCAATCCGAGCCCGGCTTCCGTTCCTGGCAGCACGCCGGACGTGAATATCGGCGGCACGCTCACCAGCAGCCCGCCCGGCACCGGTGGGACTTCGGGCGGACCATCTCTTAGCGGGCAGTAGATTGAAGCTTGACCATGTGACGGTGCGACACCAGACCCAGGCATACCAGCCGGAACACGCCCGCTCGCAGCGCATTCTAAGCTCACTTCTCCCAATTCAACGCGTCCAGATGTGCCTGACAAATGTACAATCACATTGAACGTGATCGTCTTGCTACGCCTGCAACCTTGGAACCAGTGGTGCGCGGCTCTAACTCCTTGACCGAGATTGGGCGTAGAGAGCCAACCACTAATAGCGGGACGATCCAGCCTACGTCGGCACCTCCGGCTCCATATGTCAGAGCTGTGTCTCCGTCGGTTTTTGAGAGTTTCGGCTCATTCTCCTGAGAAGGCTTTCCCGCAACCAGATCCGTGGCGTCGGCCATACCACCGCGTGGCTGTCGTCACGGATGGGCTACGACCACTCGCCGTGTCGCGGGTTGTCGTAGCCCATCCGTTTGCCCTCCATGCGCGGACGAGCATGTGAATGCAGTATGGAGGACTAGCGATAACCGGCGATACGTCATTCGGCCTCCCTAGCAGGAGGCAGGTTGACCGCGATCCCGCGAGCAAGGCCGCCCATGCGGATTTGCTCGACGATGATAAAAAGAAGCGTATCCTCTTTCTCGTCCTGCACGGGGCAAAGGGAGGAAATAATGTCTGCAAACTGGAAATCAGTTAAAGACGACTTGGACTGGAGCCTGAATCAAGGACAGGATGTAAAAGGTCGCACTGAGTTGAGGGAGGCCTTCAGCAAGGGCGATGCAAAAGAAATAGGGCACGTGATCGAAGCGTTTAAAATGGGCCAGCGCGACAGCCATAAGCTTGCAAATCTAGCACGATGCGCCCAGGAGGACGACAAGAGGCTGTACAATATTGGCCGGAAACTGATCGAGCTGAAGCCTTCATAAAAACCCAGCCGAGAAAACGGATCGTAACACGAAGAACAGCTTAGGGTCATTGAAGCTGCCTTCACACGCCGACTGGAGAGGTAATGGCTTTGCCCATCCTCGCAATTTCTAGTTTCACGCCTCGCCTTGTTCCCCAATCGCGGATGGCCGGCACTGACCTGTTCGCGCGGAGCGAAGGCGGCTACACCCGTCGGCTTTATGGCCCAGCTCGCGATATCGGTCCCTTCGGGGGGGGCGCGAGACGGCCTCGACCTCGTGAATCCGAGGCGGGGGCGGGGCCATCGACAGGGGGCACGATATGCGGTCCAGCCGAAGATTGTCCGAACGCTGGTTGACGCTCGGGCTTTGGCTCATCGCCTTTCTCTTCGGCTGGTTCCTGATCGGCCTCGGCGCCCTCGTCGTCGGTGACCTGCCCCAGGTCGAGCACCGCTATACCCTCGAACAGTTCCTCGACGGACCGGCCGATGGCGCGGCGGCCGAGTCCCTCAAGCGGATCCGGCGGGAGCAGGACGACATCCGGCGCCGGACGGAGCAGGAACAGCTCGCTCTCGATGCCGCGCGTTCGGCCTCGGAGGCTGCGCGCGAGACTTTCGCCAATTGGCTGAAGACCCGCGACGCCACGCAGCGCGTCGACCAGGATCCGGACCTCATCGCGCGCACGCAGGCGCTCGATGCGCTGAAGGGGGCGGAACGGACCATTGAAGAGCGGCTGGAAGGGCTGGCGAAGGCGCGGCTCGCCCTTTCCGAGCAGGAAGAACCGCTGACGCAAGCGGAGAGCGACCTGCGCGCGGCGGCTCAGGTCAAGCTCGACGCCGTCGAGCGGGAGCAGGAGCTGCGCGTCTTCGGATATCGCCTCGCCTTGACCCTGCCGCTCCTGGGGCTGGCTGGGTGGCTGTTGCTGAAGCGGCGGCGGGGCCGCAACTGGCCCTTCGTCTGGGGCTTCGCCTTTGCGGCGACCTTCGCGTTCTTCGTCGAGCTCGTTCCGTATCTGCCGAGCTATGGCGGCTACGTGCAATACGGCGTCGGCGTCCTCGTGACCCTCGTCGCCGGCCGTGCGGCGATCGGTGCCCTGCAATCTTATAACGAGCGGCAGAAGCTGGCGGAAACGCGACCGACCGAGGAGCGCCGGGGCGAAATCGCCACGGATCAGGCGTTGGAGCGGCTCGCCAAGAAGTCCTGCCCGGGCTGCGAACGACCGATCGCCCTCGACGACCCGAACCTGAACTTCTGCCCTCATTGCGGCCTCGGCGCCTTCGAACGCTGCCCGACCTGCGACCACCGCAAGAGCACCTTCGAGCGCTTCTGCCGGGCCTGCGGAACGCCGTCCGCTCATGAGGTGCGCCCTGTCGCCACCTGACGGTGACACCCCAAGGGGCGTTAGATAAGCGGCGGACCGTCGGACCGCGGCCGACGGCCGGGCCGGCTGGGGGACGTGGCGCGTGCGGGCGGGGAACGGCCCGGTTCCGCTTGGGAACACTGAACGATTGCAACCCGCTAAGCGCCGCGCTTAAAGAGTTTTTAATGCTGATCTGTCTGTCTGATGTCTCCCCGACGGTCAGGAACGCGGTCCCGGCGTGACGCCGAGAACGATCAGCGTGAGATGAGATGAAGAAGCTCAGCCTGAGCCTGATGTCGATGAAATCGCTCTATGCCGTAGTGGCCGGAGCATCAGCGCTCGTGGGCATCCTCGTCGTTTCGGGCAGTCTCGCGGTCTCCAACCTGAGCCGTGATGAGGCGCGCAAGCCGCTGGAGGCCGCCCAAGCCTCCCAGCGCTTCGCCGCCGCCCTCGATCGCGGGGTCTACGACGTCGTCCAGGATCTCAAGACGCTCGCCGTCACCCTGAAGCAGACGTCCCAGCGCCTCGATGCGGATGAGCTTCAGCCGGTGCTGAGCGCATGGCTCAGGTTGCGTCCCGATTATGCCGAGCTCAACCTGGTGGGCCCAAATGGCCGCGTGAAGGTCGCCGGCAACGATCTCGGTTTCGGCCGGGACGTATCCGGCCGGTCCTGGTTCCTGCGCGCCAGGGCCTCCCAGGCCATCGTCGCCGTGCCGTCTCCGGGGGCGAACGGGCGGACGGTGTTCGACATCGCGCTGCCGGTTCCGGGCCCTGCGGCCGGCGGAGAGGGCATTCTCGTCGCCCGCCTGAACGAGGCGTGGATCGGCGAGATTCAGGACAGGGTGCTGGCCGCCTCTGCCACGGCGAGCGGCCCCGTGACGAACGGCGTCATGGGCCTGTCCATTCTCGCTCCCGATGCGCGGCCGAGTTCGGGCCTCATGGCCCAACAGACGTCTGGTGCCCGGGAGGTCGTGGAACAGGCGACGCCGAGCGCAGGATTTCGTGATCTCGCCCCGTCGGGCTGGCTCGCTGTCGCACGCGTGACGAATGCCGGAGCGCCGCGGAGCATCGAGGCCTCCCTCCCCGATAACGGGAGCGTGGTGCTGTGGCTGGCCGTCTGTCTTCTGACGGCCTGCGGCGGCTGGATCGTCGGCGATCGCATCGTGCGGCGGCTCAAGCTGATCGGCGAGAGCGAGCAGGGCGTCTCGTCGCCCTCGCGCATCGCGGAATTGTCGGAACACGAAGAGCGCCTCGTGGCACGGGAGCGCAGCGGTGTCCGCGCACTCCAGGAGACGCGCTCGGCCCTCTCGCGCATCCGGGAGCGCTTCCGCACCTTCGAATCCATGTCGGGCTGGACCTATTGGGAGATCGACACCGAGGCCGGCAGCGTCACCTGGAGCGACCCCGCCACGCACGCGAACCATGCGGTTCCGGACCGCGCCGTCGCCCTCACCGATCTCAAGAGCGGAATCGCCCCGGACGATCGCGATCTGATGGATTTCACGATGCGGTCGGCGCTGGACCAGCCCGGCCCGCATGACGTCGTCCTGCGCACCACCGGAAGTCTGGCGGAGAATGGCCAGCGGCGTCTCTTCGTCCGTTTCATCCGCGCCGAGGACGAGACGCAGTCGGCCAAGCCCACGATCCTGCATGCGCTGAGCCGCGAATTCGTCGGCGAGACCGTCAAGGACCCGAATTTCGTCGGTGGCGCGGAGGCGGAGGGCAGCGCGTCTCCGGTCGAGCGGCGTCGCCGGGAGACCGATGGTCCCGTGGAATCTCGGACCGGTACCGTCCTGCGCAAGGTGGTGGATGGGGTGATCCACGACTTCAACAACGTGCTCACCGTCGTCATCGCCAATCTGGCGACCCTTCAACGGCGTCATGATCTTCCCTCGAACCAGGCACGCCTGATCGATGCCGCCCTGGCGGGCGCCCAACGCGGATCGAGCCTGACCCGGCGCCTCGTCAACTTCGTGCGCCGCGACGATTCCGGCCTGCAGGAAACCGACGTGGCCGTGACGCTGACCGCCTTCGTCCCGTTCCTGGGCGCCAACGTGCTGCACCAGACCTCGGTGGAGACCCGGATCCGTCCGGGCCTCGCCAAGGTCCTGTGCAGCGAGAAGGTTCTGGAGGCCGTCCTTCTCAACCTCGCCTTCCATGTCCGCGACATCGGCTCGGAAGGGTTCGCCATCGGTGCCGACGAGAAGGTGCTCTCCGACGACGAGGGGATCGCACTCGCCTCCGGCCGTTACGTGCGGATCATCCTGGCCAGCGGCACGCCAGGTCGCCATGCCACGACCATACCCTCCAGCGACAGCGAGGCGACCAAGGCGGTGGCGGCTCTCCTCACCCAGGTTGGAGGTGGTTTCAGACTTCTGGCGGATGGCAGCAGTGCCACCGGCTTCCTCGCGGAAGTCTGGCTCCGCGCCGGGGATGCGCCCTCCGAAACCGAGGCGCAGGAAGCCGGCGCGCAGATGCCCGCCCTTCGGGTGCTCCTCGTCGACAGCGACAGCCTCGTGCGCCAGAGCTTCGCCGATGCCCTCACCGATCTCGGCCACGATGTCGTCCAGGCGGGCTCAGCCGAGCATGCCCTGGCCCTCGTTGACGAAGCGGCGACCTTCGATGTCATGATCGCCGATTGGGCCATGCCCGTGGTGAGCGGGCTCCAATTGGCCGTGACCATGACCAACCGCCATCCTCAGATCCGCGTCATTCTCGCGAGCCCGGGGGGACAGTTGCCGGCGAGCGCTCGCGCGTTCCTGCATATCGAGAAGCCATTCCGCTATCCTGCCCTGGCGGCGGTCATGCGCGAGGCTGCCCGCAAGAACGCGGCGGTCGCGGCCTGACAAGGCGCGGGACGCCTCGTCCCGCGAGCTCGGATCGACAATCGCGGCTTCGTGGCTGGACTGGCGTGGGACGCACGTCCCGCCGGCCGACGATCCTCGGACCGCGATCGATGATCGCGGCATCCGCCTCGGATGTCGCCGCGCCCCCGTCGCGGGATGAGCCGGCCTGTCACGGACGTATTGGCTTGAGCGTTCTCGTCCCGTTGCGACACAAGATCGCGCGTCGCCGAGTAAGTTTTCAGCAAGCTTACGAAGAATGTCGGCTTCCTGGCCGTCGTTAGCTCTCAGTTAACGTTGACGGAACATAAAAGAAAACGCGTCGATGATAACGGTACCCGTTGAGGGATGCATCCGGGCGCGCCGGGACAACAGGGTCGTGCCCCCATGAAGTGCTTTGCAACTCTCGCTACTGTCCTCGTCCCCGCTTTGCTCGTCGGGATGTCGGCTCAGGCGGCGGATTGGTACACGGGCGCCGAGCCCGTGGCGCGGGACGACGCCTGGACCACGGCCGTGGATGCCTCGGCGGCTGTCACCTCGAACAGTTCGGCCTTCGGTTCAGTGACGGGGACCTTTGCCACGGAAGGCACTCTGCTTCAGAGCGGCCCGCGTATTCGCGTCGAGGCGGTCGCCGGAACCTACAGCTATCCCGGCCAGGGCGTCGCCCAGCGGGTCAACGGCTACCAGCAGGAAGGCGCGCTCAGCGCCGGCTACGAGTGGATCTGGCGCGACGCGGCCTTGGCCGGCTTCGTCGGCTTCAACGTGAGAAGCAACCAGCTCTCGATTCTCGACCCGGACAACCCCGTGATCGGAACCGGAGTCGGGGCCAAGCTCGCCGCGAATTTCTACGCTCGGCCCACCGAGAACACCATGGTCTCGGCCTATGGCTCCTACTCGACGCAGTTCAGCGCCTATTACACGCGCTTCCGCGCCGGCTACATGGTCGCCGACGGAATCTATATCGGGCCCGAGGCCATGGTCCTGGGCGACAATTTCTTCAGCCAGTACCGCATCGGCGCCCATGTCACCGGCTTCTCCATCGGCCCGATCAAGATGGCCGTGGGCGTCGGCTACGTGAAGGACCGGATCCAGGGCAGCGGCTACTATTCCAGTGTGGAGGCCCGGGCCGCGTTCTGAGGCCGTGCCTGCCGTGCTTCGTTTCGACGCGTCACACCATTCCGCGCTTTTTCGGCGTCGCAACCGCCCAATTGCATCCTAAACGACATATTAAGACCGAGATTTCTCGATTTTCAGCGTAGCAAGACAATCGCAACCGGTTGGCCGCAAAATGGCCGAGTCCGATGCCTGACGCTGCCGTGGATGTCGGATGCTGGAAGTTAAGCATTCTTCCTCACGACAGCTTCATGCACCCGCGCGATAATTGCTTGTGCCGACCGATTGCCCGCCCCCAAAGGGATACTCGTTTTGAGATCTGCATTGCGCTGGATCGTGTGGATGGTGTCCGCGGTCGCCGTTCTCGCTCTGCTGAGTCAGCCGATCAGCACGCAGGATCAGCTCGCGATGAGCCTATGCGCCATGGTGGCGATGAGCATCCTATGGATTTTCTTCGACAATCCGCCGGCGCGGTTCGTCTTCCTGGCTCTCGGGAGCCTCGTGGTCCTGCGCTACATGTTCTGGCGCGTCACGAACACGTTGCCGTCCCCGTCCGATCCGGTGAGCTTCGGGTTCGGCCTCGTCCTGCTGCTGGGCGAACTCTACTGCGTCTTCATCCTCTTCATCAGCCTCATCATCAACGCCGATCCGCTGCGCCGCGCCACGCCGCCCCTGGGCCCGCCCGAGGACCTGCCCACCGTCGACATCTTCGTTCCGAGCTACAACGAGGATGCGGGGATTCTCTCCACGACCCTGTCCGCCGCCAAGCTCATCGACTACCCGGCCCACAAGCTCCATGTCTGGCTGCTCGATGACGGCGGCACCGACCAGAAATGCGCCGATCCCGACCCCGCGAAAGCGCAGGAGGCGATACAGCGGCGCAGCGAGCTTCAATCCCTGTGCAAGGCGCTCGGCGTCACCTATCTGACCCGGCCGCGCAACCAGCACGCCAAGGCCGGCAACCTCAATAACGGTCTCAAGCATTCGCAGGGCGAGATCATCGTCGTCCTCGATGCCGACCACGTGCCGTTCCGCTCCTTCCTGCGGGAGACGATCGGCCATTTCGCGGCCGACCCGCGCCTGTTCCTGGTTCAGACCCCGCACGCCTTCCTCAATCCGGACCCGATCGAGCGGAACCTGCGCACCTTCGACCGCATGCCCTCCGAGAACGAGATGTTCTACTCGGTGACGCAGCGCGGCCTCGACAAGTGGAACGGGTCGTTCTTCTGCGGGTCCGCCGCTCTTCTGCGCCGGCGCGCGCTGGACGAGGCCGGCGGTTTCTCCGGCGTCACGATCACCGAAGATTGCGAGACCGCCTTCGAGCTGCATTCGCGCGGCTGGAACAGCATCTACGTGGACACGCCGCTCATCGCCGGCCTGCAGCCCGACACGCTGGTGGCCTTCATCGGCCAGCGCTCGCGCTGGTGCCAGGGCATGTTCCAGATCCTGATGCTCAAGAACCCGCTGTTCAAGCGCGGGCTCCACCCGATCCAGAAGCTCGCCTACCTGTCGAGCATGACGTTCTGGTTCTTTCCGGTGCCGCGCATGATCTTCATGTTCGCGCCCATGCTGCACATCTTCTTCGACCTGAAGATCTTCGTCGCCAGCGTCGATGAGTCGATCGCCTATACGGCGACCTATATCGTCATCAACCTGATGATGCAGAACTACGTCTACGGTAAGTTTCGCTGGCCGTTCGTCTCGGAGCTCTACGAATACGTCCAGGGCCTGTATCTCTTCCGGGCCATCATTTCGGTGATCGTTTCGCCGCGCAAGCCGACCTTCAACGTCACCGCCAAGGGAGCCGCCCTCGATCAGGACCACCTCTCGCCCATGGCGTGGCCCTATTTCGCGGTCTACTTCATCCTGCTCATCGGCTGCGGCACGGCCCTCTACCGCTATCTGTTCGAGCCCGGCGTCACCAACCTGATGCTGGTCGTGGGCCTCTGGAACTTCTTCAACCTCCTCACCGCCGGCGTGGCCCTCGGCGTGGCGGCGGAGCGCAGGACCACCGAAGCGAGCCCCTCGCTGGCGATCAACCGGCATGGCCGCCTCGTCTTCGGGGGGCGCGCTCTCGATGTCGCCATCGAACGCGCCTCTGCTTTGGGCTGCACGATCCGTTTCGGCGCCGAGGCGCTGCCGCCGGGAGCTGGAAGTACGCACCGCACCGGCCAGCTCTCCGTCGTCCCCATCGACGGTGCTCCGGTGCAGGTACCGCTGCCGGTGGAGATCGGCGAAATGACCCAATCGGGCGACGAGATGGTGCTCAACCTCCAATTCCAGCCCCTCGACCCCAAGGGATACGGGGCGCTGGCGGGCCTGATGTACGGCGATGCCGGTGCGCTCCTGCGCTTCCAGCAGAGCCGCCGCCGGCACAAGAACATCCTTTCCGGCACGCTGCAGCTGATCTGGTGGGGCCTGGTCGAGCCGTTCCGCGCGGCGAGCTACGCCTTCAAGAGCGGACATGCATCTACGGCGGAGACCGTGGCCAAGGCAGGCCCGGTCCTGCCGAAACAAGGCGCGCAAGCCCCCCTCCTGGTGCAGCAGCCGGCCCCTTTCACCGCACCCGCCGACACGCAGCCCACCCCGCCCGGCCCGTCCGACAATCCCCTCGTCGTTCGCCAAGGATCGAGCCGCATTCCCGGCAGCGAGGCCGCGACGGACTGGGTCCGGCTGATGCTGGAATTCGAGAACGACCGCCTTCTCGAAAGCTCGGGCAAGCAAGCGAGCCGTGGGTCGCACGACCCGCTCGTGCGGACGTGAGGGAGATCACCATGTCGACCTTTCGCGTCCTCGCCTGTCTTGGCGCCCTCGGCCTGATCCTGCAGACGCCGGCCGGCCAAGCCCAGAGCTTCCTCGGATCGGGGCCGACCGAGCGCTTCTCGGTGCCGCCCGTGGGCGATGCCATGCGCCGCCCGGACGCCCCGCCGCCCGCAACCCGCCCCGCCGCGCCCCCCGAGGAGGTCCAGCGCGAGCCTGTCGGCCGGATCGCCCCGGCGCGTCGCCTCGCGGCCACCACCGACGGGTTCCGGATGGAGGGGGAGGAGGCGACGCTGCGCTTCCCGGTCTATCTGACGGAAGCACAGACGCGGGGCCGCCCGCGCCTGCGCATTTCCTACCTCTCGGCCATCTCGGTCGCGCCCGAAGCCTCCGAACTGACCGTGAGCGTCAACGGTGCGGTGGTCGGACGCACCAACATCCAGGCGCCGGGCGCGGTGAAGGTGGTGGAGTTCGAGATTCCGGAGGGAAGCCTCAAGCTCGGCTACAACGCCGTCTCGCTGCAGGCCAGCCAGCGCCACCGGGTCGATTGCTCGCTCAACGCCACCTACGAACTCTGGACGCAGATCGATCCGTCGCGATCCGGGCTCGTGGTCGCGCCGGTCGCCGCCGCCAGCCTCGAACTCAAGGATCTTCCCGCCCTCGAGCCCGACCATAGCGGCGCCCTGCCGGTGCGGGTGGTCGCCAACGACAAGCCGAACCTGCCCCGGCTCGAGCGCATGATCCACGCGGTGGAGGCGGTGGGCCTGATCGGTCGCATCGCCCGGCCGGTGGTGGAGTTCGGCCCGCCCATGTCGGGCCGGTCGGGTCTCAACCTCATCGTCGGGACGGCGGCGGAATTACGGGAGATGCCCGATCTCGAATCGATCGGCGCCACCGGCGGGCCGAGGCTGGTGGTCCTGCCGCCGCGCCCGGACCGGGTACCGACCCTGGTCGTCACGGGCACCAGCTATGCCGAGATCGAGGAAGCCATCGCCGCCCTGGCGCGGGGAGGAGAGGTCTACGGCACTCCCGCCGGCCTGAAGGCGGCGTCCCTCGCACGCGGCACCATCCTGGACGGTGACGAGACGGTCTCGCTGCAGAGCCTCGGCGTCTCCACTCGCGAATTCTCGGGGCGGCTGCTGCGTACCGCCTTCGACGTCTACCTGCCGGCGGATTTCCTGCCGGCGGACTACGGTAAGGTCATGCTGAACCTGGCGGGCGCCTACGCGTCCGGCCTGACCTCGGACGCCCGCATCCTCGTGGATCTCAACGGCAGCAACGCTGCCAGCGTGCCGCTGGCCCAGACCCGCGGCGAGGTGTTCGAGAACAACACGATCCCGCTGCCCCTGGCGAAGTGGCGTCCGGGCCTCAACCGCGTCGCGATCATGGCCCAAGTTCCCGCCCCGGCGGACGAGACCTGCGGTCTCAACGCCACGGATTCGAAGCGTGAGCGCTTCCTCATCCTCGACCGCGCGAGCCTGTCGATTCCCACCCTGGCGCACGCGGCCAGGATTCCCGATCTCGCCGCGACGACGAGCGGGGCCCTGGCCTTCGTCAAGTCCGAACGCCGTCCGCGTCTGGTCCTGCCCACCCTCGACAAGGACACGGTGGCGGCCGCCGCGACCCTCGCCGCCAGACTGGCGGGCGCCGCCGGGCGGATGATCGATTTCGAGCTCGCCGGCGACATGCAGAGCGGCTCTCCCGGGCCGACCCTCGTCGTCGCCCCGGTGCGGTCCCTGTCTCCCTCGACCCTGTCGGGGCTGGGCCTCGACCCGGACCAGATCAGGACGATCTGGCAGGCGCGCGCGGAAACGGCGCGGGCGCCCGGCCAGTCCGGCTCGGTGCCGGCCCCGACCCTGGACCGGCTTCGCCGCAACCTGCCGCCGCGCTGCAGCCTGCCCGAACTGACCTTACGCGCGCCGGCCCCCAGCCCGACCATTGCCTCCGCCGCGCCCGCCGAGGCGCGACGTTCGCCCCAGGCCAGACTGTCGGACGGTGATCTCGTCACGAAATGGGACGAGACCCTTCGTGCGCGCCATCCCGTCCTCGAAGCTGCGGACGGCGTCGTCGAGCGGGGGAGGGCCTTGCTCAACTCCGTCGTGGGTGACCCCCGCGCCTTGTTCAGCGCGGCGCCATCGACGCCCGCCACGGTCGCCGTTCCCCCCGGCGCCAGCCTGATCATGGCCCAGGGCTTTCCGACGGCGGCGGCGGCGCAGAACGGCTTCGACGGGTCGGTGACCGTGATCACCGCCCCCAATGCCTTGCTGCTCAAGGCTTCGGCGGCCTGCCTCATCGATCCCGAGGTCTGGTCGCGGATCGATGGGCGCTTCGCCTTCCTCGATGCCTCGGACGGATCCCTCGAGACAGTGGCTCCCCGGAACGTGGAGCTCGTCGAGACGAAGACGCGCTCACTCTCCAACATTCGCCTCGTCACCGCCGGCTGGCTCTCTATGAACCCGGCGATCTATGTGGCGCTGACCCTTGGGCTCGCCTTGCTCCTCGGCCTGACGACGACGTCCCTTGTCCGCAATATCGGCCGGAAAAACGGATGACCCGCACCGTGCATCCCATTCTCGGCCTGGTTTTCGGCGCGGCACTGGCCGTCGCGAGCCCCTGGATCGTTCCCGCGAGGGCGCAGGACGGCGCCTCGCCGGTTCCACCCGCCACCGCGATCCCCGGCGCCCCCACCGCGAAAGGCGAAGCCATGCCGGGAGCCTCGAAGCCGGCGGTTCTCGCCGATTCCCTGAAGAATCCCGATGCCTGGCGCTCCTACCGGTCCCGCTTCATCACCGAGGCGGGCCGCGTGGTGGACACCGCCAACGGTATGATCAGCCACAGCGAAGGGCAGGGCTACGGCATGCTTCTCGCGGTCGCCGCCAATGACCGGACCACCTTCGAACGGCTCTGGGGATGGACCCGCGCCAACCTGATGGTCCGCTCGGACGAGCTGCTGGCCTGGCGCTGGGAGCCCGGCAAACGACCGGCGGTGGCCGATCTCAACGACGCGTCCGACGGCGACATCCTCGTGGCCTGGGCCCTCACCGAAGCGGCCGAGGCCTGGGACGAGGCCTCGTACCGGGTGGCCGCGCGGCGCATCGCCGTGGAGGTCGCGCGCAAGACCATCCTGTTCAAGGACAAGAACGGGGCACTGCTGCTGCCGGCGGTCTCCGGCTTCTCCGCAGCCGAACGCGCGGACGGGCCGCTGATCAACCTCTCCTACTGGGTGTTCCCGGCCTTCGCCCGGCTCCCCATCGTGGCCCCCGAATTCGACTGGGCGGCCGTGACCGCCAGCGGGCTCAACCTGATCCGCCGCTCCCGCTTCGGGACGGCGAAGCTGCCGACCGAATGGATCTCCCTGAAGGGCGAGGAGCCGCGTCCGGCGGATGGATTCCCGCCGCTCTTCTCCTACAACGCCATTCGCATTCCCCTCTACATGGTCTGGGCAGGTGTCGGGCGCCCGAGCGATTACGACCCCTTCGTCGCGCTCTGGTCCGGCCCCGACCGGGAGCGCCTGCCCATCGTCGACACCTCCGACGGCCGGACGGTCGAGTCCCTGAGCGAGAGCGGCTATACCGCCCTCTCGGGGCTGCTCCTGTGCGACCGGAAGGGCATGCCGCTGCCCGACGGGTTCGGACGGCCGCAGGGGAACGAGAACTACTATCCGACCACGCTGCACCTCCTGTCGATGGTGGCGCTGCAGATGAGGAACCTGTCATGTCCGGCACGGTGATCCGCGGATGGGGGAGGCCGGCGACCGCTCGCGCCACGGGAGCGGCTCGGGGTTTCGCCTTGCTCTGCGGCGTCTCCCTCGCCGGGTTCTGCCTCGTCGCTCCGTTGGCGGCGCAGACCGAGAGCCCGGACGACGCGGCGCGTGCGCCCGCGATCATTGCGGTGCCCGGCAGTTCCGCCGCCGCCGGCATGGTCGATGAGAGCGCCCTGCGCTACTACGCGTCGCAGAAGCAGACGGCGCGGATGAAGGCCGAGGCGGCGCGGCTGAAGCAGCTCTATCCCGGCTGGGTCGAACCCACCGACCTCGACACCCTGCAGCCGAGCCCGCCTGAGGAGGCGCCGCTCTGGGACCTGTTCACCGCAGGGCGTTTCGACGACCTCGATGCGGCGATCGCGGCCCGCCGGGCTGCCGACCCGAACTGGCGCCCCTCCGACGAACTGTCGCGCAAGCTCCTGCGGGCCAGTTTCCGCAGCCGCCTGAAAGCCCTGACCACCGCGCGCAAGACGGCGGATATCGTTACCCTCTACCGGGCCGACCCGAGCGCCCTCGATCCGAGCGACGTGGAAAGCTACTGGACCACGGCGGAAGCCCTGGCCTCCGAAGGGGGAGCGGCCGGATCGGACGAGGCCCTGGCCCTCTACAAGACCGTGCTCGACACCAGCAACGACACCAGCGTGCGGTTGGCCACGATCCAGAAGGCGATGTCGACCTTGCCAATGGTCCTGGCGGAGAAGCTCATCGCCATCGGGCGCACGGATGCCGACGGAGGCTCCGAGTTCAAGGCGATCGCCAACGACATCACCCGCGCCCGCATCGTCGCGGATCTCCACGGCGCTCCGGCCCAGGAGCCGAGCGCGGCGGACATGGCCGCGTTCCAAGCCTATGCCCGCGCCTCCGGCGATGCGAGCCAGACCGGATTGCTCGGCTGGTACACGTACAACCACCGCCAGTTCCGCGCGGCCCTCGACTGGTTCAAGCTCGCCATCAGCCGCGGCGGCGATGCCATGATCGCCCATGGCCTCGCCCATACCCTGCGCGAGCTCG
Organism: Methylobacterium sp. AC832; assembly: GCF_979256025.1. Classification (NCBI taxonomy): domain Bacteria; kingdom Pseudomonadati; phylum Pseudomonadota; class Alphaproteobacteria; order Hyphomicrobiales; family Methylobacteriaceae; genus Methylobacterium; species Methylobacterium sp. AC832. The sequence goes on from NZ_CEEDMV010000001.1 coordinate 251,645, forward strand.
GGATGCTGCGGGAGGCCGAGGAGGTCGCCTATGCCTGGCGCGACAAGTATGTCGGCAACAGCATCCTGTTCATCGACCTCATGGGCCGCAGGCTGACGCAGGCCAATCCCAGCTTCATCGATCTGGAGCGGATCAACCGCTATGCGAAGGTGACCCTGGCCACGGCGTCGGGGGAGGGGGCCGAGGCCCTCGGCTGGTACGCCTACAATTCGTGCCAGTTCGAGGCCGCGCTGGAATGGTTCCAGCACGCGGTCGCTTGGCTTCCGAGCGAGTCCGCGGTGACCGGCTATGCCCTGTCGCTGCAGCGCCTCAAGCGGAAGCAGGATTACCTCACCATCGTGAACCGCTACGACGGCCTGTTCCCCAAAGTGGTGGATCTCCTGTTCCGCGAGGGGCCGGCCGGACCACCCCTGGCCTGCGCCGCGACAGCGGACGCAGCCCCGTCCCAGGGGGGGCGCCCGGCACCGGCCGCCTCCGCCGCTCCCGCCGCGACCGCACCGGCCCGCAACACGGCAGCCTATGGCCGGGTGCCCAAACCCGATGCGTCGGGAGACGGCCAGACCAAGCCCCTGCCGGTCCAGCGCAGCGAATTCCCCCTCGCGGTGTCGGCGGAGAACCCCCTGCGCTACGCTCCGCCCTCCCTGGCGCGGGTGGTCGCGGATCGGCAGGACGGCGCCTTCCTGGCCGAGCCGCCCGCCTCGAAGACCATGCCGCTCGTCGCGCGCCGGGTATCGGGAGCGGGGCCGATGCCCTACGAGAGCTATGGCTTCAACCTGTTGCCGGGCTATGACGGCTCCGAACGGCCCTCCACCCTGTCGGAGCCGGGCGAGGGCACCCTATGGCGGGCGCAGCAGGCCTCGCGGAACCGTGGCCCGCAGGAGCGTGCTGCGTCGGAGGCCGACCGCTTCACCTTGCCCAATTCGCAGGCCGTCAATCGCGGCTACGATCAGCCCGATACCGCGCCGAGCTCGATGCAACGTCCATGATCCGCTCCCATCGGTTGGTCTCCTCCCTGCGATCCGGCGTTTTCGCTGCCCTGGTCCTCCTACCGTGGGCCTTCACGACACGGGCCGCTCTCGCGCAATCCGTGGTCGAGATCCCCGGCGCGGGCCGCGTCTCGGATGTGGCGCAGACCGCCTTTCGCGATGGCTTCGCCCAGCGCGTGACCTTTGCCGGTGGCCCGCGCAACTACGCCGAGATCAGCGTTCGCAACGGAGCCGATGCGGGGGGGCGCTTCGGCTCCGCCCTGACCATGGCGAAGCCGACCCGCCTCGGCATCGCCGCGGAACTCCTGGCGCGCTTTCCCGGGGAGGGCATGCGCGTCTCCACCGTTCCCAAGCGGAACGCCTATGGCCCCGTGGGCCTCGCGGTGGGCAGCAACTGCCTCTACGCCTGGCAATGGATCGATCTCGCTCCGCGATCCGGCGGGCGATCGGCCCCTGACAGTCTCTTCGGCGGAAGCACCGAGCGCGCGGCGTCCCTCCGGGTGAGCCTGTGCCGGACGGCTACCGCGACCCTCGCGGATCTCGTCTCCGGCCTCGAACGCATGAACCTCTCCCTCGGTGCCGGGCGCGAGGGCGGACGACCGCACGTATCCACCCGCGCGGCGCCCAAGCCCCGGCGCGAGGCACCGTCCGCCCGCGCTTCGAAGGAGCCCGCGAAGGCGGCCGCGCAGCCGCCCGGTGCCATGGAACGGCCGAGCGCACGAAACCAGAAAGCCGATGACGGCCGGCGCGCCCCGGTTCCTGTCGTGGAGCGCGCTTCCCCCACGATCCCGTCGCCGCCTGCCGCGGGCACCGCCGTTCCGCTGCCGGCCGGTCCCGCCACGGGCGCCCCGCGCTACATCACCGATCCGGCCCCCACGCTCGCGCCAACGGCTCCCGTCGCCGCGCCGAAACCCGCTGCCCCCACGAGCGTGGAGACGGAGGACCGCCTGTCCCCCGATCTGCCGATCCGGGCCTATCGCCCGCCGCCGTAGCGCCGACGCCACATCTGTTTGCGAACTCTTCGCCCATCTTCGGCGACGTGTTCCTGGCGCCTCCCGGTGTGGGGATGCGCGAGGGCGCGACGGAAGCGGTCGCTCGCCGACGCGGAGAAGGCGGATCCGGTTCGCCGACCGTGCTTCGATGACAATCTTCACGCCATGCCTTGGCGCCTGCTGACAGTGGTGTCCAATCCCGGGAGGCAGGCCGAGATCATGCATCCATGGCGGCGGCGCCTTCTTGCGACCGGGCGGCGATCGATGTCTCATCGATTGCCACATTCGCGTTTGACAACCCTGACGGATACTCCTTCTGCTCTTTTGAAAGGTTGCGAATTTTTCTATAAATTATCCAAGATCTTAAATTTTTGCGCATCATGGGGGCCGCTTTTCCGATGCAGCATTTCGACAAGGGACACCTGCCCGAGCCCGGTCCTCATTATGCCGACCATTTGGCCATCCAGGCCGTCGTGATCTGTCGCGTGGCCATGGAAACAATCGTAATCGGAATTATTCTATTTGGATTGTTGGAATTATTAAAGATTTAATCGCGCGTCATCTTCAATTTTAGAATGATGTACTTAAGATGCTTGGTTTCCCGCGAGCAGGATCGGGGATGGAAGGTCGGTTGGCTTAGCGTCGCGACTCATGGGCGTCGCAGGCCTTCGAGACGCGAATGCCTCGCAGGCTTCGATCCTGCCGCCGTGCTTGTGCCTGTGGCGACTGGTCCTGGACTGGCGGCCTCTGCATCCTCACACCGAACCACGATCTGCGGTCCTTGCTGGTGCATCTCCGGCGCTCGACCCGTTGCAGGGTCTCGAGCGACTGCTTTAAGCCATGGAACGTGCCGTTTCGAGAACGAATGGCATCGCTGTCGCCATCTTGAAGGATAAGCATCTCAACGACGAGGGGGTGGGAAATATTCGTCCGCGAAGGCGGGGAAATTCAAAAAACTGTTTTCTTGCGGAGAAGTAAAGCATCTCGGTAAGACACCGGGGTCGGTCGGTGCCTATGCTTGGTCAAGCCGCAGATCCGCCGGCACTGCCTGGATCTGTGTGGGGCTTCATCTTGTAATAGGCTCGTACCGGACGTGCTTTTCTCACCCTGGAGACGAAGATGAATCACGACACTCCGGGCGGAGCATCCCCCTCGCGCCGGACGATTCTGCGTGCCGGCTTAGGAGTGGCAGCGAGCCTGTCGCTCGGATCGCCGGCGGTGCACGCCGCCGAGCGCACCGTCCGCCTAAGCTACCAGCGCTCCTCGACCCTGCTCACCATCCTGAAGGCGAAGGGCACCTTGGACGAGCGTCTGAAGCCCCTTGGCTTCGCGCCGTCCTGGCATCTGTTCACCAGCGTGATCGAGCCGATGAATGCGGGGGCCGTCGATCTGCACGCGGACGTGGCGGATGCCATCCCGATCTTCACTCAGGCCGCCAACGCTCAGCTCACCTTCTACGCGCGCGAGATCGGTGTTCCTTCCGCCGAGGCGATCATCGTACCGGCCGAATCGCCCATCCGCTCCATCGCCGACCTGAAGGGCCGGACGGTCGGCGTATCGCGTGGGTCGGGCTGCCATTTCATCCTGGCGGCGGCGCTGAAGAAGGCCGGTCTCGGCTTCCCCGATATCAAGCCGGCCTATCTCCAGGCGCCCGAGGGGCTCGTCGCGTTCAACCAGGGCAGTCTCGATGCCTGGGTCATCTGGGACCCCTTTCTTGCCATCGCGCAGTCCAAGCGGCCGGTGCGCGTGCTGGCCGACGCCACCGGCCTGTCGAGCTATCACCGCTATTTCCTCGCCAATGACCGTTTCGTGGCCGAGAACCCGCAGGTCGTCGCCACGGTCTACGAGGCCCTGAAGGAAGCCGGCCGGTGGGCGAAGGCCGAGCCGGACGCCGCGGTGGCGCTGCTGGCCCCGATCTGGGGCGACCTGTCCCCCGACATCGTCGCGACGGTGAACCGCCGCCGGACCTACGAGGTCACTCCCGTGACCCGTGCCGAACTCGGCGAGCAGCAGGAGATCGCCGATACGTTCTATGAGGCCAAGCTGATCCCCCGCAAGCTCGACGCCACCGGGGTGGCGATCTGGCAACCGCCCGCCGCGCGGGCGGGGTGACGCGCATGAGCGATGCGCCCCGTTTCGGGATCTGGGCGGCCGTCCACGGCTCGCGCGCGTCCCACCACGATCCGGACGAGCCGGACGATGCCAGCTGGATGCGCAACCGGGCTCTGGTGCTGGAGGCCGAGGCACTGGGCTTCGACTCGGTCCTAGTGGCCCAGCACACGGCGAACCCTTACGACGACGAGCGCGACCAGCTGGAAGCCTGGACCGCCTCCGCTGCGCTCGCCGCCCTGACCCGTCGCATCGAGATCATCGCGGCGATCAAGCCGGGGCTCTACCATCCGGTCGTGCTCGCCAAGATGGCCCTGCAGATCGAGCATGTGAGCGAGGGTCGCTTCGCCCTCAACCTCGTGAATGCCTGGAACAAGGCCGAGTTCGAGCGGGCGGGCCTGCCCTTCCCGGCCCATGACGACCGCTACGCCTATGGCCGGGAATGGATCGGCCTCGTGGACCGGCTCATGCGGGGCGAACGCGTGACCCATGCGGGCCGGCATTTCCATGTCGAGGATTACCAGTTGCGCCCGGCCGGGACCTTTCGGCCACGGCCGACGGTCTATCTCGGCGGCGAATCCGAGCCGGCCCGCGCCCTGGCGGCGGAGCGGGCGGATGTCTGGTTCATCAACGGACAGCCGCTCGACGATGTCAGGGCCCTGATCGCGGACGTGGCGCGCCGGCCCGCCGCCAACGGGCCGCTGCGCTACGGCCTCTCCGCCTTCGTGATCGCCCGCGAGACGGATGCCGAGGCTGAGGCCGAGCATGCCCGGCTCCTCGCCCTGGCGCGGCGCGACGAGGGGCTACGGAATGCCACGAGGGCCCGTACCGACGCCGCCAGCGTGATGTTCGCCAAGACCGATGCGGCGGCGGCCCAGCATGTCGGCACCAATGGCGGCACGGCGGCCGGGCTCGTCGGCAGCTACGAGACCGTCGCCGCACGCATCCGCGCCTTTCATGGCTCCGGCATCGACCTGTTCATGCTGCAGTTTCAGCCGTTCGAGGCCGAGATGCGGCGCTTTGCGAAGGAGATGCTGCCACGCGTGCGGTGAGCCCGCGACACGAAGAATCAGGACCGGTGGCATCGACTGCCCTGGATCGCCGTCGCGATGCCCCCTTTTGCATGAGGCCGATCATCTATATGTTGGGAGGTCAAGCAGGAGGATCTCACCGTGCCAAAGGTTTCACAGGCGCAGGCCAAGCTGAACCGGCAACGGGTGGTCGAGGTCGCCGCGGCCCTGTTCCGCGAGCGCGGACTGCATGGCGTCGGCGTCGCCGACATCATGGCCTCGGCGGGCCTGACGCATGGCGGTTTCTACGGCCAGTTCGCCAGCAAGGAGGCGCTGGCGGTCGAGGCGTTCGACTTGGCGGCCAACCAGAACTGGCGCCCTGACGATCTCGACGGTTGGATGGCGGGTTACCTGACTCTCGGCCACGTTCGGAACCCGGGCCTCGGCTGTCCACTGGCGTGTCTGGCCAATGACGTGTCGCGTGAAGCGCCGGGTTCTCCGCTGCGGGCGCGGTTTCTTCACGGGGCCCGAGACCTGATCGAGCGCATGACCGGCCTGCTTCCCGCGGCCCTGGCGAAGCGGCGGCGCCAGCGGGCCTTGGCGAGCCTGTCACTCATGATCGGAGCCGTCGCCCTGGCCCGTGCCATCGACGACGATGAGCTCAGCGAGGAGGTGCTGGCGGCGGCCCGCGGCGTCCTCACCACGGGCAAGGTCGGCTGAGGAGCGAGGTTCAGCCCTTCCAGGGCTTGAGCGCCGCGAAGGGGCTGGAGGCCGGATCGGGCTGGGGCGGGTTGAGCACCGGCTCCACCTGGGAGACGGCATCGGCCAGGGAGAAGGCCGATCCGGCATTCAGCTTGCCGCCGGCCGCATCCTTGTGGCCACCGCCACGGAACTTGCGCGCACCGTCCAGCGCCGTTTCGTTGTTCGAGCGGAACGACAGCGAGCCCGTGCGCTGGACATTGACGACGCGGGTCGCCCTGCCGCTCTCCATCACGAGGTCGGACACGCGCTGGAACATGCCCGAATCGAGGCCGAAGGACAGCATCGTCCCATCCGAGAGTCGCTGGAACAGGGCATCCGACCGGGCGAGCGCTCGGGCCATCCGCATGCGGGTGGTGAGGGTCGGGTCGTCCTGAGGCTCGTCGGCGAGGAGCGCATCCACGAGGCGACGCCGGGTCGCGGCGATCTCGGCCTCGACGCGGGCCGGCGATGCCCCCTCGCGCAACAGGGCGGAGACAGCCCGCAGCAGCGCGCTGATGAAGCGGTCATGCCAGGGATGGCCCACCGGGATCAGGGTCGCGACATTGTCCCAGAAGATCTCATCCAAGGCGAGGCCGCCCCGGAATGTCGGGCGCTCCTTCTTCCATAGGTCGAGGGCATCGACGGCAGCGACAAGCGTCTCGAGTTCCTCGGTCGTCCCGGCCTCCACCTCACGCGACGCGTAGAGCTCCCGATGCTCGTAGGCGAGGCGGGTGGCACAGCGGTCCTCGTCGATGAGGACGACTACGTTCGGGTCGGAGAGTTCGACCTTGGTGAGGCCGGGTCTCTCCGGCACGGGCTCGAGGGTGAGGCCCTGGTCGCGCAGCTGGTCGAGGGAGGAGGCATGGTGGTCGAGCACGATCAGCCGGTGCCGCGCTGCCTCGTCGCGACGCAAGTTCATGGAAGTGAACCGGGTGATGAAGGTGACGGCCACGGCCTCCAGGCCGAGATCCGTCATGATCAGGCATTCGGGCGCCTGGGCGCGGGAGAGCCGCTTCAATTCCGCGTCGACCACCGGGCCGACATCGGCATAGCGCGGGATATGGACGATCCGCGACACGTCGAGGAAGGCACCGACGATGGTCGAGGCTCCGTAGCCGTCGAGGTCGTGGTGGGTCAGCTGGGTGACGGTCAAGGTTCGTCCTCGTGGCTCGGGTCTTCCGCTCGCCTTATGGGCCAGACGGGCGGGCTCGGCGAGCCATACCACCGGGGATCGGGTGAAATTCCCCGGCGGCGGCGCGTTACGCCGCGCGGCGCGGAATTTCCGGCTCCTGCCGGGGGAGGGGCGCAGCCTCCGCCTGCATCCATTCCGCCCGCTGGCGCGGCAGGGCACCCGGATATTCCGTCTGCAGGAAGAAGATCATCTTTTCGCGCACCTCGCAGCGCAGGTCCCATGCCTGCGGAGCGTTGCGGGCGCTCACCAGCATGCGGATCTCGATGACGCTCTCCCTGGCGTCCGAGACCTGGAGATTGACGACGTTGCGGTCCCAAAGACGCGACTGCGCCGCGATCTCGGAAAGCTTCGCCCGCATCGCCTCCACCGGCGCGCGGTGATCGACATAGAGGAAGACGCTGCCGATGAGCGAGGCGCCCTCGCGGGTCCAGTTCTGGAAGGGCTTCTGGATGAAGTAGGTCAGCGGCAGGACGAGGCGGCGCCAGTCCCAGAGCCGGATGACCACATAGGTGGAGTTGATCTCCTCGACCCAGCCCCACTCGTTCTCCACGATCACCGCATCCTCGATTCGGATCGGCTGCGTGATCGCGATCTGGATGCCCGCCACGAGGTTCGAGAGGACGGGCTGCATTGCGAGACCCAGGATCAGCCCCGCCGCCCCGGCCGAGGCGAGCAGGCTGACGCCGTACTGCCGGACCGGCTCGAAGGTCATCAGCGCGATGGAGATGGTCAGCAGCGCGACGAGCGTCACGCCGGCGCGTTCCAGAATTCGCATCTGGGTGAAGTGCTTGCGCGCAAGAAGGTTGTCCTCCGCGTCGAGCTTGAACCGGCGCAGGTAGATCACTGTCGCGATATGCAGCGCGGTGGCGCAGCACCAGCCGGCCAGCGCCACGAGCGCGACGACGAGGATCTGGTTGAGGACGATCCGCACGTCCCATGAGAGGGGTGCGGCAGACGACGCCGCCGTGACGGAAACGATCAGCAGCGCGAGACGGCTCGGTCCATGAGTCCGCGAGACCAGGGATCGCCAGAACAGGCTCCGATCAGCCACTGCGCGCTGCATGGCGCGGAAAACGACGCCATGGAGCGGGAGGACCACGGCACAGCACCCGGCGACGAGAGCGAGGGTCTGCGTCCACCAGGGCAGCCAAGTGAGCCAGCGGATCGCATCGCCTGCGAGCGATTGGATGATCGGCATCGGACCTCCTGTATCAGCAGGGCCAATGATCCCGTTGGATGGCGGTTCCGCGCCGCACAGGCAGCCCCGTGCGGTGCACAACCGTGCGATACCGAAGGGACATTCGAGGCCGGAAATTCATATTTCCGCTCGATTTCAGGCGGCGCGATCGATGTCCCTACGCGCCGCGTCGAGGCGCATAAAACCGTTAGGATTCGTGAATCGGTCGGTCCGGCCTTCATCATCCCCGCGCGGGGAACCGTTCTCGTTCAGCATCCATCCAGATTTGTAAATGTAGTGTGAATCTACGGCTCAGCTTGATCTGGCTGTGCTTCCGCATAAGATGTCTTTCAACACATCGAATCGCGCGAGAGACGCTGCTTTTACAAGCTTAAAGGTTTCTGAATACATTTTTCAGAACGCGTTAAAGCGCTCGTCACTAGGACCGACACCGACATAACGGTGGAGAACCATGACGATCGACGCCAGCGATATCCACGGCCCTTTCGAGGTGCTGGACGTGGGGAAACGGGTCCCCCGTGACCACGCCTGCGGCGGCGAAGCGTCGTCTGCGGAAGCGGAAGCCATGGCCGGCCCCGGTCTGGGCGTCGCACAAGTCGGCATGGACCGAGCCGGCATGGACACGGAGTCCCGGCGCCGGATCGGCCGAAACCTCCGCATTCTCTACGGCAACGTCCTGGATCTGCCGCTCCCCGACCGTTTCGAGACCCTTCTCGCCGAACTCGCGGCCAAGCCTGCTTCGCGGGAGACCTCATGATGAGCTGCCATACCCATCCCGTCGGTACGCCCTCGGGCGCCGATACCGAGATGCGTGAGCTTCTGCTCGGTGCGATTCCGGCCCTGAGAGCGTTCGCCTATTCGTTGACCTACGATCTCGATCGCAGCGACGACCTCGTTCAAGACACGCTGGTCCGTGCCTGGACCAAGGCGGACAGCTTCACGCGGGGCACGAACCTGACGGCCTGGCTGTTCACCATCCTGCGCAACCTGTTCTATTCCGAGCAACGCAAGCGCAAGCGCGAGGTGGAGGATGCCGACGGCGTCCATGCCGCGCGGCTCACCAGCCTGCCCGAGCAGGAGATCCGGGTGGAGATGCGGGAGTTCCAGGCCGCCCTCGACCTGCTGCCGCTGAGCCAGCGCGAGGCCCTCGTCCTCGTCGGCGCGCAGAGCTTCACCTACGAGGAGGCCGCCGAGATCTGCGGTGTCGCCGTGGGAACGATGAAAAGCCGTGTCAGCCGCGCCCGTGGCCGGCTGATCGAAACACTGGGCATGAACGGCACCGAGGATATCGGGGCCGACGCACTCACACGGGCGGCCTTGGGCGGTGCCTGATCCTGCCCGCTCCGCAAAACGCGGTTCCTGATAGCGGGCCTCGATGACGTCTTCTCATCGGGGCCCAGCTGCGCGAGTGAGCGGCAGTGGACACTCGCGCGCCTCGTTGAGGCTTGGTCTTACTTGCATTCCTCGCGGGCGCGTTTGATCGCGTCGCCGAAGCCCGCCAACGCGTATTCGTCGCTGGTAGAGGTGCCGCGCATGGACGTCGTCTTGACCTGAACCTTGGCCAGTTTGGCCATCTCGCCGACGAGGCGGGCCTCTTCGGACGGGTTCTGAAGCCAGGCATTCTCGTCCTTCACGACCAAGCCGTATTGCGAACTGCCGAGGCTGAGGATCGGATCGGAGGCGGCCGTGGCATTGGCCTTTGCCTGGCTGGCGGCCGGCTTGGGCGGGAAGCCGAACATGACCGCGACCTCGTTCTGCACGTTGTCACCCTTGCGGATGGTGACGAACAAGTAGGCGGTGTCGCGTTTGAGCGTTTTCGGTGTGCGGGCCTGGGGCTGAGCGATGGCGTAGCAGGTGCGTGATTTGCCCTGGCCGTTGGCGAAGACGTTCCAGTCCCCAAAGATGGCGACCGGCGTCGCCTGCTGCATGCCCGGCGCGCTGACCGCTTTCTTCTTCTCTCGCCCGCGCCCCCGTGATTTGGCCGGAGCCTCGGCTGCGGTGGCGGCCTCCTGCTGCGCCAGTGCCGGCGAGGGAGCGGTGAGAGAGGCCGGGCCGAGGGTCGCCAGGACAGCCGCCGAGGCGCTGACGGCGAGGAGGCGGCGGAGAGGATGCTGCATCGTGTTCAGGTTCTCGAATACGAAAGAAGGCCCGCCGACAGCGTGGAGGGCAAATCTGCGCCGCGAAGGACGGACTGGCAGCCAAAGCGGCTGTCCCGACACAGGCTGTAAAATTGTGCGGAATTGCGGCGAGACGCCATCAGGCGTTCACGCCGGGCCGGATCGACCAGCGGCTCCGCGCGAATGGGTTCGGCGCGTTGGGACGATTCAGGCCGGGTGCGCCTCCGGTCCGAAGGTCGGTCCCGCGAGGATGGCGCCCATTGCCATCTCCACCCGCGGCGGCTCGGCGATGGCCGACAGATCGGCGATCGAGGCTGCCATATACGGTGCGGTGGCATTGGCTTCCATCACGTCGCGGACGGGCAGGGCGCGGGGCTTCGGGTCGTTATAGGGCGTGTTGTAGCATTTGCGGATCGATGCCCAGAACGCAGCCCGATCCGCCTCAGGCAGGCGGGCCAGAACGGTATCGATCAGCGTGGTGGCTTCCGCCGCGAGGGCGGCGGTGTCTTCGGGATTCATCCAACTCTCGACGGGCATCGACATCTCCGGCGTGCGTGGGTCCGAGCTTTAGGCAGGATCACATAGCTCGACCGTGAACGCATCCGCTCCGGCCGAGCTTTTTTGTCGCCCTGTGAATCACGCTGTCGCGGCTGGCGCGTCGAGCAGCGCCAGCCAGCGTGTGGCCTGCGTCCTCACGTTGTCCGGCGCGGTGCCGCCATAGCTGGTGCGGCTGGAAACGGAGTTTTCCACGCCCAGCACCGCATAGACCGCATCGGTGATCCTCGGCTCGGCTGCCTGCATCTCGGACAACGCCAATTCCTCCAGCCCGATCCCCTTGGCGGATGCAGCGCCGACGAGGCGGCCGGTGACGTGATGCGCCTCGCGGAACGGTAGGCCGAGTTCGCGCACCAGCCAATCGGCGAGGTCCGTGGCGGTGGCGTAGCCGGAGCCGGCGGCGCGGGCGAGCACCTCGGCATTGGGCTCCAGGTCGCGGACCATGCCGGTCATGGCGGCCAGACACAGGGAGAGCGCCTGCAGCGCGTCGAACGTGCCTTCCTTGTCCTCCTGCATGTCCTTCGAATAGGCCAGCGGCAGGCCCTTCATCACGATGAGCAGGCCGGTCAGCGCGCCGATGACGCGGCCGGACTTGGCGCGGACGAGCTCGGCCGCATCAGGGTTGCGCTTCTGCGGCATGATCGACGAGCCGGTGGTGTAGCCGTCCGACAATTTCACGAAGTTGAACTGGGCCGAGGTCCAGACCACGAGTTCCTCGGCGAAGCGCGACAGGTGCACGGCGCAGATCGAGGCGGCGGAGAGCGATTCCAGGGCGAAGTCGCGGTCGGCTACCGAGTCGAGGGAGTTGGCGGTGGGCCGGTCGAACCCGAGCGCCGCCGCCGTGGCGTGCCGGTCGATGGGGAAGGAGGTGCCGGCCAGCGCCGCGGCTCCGAGCGGGCATTCGTTGAGCCGCGCGCGGGCATCGCGGAACCGGCCACGGTCGCGGGCCAGCATCTCCACATAGGCCAGGCAATGGTGCCCGAACGTGACGGGCTGGGCCGATTGCAGATGGGTGAAGCCCGGCATCACCGTGGCGGCGTGCGCCAGCGCCTTCTCGGCCAGAGCCCGCTGCAGGCCGGCGGCCTGCTCGTCAAGGTTGTCGAGGGTGTCGCGCACCCAGAGCTTCATGTCGGTGGCGACCTGGTCGTTGCGCGAGCGGGCCGTGTGCAGGCGCCCGGCGGTGGGGCCGACGATCTCGGTGAGCCGGCTCTCGACCGACATGTGGATGTCCTCGAGCTCGCGCTTGAACACGAAGCCGCCGCCCTCGATTTCCGCGCGCACGGCCTTGAGACCGTCCTCGATCGCTGCCACATCGGCCAATGGCAGGATGCCCGCCTTACCCAGCATCGCCACATGCGCCAGCGAGCCGCGGATGTCCTGGGGTGCGAGGCGCTTGTCGAATCCGATGGAGGCGTTGATCTCCTCCATGATCTCGGCGGGGCCGCTCGCGAAGCGCCCGCCCCACATCCGGTTGCTCATGTCGACACTGTTCCTCTCGGCCGCCCCATCCACCCGTCGGGCGACGCAACGATGATGCCCGGAGCCAAGGCGACCCTGGCTGCGGGAGCCGTCGTCGCCGTCCTGATCGCGGGCGGTCTCGCCGTATACGGGACGCGTCCGACCGGCGGCAACAGCGAGGCGGTGGCAGAACCGTGTCGTGGTGCCGTGGAGACGATCGCGCGCATCGCGCCCCATGCCCGTGGCGAGGTGGCGGCCATGGAAGTCTCCAAGGTTCCGCGCGCCGCGCCGGACCTCGTGTTCAAGGGGCCGGACGGCGCCGACCGGACGCTCGCCCAGTTGCAGGGGCGGCTCGCGCTGGTGAACCTGTGGGCGACATGGTGCGCGCCCTGCAAGGCCGAGATGCCGGCCCTCGACCGGCTCGAGCAGATGCTGGGGGGGACGGACTTCACCGTCGCGGCGATCAATGTGGACACGCGCAATCTCGAGAAGCCGCCGCAATGGCTGAAGGAGAATGGGATCACGAATCTCGCCTACTATGCCGATCCCGGTGGGCGGGTGCTGCCGGCCATGCAGAAGGCGACCGGTTCGCTCGGCCTGCCCACGACGATGCTGGTGGACGCCAAGGGCTGTATCCTCGGCGTGATGAAGGGACCGGCCGATTGGGGCAGCGAGGATGCCAAGCGGCTGATACGCAGGGCGCTCGGCCGCGCGTCGGATTGAACTCAGGCCGAAGTGCGACTGGGCCGAGGTGAGACCGAACTGAGCGCACGATCATGGCGTCGGCTGATGCTCCGCTCTTATCAGTGTTGGCTCCCTGCAGCCTCGGCCCCGTTCAATCCAAGAACGGACATTGAACGACCAAGCAATCACTGGTGGCGAAGGGGCGATCGGTGATTATTGGAGTTGCGGTATGTTAATAAGCTCAGTGTTCCCTAGAATCGAGAATTTCAAGGGCGCTGCTGCGATGTTGTTGAGATCGGTATCCGTTCAGACAAGGCTTGTAGCCAGCTTCGGGGTTATATTTTTATTATCCCTTTTGCTCGCAGGGGCATCACTATATTTCCTTCGCTCAGTCAACGATATCGGGCGGGAAATGCGGGACGATCACCTGCCGAACACCGAGATGCTCGGCAAGATCCAGGTTCTTGCCCTGCGGCAGCGGGTGAGCGGCGGGCGTCTGATCAATGCGGATACGCCAGAGCTACGCGCCAGCGCTGCCGCCACGGTCAAACTGCGTGCCGATGAGATGCGCGACGTCCAGGCCGCCTACATGCCTCGCTTGGACACGGACGAGGAGAGGGCGCTGTACAAGGCGTTCGAGACTCAATGGGTCGCTTACTCGACGTTGCAGGACACCATCATCATGCAGGCGCAAACCGGGAACCTGGCCGAGGCCCAGCGCACCTACAACACGACCATGTCGACGGGTATGAGCGCGGTGCTGGCCGAGCTTCAGAAGCTCGTCACCTACGAAGCGCGCGCCGCGCGCGAGAGCGGCACTCATGCGCAGACGGCTTATGACGGTGCCGTGATGGCGACCATCGTCCTCGTCGCCATCGCCGCACTCATGGCCTCGGGGGCCGCCATCATGCTGGTTATCACCGTGATCCGCCCCCTGCGCCGGATGACCTCGGCAATGGATGTTCTCGCTCGGGGGGGCACGGACATCGACGTCCCCGGCGTCGATCGCATGGACGAAGTGGGCGCGATGGCAAAATCTGTCCTGGTGTTCAAGAACAACATCATCCGTACCCGTGCCCTGGAGGTGGAAACGGAAGCCGCGCGCGCCGGTGCCGAGGCCCATCGCAGGGCGGTCATGCTCGACATGGCCGATCGGTTCGAGGCCGCGGTCGGCGGCATCGCCACTCAGGTCAGCGCCGCCGCCACGGAGTTGCAGGCCACGGCGGGCAGCATGAGCGCCACGGCCACGATGACCGCCCGACGCTCCGGTAATGCCGCGGCCGCGGCGGACACGGCCGCCGCCAACGTCACCACGGTGGCCTCCGCCGCCGAGGAGCTCGGCTCGTCGGTCCAGGAGATCGGCCGCCAGATGCAAGGCTCCGCCAGCCTGTCCCAGCGTGCCGTCAGCGAAGCGGCCGAGACCGCCGCGCTCGTTCGCGATCTCAGCGAGTCCACCGCCCGCATCGGCGACGTTGTGTCCCTGATCTCGACGATCGCGGGCCAGACCAACCTGCTGGCGCTGAATGCCACGATTGAGGCCGCGCGCGCGGGCGAGGCGGGGAGGGGTTTTGCGGTGGTCGCCTCCGAAGTGAAGGCACTGGCGAACCAGACCGCCAAGGCCACCGAGGAGATCACCGGCCAGATCGCGCGCGTCCAGGCTTCCACCGGCATGGCGGTCTCGGCGATTGCCGGCATCACCCAGCGCATCCGTGAGATCGACGACGTGTCCGCTTCCATCGCCGCGGCCGTGGAGGAGCAGGGCGCGGCGACCCAGGAGATCGTCCGCAACGTCACCGAAGCCTCGGCCGGGACCAGGGAGGTCACCCACAACGTCAGTGCCGTGGCCTCGGCCGCCGAGGAGACGGGGGCCGCCTCGGCCCAGGTTCTCGCCTCGGCCTCGGAATTGTCACTGCAGTTCAACCAACTCGATACCGCGATGTCGCAATTCCTCTCCACGGTCAGGGCCGCATGACAGCGGGCGCCTGATCCGCCGCAAACCTTTCCGGTCCTGGATCATTATGCCTTCGTCGCATCGGGATCGGCAGGTGCGGTGGCACGGCGGCTCTCGTCGGCGACGGCTGGGAGTGAGAACGATGCGCCTCGTCGGAATCTTCATGGCGGGGCTCCTCGGCCTCGCGCCCGCCTGCGCCGCCGACGCGCCGGCTTATCTCCTCGTCGGCCTCGACGGAAAAACCTTCTTCCTGCCCGAAGGCGGCCGGAACGGCCCCAATGGAAGCGATGCGCTGGCCATCGTCGATGTGAGCGACGAGGCCCGCCCCCGCCTCTCCCATGTCCTGCCCCTCGACAATTCCGTCTACGGGCCGCCCACCAACCTGCAGATCACCCCGGACGGACGGCTCGGGCTGGCGGCGAGTTCGGTGCTCATGCGGCAGGAGGGCGAGGCCTGGTACGCGCAGGCGGACGACCGGCTCCACGTGATCGACCTCCTCGCGGACCCGCCGCGTCTGGTGGAGACCATCCGCGTCGGGCGCCAGCCCTCGGGCCTCGCCATCGCGCGAACAGGCGATGTCGCCCTCGTGGCCAACCGCGAGGGCCGCAGCGTCACGATCCTCGCCATTACGGGCACCAGCGTGCGGGTGGCCTCCACCGTGGATGTGGGCGACGAGGCGGCGGCTTTGGCCATCGCCCCGGACGGACGCCGCGCGTTCGTGGCCAAGAACAAGGCGGCCAAGGTGGGTGTCCTGGCCCTCGACGGCGCCAAAGCCACCTACGATCCGGCCCTCGACCTGCCCGTCGGCCCCGGCATCTATGGGTTGGAGGTCACGCCCGACGGGCGTTTGGCACTCGCCGCCAATACCGGCCCCGAGCCCAGCGACGGGCACGCCGACAGCGTCAGCGTGATCCGAGCCGATGCGCCGCGCCCGGTGGTGATCGATCATCTCGGCATCGGCGATACGCCCGAAACCCTGACGATCTCGCCCGATGGCCGGCACGCGGCGGTGGCCGTGGTGCGCGGATCGAGCGCTCCGGCGAGCGGCCCCGGCTACACCCCGACCGGGGCGGTGGCGCTGCTCACCATCGATCCGTCGGGGCTCGTCCGCCGCACGGGAGAGGCCGAGGCGGGGGCGGTGACGCAAGGCATCGCCTTCAGTCCATCGGGATCGCATATCTATATCGGCAATTACGTGGACCGAACCATCGGCGTCTACCGCATCGACGGAGATGCAGTTCACGATACGGGGTTCAGGCTGAGTCTTCCCGGCCAACCGGCCTCGATGCGGGGGCGGGCAGGACAGTAACACCGGGACTGCCGTGTGCGGCTCACCTTGCCTGCGTGACTCGATCCGGAGAACCAGCCGGTCGGACGAGATTAATCCCCGTATCGCCGGTGATTTAATTCTGGAACCCGTCTGATTTGTCACCGGTTTTTCGGGTTCGATACAGAGAGAGGCGCGCAAGCCGAAAGCACAGGCTGTGCTGGCACGCCGCCGACACGATGCGGGGAGGAATGATGCGAGATCGGTACGAGGGTTCAAAGCGATCGGGACGTCGCGGTCGCATCATCGCCGTCGCTCTCGGTCTGTCGTTCCTCATGGGCCTCTCCGAGGCTCGGGCCGCCGTCACCGGAACGGGGGGCGGTCCTGAAACCACCGTCACGGCGCCTCATACGTCGACCACGGGCCAGACCGTTCCGCCTGGTGCGGCCGGCGCCCCCATCGTCGATCCGAACGAGCGGACCAACCGGCAGAAACAGCTGGACCGCGTCCTGAACGGGATCTGCCGGGGCTGTTGATCCGAGAGGATCAGGCCCGGCGCAGGCGCAGGCCGAAGGCCCGTAGGGTTCCCAGCAGCAAGGCGGCGTAGACGAGGGCACCGACGAGCCCGAGAAGCCCGAGCACCACGATCTCGCGGAAATGCGGCAGGGCCGGTAACGACCGTTCCACAATCGGCAGGCCGTAGATCGCCGTGGCGGCGAGGGCGGCGCAGGCGACGACCACCCCGATCATTGTGATGCCGAGGCCCCGGCTTGGTGCCGTCCAACCCCGGCGCCAGGCAAGCCCCACGAGGAGCGCAAGGTTCAGCCATTGGCCGATGGCGGTGGCGAGCGCCAGTCCGGTCACGCCGTAGGGGCCGGTGAGCACGATCTTGAGCGCGACGTTGAGGGCGATGGAAGCGAGCGAGGCGATGAGCGGCGTCATCGTGTCCTGGCGGGCGTAGAAGCTCGCCACCGCGCTGCGCACCAGCACCACGGCGGGCAAGGCGAGGCCGTAGGCGGCGAGTACCGAAGCGGCGCGGGCGGCATCCTCGGCGCTGAACGCTCCGCGCTGGAATAGAGCCGTCATCATCAGACCCGGCAGGGTGAGGAAGGCGATGGTGAAGGGGGCCGATAAAGCGAGCGAGAAGCCCGCCGCCCGGTTCTGCGCCGCATGCGCCCCCGCAACGTCGCCCTTGGCGATCCGCCGGCTCATCTCCGGAAGCAGCACCGTTCCCGCCGCGATGGCGATGACGCCGAAGGGCAGCTGGTACAGCCGGTCGGCGTAGTAGAGGGCCGAGACCGCTCCGGTGGGCAGGAAACTCGCGATAATCGTGTCGGCGAAGGAGGCGATCTGAAATCCGGCCGCGCCAATCACCGCCGGACCGAGCACCTTGAAGAACCGCGTCATCGCCGGATCGCGCAAGGTCGGCCTCCCCAATTCCGGCGCGATGCCCGCGCGCCGGCAGGCGAGCCAGACGAGGCCGAATTGCAGCACGCCCGAGACGGAGACGCCCCAGGCGGCGGCATAGGCGGCGTTCGGGAAGAACCCCGCCAGCGCCAGGGCCACCAGCATCGACAGGTTGAGGAGAACCGGTGCTCCCGCCGCCACGGCGAAGCGGCGATGGGCATTGAGGATGCCCGACAGCAGGGTCACCAGGGTGATGAAGAGGAGGTAGGGAAAGGTGATCCGTGTCAGCGCGACGGCGAGATCGAAGCGCAGGGGATCGTCCGAGAAGCCCGGTGCCAGGGCCCGCACCACCCAGGGCATCGCCGACCACGCGAGGGCGAGCAGCACGATCTGCGTCAGTAGCAGAAGGGTGAAGACGCGGGTCGCGAAGCGCCTGGCCGCGCCTTCCTCGCCGGTCTCCGAAAGGCCGGCATAGCTCGGGACGAAGGCGGTGTTGAACGCACCCTCGCCGAAGATGGCGCGGAAATGGTTCGGAAGGCGGAAGGCAACGACGAAGGCGTCTGCTACCGGCCCCGCCCCGAGCACGGCCGCCATCACCACGTCGCGGGCAAAGCCGGTGACGCGGGAGACCAGCGTCCAGCCGCCGACGGAAAGGATGCTGCGGATCATGCGAATCGACCGGAGAGAGGGAAACGGAACGCTTCGTCGATGCGCGTTCTTCCCTCCCCCTTGTGGGGAGGGAGCGAGGGTGGGGGTGGTTCCGCCGGGCTCCGCAGCGGGTCGCCCAGCCACCCCCACCTCCAACTCCTCCCCACAAGGGGGAGGAGTGCCGCGCTCCGACGGTCTCGTCAGACTTAATGGATGCGAGCAGTTCCGTAAGGCAACGCCGCGGGCCAGAAGACCCGCGGCGCGACCGTGAGAGCGGAGCTTACTTCGAGGCTTCGCTGTAGAGCTTCTCGACGTATTCCCAGTTCACCAGGTTCTCGATGAACGCCTTGAGGTAGTCGGGACGGCGATTGCGGTAGTCGATGTAATAGGAGTGCTCCCACACGTCGACGCCGAGGATCGGCTTGGCGCCGTGGACCAGCGGGTTCTCGCCGTTGGGGGTCTTCAGGATCGCGAGCTTGCCGTCCTTGACCGCAAGCCACGCCCAGCCCGAGCCGAACTGGCTGACACCCGCCTGAATGAAGTCCGCCTTGAACTTGTCGAAGCCGCCAAGATCCTCGTCGATCTTCGCGGCCAGGGCCGCCGGGGCCGCGCCGCCGCCATTGGGCTTCATCCAGTTCCAGAAATGGAGGTGGTTGAAGTGCTGGCCGGCATTGTTGAACAGCGGCTGGTTGGTGCCGTAGGACGCCGTGACGATCTCCTCGACGGTCTTGCCTTCGAGACCCGTGCCTTCGAGCAGCTTGTTGCCGGTATCGACATAGGCCTTGTGGTGCTTGTCGTGGTGGAACTCGAGGGTCTCCTTCGACATGTAGGGGCCGAGCGCGTCGTAGGCGTAGGGCAGTTCGGGCAGGGTGAAGGTCATCGGCAGGTCTCCCGGGTCTGGTGGCACAGGATGGCGGGTCTCGCTCCGAGGGATGCGAGGGTCGCGCCGTCATCCGGCCAACGCGTTCGTACCTAAGTCGCTCCTCCGCCAAGGGCAACGGGCGTCCGGTATCGAACGGTGAACGGGGATTTCTCCACGGATCGATTTTGCAAAACCCGGGCCGGGCCTTACTGTGCGCGCCGCACTTCCTACGTGCAGGCGTCATCTAGAGAGTTCCATGATCCTCGCGCTGTTCGCGCTCGCCGTCGTCATGATCGTCGGCGGCATTGCTTCCGTGGTCCAGGGCTTTCCCTATGTCAGGCTGGAAAGCGGATGGACGATGACCATCGCGGGCGCCGCCACGGCCTCGTCGGGCGCGCTCCTCCTCGGTCTTGCCGTGGTCGCCACCTACCTGAAGCGGCTGGAGCGGGTCCTGTTGGAGCAGGCCGCCGGCCTCGGCGCGGAGGGGGCCGTCCTGTCCGAGGGGCGGGGCCGCATCGACCCGACGGGGCTGGACGCCACCGACGCCGCGGAGGAGCCGGCACCGTCCGGGCGGCAGCGCCCCAGCGCGCTGGGGCTGTCTGAGCCGAGGCTCGTATCGCCACCTCATTTCACCGACGAGGCTTCGCCTCTCGGCAGCGACCCGGCATCGCCGCTCCTGCCGGATCTCCTGCCCGAACCGCCACCTCCTTCCGTCGAGGAAGCGCGAAAGGACCAGGTCCGCACGGGAGGGCCCGAGACGGAAGCCGATGCCGTGCCGGCGCGGCGGATCAAGCCGAACAAGCCGCCTCGGGCGGTGAAGCCGATGGCGATGGTCGATACGGTCATCCCAGCGCCGGAGCCCGCGCCCCCGGTCGTGGAAGCGCCCGCCGCCGTCGTGGTGCCTCCATCTCCGCCCCGCGAGGCCGATCGGGAGGAGCCCCTGGGCCTGCGGTCGTCGGTGGTCGACGAGCCGGAGCCCGTTGCGGAGCGTGCTTCACCCGAGGAGGTCGAACCGGCCGCCGGCCCCGCCAAGGCCGGTCTGACCGTGGTCGGCACCTACGCGTCCGGCGGCAACACTTACGTGATGTATTCCAACGGCTCTATCGAGGCGGATACGCCGCGTGGCCAGTTCACCTTCGACTCCCTGGATGAACTGAAGGCCTTCGTCGAGGCGGGCGGCGAAGACGGGGCTGCCCGCGGAGCGGCGTGACAGTCGGTCAGGCCAAGGGGTTCAGCCCCTCGGTCCGGGCGGGCAGCGGCGCCGTCATGGTCAGGCGAAACCCTTCGGGCGGGTAGCTCGCCGCGATGTCGGCGCGGACCTGGGCCGTGAGCACGCGCTGCAGCAGGCGTGAGCCGAAACCCTGGCGGGTCGGCGGCCGCACCGGCGGCCCATCGGATTCCGACCATTCGAGATGCAGCGTCTTGCCGCCTGCATCCTCCATGACGCTCCAGGTGATGGCGACCCGTCCCTCCTGCGTCGAGAGCGCGCCGTGTTTCGCCGCGTTGGTGGTCAATTCGTGGATCGCCATGCCGATCGGGACCGCGATCTCGGAGGCGAGGTCCACCGGCGGCCCGTCGAGTGCGATGCGCTTGGTACCCGGCCCGTCCGACGCACCGTCGCCATAGGGCCTGAGCTCGTTCTCGAGAAGGTTGCGCAGAGACGCGGTCTGCCAGGTATCCTCGGTAAGGACCGAATGGGTATGGGCCAGCGACATGATCCGCCCCACGAAAGCCTCGTAGAAGCTCTCGATGCTCGACGCGGTGCGGGCGGTCGAGCCGACGATGGCCTGGACGGTCGCCAGCGTGTTCTTCACCCGGTGGTGCAATTCACGGATCAGTAGCGCCTGCCGCTCCTCGGCGATCCTGCGTTCGGTGACGTCGGCGACGACGCCGATGAGGCGGCGGGGAAGGCGATGGGGGGCATCGCTCTCGAAGCGCCCGGCCATGTCGATGATGCGCCACGCGCCGTCATGCGCGCGCTGGATTCGGCCGCTGGCCTGCAGCGTGGAATCCTCACGCAAAGCCGTCGAGATCGCCTGGCGGAATGCGGGGCGGTCATCGGGGTGTAGAACGGTGCTGAGGAATTCGCGCTTGCCCAGAGCTCCCTCTTCGGGGTGTCGCCCGAAGATCGCGAACATGCGCTCGTTCTCCCAGACGGCTTGGTCGTCCAGCATGTGCCATTCGAAAATGCCGAGTTCGGCCAGCGACGTGGCGATACGCAGGCGCTCCTCGCTCTCGCGGAGGGCGTCGCGCGCCTCCACCCGCGTCGTCACATCCTGCAGTACGCCGACGACGATTCCGGACCGGCCGCCCACGGTACCGATCGCCTGCCCCCTGGCGCTGATCCGGATCTCGACGTCGTCGCCCGCCCGACGCAGGCGGGCTTCGATGGCGAAGGGAGTGCCGTCGCTCATCGCGGCGCGGACGGTCGTCTTCACTCTTTCCACTTCGGACGCGTCCATCAGCTCGGCGACCTGCGGCCAGGTCAGCGACGTGCCGGGCGGGAAGCCGAGGATATGGGCCGCGCGCCGCGACACCCTGAGGAGTCCGTCGGCCAGATCGATCCGCCATTCTCCGAGACCAGCGGCAGTGAGCGCGGCGCGATTTTCCTCCGAGCGCACGATCTCGTCGGCATCGACCCGTTCCACCACGAAGGTGCGGAAGACGCCCTCGTTCGTGGCTGACGATGGCCGGATGCGGACGTCGAGGGGGGTGCCGCTCTCGGTGGTCCAGCGCCGGATGCCGGTGGAGAGCAGGCCGGAATCGTCGCCCAACACACTGACGGGCCGGCCTGCCAGGTCTCCAGTCTCGTATCCCAGAAGGTTAGTCAGGAACCGGTTGGCATCGTAGATGCGATTCGTGGCGTGATCGACAATCACCAGGCCGATCCCGGCCTCCTCGAAGCCGCGCCGATATGGGTCGGCCGGGGAGCGCGCATCCCCAAGCACTGGCGATCCTCGATCAGATCCGCTGCCCACTCCGCACCCTCACTCGGCGGCGCCCCTGGACTCGTATGGGGCACAAGACTCGCTCCGGTAGCCCCGGATGCTCGTTGCCACGGTATCTGAAGACGCAACGCTCTGCGCCGCAAGGGCTTACGACGAAAAAGCTGTGCCGGAGCGCACCCGTCACCGGTGGCCGAATTTCGATCGCGCCCGAGCTCGGCGCGGCCGCATCGCTCCCGACCGATCAGCCGACGCGACGAAATTCCAGGTAGGTCGGGCCCCGGCCCGCCGCGATTGCCTTGGCTTCGTAGCGGGTGCCGGGCCATTCCGCGAAGGGGCGTTTCCAGTCGGTGGCGGCTTCGGCGGTCCAGCTGAGAGCGTCGCAACGCGCGGCGCGGACCAGGGTCCAGCCGGCATAATCGTCGATGTCGCTGGCGAAGCGGAAGACGCCGCCGGGCTTCAGGACCCGGGCAATCTCGGCCAGTGTCTCGTCCGAGACGAACCGCCGCTTGCGTTGGCGGCGCTTCGGCCAGGGATCGGGATAGAGCAGGTAGACGCGGGCGAGGCTCGCATCGGGAATGGCGGCGAGGAGCCGAGTGGCATCCTCGTCCCAGATCCGGACATTGCCGAGGTCGCCATCATCGACGGCCCGCAGCAGCTTGACGACGCCGTTGACGAAAGGCTCCGCGCCGATGATGCCGACCTGCGGGTAAAGCGCGGCCTGGGTGGCGAGATGCTCGCCGCCGCCGAACCCGATTTCCAGCCAGACCTCGTCGACCGGATCTGGAAAGAGCGCGGGCAGATCGAGCCTCGCGCCTGCTTTCAGCAACGCCACGCGCAGGCGCGGCAGCAGTTCGGCCAGCCGCTGCTCTTGTCCGGCACGCAGGCGCTTGCCTTTGCGCCGGCCGTAGAAGGCGCGGTCCGCGCCCTCGCTTCCGGCCCCGCCCTCGTCGGGCGGGAGATCATCCCGCCCGTACGTCACGGGTCAGGACAGGGCCGACTTGAGCTTGTCGGCGAGGTCGGTGCGCTCCCACGAGAAGCCGCCGTCATCCTCGGGCTTGCGGCCGAAATGGCCGTAGGCGGAAGTGCGGGCATAGATCGGCTTGTTGAGGCCGAGTGCGATGCGGATGCCGCGGGGCGAGAGGTCGAGAGCGTCCATCAGCACGGTCTCGAGCTTGGCCTCGTCCACAGTCCCAGTGCCGTGCAGGTCCACGTAGATCGAGAGAGGCTTGGCGACGCCGATGGCGTAGGCGAGCTGGATCGTGGCGCGAGTGGCGAGACCGGCGGCCACCACGTTCTTGGCGAGGTAGCGCGCGGCGTAGGCCGCCGAACGGTCGACCTTCGTCGGATCCTTGCCCGAGAAGGCGCCGCCGCCGTGCGGTGCCGCGCCGCCATAGGTGTCGACGATGATCTTGCGGCCGGTTAGGCCCGCATCCCCGTCGGGACCGCCGATGACGAACTTTCCGGTGGGATTGACGTGCCAGACGGTCTCTTCGCCGACCCAGCCCTGGGGCAGGGCCGCCAGGATGTAAGGCTCGACGATGTCGCGTACATCGGCGGAATCGAGGGTTTCGTCGAGATGCTGGGTGGAGAGTACGATCTGCGTGATCCCGACCGGGCGGCCGTTCTGGTAGCGCACCGTCACCTGGCTCTTGGCATCCGGGCCGAGCTTGGCCGCGTCACCCTGCTTCGCCTTGCGGGCGTCGGCGAGGTCCTTGAGGATCTTGTGGGCGTAGTAGATCGGCGCCGGCATCAGCTCGGGCGTCTCGTCCGAGGCGTAGCCGAACATGATGCCCTGGTCGCCGGCGCCCTCGTCCTTGTTGCCGGACGAATCCACGCCCTGCGCGATATCGGCGGACTGGGCGTGCAGATGGATCGCGATGTCGTTGTTCTTCCAGTGGAAGCCCGACTGCTCGTAGCCGATGTCCTTCACCGCTTCGCGGGTGAGGTGCTCCAGGTGCTCGAAGGTCACGGAATCCGGTCCGCGCACCTCGCCGGCGATGACGATGCGGTTGGTGGTGGCAAGGGTCTCGACCCCAAGGCGGGCCTCCGGCATCGCCGCCAGATAGGCATCGACGATGGTGTCCGAGATCCGGTCACAGACCTTGTCCGGATGGCCTTCGGAGACCGACTCGCTGGTGAACAGGTAGTTGGAACGCGGCATCTGGGCCCCCCGGTTTCGGGTTCGCCTCGGCAGCGTTAGACCCGGTATTCGGAACGGAGAGCTTCTGGCACTCCCACTTCGACCGGTCAAGACGACAAACCGAACGTATCCGCTAAAACGAACAAAACATACTTTAGATCAGCCGTTTAGTTTCTCGTCGAGGGCGTGGATCGCGGCAGCGAATTCCCGGCGGCTGGCATCGGAGAAATGCTCCGTCACGTGCTTGGCGACGACATCGACGAGGCCGACCCATTGGGCCTGCGGACCCTCCTGCCTCACGAAAGCCCGCTGCGGTGCCTCGCTCAACCCCTGAGCCGGAACATCGTCGCTGCGCTCCATGCCATCGAAGAAATATTCGATCGGCATACCGGTCATCCGGCTGAGAATCTCGAGATGGATCGCGCTGATGCGATTGATACCCTTCTCGTATTTTTGAAGCTGCGCTGCCGACATGCCGAAGCTCTGGGCGACGCGCTTCTGGGTCAGGGCCGATTTCTTCCTCTGCTCGGAAATGCGCAGGCCGACATGGACATCGCGTGCATCGGTCTTTTGTCCAGCCATGTCGGATCCCGTGCAGTCTCATGAATCCTGTCGCGAGCCGTGCACTTGGGCAGATCGTCGTCGCTCAGGGCGCTCGCAGCTACTGTTTCTTCCACGTTCGCAGGTTCAACCCAACCCGAAAAAGCACGGCGCGGTGTGCTATTCCGAGCCGTCACCTTGTCCAGGATATGGACGATACGTCGAGAATGGAGAGGTGGCGTCCCCGGCAGGTCTCGAACCTGCGACCCCAGGTTTCATCCCACTTCGGCTTCCGCCGCCGCTCCGTGCAGGAGCGTTCGTGGTCTGGACTATCCCTTCGCCATGGACCGGTGGGGATTGACCCGTCGCGATCTTTAGGCGCCGCCCGTCTAGTCTCTACACCTTCCCCGGATGAGTCCGGGGCTTGGCTCGGGATCGGCCGGGCCAGCACGCGTGCCAGCCTTGGGCGTTCCCCGAATTTGAGCGGATCCGCCGCGCGGTTTCCCATCGCGGCGCCCAATTGAAGTTTAGGAAACCTGTGCTCTGTCCAGCTGAGCTACGGAGACTCACCACGTGTTCCCCTAGCATCATCGGGCGGGTAGGCCAACCGGTACGGACGAGGGCAGCAGGCTAATCGCTCGAAGCGATAGGCCTGGCTTTACCCCTCGTCGCCGGCGGCCGGCTTCCGGCCGGTCCCCTCAGGCGACTTTGCGCCGGAGCCACCGGCGCGCCTTCTGCGCGCGGGCAAACCATTCCGGATGGCCCCGCAGCCAGATCTTCGAGGCTTCGGTTCCCGCGATCAGGCGCTTCACCAGATGGCCGCGCAGGGTCACGACCTCGAAGAGCTCGCTCAGATCCCGGGTCTGAACCCCGAAATCCGACTTGTAGGGCATCACGCCGACCGTGAAATCGAAATAGCCGAGTCCCTCGGCGCGGGCCCAGCGCAGGGTTTCCGCGACGATGTGGAGGCCCGGTGAGGTGTTGCGCCAGGCCTCCCCCGCCATGGTCAGGAGGATGCCATGGAAGGTGCCGCCATGGACGAGGCCGTAGGCGCAGGCGATCCATTCTCCGTCGACCGCCAATCCGAACAGGCGGACCGGTCCGCCGGTCAGGCCTCGATGCGCGCCGTCGCGGTAGAAGGCTTCGACATCGGGCCGGGAGAGAAGGTTGAACCGGCCTATCTCGGCGAAACGCGAGCGGCGCTGCTCGACCAGCGCATCGAAGATCCGGTCGACCTCGCCGGCGCTTCGCGCCTCCACGAAGGTGACGGCGCCGGCACGCTCCAGCCGGCGGCGCAGCTTGGCCATGTCCTTCAGGGTGCTGGGACGACACAGGCGCGACAGCAGCGTCTCGGCATCGCCCTCGATGGTGACGCCCGAGGCCTGCATGTCCATCCGGCGGTTGCCGGGCAGGGAGGCGAACGGGTTCGGCCGGCCATTCACATCGTCGGGGATCCGGCTGATCTGGATCAGGTCGGTCCGGGGAAGCACGTCCCGGATCGCCGTCCAGGCCTGGGGCATCTCGTCGGCGGAGAGGTCGATCCCGGGGGCGAGGATCGGCGCCGCATAGTCGCAGACGCCGAGATCGAGCCAGGTGATCGTCTGGTAGCCGCGATGGCGCAGACGTGCCAGGGGCACCAGCATGACCGGACGCCCGTTGGCGTCGGTCACCTCGACAATGATCGGCTCGGCCTTGGATTCGGTGCTCAGACGCTCCGCCACCGCCGTCGCCCAATCGAGACGCTGATAGGCCGTGGCAGTCCCGTCGGTCTCTAGCCGGCTCCAGAGATCGGCGACCGTCGCCATCGTCGTATGCAGGCGGGCGCTGTAGCGGCGGGCGGAGACAGGGAGCGTCGGTGCGGGACGTTCCGGGATCACGCTCATGACTGGGATGTCCTGGCTATCGTGGTATGGCGGACCGCTTCCGCCTGGGCGGCGGACATGCCGCGATGGATGGCGCGAGGGGCCCCGCCGAAAGAGTCGAGGGTCATCGCCCGGGCCTCGCTTCGAGATCGCCGCCGAGGCCGGGCTGCATCGGGTGACGGGCTGAGCTCCAGGGCTTCAGCATCCACAGGCAGCCCGCCAGGACCACGACTTCCGAACCCAGGACGCCGAAGAGCGACCAAGCCGGTTGAGCGATCAAGAGCAGGCCGATGACGGCGACGGCGCCGATTCCCACGCTCACGCCCGCGATGACCGCCAGGGGACGGAATTCCTGCATCGTCTCCATCAGCACCCTCATCGGCGCATGAATGAGGGAGACCGTGACGATGGCCCAGGCCGCCACCGCGATCAGCGTCATCGGCGCCGCCGTGAACTGGCCGGCAAACAGCTTGTGCTCGATGAGTTCGAGCGCCCAGAGGATGATCACGCCGTAGGCGATGCAGCCGAGCCCCAGCAGGCCGGAGCAGATGAAGGCGAAGCGGCGCGCGAGGGGGAAGTCGCCTCGGGCGAGATGGCCCGCCACCTCGGGCTGGACCATGTTGATGAGGGCGGATGCCGAGAGCCGCAGGGGTGAGAACAGCACGAAGGTGGCGGCCATCGGCGCATAGGCAGCCGGCCCCGCGATGGCGGCCACGAGAAGGCTCTGCCCCTGGCCCTGGACGTTGGCGGTGGTGACGTTGACCAGCGACCACGACAGGGTCGGGATCATCGCCCCGTAGCGGCGGCGCACCGAGCGGCCGAGGCTGAGCCGGATCGGCTCCCGTAGCAGCGCGAGCGATGCGACGATGCCGAGGCCGTTGGCGCAGGCCAGGGCGAACAGGGTCTCGTCGAGGCCGGGCGCGCCCTGGAAATGGATCATCGCCACGGTAAAGGCGGTGCCCGAGAGGGCGAAGACCACGTCTCCCAGCCCCGAGATCGCCGGCCGGTGCTTGGCGAAGAGCGCGAGGCGAAGATAGCTGCGCAGCGACCAGAGGCCGACGAAGAGGCTCCCCGCGAGGGCGTTGATGTCCGAAGTAGCCATCAGCGCCGCGCAGACCCCGGCCCCGATCGCCGCGGAGAGGATGACCGCCACCGTACCGAAGGTCACATCGAAACCACGCGCCGCGCGTCGTCCGGCGCGCGGCGGAATGGTGATGGTGGCCGGCACGCCTGCCAGCGACCGGATGTAGGTGAGCGCCAGTCCACCCACGAGAAAGAGAATGGCGAAGCGCCCGTAATCGTGCGGGCTCAGGCTTCGCGCGAGGACGATATTGATCCCGAAATGGAAGGCGCTCTGGGTGACTTCGCCCCCCAGCATGAGGATGAAGCGGCGCGCGAGGCGGTTCAGACCGTGCATGACGATTCAGCTCGCCGCGACGGCGCTGGCATCGGCGCCCGCGCGACCGCCGATGCGGGCACGGATCATCGCCACCAGCCCTTCCGCGGCGGCTTCCTCACCGAACAGGGCCGCGTAGCGGGCACGGGCGGCCGCCGGGAATTCCTGCCAGGAAGCCGGATCGGTGACGATGCGCTCCAGGGCGGAAGCCAGGCTCGGCGCATCGTCAGGCGTGACGACCCAGCCGCTTGACCCCTCCTCGACCACTTCCGTCAGCCCGCCGATGCGGGATACGACGGGCGGGCGGCCATAGGCCATGGCCTCGATCGCCACGCGGCCGAGGGATTCCGGCAGGCGCGACGGCACCGTCACCACGTCCGCCCAGCGATAGAGATCGGAAGGATCGTCGACGAAGGGGGAGAGGCGGATGATCGAGCCGAGACCCGCATCGGCGATCTGGCGGGCAAGCGCCTCTTCGCGCGCCGTATCCTCGAAGGCGCTGCCGACGATGCGGACCTCGATCCGCCCGCGCACCTCCGGTGGAAGGGAGTGGATCGCCTCGACCAGGATTTCCTGGCCCTTGATGCGGCTGATCCGGCCCAGCATCAGCAGGCGCAGGGGACGCGAGCCGTCATAGGTGGAGGCCGGTGGCGTCTCGGGCCCCGCGATACCGTTATAGACCACCCGCATGGCAACCTTGGAGGTCAGCGAGAAGGCCTTTGCGGTGGCGCGGGAGTTGAACACGATGTCGGCCCCGCTCCAGCGGATCAGCCCGCGCAGCAGCTTCAGGGTGGCGCCCTGCGGGATCTCGTGGACATGCACGATGGCACGACCCGGGCAGAGCCGGGCGGCGAGGAGATAATCCGCCACCACCGAGGTGTTGATATAGACGAGGTCGCTCGCGCGCAGCCGCCGCCAGGCGCGCAGCATCGCTACAGGAAGCGTCAGCAGGCCGAGGGTGGCGAGGCGCAGCAAGTCGCGGCGCCGGAGAATCCAGAGCGGCTCGAAGACGATCCGCGAGGCAACGCCTTCGAGGGCACCCACGATGGGGCCGGTGCGGGGCAGGACGACGTCGATGACGGCAGCCGGATAGGCCGCGCGGATGATCCGCACGCTCTCAACGAAGCTGCGGTCGGACCCATAGAGCTCGTATCCCTGGTGGACGCAGGTGATGCGCATGCCGACTCGACCTCAATCCCAACCTCAACTGCCCCAAGATGACATGCCACGATGTTTTCAATCGTTACCGAGCAAGAACCTCGCCCAGTGTAATCATGGCGCATGGTTGCCTGGAGATGATTCTCATGTCCCGTCTCGGGACCGTTGGGGGCTAAAGGAGACTCGGATGCCGTCGCACAAGCGCTCGCTGCTGATCCTGGGGACGCGTGGCATTCCCGCATCCCATGGCGGCTTTGAAACCTTCGCCGAGAAGCTCGCGCTCTTTCTCGTGAAGCGTGGCTGGCACGTGGCGGTCTATTGCCAGGACGAGGTCGAGGCGGTGACGGAGCGTTTCCGCACGACCACTTGGCAGGGCGTCGAGCTCATCCATGTGGCCGTCTCCACCAGCGGCCCGCGGGCGACCCTGGATTTCGACTGGCACTGCGTGCGCGACGCCGCCAGGCGGGGCGGCGTCAGCCTCGTCCTCGGCTATAACGGGGCGGTCTTCCTGCCGTATCTGCGCTTCTCCGGCGCGAAGATCATCACCAATATGGACGGCATCGAGTGGAAGCGGCCGAAATGGTCCATGGCGGTGCGCGCCTGGTTCTGGACCAATGAATGGATCGCCGCCTGGGCTTCGCACCGCCTCGTGGCGGACCACCCCGCCATCGCCGACCATGTGGCCACGCGCCGTCCGCGATCCGCCATCGCCACCATCCCGTATGGCGGCGATCCGATCTCGGCGGCGCCGACCGGGCCCATCGAGGCCATGGGCCTGAAGCCGGGGCGGTACATGACCTCGATCGCCCGGATCGAGCCCGACAACAACATCCTCACCATGGTCGATGCCTTCTCGCGCAAGGTGCGGGGCATGCGGCTCGTGGTCCTCGGCACGCTCTCCGACAGCAATCCCTATCACCGCGCGGTGAGGGAGGCGGCCAGCGACGAGGTCCTCTTTCCCGGCGCCATCTATGAATCCGAGACGATCAGATCCCTGCGCTTCCATGCGCGGGCCTATCTGCACGGGCATACGGTGGGCGGCACCAACCCGTCCCTGGTGGAGGCTCTGTGGGCAGGCAACGCCGTGATCGCCCATGACAATCCGTTCAACCGGGGGACGGCGGGCGAGGAGCAATTCTACTTCGCCGATGCGGATGCCTGCGAGCGGCACATCGAAACCCTGATCGCGGACGACGGCGCGGCGAGAAGGGCGGGTGTCGCCTCGCTCGCCCGTGCCGCCGACCGTTTCGAATGGTCGGAGATCCTGAAGCAGTACGAGGAAGAGGCCATGGCGCTCGGAGGCTTCGCCGCACCGGCGGGCCAGGAGTCGAAGCACTCCGGCACCTCGTCCGCCCATCTCCCTCCGGCCCCTAGGCCGATGGAGGTGGGAGGCCAGAGCCGAGATCGCGCTTCGTGAGGCCGGCGCCCACACGCAGGGCGATCCTCGCGGCCGCGGCATGGACGGCGGCACGGGTCCCGGCCGCCGCCGCCCCGCCGCCGCTCCGCCTGAGGCGCGGCGTCAACACCTGGCCCTGGTTCTCCCTGACGCGGGAATTTCCGGCCCCGCGCACGGATTACGGGACGCCTCCGTTCCAAGAGGGCCGGCCCGTCCCGACCGGACGCGACCTCGCCCGTCTGCGAGCGGCCGGGTTCGACTTCCTGCGCCTGCCCGTCGATCCCGGCCCCTTCGCCGCAGCCGCGCCGGAGGAGCGCGAGCATCTCATGGCCGAGCTCAGGGCCGCAGTGGAAGCGGCGTTGCGCGCGGATCTCGCGGTCCTGGTCAATGTCCAGGCCAACGGTGCGACCCATCACTGGAACCCTCAGAATTTCTACGGTGATCCCGGCGCGCCGCTCTTTCCCGCCTATCGCCGCTTCGTCTCCGACCTCGCCCGCATGCTGGAGCGGATCGCCCCGGAGCGGCTGGCGCTGGAGCCCGTCAACGAGCCGCCTCAGGATTGCGGCGCGGCATCGTGGCTGACGATCCAGGACGATCTCCTCGGCGAGGCTCGCCGGGTCGCCCCGCGCCTGACCCTGGTGGCCTGCGGCGCCTGCGGCAGCATGATCACCGGGCTCACCGCCCTCGACCCCGCGCCGCTGGCCCGCTTCGCGCCGCTCCTGTTCACCTTCCACTATTACGAGCCCTACCTGTTCAGCCATCAGGGGGCGCCCTGGATGCGGGAGCCGGTCTACCGCGCGCTCAACGCGGTGCCGTGGCCCGCCTCCGCCGGCAGTCTCGAGGCGACGCTCACCGCCGTGCGGACCCGGATGGCCGGTGATGCCGGCCTGTCGGCAGAGGTTAAGCGCGACGCCTACGCCCTGACCGAGGCCAAGCTCGGCGAGTACTTCGCCGCCCAGCCGGACAAACGATACCTCGCCCGCCACCTCGCCATGGTGGGGGAATGGGCCCGCCGCCACGGCATAGCGCCAGCGAATATCGTCCTCGGAGAGTTCGGCGCCCTGCGCAGCGATGCGCGCTACGTCGCCGCTCAAGCGGACGACCGGGCGCGCTACGTCCGCGCCGTGCGGGAGGCAGCCGAGGCCGAGGGCTTCCCCTGGGCGTTCTGGAACCTGTTCGACGGGATGGGGCTGATGGACGATGCCAGCAAGCGCTTCGATCCGGCCATCGTCACCGCCCTCGGTCTACGCGTTCCGGCGGACGATCGCTGACCGCGTGGAACAGGCCGAGGAGAAGGATGGCGAATTTGGCCAGGAGCGTGGTCTTGCCGCCGATCCCTTCGAACGTGTTCACCAGGATGACGAAGGCGATCACGGGCAGGAACGTGCCGGTGCGGCAATGCCGAACCAGTTCCATCATGTAGAGCGTCACCGCGGCAGTGAGCAGGACCGTCATGAAGATGCCCTGGTAGACGAGGGTTCGGACGATGGGGTTCTCGATGCCCCATTCGAGCCCGCTCACGCGCCGTAGCGAATCCACGAGACTCATATCCGGCCCGACCAGCAATTCGCGAAACGGAATGCTGGCGACGAGGTCGAGCATCTCCACGCGGGCATTGGCGCTTCCGCCATCCGCCATGAACCGGCTGAGCAGCGCGTCGAAGAACCCGCCGGCAGCGAGGCCGCCGATGCCGAGGGGCACGAGGGTGAACAGGAAGATCCCCGCCGCTGCCGCCAGGAGCGGAATCCGGCCCGCGCTCAGCACCTTGTGCAGGGCGAAGAGACCGTAGCCGCCGCCGAAGATCAACGTGACCACCATGGCCGAGCGCCCGCCGAAGGCGACGAGGGCGGCGAGTTGCAGCCCGATCATCGCGAGGCGTTGTGGAACCGTCATGCGTCCGCCTCCCCCGATGAGGGCGAGGACATAGCAGGCTGTGAGGGTGGCGTTGCCGAGGGGGTGCCCCTGAAGTGCTGCCGAGCGCGTATCCGTGGCGAAGACCTGACCGTCCAACCGATAGGGAAAGAACAGGGTCTTCGTCGCGAATTCGGTGAGTCCGAGCAGGGCGTTGACGAGCATCACCGCATGCACCGTCAGTTCGAGGCGTCTCCAGGTCAGCGCGTCGCGATCGGCCAGCAGCACGGCGAAGAGGCCGGGGAGCAGGAATGTGTCCAGCGCTCCCGCCATGCCGGGCCCGCTACGCAGGACGATGTGCAGGAAAAGCCCAATGCTGCAGACGGCGAGCAGCATCCCCGCCGGCCGAACCTGCACGGCATAGACGAGGTAGCTCGCCGGGTTGCCCGACTTCAGCGCGGCCCAACCGAACAAGACGAGGACCAAATAGGTCGAGGGGTGGATCTTCTGCGGGGCCGCACCCGTGAGCCCGTCGTAATTGATGCCGACATTCCACAGCATGCCGCCCGATACGCCGAGGATCAGCACGGTGAGGGCGATCAGGCCGAACGGCATCGGGCTGCGCGACACCGCTCCGGTCTCCCTCCACGGTCGAGCCGGGTAATGGACCGCGCTCCTCATGCT
This sequence comes from Methylobacterium sp. AC832, assembly GCF_979256025.1. Lineage (NCBI taxonomy): Bacteria > Pseudomonadati > Pseudomonadota > Alphaproteobacteria > Hyphomicrobiales > Methylobacteriaceae > Methylobacterium > Methylobacterium sp. AC832. The sequence continues at coordinate 284,797 of NZ_CEEDMV010000001.1, forward strand.
CAGCCCGTCACGCCGCCGCAGCGTAGCGGTCGACGAAGAGGCTGCCCGAGACCGGACGGCCCAGCACTTCCGAGACGTCGAGGATGTCGAGGAGGTCGCGCTGACGCGTGGCGCCGTTCTTCGCCACGATCAGCAACCGGTCGCTGGCCGAGGCCAGGGGCCCGATACGCAGATTTCCGGTGAGCACGCCGCCATCGATGAGAATGAGGTCGAAGCTCGATTTGGCAGCCGCGAGGAACTGCTCGATATTGGCCCGGCTCAGAGCCTCGCGCGAGGCCCTGGCGGTATCGCCGATGCCGATCCGCGCGGCACCACTCTCGGGATCCGACTTGGCCGCTGCCGCCATCCCGGCCTCGCCGCGCAGGACCTCGATGAGGCCGGGGCCGTAGGCCTTCTGCTCCGGCGTCGCTTCGAGATCCGCATCCACGAGGAGCACCCGCTCGCCGCGCGCCGTCGCCACGGCCGCGAGCAGGTGAAGTGTCGAGCGCCGGTCCGCCGCATCGGAGGCCGCCGAGGTGACGAGCACGCTCAACGCCTGGCCCGGCGGGTGGATCTGGCCGCGCACGCTGGACAGCCGGTCGAGGGTCAGGCTTGCGGCGACGCTGGCCGGACGCTCGCTTCCCGCCTTGAACTCCGGATAGGTGGCGACCACGGACGTGTGCGAGAGCCGTTCCATCTGGCGCCGGGAAAGGACGGTGGGGTCGAGATACTCGCGCACGAAGGCGAGGCCGGCCCCTAGGCCGAGGCCGCTGACGAGCCCGCCGACGAACAGGAGGAGGCGCAGGGGCCAGCTCCGCTCGGCGGGCGGACGGGCCCAGCTGATGACGCGGGCATTGGTGGTGTCGATGCCGGTCTGTTCCTGGATCTCGCGCGAACGGCTGAGGAAGTTGCCGTAGACGGCCCGGCTGGTATCCACCTCGCGTTCGAGTTCACGCAGGCGCACGGAGGCTTCGCCGGTGACGATGGAGCCCCGCTTCAACTCGTCGAGATTCGAGGTCAGCGCTTTCTCATTGGCGACGGCGCGCTGGTAATCCGTCTCGGCCGAGCGGGCGATGCGGCTCAGCTCCGTCTCGGTCAGGCGCTTGACGTCCTGCATCTGGGTCCGCACCGACTCGATGAAGGGGTGACGGTTGCCGAGCTGGGTGCGAAGATCCGCTTCCTTGCTCGCGAGCTCCGCATATTGGCTGCGCAGCCGCTCGATCACCGCGGACTGGATCGCTTCCGGGGCTGTGTCCGGTCCGAACGCGGTACCGCGCGCATCCTTGATCTGCTGCAGCCGGGTGCGCGCCTCCGCCGTGCGGGCGCGGGCGGCGACGATGCGGTTGTTGCTCTCGGCCAATTGCTGTTCGCTGATGAGCTGGCCGCTCGCCGTGATCAACCCGTTCTCGGCCTTGAACTTCTCGACCTTGTTCTCGGCGACGTTCACGCGCTTGCGCAGGTCGTCGAGGCGCGCGCCCAATTCGGCCGAGGCCCGCGCGGCCGCATCCGCACGGGAGGAGGTCTGGTCCTTGAGGTAGGCGCTGGCGATGGCGTTGACGATCCGGGCGGCTTTGTCCGGGTTGCCGGCGGTGACGACGACATCCACCACGAAGACCTTGTCGGCGCGCTTCACCGATAGCTTGCGCCGCAGGGCGCGGACGGCCCGGGCCTCGGCGGCGGCATCGGTGCTCGGGGCGGAACTTTCGCCCTGGAGGGTGCGCAGGGTCCAGCTGATGAAGCCGCTGCCGACGCCGCCGAAATCCGGGTCATCGAGCAATCCGGCCTCGCGGGCCGCCCGGGTCAGGACCGAATCGGATTCGATCACGCGCGCCTGGCTCTCGACCTGGATGACGCCGCCATCCGGCGCCATCGCCACCGGATTGACGTCGTTGGTGACGATCTGCTTGTCGCGCGGGTCGATCAGAATCTGGGCGGTGGCCGCATAGAGCGGCGGCGCAAGGAAGCCGTAGGCCACCGCGATGAAGGTGAGCAGAGCGGCGGTTCCGAGCACCCAAGCCCGGCGCACGTACAGAATGCGCCAGAGATCCCCGATCTCGGCGCTCTTGTCGGGCTCGGACGCGGGTGGCCGGTCGATACTCGATCGACCGATCCAATCCGCCGCCGCGATGTGTCTGTCCATCTGTGCCATCGGATGCTCGGGCCGTGACCGGGATACAGCCCGTCCTTCAGATATAGGCATGATCTGATTTTACTGACGATTCACCAACACCTGGGGATTTCACCGATCTTCGCCCGTTCCCTCCAATATATGGTTAGTGAAACATTAACATCTCTCCCCCGCGGCCCCTTCGCGCCGATGGCGGTGAAGGGTTTCTCAATCGTGATGCCGTAACCTGGCAGAATGAGGAAACGTCCAGGGTCGGACCGATCCCACCGGCCCACGGCCATCGGCCTCGGCTTTCGACTGTCTGGGGATCGACGATGCGTCTGCGACTGAGGCTGGATGGACGCGCCCCCCGCCGGTGGCATCTCTGCCTTTTGCAACGGCTCGCAGCACTTCCCGGACTCGAGGTGGAGGTCGACCGCTCGCCAGGGCCTGGGGGCCTGCCGGACAACGCCGCGCTGCTGTTCCGCCTCGAAGCCCTGCTGAACCGGCTGTCACTCGGCGGTCTGTCCGCCCCCGTTCCGGGGAGCGCATTGGCTGCTTATCCCGAACCCACGGCGGCTGCGTCCTGCATCCTCGATCTCTGCGGCGATGCGGAGGGCGGCCCGGACCTTCCGGTCTGGCGCCTCGGCTTCGACGGGGTGGCGGGCGAGGGCGCGCTTCTCGCCGCGCTTCTCGCCGGCCGCTCTCCCGTCGCGGCCCTCTCCACGGATGGCAGGATCATCGCCTCCGGGCGCTTCGGCGCCGAGGATCGCGGCACCATGCTCACTGCGTTCGAGGATGGGCTGATCCGCAGCATGACGCTCATCGTCGGCGCGCTGTCGGGCGCCCGGCCGCTTCTCCGGGACGGCGTCCCAGTGTCGCCCGAGGCTCCCGCCCTGACCGTGAAGACGATCGGCACCCGCGCCGCGAAAATGGCGGCGCGGCTCGTCGTCCGGCGTCTCTATTACCTCTGCTACCGCGCCCCGCACTGGCGCGTCGGCTGGCGCAGGTTGGCCGGCCCCGATCTCATCGATCTGCGCGCCCTTCCTTCATCGGGCTGGCGTGACCTGGCGGATGACGGCCTGCGCTTCTACGCCGATCCCTTCGGGATCGAGCACGAGGGCCGCACGATCCTCTTCGTCGAGGATTTCCCGCACGCGACGGGCAAGGCGCTGATCTCGGCGGTGGCCTTCGATGCGAACGGCCCGGTCGGAACGCCGGTCCCGGTGCTGGAGGAGCCGCATCACCTGTCCTACCCGTTCGTGTTCGAGCGCGAGGGGGCATTCTGGATGATCCCGGAGAGCTGCGCCAACGGCACGGTCGACCTCTACCGCGCGACTGCCTTTCCCGGCGGATGGGTCAAGGAAGCGACGCTGATCAGCGGCATCACCGTCAGCGATCCGACCCTGCTGGAGCGGGACGGCCGCTGGTGGATGTTCGCAACGGTGCGCGATCAGGCCGGCGATGTGGGAGGCGGCCCGGTCCTCGGCTCCTACCACGACAGCCTGCATCTCTGGTCTGCCCCGGATTTCCGTGGGCCCTGGACGCCGCACGCGCACAACCCGGTCCTCATCGATATCGCCTCGGCGCGGCCGGCGGGACGCATCGTCGAGCGGGATGGCGCCCTGATCCGCCCGGTCCAGGATTGCCGCCTGGGTTATGGCGAGGCCCTGGCGCTCGCACGGATCGACCGCCTCGACGACGAGGGTTACGCGCAGACCGTGGAGACGATCCTGCGGTCGGGCCCGCTCTTTCCCGGTACGCGTCTCCACACCCTCAACCGCACCTCGACCTTCGAATTCATCGACGGCTCGGCCCGCTCCCCCCGTTGGCGCAGGGGGCGATAGCCCGGCTCAGACGGTCTTGGTGCGCCCGATCGCCGGTCCTCGCGGCTTGGCGAAGGCCGTGCGCAGCAGGTGGAGGGCATGCAGGCCGTAACGGCCGACGCGGTTGCGCAGGCGCCGCAGGGTCCATACGGCGCCGCTGCCGATTGTGATCTGGCGGGCATAGAGGCTCGCCTGGAGACATTGCCGGTCGGAGGTCTGCTTGATCGGGTCGGCGTAGAATTCGGCGATCTTGTCCTTGCCCATTCCCGGGGTGGCGAACCAGCGCGGCAGGTGCTCGGAGCAGAGCCGGTCGACATCTGTGAGCACCTTGCCGATCCCGGTCCCGGGGATCGGGCATGGGGTCAGGAAGGCGTCTCCCAGGAGCACGACCCCGTCGCGTTCCGCATCGGCCGCCTGGACGACATCGATGGGGCGCATCTCCACGGGGCCCGTGACGGTGAGGTCCGGGCAGAGGCGGGCGAGGCCAGGCATGGCCTGCCTCATCAGTGCCTCGGGCGATTTGCGGAACTCCTTCACCCAGGGATCGGAGAGCGCGCGATAGACGAAGAGATTGGCCCGCATCGTCGCGCCGATGGGAAAGAGCGTGACATAGGCCACCGCATTGTCCGCGCCCTCGCCGTAATAGGTGAGGGATTCGAAGCCGAAGGACGAGGGCGGGGCCGCCATGTCGAAGCCGAAGCACAGGGAGTGCTTCTCGCTGATCATGGTCCTGCCGATGCCGACCTTGCGCCGAAGCACATCACCGAGGCCGGTGGCCAGAAGCACCAGCCGCGCAGTGCGCACGCTGCCATCGGCGAGGGTGACCGTCTGTCGTTCCGGGCCGGTCTCGATCTCCGCCACGCGCCCGATCACCAGGGGCGACGAGGCGGGCAGGGCGCCGCGCAGGTCGTTGATGAGGGGCGTGTAATGGACGCCGTATTCGCGCACGGCATGGCGCGAGACCAGATGGCCGAAGCGCGTGACGCAGACCTCGTCCACCGGCGTCGTCACGGCCCGCGCCAGTTCGCCGAAGCCGAGCTTCTCGAACAGGTCCATCTGCGGCACGCCGAGCTTCTCCGCCCGGAAATCGGGGGGATAGACCGCGTGGGTGTCGATGATCGCCGTGTCGTACCCGGCATTGGCGAGCGCGATGGTCGCGGTGGTTCCAGCGAGGCCTGCGCCGATGACGATGACGTCGTGGTGGATCTCAGACATTCAGAACCTCCCGCCCGAGCCCGAATGGGCAACCTGTCCTCCGCCCTGTATCCCCATCGTGCCATCCCGAGACGAAGGCGAGGCGCATGCGGAGCGGGACGACCCTTCACAGCAGGGGATATGCCGCCCGCTTCGTCCCGTTCAAGGTGCGCCGTCTCTCTAAAGAATCCGTGCGGTTGAAACCGCCATTTCGCGGGAGGCCATTCAGACCGACACATGGAGTCAGGTCGGCAAGTCGAGCCGGGCGCGAAGACCATGGAAGGTCCCGCGATCGAGGCGGAGCGAGCCGCCATAGAGTTCTGCCAGTTCCGTAGTAATCGACAGGCCGAACCCGTGGCCGGGTACTGTCTCGTCCAGACGTTTGCCGCGCCCGAGGACCCCGGCAGCCGCATCCGCGTCGAGACCCGGCCCGTCATCCTCCACGGTGACGGTGACGCCCCGTTCGGAGAGAGAAGCGGCGATCCGAACTCGCGCCCGGCACCAGCGGCAGGCATTGTCGATGAGGTTGCCGAGCATTTCGTCGACATCTTGGCCGTCGCACGCCACGGCCATGCCATCCGGTACCTCCACGGCGAAGGCGATGCCCTTGTCGGCGTAGAGCCGCGCGAAGGTGGCCCGTAGATCGGCTATGGGCGCCTGCAGCGCCGTCCTCTCGCGGGTGGCCCCGCCGAGGGCCGCCGTGCGGGCGCGGCGCAGATGATGGCGGATCTGCCCATCCATGCCGGAGACGAGGGTCGCCAGCCGGCCGTCGGGGTCCCGCTCCCCATCCCGAAGCGCCATCGTCAGGGTCGCGAGCGGCGTCTTCAACCCATGGGCGAGGTTAGCCACATGGGTGCGCGCCCGTTCGAGATTCGCGGCGTTTTCGCCGAGCAGCGCGTTCACCTCGCGTACCAGGGGGCGGATCTCGGCAGGCTGCGCCTCCGGCACCTGTGCGCGCTTGCCCGCGCGAACCTCCGCGAGGTCTCGGCGCAGGCGTTCCAACGGTCGCAGGCCGAGGCGCACCTGCGCGACGAGGCCGGCGAGGAGGCAGAGGCCGAGCACGGCGAGGATCAGCGCCAGGGTAAGGCTCGCCTCCCGGACGGGGCCGCGCAGGGCCGCCATGGGCGCGGAGGCGACGATCGTCGCCGGGCCGATCCCCGCCGCATCCGGAAGGGTGAGAATGCGCAGGATCACCAGGTTGCCCCAGGGATCGACGGCGTCGGCCGGGCGGGGGCGGTCGCGGCGGCGACCCCCGCCATCCGGGCGGTCGTCTTCGGGGACGGTGAGGTCGCGGCCTTCCAGGGAGCCGGATCGAAGGATCGCGTCGCCCTGCCGGACCTGCCAGGACCAGCCCGACCGGTCGCGGTCGAAGGGCGGGCCGTCGAGGTTGCGCCCGAGGTCGAGGCGGCCGTCGCGGCCCCGCTCGAGGCTCGATGCGATGGCGACGATCTGACTGTCGAGGCGGCTGTCGAGCTGGCCCCGCACGAAGCGGTGCAGGATGAAGCCGATGGCGATTCCCGCCACAACGAGGGCGACGGTGACGAGGACGAGGGCGGCGAGGATCAGGCGCCGCTGCAGGGAGCCGCGATGCGGATGAGGCGGCCCGTGGCGAGGTCGCGGCGGGGTCATGGTGTCTCCCCCGGCAGGAGCTGGTAGCCGTGGCCACGCACGCCCTCGATCCGCGCCGGCGCGATCTTGCGGCGCAGGCGCGTGATGATGACCTCCACCGAGTTCGAATCCACCTCCGCGTCGCCGTCATAGACCCGCTCGATCAGCTGGCCGCGGGGTACGACCCCGTCCTTGCGCAGGATCAGGCAGGAGAGCACCCGCCATTCGAGCCCGGTCAGCTTCAGGGGCAGGCCATCCCGCTCGAACGTGCCGAGGCCGGCATCGTAGGTGAGAGGCCCGCAGACGATCCGGTTGGCCCCGTGCGCCGAGGCGCGGCGCACCAGGGCCCGCAGGCGGATGACGAGTTCCTCCACCCGGAACGGCTTCACGAGATAGTCGTCCGCCCCCGCCTTGAAGCCCGCGACCTTGTCGCTCCAGCCGTCCCGCGCGGTGAGGATCAGCACCGGCACGGTCCGCCCGGCGGCCCGCCAGGCCTGGAGCACCGAGACGCCGTCGCGTTTGGGCAGGCCGAGATCGAGCACCACGGCGTCGTAGATCTCCGTTTCGCCGAGATGCTGGCCGTCCTCGCCGTTGACCGCGTGGTCGAGGGCGAAGTTCTCGGCGCGCAGGGCCTTGGCGATCTCGGCCGCGAGCGCCGCATCGTCCTCCACCAGAAGGAGCTTCATCGGAATCCGTATCCTTGGGGATGCAGGGGCAGCCCCGGCGCCTACGCGCCGCGCTTTAACCGGGGCTGAACCGCGCGGTTCAGATCGGGTTGGAGGGGCGAGCCTAGAACGGCGTCAACCCGAGAGGGGATCCGCTTTTCCAGGACATCGACACCATGACGACCGAGAAGACCATCGACGGAACCGCCACCGAGATGCCGAGCCCCGCCGCCCCGCGCCGCTCGCGCCGCGGCTGGATCGTCGGCGCCATCGCGGCTCCCCTCGCTTTCGGGGCCGTCGGCCTTTCCCTGGCGCAGAATTCCGGCGTGACCCTCACCCCCGTCGCGCCGGTCACCGTCGCACAGCTCGCCCCTTCCGCCGCCATCGCGGCCAAGGGCGAGGTGGCGGAGATCTTCGGCAACAAGTTCATCCTGCAGGACGGCTCCGGCCGTGCCCTGGTCGAGACCGGCAAGCAGGGCGAGGGCGGCACCCTCGTCACCAAGGGTGAGGCAGTCACGGTGCAGGGCCGCTTCGAGAACGGCTTCCTCCACGCCACCCTCCTCACCCGAGCCGATGGCAAGACGGTGGTGCTCGGTCCGGCGCGGGGCCCGAAGCCCGGTGGCCTCGACTGGGCGAAGGACAAGGTCGGCCTCGGCCCCGAGGTCGATGCACCTGCGCTCACCGCGAAGGTCGAGGCGGCCGGCTATTCCGACATCCGCGTCACGGGACACGGTCCGCGCCATCTCGACATGGCGGCCAAGGGCCAGGACGGCCGCGAGCGCCTGCTCCATGTCGGGTTCGACGGCGACATCCGCGAGAAGCGCAGCTTCTGACACCACGTGCCGCCGCCGGTGGCTTCTTCCTCGCCGATGGAAGAAGGCCGCCGGGGCGAGCCGTTCCGTCCAGGATGGGTCGCCGGCGGCGAGCGTGCGGCTGCGTTCACGGAGATTTCAGGCGGCGGCCAGGAACCATCGTTTCGGCTCGCCACTTGCCGCTGCGATCGACGCAAGGTCGCGGCTCGCCGGCCATGGACGCGCGACGATCGATCCCCCCAACACGACATCTCCGCCAAGGATCGATCGGATGACGAGCCACACGGCCGCCGACCAGACTCGCGTGCGTGCCCCGTCACAGCGGACGCTGCGCGGGCTCGACGCCCTCAACTTCTTCCTCGCCGATGTCCGCGACGGGCTCGGCCCCTATCTCGCCATCTACCTCATTGCCGTGCGCGGTCCCGACCAGGGTTGGGACGAGGCGACGACGGGAATGATCATGACGATCGCCGGCATCGCCGGACTGATCGCGCAGACGCCGGCCGGGGCTTTGATCGACCGGACCAACCACAAGCGCGCCATCGTCATTGCCGGGGCGCTGGCTGTCACGGCGAGCTGCCTGCTCCTTCCCTTCGTCACCAATTTCTATCTGGTGGCCGCGACCCAGTCCGTGGCCGGCATCGCCGGGGCGGTGTTCCCTCCGGCGCTCGCGGCGATCACCCTCGGCGTGGTCGGGCCGAAGATGTTCTCCAAGCGCATCGGCCGCAACGAGGGCTTCAACCATGCAGGCAACGCGGTCTCGGCCGCCATCGCCGGCTCGACGGCCTATTTCTTCGGACCCATCGTGGTGTTCTGGCTCATGGCCGTGCTGGCGGTCCTGAGCGTCGGTGCCATGCTGATGGTGCCGGCCAAGGACATCGACGACGATCTCGCGCGCGGCCTCGACGAATCGGCGGAGGAAGGCGGTGAGCAAACCTCCGGAATCCGGGCCTTGCTGCAGAACCGCACCCTGATGCTGTTCGCATTACTGGCGGCGATCTTCCACCTATCCAACGCGGCGATGCTGACCTCGGTGGGCCAGCTGCTAACCAAGCTGTCCGGCAAGGAGAGCGCTACCTCGCTCATTTCGGTCTGCATCGTGGCCGCACAGTTCGTCATGGTGCCGGTGGCGGTCTTCGTCGGCGCCAAGGCCGACGCGATCGGGCGCAAGCCAATCTTCCTCGTGGCCTTCGGCGTGCTCGCCATCCGGGGCGTACTCTACACCTTCTCGGACAACCCGTTCTACCTCGTCGCTGTCCAGCTCCTCGACGGGATCGGGGCCGGCATCTACGGCGCGCTCTTCCCCATCGTCGTCGCCGACCTCACCCGAGGCACCGGACGGTTCAACGTCTCGCAGGGGGCCGTCGCGACGACACAGGGACTCGGCGCTTCGTTCTCGGCGACGCTGGCCGGTCTCATCATCGTGTCGGCGGGATATTCGACGGCGTTCCTGGTCCTGGCCGGCATCGCGGCGGCGGGGTTCGTCCTCTACCTCGTCGCCATGCCGGAGACCTACGGGTTCGAGCCGCCGAAAACCGCCTCGAAGCCACCGAGCGGCGGCGGGCCGGAGCCGATGGTGGTCTCCCCCGCCTGACGGGGCGACCGATCTCGAACGGGATCGGCAGCGCCGCTTCTTCCATCGGCGCATGGCCAGAGAAGGGCCTCCTCCGTACCAAGCTGGGGCTCGTCCGAAACGACCGGTACCGGCCCCGTGGCGCCGGTCTTCCGCCGCATACAGGATCTCGTCCGCCCATGTTCGCACTTCCCATGACGCCGCATCTGGTGATCTGGATCATCGCCGGACTGGCGACGCTCGGGGTCATTACCCGGCCTTTCGCCTGGCCGGAGGCGGTCTGGGCCGCGCTCGGCGCCGGGGCGCTGCTGGTGCTGGGCCTGATCTCGCCGGACGCGGCCTGGGACGGCGTGCGCAAGGGGACGGATGTCTACCTGTTTCTCGTCGGCATGATGCTGCTTGCCGAGATCGCCAGGAAGGAGGGGCTCTTCGACTGGCTCGCCGGCATCGCCGTGCGCCAAGCCAGAGGATCGGCGACGCGCCTGTTCCTCCTCGTCTACCTCGTCGGCATCGTGGTCACGGTTTTCCTCTCGAACGATGCCTGCGCCGTGGTGCTGACGCCGGCGGTCTATGCGGCGGCCAAGGCGGCGGAGGCCGAGCCTCTGCCCTACCTCTTCATCTGCGCCTTCATCGCCAACGCGGCGAGCTTCGTGCTGCCGATCTCGAACCCGGCCAACCTCGTCGTCTACGCTACGCATATGCCGCCGCTCATGGAATGGCTCGCCCGTTTCGCCCTGCCTTCGGCCCTGGCCATCGTCGCCACCTACATCGTTCTGCGCCTGACCCAGAACTCGGTCCTGCGGCGGCAATTGATTGCGAAGGACGTCGCGGCGACACCGCTCTCGGGCACAGGCAAAGTCGCCGGTCTCGGCATCGTCGCCACCGCCGGGGCGCTCATCGCCGCCTCGGCCTACGATCTCGAACTCGGCCTACCGACCTTCATCGCCGGGCTCGCCACGACGCTCCTCGTCCTTGCGATCAAGCGCGGCGGAGCCGTCGAGATCATTAAGGACGTGTCCTGGGGCGTACTGCCCCTGGTGGCCGGTCTGTTCGTTCTGGTCGAGGCCTTGGAGAAGACCGGCGTGCTGACCATGGTCGCCGATCATCTCAAGCGCGCGGCCGAGATCTCGCCGGATGCGGCCGCCTGGGGCGGCGGCACGCTCGTGGCGGTACTCTCCAATCTCGTCAACAACCTGCCGGCCGGCCTGATCGCGGGGGCGGCCGTGCAGCAGGCCGATGTCTCCGAGAAAGTCGCCGGGGCGATCCTCATCGGCATCGATCTCGGCCCCAACCTGTCGGTCACCGGATCCCTCGCCACCATCCTGTGGCTCACCGCCATCCGTCGCGAAGGCGAGAATGTCGGCTTCTGGCGCTTCCTCACGCTCGGCCTCCTGGTGATGCCTCCGGCCCTGATCCTGGCGCTGGCCGGCCTCCTCCTCCTGCCGTGATCTCCTCCGTTCGAAAACGCTCCGACCTGAGCCCGGCCCTGCTCCATCGCTTCATCCTGGCCATCGACCATTTCGGCGGGCTCGGAATGCGAGAGCACCGTGCGGGTAAGGCACGGATCGCGGGCGCCACGCTGACGGTCACCGGAATCGGTCTCATCGCGGCGTTCTGACGGGCCATCCACCGGGATTTGTCGGCGTTGCCCCTGCGGGTCATTGCCAGGGTTCGCTTTTTGGTCTCCGGACGTGCTATGCCCCGATAATCCCGCCTGAAGCCGGTCCCGTGCGAAGGGTGTGTGGATCACCCTCCCTTGCCGCCGATCGTGGGTTTTCCCATCCGCTGGCAACCGCCGAGATCGTCGATGTCACGCGCCGCGCGAGCGGGCGCGAGCGGCGACTTCGCCGATGCAGCCCTTGCCAGGGCCGGATGATGCGATCGAAGGATGGTACGCGGGGCGAGGGGAGCGAGGAAGGACGACGATGAGCGACGAAACTGACGCCCGGACCCGTTCCGAAGAGCGCGCCGAGCGCGCCGAACGGATGGCCAAGGAAGGCGCCGAGGCGATGGCGGAGCATCTGCAATCGGTGAAGGCCATCGACGAGCGCACCGTGAAGCTTCGCGCGCTTCGCCTCGCCAAGGAAGCCGCCGATGCCGAGGCGAAGGCCGCCGCTCCCGCGCCGGCCCCCAAGCGCAAGCGCTCCGCGAGCTGAGCCAGAGAGCCTCACCAGGAAACCGACCCATGGCATTCGATCGGACCCGTCGCGCCAGCGACCCCCGCCAGGCGGCGGAAGCCGCCTTCAAGGCCGCCACCACCAAGGCGCCCGACGCCCCCAAACCCGCCGAACGCGCCCCCGCCGCGCCGCTCAGCCCACCCGGCGCCCGCGAGATGGTGTCCCTGCGCCTCGACCGAGCCGTGCTGGAGCATTTTCAGAAGGACGGTCCCGGCTGGCAGGACCGGATCAACGCTGCGCTGAAGGGCATCGTCGGACTATAGAGGCCGACCGAACTCAGACGGTCCGGCCCGTCTTCGGCAGGCGCTTCTCTTCCCCGCCTACTCCCCCACTCCGAACAGCTTCTCGAGAAAGTTCCTGTCGTCCTGGCTCGGCCCGCGAGCGCGCTGGTTGGCAGCGACGCGGGGCGGCGGGACGGCGGATTGCGGCTCGCCGAGGAGGGCGCCTATGAGGCCCCCCGGCGCACTTCCGGTGGTGGCCGGAACCTCCGCGGGGGCGCGGTTTCGCCAATGGTTCGCGCCCGGCAGCATCGTCGGAGTTTGCCCTTTCAGGGCCACCGTCATGTAGGTCTTCCAGATCTCGCCGGGCAGGTTACCGCCGGAGACCTTCTTGGTGGATTCCCCGTCGTCGTTGCCGAGCCAGACGCCGGTGACGAGGGTCGACGAGTAGCCGATGAACCAGGCATCGCGGAAATCCTGGCTGGTGCCGGTCTTGCCGGCGAGGTCCCAGCCCGGAACCTCGGCCTTCCTTGCGGTGCCCGAGACAAAGGTCTCGTGCATCATCGCGTTCATCATCGAGACGGTCTCGGCATTCATCACTCGGCCGAGATTGGTGTCTTTGCGCTGGTAGAGCGCCTTGCCCGTCGTGCTTTTCACGTTGGCGATGACGTAGGGGTTCACGCCGGTGCCGCCATTGGCGAAGGCGGCGTAGGCGCCCACCATTTCCAGCGGGGTCACTTCCGAGGTGCCGAGCGCCAGTGAGCCGTTGGCCTGTAGCGGCGAGGAGATGCCGAGGCGCTGGGCCGCCTGAACCACCGCCTTCGGCCCGACTTCCTGGCCGAGGCGCACGGCCACGGTGTTGAGCGAGAGCGCCAGGGCCTCGCGCAAGGGAACCGGCCCGCGATAGTCGCGCGAATAGTTCTCTGGGTTCCAGCCCTTGATGCTGATCGGCGCGTCGTCGCGCACGGTGTCCGGGGTCAGGCCCCGCTCCACGGCGGCGAGATAGACGAAGGGCTTGAACGAGGAGCCCGGCTGGCGCTTGGCGGTGGTGGCCCGGTTGAACTGGCTCTGCGCATAGTCGCGCCCGCCGATGAGCGCCCGGATCGCACCGTCCGGCTTCATCGAGACCACGGCTCCTTGGGCGACGTTATAGCGCGAGCCCTTCTGGTTCAGCTCGTCCACGAGCGCCTTCTCGGCCGCGCTCTGGAGGCGGGTGTCGACGGTGGTGGTGACGACGATATCGGTGTCGAATTTCGGCAGGAAGTCGTCGAGGACGTCCATGACGAGATCGGCCACGTAATTGGCCGAGCCGCCGCCACGGCTGCTCGCCGGCCGCGCCGGAGTCGCCAGCGCCAGCTTCACCTCGGCGGGCTTGGCGAAGCCGAGTTCCTCCATCGCCGCGAGAACCTGGGCCGCACGCGCCTGGGCGGCGGGCAGGTTGCGGTTGGGGGCGAGGCGCGAGGGAGCCTGGACGAGGCCGCCGAGCATGGCGGCTTCCGCCAGCGTCACCGCCTTGGCGGGCTTGCCGAAATAGCGCTGGGCGGCGGCCTCGATGCCATAGGCGCCTGCGCCGAAATAGACCCGGTTCAGGTAGAGTTCGAGGATCTCGTCCTTGGTGTAGCGGTGCTCCAGCCACAGGGCGAGGATCGCCTCTTGGATTTTTCGCGAGGCCGAGCGTTCCGGCGTCAGGAACAGGTTCTTGGCGAGCTGCTGCGTTAGGGTCGATCCGCCCTGCGAGACGCCGCGGCGGGTGACGTTCTGGGCCACGGCGCGGGCGATGCCCACCGGGTCGACGCCGAAATGGCTGTAGAAGCGCCGGTCCTCGATCGCCACGAAGGCGCGCGGTAGATAGGGCGGCAACTCGCCGATGCTCACCACCCGTCCACCGGTCTCGCCGCGATTGGCCAGGAGCGAGCCGTCGCTGGCGAGGATGGCGATGTTGGGGGGGCGCTTCGGAACGGCGAGCTGGTCGATCGGCGGCAGTTGCGAGGCGTGGTAGGCCACCAGCCCCGCGATGGCGATGACGCCCCACAGGCCGAGTACGAGCGTGCCGTAGAAGAGACCGCCCAGGAACGAGCGCCGGCGCGGCTTCCGGGCCGGTGTCTTGGCCCGCGCCGAGGGGCGCCGGGGGCCTTCGCCCTGGCCATTGCTGCTCGTCGCGCGTCTTCCCACACCGCCTCCGGCGCGATCGTCGCCGCTGAGCCGCAGGTCGAGGTCGCCCCGCCCACCGATGCGCCCTTCCGGCACGTCGAAGTTCGGCTCCTCCCGCCCGCGTCCCTTGCGTCCGTTCGCCATGCGTTTCGTCTGAACCTGTGAGCATCCCGCGATCCGAGAGGCTCAGGTACCGCATGGTAAATACGGCGGGTTTAAGGGTTCCTAACCCGGATCATTTTACGGATTCTCCACCATAGGAAAATCTTATCACCTTCCTATAGCGTTCCCAGGGCGTCCGAGAAGCTTTGCGGCATTCGGTCGGGCACACTTCGGAGAAGCGACGATGAGCCTGCGACTGCCCGGGGCGTGAACCTCGCTGGTGCTGCTGCCGTTCGTACGGCCGACGACGCTCGACCTGTCGTCCTTCGTGGCGCCACCGCCACGTGATCCAAGCTCTTATCGCGCCCCAATGAGCCGATCTCATCAAGGCGCGACCACGCGGCGGCTGGCAAGCGGGCCGTGGTGAGTACGGCCATGGGGCGGGCTCACCGAGGTAGAGGCTTGGCATGAAAGAATCCGTCCCACCGCGCATCGGTCGAGGCGGCATTGGTCGCCACATCACGATGCGCGCCAAGCATCTGAACGGTCCCGCCTTTTCAAAGCGGGGGCGGTTCTGCCCGGTTGCTGCCTCACGAATCCGTGTTTGCGTGTGCGAATGGCGTCAATGCTCCGTTCATGCTTGAAGGGCCATGACGCATCTCGTGAGCTTCACGGAGGAAAACGATGCGAACGAGTTCGAAACTGGTTCTCCTGGCCATCGCTGCCGTCGCGGGCTTCGCCTCGGCAGCCCAGGCTGCGCCATTGCCGCCGGCATCAGTCCAGCTCGAGCAGCCTGCTCTTGTCGAGAAGGCGCAGTTTTACAGCCGCGAAGGGTACCAGCGTTATCGGTACCGGAAGCAGGTTCGGCGCGAATGGGCGCGTGAACGGCGTTACGACGCCCACCTGCGCCGGCAGGAACACAATTATCGTCGGCGAGCCTATCGCTACGGTTACTAGAATTAGCGTCACGCTCCGACGATAATTCACTCCCCGAATTGGTCCCGCCCGGTGTAAGCCGTGGCGGGATCTTTCGTTTGTATGGGTTCTCCTCGAGAGCGACTGTCCTCAGCACGGCAAGGAAGAGCCGATTCTAGGCTTGCACAGATCAAGCATATAAACCAGTTTGGTTGCGCTTGTTGGTGGGGGATGCCATGTTTTATAAATTCTTTGCCATTGCAATTGCAGGCTTTTGCGCAATTCTAGGCTCTTATCCCGAAGCATCCAAAGCCGAAGACAATGAATTTGGGCCGACCATACAGCAAAAATATCTCGGTACCTTGGCCAGGTATGTTTATATAAGACATCAATCTGCGAGAAGAATGTACATATCTAACTCGGACGTGATTGTTGTCGTCAACTTCATTGTCGGAAGGGACGGGAACGTCGTGGAATCAAATGTCGTCAACTCATCTGGGTCGCCCGATTTCGACAGGATGGCTTTGTTGACTGTAAAAACGGGTTCAAGATTTCCACCGTTTCCAAAAGAAGTAAAAGCGAACTCATTAAAAGTAACGGTGCCGCTGAAATATGCACGTAATGTCTTTAACTGATGTTCGTTCAAAAAATTCCACAGCCTTCCTGTTACACGGTTCCGTTTGCCGTGAGTTTAGACCGACCCCCGCGAGACAGGTGACTTATCCGCCGCTGATCGAGATGGCGACGCCGGGCTGTTCATCGTGAAGCGCCATTGCCGATATCCGTTTTCGCACCGACTGCCATAGACCCGTTTGAGGGCTTCCGAGCGAACACCGCCGCTTGCGTCTTCGCGGCGCGCCTCGCGCTCTGCCGCTGGACCGGACCGGACCGGACCGGCTCGGCCCGCTCCGAGCTCGAGCTCCAACGAAATCGAGCGCGATGACTTCGGCGGTCTCACTTCGGGAGGTTCCCAAACCCGGGTTCTGCGAAGGATTCTATGGGTGCGGTTTGTAGGATCCTCGATAACCTCGCGGCGCAAAGGTGACGAGGCGAGAGCGTATTTTCCGAAACGATCGGTTTCCATCGTTTCTGTTTCATCGAGAGCAGAGATGCTCGATAACCCATTCGAGGCGGACATGCCGGCATTCTTCAAGACCCGGCGCCGGGAGCGAGCGTATAGCCCGACCGATCTGATGGACCGGCGGGAACGGTACTGCGGATCGGATGCCTGCCTCGCAAACCGCAAGAGACGTCAATCGGATTAAGCAGAAGGGAAACGGGCGATGAGCTGGCACAGTGCGGACGACCCGGTTCCGGGCGATCATTTCTCCTGCGACGCGATCAAGACCCTGATCGTCCCTCGTTCGCGGGATCTCGGCTCGTTCTCCGTCCGGCGGGCTCTGCCGTCGACGGAGTGCCGGATGGTCGGCCCGTTCATCTTCTTCGACCAGATGGGGCCGTCCGAGTTCCTCCTCGGCCAGGGCATGGACGTGCGGCCCCATCCGCATATCGGCCTCTCCACCGTCACCTACCTGTTCGACGGCGAGATCATGCACCGGGACAGCCTGGGCACCGAACTGCCGATCCGTCCGGGCGAGCTCAACTGGATGACGGCCGGTCGCGGCATCACCCATTCGGAGCGCACCGGCGCCGGGCTGCGCCGGACCGGCTCGAAGCTGTTCGGCATTCAGGCCTGGGTCGCGCTCAATGGCAAGGACGAGGAGACCGCTCCCGCCTTCGAACATTACGATGCGGATGCGCTGCCGGTCCTCACCGGCGAGGGCAAGATCGTCCGGCTGATCGCCGGCGAGGCTTTCGGCGCCAGATCGCCGGTGCGGACGTCGAGCCCGATGGTCTATGCCGACGTGATGCTCGAGGCCGGCGCCGTGCTGCCCCTCGACCCGACCTATGACGAGCGCGCGATCTACACCGTCTCTGGCGCCATCGACATTGCCGGCGACGGGTTCGGCCCCGGCCAACTCCTCGTCTTCAATCCCGGCGACCGCATCAGCGTGCGGGCGACCGAGGCCGCACGCTTCATGGTGCTGGGCGGCGAGCCCATGGACGGGCCGCGCCATCTCTGGTGGAATTTCGTCTCCTCTCGGCCGGAGCGGATCGAGCAGGCCAAGGAGGATTGGCGCCAGGCCCGCTTCGACACCGTGCCCGGCGAATCCGAGTTCATCCCCTTGCCGGAAGCACCCCCGCCCGTGCGCTACCCCTGATGCGTGAAAGCGGGGCGGGGCCGATGGGGCCTCGCCCGCGAATCCCCTCCGAGAGGACATATCGACATCATGGCAGTTGAAGCATCCGGTGCCGCGAGCGAACTCGTACAGGTCGTAGCGCTGCTCGCCGCCGGCGTCGTCGCGGTGCCGGTCTTCAAGCGGATCGGCCTCGGCTCGGTCCTCGGCTACCTCGTGGCGGGGCTCGCCATCGGCCCGTTCGGCCTCGGCCTGTTCTCGGATGCGCACGCCATCCTGCATGTGGCGGAACTCGGCGTGGTGATGTTCCTGTTCATCATCGGGCTGGAGATGGAGCCGTCGCGGCTCTGGGGCATGCGGCGCGAGATCTTCGGCCTCGGCCTCGCCCAGGTCGGCGTCTGCATCGTTGCGCTCATGCTCGTCGGCATCGCCATGGGGTTCTCGCCTGCGATCTCCTTTGTGGCCGGCACCGGCTTCGTCCTCACCTCCACCGCCATCGTCATGCAGCTTCTCGAAGAGCGCGGGTCGCTCTCGACGCCGAAGGGACAGCGCATCGTGGCGATCCTCCTGCTCGAGGACCTCGCCATCGTGCCGCTCCTCGCCATCGTGGCACTTCTGGCCCCCGGCGGGCAGGCGACCGGCACGATGGACCGCGTCTATGGCATCGGTATCGCCCTTGGGTCCGTGGCCGCCCTGGTGGCGGCCGGGCGCTGGCTGCTCAACCCGCTGTTCCGCCTGCTGGCCGCGGCCAAGGCCCGCGAGGTGATGACGGCGGCGGCCCTCCTCGTCGTGCTCGGCTCGGCCCTGGCCATGCAGCTCGGCGGGCTGTCCATGGCCATGGGTGCGTTCCTGGCGGGCGTCCTGCTCTCGGAATCGAGCTTCCGACACCAGCTCGAGGCCGATATCGAGCCGTTCCGGGGCATCCTGCTCGGCCTGTTCTTCCTCGGCGTGGGCATGTCCCTCGACCTCACGGTCATCGCCGCGAATGGGGCGCTCATCCTCACGGGCGTCGCCGCCTACATGGTGGTGAAGAGCATCGTCATCTACGCCATCGCCCGTCTCCTGCGCGCTTCGCATCCCGAGGCAATGGAGCGTGCGGCCCTGATGGCCCAGGGCGGCGAGTTCGCCTTCGTGCTCTATGCCGCCGCCGCGAGCGCGGGCATCATCGACGGCACCACCAACGCCATCCTTACGGCGACGATCATCCTCTCCATGGCCGTCACGCCGCTGATGGTGATCGCCTTCGACCGCTTTGGTCCCAAGGCCTCGGTCTCGACGGAGGGCGTCGAGGTGCCGGAAAATCTCGTGGGCAGCGCCCTCATCATCGGCTTCGGCCGATTCGGGCAGGTGGTGAGCCAGCCGCTGATCTCCCGCGGCTGCTCGGTCTCGATCATCGACACCAACCCCGCCTATATCCGCGTCGCCGAACAATTCGGCTTCAAGGTCTATTACGGCGACGGTACGCGCCTCGACATCCTGCACGCGGCCGGGGCCGCCACGGCACGGGCGATCCTGATCTGCATCGACGACCGCGAGGCCGCGCGGCGGATCGCCGAACTGGCGAGGGCCGAGTTCCCCCTCGTTCCCGTTCTTGCCCGCGCCCGCGACCGCGAGCACGCGATCGAGCTCATCCATGCCGGAGTCGCCTACCAGCTTCGCGAGACGCTCGAGTCGGCCCTGGCCTTCGGCGAGCAGGCGCTCCTGGCCATCGGTGACGAGCCGGATTCTGCCAGCGCGGTCATGGCCGAAGTCCGCCGCCGCGACGCCGAGCGGCTCGATATGGAGACCGTGGGCGGGATCTATGCCGGGCGCGACTTGATCCGGGGGAATGCGGTGGAGGCCTGAGGCGTAGGGTCTCACACCTCGGGCGGTGCGCCGGGATTGCCCTCGTGGCGGTCGCGCTGCGCCGCCGCGCGGGCGAGAAGCAGCAACGTCACCGGTGTCGTCACGGTGAGGAACATGCCGATCAGGGCGTCGCGCAGGACGAGACGGCCCTCGATCAGGGACAGGAGCAGCATCGAGCTCATGAGGATCAGCGCCATGCCGAGTGTCGCGCCCAGAGTGGGGGCATGGACGCGCTCGTAGAACGTCCGGAGACGGATGAGGCCGAAGGCGCCGGTGAGCGAGAAACCCGCGCCGACGATCGCCAGCGCAACCACCAGCCACGCGGCCCAGGCGGGCAGTTCGGCGCCGTTCACTGGATCACCTCGCCCTGCATCAGGAACTTCGCCAGCGCCACGGTGGCGGTGAAGCCGATCATGCCGAGGATCAGGGCGGCCTCGAAATAGAGGCCGCTGCCGGTGCGCATGCCGTGGACCACCACCGCCAGCATGCCGTTGAGGTAGAGGGTGTCGAGACCGAGGATCCGGTCCTGGGCGCGGGGGCCGCGCAGCATCCGCCATGCGGCGAGCGCCATGGCGAGAACCAGCATCCCCTGGGCGAAGCCGAGCCCCCAGTCGAGAACGGTGTTGGCGCTCATGGGAAGAACCTCATGGGACGAAGAAGATCATGGGACGAAGAAGATCATGGGGCGAAGATCTGCATCAGGGGGCGCTCGTAGCGGTCCTTCACCCGCCGCACCCATTCCTCGCCATCCGTGTAGTCGAGCACGTGGATGAGCAGGCAGCCCGTGTCGGAATCATACTGGACCCAGAGGGTGCCGGGCGTGCCGGTGAGGATGATCGATAGGATCGCGAGACCGAACGGCTCGCGCATGTCGAGGGGAATCGTGACGAAGCCGGTCCGCCGCTCGCCGCCGCGAAGCCCGAGGATGATGCGGGCGACATCGATGTTCGAGCGCACCATGTCGTAGAGCACGATCACGGCGAGCCGGGCGAGGGTGCCGGGCGCCCGCACCCGCACCGAGGGAGGACGGAGCGCCAGCATGACGGCAGGAACCGTGAGGCCGACCAGCAGCGCCAGCAGGACATTGCCCGGTGAGAGCGGCGCGTTCAGGAGCAGCCAGGTCGCGGCGAGGCAGGCCGACAGGATAGGGTAGGGCAGGAGGCGGCTCACGATCCACCGCCTTCCCGCGTCGGCCCGAGGACGGCGCGAACGTAATCCTGCGGCTGGGCCAGCCAGCGCACGGTCTCGTCGGCATAGGCGAGGGCCGGGCCGCCCCAAAGGGCGAGCGCCACACAGGCGGCGAGCAGGCCGGCGAGAGCGGTGAATTCCGAGAGGCGCAGGACCGGCGGCGGGTCGTCGCTCGGAACCCAGAGGTTCTTGATCCCGAGCCGCACCATCGGCATCAGCGTGGCGAAGCTCGACAGGGTCAGCGCTGTGATGAGCCACCAGGCGGACGCGGTCATCGTGCCCGTGGTGATCCCCGTGAAGATCGCGAGCTTGCCGACGAAACCGGAGAGCGGGGGAACCCCCGCCAACATCAGCGTGCAGACGAGGAAGCCGCTCCCGAGGAGCGCCACCGCAGCGGGGATCGCCCGGCCGATCTCCGTGGCGTCGGCATCGTCGAACGGGTCGCGGTACTCGTCGGCGAAGACGGCCTGGGCGGCCTCCAGCGGGTCGCGGCCGCGCTGCAGGATTTCGGCGAGCAGGAACAGGGCGCCCGCCGCGAGGGTGGAGCCGAGGAGGTAGTACAGGGCGCCCGAGAGCGCCCGGTCACTGCCGCTCCCCAAGGCCGCCAGCACCGTGCCCGACGAGATCATCACCGCATAGCCCGCCGCCCGCGTGAGGTCGCGCGCCGCCAGGATGCCGATGGCGCCATAGGCCATCGTCGCGAGACCGGCGGCGAGGATCCAGGTCTGTCCGAACCCCTCCGACAGTCCCGCCCCGAACAGAAGCAGGCTCAGGCGCACCACCACGTAGATGCCGACCTTGCTCAGGATCGCGAGGATCGCGGCCGCCGGCGCACTCGCTGCCGCGTAGGTGGTGGGCAGCCAGAACCCGAGCGGCCAAGCGCTGCACTTGACCAGGAAGGCGATGCCGAGGATCGCGCAGCCGATCTCGAACAAAGCGAGTTCCCCCGCCTCCGGCGCCGCGAGCCGCCGGGCGAGGTCGGCCATGTTGAGGGTTCCCATCGTGCCGTAGATGAGGCTGACGCCGACGAGGAAGAACAGCGAGGCGACGAGATTGACCGCGATGTAGCCGAGGCCGGCCCGGATCCGCGTCTCGCCCGATCCGTGCAGGACGAGACCGTAGGAGGCGGCCAGCATCACCTCGAAGAACACGAACAGGTTGAACAGGTCTCCGGTGAGGAAGGCGCCGTTGACGCCCATCAGCAGCAGGAGGAACAGGCCGTGGAAGCGCGGACCCGCCCGGCCCCAGCGGGCGAAGGAGAAGACCAGGGCGCATAGGCCCAGCACGCTGCCGAGCGCCAGCATCAGGGCAGAGAGCCGGTCGGCCACCAGCACGATCCCGTAGGGTGCGGCCCAGTTGCCGAGGCGGTAGATCTGCGCCGCCTCGCTCGCGCGCCAGACGAGGATGAGGGATATGCCGAGGAGGGCCAGCACCGTGGCGAGGCTGAGCGCCCCTTTCAGCCGGCTCCGGCGCTCGTCCATGAGGAACATCGCCCCGGCCACCGCGATCGGCAGAACGATGGGCAGGACGACAAGATGGTCGGTCCAGTCGCTGACCAGGGGGGCATTCAGAACCGTGGCGTTCATGGATGCGGGTTCTCTGGATTCGGCTCCGCCAGATGCGGCTCGCGGCCGTCCACATGGTCGCTGCCGGTGATGCCGCGGGCGGCGAGCAGCACGACGAGGAAGAGCGCGGTGAGCGCGAAGCCGATCACCAGGGCGGTGAGGACCAGGGCCTGCGGCACCGGGTCGTCCACGGAGACTATGTCGGCCCCGGCCCCGAGCACCGGCGGCGCCCCCACCGTCAGCCGGCCCATGGCGAAGATGAACAGGTTGACGGCGTAGCTCAGCAGCGAGATGCCCAGCACGACCTGGAAGGTGCGGGGACGCAGCATCAGCCAGATGCCCGAGGCGGCGAAGACGCCGATCCCCAGGGACAGCACGATCTCCATCAGGCGGGCTCCGTCTCGACGGCCCGCTCCACCCCCGCCTCGACGGGGCTGGTGCGGCGGAGGGATTGGTGAGCCAGGGCGACGAGCATCAGCGCGCTCGCGCCCACCACCAGCACCATGATCCCGAGATCGAACAGAAGCGCGCTCGCCATCGGGACCTTGCCGAGCAGAGGCGGCTTCCAATAGGCGAAATAGGCGGTGAGGAACGGACGCCCGAACAGCCAGGAACCGGCGCCGACCGAGACGGAGACCAGCAGGCCGATGCCGATCCACGAGATCGGCTGGATCCGCAGCCGCTCTTCGACCCACTGCGCGCCCTGGGCCATGTATTGCAGCATGAAGGCGATGGTGAGCGCGATGCCCGCCGCGAAGCCGCCGCCCGGCAGGTCGTGGCCGCGCAGGAACAGGTGCAGGGCGAGGAGGACGATGAAGGGGAACAGCCACGTCATCACCACGCGCGGAACGAGGAGAGCATCGGCGGTGGTGTCGCCGAGCTCGCGGCCCTCGCGGGCATCGTCATAGGCGTCGTGGTTCACCTGCTGCTTGGGAGGACCGAGACTGTCGGAGGCGGGCCGGAAGCGGCGAAGGAGCGCGAACACCGTCAGGCCGACGATGCCCAGCACGCAGATTTCGCCCAACGTGTCGAAGGCCCGGAAATCCACCAGCAATACGTTGACGACGTTGCGTCCGCCCGCCTGCGGGTAGGCCTCCTCGATGAACCAGCGGGCGATCCCGTCGACGGCGGGCCGGGTCATCACCGCGTAGGCCAACCCGGCGAGCCCGAGGCCGGCAAAGGCGGCGATGCCCAGATCGATCATCCGTCGACGGCGGGACCGCGTCTTCTCCCAAGCCGGTGCCGGAATCGCCGCGTCGCGCTTGGGCAGCCAGCGCAGGCCCAGCAGCAGCAGCACGGTGGTGACGATCTCCACCAGGATCTGCGTCACCGCGAGATCCGGGGCGGAGAGCCAGAGGAAGGTGAGGCTGCTCACGAGGCCCGCCCCGCCGACGAAGATGGCGGCG
The DNA here is from genome assembly GCF_979256025.1 of Methylobacterium sp. AC832. Taxonomy (NCBI): domain Bacteria; kingdom Pseudomonadati; phylum Pseudomonadota; class Alphaproteobacteria; order Hyphomicrobiales; family Methylobacteriaceae; genus Methylobacterium; species Methylobacterium sp. AC832. Next base: position 308,326 of record NZ_CEEDMV010000001.1, read on the forward strand.
GAGAGCCGGTGGTACTTCGCCCGCTCCGCCGCGCCGATGGCGCAGGCCGCGCCCACGAGCCACATCAGCGCGAAGGCCGGGTCGAACTCCGTGGTCTTGCCCGGCGCGAACAGGTCGAGCCCCCGTGCGGCTCCCGTCACCAATGTGGCCAGGAGCACGGTAAGGAAGAGAATGCGCAACTGCGCCTGGAGTCGCTCGGCGCCGAGCCCGGCTTCCAGGCGGCCCGCGCCGTTCACGAGGCCGGTCATGGTCCGCTCGAACAGCCAGCCGCCGTCGATCCGGTCCATCAGCCAGGGGCCGCCGCGGGGATTGGTGTTGATTCGCCGCCCGAACGCGACATAGAGCGCGATGCCGCCCAGCAGCGCCACCATGCTGAGGGCAAGCGGCGCGTTGAATCCGTGCCAGATGGCGAGGTCGTAATCGGGAGTCCGCTCGCCGAGGACCGCCCGGACCGCGCCTGCGAGGAGGGGACCGATCGTCAGGTTCGGCACGAGGCCGATGGCGACGCAGACGAGGACCAGCAGCTCGATCGGGATGCGCATCCAGCGGACCGGCTCGTGGGGCGCGTGCGGCAGGTCGTGCGGGGCGGGTCCGAAGAAGGCCTGCCGGATGAAGCGCACGGAATAGAGCATGGTGAAGGCGCTCGCCAACGTCGCCAGCACCGGCAAGGCGAGATTGAGCAGGTGGCCGTCCGCGTTGTCGACCGCCTCAGCCAGGAACATTTCCTTCGACAGGAAGCCGTTGAGGAGCGGCACACCCGCCATCGCGGCGGCGGCGACCATCGCCAGCGTCGCCGTATAGGGCATGGCCTGCCACAGGCCGCTGAGGCGGCGCATGTCGCGCGTCCCGGTCTCGTGGTCGATGATGCCCACCGCCATGAACAGCGAGGCCTTGAACGTTGCGTGGTTCACCGTGTGGAAGATCGCCGCCACGACGGCCAGCGGCGAATCGAGGCCGAGGAGCAGGGTGATCAGCCCGAGATGGCTGATGGTGGAATAGGCGAGCAGACCCTTGAGGTCGTGCTGGAAGATCGCGCTCCACGCACCCACCAGCATCGTGATCATGCCGGCGGTGCCGACGATCCAGTACCAGGCCTCGGTGTTCGCCAGCACCGGCCAGAACCGGATCATCAGGAAGATGCCGGCCTTCACCATGGTGGCCGAATGCAGGTAGGCGCTGATCGGCGTCGGTGCCGCCATGGCGCGCGGCAGCCAGATGTGAAACGGGAACTGCGCCGACTTCGTCAGCGCGCCGGCCAGCACCAGAACCAGGGCCGGCAGGTAGAGCGGATTGTTGCGGATCGTGTCGCCCGAGGCGAGCACCGCCGAGAGGTCGTAGCTGCCGACGATCTGCCCGATGAGCACCAGACCGACGAACAGGCAGAGGCCGCCGGCCGCCGTGATGGTCAGCGCCATCCGCGCGCCGTCCCGTGCGGAGGCGTTGTCGGACCAGTAGCCGATGAGCAGGAACGAGACGATGCTCGTCAATTCCCAGAAGACGAAGAGCTGGATCAGGTTGCCCGAGAGCACGATGCCCAGCATCGCGCCGACGAAGGCGAGGAAATACGAGAACAGACGCGGCACCGGGTCCGCTTCCGCCATGTAGTAGCGCGCATAGAGGACCACGAGTGCGCCGATCCCGAGCACCAGGACGGCGAACAGCCAGGATAGCCCGTCGAGCCGCAGCACGAGGCGGACGCCCAACGTCGGCAGCCAGTCGACCGCCCAGATGACGGGGTCCGGGCCTGCGACGGCGGGGTAGAGGAGCCCGATGCAGGCGAGGCAGGTCACCATCACGAAACCGGCGAGGATCGCGGCGGCGTTGCGTGCGTGGCCCGGCAGGCAGATCGCCACGACGCTGCCGAGGAAGGGCAGGATGGCGGCGATGGCGAGGAGCAGGTGGGGCGGCATCGGCTCGGGCAAACCCTCGTTGGGCGGGAGCGCCCTCCATGGGGTGCGGGGGCGTCCGGCGAAACCAGGAGCGGGGCGCTCGCGCGGGTCGAGTGCGGTATAGGACGCAACATCAGACGTGGCGAGGGCGGAGAGCGCCGAGATTCCGTAGAATCCCCGCGACATCTCCCCGGTCATGGTCTGGCCCTGCCGAGATAGAGCCTTGCTCGTTCAATGCCCGATATCGCGAGGACAGGTATGTCAGGTCGAAGGATGGCCTTCCATCCGCGCCCGGAACGTGGCGGCCTCCGCGCGCAGCCATTCGGTCGTGGCTTGTACGCTGGGTTTCGAGAGGCCTGCCTCGCTGGTGACGAGATGGTAGATATGGCCGTCCAGAACCGGCCCGAACGGCTGGACGAGTTGGCCCGCCGCCAGTTCCGCTTCCACGAGGGCGAGGCTCAACAGGGCGACCCCTTGGCCCGCCACCGCGGCCTGGATCGCGTGCCCTTCGTCGGAGAAGCGGATCTGGCCGGGCCGGGATGGACAGGGCAATCCCGCGCGATCGAACCAGGTTTCCCAGGTCGGGTTCAGCGGATGCTTCCTTCGCCAACGGAAATGGATGAGCGGCGCGGCTTCAGGATCGTCGCCCGTTAGGTCGTCGAAGGCGATCTTGCGGAGGAGAGGGTTGACCACAGGCGCGAAACGATCGGCGAACATCGCCTCGGCGGAGAGGCCCGGATAGGGGCCGCGCCCGTAGCGAATGGCGAGGTCCGCGCCGGCGGCATCGAGATCGATGGCGTCATCCGAGGCCAGCAGATGCAGGTCGATATCCGGATGGAGAGCCCGGAAGCCGGACACCCTCGGGACCAGCCATTTCGCCGTGAACGCGCTCGTGGCGGTGATGGTGATCTGTATCCGGCTCCGCCCTCGCGTCAGGCGGGCAATGGCGGCTTCGAAGGCATCGAACCCCTCGCGCAGGACAGGGTATAGCTGGAGACCGGCCTCGGTCAGCATCACCTGGCGGACCCGTCTCTCGAAGAGGCTCAGTCCGATATTCTCTTCGAGGCCGCGGATCTGGTGACTGATCGCGGTTGGCGTCACCGCGAGCTCGGCCGCCGCAAGCTTGAAACTCCCGTGTCGTGCCGCGGCTTCGAAAGCACGCAGAGCGCCGAGCGGCGGTAGGCGGCGTCGCAGACCAAGATGAGATCCGCTCATCCATCACCCGAGGATTTGGAGTTTGTCGCGCTCCGGATTCGAGCCCACCTCTCCGCCATCGGAGCGGCTGGGGCAAGATGGGTTCATGCCGCTTTCCCGTCCATCGAAAGCGAGACGACCATGCTGGAACGCATCATCACGCAGCCCGACAATTATGAGCCTTTCCTGCTGTCGCAGGGCATTCGGTATGGCGGCCTTCTCTTCATCTCCGGCCAGGCCGGGGCGGATGATGACGGGCGGATCGTCGACGGTGGCTTCATGGAGCAGGGCGAGCAGGCCTTCTCCAACCTCCGCAGGGTGTTGGAGGCTGGCGGATCGAGCCTGGAGGACGTGGTGAAGGTGACGATCTTCGTCACCGACATGGACCACTTCCGGGACGTCGTGGCATTGCGCCGCCGGTACTTCACCGCGCCCTATCCCGCCGACACCATCGCCGAGGTCAAGGCGCTCTACGATCCCCGGGCCATGATCGAGATCGAGGCTATCGCGGCCGTCAGCGTCGGGAGTGCTTGAGATGGATGCGCTGGCGACGATGCCGGATCCCGACGCCCTGCGCCGTCTCCTGACGCCGTCGGCCATCGGCCGGATGGCGCTTCGGAACAGAATGGCGGTCGCCCCGATGACGCGGGTCAGCGCCAGGTCGGATGGTCGTGCGACGCAGCGCATGGCGGATTACTATGCCGCCTTCGCGACCGGTGGCTTCGGCCTTGTCATCACCGAGGGCCTCTACACCGACACGGCGCATTCTCAGGGTTACCTGTTCCAGCCGGGTCTTGCCGACACCGAACAGTGCGATGCCTGGAAGCCGATTGTCGAAGGCGTGCATGGGCACGGTGCGAGGATCATCGCACAGCTGATGCATGCCGGGGCCCTCTCACAGGGGAACGCGTTCCGGACCGGGACCAGGGGACCTTCGGCGGTGAAGCCCAAGGGTCGGCAGATGATCTTCTATCGCGGAAGCGGTGAGTATCCGATCCCTGATTCCATGTCGGAACCGGACGTCAGGTCGGTCGTGATCGGCTTTGCCGAGGCGGCGGTTCGGGCACGGGATACGGGCTTCGACGGTGTCGAGATCCACGCGGCGAACGGCTACCTCCTGGACCAGTTCCTCAGCGAGGGAACCAACCTGCGCCAGGATCGCTACGGCGGCGACGTCGTCCGGCGGATGCGCCTCATCGTCGAAGTCGTGGATGCCGTCAGGAAGGCCGTGGGGCCCGATTTCGTGGTGGGCCTCCGCATCTCCCAGGGCAAGGTCAACGACCTCACGCATAAATGGAGCGGGGGCGAGGACGAGGCCGCTGCCATCTTCGGTACGCTCGGCGGCCTGGCCATCGATTATCTGCACACGACAGAGCATGAGGCGTGGCAGCCCGCCTTCGAGGCGACGGCAAGTCTGGCGGCTCTGGCCAAGCGCCACGGCCGTCGACCCGTGATTGCCAATGGTAGTCTTCATCGGCCATCGCGGGCGGCCGGTCTCATGGCTGCTGGCGAAGCGGACTTCGTGTCTCTCGGACGCGGAGCTCTCGCCAATCCGGACTGGCCGCGCCGCGTAGCGGGAGGACTTTCCCTCGATGAGTTCGACGGCGCGCTCCTGTCTCCCATCGCCGATCTCGAGAATGCCGAGGCCTATCGGCGGCGCTCCGCCGCCACCCCCGACTGAGACCGAAACGACCCTGGGCACCGGTGTCCCTCGATGGTCGGCCTATTCCCGTCGGCGCGATACCGGCTTGCTGAGATAGGCGGAGCCCGCGAGGAGGAAGCGCCACGGGGTATCCGCCCCGCGCGTGATGCCGATGCGACGGTCGGCCAGGATCTCCGGCGTCGCGTCCCGTCGCTCCAGCTCGAAGGGCGGCCGGTCGAGGGGAAGGCCGTCCTGCAGGTTCGTCACCGCCAGGGCCTGACACAGGCGGCCCGGTCCCGCGCAGAGGAGGCGGAGGGCGTCGAGCCCGCGCCGCTCGCGCATGGTCTCGATCCCCTCCTTCGGCTCGATCGCGCGGATCAGTACCGCGCTCCCCGGTTCGCAGACGAGGTTGAGGCACCAATGCATGCCGTAGGACCGATAGACATAGGCATGGCCCGGCGGCCCGAACATGCTGGCATTGCGCCGGGTCGGCCCATTGAAACTATGGGAGGCGGGGTCGCTCCGGTCATAGGCCTCGGTCTCGACGACGAGCCCGCCGATCCCGGAGACGAGGAGACGGCATCCGATCAGGTCGGAGGCCACCGCCGCCGCCGGCCTCGCATAAAAATCCGCCCCGAGGCTCACGGCTTGCCCGAGGCTCACGGTTTGGCGGAACCGCCATCCAGCACGCGGGCGATGCCGTCCGGCCCGAGTTTCAGGGCCACGCGGATCGCGCGTTCGACGAAGGCCTGGGGCGTCAAGCCGGCGAGCTTGGCCGCTCGCGACACGTCGAGGCCGAGGCCGAGATCGATCGCCACCGGCGTCGTGCGGGGGGCAGGGGCCGGCGCTTCCGCCGCCACGCCCGGAGGAGGCACCACCGCCGGGACGGCGGGGGACGGAACCGGTTCGCCGGCCGGAGCGAGACCGAGGGCCTGCCGCCGACCCTGCGCCGCCAGCCGGTCGGCGCGCTCGTTGCCGACATTGCCGGTATGGCCCCGCACCCAGGTCCACTTTACGTCGCGGGCGGCGTTGAGGGCGTCGAGCTCCTGCATCAGCTCGACGTTCTTCACCGGCCCGGTGCTGGTGCGCCAGCCCTTCGCCTTCCAGCCTCGCATCCATTCGGTCACCGACTTGATGACGTACTGGCTGTCGCAGCGCATCTCGATCGCCGACCCGGCGGGGAAATGCGACAGGGCCTTGATCGCCGCCGTCAATTCCATCCGGTTGTTGGTGGTGGCGCGGTCGCCGCCGCAGAGCTCGATCTTGCCCTCCGGTCCCTCGATCACCACGCCCCAGCCCCCCGGGCCCGGGTTCGGATCACAGCCGCCATCGGCATAGGCGACGGCGCGGGCGAGGGCGGGCTTCGTTGTCGTCATGACGCTGATCTCATGTCCGGGGCAGCGGGGCCCCTAGCACGAGGCGCAGGGTCAGGGCGATTGCGGGGGCGCACCTGCGGGCCGGATCTCGTAATGGATCGGCTTGAAAGCATTGTTGTTCGATTGCAGAGCCGAGCAGGCGGTGAGCCCGATGATGAGGTCGGTCTCGGCCTCGAAGGTCACACGGTCGCCGGCCCGGCTCAGGGGCGGCTCGACCTTTAATTCCCCGGTCTCGCCGTTCACCACGACGTTCATGAACACGTTGAAGGCCACCGGGATCCGGTCCGGCTCGATGCCATAGGGCGCGAGCGCGGCGGCGAGGTTGCCGAAACAGCCGCGGTGCGGATGCGTGTCGCCGTAAATGATGCGGAAGGTGTCCGCAGAGCAGGGGGTCAGCAGGAAATCGTGCCGCCCCACCGTATCCTCGACAATGCGCAGCAGAACGTTGGAGCGGTTCGAGTAGATCGGGTCGCCCGTCGTCAGGTAGATGCGGCTGGCGTAATCGAGGGTCCGGCCCGACGAGATCACCTCCTCGCGGTCGGCCGCGGAGTAGGCCAGAAGATCGGCGACCTGCTCGCCGTTCGGGTCGATCACGGTGAGGCGGTCGCCCTTGGCGAGCACGAAGGCGACGCCACTGCGGGGCGCGATCTCGTGGCGTCGGACCGGGGGGAGGGCGATGTCAGGCGGCATCGCGGCCATCCCGAAGAGCGGAGTCGCCGGCCCTGGTCCCAGTCTCGCGCCCCCTGAACGGGCAGACCCAATCTCCTTCGACGGCGCGGCCGCTGTATTGGCGCGCTTCCGATGTCTCGCCATGCCGCGCCAGCATCGGGTTGATCGAGCCGGCAAGGGCTTCATCGCGGGCGAGAATGGCCGAGCGCAGACCCTCGTAACGGCCCTCCGCCCGCAACTGCTCGAACTGAGCGCGGACGTTGAAGACGAGGACGGGGTGGGAAAAGCGGCGGGCCGGACGGCTCGCGCCCGGATGCATGCCGACGAGGAAGAACGCCTCCCCGCCGAAGGACAGGGAGAAATGCGGGTCGTCCGGGTCGGCCTGCACCCGCTTGTCGTAGCGCTGGCCGAGAAAGACGTCCTTGTCGGAGAGGGATTGCACACGCGCCCACAGGTGCCGCTCGAACTCCTCTTCGCTCTGGCGCTGAGACGCTTCGAAGACGACGGCGAAGCTCTGGAACAGTTTCGGGTCGGCCCGGTAGCGGCAGATGAAGGCCAGAAGCGCCGGATAGATCCGCGTATCGTCCCAGCCGGAGGCGATGTCGCGGGCCACGAGAACCTTCAGTTGCCCCTTGGCGAGAGCCGATTTCGCACCGACGCAGGGGAAAGGCTGACTCTTGATGAAGGCGTGAAATTCCTGAGCGAGCGGATGCCCGGCATCGTCGGTGGGAAACAGCATGGTGCTCCGGATCGTCTCTGGTCTGAGCTCCGCAAGCGGACCCGGAGGCCCGCGCTGCGAGGACATGGCCAACCAATCGCGGCAGGGGAGGTTCCGACTCTCGTTGAGCTAGAACGTCGCTGTCCACAGAGTTTCCGGAATCACCAACAGATGAGACCCAGGATCTCGATAAATTAGGATAATCTAGGTCGGTCTTCTTTCGTACATTGTCATGGAGATAAAGGGGGCGTTGTCATGGGACACCTTGACGCTCTCTTGCTACCGCTCCGGCCGTTTGTCGCGCGCTGCTAAATATAGGCGGAAGCCAGCTCCGGTGAATGCGACAGGGCATGGGCAAGCACCTCCAGCGATTGCGTGATCTCGGCGCGGCCGGCGAGTCCTCCAAGGCAGATCCGCACCGCTTCAGGCGCTTCTCCTGCGGCGAGGAAGGCGTCGCTCGCCACAGCGCCGATTCCGGCTGCGCGCGCCTGGCTCGCGAAGGCCGAACGGGTCCAGCCTTCGGGCAGGGACAGCCAGAGGTGGAAGCCGGCGGGGTCGGCGGTCACGCCGTGCCGCCCCAGCATCCCGGCGGCGATGCCCTGGCGAACCCGGGATTCCGAGCGGACGAAGGCCAGGATCGCCTCTGCGGTGCCGTCATTGATCCAGCGCGTCGCGAGAGCCGTGGTGATGGGGGAGGCCATCACCGTCGATGCGCGCAGGGCGGACGTCAGTTGGAGTGCCGCGCGGGCACTGGGGGCCAGCATGTAGGCGAGCCGCAGGCCGGCACCGAGGCACTTGGCGAGGCCGGCCACGTGATAGGTGATCTCCGGCGCAAGGCGGTAGAAACTCGTCACCGGAATCATCGGCACGAAACCGTAGGCGTCGTCTTCGATGATCGCCACGTTGTAGCGTCGCGCCACGGTGACGATGGCCTCGCGTCTCTCCGGCGAGATCGTGATCGTGGTCGGGTTCTGCAGGGTTGGGTTGAGGTAGAGCGCCTTCGGCGCATGACGGGTGCAGGTGGCCGCGAAGGCCGCGGCGTCGATCCCTTCGCCATCCATGGGCAGGCCGACGAGGCGCAGGTTGAGATGAGCGGCGAGCGCCCGCGCGCCGGGATAGGTCAGCGCCTCGCAGCAGATTGTGTCGCCGGGTTGCGCCACGAGGCTCATCACGGCTCCGAGCGCCGCATGAGCGCCGGGGCAGATCAGGAGTCGGTCGCGAGGCGCGTCGAGGCCGCGGCGGCGCAGCCATTCCACCGCCGCGTCCTTGTCGTCGGGCGTCCCGCCGAAACCCTGGTAGCGCAGCAGATTGGCGAGATTCTCCGAGACCGAGGCGAGGCCGCCCCTCATCCGCTCGAGCAAAGCGGGGTCGTCGGGTTCCGGCGGCAGGTTCATGGTGAAATCGACGGGGCCGTGCCGGCGCTCCGGTGCCGCCCTCGGCTGCGTGACGCGGAGCGCCGGTTCGGCGACGAAGGTCCCCTGGCCCACCCGCGCTTCAACGAGCCCCCGGCGCTGCGCCTCTACATAGCCGCGCGCCACGGTGGTGAAGTTCAGGTCCAGCCGCTCGGCGAGGACGCGCTGGGGCGGGAGACGCTCCGCGACGGCGAGACGCCCAGTCCGAATATCGTCGGCGATGGCCTCGACGATGGCGAGGTAATGCGGCTTGCCCCAGCGCCGGAGGTCGGGCGTCCATCCCTCAGGCGAGACGAGGGTAGGCAAGGTCGGCCGGACGGACTTGGCCGATCGCTGGCTGTTGGTCATCGCGAAACCGATCAATATCCATTCAATTCGGTATTGTATGGAAAGCAACCGCCATGCCGTGATATACCGTAAGGTTCTGGATCTGAATTTCCGGTCAATGCATTCAAATATATGGTGAGTATAGTTTTCATTGTGTCGAGTATGTATGCATCCAATGCTCGCTTTTTAAGCGATTGGCACGCTGGTCAGAGCCTTCGCATTCGACTGACATTGACCGCATGATTGACTGTATCCGTCAGCGCGGATTTGGCTGGATCGAACTCCACCGGTTGCTGGCATGCGGTTTGCCATCTCCTCATCAGCCGTCGCTGCTCGTGATCGCGGCGGATATCGAGATGACGGGGAGTATTTGCGATGCCAGCCGTGACCGCCGAGCACCATAAGAAGGGCGATTACTTCGTGGATTACGAAGAGAAAGTCTTCGAGGACGTGAAGGCCGAGCCGGGCCAGAAGGCCCTCGTCACCTTCCACACCGTGGCCTTCGAGGGCTCCATCGGCTTCGTGAACCTGCTCCAGGCGACGCGGTTGCTGCGCAAGGGCTTCGAGACCTCCGTCCTGCTCTACGGGCCGGGCGTGACGCTCGGCGTCCAGCGCGGCTTCCCGACGCTCGGCGACGAGGCCTTTCCCGGCCACATGAACATGAACAACCAGATCGTGAAGTTCCTCTCCGAGGGCGGTAAGGTCTATGCCTGCCGGTTCGCGCTGCAGGCGCTCTACGGCCATGGCGAGCCCTCGCTGATCGAGGGCATCCGCCCCATCGCCCCCACCGACGTCCTCGACCTGGTGCTGCTGCACAAGCGCGACAACGCCGTGGTCATCGACACCTGGACGGTCTGAGGCCGTTCTGACCCTCCCCCTCTGTGGTGGAGGCGGGAGAGGGGCGACCCCTCCAGAGATGGCGCTCCCCTCTCCCGACCCACTTCGTGGGCCACCCTCTCCCGCAGAGGGGAGAGGGAATGCTCGCGGACCATGGCGAACAGGGAACAGGCCGATGTCCGAGTCACGCATCGTGCGCGCCGCCGCCGTCCAGGTTTCCCCGGATCTGGAGCGGCCGGGCGGGACGCTGGAGAAAGTGCTCGCCGCGACAGACGAAGCGGCGGGCAGGGGCGCGCGGTTCATCGTATTCCCCGAGACCTTCGTGCCGTACTACCCGTACTTCTCCTTCATCGCCCCGCCGGCGGCGCAGGGGCCCGAACATTTGCGCCTCTACGAGGGCGCGGTGACCGTGCCGGGGCCGGTGACGCAGGCGGTCTCGGCCGCCGCGCGCCGGCATGGCGCGGTGATCGTGCTCGGCATCAACGAGCGCGACCACGGCTCGCTCTACAACGCGCAGCTCATCTTCGACGCCGATGGGACGCTGCTGCTCAAGCGCCGCAAGATCACGCCGACCTACCACGAGCGCATGATCTGGGGTCACGGGGACGGTGCCGGCCTCACCGTGGTCGAGACGGCGGTGGGCCGGGTCGGGGCGCTCGCCTGCTGGGAGCATTACAACCCGCTCGCCCGCTACGCCCTGATGGCGCAGCACGAGGAGATCCACGCGGCCCAGTTCCCGGGCTCCATGGTCGGGCAGATCTTCGCCGACCAGATGGAGGTGACGATCCGGCACCACGCCCTGGAGGCCGCCGCCTTCGTCGTCAACGCCACCGGCTGGCTCACCGAGGCGCAGATCGTCAAGATCTCTCCCGACGAGCGGATGCGCGGGGCCCTGCGCGGCGGCAATTGTACGGCCATCGTCTCGCCGGAAGGCAAGCACCTCGTCCCGCCTATGACGGAGGGCGAGGGCATCCTCGTCGCCGACATGGACATGGCGCTGGTCACCAAGCGCAAGCGGATGATGGATTCGGTCGGCCATTACGCCCGCCCCGAACTCCTCAGCCTCAACCATGACGCACGTCCCGCCCGCACGGTGGTGACCACGCCCGCATCGGACATCCCGCATCCCCGGAGCACCGACCATGAGCGACTCTCCGCTGCTGACCTCCCAGGCCGCTTCCTCGCCGGTGCCGTCCCCGGTCTATCAGGGGATGCCGACAGAGCACCTGATCAACGCCCTCCAATCCTACGGAGTCAGGTTGGCTGACACCCGCGCCGGGGTCGCCAGCCGCCGGGGCGGGGCCGGCCCTTCCGACCACAAGGCGATGACCATCGCCGGCCGCACCGTGATGGTGCCGGTCCATACCGCGGGCGCCTTCGACTCGCCCTACCTCGTGCGCCGGCCGGATGCCGACGGGTCGAGCCTCATCGAGCATGACGGCACCGTGATCGGTCGGGTGACGTTTCCGGGCAAGCCCCGGTTCTACGGGCTCCAGACCCTCGACGGGGTGCCCTATTCGAAGATCGCCGTGCTGCACGGGCGCGACGTGCTCGCCACCACGGTGCTGCAGACCTGCATCCGCTACCAGAGCCGCACCAAGACCTGCCAGTTCTGCTCCATCGGACAGTCGCTCGCGGCCGGGCGAACCGTCGCCCACAAGACGCCGCAGCAACTCGCGGAGGTCGCCCGCGCCGCCGTGCTCCTCGACGGCGTCAAGCACATGGTGATGACCACGGGCACGCCCAACGCCACCGACCGAGGGGCGGCCGTGCTCTGCGAGAGCGCATTCGCGGTGAAGGCGGCGGTGGATCTTCCGATCCAGGCCCAATGCGAGCCGCCGGACGACGACCGCTGGTTCGCCCGGCTGAAGGCGTCGGGCGTCGATGCGCTCGGCCTGCATCTCGAGGCGGTGACCCCGGAGGTCCGGGCGCGAATCATGCCCGGCAAGGCGAGCGTGTCGCTGGACCGCTATTTCGACGCTTTCGCCGCCGCCGTTCCGGTCTTCGGCAAGGGCCAGGTCTCGACCTATATCCTCGCCGGGCTCGGAGACACGACGGAAGCGATCCTCGCCATGGCCGAGCGCCTGATCGGCATGGGAGTCTACCCGTTCGTGGTGCCGTTCGTGCCGATTTCCGGCACGCCGCTGGAGGACCATCCCGCCCCCTCGCCGGATTTCATGCATTCCGTGCTCCAGCCGCTCGCAGCGATGCTGGCAGCGGCGGGGTTGCGTTCCACCGACATCAAGGCCGGGTGCGGCCGCTGCGGCGCCTGCTCGGCGCTGTCCACCTACGAGCGGTGAGGCGGGGCGATGTTCGAGCCCGTCCCCGCCTACCGGTCCAGCCATTTCCGGATCAAGTTCGCCACCGCGCCCTGGGAGCGGGACGGAACGGCCGCCCTGCGTCGCCAGGTCTTCTGCGTCGAGCAGAGGATCTTCGAGGGCGACGACCGCGATGCCGTCGACGCGGCGGCGGTCCCGATCTGCGCCCTCTCGACCCTGGGCGGCACTCCGGACGCGGTGGTCGGCACCGTGCGCATCCACGAGACTCCCGACCGGCCCGGCGAATGGTGGGGTTCGCGCCTCGCGGTGGCGCGGGATCACCGCCGGATCGGTGCCCTCGGTGCCGGACTGATCCACGTGGCGGTGGCCTCCGCCCATGCGCGCGGATGCACGCGCTTTCTCGCCCATGTGCAGAGTGCCAACGCGATCCTGTTCCAGGCTCTGCACTGGACGAGTCTCGCCGAGATCGAACTTCATGGGCGGCCGCATCACCTGATGCAGGCCGATCTCGCCCATTACCCAGCCATGGCGGACCCGGAGCACGGCCTCGTCACCCTCCTGAAACAGGCGGCGTGAGCATGGGCCAGATACAATCCCTCGCCGAGATCGCGCGACATCTCCGAGACGGGCGGGGCCTCGCCCATAAACGCGACATCGACGCGGTGATCGGGCGGCTCGGCCTGGGCGACCGTGCGCTCGCCGTGCCCCTGGGCGACGATTGCGCCGCGATTCCCGATGGCGACGGCTACCTCCTCCTCGCCATCGAAGGGTTCATGGACGGGTTCGTGGCCGCCGATCCGTATTTCGCCGGCTTCTGCGGGGTGATGGTCAATGTCAGCGACATCGCGGCCATGGGCGGACGCCCGATCGCCGTGGTCGACGCCCTGTGGAGCCGCGACCAGGCCCATGCCGACCCCATGCTCAGGGGCTTGCGGGCGGGGGCGGAGACCTTCGGCGTGCCCATCGTCGGCGGCCACAGCAACACGCGCAACGCGGGCGAGCATCTCGCCGTGGCCATCCTGGGCCGTGCGAAGACATTGCTCACCAGCTTCGACGCCCGGCCCGGCGACAGCCTCGTGGCGGCGATCGACCTGCGCGGCGCCTTTCGCGGTCCGCACCCCTATTGGGACGCGGCCAGTGCCGCACCGGCCCTTCGCCTGCGCGGCGATATCGAACTGTTGAGCGGCATCGCCGAGGACGGGCTCGCCAAGGCGGCCAAGGACATCAGCATGGCCGGCCTCGTCGGTACGGCGCTGATGCTGCTCGAATGCTCCCGCGTCGGCGCGTCGATCCGGCTGGACCGCATCCCGCGCCCCGAGGGGATCGACCTCGTTCGCTGGCTCACCGCCTTCCCGAGCTTCGGCTACCTGCTCAGCGTTCCGCCCGGGAATGTCGAGGCGGTGCTGGAGCGCTTTACGCAGCGGGGGATCGCGGCCGCCGCCATCGGCGGCATCGATGCGAGCCGTGTCGCCACCCTCGCCGACGGTGAGGACGAGGCCGTCATCTGGGATTTCGCGGCCGGTCCCCTCATCGGCTGCGGGCAAGGGGAGTGACGCGAATGGGTGAGCCGCTTCGCATCGCCATCCTGGCGCATTCCACCAATCCGCGCGGCGGGGTGGTCCATGCCCTGGCCCTCGGCGAGGCGCTCGTCGCCCTCGGCCACGAGGCCGTGGTCCATGCGCCGGACCCTTCGGGCAGCGGCTTCTTCCGCCGGGCCGCCTGCCCGGTGACCTCGGTCGCCGCGCGGCCGGTCTCGGGCTCCACGGTGGAGCTCGTGCGCATCCGCATCGAGGATTACCTGCGCCATTTCGCATCGCCGGCGGCCTGCGACTACGATGTCTTCCATGCGCAGGACGCCATCAGCGGCAATGCGCTTGCCACCCTCGCGCGCCGCCGCCTGATCCCCGGCTTCGTGCGGACGGTCCATCATGTCGACCTCTTCTCCGACCCCCAGCTCGCCTATTGGCACGACCGGGCGATCTTCGACGCCACCGCCCTCCTGTGTGTGAGCAGCCTCTGGCAGGGCGCACTGACGCGGGATTACGGTCTCGACGCGCTCAATGTCGGCAACGGTGTCGATACCGGCGCCTTCGGCCCCGCGCCGGGGGAGGGGGATGCGGCGCTCCGTGCGCACTGGGGCCTCGGTGACGGTCCCGTGCTCCTTAGCGTCGGTGGGTTCGAGGAGCGCAAGAACACCCTCGCCATCATCGAGGCCTTCGCGCGTTTGAGGGGTGAGCGACCGGACGCGCAGCTTCTCGTCGTCGGCGGTGCCTCGCTCCTCGACCATTCCGGCTACCAGGCCCGGTGCCGGGCCGCGCTCGACCGGAACGGCCTCACCCTCGGCCCCGGCCGGGCGGTGGTGGAGACGGGACCGGTGCCTCAGGCGGCGATGCCGGCCTTCTATCGCCTGGCCGACGCACTGGTCTTCCCCTCGCTGAGGGAAGGCTTCGGCCTCTGCGTGCTGGAGGCGATGGCGAGCGGAACGCCCACCCTCGTGTCCGACCGGCCACCCTTCACGGAATATCTGACGACCGGAGACACCGTGTTCGTCGATCCCGAGGACGAGGGTGCGATCCTCGAGGGCCTGCGCGCAATCCTCGAACCGTCCCTCCGCGGCCGGTTGGCGAGAGCAGGGATCGCTGTCGCCGAGGCCCATTCCTGGCGCGCCTGCGCCGAGAAGCACGAGTCCGCCTATGCGGCGCTCGCCGCCCGCAAGCAGGAGATGTCGGATGCCTGAAATGCATTTCCACGTGCGCTGGCCGGATGGCCGGCGCGAGGCCTGCTACTCGCCCTCCCTCGTCATCAAGGAGCATTTCGGAGTCGGCGAGACCTACGCCCTCGACGAGTTCGTCGCCCGCAGTCGGACGGCGCTGACCATCGCCAGCCAGCGGGTGGAGGCGCGCTACGGGTTTCCCTGCAGCCTCGCCCTCGGGCAGCTCGCGCGGATCGAGGCCGGTGCCAGGGCGCTCGCCGCGTTGCCCGATGCCCGCGTGCGGGTCGAGGCCTTCGAGGAATAGCGGACCGAGCCTGAAGGACGCCCCATGGACCAGATCCTGACGCCCCCCTCGCACCATTCCGTCATCGTCGTCGGCGGTGGCCAAGCCGGATTGTCGATGAGCTATCAGCTCCGGCAGCACGGCATCGACCACATCGTGTTCGAGAAGAACACCATCGCGCATGCCTGGAAGACGCAGCGCTGGGACAGTTTCTGCCTCGTCACGCCGAACTGGCAATGCCAGCTGCCGGGCTTCCCCTATCCGGGTGCCGAGCCGCATGGATTCATGCCGAAGGACGAGATCGTCCGGTACATCGAGGCCTATGCCCGGGCGATCGAAGCCCCCGTGGCAGAGGGGGTGACCGTCACGTCGATCCGCCGCCGCGCGGACGGCGGGTTCGCCGTGGCCACGAGCGGTGGCGATCACACGGCCGACCAGGTGGTGATGGCGATCAGCGGCTATCACGTGCCGTCGATCCCGGCCTTCTCCGCGCGGCTGCCCGCCGGATTGCGGCAGATCCACTCCTCGACCTATCGCAATCCGTGTCAGATGCCGGACGGTGCGGTGCTGGTGGTGGGCTCCGGCCAGTCCGGCTGCCAGATCGCAGAGGATCTTCATCTGACGGGCCGCAAGGTCCATCTCGTGGTCGGCAGT
Source organism: Methylobacterium sp. AC832 (assembly GCF_979256025.1). Classification (NCBI taxonomy): domain Bacteria; kingdom Pseudomonadati; phylum Pseudomonadota; class Alphaproteobacteria; order Hyphomicrobiales; family Methylobacteriaceae; genus Methylobacterium; species Methylobacterium sp. AC832. The sequence goes on from NZ_CEEDMV010000001.1 coordinate 324,319, forward strand.
GCGCCGCGCTGCCCGCGCGTCTATCGTGGGCGCGACGCCGTCGATTGGCTCGCCGATATGGGCCAGTACGACCTCTCCGTGGAGAACCACCCGCTGAAGGAGGAGGTCCGGCGCAAGGCCAACCACTACCTCACCGGCCGCGACGGCGGCCGCGACATCGACCTGCGCCGCTTCGCCCTGGAAGGCATGAGCCTGCATGGCCGCCTCGACGCCATCGACGGGCCGGTGCTGCGCTTCGCCGACGATTTGAGCCGGAACCTCGACAACGCGGATGCGGTCTATACCGGCATCCAGGGCGCCATCGACAGGCACATCACCGCCAAGGGGATCGCCGCTCCCGAACAGGCGCACTACACCCCGCTCTGGGTGCCGGGACCTCACGCGCCGAGCCTCGATGCCGAGGCGGCCGGCATCGGCAGCGTGATCTGGGCGACGGGCTTCCGCGCCGATTACAGCTTCATCGACGCCCCCGCCTTCGACGGGCGCGGCCTGCCGATCCATACGCGCGGCGTGACCCCGGTGGATGGGCTCTACTTCATCGGCCTGCCCTGGCTCCACACCTGGGGCTCCGGCCGCTTCTCCGGCATCGCGCGGGATACGGAGTATTTGGCGGAGCGGGTGGTGGAGAGGGGGGCGAAACGCTCTGTCGGGGAGCCCCTTTCGATGGCGAGTTGAGGCAACAAAAACCGCCTCCGTCGAGTCACCCGGACCATTGCGTACGGTCCGGGTGACTCAGTATCTACTTACAGTTCGACTGTTGGATCACCCGATGATCTTATCGATGGTGATCGGCAGATCGCGGATACGCTTGCCGGTGGCGTGGTAGACCGCGTTGGCAATCGCGGCGGCGGTGCCGACGATGCCGATTTCGCCGAGGCCCTTCACGCCCATCGGGTTGGCTTTGTCTTCCTCCTCCACGAAAATCACGTCGATATCGTGGATGTCGGCATTCACCGGCACGTGATACTCGCCGAGATTGTGGTTCATGAACCGGCCGACCGCGTGGTCGAGCATCGATTCTTCCTCCAGGGCTGATCCGATCCCCATCACCACGCCACCGAGGATTTGGCTGCGCGCGGTCTTGGGGTTGATGATCTTGCCCGCCGCGATGGCGGACACGATCCGCGTGAGCCGGACCTGGCCGAGTTCCTCGTCGATCTTCACCTCGGCGAAGATGGCCGAATGCGTGTAGGAGGCGAACTCCTTCGCGTGCCCGGCATCGGGCCCCGCGCTCTCCGTGGCCTCAACCTTGTCGACGCCCGCAGCCGCCATGGCCTCCACCAGCGAGACGCTGCGCGACGGATCGCCCGCCACTTCGATCCGCCCGCCGGTGAAGACGACGCGTTCGAGATCGACATTGGCCAACGGTGAATCGTCCATGGCGCGGGCCATGGCGAAGACATCCGCCGCGATCTTTCGGCAGGCCTTCATCACCGCCGTGCCGGACGAGGCCGCCGTCCACGAACCGCCTGCGACGGGGGCTTCCGCCAGATCCGTGTCGCCGAGCTTCGTCGTCACGTCCTCCATGGGCAGGCCGAGGGCATCGGCCGCGATCTGGGTGAGGATCGTGTAGGTGCCGGTGCCGATATCCCCGGTGGAATTGCCGACCACGAGCTTGCCATCGGCGGTGAGCGTCGCCTGTGCCGAGGATTTCTGCATCAGGGCTTCCCACACGCCCGTGGCCATGCCCCAGCCGACGAGTTCCTTGCCGTCGCGCATGGAGCGCGGCTCGGGATTGCGCTCCGACCAGCCAAACAGCTCTGCGCCCTGCTCGTAGCAGGCGCGCAGAGATTTCGAACCGAAGGGCTTGCCCTCGGTCGGGTCCCTATCGGTGTAGTTCTTCAGGCGCAGGGCGATCGGGTCCTGCTTCGTCGCGTAGGCGAGTTCGTCCATGGCGATTTCGAGGGCGAAGACCCCGGTCACCGCCCCAGGCGCGCGCATGTCGGACGGCGTGAACGTGTCGATCTGCGTCAGTCTGTAGTCGAGGGCGACATTTTCGCAGCCGCCGTAGAGGATCGCCGACCAGTTGACGACGACCTCCTGGTAATCCTCGAACCGCGAGGTGCCGGACAGGGCTTCGTGACGGAGCGAGAGCAGCTTGCCCCCTTCGTCGGAGCCCAGCGAGATCGTCTGGCGCACGTCGGGGCGATAGCTCATCGTGAACATCTGGTCGCGGGTCAGCACCACGCGCACCGAGCGCTCCAGTTCGCGCGCGGCCATCACCGCGAGGAAGAGCTGGTATTGCGGGCGCAGGCCGAGGCCGAAGCCACCCCCGAGATACGGGTTGAGCACCCGCACCTTGTCCTTGTCCATGCCGAACACGCCGGCGATGTAGCCCTGGCTGTTCGAGACGCCCTGGATCTTGTCGTAGACGGTGATCCGGCCATCGCCCTCCCACACCACCGTGGACGCGTGCGGCTCCATCGGGTTGTGATGCTCGACGGCGAGCGTGTAGTCGTTTCGCAGCTGCACCGGCGCGGACGCGAAGGCGCCCTCGGCATCACCCCAGGGCTCCGGCGGCGGCTTGATTCCCGCGCGCTTCATCGGCGGTACGTAGCCGAACTCGCGCTGGCGCTCGACATCGGTGAGGGGCTCCTCGACCTCGTAGGCGACCTTGATCAGCGACGCGGCATAGCGGGCAGTGTCGAAATCCTCTGCGACGACCAGCGCGACGGGCTGCCCGCTGTAGAGGATCTTGTCATCGTAGAGGGCGCGGAACGGCGAGCCGGGGGGCGCCACGGCGTCCTGATAATTGTAGTCGAGCCACGCCGTGCGTGGCCGGTTCTCGTGCGTGAAGACTTTGACCACACCGGGGACGGCTTCCGCCGCCGCTGTGTCGATGGCGGTGATGCGGCCCTTGGCGATGCCGCCGGAGACGACGTAGCCATGGGCGAGGTCGGCCGCGGTGAATTCGCCCGCGTATTTCGCGAGGCCAGTGACCTTGGCAGGGCCGTCGACGCGGCTGCGTGCGGTGCCGACGAAGCTGTCCGTGCCGGTGGAGGAAATGCTGTTTGCCATGTCTGGACGGGTCCTCAGGCGATGCGCTTGTCGGATTGCGACTGCGGCGTGCCGGCCGCGGCCTGGCTCAGGCCGCGGATGATGGCGCGCCGGGCGAGTTCGACTTTGAAGCCGTTCTCGGATTGCGGCTGAGCCTGACGGATGACGATGTCGGCGGCGGCCTCGAACGTCTCACGGGTGGCGGGCTTGCCCTTCAGGGAGCTTTCCGCCTCCGCATTGCGCCAGGGCTTGTGCGCGACGCCGCCGAGGGCGAAGCGCGCCTCGGTGATCGTGTCGCCATCGCGCTTCATCACGGCGGCCACCGAGACCAGGGCGAAGGCGTAGGAGAGCCTGTCGCGCAGCTTCAGGTAGGTGTGGTGGGCGCCGAAATCCTCGGCCGGCAGATCGACGGACAGCACGATCTCATCGGCCGCGAGGGTGGTGTCCCGCTGCGGCTCGTCCCCCGGCAGGCGGTGGAACTCACCGAAGGGAATGGTGCGCTCACCCGCCGGCCCGGTGACCCGTACCGTCGCGTTCAGCGCCGCCAGGGCCACGCACATGTCGGACGGGTGGGTGGCGATGCACTTGTCGCTCGTACCGAAGATGGCGTGGATGCGGTTGACCCCGCCGATCGCCTGGCAGCCGGTGCCGGGATCGCGTTTGTTGCAGGGCATCGCGTCGTCATAGAAGTAATAGCAGCGGGTGCGCTGGAGCAGGTTGCCGCCGGTGGTGGCGGCATTGCGCAACTGGCCCGAGGCACCGGCCAGAATCGCGCTCGACAGGAGCGGATAGCGGCTCTTGATCCGCTCGTCATAGGCCACGGTCGCGTTTGTCACCAGGGCGCCGATGCCTAGGCCGCCATCGCGCTCTTCGATGGCCTCCAAGGGCAGGCGTGTGATGTCGACGAGGCGTTCGGGCCGCTCGACATTGTATTTCATCAGGTCGACGAGGTTGGTTCCGCCGGCGATGAAGCGGGCATTGGCGGCGGAGCCGATGGCCCGCACCGCCTCCTCGACCGTGGTCGGGCGGACGTAATCGAAGCGGTTCATCGGGCGGCTCCCGCGTGCATCACGTCTTCGATGGCATCGACGATGTTGGTGTAGGCTCCGCAGCGGCAGATGTTGCCGCTCATGGCCTCGCGGATCTCCTCACGCGACGTGGCGTGACCTTCCGAGATCATGCCGGCGGCCGAGCAGAGCTGACCGGGGGTGCAGTATCCGCACTGGAAGGCGTCGCGCTCCACGAAGGCGGCCTGGAGCGGATGCATCGCGCCGTCCTGGCCAGCGTGTCTGGCCAGCCCCTCGACGGTGACGATCTCGGCGCCGTCCTTCATCACGGCGAGTGCGAGACAGGAATTGATCCGCGTGCCGTTCACCAGCACGGTGCAGGCGCCGCACTGGCCGTGGTCGCAGCCCTTTTTGGTGCCGGTGAGGTCGAGCTCCTCGCGCAGCAGATCGAGGAGTGTGGTCCAAGGAGCCACCTGAAGCTCACGGACCTCGCCGTTGATGGTCAGGCTGATGCCGATGGCGGCTGGCGCCCCGGGTGATCCGCTGTCGATGAGCATGGGCATGTCCTGAGGGATCGGGACCGGTGAGATGCCGGCCGGGTTTCTCGAATGGCGATGCGGCCGCGGGGGGAAGATCTTCCGCGCCCCACGCCCGCCCACTCAATAACCGTTCCAAATTGAGCCTGTTCCCCGGTAGGGTGTTTCCGCTGGTGAGATGGATGTCGGGCGCCACCGGGCTGGTTCGAGGCGCCGCCGCCGGATGAGCACCGATTCGCCGGATCTGATAGTTCGAACGGGCGTGCAGGCTCAGATGCGCCGTCGGCTCAGCGATGCAGATGTCGTCGTCGATATTCCGCAGGCGTTGTCCCGACGCGCCGCATGAAGGCCCGCCGGAGGGTGTCGGCGTCGAGGAACCCGCAAGCGCTCGCGACCTGCTTGAGAACGATGTCGTCCGTTTCCAGAAGGCGCCGGACAGCCTCGATCCGGACGTTTTCCACGTAGGCGGCCGGTGTCAGTCCCGTCTCGGTCCGGAACAGGCGCGCGAAATGGCGCGGACTCATCCCCGCGCGCGCCGCGAGCTTCTCGACCGCGTGATCCTCCGCGGGATACGCAGCCACCCAGCGCTGCACCTCCTGCAAGGCCGATCGGCCGGCCGGTGCACTGAACCCGCGTCGGCTGAACTGCATCTGCCCGCCGCCGCGTCGAAAAAACATCACGAGTTGGCTGGCGACCCGGCGCGCGATCTCCGCGCCAAGATCCTCCTCGACGAGCGCCAGCGCGAGGTCCAGTCCCGCGGTGACCCCGGCCGCCGTCCTCAGCGGACCGTCGAAGAGGCAGATCGCATCGGGCTCGACCGACGCCTCGGGGTAGCGCGCCGCCAGCACTTCCGCCACGGCCCAATGCGTCGTCACTCTCCGGCGGTCCAGCAGGCCGGCCTGACCGAGCAGGAACGCCCCGCTGCAGACCGAACCGTAGCGCCGGCACTGCGTCGCGACTTTCGCGAGCCAGTCCAAGAGGCCGTTGTCGACGCCCGCCTCGTGCATGCGGGGCGCTCCCGCGACCAGCAAGGTGTCGAAGCGAGTCGGGTCGGTGCCGGGAGCGACGAGATCCACCACGAGACGCCGTCCCGACGACGTCAGAATCGTATCTGCGGCCGTTCCGACGATGGCGAGATCGTAGACATCCTCGCCGCTCTGGACGTTCGCCTCGGCAAAGACGTCGAGCGGGCCGGCCACGTCGAGCAATTGGACCCCGGGAAGGGCGAGGATGGCGACGAGTCGGGGCACCATTGGGGCTCCGTGGCTGAGGATGCATGAATGATGGCAGAAAATGCCGCTACACGATGATTGATGCCATCAAGGATGTCTCGTAGCTCGTTGGGAGGCTCAGCACAAAGGAAACCCGCTCATGAGCATTCCCACCTCGGCCACCATTCCGGACAGCAAATTGGCCCGTGCCGTCACTGAGTTCGTCCGGGACACGGAAACCGAACTCCTCTTCAATCATTCGAGCCGGGTCTACCAATTCGGCGCCTTGGCAGGCATCCGCCGCGATCTGAGCTTCGACCGCGAACTTCTCTACGCGGGAGCGATGTTCCACGACGTTGGCCTGATGCCGGACCACAGCAGCGCGGAGGAGCGCTTCGAGGTCGATGGCGCCAATGCGGCGCGCGACTTCCTGGCAGCGCACGGAGTACCGGAGGCGGATGTGTATACGGTCTGGACCGCCATCGCGCTGCATACGACGCCGGGAATCCCGGTCCACATGCATCCGGTGGTGGCACTCGTCACGGCCGGCGTCGAGATGGATGTGCTCGGTCTGACCTACGGAGAGTATTCAGACGCCGAGCGTGAGGCGGTTGTGTCGGCTTTCCCTCGGACGCCCGACTTCAAAGAGGATATCATTCAGGCCTTCTACGACGGCATCCGACACAAGCCGGGTACGACGTTCGGCAACGTCAAGGCGGACGTCATCGCCGACAAGGAACCGAGCTTCCGCAAGGGCAACTTCTGCGAATTGATCCGTCGCTCGCGCTGGCCCACCGGCGCCCATGCCCCGGGATGCGGCTGCGCTGATCGTGGCTGAAGCGTGGACCCTCGCGGCGAGCGGGTACGTTCTCTTCCCGTGTCGCACCTGAAGGTCCGATAGTCGCGTCGTTCGGTGAGGGATCGGGTGGAGCGCCGCAAACCGCATCCCGACGAGCGGCGTCCCGGCATATCATTCGTCAGGTGCCGACCATGCGAGCCCAAACGCTCCTCGATGACCGGAACACGGTTCCGGAATCGTGGGCCCCCTGAACCTTCCTGCATGTCGAAAGTCGTCCAGCCCGGTTTGCAGCCCTGAACGGCAATGTCGGTGGTTTGCGCCCACCCATCCCCTCGGCTAACCCTGTCGCCATCCCCGCTTGCCACAAGGACGCGCGATGGCCGCCCTCGACCCGGTTCTCAACGATATCGACCGCGACCTCGACAATGCCTTGGAGCGGCTGTTTGCCTTCCTGCGGATCCCTTCGATCTCCACCGATCCGGCCTATGCCGGGCATTGCCGCGACGCGGCGCAGTGGCTCGAGGGCAATCTGACGGCGCTCGGGTTCGAGACGGCCATCCACGAGACATCATTGCATCCGGTGGTGCTGGCGCATGCGCCGAAACCCGGCAAGCCGCACGTGCTGTTCTACGGCCATTACGACGTGCAGCCGGTGGACCCGCTGAACCTCTGGGCGACACCGCCCTTCGAGCCGCGCATCTCGGTGAACGCCAACGGCGAAAAACAGATCGTGGCGCGCGGCGCCTCGGACGACAAGGGTCAGGTCATGACCTTCGTCGAAGCCTGCCGCGCCTTCATCGCCATGGAGGGCGAGCTGCCCTGTGGCGTCACTCTGCTGATCGAGGGCGCCGAGGAGAACGGCTCTCAAGGATTGCCGGAATGGGTCGCGGCCAACCGGGAGAAGCTCGCGGCGGATATTGTCCTCGTCTGTGACACGAGCATGTGGAACCCGACCACGCCGGCCATCACCACGTCGCTGCGGGGCCTCGCCTATTTCGAGGTGAAGGTCACCTGCGCCGACCGTGACCTGCATTCGGGTTTCTTCGGCGGCGCGGCGCGCAACCCGATCCACGTCCTGTCGAAGATCATCGCCGACCTGCACGACGCGGATGGAAGGGTGGCCCTGCCGGGCTTCTACGACGGCGTGCGCGAGACGCCCGCGGACATCCTGGAGCAATGGCGCGGGCTCGACTTTACGGCTGACAAGTTCCTCGGCCCCATCGGCCTGTCGGAGCCGGCGGGTGAGCGCGGCCGCATGCTGATCGAGCTGATCCAGTCGCGCCCGGCCTGCGACGTCAACGGCATCATCGGCGGCTATACCGGCGAGGGCACCAAGACGGTCATCGCGGGAGAGGCCAGCGCCAAGGTCTCGTTCCGCCTCGTGGACGACCAGGACCCGGAACAGCTCGCCCGGACCTTCGAGGCCTTCGTGCGCGAAAGAATCCCGTCGGACTGCTCGGTGGAGGTGATCTGCTACAAGGGCAGCCGCGCCATCAGCCTGCCCTTCGACATGCCCGAACTGGACATCGCGAGGGGGGCACTCGCCGAGGAATGGGGCGTTCCCGCTGTCACCATCGGAGCGGGCGGCTCGATCCCCATCGTCGGCGACTTCAAGCGGCTGCTCGATCGCAACACGCTCCTCATCGGCTTCGGCCTGGATGACGACCGCATCCATTCGCCCAACGAGAAGTACGATCTCAGGAGCTTCCACAAAGGCACGCGCTCCTGGGCGCGCATCCTGGCGGCATTCGGGGCGAAGGAAGCGTAGGCGAGAGACTGCCCCATCTACTTCGCGAAGCGGGGCGAGACAGCGCCCCGCTCTCCGCGCGACGCGAGGCGTCAGCCTCGCATCTTGGCGTCGATCCAGCCCCAGAGTGCGCGGATCTCCCCGGCGGCCTGTCCCTGGGGCGCGTATTCGGTGACGCCAAGCCCCGCCGCCACGGCGTCCTGGTGGTCGACGCGCTGGACGATCCCCGGTTCTGCCAGGACGCCGAGGCCGCGCAGCTGCGCCGCATAGGCGTCGGTGCGCGCCGAGGGCGGAGGCGGGCATTGATTGAGTACGAGCGCCAAACGGCTCCGCATGCCGAGGCCGACGAGGGCCTGCAAGGTCGGCCGGGCGGCCACGAGGTCGAGCCGCGACGGGCGCACCGGGACCAGGACGAGGTCGGCGGCGCGGAGCGCGGGGGTGGCGCCGGTGGCGGCGCCGGCGGTATCGATCAAGACCAGCGTCGTCCCGTTCTCTGACGTCTGGTCGAGGATGTCGGGCAATTGCCCGATCTCCCAGGCCTGGATGCGGTCGACCGTGATGCCGTTCTGGCGGCGCAGGGCGCCCCATCCCATCAGCGAGCCCTGCGGATCGAGGTCGTAGGCGACGACGCGCTCGCCGGATTCCGCGGCCGCGACGGCGAGCGACGCCGCCAGGGTCGTCTTGCCGGTCCCGCCCTTCTGAACGGCCACGGCCATGACGCGCATCCGCCGGTCTTCGGCGGAGGAGACGGTCGTCACGCCGGGAAGCCGGACGACCTGGGGTGACGATGGGCAAGCATCCGCATTCTCTCCCTCGTTCCGGGGCGACCCGCTCCCACCCGAAGCGGGAAGCGCGGCCGACCGCTTTCTCCGGGTCTCAGAACCGTCCGCGGCGCTGCGCGTCGAGGCTCCACGGACCGGCGCCCGCGGCGGCGAGGTAGAGGAAGAGGAAGCAGAACAGAATGGACGCGTCGCCGCCATTGAGGGCCGGGAACGGGCTCTTTGGCGCATGGGCGATGAAATAGGCGAAGGCCATCTGGCCGGAGAGGATGAACGCCACCGGCCGCGTGAACAGGCCGAGGATGATCATCGCACCGCCGACGATTTCGAGGATCGCCGCGAACCAGAAGAGCGTGAACAGGGCCGGTGCGCTGCCGCCGCCCATGCGCACGGGGAACCCGAACAGCTTCTGCGTGCCGTGTTCCAGGAACAGCACCCCGGCGACGATGCGCAGGATGCTGAGGAGCCGGGGGGCCCAGGTGGCCGAGATCGCGTTGAGGTTCATGCGGGCGACAGTCTCCGACGGGGCGGCCGCTTTTACGGCCAAGCCTGCGCAATCAGCACGAAACCGGGGCCTGCGTCGACTCGTCCTGCGCGAAAAAAGGCAACCCGGCCCGATGAGCCGCGATGCCTTTACCAGTTCGCGTCGATGCTGCGCCGGCTACGGCTCCTTGAAGCCGTAATCAGGCACGCCTTCCTCGTTGCCGTAATACTTGTAGGGCAGGAACTTGCCCGAGAGGTTCATCTTCACCCGGTCGCCCTTGTTGTTGGGCTCGCGCTCCATCGTCATGTTGAAGTCGATGGCCGACATGATGCCGTCGCCGAACTCCTCCTGGATCAGCTCCTTCCAGGTGGTGCCGTAGACCATCACCAGCTCATAGAACCGGTAGATCAGCGGGTCGGTGGGCGGCATCTGCGCGATGGACCCGCGATAGGGCGCCTCGTTGAGCATCCGCTCCTCCGATTCCGTGAGGCCGAACAGCTCCGCCGCCTTCTTCGCCTGGGCTTTCGGCAGCTTCATCTGCCCCATGCAGGCGGCGGTGATGAGGATCGGCGAGATTCCACCGATCTCGTCCTGGATATGCTTCCAGGTCCAGCCCTTCTCGCGCTTGATGTCGAGGAGCTTTTCGGTGAGGTCTTCGCGCTTCATATGAGTTCTCCGATGGATCGAGACACGGGGGTGAGGGGCGGCGCGTGAGTCTGCGAGGCGCGGATCTACGACGCGGCAGGGACAGCAATCGGCTTCGGCTCGTCCGCACCAGGCCGCACCACGGGCGGGTGGCGCTGGTCGTAGCCGGCGGGCATGGCGTCCCGCAGGCTCTTCGAGCGGCTGACGAGGAAGTCCATCAGGTGGTTGCGCAGGGCGTAGTAGCCCGGCGAGTGATGGAGGTTCGCGCGCTCGCGGCGCTTGGGCAGCGGGTTCTCGACGATCTCCGCCACCTTGGCCTCGGGACCGTTGGTCATCAGGACGATGCGGTCGGCGAGGTAGATCGACTCGTCGACATCGTGGGTGATCATGAAGACGGTCTGGCCGGTCTCGATGCAGATGCGGCGCACCTCGTCCTGCAGCGTGCCCCGCGTGAGCGCGTCCAGCGCCGAGAACGGCTCGTCCATGAGCAGGATCTTGGGCTCGATGGCGAGTGCCCTGGCGATGCCGACACGTTGCTTCATGCCGCCGGAGAGTTCCGAGGGGCGCTTATGCTCGGAGCCGGCGAGGCCCACCGTGGCGATGGCCTTGCGGGCACGCTCCTCGACCTCGGCGCGGGACGCCTTGCGCCAGCGCGAGGAGACCGCGTAGGCGACGTTCCCGAGCACCGTTCGCCAGGGCAGCAGGGCGTGGCCCTGGAAGATCACGGCCCGGTCGAGGCTGGTTCCCTCGATCGCCTGCCCGTCGACGATGACGACGCCCTCGCTCGGCGCCTCCAGCCCGGCCAGGATGTTGAGCACCGTGGTCTTGCCGCAGCCGGAATGGCCGATCATGCAGACGAACTCGCCCCGCCGCATGGGCAGCCACAGGTTCTCGAACACGGTGTTCTGCTTGCCGCCGGGCGCGGGATAGCGCCGGGCGATCCCCTCGATGGAGATGAACTTTTCGGAGGACGACATGCGGCTGGTCCCGGCGGCGGGGTCGGGAGCGGCACTTGCGAAGCGCCGCGCGAAGGGAATGAGCTTGCTCATGGGCGCGACCTCACTCGGGGAAGGTGACGAGACGCTGAGCGCGCGCCAGCAACTGGTCGAGGATCATGCCCACGAGGCCGATGACCAGGATCGAGACGATCACATTGGTGATCGAAAGGTTGTTCCACTCGTTCCAGACGAAGTAGCCGATGCCGGTTCCACCCACGAGCATCTCGGCCGCCACGATGACGAGCCAGGCGATGCCGATGGAGATACGCATGCCGGTGAGGATCGTCGGGGCGGCGGCCGGCAGGATCACCGTGAAGGCGCGCCGGATCGGCCCGACCTCCAGGGTCCGGGCGACGTTCAGCCATTCCTTGCGCGTTCCGGCAACGCCGAAGGCGGTGTTGATCAGCATCGGCCAGAGCGAGCAGATGAAGATCACGAAGATCGCCGACAGGCTCGAATCCTTGATCGTGTAGAGGGCGAGGGGCATCCAGGCGAGGGGCGAGACCGGCTTCAGCAGCTGGATGAAGGGGTCGAGCGCCCGGCCCATCAGCGGCGACATGCCGATGAGGAAGCCGATGGGGATGGCCACCAGCACCGCGAGGCCGTAGCCCAGCGCCACCCGGCCGATGGAATAGGCGAGCTGGATGCCGAGCCCCTTGTCGTTCGGGCCACGGTCGTAGAACGGGTCTCTGAGGTGCTTCCAGGCGGTGGCGGCGACGTCGAGCGGACCCGGCATCGCCGATTTGCCGGTGGTGGCGCTCGCACCCATGAGGACCGCGTATTCCGGGTCCATGGCCTCGGTCTTGGCGACCCCGCCCACCGCGATCTGCCAGAGCAGCAGGAAGGCGGCGAGGACGGCCAGGGAGACGATGCCGGCGCGGAGCGAGAGGGAGGCCTTCATGGCTCAGCCCGCCCGCTTGATCGCGAAGGAGTTCAGGTACTCCTCGGGTTTCGCCGGATCGAAGACCTTGCCCATCACCGAGAAGGATTTCGACGTGGCGGTCGGCGGGGTGAGGCCGGCCTCCTTCATCAATCTCGCGGCGTCGGTGGCGAGATAGACCTTCTCGGCCACTGCTTTGTAATCGACATCGCCCTTGATCTGACCCCAGCGCTTCATCTGCGTCATGATCCAGACCGCGAAGGACGACCACGGGAAGGCGTCGAAATCGACGCGGTCCGGCACCTTGCGAACATTGCCGAGGCCGTCGGCGAAGGTTCCGGTGAGCACCTGCTCCACCACCGTCACCGGCTGGTTGAGGTAGTTGGCCGGCGCGATCTGCGCGGCGATCTCCTTGCGGTTCTCGATCTTCGAGGCATAGGCCGTCGCCTCGATCACCGCGCGGAGCAGGGCGGCGTAGGTGTTCGGGGTCTGGGTGACGAAATCCTGCGAGGCCGCGAAGGCGCAGCACGGGTGCCGGTCCCAGATCTCCTTCGACAGGATGTGGATGAAGCCGACGCCATCATAGACCGCGCGCTGGTTGACCGGGTCGGGGGCGAGGAACCCGTCGATGTTGTCGGCCCGCAGGTTGGCGACCATGTCCGGCGGCGGGACGGCGCGGATCTGCACGTCGGTATCGGGGTCGATCCCGGCCTCCGCGAGGTAGTAGCGCAACAGGTAATTGTGCATCGAATAGTCGAAGGGCACCGCGAGCTTGAAGCCCTTCCAGCTCTTCGGGTCGCGCCTGTCCTTGTGCTTCATCGCCAGGGTGATCGCCTGGCCGTTGACGTTCTCCACCGCCGGCATCGTGTAGGGGACGGGGTTGGATCCGACGCCGAGGGAGATGGCGATGGGCATCGGCGCCAGCATGTGGGCGGCGTCGTATTCCTTGTTCAGGGTCTTGTCGCGGATCACCGCCCAGCCGGCGGTCTTCACCACCTCCACGTTCAGCCCCTGCTTCTCGTAGAAACCCATGGGTTTCGCCATGATGATCGGCGTGGCGCAGGTGATCGGAATGAAGCCGACCTTGAGGTCGGTCTTCTCGGGCTTCGCCCCTTGCGCGAAGGCCTCGGCCACGAATTTCGTGGGCAAGAACTGGCTCACGGCGGCCAGCGCCGTCGCCGAGCCGACGCTCCTGAGGAAGGCGCGCCGCTGGGCATCCTCGGGGAACAGGGCCCGCATCACCGCGCCTTCGATGGCCCGAGTGATCGCGGCGTCGCCGGACGGAGCTTCGGCATCGTGCGCGGCTTGATCGCGATGGTTTCCGCAGGAGCAGCCCCCGCGCTTCAAGGTCAGCCGGGCGTTGAACGGATCGTCGAAGAGCGCCATGTCGCGGACCTTTCTGCGGAGACTGTCTCCTCATGGCAAACGCTGTGCCATCCATGGTTCCATTAAAAATCACAACCGGAACAATGGTTTGAGAGATAGACGAGCATAACGAAATATCGTCGATTACGGTTTTTCGTGACGCATGCTACGAGATATCGTGATGGAAAACTCAGTCGCGCCGCCTGCTTCGGCCTATGGCCCCGCCTTCGACAGGGCGGCGGAGGCGATGCTGGTGCTCGATCCGGTGGCCGACGAGATCCGGGACGCCAACCCGGCCGCCGCGCGGCTGCTCGGCTACGATCTCGATGTCCTGCGGGGCATGCGCGTCACCGGCCTTCATCCCGACCAGGTGCCGACGCTGATCGTCTTCACCCAGGCCGTCCAGGCGCGGGGCCGCGATTGGACCCACGCCCTCTCGCCGAGGCACGCGGAGGGGCACGGCCTCCATGTGGAATATAGCGGGACGATCCTGCCGGGCGAGCCTGCGCTCCTCCTCGTGAGCCTGTTCGACCTCGACGAGCGTCGCCGCCGCCTCGTGGATACGGAGGCCGATGCGCATATGCGCGCCGGCCTGACCGAGTGGCAGCGGATGGAGCGGATCTTTCGCGATATCGAGCGCGAGAACCAGCTGATCCTGCGCGCGGCCGGCGAGGGCATCTACGGGGTCAATGCCGAAGGCATCACCACCTTCATCAACCCGGCGGCGGAGCGCATGCTGGGCTGGGACGCGGCCGACCTCGTCGGGCGCGACATGCATGCCACCGTCCATCACAGCCACCCGGATGGCTGCCATTACCCGCATCAGGATTGCCCGATCTATGCCGCCTTCCGCGATGGGGCCGTGCATCAGGTGGATACCGAGGTGTTCTGGCGCCGGGACGGCACCCCGATCTTCGTGGAATACACGTCGACGCCGATCCGCGACCGGGGCCGGCTCCTCGGCGCGGTCATCGTGTTCCGCGACATCAGCCAGCGGCGGGAGGCCGACGAGCGCCTGCGCCAGGCCCTGGCGGAGGTCGATTCCCTGCGCCAGCGCCTGGAACTCGAGAACGCCTATCTGCGCGAGGAAATCCGCGAGGGGGGGCACCACCAGGGCATCATCGGCCGTTCTCCTGCCATCGAAGCGACCCTCCGCCAGATCGACCTCGTGGCCGGCACCGACGCCACCGTCCTCGTCACCGGCGAATCCGGCACAGGGAAGGAGCTCATCGCCCGCGCCATCCACGAGGCGAGCCGCCGCCGGGACCGGCCGCTGATCCGGGTGAATTGCGCGGCGATCCCGCGTGAACTGTTCGAAAGCGAGTTCTTCGGCCACGCAAGGGGCGCCTTCACCGGGGCTCTGCGCGACCGGGTCGGGCGATTCGAACTCGCCGATGGCGGCACCCTGTTCCTCGACGAGGTCGGCGAAATCCCCATCGACCTGCAGGGCAAGCTCCTGCGGGTGCTGCAGGAGCGGCAATTCGAGCGGATCGGCGAGGAACGGACCCGCCTCGTCGACGTCCGTCTCGTGGCCGCCACCAACCGCGACCTCAAGGCCGAGGTGAAGCGGGGGCGCTTTCGCGAGGATCTCTATTTCCGCCTCAACGTCTTTCCCATCGCGGCTGTGCCTCTGCGCGAGCGGCCGGAGGATATTCCCCTCATCGCCCAGCACTTCCTGAAGGGCGTGGCCCGACGCCTCGCCATGCCCGACCTGCGTCTCACGGAAGGCGATGTCCGCCGCCTCGCGCGCTACGACTGGCCCGGCAATGTCCGCGAGCTGGAGAACATCGTCGAGCGGGCAGCGATCCTGGCCGTGCGCGGGCGGTTGCGGTTCGACCTGCCCGAGGCCGAGAGCCCTGGTCCCCTCGAGGGCAGGCGCCCGCAGGGCGAGGTCTCACCTGGCCTCACCCCCGCCACCGAGGCCGAGCGAAGGGCGCGCGACCGGGCCGATATCTCCGCCGCCCTGGTCTTGAGCAAGGGCCGCGTCTTTGGGGCCGGAGGGGCGGCCGAACTGCTCGGCGTCAAGCCGACGACGCTCGCCTCCCGCATCAAAGTGCATGGCCTGACGGGTGTAGGCCGCTCTAACGACAAAGCTCGCTTCTAGTCGATCAACTCGTCCTGCGTGTATCTCAGATGGTCCGAGTTGTTGATGTAGGATATTGAATCGAATTTTCTCGAT
The DNA here is from genome assembly GCF_979256025.1 of Methylobacterium sp. AC832. NCBI lineage: Bacteria > Pseudomonadati > Pseudomonadota > Alphaproteobacteria > Hyphomicrobiales > Methylobacteriaceae > Methylobacterium > Methylobacterium sp. AC832. The sequence goes on from NZ_CEEDMV010000001.1 coordinate 339,946, forward strand.
TGTGAAAGCTTCGCTTGAAGAGTCGCCAGCATAAAAGTGCTCAACACAAAAAGGGATGTGATGAGCGAGAGGCGGTCGGAGGCGCGATACAAGGTCATCCTGCCGGCTCTTTGCTGGGGGCGGCATCGGCAGAATTTTTATGCGGTCACCGACGATCTCTCCTCGGACGGCATTCGTTTCAAGTCATCGGTCGTGCCCGCCGTCGATGAGCGACTGACCTGCAGTATCCGCCATGCCGGATCCCTCGAAGCCATCGTCGTGCGAGCGGAGGCCGCTTCCTTCGCCATCCGCGTGCTCAGCGCCGACCATCCCCTCGGCCTCGTGGTGCAGAGCCTCCTCAGCGTCGCCAAATCGCAGAATCCGCCGCCCCTGGTGACGCGCGTCCATCCTCGTATCGTGCCGGAGATTCAGGACGTGCTGGTCACGACCGAGGCCGGATCGATGCTGCCCGGCCGTGTCATCAACATCTCGGCATCGGGTGTGGCCGTTTCCATGGAGGAGCCCCTCGACGTCGGCACGCTGATCGTCATCGGAAACACCAGGGCCAAGGTCGCCCGTCGGTTCGACAACGGCATCGGCGCGTCGTTTCTCTCGCCGCTTCAGGCGGACGCGGTGGGCCCGCATATCGTGCTCTGATCGCGGTCTCAGGGCTGTGCGGCGGCGCCGTTCGACCAGGGTGCTGCCGCGAACCGGCTTGTCAGGAAGGCGATGAGCGCAAGCACGCGGGCAGGGCGCGGGTCTCCCGGCGGCGTGACCAGATGCAGGGCGATGGGCGGAAGCTCCCATCCATGCAGCACCCGTTCGAGCCGCCCGGCCCGAAGATCCTCCCAGACCATGAAATCCGGCTGGACGGCGAGGCCGAGCCCGGCGCGAAGGGCGGGAGTCAGGGCGTCGGCATTGTTGGCCCGCAGCGGCCCGGCGGGAAGGATGACCGCCTCCTCGCCCTCGCGGCTGGTGAAGATCCAGCGGTCCGGGCTCGGTAGATAGGCGTAGCCGAGGCAGGCGTGGCGGGCGAGATCGCGCGGATGCTCCGGCCTGCCATGCCGGTCGAGATAATCCGGCGACGCCACGAGGGCGCGGTTCACAAGGCAGAGGCGTCGCGCCCGCAGGGAAGAATCCGCCAGCGCGGCGATGCGCAGGCCGATATCGAAGCCCCCGCCCACGAGATCCACGAGGGCATCGCTGAAATGGAGGTCCACCGAGACCTCCGGATACTGACTGAGGAAATCCGGAAGGATCGGGGCCACGTGGAGGATCCCGAACGACATGGGGGCGGCCAGCCTCACCATGCCGCGCGGAACCGATGACGAGGCCGTGGCCTGGGCTTCCGCCGCTTCGCCCTCCGCGAGGATGCGCGCGGCGCCGTCCCGCGCCGCATGGCCCATCTCTGTCAGGGCGATCTTGCGCGAGGTCCGGTGGAACAGGCGGCTACCGATCCGGGCTTCGAGGCGGGTGATCGCCTTCGAGACCGTGGCCTTCGACAGCCCGAGTTCATCCGCCGCCCGCCCGAAGGACCCTCTCTCGGCGACCTTCGCGAAGATCGCCCAGGCTTCGAAATCCGGCAGTTTCATAAGCGCATTTCCAGAAACGATAGGTTTCCATCGTTTCTGTTTTCATGCGGCATGCCAAGCCCCAGATTGTCGTCATCACGAAGCGGCGCGGTGGCCATCCACCGGCCAGCGCGTCCGGGAGACACGATCATGTCCGATAACGGCCTGCACCACGTCACCGCCTATGCCGGCGACATCCAGCGCAACCTCGATTTCTATCGCCGCGTTCTTGGCCTGCGCCTGGTGAAGAAGACCGTCAATTTCGACGATCCCTCGACCTATCACCTCTATTACGGCGACGATGCCGGCCGCCCCGGCACGATCCTGACGTTCTTTCCCGTCGCCCATGCCGCGCGGGGACGGGTCGGGATCGGCGAGACGCAGGAGACCGCCTTCCGCGTTCCCCGCGCCTCCATCGGCTGGTGGACCCACCGGCTGATCGAGAAGGGCGTCGACCACGACGCCCTGGTCCAGCTCTTCGGCGAGCCGGTCCTTCGCCTGCGCGATCCCGACGGGATGGTGCTGGCCCTGGTCGGGGTCGACGAGGCCACCGAGGGGGCGCCTTCCTGGACCGGTGCCGAGGTTCCGGCCGAGCACGCCATCCGAGGCTTCCACGGCGTCACCCTGCTCCTTAAAGAGGCGGAGCCGACGGCGCGGATCCTCACCGGGGTGTTCGGCTTCTCCGAGGCCGGGCGCGACGGGGCGATGACCCGCTACGCCAATGGCAGCGGCGTCGGTGGGTTCGTCACCCTCCGGGCGGTGGGCGAGTTCCTGCGCGGCCGGCCCGGTGCCGGCTCGGTCCATCACATCGCCTTCCGGGCGAAGGACGATGCCGAGCAGGCCGCCATGGTGGCCGATCTCACCGGCACCCATGGCCTGCAGGTGACCGAGCAGCGGGACCGCGCCTATTTCCGCTCGGTCTACTTCCGCGAGCCCGGCGGCGTGCTGTTCGAGATCGCCACCGACATCCCGGGCTTTGCCGTCGACGAGCCGGCCGAGACGCTGGGCGAGGCGCTCAAGCTCCCCGCCTTCCTCGAAGCGCACCGTGCGCGGATCGAGGAGGTTCTCCCCGTCATCGCCTGACACGGCCGCCCCTCCGCGAGGTGGGGCGGTTCCCACGCACTTTTCGCGAGGCCGTCATGACCAAGCTGTCCTTAATTCACCGTTTCGAGCCCGCGACCGTGGCCGGCTCGCCTCCGCTCCTGCTGCTCCACGGCACTGGCGGCGATGAGAGCGACCTGCTGCCCCTGGGTCGCGCCGTCTCGCCGGGCTCCGCCCTGCTGTCGCCGCGCGGACCCGTCCTGGAGAACGGCATGCCGCGCTTCTTCCGGCGTCCCGCCGAGGGGGTCTTCGACGAGGCCGACCTCCGGCGCCGTGCGCGGGACCTCGCGGATTTCATCGCGGTGGCTCGTGAGGCCTACGGAATCGCGGCCCCGGTGGCGCTCGGCTTCTCCAACGGCGCCAACATCGCCGCCGCCCTTCTCCTGCTCCATCCGGGCATGCTGGCGGGAGCGGCGCTGCTCCGGCCGATGATGCCGCTCGCGGAGCCGCCCGTTCCCGACCTGACCGGCACGCCCGTGCTGATGCTGTCGGGCATGGCCGATCCGATCGTGCCGGCCGAGAACGCCGCGCGTCTCGCCGGAATCCTCGGCCGGGCCGGGGCGGTTGTGGCGCACGACATCCAGCCGGCCGGGCACGGGCTCGGCCAGGCCGACGTCACGGCGGTTCAGGCGTGGATGGCCCGGATGGTCGAGGGAGAGCGCGCGGAAGCGAGGCGGCTTCGGTAGACCGCCTCGATCCCGTCGAGATGCCGGTCGAGGGTCAGCGGATCGGCCCAGAACAGGTCGTAGGCCGCATCCGACATCCGGCGCGCCTCCGCGTCGTCGGAGAGACGCATGAGGGCGGCGGCGAGGGAATCCGGTTTGCCGGACGCGAACCAGAGACCGTTGACGCCGTCCTCCACCGCTTCCCGTCCGGCGCAGATGTCGCTGACGATCACCGGCGTCCCCGCCGCCAGGGATTCGAGCACGGTGAGGGGCTGGCCCTCGTACCAGACCGAGGGGAAGACGAGGGCGCGGGCCGCGCGCATCAGCGCCTTGACCTCGGCCGGGTTCTTCCAGCCGAGGAAGCGGGCCTCCGGATAGTCCGACTCCAGTTGCGCCCGCTGCGGGCCGTCGCCGATGAACACGGCCGTCTGCCCGGCGAGGCGGGCGGCCTCGGCGAAGACGTTCGCGCCCTTCTCGGGCGAGACCCGCCCGACGAAGACGATGTCGCCCAGCGGCCGCTCCGCCTTCCGCCCGAGGGGCTCCGCGTCCACGGGGTTCGAGACTTCGAAATAGCGCGTCCGTTTCGGCAGGTAGGGGGTGAGAACGGTCTTCTGAAGCCGGCTGATGGTGATGACGGTGGCCGCGCTGCCCACCAGCCCCGACCCCCGCATCAAGGCATGGCGGCCGACCCGCATCAGTTTGCGGGCGTAGCTCCGGGAATCGCAATTGTAGGCGATGCAGGCGGGCGAGAGCGGAGTGCGGTGGCAGGCGGCCGAGATCGGGTAATCGTAGAAGCCACCATTGGGGCAGGCGAGATAGTATTCGTGCATGGTGAACACCACCGGCACCGTCGTCGCCTTCAGCACCGGCCCGATGGAGGGCGACAGGGCCTTGGCCCAGCCATGGACGTGGACGACGCTGTCTTCCGGATCGTAGCCGGAGAGAAGCGCTTGGAGGCGAAGCGCCGCCGGCCGGTTCCAAAGCCATTGCACGCCGAAACTGGCGAGCGAGGTCGTGAGCGCCACGTCGGTCTGGCCAAGCACGATCACCTCGATACCGGCGGCCGCCAGACGCGGATCGGCCGGGCCGACGGCTGCGAAGAACACGACCCGGTGGCCGCGTCCCGCGAGGCCGAGGGCGCTCTCGATGGCGACCTTCGCCTGCCCACCGTTGATGAAGGCGTGATCGGCGACGATGATGATGGTCATGACCGCATCGGACCGGGTGATGGTCATTTACGCGCGATGACGAAGGCGAAGCTGGTGAAGGTCCGCCAGTCGCGGCTCCGGGCGAGGCGGGTGAACGCGTCGTCGATCTGGCGCAGGCCGGGCAGCTTGTGGAAGTAGCTGTAGCCGTAGAACGGCAGCACGACGATCTCGCGAAAGCCGATCTCCTTCAGGAGCGGCACGATCACCGCCTCGCTGCCCCGGCAGTAATTGTAATGCGCCGGGAACTTCGGGTTGCCGCCATCGTCCCTGCGGTCCGGGAACAGGGTGTGGAGCACGGCGCGCGACAGGGCCTCCGGCATGAGCTGGTTGGCGACGAAGGGCGGGGCGAACAGGGTGGGAAAGAAGCTGAGCGCTGCGCCGCCCGGGGTTAGGAGACCATGGATGTTGCGCCACATCTGCGCCACGTCCGGCACATGCTCCATCACCATCGAGCAATAGGCGAAGTCGAACCGGTTTCGGCCGATGGTGTCGAGGGTGGAAGGCGAGGCGATGTCGCAGCAGAGTTTCGAGAATTCGGGCGGCGCGAGATCGAGCTCCTTCTGCGAGATGTCGTTGATCGTCACCCTGATCCCATGCCGGACCAGTTCCGGCGGCTGGAAGACCGGGTCGCGCCCGCCGCCGATCTCGAGATGGTCGCGAAGGTCGTACTCGTTGGTGAGGGCGACGATTGTGTTCTTGTAGTTCTCCCAACTCCAGTTCCAGTCGGGCGAATAGCCTAGGTCGCGCGCGATGGCGCGGATGTCGCGCGGGGCCACCAGCGGGCGTGTGGCCGACGCCTTGGGGGTGGTCGGATCCGGGTTCGCACTCGTCATGCTCATCGCGATGCGCGCCTTCTGAAGCGGTCGAGCCGCGTTGCAGCAGTGAGGGCTGCCTGTCTGACAACGAGCCTAAAGCGTACCCGGTTACGGAGATCTCACGGTCTTCCGGGCGGTCAATGAATTTCGAAGGCAGCCTTAACGGCCCATGGCCTTAATCGCGCCATCATGGACCGTTGTTCAGGGTGGGCCGGTCGTCTCGGCGCGGTAACTCACCCGCGTCTTCCGACGATGGCCTTCCGAAGGATGCCACGCCTTGCTTCTCCCCGCGCGACGCCATCGTCTTCGTGACGAGCCAGACCGGGGTGACGCCTGATGCTACCGCCGCACCGCTGGTTCTGGATGCTCATTCTCGTCGCCTGCAGCGGCGCCGGGCTCCTCTACGACCTTCTGTTCGCCAACGGCGCCTCGCCGCTGGCCGGGGTGATCTATGGCCTCGCGGTGGGGGCGACCACCCTCGCCTTCGACCGTGGCCTGATCTTCGGCGGCCTTCAGGCGCGCCTGCGCCAGTTGCCGGCGAAGATCTACGTGCTCACGGCCGAGCTCGCCTATGTCCTGATGATCGCCAGCGGCATCGCGCTCGGGGGCCTCGTCGTCTGGGCCCTGGGCCTGACCGGGGACGCGCTCAAGGACGCCGTCAAGATCACGCCTCGGGTCCTCGCCTACTCGCTGGCAGTGTCGGCGATGCTCGTCTTCGTCATCCGCATGCGCGATCTCATCGGCGGCGAGGTGTTCGTGAACTTTCTCGTCGGCCGCTATCACAAGCCGGTGCGCGAGGACCGCATCTTCCTCTTCCTCGACGTCGTCGGCTCCACCGCCTTCGCCGAGACCCATGGCGACCTGAAGGCCCAGGCCTATCTCGGCGCGGTCTTCGCCGCCCTCGCCGAGCCCGTGCGCCGCAACCACGGCTCCACCGACGATTACATCGGCGACATGGCCATGATCACCTGGCCGATGGAGCGGGGCCTCAAGGACGGGCGCTGCGTCGCCTGCGTGTTCGACGTCCTCGACAGGATCGAGGCCGAGGCGTCGATCTGGCAGGCCCGATTCGGCGTCGTACCCCGTTTGCGGGCGGCGCTGCATGGCGGATCCATCGTCACGGCCGAAGTCGGGGTCGACCGGCACAAGATCGCGTATTTCGGCGACACTGTGAACGTGACTTCGCGGATCGAGGCCCTGTGCCGGCCCCTGGGCACCGAGATCCTGATTTCAGACGATCTCCTCGCCCGCCTTCCGCGCCTGCCTGATGGCATCCACGCCCGCTCGCTCGGCGCCCACGCCCTGCGTGGCCGGGGCCAGCCCCTCGCCGTCTCGACTCTGGAGCGGGTGGTTCCGGCGCTCGAGGAGGCCGAGGGCGGACGGAGCGTGACCGCGCCCTTGGCCGCGCCCTTGGCGGCGTCCGCATGAGCGAGCCGGCCGCCGACCGTTCGATCGTCGTCTACATCGACGCCGATGCCTGCCCGGTGAAGGACGAGACCTACCGGGTCGCCGGCCGCTACGGCCTGCATGTCTACGTGGTGGCGAACAGCTTCATCACCCTGCCGCGGGAACCCTGGATCGAGCGCGTCGTCGTCAGCGACCGTTTCGACGCCGCCGACGATTGGATCGCGGAGCACGCCCGGCCGGGGGCCGTCGTCGTCACCTCGGACGTGCCTCTGGCGAGCCGCTGCGTGAAGGCCGGCGCCGAGGTGCTCGCGCCGACCGGGAAGCCCTTCAGCGAGAGCGGGATCGGCCTCGCCCTCGCGACCCGCAATCTGATGCAGGATCTGCGCGAGGCGGGAGCGGTCACAGGCGGCCCGCGCCCGTTCTCGGCCCGGGACCGCTCGGCCTATCTCGGCGCGCTGGATCGGACCGTGATGCGGCTCAAGCGGGGCGGCTTCAGCTGAGGTTCGCCCTGTCCCGAGCCGCGTCCGAGATTCGTTTCGGCTTCGTCACGAGCCGTTCCCCATGGCCTCGCCGAAGGACTGGACTAGCCTGTCCTCCAGCCGACCCTTCATGTCCGAGAGGATCGCCATGGCGACGGCGTTCGGCATGGCCGGCTTGTAGGCGCGTTTCTCGGTCAGCGCCGAGTAGATGTCGCAGATCGTCATCAGCCGCACGGTATCGCCGATGGAATCCCCGCTGAGGCGGTCGGGATAGCCCGAACCGTCGAGCATCTCGTGATGATGCCGCACGGCGCCGAGGGTGAGGGCATCGCAGCCGGCCGCTTTCAGCTTCTCGTAGCCGATGACCGGATGCGTGCGCATGACCGTCATCTCTCCTTCGTCGAGCCGGCCCGGCTTGTTGAGGATCGCCAGCGGAATCCGGGCTTTCCCCAGATCGTGGAGCAAAGCGGCGCGGACGAAGTGATTGCGGTCGCTGGCCGAGAAGCCGAGGTGAAGCGAAAACTTGGCGGCAACGCCTGCCACCAGCAGGCAATGCTGGTAGGTGGCGTCATCATGCGTCCAGACCCGGTCGAGCCAACGGGTCAATCCGCCGTCGCGAACCGCTTCGATGATCGGTTCGAGGCTGGCATCGACTTGTGCCAGAGCGACCGGGCCGTTCGACCGGGCGCCATCGAACAGGCGGGTCAGGACTTCGGTGGCCCGTGCCACGCCGCGCTCGATGCTCCGCACCGGCCTGTCCGCACGGTCCTGGATCACCTGCGTCATCATCGTGCGGGCGACCATGGCGGGGGGCGTGTGCGCCGAGAGGCAGCACGTCGCGCCGAGGTTCTTGGCGTCGCGTAGGCCGTTCTCGCTCGTGTTGCGCAAGAGGCAGATGATGGGAACGTCCGCGCCGTTGAGCTTCGCGAAGGCCCGGCGCATGGCGGTCACGGCGTCGCGCCGAGCGAGGGTCACATCGGATATCGCACCAATCGTCTCACGCGTGATGTCGAAGGCCGCATCGAACCGGACGACCTTGCAATCCGCTACGAGGCTCAGTTCGCCGCGCAAGATCTCGCTGCTGTCCGGCCGGTCTGTAATTAGTAGGACTGTCCCATCCAGCATTCGCACTAAGCCCGAGATCCGGCGATACCCACGGTTTCGTTATAATTTGTAAATATGGAAAGAGGCTTAATCCAGTCATGATGTATAATGATAAAAGCACAATGTGACATGCGACAGGTCGTGACCTACTGAGAGTGCAACTTGAGATGTGTCTGAATGGAGGATGCAGCTTCATTCGCCGCTCTCGTACCTTCTTCATAGGCTCCACCGGCGGTTCCCCATTGCAGACGGGACAGCGCCTCACCGGCGAACCAGATCTTGTTGCCCAGCGATGTTTGAAGTTGCGTCCGTGCCGGAGCATGTCCGGGCGGGACCACGGCCCATGAACCGAGCGACCACGGGTCGTGGCGCCACTCGCTGACGGCCGGAATGGAGAGATCGTGCAGGGCGCGATGGCCGACATGGTCCGCCAGGACAGCGCGCACGAGGCGCCGGACGGAATCCGGGTTCCGGCCACGGGCATCCAGGGCCTGGGTCATCGGCGTGTCGAGTTCGAACAGATGAAACGGCGTCCCATCCACACGTGTGAGCAGTCCGGGAGGCTTGTGGCGTCCGCCCGTCAAGGCGGCGAGCCGGTCGCGCCCGAGGAAGGGGGCGGACGGCCAGTGCAGCACGGCGTGTTCGTAGATCCCGCTGGAGAACCCGTCGATGGCCGCGCGCGTCTCGGGCGGCAGGGACGGGGTGAAGAGCGGTGCTGCGCGTAGCACCATCATCGGGATCGTCACGATCACCGCCGCGGCCCGCCGCACCGATCCGTCCGCCACCTCCACGGTGACACCGGTTCCCGACCAGTCGATGCGCACGACCGGCGTGTTCAGGGCGATGGGAAGCCCCTGCGCCAGACGGGCGAGATAGCCGCCGAAGCCGCCGGCGATGAAGTAATTGTCGCCGTATTCCATGCTGGGGAAGTCGTGGAGGGAGACCTCCGTGAGGGGGCGCCCGGAGACGAGGCCGTGGACGAGGGCGATGCGTTCCGCCCAGGGGCCCAGACCGGGCGGGAGGGCGCTGGAGGCCGGACGGTCGGGGCCTTCGAGGCCGGCCTGGCTGGTCAGGGCGCGATCGGCCACCGAGAAGGCACGGGCATGGGCCGCGACTTCCGCCCGGCGCCCTTTCCGGCCCGATACGAGCAGGTGTCCCTCCTGCGCTGCGACCCGCAGGGGCTCGCCACGCGCCTTGCCCAGGCGAACCAGTGGATTGATCGGTCCGGCATGGAGCCAATGCCCGCCGAGATCCAACGGGTGGCCGCGCAGCATCGTGGTAAGCAGCCGACCGCCGATCCGATCACGCGCCTCCAGCACCGCCACCGAGATGCCCCGCTCCGTAAGGGTCCGCGCCGCGGCGATGCCGGCGGCGCCTGCGCCGACCACGATCACATCCGCGTGGTTGGGCAGCGGTGCGAGGCGCGGCGCGATGCTCTGCCGCAAGTGGCTGTGGGCGGGACGGGGTGGGGGGACCATGCGGAGGGTTGTTTCCGGGGGATGTCCGTGATCGGCGAAGCAGGGGAGAGTGCGTGGTGATTCTCTACCAGCCGTTACGGTGGGAGAACATTGCACGGACTCGTGTGAGGCTCGTCCTTCATGTCGCATCGTTGGAGAGGCCATGCCGCACCGCGAAAGACCGGCCGGGGTTGCGCCGCAGCGCGGGCGACGCCAGAACCCGGCGCTGACGGCCGGGCCTGTCCGGGCACCCGTCTTCCCTCGTGCGGAACAAGGATTCGGCCGCCATGCTCATTCAGGCTGCCTACGCTGCCCTCAGGCAGGTGCTTTCGCCGCCTCTGCGCGCCATCCTGTGGAAGTCGCTCGCCCTGACGATCGGGCTTCTCATCCTGATCTGGGCCGGCCTCACCAAGGCGATCGACTGGTTCCTGGCGAACCATCATCTCTCGGCGAGTTATCCGTTCCTGGATACCCTGGCGGTCTTCTTCGCCGGCGCCGGCCTGTTCATCGGCCTCGCCTATGTCATGCCGGCGGTCTCGATCCTGGTCGCGGGCTACTTCCTCGACGATGCGGCGGCCATCGTGGAGCGCACCGATTTTCCGGGTGACGCCCCGGGCACGGCACTGCCGATCGGCTCGGCGATGCTCTACGCCTTGCGCTTCGCGGGGCTCGCCCTGCTGGTCAACCTCGTGGCGCTGATCCTGTTCTTCGTGCCGGGCGTGAACCTCGTGGCGTTCTTCCTCGCCAACACCTACCTGCTCGGACGCGAGTATTTCGAACTCGCCGCCGGGCGCTTCCGGCCCATGGCGGAAGCGGGGGAGATGCGCCGGCATTTCGGCATGACCACCATGACAGCCGGCGCCATGCTGGCGGGGCTGATGGTGGTGCCCGTCCTCAACCTGCTGACGCCGCTCTTCGGCATCGCCCTGATGGTGCATGTCCATAAGGGATTGAGCCGGAAGGCTGCTTTGACCGGACCGGATCCGCGCAAGCGGCTCGGATAATGCCCCGTTCAGGGCAGGTCGTCGCCAAAATGTGAGGTCGAAATCGGAGCTGTAGGGCCTGCCATTGGCCGAGGGCTCCCGGCTCCTGAATGTTCCGACACGCCTGGTTGGCCACACAGATGGCGGTCTCTTTCGGGGAGACGTCGAGCCCGGGAAGGTGTGTCATGGCTGATCCTTCCTGATGTCGTGGCGATTCAAACGCGCCCACGATCCCACATCTCGATAGGAGCAGCCGTCTTCAGCGGACCCGCGGCCGGACCCCAATCACCGCGTCTGTCTAAGAGCGCCTAACAGAACCGTTTGATCTGGTTGAGAGTGATGAGGCTGGTCGCGAGGCTCGTGAAGGCCTCGTAGATGTCGCTGCGTCGCTCGTAGCGGACGGGCAGGCGGCGGAAGCGGTTGAACCACGCGTGGGTACGCTCGACGACCCAACGATGCCGACCGAGTTTCTCGCTGCTTTCGATACCCTTCCGCGCGATGCGCGGGACGATGCCCCGCGCCCGGCACTCCTGCTGACGGGGTCGGGCATCGTAGGCCTTGTCGGCGTGCAGCTTGTCCGGACGGCGTCGCGGTCGCCCTCGTCGACCACTCCGCACAGGCGGAATGGCATCGAGGGTGGTCGCCATCATGACGGTGTCGTGTCTGTTGGCCCCGCTCAGGCAGAAGCCGAGCGGCGTGCCGCGCGCGTCGGTGACGAGGTGGCGCTTCGTGCCCGGCTTCCCCCGGTCCGTCGGGTTCGGGCCGGTGGCAGGCCCCCTTTTTTAGCCGGGACAGACGCGCTGTCCAGGCAAGCCCGGTTCCAGTCGATCTCACCCGCTGCGTGCAGGCGCTCCAGCAGCACGTGATGCAGGCGGCTCCATACGCCCGCCGCTTGCCAGTCCCGCAGCCGCCGCCAGCAACTCATGCCGGAGCCGCAGCCCATCTCGGCCGGTAGCATCTCCCACGGCAGACCCGAGCGCAGCACGAACAGGATGCCCGTCAGGGCGGCCCGGTTCTCGATCGGACGACGCCCGCCCTTGGGACGGGGCCGAGGCGGCGGGAGGAGCGGAGCGATCTCATCCCAGAGATCATCGGGGAGAAGCGGTCTGGCCATGCAAAACCAACGCTGAACTTCCAGCTTCGTGCCGTTCTGTTAGTCGCTCTAAGTAATGGCTTCGCGCGTCGGGATTGGCATGGAAATTTTGACGGTCATGTCACTTGCTTTGGGTTCAGTTCCCGGCCTTCGCCAGCTTGAGGAAGTTGCCGACGGTGCAGATCATCGCTCATGCGCCCCAGATCTTGTCGAGGCCTCGAAGTAGGAACCGGCGCGAGCCTCGGGTCTGCTCGATCTGCCCAAACACGCGCTCGACCACCTGCTTCCTGCGGCCGCCCGCCGCTTCAACCGCGCGGTCATCGCACGCATCGGGGACGTCTTCGTCAGCTTCCGGCGACCGGCAGCATCCGTCTCGCCGTGACACGCCCGCCCCGGAGCCAGATGGGTTATGATCCGCGGCTCCTGCAGCCCGACGAGGTTCGCCTCCTTGGCGTCGCCAGCATCCTCAATCGTGCAGCGACGACAGGAACTGGCGCAGCTCGGGCGTCTTCGGAGCGCCGAACACCTCCGCGGGCGGGCCGATCTCGTGGACCAGCCCTTGATGCATGAAGATCACCCGGTCGGCGACTTTGCGGGCGAAGTTCATCTCGTGGGTGACCATCAGGAGGGTCATGCCCTCCTCGGCCAGCGATTCCACCACCCGAAGGACCTCGCCGACGAGTTCGGGGTCCAGCGCGCTGGTGATCTCGTCGCAGAGCATGATCGCCGGGTCCATGGCCAGCGCCCGGGCGATGGCCACGCGCTGCTGCTGCCCGCCGGAGAGTTTGTCCGGCATTGCGTCGAACTTCTCCGCCAGACCCACGCGGGCGAGGAGCTGGCGGGCGCGGGCCTCGTTCTCGGGGCCCCCGCGCTTCTTCACGAGGTGCGGCGCCAGCATGACGTTGCGCCCCACCGAGAGGTGCGGGAACAGGTTGAAGTTCTGGAAGATCATGCCGACGCCCTGGCGAAGCTCACGCATGGCCTTGGCGTTGTCGTAGAGCAGGTGCTTTCCGTCGACGATCAGCGAGCCGTGCTGGAACACCTCCAGGCCGTTGATGCAGCGCAGGAGCGTGCTCTTGCCGGAGCCGCTCTTGCCGATGATCGCCAGCACCTCGCCGCGCGCCACGTCGAGGTCGATGCCGCGCAGGACCTCGTGGGTGCCGTAGGATTTGCGCAATGCCGTGATCCGCAGGATCGGGGCGCCGACCCGGGTGTGGGGCGTACCGGCGAGGCCGCCCGTCGGCAGCGGCTCGGGAACGGCATTCATGCGAGTTTCCTTTCGAGGACACGGGCATAGAGGCTGATGGGGAAGCACAGGGCGAAGTACATCGCCGCCACGCAGGCATAGGTTAGCATCGGCTCGTAAGTGACGTTGGCGATCATGCCGCCGGCCTTCGTGAGTTCCACGAAGCCGATCACCGAGGCGAGCGCCGTGCCCTTCACCACCTGGACCAGGAAGCCCACCGTGGGCGCTACCGCGATCCGCAAGGCCTGGGGCAGGATGATGTGGCGGAACTGCTGGCCGAAGCTCAGCGCCAGACTGGCGGAGGCTTCCCACTGCCCGCGCGGGATCGCGGCGACGCAGCCGCGCCAGATCTCGGTCAGGTAGGCGGAGGCGTAGAGGGTCAGCGCCACGCAGGCCGCGAGCCAGGCGGAGGTGTTCACCCCCACCATCGCAAGGCCGAAATACAGAAGGAACAGCTGCATCAGCAGGGGCGTGCCCTGGAAGAGCTGCACATAGGCGCCCACGCCGCGCTCAAGGACGCGTCGTCCCGAGAGCCGCAGGAGCAGGAGGCCAAGGCCGACGATCGTGCCCCCGAGGAAGGCGATCAGGGAGAGCGCCACGGTCCAGCGCGCGGCGAGGAGCAGGTTACGGACGATGTCCCAGAGGGTGAATTCCGGCATGGCGACCTCCCTAACGGCCGAACAGGAAGCGCGGCCCGGCCCAGTTGAGCAGGTTGCGTACGAGGATCGCGAGGGCGAGGTAGATCAGGGTGCCGACGATGTAGGCTTCGAAGGCCCGGAAGTTCCGGCTCTGAATCAGGTTGGTGGCGTAGCTCAGTTCCTCCGTTGAGATCTGGCCGCAGACGGCCGATCCCAGCATGACGATGACGATCTGGCTCACCAGGGCAGGCCAGACCTTCTTGAGGGCCGGGGGCAGCACTACCCGGGTGAAGACCTGCGCCCGGGTCAAAGCGAGGCTCTCGGCGGCCTCGATCTGCTCGCGCGGCGTCGCCTCGATGCCGGAGCGCAGGATCTCGGTGGCGTAAGCCCCTAAATTGACGGTCATGGCGAGGATCGAGGCCACGGCGGGCGAGAGCCGGATCCCGAGTTCCGGCAGGCCGAAGAAGATGAAGAACAGCTGCACGATGAAGGGCGTGTTGCGGATCAGCTCGACATAGGCGCCGGCGAGCCAGCGCAGCGGACGCGGCCCGCTGGCCCGCGCCCAGGCGCAGAGAATGCCGATCATCCCCCCCAGCAGGGTGGCGACCGCCGTCAGGCCGATGGTCCAGGCCGCCCCCCGGACGAGCAGGGGCCACTGGGCGAGGATGCTCGCGAAGTCGAGTTGCAGCGGCATGGACGGTCGGGGACCCCGGCAGGCGGCGTGAGCGAGAGCCGGCCCAGCGGGACGGCCCTCGGCGGACGGGCGAGTTTCAGAGCGGCAGGTTCTCGAGGGCGGGTTCTACAGGGGGAGGTCGCCGGTCCCGCGCTTCAGCCATTTCTGCGAGAGGGCTTCGAGGGTGCCGTCCGCCTTGGCGGCCAGGACGATCTCGTTGACCTTCTTCAAGAGGGCGTCCTCGCCCTTGGCGATGCCGACGAAGCAGGGGCTGTCACGTAGCAGCAGCTTGTACTCGATGCCGAGATTAGGGCTCTTGCGGCTGAGCACGCCGATATTCGAGACGCTGGTGGCGATGACCTGGGTCTGCCCGGCCGCGAAGGCGGCGGTGGTGGCGGCCTGATCCTCGAAGCGCTGAATCTGGGTGGAGGCGGGGGCGACCTTGCCCAGCATCTCGTCCTCCATGGCGCCGCGCGTCACCGCCACGGACTTGCCCGCGAGGTCGTCGAAGCTCTTGATGGGAAGGGATTTCAGCGCGAACACGCCCTGGTAGAAGGGCGCGTAGGCGGCGCTGAAATCGATGATCTTCACCCGCTCCTCGTTCTTGCCGAGCGTCGAGACGATGAGGTCGATCTTCTTCGTCTGGAGGTAGGGGATGCGGTTGGCGCTCACCACCGGCACCAGTTCCACCGTGGCGCCGAGCTTGGCCCCGATTAGGTTGGCGACATCGATGTCGAGGCCGATCGGCTTCAGGTCGAGGCCGACGAAGCCGTAGGGCGGGTAATCGGCCGGCACGCCGATCTTCACGACCTTGGACTTCTCGATCTGCCCGAGCGCCTCCTGGGCCTGAACGCTCCCCATCGACAGCAGGGCGGAACTCAGGCCGAGGGCGAGGAGGAGGCTACGTTTGGTCAGGGACATCGGCAAATCAAACTCTCTTGGGGAAACGAGCTTTCTTGCAGAGACCGCCGCTGCGAAGACCGCCGGGGGGCATCCGCGATTGCGGGGGCCTCTGCATTCGCGAGGCCTGTGCAATTCTTGTGCACTTGGCAGCGCGGTCGGGGGACAGGGCGTGACGAACGTCAAGCCGCGAGCCCGGACACGTCCTTCGCCGCCGCCCCGGTCAGCGCCGTGAGGAGCAGGTCGACGCCGTCGAGGAGGTCGGCGGTGTCCATGGCCTCGTGCGGGTTGTGCGATCCGTTGGCGTTGCGCACGAACACCATCGCGGCGGGCACGCCGGACCCGGCGAAGACCGCGGCGTCGTGACCCGCCCCGCTCGGGACGCGCTCCACCGGCGCCCCCCGCGCCGCGCCGGCCGCCTCCAGCCGTGCGATCCAGCCCGCATCCATGGCGGCCGGGGCCGAGGTGAGGGCCGCGTCGAAGTCGAAGCTGACGCCCCGGCTCGCGGCGATGCCCCGGCAGGCCTCCTGGAACAGCTGGTCGAACCGCGCCAGCGTGTCCGAATCCTGGCTTCGGATCTCGAAGCTGAACGTCACTTCGCCGGGTATGACCGAGACGGCGTGCGATTGTACGGATGTCGTGCAGATGCCCGCCGTCATCACGAGGTCGACGCCCATCTGGAGCAGCACGCGCCAATGCTCGTCCATGCTCGACAGGAGTTCGGCCACCGCGAGGAGCGCGTCCTTGCGCAGCCAGCGGGGCACCGCCCCGGAATGCCCGGCCTCGCCGACGCAGCGAATGCGGTGGCGGCGGATGTTGCCGCGGATGCCCGTGACCACCGCCGAGGGCCAGCCCCGCGCGATCATCACCGGCCCCTGCTCGATATGGAGTTCGAGATAGGCGGCGATCTCGTGCGGCCGCAGCAATGCTTCGCCCCGCGAGACCGCATCGACATCGACGCCGCTGCGGGCCATGGCCTCGCCGAGGGTGCCTCGGCCGGCGCGATGGGGCAGGGCCAGGGCCGAGGCGGGCAGCCGGCCGAGGAGGGCCAGCGAGCCCGTATAGGCCTTGCCGTACCAGGCGCTCTCCTCCCCGCGCAGGGCCAGGACCCGCAGGGGCGGCGCCAGTCCGGCCCGGCCGCGCAGGCGGTCGAGCACCAGCAGGCCGGCGACGACCCCGGCGAGACCGTCGAAATTGCCGCCCTGCGGCACCGAATCGAGGTGCGAGCCGATCACGACCGGCGGCTCGGAGCGCGCATCCTCGGGCAGTCGCAGCCAGAGGTTCTGGAAGCGATCGCGCTCCGCCGCGAGGCCGAGTTCGGCGGCGAAGCCCTCGAAGGCCCGCATCGCCGCCTCTTCGCTCGGGCCGTAGGCCTCACGGGTGACGCCGCGCCCGTCGCGCGAGAGGTCCGCCACTGCGTCGAGGATGCGGTTCGCCAGGTGCAGGGGCCGGCTCACGCGCCGACTCCGCCATGGGCGAGAGACCACGCGACCGGGTCCGCCGTGAAGGCGTCGAGCATCGCTCCGGCCTCCGCGCTGAGGTCCCCGGCCTCCCGCAGAGCAGCGAGCAGGTCGCGCCACGTCGTGAGGGCGTGGAGGGCCAGGGCGTGCTCGGCCCAGCGCGCGGCGGAATCGGGATAGATCCCGTAATCGACCACGACGAGGACGTCGGCGATCGCGGTTCCGGCCTCGCGCAGAGTCCGGGCCGCCGCGATCTTGGAGCGGCCGTCCGTGGTGACATCGTCGACAAGGAGAAGGCGGGCCTCGTGGGGCAGGCGTCCTTCCAGGCGGGCTTCCTGGCCCCAGCCCATCGGCTTCTTGCGCAGGTAGAGAAGCGGCAGGCGCAGGCGCTCGGCGATCCAGGCCGCGAAGGCGATGCCGGAACTCTCCGCGCCGATGATCGCGTTGACGCCGCTCTCGGCGACGGTCCCGGCGAGGCGCGCGGCCGCGTGATCCATCGCCAGGGTCCGCAGGGCCACATCCGACATCAGCAGGCGGGTGTCGACATAGACCGGGCTCGCCCAGCCGGAGGTGTAGATGAAGGGCTGGCCGGTGGTGAGGCGCACGGCACCGACCTGCACCAGCGCCTGGGCCACCCGCGCGGAGGACGCGGCCGGCTGGAAGGTTGAGGACATCGCGACGTTTTCCGGGAGTGTCGGGGGAAGCGAGGCCGCAACCTAGGCAGGGGCTCGGGGCCCGAGAAGTTCAATCTCCGGCACCGAGCCATCGCATTCCGCGACGGCTCGGCCGCCCGTTTGACCGCGATGGCGCCGGTTTTGCCTGCCGACACGGCGAACTTCGTCAAGCCGGAAAGCCCCTTCGTGCCGTCGCCGCGCCACTTCCTTCGCCAGCTCGATCTCGGGACGCTGGAGCTGTTCGTGCTGATCTGCGAGACCGGCAGCATCGCGCGGGCGGCCGAGCGCGGGCAGATCGCGGCCTCCGCCCTGAGCCGCCGGGTCGCCGAACTCGAAGCGGTGATCGGCCATCCGCTGCTGGCCCGCCATGCCCGCGGCGTCCGGCCGACCTTCCTCGGCGAGCAGCTGCGCCAGCACGCCCTGACGATCCTGCTGAACGTAGAGCAGTTGCGCAGCGACCTCTCCGAATTCGCCGGCGGGGTGCGTGGGCGCGTCCGCCTCAGCGCCAGCGCCTCGGCGGTGGAGCAGTTCCTGCCCGGCGACATGGCCCGCTTCGCGCGGACGCATCCCGACATCCGTATCGACCTGCGCCAGCGCAGCAGCCGCAGCGTGGCGCAGGACGTGATCGAGGGCGAGGCGGATCTCGGCATCTGCGGCGCCTGCGAGCCCGGCCTTCCCTTGTCGGCGCGGCCCTACCGCACGGAACGCCTCGTCCTGGTGATGCCGCAAGGGCATGCGCTGGGCGTCCGCAGCCACGTGGCCTACTCCGAATCCCTGGATTTCGAGCAGGTCGGCATGCGCGGCAGCAGCACGGTGCAGATCCACCTCAACCGGGTCGCCCGCGAGGCCCGGCGCGCCCTGCGTCAGCGGGTCGAGGTCGACAGCCTCTCGGCCATGTGCCGGATGATCGAATGCGGCATGGGCATCGGCGTGATGGCCGAAGGTGCCTTCCAGGCCCTGGGCGAGCGCCACCTGCACGCGGCCGAGCTCACCGATGCCTGGGCGGTGAGCGCCCTCAATCTCTATGCCGTCGATTTCGCCGCCTTGTCGGGGCCGGCAATGCGGTTCGTCGAGGGGCTTCTCGCGCCGGAAGCCGTCGCCGATACCAAGCTTCAGTGAGCCATGATCCATGAGTCGGGCTCGCTGAGGCCCTGCGGACGAAGGCCCCTGCGCGCCCGCGTGGGTAAATCTTGATAATTCAAGCTCACGAGACGAATTTTGTTGTAAATTAGCTCGCATTTGCTTTCGAGTTTTGCTCGCGACGGCTGCATGCTGCGATATGATTTACAATAATGTCCCTATAATTTGTAATCTATAAAACATTAATTAACATTTGGCTGATAAGGGCGCCTTTTATAAGTACAGATACGATAATTAGTGCGTATGCCGGTTTTTTGACTAGAACAGTCTGATGATTCGCAGTAGGGAAGGGCGCCCAGAAGGCATGGTGCCGACGACCCCATGTCCCCCCAGGGCCTCGCATTGCATTGGCTCCCGATGTGGAGCCTTCCACGAACCTGAACGAAGGGCGGCCTCGCGATGCGGCGGAGCCGTGGGGATGAGTCATGACGCTGCCGAACTCGACGACCGACGTGACCGACCTGAACAAGGCGACCGGCATCGTCACGACGGCCAGCCGTGCCGGCACGTTGAAGGCGGGCGACACCGTCACCTTCACGCTGGAGACGGAAACGGCCGTCGCTGTCACGGTCGCGCCGCGGCTGACCCTGAGCAACGGCGCGACCGCCACCTATGCCGGCCTCGACGGGCAAGGGCGCGCGACCTTCACCTATACGATCGCGGCCGGGGAGGACGACGCGAGCCTCACCGTCACCGGCCTCGATCTCAACGGCGGATCGCTGGACAGGTCCGGCCTGCTCGACTTCGCGACGGCACCGAACGTCACGGTGGGCGGCGCGCCAGCGAGTGTGACGGTCGCCGACGTGAACGAGGATGGCAAGCTCGATATCCTTACCGCCAACAACAGCAGCAACACGGTTTCGGTACGTCTGGGCGACGGGGCCGGCGGCTTCAGCGGCACGACCAACGTATCCGTTGGCTCCGAGCCTATCAGCGTGACCGTGGCCGACGTGAGCGGCGACGGCCATCTCGACATCCTCACCGCCAACAACAGTGGCGGCACCGTCTCGGTGCGCCTGGGAGATGGGGCCGGCGGCTTCAGCGGCACGACCAACGTAGCCGTCGGCTCAGAGCCTGGCAGCGTGACGGTGGCCGACGTGAACGGCGATGGTCATCTCGACATCCTCGCCGCGAGCAGCGGCACCGACACCGTCTCGGTGCGGCTGGGTGACGGCGCCGGCGGCTTCGGCGGTACGACCGACATATCGGTCGGCGCCGCTCCCACAAGCATGACGGTGGCCGACGTGAACGGCGACGGCAAGCTCGACATCCTCACCGCGAACTTCAACGGCAACAGCGTCTCGGTGCGTCTGGGCGACGGGGCCGGCGGCTTCAGCGGCACGACCGACATATCCGTCGGCGCCGACCCCTTCGGCGTGACGGTGGCCGACGTGAACGGCGACGGCAAGCTCGACATCCTCACCGCGAACAACGGCAACGGCACCGTCTCGGTGCGTCTGGGCGACGGGGTCGGCGGGTTCAGCGGCACGACCGGCATATCCGTCGGCTCCGCTCCCTTCAGCGTGACGGTGGCCGACGTGAACGGCGACGGCCATCTCGACATCCTCACCGCGAACAGTGGCAACGACACCGTTTCGGTGCGTCTGGGCGACGGGGCCGGCGGCTTCAGCGGCACGACCGACCTAGCCGTCGGCTCCGAGCCTCGCAGCGCGACGGTGGCCGACGTGAACGGCGACGGCCGGCTCGACATCCTCGTTGCGAATAACGATGGCAGAACCGTCTCCGTGTTGCTCAACACCACGACCACTGCGCTGTCCTTCGACCCGGCCAGCGTCTCCAGCGCGACCACGGGCTCCGATACCGACCTGGCCATAGACGCCACCGCTCCGGCCCTGACCGGCACGCAGACCGTGCTCGCCGACGGCACGGAGGACGTCGCCTACACGGTGACCGAGGCGCAGTTGCTCGAGGGCTGGGCCGATGCGGGCACCGCGATGCTGACCGTGTCGGGCCTGACCTCGTCCAGCGGCACGGTCACGGCGAACCTGGACGGCTCCTTCACCATCACGCCGGTAGCGAACGCCACGGGTCCGGTGACGCTGACCTACGGCGTCAGCGACGGCACCAATGCCCCGGCCCCCGCGACCCGCAGCTTCTCGCTCACGGCGGTGAACGACGCCCCGCTGCTCACCGGCACGCAGGCGACGCTCGCGGCCGGCACGGAGGACACCGCCTTCACGGTGACGGCGGACGACCTGCTGCAGGGCTTCGCCGATCCCGAGGGCACCACCCTCGTCCTGTCCAACCTCAGCGTCGATCACGGCACCATCGTCGGCGACGGGGCGGGCGGCTACACCGTCACGCCGGACGCGAACTACAGCGGCCAGATCACGATCAGCTACAGCGTCGGCGACGGTACGGACAGCACGCCCGCGACCCTGAGCACGGTGATCGCGGCCGTGAACGACGCACCGTCGTTCATCGGTGTCGGAACCGGCGTGGTTCTCACCCCGGTCGGCGCCGACGGGTCGTCAGACGTCGGCCAAAGCGTCACGGTCCAGGCGGACGGCAAGATCCTCGTCGCGGGCTATGGCGACGGGACCGGCGGCAGCGACTTCGTGTTGGTGCGCTACAACGCGGACGGTAGCCTCGACACCGGCTTCGGCCCGGACGGGACCGGCAAGATCCTCACCCCCGCCGCCCCCGGCACGGCGTCAGACTATGGACGTAGCGTCGCGCTCCAGACAGACGGCAAGATCGTCGTCGCGGGGTATGGCGTAGGTGCCGACAACCGTTACGACTTCGCGCTGGTGCGCTACGACGCGGATGGCAGCCTCGACACCGGCTTCGGCCCGGACGGGACCGGCACGATCCTCACCTCGGTCGGCACCGGCCTGTCGAGCGACATCGCCTACAGCGTCACGGTTCAGACAGACGGCAAGATCGTCGTCGCGGGCTACGGCGAGGGCAGCGGCGGCCAAGACTTCGCGCTGGTGCGCTACAACGCGGACGGCAGTCTCGACACCGGATTCGGTCCGGACGGAACCGGCAAGATCCTCACTCCGATCAGCGCGGGCACGGCGTCAGATCAGGGCAACAGCGTCACGCTCCAGGCGGACGGTAAGATCGTCGTCGTGGGTTCCGGCTGGGGCAACGGCCAAGACTTTGCTGCGGTGCGCTACAACACGGATGGCAGCCTCGACACCGGCTTCGGCCCGGACGGCACCGGCAAGATCCTCACCCCGGTCGGCGTCGGCACGTCGAACGACGCCGGCTACAGCGTCACCGTGCAGGCGGACGGCAAGATTCTCGTCGCGGGCTATGGCCAGGGCAGCGGGACCGGCTACGACTTCGCACTGGTGCGCTACAACACGAACGGTACCCTCGATACTGGCTTCGGCCCGGACGCGACAGGTAAGATCCTCACCCCGGTCGGCGCCGACACGGCATCGGACTTTGCCTACAACGTCACGTTCCAGGCGGACGGCAAGATCCTCGTCGCAGGCGAAGGCATGAGCAGCGGAAGCCAAGACTTCACGTTGGTGCGCTATAACGCGGACGGCAGCCTCGACACCGGCTTCGGACCGGACGGGACCGGCAAGATCCTCACCCCGGTCAGCGACCGCACAGCGGAGGATATTGCCAAAAGCATCACGGTCCAGGCGGACGGAAAGATCGTCGTCGCGGGCTACGGCATCGGGAGCGGCACCGGTTACGACTTCGCGGTGGTGCGCTACAACGCGGATGGCAGCCTCGACACCACGTTCAACCTGCAGAGCTCGCTCGGCGGCACGGTGGCGTTCACCGAGAACGGCGCCGCCGTCATCCTCGACAGCGACGTCATCCTCTCCGATGCCGAACTCGACGCGCTGCAAAGCGGCGTCGGCGACTATGCCGGCGCCACGCTGACCCTTGCCCGCCAGGGCGGGGCGAATGCGCAGGACACGTTCGGCTTCGGCGCCTCGACCTTCACGGTCTCGGGCAACGACCTGCTCGACACGAACGGGGCGACCTTCGCCACCTTCACCGACACGGCCGGCACGCTCACCGTCACCTTCACCGGCACGGAGGTGGCCACCTCGGATCTCGCCGAGGCGGTGGCGCGCGCCGTCACCTACGCCAACACCTCCGACACGCCTCCGACCTCTGCCACGCTGGTCTGGACGTTCTCGGACGGCAATACCGGCGCCCAGGGCTCGGGTGGCGTCGGGACTACCACCGGCACCACCACCGTCACGATCACGGCGGTGAACGATGCGCCGCGTCTCACCGGCACCCAGGCGACACTCGCGGCCGGCAGGGAGGACACTGCCTATACGGGTCTGCTCTCCAACCTACTGAAGGGCTTCACCGACACCGACACCGACAGTGCAACGCTCGCGGTCACGAACCTGAGGGCCGACCATGGCACGGTGACGATCACGGGCGGGACCTTCACGCTTACGCCGGACGCCGACTATAACGGTTTGGTTACGCTCAGCTACGATGTCGGCGACGGCACGGCCATCACGGCAGCGACCCGGGCGCTGACTCTCGTCTCAGTCAACGACGCCCCCGTCGCGACCGACGACGTGATCGAGGTTGTTCAGCGAAATTCCGTGGCGAGTGGCGTGCTCGGCAACGATATCGACCCCGACAGCGGCACCCTGACGATCACCGCGATCAGGGCAGTGACCGCCGGCACGACCCGGACGGCCGTCGACGGCGAGATTGTGATCGCCGGCCGCTACGGCACGCTCACCCTGAAGGGGAACGGCAGCTACACGTACGAAGCTAATGCCGAGGGCCGGGTCGCGGTGGGAGCAAGCGTCGTCGACGACTTCCTCTACACGCTCTCGGATGGACAGGGTGGCGCCGGTTCCTCGCATCTGCGGGTGACTGTCACTGGCTCCAACCGAGGCGATGCGGGCAACAACGTCTTCTTGCTGACCGGCCCGGGGACGAGCGCCTCCGGGTATGACGGCGACGACAGCTACATCGTCGACAATGCCAGTGACCGCGTGTTCGAGACGGATGGCGGCGGCACCGACATGGTCAGGACCAGTGTGAGCTTCACGCTGTCGGC
>NZ_CEEDMV010000001.1:363664-1547326 GCF_979256025.1 Methylobacterium sp. AC832
CACGCTGTCGGCCGGTCAGGAGATCGAGACGCTGAGAACCATGAGCGACACCGGCCTGGACGCCATCAGGCTCGGCGCCAACGCGTTCGCTAACACACTGATAGGCAATGCCGGTGACAACGTTCTCAACGGCGGCGCGGGCGCCGACCTGCTCTACGGCAAGGGCGGCAGCGATACGTTCGCATTCTCGTCGAACCTCGGCTCTGTCAATGTCGACCGCCTTACCGACTTCTCAGTACCGGAGGACACGATCCAACTGGCCCGGGCCGTGTTCCGCGCTCTTACCACGGGGCAGCTTGCAGAGACTGCGTTCAAGGATCTCGGCAATGCCGGTGCCGTGGTGGATGCGAGCGATCGCATTCTCTACAACCACAAGAACGGTGCGCTCTCCTACGATGCCGACGGCAACGGGACGGCTAGCATTGCCGTCCAGTTCGCCGTCATCGGCACGAAGGAAACGCTGACTCACCTCGACTTCCTGGTGGCGTAAGCTTCGCAATGCGCTCTGGCCGATCAATCCTGCTCGGCCAGAGCCGAGCATGCCGTATGGGCCTTCGCCTTCACGCGATCCGGCGGCTTTCTGCCCCTTCACCACGTCAACCGCTATTGCATTGACTCAGACGGATTGTTCAGCGGCTCGGTTGCGGGCATCGAAGATGGCGGCGGCGGGCTTTATCCAGACGAAGGGGCGGGCGCTGCAGTTGTGCTCGGCGATATAGCGTTTGATGGCCACCTGCAGATCAACGACGCCACTGAACGTACCCCACTGGAGGCGGCGGCGTGTGAGCGTGGAGAAGAAGCCCTCGACCGCATTGAGCCATGAGGCCGAGGTTGGGTTGGAGGGACACGTTCATCGCGCGTGGCGGGTGTAGTCACGCGTCTGAGCGATAGGATGGCCGGGACCATGGGACGGGTTCGCTCCCGAGCCTGGATCTGGGACTCCTTATCCTGAGCCTGTCGAAGGATCGTCGATGGACAGCACGACGGCGTGGGCGGGCGGATTTGGTGTTGTGACTGACCACATCCTCCACATTCTCGGCGAGGCCGGGTCGTGCGAGCGCTTGAAGGTACGCACCCGATGCGGTTGCAGACGGTGCTCCTGCCAGACCCGCTGCACGAAGCGGAGAGATCCTGGTCTATGCAGCGACGGCGCGGCCGGTCCAGTGGATGACCTCATCCGGCGGCACCAAGCAGGTCAGTGCCAGAGCTCCCGCCACCGTTCCTGTGAAATGCGGCGGGGTGTCGGGCAGACAGGTCTTGTCGGGTAGCAGACCCTCTACGCCTTCTTTGTCAAAGCGCTTTTGCCAGAGCCCTCCCGCAGGCCAACTGTTACCTGCCTCTCGAGCCACCTCTCCACGTTCAAGCGCTCGGTCGACCGCAGGATGCTGAGAGCGCGAACGATGCGCTTGAATGGCCGGGATTGGTCACCGGCAATCGCAGCCAGTTGTGACGTCGGTGGCTCATGGAAAAGTATCCAAACGGACTGAGCCATCACCCAGCTTCGCAGGCGTCAATCCCATCGTGAATCCTCTTGCCGCGTCAGGGCACTTAGGCCGCGAGCGCAGTCAGCAGGATTAGATCCTTGACGATAGGAGGTCTGCCTCAGACATTGACTTGAAGCACAGGGGCAGCACGATAAGAGTTAGTCCGATACCGAGTGGGGCTGCCATAACGATGGCCTCTCGAATGAGTGTCGGGCCTAAGTTGACCTGATCGAGGATGCGAGTGCCGGTCGCGGCAATGACTCCCAACGTGACGAGCGCGGAGACACCCAGGACGATCTGTGAAATCAAGCCCGCGACGAAGACTACATTGGGTGCGAATTCGATCCGGTTGGAGTAACGGAAGCTCCTCACTTAACGACGCGCATTTCTGCGGGATGAGCCGATTTTACCTGGGCGGAAGAGTTTAAGTCGTATGACGCTGCGGGTCGTCCCAGTGCGTCATCGTTAGTTATTTGAGATCGGACGTCCGCATTGTGGCTCCTTCGGTGGGGCTATGAAATATTCGAATACGAAATGAAAGTGTGTATTCTTATACAAACTGAAATATTCTTTGATTTTCATGCTAATCTGATGTCAGATCAGTCTGAGATAAGAATAGCGGCTATGGCGCTACCTAAATTTAAAGCAATAAACCTCGATCTCGCCTTTTCCCTTGAGAGACACCTTGCCGATATGGTTGATCGCGCTGCCGTCATGCACGCGGGCTGAGGCTTCCTCGGAGAGATGAACGGAACATCCGTCGCCGAGCGAACACAGACGAGCGGCCACGTTCACCGTGTCGCCCCAGAGATCGAAGGTGAACTTCGACCGCCCGACGATGCCGCCAACGACGGAGCCGATGTGAATGCCAGCCCGGATTCGCCATCCGGTGGAGCCATCACCAGCGATGGACACCATGTCCTGCGCGCAGCGGATGGCCGCGGTCACCGGATCGGTATGGGGCGATAACAAATTGGCGGTTGCCGTGAAGGCGTCGCCGATCGTCTTGATTTTCTCCATGCCGTGTTTGTGCGCCACGATCTCGAACGCTTCGGCCAGACGCTGAACTTCGGCCACGACGTCTTCGGGGCCTTTGCTGTGGCACCACGCCGTGAAGCCGACGAGATCGATGAAGAGCACTGCGACATCGTAAAAAAGCCGCGGCTTGACCTGGCCGGTGCTCATTAGCTCGCTCACCGCCGCGACGGGCAGGATAGCGTGCAGCAGGTCGTCCGCTCGTTTCTGCTGGAGCTTGATGGTTTCCAGATGGGCCACTTCCCGGTCGTGCAGCCGCTTCCTGTCGAGGCAGGCACGGATCCGCGCTTCGAGCAGTACCGGCTCGAAGGGCTTGGGAAGGTAATCTTCGGCCCCCATCTCGATACAGCGTACGACGCTGCTGATCTCTGTCAGCGCCGAGATCATGACCACCGGGGTATGACGGAGCCGGTCGTTCGACTTTATGCTGTCCAATACGGCGTAGCCGTCCAGTATTGGCATCATCACGTCGAGCAGGACCAAATCGAACGGTTCGGTATTCAGGAGATCGAGCGCAGCGCATCCGTTGGTGGCCCGAACGCTCTCGTGTCCGAGAAGCTCGAGCTCCTGCTCCAGCAGATCAAGGTTGAAGGCTTCATCGTCGACGATGAGGATGCGTGCGGGGTCCACAGGTCTCGTTATCTCCAGGTCGCAGCCGCTTCAGGACCGGCTGCGTTCAATCGAGCCATTGATGTAGCTTGGCGAAAAGCAGGTCTTCATCGACAGGCTTCGTCATGAAATCGTCGCACCCCGCCATCTTGGCCTTTTCCTCGTCGCCGCTCATCGCGTTGGCCGTGATCGCGATGACGGGAATGTTTCCCGTCGCCGGGTTGGCCTTGATCCGACGCGTCGCCTCCCAGCCGTCGATGACGGGCAGGGAAAGATCCATGAGGATGAGATCCGGGATATGACTCGCGGCCATCGCGACGCCCGCACCACCATCGACGGCGATCAACAGCGCGTAGTCGTCCTCGAGGAGCTGAGTCAGCAGATCGCGATTGAGAGGGCCATCTTCGACAATGAGGATGGTCTTCATCGCGCGAAACCTTCGTAGTCTACGAAGAGACAGCCGGGGCGCTGCCCGGTGCTGGCAAGCCCTGTTTTTGTCCGGCTCGATTTTCCGGTAAGGACTCGGCAAATCCTGCGCCGATCCATGGCTCGCTGCCAGCCGATGCCGCGGCGCACAACCAGGCTGTTCATCGAACGCATTCTCGCTTCCACGGCGCAGATCATTGGGCGATCTCGGCGCCCTGGGTTTCCAGCAAAGGCAATACCCGCCTGACCTCTCGGATGAGTGCGTCGCGGTCGAGACCCTGCTTGTCGATGAGCCCGCGCACGCGTTCCCGAAGCATGCCATGGTCGGCTGCGTTCAAGGATGCCGCCGTCAAGACGACAACGGGGATCGTGCGGGCAACGGGATCGGCCTGCAGGTGATCGAGGAAGGTAAGGCCGTCCATGCCCGGCATCAGGAGATCCAGGAGAATGACGCTCGGGCGCGCCTGCGCGATCCGTTCGACGCCCGCGACACCGTCGCGCGCCCATTCGATCGTACAGCGCTCGGTATCCAGCAACTGCCGGACGAGGTCGACCACGTTCGGGTCGTCATCGACCACGAGGATGCGTTCGCTGTCGGGGGCCGCGCGCCCAAGGGCGCCGATCAGTGACTCGCGCTCGAATGGTTTGACGATGTAGTCGCTGGCTCCGAGGTGGAAGCCGAGCTCCTTCTGGTCGACGATCGAGATCAGGATGACGGGAATCTCACGCGTCAGAGGGTCGGTCTTGAGCGCATGCAGGACCTGCCACCCATCCGTTCCCGGCATCATGATATCGAGCGTGATGGCGCGCGGCTGAAGCTCCCGTGCCTTCCTCAGGCCGTCCTCGCCATTGGGGGCGCCGATTACGTCGTAGCCCGCGTCGAGCAGATTTTCCTTGAGGAGGTAGACGACGTTCGGGTCGTCATCGATGGCCAGCACGGTCCTGGACGAGGTCCGATTTACGGCTTCGGTCACAGGCGCCCGAGGGCTGGGCGGAGGTTCGACGTTGCCGTCGATACGCCGCGGAAGAGTGAGGGTGAAGGTCGAGCCCTTACCCTCCTGGCTGTCCACGCCCACGTCGCCGCCGAGCATCCGGGCCAGTCGGTGGCTGATGGCGAGGCCGAGCCCGGTTCCACTATGTGTTCGGCTTGCGGAATTATCGACCTGTTGGAACTCCTCGAAGATCAGGGTCAGCGCTCCGCTCGGGATGCCGATGCCCGTATCGATCACCGCGAGTGCGATCCGGTCCCCGACCGCGCGTGCGCGCAGGGTCACCGAGCCGGTTTCAGTGAACTTGATGGCGTTGCTGAGAAGGTTGATCAGGATCTGCCTCAGCTTCTCCTGATCGGTGCTGATCGTCTCCGGCAGGCCCTCAAAATCTTTGACCAGTCGCACGTGCTCGCTTTTGACCAGGGGCTCGACCGTACGGAGACAGAGGTCGAGGGTGGATTCGAGCGAGAATTCCGACGTCTTCACTTCCATCCGGCCCGCTTCGACCTTGGCGAGATCGAGGATGGTGTTGATCAGCGAGAGCAGATGCTCCGAACTCGTCAGTATCTTTTCCAAGTTCTCGAACTGCTTGATGGGCAGCACGTCCTTGGCGCGACGCATGATGAGCCGCGTGAAGCCGATGATGGCGTTGAGCGGCGTCCGCAATTCGTGGCTCATATTGGCAAGGAAGCTGCTCTTGGATCTGCTGGCGTTTTCCGCCGCGTCCTTGGTCTCCCGCAGGTTCTCCTCGGCACGTTTGCGCTCGATCACCCGGCCGAGCTGCGCGCCGATATTGGCCATGACGTTGAGGAGCGCCCGGTTCGGTGCTTGCGCGTCAGCCGCAAAGAACTCCAGCACCGCGACGACCTCACGACCGATCGTGACGGGGAACCCGAAAGCCGCCCGGAACCCCTCCGCAGCGGCGGCACCGGCATGGGAATGGTCGGATTCCGCATCGAGATCGAGGACCCACATCGCTTCGCCGGATGCCAACACGCGTCCCGGCAGCCCTATGCCGACAGGAAGCGACGTCTCCGAAGCGACGGCCTGGAAGCGCGCAAAGCGCTCCGGCGTATCGCAATGCCAGATGCCGGACGACACCAGGGTTTCGCTGCCGTCATTGGCAAGCATGTAGGCGTGCCCGAGCGGCCATCCGGTATGTGCCGAGATCCGACCTAGGCAGATCTGCAAGGCATCCTCGACGTTGAGCGCCTCGTTGGCCGCGGCTGCCGTGACCTGCAGGAGCTCGACGAGAGTCGTCTGCTCCCGAAGTGCGAATTCTGCCTCCTTGCGCTCGGTGATATCGCTCCAGGATTCGACGACCTCGACAGGTTCGCCATGCGGGCCGCTGATCAGGCGCTGCTCGTCCCTTACCCAGCGATAGATACCGTCCTTGCGCCGGAACCGGTACTCGACGACGTGGTGGCCATTCGCGAGAAGATGGGGGAACTCGGTCAGAACTCGGTCCCGGTCGTCGGGATGAAGCCGCTCGAGCCAGAAATCGGGGCCCTCGAGATACTCGCTCGGCTCGTAGCCGAGAAGGTCCCGGACATTCTCACTGATGAATGTCGGTGCGTTGCGGCCGCCCACCTCGAAGCTGCAGATCATCGACGGTGAGGCGGTCAGGAGATAGGACACCGGAGCTGAGCGTCGAAGCAGTATCATTCGCGCGCCCCACATCACCGATCTGCTGCGTGCATCAGGGGAGCGGACGCGGATCTACATCCTGCAAGGGTACCTGTTTCTCCTGAACGCGCAGACGATCTTGCGCCAAGCCGCCGCTGACGTGGAAGCGACCGCCGATTTCCGTTTCCTGATTCTGGATTTCCGTGAATGTGTCGGACTGGACAGTTCCGCGCTGCTTGTCTTCCGCAAGATCGGGCAGTTCGCCGAGCAGGCGCGCTTCGACGTTTTGCTGGTCAATCTCGGCCCAATCGCTCATCAACAGATCGAACGTGACGGACTTCTCGTAGAGCCGCGAATACGGATCTTTCGCACCCGCGATGCGGCCATGCGGGCAGCGGAGACGGCTCTCTTGTCAGAGGCCGGGACCAGCGACGAAGGTGAAGCGACATCGTTTGCTCAGCACCTTGCCGATAGGCTCGGCTGCACGGTCGGGGCTGGCGAACTGGAACCGTATCTCAGTCTCCGCACCCTGGCGGCCGGCGAGGCGCTGATGCGTCAGGGTGAGCCCGCTGACGCTTTTTACTTCCTCGAACACGGCATCATTTCCATCCGGCTGGAGATGCCCGGCCGCTCCAACCATCGTTTGCGCACGACCACAGCCGGCACTGTCATCGGCGAAATCGGCTTGGCCCAGGGGGGGCGGCGCACCGCGACGGCGATTGCCGAAAGCCCCTGCCGCACCGTCGGCATCGATCGGGCCGCTCTGGCCCGGATGGAGCGTGAACGCCCTGACCTGGCGCTGTACGTTCAACGTTTTCTCATTCTGGAACTGGCCGACAAGATCGTCGACACCAATCGGCTCCTCGAAGCGGAGCTTTCTTGAGTCAGTCAGGGGTTCTCATGAGACTTAACCCTGTCATGATCCTGCGGCCCCAAACAGGTTCGCGCCGTGCGCAGGTCTTTCCGGCACCTTGTGCCTGGAAAGAAGGGAAGAGCTGACAACCGCTCCAAGAACGAAGGGATCGCGTCCGTCGAGCCGCTCGCTCGGACACGCACCCGCTGGGTGCCGCTATTTCCAACGCAGCTTCGGGAGACGTCGAAGGGACAAGATCGTCGGTGAGCGTCGAGGTTCGAGTAATTCGAGGTGTCCCGGCGGGCCGAGAAGCAAGCGGTGCTGTGACATGGCCGCGTCATCGGCCTCGATGTCATGAACCGTGACGGCGACCCGAACCGGCGCGCGCGCCCCCTCCTCGATGACCTCGTGTCCTGCCAGTATCCAGAGTACGGCAAACGCGATCAGCGAGAGCAGACCTATGAGGGTCGCGTTCCAGTTCGGCACTTCCTGCACCATCAGCACAACGAGGCCACCAACGGCGATTGCCGAAGCATATCCTCTGGTTGCGTGCAGATTCCTCGCCATAATTGATGATCGCCGAAAGAAATCGCTTTCTCGTGAAGCAATTTCATCAATTTGTTGCTGTCGCGAGCTGAATCAACAGCTTGAGTG
Organism: Methylobacterium sp. AC832; assembly: GCF_979256025.1. NCBI lineage: Bacteria > Pseudomonadati > Pseudomonadota > Alphaproteobacteria > Hyphomicrobiales > Methylobacteriaceae > Methylobacterium > Methylobacterium sp. AC832. The sequence continues at coordinate 371,341 of NZ_CEEDMV010000001.1, forward strand.
CGGATGCCGAAAACGCACGCTGTCAAGTCCGTCACGATCGGAATGCCATGTCGATGGATATGGTGCATGCCGAGCAGATCGTCCGCCGTCGCCACCGAGCCGATTGTACACAGAAGCATCGTCGAGCGCTGTAGGTAGGCACGAGAGATGTTGCGCCGGCCGGTTCTCGACTCTTCCAGCCCGGTGCGAAACACCCTGAAGACTTCCAGCCGGATTTCTGCGCTCGCCTCGACACCCCTGTGTTGTGCAGCTTGAACGACTAAGTTTCGCTTCTGAGATCATCGCTGGAGCACTTGAATAGACAGCGGGACCACTCTTGGCGATCTCGCGTATCGTCTTTACTGCGGCTGTAGATGTTCGGCCATGAAATCGACGAACGCACGTAGTCTGGGCGTAATCTGCCGGCTGGCCGGCCACAGGACATGGAACTGATCGGTCCCGGTCAACCACTCGTCCAGGATGGACACGAGACGGCCATCGGCGATTTCGTCGCGGATCGCGAAGGGCGGCAGACAGGCGATGCCCATTCCCTCGCTCGCCAGTTCGATCAGGGGGTCGACCGCTGTCGCGCTCATCCGCTCGGGCAAAACGGGCTTCCCCTGGCCTGAAGCACGCACAAAGGGCCAGGGCCGCAGCTTTCCGGTGTCCGGCGAACGCTGGTGAAGACAGTGATGCTGGTGCAGGTCGTCAGGGGTGAGCGGCACTCCATATTGCGCCAAGTAGTTGGGTGACGCGACGATTTTCAGGCGGAACCGTCCCAGATGGCGGCTCATCAACAAGCTGTCAGAGGGTTGCCCGGTCCGAATGACGGCGTCGAACCCTTCCTCTACGACGTCCACCAGCCGATCCGTGAAATCCAGGTCGAGTTGAACCTCGGGCCAAGTGCGCATGAAATGAGCCATCACCGGCGTCAGCAACATGCCGACCAGCGGGAGACTCACACGCAACCGGCCCCTCGGGGTTCGATTGGACCGGGCCAGCTCGGCTTCGGCCGCCTCGATCTCCTCGAAGATGCGGTGGCAGCGTTCCAGGAACAATCGTCCTTCTTCGGTCAGGGTCATGTTGCGCGTGTTGCGATGGAACAGCCGCGCGTCCAGCCGTTGCTCGAGCCGCGCCACCGCCTTGCCGACTGCCGAGGCCGACAGGCCGAGCTTGCGGCCCGCCGCGACGAAGCTGCCGGTTTCAGCCGACTGCACGAAGGCATCGAACGCCGTGAGCTTGTCCATGTCGTCACGGTTAAGCGAATTTCCTTCCGCAGTCACCGGAACGCTGGCCCGTTTTTCCGCAACGGTCCGGTCGCTATCCCCTGGACCTCGCAGAACCAGGGAAGCGAACATGATCCCCGCCTTCACGATTCATCCGATCCCGACCACCTTCATCGTCAACGTAATTCACGTTCACCCTGGCAAGCAGGAAGACGCGTTCCGGCTGATCCAGGATGTCGTTCACTATGTGGCCGAGCGGAAGCCCGGATTTCTATGGAGCAACCTTGCCAGGAGCACCGATGGACTGACCGTCGTGAATATCGAGGCGATATCAGATCCGAAAGATGTCGAGATTTTCTTCTCCGATCCGGTGTTCGTCGACAAGTTTCAGGCGCTCGAAACTGTTTCGTCCAGCGAGTTTCACACCTACACGGTGGGCGACCTTGTACTTCCGAGGGCTTCGGCATGACGGCGCGAGCCGATCGGCTGCCGATGGCCGGGCTATGTGCTCTGGCGGTCGCGGGCTTCGTCACGATCCTGACCGAGGCCCTGCCGGCCGGACTTCTTCCGCAGATCGGGGGATCGCTGGGGGTGAGCGAGGCCATGGCCGGCCAATGGATCAGTGTCTACGCCTTGGGATCGCTCCTCGCTGCGATTCCTTTGACGGCGGCGACGCGAAGCTGGCGCCGACGACCGCTTCTGCTTAACTCCATCGTCGGGTTCATGATCGCCAACCTGATAACGGCCCTGACCGGGAGTTTCGCCGTCGCGATGGCGGCGCGTTTTGTCGGCGGGGTATCGGCCGGCCTGCTATGGGCGCTCCTCGCTGGCTATGCGGTTCGCATGGCACCGCCCCGTCTCGCGGGGCGAGCCATGGCCGTGGCGATGGCAGGAACGCCCGTGGCACTTTCTATCGGGGTCCCGGCCGGTACGTTTCTGGGCATGCTCGCCGGCTGGCGGCTCACCTTCGGCCTGCTCAGCCTCATCGCGTTGCTACTGGTTGGCTGGATCATCGCAAAAGTTCCGGATTTCCCTGGCGAACCTGAAACGCAACGCCCATCGCTGACTCAAGTCTTTGCAGTGCCGGGCGTGCGGCCGGTACTGGCGGTGACGCTCTGCTTCGTGCTGGCCCATAATCTCCTCTACACCTACATCGCGCCCCTCCTGGCCGACTACCGCATGCCCGACCGGATCGACGATGTTCTACTGGTCTTCGGGGGTTCCGCACTCGTCAGTATCGGACTGACGGGCGTGCTGATCGACAGATGGCTGCGGGCTTTGCTTTTCGCCGCGATCGGATTGTTTATCGTCGCGGCCTTCATGCTTGCCGTTACGAGTGGAGCGTCCCTCGCGATCTATGGCGCCGTATTGATCTGGGGTCTGGCATTCGGCGGGTCGGCGACGGTTCTTCAGACCGCATCGGCACGTACGGCAGGCCCAGCGGCCGATGTGGCGCAGGCGATGATCGTCACGGCTTGGAATATCGCCATTTTCGGCGGAGCCGTCCTGGGCGGCATCATCCTCGAAACCGCCGGACCGAGCCGCTTGTCGTGGGCTGGAATCGCCCTGCTGGCCGGAGCCGTCACAGCGGCATCGTGCATGGTGACCAAGCTGGAGCCGAACACATGACGGCGCCATCTTGGTCGTTGGGTGTGCCCCTCTCAATCACGAAGGATCGTCGTAACTTTGCTGTTCAGCGTTCGTCGGCACGGCGAGAATGCCCAGCACGACCACGTGCATATCCTCGACATGGCCGGACGTACCTTCATGGATGACACCGTCGACGTCTCGATGGACGCGATCGTCAGACGGGACGATGTCGATAACGCAAGCCTGTATCGCCCACCGGTTAGATTTCTGAAGGAAACGCCAACATCATCGGTGCCGGCAAGTTCTTATGAATAAGATTAGCCGTCACAGTTATGAGCGGCGGAGGAGCCGGTTTTTTCCGGCCTTCTCGATCACTCGGATTCGGTGATTGCGGATGTGATGAATTCCATCCTGCTTCGGTGGTGATACTGGGAGGCGGATTGGCAAGTGGTATTACCTGCGGCCCATTCGACGGGAACCAATATTGAGGCTCGGAATTATTCCTCCCGACACCGATCTTGGAGGGACGCCCCATGAAGTTTACTGCGATCGCCGGCGCGGCAATGGTTCTTGCTTTCACGGCCGGGACTACTCTGGCAGCACCATGCAATACCGGTTCAACCACCGATAAGAGCTCCAAGTCCGATACCGGCAGCAAGAACCTCGCTGGCGGCGAGCAGCCTGCATCCCCAGGCACTGTCGGTGCGATGAACAATGTCGGTGCCAACCAGGGCCTTGGCGATAAGCCGGGTGCGGGCGCTTCCGGCACCAAGGGAAATGAGGAGCCCGGCAGCAAGAATCTTGCAGGTGGCCAGCAGCCTGCCGCCCCGGGCACCGTTGGCGCGATGAACAATGCCGGCGAGAATCAGGCCGTCGGTAAGAAGGGCGACGATTGCTGATCGTCCATCCGCGATAATACCGACATCAGACCCGCCCGGTTCGCGCCGTGGCGGGTTTTTTGACTGTCACGTGGTGAAGCCGGATCATGGCTCAACCCGTCTGTATCACGCCCGGCAATGCCACAGGGTCTCAAGTAGTCGGGATCCGCTGCCGGATCAGGTTCGTATGGTCTGCTCAGAGGGGCAGCATTTCGGTCGATGCGTGGACCCGGCTACCACCGAAGATGACCTGCTGCTGCAAAGGGGGGCGGGACAGGCCGTAGATGAGGCGTGGTTCGGCGAAGGCGCTGACAGTGTCGAGGGCGGCACGATGTTCAGGCGATAAAGTAAGGTCGAGGGCCGCTACGTTGTCCTTCACCTGCGCCTGCCGGCTCACGCCCATCAGGGTCGAGGCCACGCCCGGCCGACCTACGACCCATGCCAGGGCGATCCGTGCCGGGGGCTGCCCGATCTCGCTAGCGATCTGGCGCACCGCGTCCACGATGTCCCAATTGCGTGGCGTGAACAGGCTGTCCCCGAAGGGGTTGGTGCCATCGAGACGTCTATCTTTGGCCGTCCGCTCCTGCCCAGCCTTGGCCGTGTCCGTTGGTAGCCCCGAGCCACGCGGGGAGCCCGCCTCGACGGAAGCACGCTGGTACTTGCCCGTAAGCAGCCCGTAGGCGAGGGGAGACCAGGGCACCATCCCCATGCCGAACTCGGCACCGAGCGGGATGTGCTCGTCCTCGACCTCCCGGTTCACGAGCGAGTAGAAATACTGCAACCCGATCGGTCCCGGCAGGCCACGCACGGAAGCGAGGGTCGCGAGCTTGGCCGCGTACCAGGCAGGTGTATTCGACAAGCCCCAGTAGCGGATCTTGCCCGACCGAACGAGGCCGGCCATCGTCTCGAGCAGTTCCTCCGCCGGCGTGAGTCCGTCCCAGACGTGCAGCCAGTACAGATCGACATAATCCGTTCCCAGGCGGCGAAGCGATCCGTCGATTGCGGCGTGGACATGCTTGGCACCGCAGCCACCCGCATGCGGTCCGTTCCCAGCGGCGAAACCCGACTTGGTGGAGAGAACGATTTGGTCGCGCAGGCCCCGCTCGGCGACGAAGCGGCCGAGCATCGTCTCGCTGGCGCCGCTTGCGTAGATGTCGGCTGTGTCGACGAAGTTGCCGCCTTGCGCGGCATAGGCATCGAACACCGCCCGGCTGCCGTCTTCGTCGAGGCCCCAGCGTGCCGTGCCGAAGGTCATGGTGCCCAGCGCCAGGGGGCTCACGGCTAGGCCCGAGCGGCCGAGCGTCCGATAATGCGTCAGATCCATTGTTGCACCTCGCTAATCACCGAGATGAGGATAGGGTCGTGGCAACCCGGCGATTAGCTCCGCTGGTCGGCATGGGTTTGTGAGCGGAATGCATCAATGCGGCGCGGCGATCTCGACGATCTGGCGGCCTTCGCGGCCGTGGCGCGCGTCTGCAGCTTCACCCGCGCGGCGGCCGAACTCGGCCTTTCGCCCTCGGCCCTCAGCCACGCGATTCGTGGATTGGAGACGCGTCTCGGTGTTCGCCTCCTCGCCCGCACGACGCGGAGTGTGGCCCCGACGCCAGCCGGCGACCGGCTCTTGCGCACGATCAACCCGGCGCTGGAAGAGATCGCTCGGGGACTCGCGGCGCTCGCCGACTGGCGGAGCGAGCCCTCGGGTACCATCCGGCTCACCACGTTTTCCTATGCCGCCCGCACGATCCTCGAACCGTCGCTTCCCCAATTCCTCCTCGACCATCCGGCGATCTCCGTCGAGGTTCTCGTCGACGACCGTCTCTCCGATCTGGTCGCTGCCGGCTTCGACGCAGGGATCCGCTTCGGCGAAGCCGTGGAAGGCGACATGGTGGCGGTGCGCGTCGGCCCCGATCTCCGCACGGTGGTCGTCGGCACGCCGGATTACTTCGCACGCCATCCTCGGCCCGAGACCCCGGCCGATCTGGAGCACCACAATTGCGTCAGCTACCGTCTGATTGGCGGAGGCGGTCTCCTGCCATGGGAGTTCGCTCGGGACCGACGCGACTTACGAGTGCGCCCAGGCGGCCAGTTTATCGTCAATGATGGCGCGCTGGCAGCCTCGGCGATACGTGCGGGCGCTGGCCTCGGCTACATGCTGGAGACGGATGTCGTAGAGGATGTGGCGGCCGGCCGGTTGATCCAGGTGCTGGACGATTGGTGCCCGCGATTTCCAGGCTGTCATCTCTACTTTCCCAACCGCCAGATCTCGCCCGCGCTTCGGGCATTGGTCGATACGTTGCGGTGGAAGAATTCCGAACCACGCGACCCCGCGGAATGAGGGCGGTGCTGCCACGTCGCAGCGCCGGCCGGGGTCGGCTACGCGTTCTGCGCGGACAGCACATGAGCGACGATCGCGTTGGCGTGACCGTGACCCATTCCGTGCTCTTCCTTCAGCATCGACACCAGTTCCATGTGCTTGGCGGGAAGTCGGTCTCTCACCAATCGCTGCCAGTCACCGATCGGGCGTCCGTACTTCTTCTCGATGGATGGAAAGTAAGACGCAGGTCCCTTGGTGGCCTCGGTAGACATGTGAGCGTTTTTCCCACGCATTGAGCGGTATCAGCTTCACCAAAAATCGCCTGGATCGCAACCTCTTCGCATGAGTCGGCGCGGCGGCGGGACCGCAAATGCCGGTACGGATCGCCCGGAGCCCGTCGGATTTAGTGCCGGGCGTCCGATGGCGACCATGCACTGGTCCTGCCACGGGACCACCCTCGACATCCAAGACGGCACGAATCCTCATGCGATCCTTATAAGATCGTCCTCGCGTCCCTCTCGAACCCTAATGCGGTTCCGAGCCACATCGGAGGGCGAGCGCGTCCGGTCACGGCACCGGCGCGCCGAACCGAAACGGACGCTCCATGCTCGATCTCACCTTCGTTGCCCTGGGCCTCGGCTTCTTCGGCCTGGCCGCCGGCTATGCCGGCCTCTGCGAACGCCTCTGAGGCCCCCGCCATGACCCTCGACCTGATGCTGGGCGCCCTCGTGACCCTGGGGCTGCTCGGATACCTGACCTACGCCCTCGTCCGCCCCGAGCGGTTCTGAAGGAATTACCCGATGAGTCTCAACGGCTGGTTCCAGATCGCGCTGTTCTGCGCGGTCGTCGTCGCGCTTGCCCGTCCGCTTGGCGGCTACATGTCCCGTGTCTTCACGGGCGAGTGTACGCTGCTCTCGCCCGTGCTCTCACCCGTCGAGCGCGGACTCTACCGCGTCGCCGGCATCGATGCCGAGCAGGAGCAACACTGGCTGGCCTACGCGTCGGCGATGCTCGCCTTTCACGTCCTCGGCTTCCTGACCCTCTACGCGCTGCTGCGCGTCCAGGCGCTGCTGCCGTTCAACCCGGACGGACAAGCCGGCGTCGCGCCGGACCTCGCCTTCAACACCGCGACGAGCTTCGTCACCAACACCAACTGGCAATCCTATGGTGGCGAGACGACGCTGTCATACCTCACGCAGATGCTGGGCCTGACGCACCAGAACTTCCTTTCGGCAGCCACTGGTATCGCGCTCGCCGTCGCGCTCGTGCGTGGCTTTTCACGGGCCTCGGCGAAAACCGTGGGCTCGTTCTGGGTCGATTTGACCCGCACGACCCTCTACCTGCTGCTCCCGCTCTGCATGGTGCTGACGCTGTTCTACGTCTGGCAGGGCATTCCCCAGACGCTCTCCGGCGCCGTCGAGGCGACCACTCTGGAAGGCGCGAAGCAGACCCTCGCGGTCGGCCCCGTGGCGAGCCAGGTCGCCATCAAGATGCTGGGCACCAATGGCGGCGGCTTCTTCAACGCCAACGCCGCGCATCCTTTCGAGAACCCCACCGCGCTCTCGAACTTCGTCCAGATGGTCTCGATCTTCGCCCTCGGTGCGGCGATGACCAATGTGTTCGGGCGAATGGTCGGCGACGAGCGCCAGGGTTGGGCCATCCTCGCCGCCATGGGCGCGCTGTTCCTGGCTGGAACCGCCATCGTCTACTGGGCCGAGAGCGCGGGCAGCCCCGTCCTCAACGGCCTCGGCCTCACCGGGGGCAACATGGAGGGCAAGGAGGTCCGCTTCGGGATTCTCGGCTCTTCACTATTCGCCGCCATCACCACGGCGGCCTCCTGTGGCGCGGTCAATGCGATGCATGACAGCTTCACGGCGCTCGGCGGCATGATCCCACTGATCAACATGGAACTCGGCGAGATCATCGTCGGTGGCGTCGGCGCGGGTCTCTACGGCATCCTGGTCTTCGTCATCGTGACGATCTTCGTGGCCGGTCTCATGGTGGGCCGTACGCCGGAATATCTCGGCAAGAAGATCGAGGGCCGCGAGGTCAAGATGGCGATGCTCGCCATCCTGTGCCTGCCCCTGATGATGCTGGGCTTCACGGCGCTGGCCACCGTCGTCGCGGCCGGCCTCGCGGGGCCCGCCAATGCCGGACCGCACGGCTTTTCGGAGATCCTCTACGCCTTCACCTCGGCGGCGGCCAATAATGGCTCCGCTTTCGGTGGGCTCACGGCCAACACGACCTTCTATAACACCACCCTCGGCCTCGGCATGCTGTTCGGTCGCTTCTTCGTCATCATCCCGGCGCTGGCCATCGCGGGATCGCTGGCGGCCAAGAAGACCGTGCCGGCCTCGGCCGGGACCTTCCCGACCCATGGCGGCCTGTTCGTCGGACTGCTGGTGGGGGTGATCCTCATCGTCGGTGGACTGACCTTCTTCCCGGCGCTCGCCCTCGGACCGGTGGTGGAGCACCTCGCCGGCGGCCTCGGGCAGACATTTCCGGCGGGGGGCTGAGATGCATCGCTTGTCGCTTACCCACTCCGCGCCGAAACGATCCGTCGTCCGCCGGGCGCTCGCCCTGCACCGACCCCGTCCCCCGACTTGGAGCCGGGTTCAACGAGACCGCCACGACCTCCGCATTTCGGATGTGATCCTCGGCATGCTCGGCCTGATCCTCCTCGGCGCCCTCTGCATCATGGCAGGAGCCGACCTGCTGACCCGCGCGCTGGCACCCTGAGCTCCGCTCGACGGCGCCGCCCCCAAATGCCTCCCTATCGGACAACCGCAATGGCCCGCCCAAACTCCTCCAGCCTGTTCAGCGCCTCCCTCGTCGGGCCGGCACTCCTTGGCGCCCTGACCAAGCTCGATCCCCGCAGGATGATCCGCAACCCGGTCATGTTCGTGGTCGAGGTCGTGGCTGCCCTGACCACGATCCTCTTCGCTCGCGACGTTCTCACCAGCGGGGCCAACCTCGCCTTTTCCGGTCAGATCATCCTGTGGCTCTGGTTCACCCTGATCTTCGCCAATTTCGCCGAAGCCCTCGCGGAGGGGCGTGGTAAAGCGCAGGCGGACAGCTTGCGCCGCACCCGGACCGAGATGACGGCCAAGCGCCTCACCGGCTCCGGCCGCGAGGTCGAGACCGTTCCGGGCACGTCACTCAAGGTCGGTGATGTGGTGCTGGTGGAGGCGGGGGATCTGATCCCATCCGATGGCGAGGTCATAGCCGGCGTCGCCTCCGTCAACGAGGCCGCCATCACCGGCGAATCCGCCCCGGTCATCCGCGAATCCGGCGGCGACCGCTCGGCCGTCACCGGCGGCACTCAGGTGCTTTCCGATGAGATCCGCGTGCGCATCACCGCCGCCGCCGGCTCGACCTTCGTCGATCGCATGATCGCCCTGGTGGAGGGCGCCTCGCGACAGAAGACGCCCAACGAGATCGCGCTCAACATCCTGCTTGCCGGCTTGACCCTCATCTTCCTGTTCGCGGTGGCGAGCATCCCGAGTTTCGCGAGTTATGCCGGCGGCGCGATCCCGGTCATCGTTCTCGTCGCGCTGTTCGTCACGCTGATCCCGACGACGATCGGCGCGCTCCTCTCGGCCATCGGCATCGCCGGGATGGACCGGCTGGTCCGGTTCAACGTCCTCGCCATGTCGGGCCGCGCCGTGGAGGCGGCCGGCGACGTCGATACCCTGCTCCTCGACAAGACCGGGACCATCACTCTGGGCAACCGGCAAGCCACCGAGTTCCGACCCGTGCGCGGTGTCTCCGAGCAGGAACTGGCCGACGCCGCCCAGCTCGCTTCGCTGGCGGACGAGACGCCCGAGGGTCGTTCCATCGTGGTGCTGGCCAAGGACAAGTACGGCATCCGCGCCCGCGACATGGGAAGCCTGAACGCCACCTTCGTGCCCTTCACCGCTCAAACGCGAATGAGCGGCGTCGATGTCGACGGTTCCTCGATCCGCAAGGGCGCGGTGGAGTCGATCATCGCCTCGGTGAGCCCTCAGCCCGTAGCCGCGCGCAGATCGAACGCCGCCCTGGCCTACGCCCCCGGACCCGCCACCGACATCGTGCGTGAGATCCAGGCCATTGCCGACGACGTCGCGAAGGCCGGCGGGACACCGCTCGCTGTGGCACGCGACGGGCAACTGCTCGGCGTCGTCTACCTGAAGGACATCGTGAAGGGCGGCATTCGCGAGCGCTTCGCCGAGTTGCGCCAGATGGGCATCCGAACGGTGATGATCACCGGCGACAACCCAATGACGGCGGCGGCCATCGCGGCCGAGGCCGGCGTGGACGATTTCCTGGCCCAGGCCACGCCAGAGGACAAGCTGGCCCTGATCCGCATGGAACAGTCCCAGGGCAAGCTCGTGGCCATGTGCGGCGACGGCACCAACGACGCCCCGGCGCTTGCCCAGGCCGATGTCGGCGTGGCCATGAATACCGGCACGGTGGCGGCCCGCGAAGCCGGCAACATGGTCGACCTCGATTCGGATCCGACCAAGCTCATCGAGATCGTCGGCATCGGCAAGCAACTGCTGATGACGCGGGGCGCGCTGACCACGTTCTCCATCGCCAATGACGTCGCCAAGTACTTCGCCATCATCCCGGCGATGTTCCTCGTGCTCTACCCGCAGCTTGGGGCGCTCAACATCATGCGGCTGGCCTCGCCCGAGAGCGCGATCCTGTCGGCGATCATCTTCAATGCGCTCATCATCGTCGTGCTGATCCCGTTGGCGCTGCGCGGCGTGTCCTACCGGGCGGTGGGGGCCGGCGCGCTTCTGCGGCGCAACCTCCTGATCTACGGCCTCGGCGGTATCCTGGTGCCGTTCATCGGCATCAAGGCCATCGATCTCGCCATCACCGCGCTTCACCTCGTCTGATTTCGCCCACCTCGTCCGAGCCGTCACGCCAACTCACGACAGGCATACGTCCATGTTGACCCAGCTTCGCCCCGCTTTCATCCTGCTGATCGCCCTGACGGCACTTACGGGGCTCGCCTATCCCCTCGCGATGACCGGCCTCGCGGGGGCGATCTTCCCGGCCAAGGCCGCCGGCAGCCTGATCGAGCGCGACGGCAGGATCGTCGGCTCCAGCCTGATCGGACAGTCCTTCACTGGTGCCGGGTATTTTCACGGTCGGCCCTCGGCGACGAGTGCCGCCGACCCGGCCGATTCCACCAAGACTGTCCCGTCGCCCTACAATGCCGCGAATTCCTCGGGCTCGAACCTCGGTCCGACGAGCGCCGTCCTGGCGGAACGGGTCAAGGGTGACCTCGACGCTCTGAAGGCCGAGAATCCCGGCCGGCCCGTACCGGTCGACCTTGTCACTACGAGCGGTTCGGGCCTCGATCCGGACATCTCGCCGGACGCGGCCCAGTTTCAGGTTCCCCGCGTCGCCAGGGAGCGCAGACTGTCGGAGGACAGGGTGCGCTCCCTCGTGGAGGCTCAGATCCAGGGCCGGCTCGTCGGCATCCTCGGCGAGCCGCGCGTGAACGTCCTTGCCCTCAACCTCGCCCTGGACGATCTGAAGCCAAGATAATCTTGCCGCGTCATTCTTTCCGCATGTCGGGCCGCCCATGCTGAAGCCTCATCGCGATCCGGACCGTCCCTCGCCCGAAGCGCTGCTCGAGGCCGTCCGCCGGGAAGAGGGACATCGCGGCCGCCTCAAGGTGTTCCTCGGGGCGGCTCCTGGCGTCGGCAAGACCTACGAGATGCTGACCGTCGGACGTGCTCGGCTCAAGGCCGGGACGGACGTCGTCGTTGGCGTGGTCGAGACACATGGCCGGTCCGAGACCGAGACTCTCGTCGAGGGCTTCGAGGTGATGGCCCGGCATTCCATCGCGTATCACGGCACGATGCTGGATGAGATGGACCTCGACGCCTTGCTCCTGCGTCGGCCCGCCCTGGCCCTCGTGGACGAGCTCGCCCACACCAACGCGCCCGGCTCGCGCCATCCCAAGCGCTACCAGGACGTCGAGGAACTCCTCGACGCCGGCATCGACGTCTACACCACTCTTAACATCCAGCATGTCGAGAGCCTCAACGACGTCGTCGCCCAGATCACCCGCATCCGCGTGCGGGAAACCGTGCCGGACGGTGTCTTGGACCGGGCCGACGACATCGAGGTTGTCGATCTCAGCCCCGACGACCTGATCCAGCGTCTGCGCGACGGCAAGGTCTATGTGAAGGGCAACGCCGAGCGCGCGCTGAAACACTACTTTTCCCGGGGCAATCTCACGGCCCTGCGGGAACTCGCGCTCCGCCGCACCGCAGACCGGGTCGATGACGAACTTCTCAGCCACATGCGGGCCAATGCCATCGCGGGTCCGTGGGGCGCGGGCGAACGGGTCCTCGTCTGCATCAGTGAGGATCCGCGCTCGGCCGGCCTCGTGCGCCACGCCAAACGTCTCGCGGACCGGCTGCACGCGCCCTGGACCGCCATCACGGTCGAGGGCCCTCGAACCCTCTCCCTCGACGAGGCCGCGCGCGACCGCATCGCCGACACCCTGCGCCTCGCCGACCGCCTCGGCGGCGATGCCGTGACGATCCCGGGTGGCCGTCGTGTCGCCGACGACATCCTCGCCTATGCCCGCTCGGCGAACGTCAACCACATCATTCTCGGCAAGGCCGACCGCTCGCCCTTGTTCGAGCTGTTCCACGGCTCAGTGGTGCACGATATCGTCCGGCGCTCCGGCACGATCAGTATCCACGTCATCGCCGGCGAGGCGATCGAGGCGGGTCCGGTTCCGCCGAAGACGGTGGCGACGGCCCCGGCCGTGCGTGCCTTCAGTCCCGGTCACTATGTCCTCGCCCTGACCGCCACGGCTTTAGGGCTCGGACTCGCGCTCGTTTTGCAACCCTATCTCGGCGTCGAGAATGCCGACCTCATCCTGCTGACCGCGGTGGTGGCGGTGGCGGTGCGCCTCGGGCTGGGGCCGTCGCTGGCCGCGGTGCTGGCCGCCTCGCTCGCCTACAACTTCTTCTTTCTCCCGCCGGTCTACACACTCACCATCGCCGACCCGACCAACGTCGCCGCGTTCCTGCTCTTTACGGTGGTGGCCGTGGTGGTCTCGAACCTCGCCTCGCAGACCCGCCGGGAGGCCAGGGTCTCGCAAGGGCGTGCCCGTGCAACGGAGCGACTCTACGGTTTCAGCCGCAAGCTCGCCGGCTGCGGAACCCTCGACGACGTGCTCTGGGCCACCTCGGCCCAGATCGCCGCCATGCTCAAGGTCCGCGTCGTGCTCCTGTTGCCCGAGAACGACGTCGTCTCGGTGCGCGCCGGCTTCCCACCCGAGGACAGGCTGGATGCGGCCGATTTCGGCGCGGCGAAATGGGCCTTCGACAACGAAAGGCCGGCGGGACGCGGCGCCGACACCCTGCCGGGCGCCAGGCGGCTCTTCCTGCCGATGCGCACGGGGCGCGGCATCGTCGGCGTGATCGGCCTCGATGCGGATCGCATCGGCCCCATCCTCACCCCGGAGGAACGACGCCTGTTCGACACCCTGGCCGATATGGCGGCGCTCGCCATCGAGCGCGTCCGCCTCGTGGAGGATCTCGACCGCGCCGAGCGCGCCGCCGAGACCGACCGCCTGCGCCAGGCACTGCTCACCTCGATCTCGCACGATCTGCGCACGCCGCTCGCTTCGGTGCTGGGGGCGGCCACGACCCTGCGCGACCTCGATGGGGCTTTGGCCCACGAGGCCAAGGCCGACCTGCTCACGACCGTCATCGTGGAATCGGAGCGTCTGAACCGCTTCATCGTCAACCTCCTCGACATGACACGGCTCGAGGCGGGAGCGGTCGCGGCCAACCTCACCCTTCAGGATGTCGCCGAGATCGTGGACACGGCCCTGCGTCGCCTCGGGCCCATTCTGGCAGGACACCGTGTCGTGCTGGATCTGCCGGCGGGTTTGCCGGCCCTGCGCCTCGACCCCGTCCTGTTCGAGCAGGTGCTGGTCAACCTCCTCGACAACGCCGCCAAATATGCCCCGGAGGAGTCCACCGTCACCGTCCGGGGCTCGGCCGAGGGTGGGCGGGTCCACCTCGCGGTGCTCGACGAGGGCGACGGCCTGCCTGAGGCCGATGTCGAGCGTGTGTTCGACAAGTTCTATCGCGTCCGCAAAGGCGACAGCGTAAGGGCGGGAACGGGGCTCGGCCTCGCCATCGCACGCGGTTTCGTCGAGGCCATGGGTGGCGCAATGACGGCGGGAAACCGCCGTGACCGCCTCGGCGCGATCTTTACCATCGTCCTGCCGGTGCCCGGACACAGCCGGGCGGATCTCGCCGCATGAGCCTGAACATCCTCGTCATCGACGACGAACCGCCGATCCGCAAATTGCTGCGCATGGGGCTCGCGACCCAGGGCTACGCGATCTTGGAGGCGCCGAACGCCCGCATCGCCCTCGACCTCCTGGCCAAGGAGGCGATCGACCTCATCATCCTCGACGTCGGGCTGCCGGACATGCGGGGGCACGACCTCTTGCGCCGCATCCGTGAGGACCATCGCGACCTACCGGTGGTCGTCCTGTCGAGCCGCGACGACGAGCCGGGCAAGGTCGAAGCCCTCGATCTCGGGGCCGACGACTATGTGACGAAACCCTTCGGCATGGGCGAACTCCTCGCCCGCATACGCGCGGCCCTGCGGCATCAGCTCGCCGTCCAGGGCGAGCGCGCCCTGTTCGAGGTCGATGGCCTTAGCGTCGATCTCGTGCGCCGCATCGTCCGGGTGCGCGGAGCGGAAGTGAAGCTCACCCCGCGCGAGTACGATTTCCTGCGCGTGCTGATCCAGCATGCCGGCAAGGCGCTCACACACGCCCAACTCATGAAGGAGGTCTCGACCTCGTCGGACCCGCAATACCTGCGGGTCTACATGCGCCAGCTGCGCCTCAAGCTTGAGGCCGATCCCGAGCGGCCGCGCATCCTCCTCACCGAGACCGGAATCGGCTACCGCCTGCGCGCGCCGGAGGACGATGCCCGGACGTGACATGCCCTGACGCAAGCACCGACGGCTGCATGGGCGATGGGCATGCGTCGCCAACTTCACCCTTCGCCATGCATCGAAATCCGGGGATTCGCGTTCATGGACCGACCTGACAAAGGCGGGCGTGGTGAAGCGCGCGCCTTCATCGAGAGGAACCCACCGGACCTATGGAGCGCGATTGCGTCGTTATCGGCATCCACGGTCTCGCGAACAAACCACCCGCAGATGAGAAAACGCGCTGGTGGAAGGCGGCCATCGACGAGGGCCTCGTTCGCAACGAAGGCATCGCCGATCCCCACTTCGCGTTCGACTTCGTCTACTGGGCCGATCTTCGCTACGACGCGCCGCTGTCCGGGGATGGCAACCGCGAGCCATACCGGCCTTACGAGGGGACGGGACCTCTGCCACGCGGGGAGACCGCGCCGACGCTCACCACCAACGCCATGCTGGCGCCGGTCTATGCTGGGATCGACGCCGTCGAGGAGGCGACCGGCGTGACTCTCGTCGACGATGTCATTCTCGAACATCGCTTCGACGACCTGTGGCACTATCACGCCGAACAGAACTTCGCCCGTCGGGTTCGCACGCGGCTGATCGAACGCCTGAAGGCGTTCAGCGCCCATCGCATCCTTCTTGTCGCCCATTCGATGGGGTCGGTCATCGCCTACGACGTCTTGCGGATGCTGGAACGGGACGAACCCTCATTGAGGATCGATCATCTCGTCACGGCGGCGTCGCCATTGGGCCTGGCGAAGGTGAAACTCAAATTCGAGGCCGAGCACGACACATTACGCGTGCCGAACAACGTCGCGGCTTGGACGAACCTCGCCGATGGAGAAGACGTCGTCGCCATCATGGGTGATCTGGCGACGGACTACCCGCCAAACGAGACCGGCATCCGCATCGACGACCGGAGAGTCATGAATGCGTACCGGCGTCCCGGCGGGGAGCCGAACCACCATAAATCCTACGGCTATCTTCGCACTCCGGAATTTTCAGCCATCGTCTCGAATTTCGTTTCGCGTCAGCAACGGCCCGTCAGGAGCGCGGAATCCGTCTGAAAGCAGGGGGGATCGTCGCCGATCCGCCCCCAGGGTGCACTTTCGAAGCCTGGGCCTCTGCTGCAGGCGACGGGCGCCGCTCAGCGGCACGGCTCCGCCGCGTTCTCGCTCCAGCTCCGCAATGGGAAGGCCCGGTCGTAGCCGAGATTGAAGAGGAAGGCGTAGACCACGTAGAAAGCCGCTATCGCGAGATCCATGAAGAAGGCTTGCGCGAGGCCGATCCCGAGATACCAGGCGATCGGCGGCAGCAGGATCATGAGCAGACCTGCCTCGAACAAAACGGCGTGCCCCACTCGCAGGGGGAGGCTCTTTCGCGTGTGACCGGCGAGCCGTTGCATGGCTCGATCGAAACCGAGATTGTAGACGTAGTTCCAGGCCGTTGCGATCACGGCGCTGCCCACGCCGATCATGCCCATATCGGAGGCGTGCAATCCGAACAGCACGGTGCCGAACGGGATGATCAGCGCGAGCCCGAACATCTCGAACAGGAGGGCGTGGCGGATACGGTCGCGTGTGCTGCGCATGGTCATACCTTGAACAATCTCGTTGGTTGACCGCTTCCTATCTGCGATACCCAGAGTATCAAGTTGGTATGTATCTCGGATTCAGATAGATGGCCGTCTCACTCGACCAGCTTCAGGCCTTCGTGGCAGCGGCCGAGGCCGGGTCCTTCTCCGGCGCAGCCCGGACATTGCGCAAGGCGCAGTCGGCCATCAGCACCCAGGTGGCGAACCTGGAGACGGATCTGGGCGTGGCGTTATTCAGCCGGGCGGGCAGGAACCCGGTGCTCACACCGGCGGGAGAGCGGCTGCTGCTCGAAGCGCGCGTGGTGCTCGACAGGCGGGAGCATCTCATCGGCGTGGCGAGCAGCCTGGAGCGGCGGGTGGAGAACCGGCTGGTGGTCGCCATCGACGAACTCTACCCCGAACATGCGCTCGGCGCCCTCTTCGCCGATTTCGCGTGGCATTTCCCCTTCGTGGAACTGGAACTGCTCTTCCCGCTGATGGAGGATGTCAGCCGCATGGTTCAATCCGGAGCCGCCGATCTCGGTGTGATGTGGCGCCAGGAGGTCCTACCCACGGAACTGGGCTTCCAGACCATCGGCTGGGTACCGCTCAAGCTCGTCTGCGGATGCGATCATCCTTTGGCAAAAGCACGCGTGGAGTGGGAGGAACTGAAGCGCCACCGCCAGATCCTCGTCGCCGCGCGCAGCGACGGGCCGGAAAAGCGCCGCCTGCGGGTGGCCGCCGAGGTCTGGTGGGTGGAGAGCCACTGGGTGATCCTCGAATTGGTGAAACACGGGATCGGCTGGGCTTTCGTCACCGACCACGTCATCGCGGCGTCTCAGACCGCGCCGTACCTCGTCACGCCGGACCTACAATTCGACAAGGGCGATTGGCCGATCGCCCTGGAACTGGTCTGGCACAAGCAGCGCCCCTGCGGCCCCGCTGCGGCGTGGCTCCGCGAGCGCTTCGCGGCGGAAAGGGTCGGCACCCTGTCGAACAGTGGCCAAGCAGGGTGAGGGACGGAATGCGAACTCGTCCCGGTGGAGGACGCCTTCCAATCGCGGGGCGATCAGCCCTTCATGAGCGGGAACCGGACCGGTGGCATGAGACGGGTCAAGGCCGTTCCCATGCCGCGCGGACCGGGCCGGCCGCATTGTCCGGCTTCGCATCACCGATGAAGATCACCACCGGACCGTGATCGGCCCGGCGCGGGTCGTAGAAATCGAGCAGGTTCGGGTGAAGGCGCTGGATATAGTCCGGGCGCACGCCTTCCCGTCGTAGCAGGTGGTCGATGACGACCTGATCGCCGTGCACGGCGTTCGGGACCGGTCCGCATGACCCCGCCTCCATCCAGCGCGCAGGGTCCGCCGTAAAGGCGGTGGAGAGGAAGTCCAGTTCGCCGCCCTCCCAGCGCATCAGGGCGCTGGAGAGACGGCCCTTGTGGAAATAATCCTCCATCGCGGCCAATCCCGGCGAGGCGAGGGCGTCGGCCGGCCCGGTGAAGACGGTGTCGAGATCGCACAGCACCGACGTTCCCCGCGTCAGGCCGGGACGAAACGCCTCCATCTTTGCCCACCATGCCGGCCAATCGTGCCTAAGCCCCACGCGCTCCACGCCGGTTACGTTGAGGGGAAGGTCCGTGAGACAGAGTATCGTGTCGAAGGCCGGGGCGTGGCGGCGCACGCCGCGAGCGAGGCGCTCGACCCAGCTCGCGTCGTAACGGCCGCCGCCCTTCAGGACGGTGATCAGCGTGGTCATGTGGGAAACTCGGTCTTGTGAGGAGCCCGGCCCAGGGATGGGCGGTTCACGTGGAGGTGTGCAGTCGAAGCCGCCCGGCCGCCTCGGCCTCTGCGAACCACGCGCGCTCGGCGGCCCAGGGATGGCCGGGCCAGCCGGCAAAGCCGAAGCCATAGGCATCGATCGGCTCGGATTGTGGTCGCCGGCCGAGGAGGAGCGCCAGCGTCACGAGGAATCCGGTGCTGGGGTTCGGCCGTCCCGTGGTGCCAGGCGCGAGGCGACGCCGCCCCTCGCGGTGCAGATCGTCGGACAGCACGTGGACCGGTTTGCCGAGGGGAGCCAGCAAGGCCAGCACCTCGCGGGTCCAGCACATCTGTTCAGGCTGGTTCTCCTCTGCGGCGAGCATCGGGAATGGCAGGATGAACGCATCTGCCCGCCGGACGACGGGGCGATCGAGGAAGCCCGGGTCGGCCAGCCATTCGCGCATCTGTCCGCCGCGATTGACCAGGGCGAGGTGCGTGACCCGGGAGCCGGTGCTCCCGCCGAAACCCGCCGCGTTGTTGAAGCGCACGACAGAGGCGGCGGCGTCGATGGCGGCGGCGGCCTCGATCCCCGGCGCGTTGCCGACGATGGCGAGCGGCGAATCCGGTAACCGCAGCACGTCGTGGGAGAGGGGGGAGTCGACCTGGGTGTTCACTTGCGGCAGGGGTACGAGGAACAGCGGAGGTATGGCGTCGGACCCGCGCGGCAAGGTGCGAGCGGGGAGGGGGACCGATGATGCGTCGATGCTTTGTCTGTGGCGCCGCCATGCTGCAGCCGACCGACCGGCACCTCATCTATCCGGGTGGACGCCGCCGCGCCTTTCCGCTCGCCTGCGCGTCCTGCGGCCTCCTGCTGGCGGCGGATGCAGACCCTGAGCGATGCCGCGCGGATCTCGCCGAGCGCCTTTCGGGCCCGATTTTCCTTCCCGACCCGGAGGGCGGCTACGGGTTGGATCTCTACACCCTGCGCAGTGCCGCGACCGGCTTCGGCCTCGGCGTTCGTGCGCTCGACGACGAGGGGCGGACCGACCTTCGACATCCGCATGGCGACCGTGCCGCGCGGGCGGACCTCTACGCCCTAGACGGGGCGGCGGGAGTGCCGGTCTCCCTGGGCATGCTCTGCCGGCCGGCAGAGCTCGACGCCGTCCTGGCTAACGTGGCGAGCCATGCGGGCTGGACCGACGATGTCGTAATCCTGCTCGACGCGCCGGCGCATCCGCCGCGAGCCGTGCCCACGGCCGGATTTCCACCGAGTGCCGTGCGGGTGGGCGCCCGGCCCATGGACGGTGATTTCAGTACGCAGCGCAACGTCCTTCAGGATCTCGCCCGCAATCCCTGGATGCTACAGCTCGATGCCGACGAGAGCCTCACTGCCGATTCCGGCCAGCTCCTTCCGGCGCTGGCTGCCATGGCGGAGGCGGACGTTGTCCTCTGCGTCGGCTTGGCGCGCCGGAACCGTGTCGACGGCATCCTCTCGGACGTCTACCCGGACGTGCAGTATCGGCTCAATCGCAAGTCCGTGCGCTATGCTGGGCGCGTGCATGAGCGGCCGGTCCTCGACGGCGGCTGGCCACGCAGCTTCATCGCCCTGCACGGGGCGATCGAGCACCGTCTGAGCCGGGGCCATGTCCTGGCTCGCTCACGGCGCTACGAGAGCCTGGACCCGGGACGCGGACGTCCCGAGGAGGAGGCCTCGCTGCTGCAGCCCTACCGGGAGTGAGGCCGCGCTGACCCGTGGGCCTGGGCCGCCGCGATAGCCCGAGCATAGAGGTCGAGGGTCTCTCTGGCGAGCACCTCCCGGCTGAAGCGGCCAGCCGCCGCCAGTGCGTTGGTCCGATAAGTGCGGCGCAGAGCCGGATCGGCCAGCAGCGGACGAAGGGCATCGGCCAGGGCCGGGCCGGTAGCCTCCTTGGCCAGCGGCCCGGCGCCGGGCCCGCCTACGAACCTGCGCGCGCTCGCGTCCTGCGCACAGGCCACCACCGGCCGGCCATAGGCGAGGGCCTCCTGATAGACGAGGCCGAAGCTCTCGTAGCGAGAGGGGGCGAGCACTGCGTGCGCCTTGGCATAGGCGTCGGCGAGGTCTTCCGCGGGCATCCGGCCGCGTGCGCGAATGCAGGCCCGCGCCGCTTCAGGAATGTCGGCCGGGAGATCCGTTGCCGGCACGCCGACGAGATCGAGCACGAAGGCGGGCACGCCGCCGCGCCTCGCTTCCTCGGCCAGGATCGCAACCGCAGCGAGAAGCGCGTCGAAGCCTTTTCGTGCTTCTGCCCGGCCGACGAAGAGCAGGCGTACCGGCCCTTCATCCTCCGGATACAACGCGCCGCGCGCCGCTGCCGCGATCTCCGGCGGCAGGCTGAGGCCGATCACTGCCTCCGGTTGTCGGCCGGACAGGCCGTAGGCTCGGGCGATCACGGCCCCGTGCTCGACGGTGTTGGCGATCAACCCGGCGCTGCCGCGTGCCTGGCGGCGTTCCAGGGCATCGGCGGCTCTTCCGTCCAGGTCATCGCGCAACGAGCCGGCGGGTGGGCGCGAGAAAGCGGCGGGCGTCGAGCTACGCGTGACCAGCGGCAGGTCTCGGCGGCCGGTCAGCAGCGCGGCGGGGGCGTACCAGTTCGTTGCCTCCACGACGTCGAAGGGAGCTCGGGCATGGTCGGCGAGGATGGCATGGCGGAAGGCCAGCGGTGCGGCGAGGTGCCCGGCCGAACCCCAGCGGCGCAGGCGGGCCAGCCCGCCGTCCGGCGGCAGGCCAATCCCCGCAACCGTCACGCCCTCGACCCGTTCGCGGCCGACGCGGTCGAGGGTGAAGACCGTGACGTCGACGCCGGCCTCGGCGAGGCTTTCGGCGATCTCCCGGGCGGCGGTCGAGAGGCCGCTCGGTGCCGGCGGATAATCCCATGTGAGGAGCGCGACGCGCATCAGGCAGCAAGCAGTCGGCGATAGATGGCGAGGTAATCGGCCGCCATGCGCTCGGCGGTGAAGCGCGCCTCGAAGCGGCGACGGATGAGGGTGCGGTCGAGCTGGTCTATCCGGCCCAGGGCCTCCACCGCCTCGGCCTCGGAGGAGACGACGAAGCCGGTCACGCCGTCCTCGACGATCTCCGGCACCGAGCCGCGGTTCCAGGCGATCACTGGCGTGCCACAGGCCATCGCCTCGATCATCACGAGGCCGAAGGGCTCGGGCCAGTCGATGGGGAAGAGCAGAGCCCGCGCGCTTCCCAGGTGATCCGCCTTCCGGGAATCGTCCACGGGACCGAGATAGGTCGCGTCCTCGCCGAGAAGCGGGCGCACGTGGCGTTCGAAATAGTCGGGGTTCCCGACGTCGATCGTGCCGCCGAGCCGGATCGGCAGGCCGGCGGCGCGCGCGACACGGATGGCGGTGTCCGGCCGCTTCTGGTCGGTCATCCGACCCACGAAGGCGACATGGTCGCCGGGCTGCGTCTGCAAGCCGTAGCGGTCCCGCGCGATGCCGTGATGGACGATCCCGGCGCGGTTCGAGGCCGGGATGCCGGCCTCCTGCGCCGCCGAGATCGCCGCGACCGGCAGGTCGGGAAACCCCGCGAAGAACAGCGCCCGGTCGAGCTCGTCCACCCGCCAGTGGATCGTGGTCAGGCTGTGCCGCCGGCGGGCTCCGAGGAGCGCCGCATGTGCGAACTCGCCGTGGCAATGGATGATGTCGAACTCGTCCATCCTCAGCCGCAGCGCCTCCAATTGCAGCGCATCGAGCGCCGCAGGGACGCCGGGTGCAACGCGACCGTGCCGGCTTTCGAGGGCCGCCAGACTGGGATGGTCGCCGATGCGTGGTAAGTCTGTCGCACTGTCGGACGGCGCGAACAGCGTTATTTCGACGCTGAGGTTTCGTAGTGCCGTGCTGAGGTCATGAATGACCCGCTCCGTGCCACCGTGATGCTCGGGAGGAACAGGGAAAATGTTCGGGGCGACTTGGGCGACGCGAATCACGGAGCGGACCTCAACTACAGAATTTGCTTGTCTCAGCGCGCTTACAACGCTGTCGGCCTGATGTTTATCTTGCATATCGCCCTTCAGGGCTGCCTGCGCGGCGGCGGAGTGGTGTTTGGGCTCACCGCCGATACCGGCGGCCATATCCGCTACCTGCTCGATCTCGTAGCCGCCTCGTCACAGGATGCCGGCATCGACCGGATCGTCATGGCGACACGTCTGTTCGACGGCACGCATGGCCCGGATTACGCCGTGCCCGAAGAGCGGATCTCCGACAAGGTCGAGCTCGTGCGGCTCGCGAGCGCGTCCCCCGTCTATCGCGCCAAGGAGGAGATGCACGAGGAGGTGGCGAGCTTCGCCCGGAGCCTCATGGACTGGATCGCACGGCAGCCTCGGGCGCCGGACATGATCCATGCCCATTACGCCGATGCCGCCTCGGTCGCGAGGCTCGTGACGGATGAACTCGGGATACCCTTCGTGTTCACCGCCCATTCGCTCGGGCGGGTCAAGGCATCGATGTTGGGTGTAGGAGCGGAGACCTCCGCCGATCTCGCCCACCGCATCGCTGCGGAAGAGGGGGCGCTGGCTAGCGCCAGTCTCGTCATTGCCTCGTCCCGCGACGAGGCGGAAGTGCAATATGCCGGATACGTCGCCTACGATCCCGGACGCATCCGGGTCCTACCACCGGGCAGCGATCTCGCACGGTTCGCGTCTGCCGAGCCCCTTTCGCGGGTCGATGACACCATCGACCGCTTTCTGCAGGATCCGGGCAAGCCCGCCTTGCTTGCCCTCGCCCGGCCGGTGGCGCGCAAGAATCTGGCGGCTCTGCTGCGGGCCTATGGCGAAAGCCCGGCCCTGCAGTCCCGCGCCAACCTCGTCCTCATGGCCGGCACGCGCGAGGACATCGATGCGCTCGACGGCGACATGGCCGCCACTCTGCGTGAGATCCTGGTGCTGATCGACCGCTACGATCTCTACGGACGCGTCGCCTATCCGAAGACCCACGACCCGGAGGATGTGCCGGCAATCTACGCCTATGCCCGCGTGCGCGGCGGCCTGTTCGTGAACCCCGCCCTCAACGAGCCGTTCGGTCTGACATTGCTGGAAGCCTCGGCGTCAGGGTTGCCGCTGGTCGCCACCGATAGCGGCGGCCCGAACGACATCGTCGAGACCTGCGGCAACGGTCTCCTCGTCGATCCGCGCGCGCCCGACGCGATCGCGGCCGCGTGCCTGCGCATCCTCGGCGAGCCCGACCTCTACGCGCGGTGTGTAGCGGGAGGCGCGTGCGCGGCCGCTGCCTATGACTGGGATCAGCATGCGGCGCGCTACCACGACCTACTGCGGGCGCTCCTGGCACCCGAGCCGCCCATGGCGGAGCCACGGCAATTGCTGATCTGCGATATCGACAACACGCTGGTGGGTTGCGAGGCGGCGCTCGGAATCTTCCGGCGCTGGCGCAGCTGGCAGGCAGGTTTGGCCTTCGGTGTCGCCACCGGTCGCTCCTTTCACAGCGCCATGGCGATCCTCGAGCAGCAGGCCAGTCCGCGCCCGCAGGTGATGATCACTTCGGTGGGATCGGAGATCTACCATCTCGATCCCAACGGCGTGACCTACACGGCCGATCTGGCTTGGCGCGACGCCGTCTTGACCGGGTGGGACCGTGCCGGCATGCAGGCGGTGCTCGGCAGTCTCGATGGGCTCGTGCCCCAGGGGGGGCTGGAGCAGCGCGGGCACAAGCTGAGCTATTTCGGGGATGCCGCGGCGGCTGAGGCGGTACGAAACCGCCTCGCGCAAGCGGACCTCCTCGCCAACGTGATCCACAGCCACGGACGCTACCTCGACGTCCTGCCGGTGGCGGCATCGAAGGGCACCGCGGTGCGCCATGTCCGCGCCCTCTACGGCTTGCCGGAGAGAGCCGTGTTCGTGGCGGGCGATTCCGGAAACGACGTGGAGATGCTGCGCGCCGAGGCGCAGGCCATCATCGTCGCCAATTATTCCGACGACCTGGCGAGCCATGCGGCCCTGAAGCATTCCTACGTCGCCCGGACCTCGCACGCCCGTGGCATCATCGAAGGCGTCGGCCATTTCCGCAGGATGCTGGTCGATGCGGGCTGAGCCTTCGGACGGGCCTTCCGCGAGCGTGCTCACGCTCGTGCGCGGCCGGGCCGACCGCCTGCGCAATCTGATGCGTGGTTTGGCCCGGCAGTCCCTGCGGCCGCATGAACTGGTAATCGCCTGGATGCAGCCAGAGCCGGTGCCGGACTTGCCCGATCCGGGCTGTCCCGTCCGTCATATCTTCGTGGCCGGGGAGCCGATGCCGCTCGCCGCCGCCCGCAACCGCGCGGCCGAGGCCGCAACCGGAGACCTGCTGGTTTTCCTCGACGTGGACTGCATTGCCTCGCCCGGCCTCGTCGGTGCCTATCGCCGGGCCGCATCGGAGACGGACGGCCTGTTCCTCGGCGAGGTGCTTTATCTGCCGCCGGGATTGGATGCGGAGACGGCTTCCGACGACGCGGCTTTGGCCCGACACGGCCGGGCACATCCGGCACGGCCGGCGGTCCCGCGAACGGGCCTGCGCCGGGAGCCCGATCCCGGCCAACTCTGGGGCCTGTCCTTCGCGCTGCCGGCCCGCGCCTGGCGCGCCGTCGGCGGCATGGACGAGGCCTATGTTGGCTATGGCGGCGAGGAGACCGACCTCGCCACCCGCCTCGACGCTTCCGGTCTCCCGACGTTCTGGGTCGCGGGGGCGCGCGCCTATCATCAGCACCACCCGGTCCACGTGCCGCCGTTGCAGCATTTCGAGCCCATCCTCGCCAATGCCACCCGCTTCCGCCGGGCGCATGGACGCTGGTGCATGACCTACTGGCTCGGTCAGTTCGAGGCCGCCGGATTGATCGCCTGGGACGCGGACTCCCCCGCGATCCGGGTCATCCGCCATCCGAGTACCGCCGAAATCGCCGCCGCCCTGCGGCCCGACGCCCTTTACTCCTGACGAAATGCGACCCGTGACATCGATCAAGAAGCCCATCGCGTTCTTCGTCCACCACCAGGGACGCGGCCATGCCAACCGCACGATGGCGGTGGCGGCCGAGTTCGCACGCGACCGGCCCGTCTCCGTGCTCACCGCCGGCCCGCAGCTGTTCGAGGGGTTTTCCCGCGATATCGAGATCGTGACGCTGCCGAACATGATCGGCGCCGAGGTACCGACCCCGCGACTCTATGCGGAGCCGACGCCGCAGGTGATGCACTGCGTGCCCCTCGGCCTCACCGAGATGCGCCGGACCATGCGGCGGATCCTCGACCATCTCGACGAACGTGACGTCGGCCTGTTCGTGGTCGACGTCTCCGCAGAGATCGCGCTGCTCGCGCGCATCGCCAGTGTTCCGGCGGTGCAGATTCGCATGCACGGGGACCGCTCCGACATCGGCCATCTGGGCGCCTACGAGGCCTGTGTCGGCATGCTGGCCCCGTTCGACGAGCGCATGGAACAGGACGACTACCCGGCTCAGCTGCGGGCCAAGACTTTCTACAGCGGCGGCCTTTGCACCAGCGTCGACGGTGTCCTGGGCCGTGCCGAGGCGCGTGCGAAGCTCGGCCTCGACCCCGACCGCGAGATCGTCGTCGCGGTCACGGGGGGAGGGGGGAGCGGCACCCCCTACGCCCCCCTGACGGTGGCCGCACGCGCCGCGCCCGAAGCCCTTTGGCTGACCCTCGGGCCCACCCACCGCGAGGGGCACGAGACGGATTTCTCCAACCTGCGCGAACTCGGCTGGGTGCCCTCGGTGACCGACTATCTCGCCGCGGCCGACATCGTCGTGGCGTCGGCGGGCGACAACACGATCCACGAGGTCGCGCGCGTCGGCGGGCGTCTGATCGTCATGCCGGAATGGCGCTACTTCGGTGAGCAGACCCGCAAAGCCGAGGCCCTGGTCCGGCTTGGTGCGGCCGTCCAGGCCCCGGTCTGGCCCGGCGACCTCAAGGGCTGGCGCGATCTCCTCGACCGGGCCCGCGCCCTCGACCCCGCGCCCTTGCGCAGCCTCTACGCGCCGGACGCCGCCCGTCGTGCCGCCGGCTGGCTCGAAGGGCTGACCGACGAACTCTGGCAGGGCGCAGCGGAGCGTCCCGCGCTCACCGTCGTTGCCGCAGGCTGAATGCCCCTCGACCCCATCGTTGAAACCCGCCCGGAGCCAGACCGACCGATGTCCACCGTTTCCGTCGTGACCCTGGCCAAGGGACGGCCCGCGCACCTGCGCAACGTGCTGCGGGGCCTGGAGCGCCAGACGCAGAGGCCCGCCGAGTTCATCATCGCGGTGATGCAGGACGTGCCCTACGACCTGCCCGAGGTCGGCTTCCCGGTCCGCCAGATCCTGGTGCCGGGTACGGACCTGCCGCTGGCGGCGGCCCGAAACCGGGGTGTCGCGGAAGCCAGCGGGGCCGCGGTGATCTTCCTCGACGTCGACTGCATCCCGGCCCCCGAACTCGTCGCCGACTATGCAAGAGGCCTCGCCGAACTCGACGGCCTGCTGATGGGTGAGGTGCTCCACCTGCCCGAGCACGCCACTGCGGGCGACTGGACAATCGCGGATTTTGCAGCGGTCGCGGAGAAGCATTCCGACCGCCGGGGCCCCCCGGCCTCCGGCCTCGAAATCTGTCCCGATTATCGCTGCTTCTGGTCCCTCAACTTCGCCATCCGGCGATCGACCTTCCTGGCCACCGGCGGCTTCGACGAGCGCTATACCGGCTATGGCGGCGAGGACACGGATTTCGGCAAGATCCTCGACCAGGGTGGGATTCCCATCGCCTGGATGAAGGGCGGCCTCGCCTATCACCAGTACCATCCGCACCACATGCCACCTGTCCACCATCTCGACAGCGTGGTGCGCAACGCCGAACTGTTCGAGGCCAAGTGGGGCTACCGGACGATGGGCCACTGGCTCTACGCCTTCAAGGTGATGGGCCTGATCGACGACACTCCCGACCAGCCGATCCGCATCCTGCGCCGGCCGGAGCCCGGTGATTTCGCACTCACCGGCCAGCAGAGCCATCAGCCCTACAGCAATTCGGCCTCCGTCATCCGGTACCTCGAAGCCCAGTCGGCCACGGCTCTCACCGCGTGAGGATCGCGCTCCTCGCCCATCTGCGCCATCCGGTGGCGGCCCCCTTCGCGGGCGGCATGGAAGCCCATAGCTGGACCCTCGCCGAGGGGCTGATGGCGCGGGGACACGACGTGGTGCTGTTCGCCGCCGGGGACAGCGACCCGCGCTTCGCGATCGATCCGGTGATCCCGGTGCATCACGAGCGCAGCTTCCCCGGTCTGGAGCACCGGGGCGATTCCGGGCTCAAGGCTCATGTGGATGCCGGCTACGCCGCCGCCTGCGACCGGATCGCGGCCGGCGGCTTCGACGTGCTGCACAACAACTCGCTGAGCCGCCTGCCCCTGGAGCGTCGGCGCTTGGCGGCGGTGCCGACTGTGACGTCGCTCCACGTGCCGCCCTACGACGCCCTGCGCTGGTTCGTGCAGGAGAGCCTCGTGCCTGGGCACCGGATCACCGTCACGTCGGAGGCCCAGCGCAAGGTCTGGTGGCCCGATGTGCCACCGGAGAATGTGTCCGTCCTCCATAACGGCATCGATCCTCGCGCCTGGCCTTATCGTGATCGGGGCGATGGCAGCGCCGTCTGGTCCGGGCGCATCGCGCCCATCAAGGGCACTCATCTCGCCGTCGCGGCGGCGCAGCGCGCCGGCCTCCCCCTGACGCTGTTCGGTCCGATCGAGGATCGGGAATACTGGGACGCGCGGGTCGCCCCGCAGCTCGGCGGCGCCATCCGCTACGGCGGCCACCTCTTCGGCGACACTCTTGCGAAGGAGGTCGGCCGCGCCTCCGTCTTCCTGTTCACGCCCTGCTGGGACGAGCCCTTCGGCCTCGTGGTGATCGAGGCCATGGCCTGCGGCGTGCCGGTGGCCGGGATCATGATGGGGGCCGCCGCGGAGGTCGTGGGCGAGGCCGGATACCTCGTGCCGCCGGACGACATTTCTGCGCTCGCCGTCGCGATCGGTGAGGCCCTCACGATCCCGCGCGAGGTCCCGCACGCCCGTGTCATGCGCCTGTTCACCCGCGATCTCTGGCTGGAACGCTGCGAGGCCCTCTACGCGCAGGCGCAAGTGCAGGCGCAGGTGAAGCGGCCCTGAGTTCCCTCGCCCCTCCGGATGCCCGCCCCGAGGATGGGCGCAACCTCTTAGTGAGCCGCCCATGAGCCCCATTCCCTGGACCCGCCGCGCCGTCATCGACGCCCTCTGGCACGGCCGCGATCCCTTCGCGGACCCGCCGGATGACCTGCGGCCCCTCGATCTCCAGGGCTGGCGCAGCGTCCATCCCTATCTCGACGAAGCCGTCATCGAATTCCGGCCCCACGTGGTCGTGGAGATAGGAGCCTGGAAGGGCGCGAGCACACTTCATCTGGCCAGGACCATGGCGGCGCATGGCGTCGAGGGAACCGTCATCGCGGTGGATACCTGGCTCGGCGCCGTCGACCATTGGGCGGATTCGGGTCTGTTCGCCGAACTCGCCACCGAACACGGCTATCCGAGCCTCTACCGGAGCTTCCTTGCCAACGTCCTGCGCGAGGGGCTGGCGGACCGGGTCGTGCCGCTTCCACTGGACTCGGTGAACGCTGCGGAACTGATGCGCCTGCGCAACGTCACGGCCGACGTCATCCATCTCGATGCCGGCCACGAAGAGGCCTCCGTGGCGGCGGACCTTCGGGCGTGGTGGCCGGTTCTGCGCCCGGGCGGCCTGTTCGTCGCCGACGATTATGACCGCCTGGGTGGGAGCTTCCCCGGGGTCACGCGGGCGGTCGATGCCTTCTGCGCGGAAGCCGGCGTAAAGGGGCCCTGGTCGCAGGAGGGGAAGTGCAAGTTCCTCAAGCCAGTCTGAAACCTAGGCCGGGTGCATCGGCACCTCGGACGCCATCGCTTCAGAAGGCATAGCGGACTTGGCAATAGGGCATCAGCTCGGCCAGATGATCCTTGAAACGCGCGATCCACCGCCCTTTCCAGCCGCTTCGATAGCGCAGGTTGTCGCCGCCACCCTGTGACCGTTTTCCCTCCTGGATATCGGGCCGCCAGAGCAGGTCCTCCGCGCGGGGATGCCAGTTCAGGTTGACGGCGTGGAGATCCGCATTGTGCGTGAGCAGGATGATCTCGGCCTTGAGTTGCGCCTTCGCCGCCGCCCCGATCCCGTCATCGATGGCGGTGAACAGTTCTCGCCAATCGGCCTCCCAGCCTTCGTAGAGGATGACCGGCGAGAAGTTCACATGGACTTCGAACCCTGCCGCCACGAAGTCGTCGATGGCGGCGATGCGTTCACGCATCGGGGCCGTGCGCACATCCACCACTTTCGCGATCCGTTCGGGCATCAGGGAGAAGCGGATCCGGGTCTTGCCCTGTGGATCGTAGGTCAGCAACTCCCGGTTCACGGCCTTCGTGGCGAAGGAGGCCTTGGCGTTCGGGAGATCCCGAAACAGACCGACCATGTCGCGCACGTTGTCCGAGAGGCTCGCATCCACGGAAAGATCGCCATTCTCGCCGAGATCGTAGACCCAATGGTCGGCATCCACCGTATCCGGCTCGGGGAGCCGTCCCTGGCGCGCGGCATGGCGGGCGATGGCGGCGCAGACCTGCTCGACATTGACGAAGAGGGATATCGGGTTGGCGAAACCCTTGCGACGGGGGACGTAGCAATAGGCGCAGGCCATGGCGCAGCCATTCGAGGTGGAGGGCGCGATGAAATGGGCGCTGCGCCCATTCGGCCGCATCGTCAGGCCCTTCTTCACCCCGAGCACCAAGGTCGAGCGCTTGATCCGCAGCCAGTCCTCCGCCGAGCCTTCGTTGCCGTGCAGGGAGGGGATGTTCCAGTGCGACGGCACCTCGATCCGCTCGGCGTCGGGGAAGCGGTCGAGGATGGCGAGGCCGCGCGGGAAATTCGAAACCGCAGGCTCGTGGTAGATCGTCCTGATATCCAGAATGTCGCGGGAAAGGGCCATGCGGTGTCCTGCGGCGCGCGTTCGCCCCGTGCCACGTAAGATAGGGCTCTGGGGGCCGGAGGGGATGGCCCTCGCCGTCGATCCGGTCGTCGCGCCGCCCGTGTTTCGGGGCTCGATCGAGTCCAGCGGACGAGTGACGGGCCATCGCGGGGGAGCGAACGTCGCGCGGCGGAAATCCGAGGCGGAGATTGGCCGCCGGGCCCGATGGGCCACCCTATCGTTCACAGATAATTAACCTCGCCCTCTTTGCGGCGGTGTCGAAACATGCGCTCAAGACGCGTCCGTCACGGGAGGTGAAACTATTGCCTTGGTTGCCGCGTATCTCGGGCATGATCTGCTTCGACACGCTCATCGATCAGCTGGAATTGGAAAAGCAGGCCCTTGCGCGGGAGATGGCGCATCGCGGACCCGCGCCTTACACCCTCATCGACATGCTGATCGCGCTCGACCAGAAAATTTGCGCCTTGAGAATCCTGAGTGAAGACCGCTGACGCCGCTTTGGCCGATGCGAAGTCTCCCGGGTTTGCGGTCAGGCAGGACACGACGTTTCTGACGAGTCTCCCATTGCGTTGACTCCCCCGGGGAGAGACCGATCCATCACCGGGAGTTCGTGACCAGCTTCAAGCGGCAGCGCTTTGTTTCCTGTTGGATGCGAACTCGAACGCTTCCAGGGCAGGGAGGGGCCTGCTCAGAAGATAGCCCTGCGCTTCCGTGCATCCTTCGCGACGAATGCAGGACAGTTGAACGTCGTTCTCGACCCCTTCCGCCGTGATGCTCGCTCCCATGCGTCCGCCAAGTCCGACGATGGCGCGGACGATGGCGGCGGTGTCCGCATCGGCGATCTCGGCAACGAACGACCGGTCGATCTTGATCTTGTCGAAGGGAAATCGACGCAGGTAGTTGAGGGATGAGTAGCCGGTGCCGAAATCGTCCAGCGCGATGCGGATCCCGAGCGCACGAAGCCGGTGAAGGCAAGCCGTCACGCTGTCCGCGTCACCGATGAGCACGCTCTCGGTGATCTCCAACTCCAGGCGGTCCGGCCTCAGACCGGACGCGGCCAAAGCCGATACGACGCAATGCTCCAGGCCGGGCGTCGTGAATTGCGCTGCCGAGACGTTCACCGCGACCCGGAGGTCGCCTGGCCAAGCCGCCGCTTCGCGGCAGGCTTCCCGCAGGGCCCAGCTGCCGAGGGGAACGATCAGGCCGGTCTCCTCGGCCAATGGGATGAAATCAGCCGGCGAAACCAAGCCTTTGACGGGGTGACGCCAGCGCATCAGGGCCTCGAAGCCGCTGGTCGTGTCGGTGGCAAGCTCGATGATCGGTTGATAGTACAATTCGAACTGACCCAGCCGCACGGCTTCGCGCAGATCGAGTTCGAGAACGTTGCGCGCGGCGATCGCCGCATCCATGCCGGGCTCATAGAAGCGGAACGTGTTCCGCCCGGCCGCCTTGGCGCGGTAAAGGGCGATGTCGGCATTCTTGAACAACTGATCCGGGTCGCCGCCATCCTGCGGCCCGACAGCGATGCCGATGCTGACGCCGACACTGACGGAGCGGCCGCCGAGGTCGAAGGGCGATTGCAGCGCCTCGATCACCTGCTGCGCCGTGGTGGTGGCAGTCTGAAGGAGATCGGGTTCTCTCAGCACGATGGCAAATTCGTCGCCGCCCAATCGCGCAACGGTGTCGCCCTCGTGAATGACCGACGTCAACCGCTCGGCGACGGCTCGAAGGAGGCTGTCTCCCGCCGGATGGCCGAGGCTGTCATTGACCGCTTTGAAGCGGTCGAGGTCGCAGGCGAGGACGGCGAAGATGTGCCCCCGTCGTTGGGCATTGTCCATTTCCCGGCCGAGCCGGTCCCGGAACAGCGCGCGGTTGGGCAGGCCGGTCAGCACATCATGCGTGGCCAGATGTTCGAGCTGATGTTCCGCATGCTTGCGTTCCGCGATGTCGATATGCGTGCCGACCATGCGCAGCGGGCGTCCGGTTGCGTCGCGTGTCACCACCTTGCCGCGCGATAAGATCCAGGTATGGCCCCCGTCCTTCTTTCGCATGCGAAGTTCGCATTCGAAAATCGGCGTTCGCCCGCCGATATGGTCGAGGAGGAGCCGGCGGACCGTCGCGACATCGACGGGATGCGTTAGCTGTTCGCATGCCTTGATATGCCCCTCGATCTCGCCGGGATCGTAGCCGAGCATGCTCTGCCAACGGTCCGAGAGCCACACCTTGCCCGTCGGGAGGTCCCAGTCCCAAAGGCCGTCGCTGCCGCTGTCCAGGGCGAAAGCGAGCCGTTCTTCGCTGGATCGTAACGCCGTTTCCGCGGCCTTGCGGTCGGTGACGTCGCGTAACGACGACACGTAGCCGATGGGCTCGGACGAGCCGGGCAGGCGCGTGACCTTGAGGCACGCTTCGATCCATACCCAGGAGCCGTCCTGCCGACGATAGCGCTGGGTCGTGATAGCTCCCTCGATCCGGCCCTCGACAAGGTCGGAGAGAACATGTCGGTATTGGGCGACATCCTCGGGATGGACGAAATCGATGGGCCGGGTGCCGATGATGTCTTCGGGAGGATAACCGAGCACCGCCACCGACGCGGGCGAGACATAACGGCGGATGGTATCGAGGTCGGACCAGATGATGACGTCTTTGGTGTTCTCCGCGAGAAGCCGATAAGCGGCTTCGCTCGTGCGCAAGGCTTGGTTGGCCCGGCGCATGCGGTCGACGAACAGGGCGAGTCCCGCGAAACCGACAATCGTCAGCATTGTCGCGGCGATGCCCGACGCCAGCGCGAAACGCGGCAGGCTCGACGCAATCTCGGGCGCGGCCATGTTCGGGATCAGCTCGGCTGCGCCCATGGCGGCGAAATGCACGCCCGCGACGGAAATCGTCAGGAGCGTTGCCGCCACGGTGGTGGCGTATCGAAGCGTGTCGCGTGCAAAAATCACGAAGGCGATGGCCGTCAGCGACCAGCCGATGAGCAGCGCCGTGGCGAGAAGCGGCCAGTTCATCACAGGGGTAGCGGCGACCTGCAGGCTCGCCATCCCCGCGAGATGCATCCCCGTCATGCTGATGCCCAGGATCACCGCGGCCGCGACAGCCACTGCGGGGGCCGCGCTCCATCGGGACAAGGCGAGCGCCACCATCGAACCGAGAATGCCGACGAGAAGGGAAACGAGGGTGAGCGTCAGATCGTAGCCGGTCGCGAGGCCTGGATCATAGCCGAGCATCCCGATGAAGTGGGTGCTCCACATGCCGGCACCGGCCGAGAAACCAGCCGCGAACAGCCAAGCCCATGTCTCGAAGCCCTGGCTTCGAAAGACGTGGCGAACGAGCCGCAGAGCGGTGTGACTCGACACCCAACATACGAGGATCGCCAGTGGTACGACCCACCAGTGATGCTCCTCGGTCATGCACAAAAATGCACGATACATCCAACGACAGCCTTTCGCCAATTAGAGGCGAGCCTGCCGGGGTACGGTTTAAAAAACTCGGAACTTTTGCCTTAAGTTATAATAGAGGTCTGATCGAGACGGGATTTCCTCTATAAAGCCGCGACTTCCTGGCTCGCCGCCGACCTGTTCAGATGCCGGGTGCCGGCGACCGGTGCTCACGGAGAGTGAGCCTTGCCCCAGGCTTCGGGAAACCGGACCCGCTACTTCCAGCCGCCACCGGGCAGGCGGCCGTGATAGGGCGTGTTGCGGCAATGCCCCCACGGCCCGCGCCAGTAACCGGGAGGGCAGCCATTGCCGGCCCGTGCCTGATACCAGCCGCCCGGCAGGCGTCCGACATAAGGCGTCGAGCGGCAATGGCCCCATGGGCCACGCCACGCTCCCGGGCCGCAGCCTCCGGCAACGCCCAGCACCGGAGCCTCACTCGCAAGATTTGAGGCGATGGGAAAGGCCATCGCAGGCACCGATGCCAAACTGCAGATAGCGACCAGGGCGGGAATGCATGGCTTCATCGTAATGATCCTCACATGGCGAGGGGATTTCGCATGGTGAACTCGCGTTTTGCAAACAGCATCACGAGTGGCAGTTAGCGAAACCTATCGATAAACTGCACATTCATCCATTGATGTCGTCGATGCGAGCGTCGTTACGCTGGCGACCTTCTCGTTCGGGCGTCGAAATCCCCGCTCCGCACATCGTTATGCGTCGCTTCAAGAGCGTGGAGAGGAAGAATCGAGCCCGGAGCCCGAAACGCATCGGTTCCACCGTCGCGGACACGGTCGCATCCACGATGCTGGTGGTTCTCGCTCGCCTTCCTGCCGACCGAGATGAAGCGTTTCGCATCGGTCATCCCGGTCGAGACGGGATTCATGGGCCGGCTCGGATGCAATTCCGGTCCGGTCCATGGGATGGCACGCGCCGCGTTCTTTGCCGCTTGAAGGCGCGGTCTAGAACAGGAAGTTGTCGACGCTCAGCGACTGTGTTGGAGCAAGAAGCCGGGCTTCTGCCTTTGCG
The DNA here is from genome assembly GCF_979256025.1 of Methylobacterium sp. AC832. NCBI lineage: Bacteria > Pseudomonadati > Pseudomonadota > Alphaproteobacteria > Hyphomicrobiales > Methylobacteriaceae > Methylobacterium > Methylobacterium sp. AC832. Next base: position 406,111 of record NZ_CEEDMV010000001.1, read on the forward strand.
GCGCGGTGGCATCTCTTGGATGGCGTCCTGACGTCCCTGCATTTGGTTCGTGCCATTGCCAAGGAAGGGGGCCGTCAGAACGGCAGGGCCGATCCGAAAGGACGCGGCGGCCCTCGGGATCACGGCATAGCGTTCTCCAGAATGCCATTCCGGGCAGCCATCCGCACCCGGTCCGCCGCATCGTCGGCCTGGGCGAATTGCGCGTTGTAGAGGCGCCGGTATGTCCCGTTCGCCGAGAGAAGCACCTCGTGCCGTCCCTGCTCCACGATGCCTTCCGGACCGACCACGACGATCCGGTCCGCCTTGCGGATCGTGGCGAGCCGGTGGGCGATGACGAGGGTGGTGCGGCCCTCGGAGAGTTCCACGAGGGAGCCCTGGATCGCCTGTTCGGTCTCGCTGTCGAGGGCCGAGGTGGCCTCATCCAGGATCAGGATCGGAGGATTCTTGAGAAACACGCGGGCAATGGCGAGGCGCTGTTTCTGGCCACCCGAGAGTTTGACGCCGCGTTCGCCGACGACGGTGTCGAGGCCATTGGGCAGGCCCTCGATCAGGGCGGTGAGCTTGGCCCGCTCCGCGGCCTGCGCGATCTCCTCTTCGGAGGCGTCGAGCCGTCCATAGGCGATGTTCTCGCGGATCGTGCCCGCGAACAGGAAGACGTCCTGCTGCACGATGCCGATCTGCCGGCGCAGTGAGGCGAGGGTGAGGTCGCGGATGTCGATGCCGTCGACGGTGATGCGCCCGCTCTCTACCTCGTAAAACCGCGGAATGAGGGAGCACAACGTCGTCTTGCCGGCCCCGGACGGGCCGACGAAAGCGACGGTCTCCCCGGCCGCGATGTCGAGATCGAGCCCCGACAGGACGGGCCGGCCGGCGGTGTAGCCGAAACTCACCTCCTCGAAGCGGATATCGCCCTTCAGCGCCGGCACGGAGACGGCGCCGGGGCGGTCGACGATGTCGGGTTCGGTGGCGAGCAGCTCGGCGTAGCGCCGGAAGCCCGCGACCCCCTTCGGGTAGGTCTCGACGACGGCGCCGATCTTCTCGAGCGGCCTGTAGAAGACGCCCACCAGCAGCAGGAACCCGATGAACCCACCGGGCGAGAGCTCACCGCGCACGACGAAGGCCGCGCCGCCCAGCAGCACGACGATCTGGACGAGCCGCATGCCAAGATAATTGATCGACAGGCTGGCCGCCATGATCCGGTAGGCTTCGAGCTTGGTCTCGCGGTATTTCCGGTTGTCGGCGGCGAACAGGCGCCGCTCATGCGGCTCGTTGGCGAAGGCCTGCACCACGCGGATGCCGCCGACATTCTCCTCGATCCGGGCATTGAAGGCGGCGACACGACCGTATTGCGTCTGCCAGTTCCGTGTCATGCGACCGCCGTAGCGGAGGGTGACGAAGGCGATCACCGGCAGGATGGCGGCGGTCAGGAAGGCCAGCTGCGGGTGGACGTAGACCATCAGCGCGAAGGCGCCGACCAAGGTCATCACCGCGATGAAGAGGTCCTCCGGGCCGTGATGGGCGACCTCGCCGATCTCCTCCAAATCCTTGGTGACGCGGGCGACGAGGTGGCCGGTCTTCTGGTTGTCGAAATAGCGGAACGAGAGCTTCTGCAGATGGTCGAAGGCACGCCGGCGCATCTCGGTCTCGATGTTGATGCCGAGCACGTGCCCCCAATAGGTCACCACCACCATGAGGCCGGCATTGGCCACGTAGATCACGCCGAGGCCGAGGGCGGCGAGCACGATCAACTGCCAGTCCTGGCGCGGCAGCAGCACATCGACGAAGGCCTTCACGGCCATGGGGAAGCCCAGTTCGAGCAGGCCCGACAGGACCGCGCAGCCGAAATCGACGAGGAACAGGGTCCGGTGCGGGCGGTAATAAGCGAGGAAGTCCTTCAGCATGATGCTTTCGTCAGGTGATCGACGGGGCAGAGGGCGCCGCAGGAGGGGACGCCCGGTATGCGGTAGCGCATACAGCAAACCCGCCGCCGCCGCTCCTCGCCACCTCGGAAAGCCTGGGCCAGCGGGCAGCGGCCGAACGCATCGCCACCGCAACGGCCGAGGCACGCTTCGGCGCGGGAGGAGGCCGGCACCGCGTCGCGGCTCAACTCGCGCAGGGCGAAATCGGCGGTCACGCCGGCATTGCACCAGAGGACATGGCGGGAGAGGCCGTAATGCGTCTGGCACAGGTCGAAGAACGGTCGCAGATGCTCTTCGATCAGGGGATCGAGCCCGGGCTCCGGGGCTGCGCGCCGGTCGTCCTCCTCCGCCACGATGAAGCGGGAGACGATGCCGCCCTCGTCGAGTTCGAAGCCGACCCGGTCGAACCCGATCGGAAGGGCACGGCCGAGGCGGCTGAGCGCGGTGAAGTAGGGGATGATCAGGGCGGGGAGGTAGTACTGCGTCCAGAGCGAGACGAGGGCGCGGCGGTCGGCGGTCTCGAAGCCTTCGCCTGATGCCCTGCCGAACCCGTCCACCACCTCGTCGAACCTGGCCTTGCTGGTGAGGATCGAGAGCGGCCGGGTGCCGGACCCGGACGGCGCCGTGGCGATCCGGCAGCCGAAGGCCGACAGCGACGGTGGAACCAGGGCGGCGAGTTGATCGATCATGCGACCCCCGCGACCCGATCGGCATCGAGGGTCCGGCGAATCGTCGCGCGCAGAGCGGCGAAGGCGACGGTGTAGAACAGGATCGCGGCGGTAAAGTAGCCCGGCCAGCCCACATGCGCCGCGAGCGCCGGCGCGGCGACGCGCAGGGGCATCGCGGCAAAGAATGCCGCCCCGAACAGGAGCGCGTAATCGGTGGCGGGGCGAGGCCCCTGCGCCCAGCGATAGATCATGTTGAACACCGGCACTCCGAGCCCTCCGCCGCCGACGATTCCGAGGATCGTCGCGGCTATGGCGAGCGTGGCCGAACCGATGGCAGCGCTGGCAATCATCAACCCGCCGCCGGCGATCACGCCCAGCGCGGAGACCGTGATGAGCCGCAGGGTCCCGACCCGTCGCACGAGGACGCCCGAGACCAGGGCCATGACGAGGTTGATGACAGGCGAGAGAGAACCGGTGACGAATCCGACCTCCCGCAACGGCACTCCGAGATCCAGCAGGGTGAGGTTGTTCAGGCCGGAGAGGGCGAACATGGCCGCGAAGTACAGGCCCAGGACCAGGATGCGCGGCGCCAGGAGGCGCAGGCGTTCGAACGGGGCTGCCACGCGCTCCGCCTCAGCGGCATCGCGGCGGAGCCGGACTTCCGGATAGCGCAGCATCGGCAGCAGGCAGAGAAGGTTGAGGCCGGCGATGCCCAGCACGGCGGCCTGCCAGCCGACCGTGTCGTAGTACCCGACCAGTAGCCCCGCGCCGGCGATTCCGCCCAGCGACGCACCGGAGAGTTTGGCCGACGCCACGAAGGGCCGCCGGTCGGCGGGCACCGTCTCGACCACCAAAGCTTCGAGGGCGATGTCCATGGTGGCGACGCAGAAGCAGGTCGCCACTGCGAGGCCGAGGAGCAGGCCGAGCGGCCAAGCCTCGCCCAGGCTCAGCACCAGCAGCAATGCGATGGTCGCGCCCTGCATCAGCGCGATCCAACCGATGCGATGCGGGAGACCGGGCAGGCGCAGCCTGTCGATGGCGACGGCCCAGAGAAACGTCAGACCGACAGGCAAGTTAATGAGCTGCAACAGCCCGATTTCGGCGAGTTCGACGCCGCGTGCCCGCAGGATCAGCGGGGCGCCGCTGGCCAGGAAGCCGAGCGTGGTCCCGAAGGTGATGTAGAGGCTGAAGAACGGCAGCAGGGGCCGCGCCCGGCGCCACGCCCTGGACGCTCCCTCGACCCAGATCCCGCTCATGCGATCCGCGCCGCTCGGCTCGGTTGCCCGTCGAGGATAGGCATGGACCTTGGGAACCATCCTCCTGCGCCGGACACGCCGGCTCCTCCGAGAAGGCACTTTACTGGCCTCGAATGACGCGGCGATCGATCCGCGAACCGGTGCGCGACGTGACAGGGCCTCCCTTCGGACATCCGGAGCCTCCCTGCTTCTCGCGGCGAGTATAGTTTTTAAACAGTCTAATCTACTGTAAACATTGGCCTTTCTTTGGGATTATGACGTGTCCGGTCTTCATGCAAGGTCCGTTTGGACGCAGTGCCGCCGGCCTTCCCCCGTCGTGCTCGGTATCTGTCCGCTATTGCCCCGGCATGGTGAGGATCAGCGGCCCGCTGCGCGAGGCGATGACCGTATGCTCGTATTGCACGGTGAGGGCCTTCGGCTGGCTGTAGAGGGTCCAGGGATCGTCGCCGTCCTCGGCGAACTCCGCGCCGAGGGACAGGAACGGCTCGACGGTGAAGACCAGCCCCTCCTGCATGATCCGTCGCTCGGAGGCGTCGGGCCAGGTGGCGATCTCGGTCGGCTCCTCGTGCAATGACAGTCCCACGCCGTGGCTCGCGAGGTTGCGGACCAGGGTGTAGCCGTTCTTCCGCGCGAAGGCCCCGACGGCCCGTCCGATATCGGCCAGGGGCTTGCCGGCGCCGACCTGGCGCAATCCCGTCCACATCGCCCGGCGCCCGTCCCTGCACAGTCGCTCCACCGCCCGCGTCACCGGCGGCACGGCGAAGGACGCGCCTGTATCGGCGAAGTAGCCGTCTTTCTCGGCGGACACGTCGATATTGACGAGATCGCCCGGATTGATCCTGCGGTCGCTCGGAATGCCGTGCGCGATCTCCTCGTTGACGCTGATGCAGGTGGCTCCGGGAAAGGCGTAGACCAGTTCCGGTGCCGGGCGAGCTCCGGCCGCCTCCATGATCCGCCGCCCGATCCCGTCAAGTTCGCGGGTGGTCATGCCGGGCTCGATGGCCTTACCCATCGCCTCGAGGGTGTCGGCGACGATGCGCCCGATCTGCTTCAGGCCGGCAAGCTCGTCGTCGTTCGACACCGTCATGTCGTCTTCCCTTCATGGCACCGGAGGCGGCTCCGCCCGCGCGGTTCTGCCATTCTCCGCGAGCCCGGCAAAGCCTGGGTTGCCCCACACGCAAATCACCTCACACGGGTCCGATATGCATATGAGGGCCGGCACCCCGCTCAGGCCGCGAAGGCGCCACGCGAGCGCAGGGCCGCGATCTCCTCCGTCGAGAGGCCGAATTCCGAGAGCACGTCCTCGGTATGCTCGCCGAGAAGCGGCGCGTGCCTGCGGGCGCGTTGCGGCGTGCCGGTGAGCTTCACGGGGAAACCGATATTCGGCACCGTGCCCTCGATCGGATGGGGAACCTCGATGCGCATCTGCCGGTGCCGGCCATGCTCGCTCTCGAACGCTTCCGGATAGGTGTTCATGCGGCCGGCCGGAATGCCGGCTTCGAGGAGCAGGGACACCCATTCCTCGGCAGTCCTGGCGGCAAAGCTCCGCTCCAACTCCTCGATCAGTTCCTCGCGGTTGGCGAGCCGCGCGGGAATGTCGACGAAGCGGCTATCCTCGAAGAGTTCGGCGCGGCCGAGTACATCACAGAGTAGGCGCCAGAGCTTCTGGTTCGTGGACCCCATGACGAAGTAGCCATCGGAGGCGCGCACCGCCTGGTAGGGGGCGCTCATGCGGTTGGAGGTGCCGAGCGGCTGCGGGATCCGGCCCGTCCCCCAATATTCCGACACGTCCCAGATCGAGAAGGCCAAGGCCGCGTCGAAGAGCGAGGCATCGATATACTGGCCCTCGCCGCTGGCCTGCCGGCCGATATAGGCGGAAAGAATCGCGTAGACGGTGAACAAGGCGCAGCCGATATCGGCGACGGGCACGCCGGCCTTGACCGGCGGGCCGCCCGGATGGCCGGTGACGCTCATGACCCCCGACATCGCCTGCGCCATCAGGTCGTAGCCGGGGCGCTTCGCCCAGGGACCCGACTGGCCGAAGCCCGAGATGCTCGCATAGATGAGACCCGGATTGCGGGCGCGCATCGCCTCGTATCCGAGGCCGAGGCGCGCCATCACGCCGGGCCGGTAATTCTCGACCAGCACGTCCGCAGTGGCGGCCATATCGAGGAGCAGGTCACGCCCAGCATCGGATTTGAGGTTCAGGGCAACGCTGCGCTTGTTCCGGTTCATGTTGAGGAAGCCCATGCTGTCGGGCCCCTTCATCTTGAATCCCATGGCGCTGCGGGTCTGGTCGCCCGTGCCCGGCGGCTCGATCTTGATGACATCCGCTCCAAGATCGGCGAGCAGCATGCTGCAGAACGGCCCCGCCATCACCTGCGTCACGTCGAGAACCCGGATGCCCGCGAGGGGGAGGGGGCGGGGGCCATCGTGCACGGAGTGATCCATCGTGCTCGTTTCCTGTTTTGCGCCGGGGCCGGGCGTAGCCCGCCGGCTGGAATGTCGCTGACGGGGGCAAAGTCTGCCCGCATCTCCTTGCCTCGCTCGCAGAGCACCACGCCGTCATTCCGGGGCGCCGCAGGCGAGCCCGGAATCCAGATCCGCCGACGCTGTAAAGTCCTGCACCACCTATGTTTCTGGATCCCGGGCTCCGCTGCGCGGCCCCGGGATGACCTAGTGCTGCGCGTGGGTTTCCGCCGGACAGATTGGCATCTGCAATCGCCCCCCCGCGCAGGCCACCGCCCGCAGAGGGGAAAGTAGAATGCCCACTACTCCGCCGGCACGGCCCGCCCGAGCGGTACCACCGGTTCCTCTTCGAACGGCCGTTCCGGGTGCATGGTGAAGGCGAGGCCCGCGCCCAGGAGGCAGAGGCCGATGGAGCCGACGAAGGGCAGTGTCCAGCTCCCCGTCATGTCCACGATCATTCCGAATACGATCGGCGAGATGATCGCCGCCACCGCCGAGCCGGTGTTCATGAGGCCCGCCGCCGTGCCCGAATATTTCGGTGCGATGTCCATCGGCACCGACCAGATCGGGCCGATCACCAGTTCTGCGAAGAAGAAGCCGGAGCTGAGCAGCAACGCCACAAGTGTCAGGTCCCTGGTGAAGAACACGCCGGTGAGGCTCGCCGCCGCGCCGAGGAAGCCGACCACGATGACGCTGAGCCGGGCGAGCTTGAGATCGCCGGTGCGCTTCAGGATGCGGTCGCTGAACACGCCGCCCAGGGTGTCGCCGACGACACCGGCGAAGAACACGCCCGACGCAAACAGGGCCGAGTTCTTCAGATCGAGCCCATAATTGAGCTTGAAGAAGCTCGGGAGCCAGCCGAGGAACAGCCACAGGGTCCAGCCGTAGCAGAAATAGGTCAGCGTCACCGGCAACATGCGCCGAGTGAGGCGGCCCCAAGGCACGTTCTGCTTGGCGCCGACCTTGCTCGGAGGTGGCAGGACCGCGAGTTCCTCCGGGGTGATCGCCGGGTGTTCTTTCGGATCGTCGCGGAAGTACCAGAACCAGACGACGACCCAGGCGAAGCTCGCCACGCCTAAGATGACGAAGCCGAGGCGCCAGCCGAACTGGTAGATCAGGAAGGCCACGATGGGCGGCGCCACTGCGTTGCCCAGTCGTGCGAAGGCATGCGTGATGCCCTGCGCGAAGCCACGCTTGCCCGGCGCGGTCCAGTTCTGCATGGCGCGGGTGGCGGTGGGGAAGGTGGCTCCCTCACCGAAGCCGAGGAGCACCCGGGCGAGGAACAGGCTGATGAGGCCGCCCACCATTCCAGTCAGGATCGTCGCCGAGGCCCAGATCAGGCCACATACGAGGAGCGTGCGCCTCGCGCCGAACTTGTCACCCACCGATCCGCCGATGACTTGGAAGATGGCATAGGGATAGGCGAAGGCGGACAGGATCAGGCCGAACTGAGTGTTCGACATCCCGAGATCTTTCATGATCTCGCCGCCCGCCGTGGCGATGTTCACCCGGTCGAGATAGGTGACGAAATACATCAGGCAGAGCAGGAACAGCACCATGTTCGACGCTGAGACGCGTCTTTTGGCTGGCGTCATCGGGGTTTCCTCGGGTTGAGCGCGCCACCCGCCCCGGTTTGATCACCGGTTGTTTGTGGGATCACGCGTGGTTGGTATGATCGGCGCGGCTCTCCTCCCCACAAGGGGGAGGGGACCTGCTACTCAATCGTCGATACCGGAGCGCAGGGCGTCCATGGCCGCCAGCACGCCGCCGCGCGTGTGCGGGACGCCGCCGGCCTTGAGGCCCATTTCGACGCCCGACAGCGCCGCCATCAGCATCAGGTCGTTGCATTCGCCGAGATGGCCGATGCGGAAGACCTTGCCCGCCACCTTGGCGAGGCCGGTGCCGAGCGAGAGGTCGTACTTCTCGAGGATCAGATTGCGCAGGGCATCCGCGTCATGGCCCTCCGGCATCACCACGGCGGTGAGCACGGGCGAGTATTCGGACGGCTCCTGGCAGAGTACCTCCAGGCCCCACCCCTCCACGGCGGCGCGCGTGGCGGCGGCGAGACGCTGATGGCGGACGAAAACCTGGGTCAAGCCTTCCTCCATCAACATGGCGATGGCTTCGCGCAGGCCGTAGAGCAGGTTCGTGGCGGGCGTATAAGGGAAGTAACCGCCGGCATTCGGCTTCAGCATGTCCTCCCAATCCCAATAGGAGCGCGGTAGCGTCGCTGTCTTCGCTGCGGCCAGGGCCTTATCCGACACAGCGACGAGGCCGAGGCCCGGCGGCAGCATCAAGCCCTTCTGCGAGCAACTCACAGCGACGTCGACGCCCCATTCGTCATGGGCGTATTCGGCCGAGCCGAGACCCGAGATCGTGTCGACGAGGAAGAGAGCAGGGTGGTTCGCCCGGTCGATGGCTTTGCGGATGTCCGCGATCCGGCTCGTGGCCCCGGTGGAGGTCTCGTTGTGGACCACCATCACGGCCTTGATCGACTTAGCGCGGTCCTCGGCCAGGATCGCCTCGACCTGCGCCGGATCGACCCCGCGGCGCCAGTCGCCGGGGACGAACTCCACTTCGATGCCCCAGCGCGCCGCCATCTGTCGCCATAGGGTGGCGAAATGGCCCGTCTCGAACATCAATACCCGGTCTCCCGCGGAGAGCGTATTGACGATGGCGGATTCCCAAGCACCTGTGCCGGAACCCGGATAGATGATCACTGGCGAGCGCGTCTGGAAGACGGCCTGGGCGCCTTCCAGCACCGCCTTGCCAAGCCCGGCGAAATCGGGACCGCGATGGTCGATCACGGGCATGTCCATGGCCCGCAGGACGCGCTCGGGTACCGGACTGGGGCCCGGAATATGCAGGAAATGGCGTCCGGTCCGTGTCGTCATCGAGATCTCCGCGATGGCCCGTCGAGGGAAAGCTGTACCCCGGATCGATGCTTCAAGAGGTAACGGGGCGGAAAATTGCATTCATTTTTTGAGAGGGCAAGAACTATTATGCGGACATCCATCCTCGACCTCCGCGCTTTCGGCTGCTAAGTTCGCATTATGGTGCTTGACCCTGTCACAGAGCCGGAGGCCGATGCCGGCCTCGCCGCGATCGACGGAGCGCGTTTCCCCGCGTTCCCATCACTGGTGAAATCTCTTCACGGCGAGCTCCTGGCCCGCCTGCGGGACTACATCGTCGAGGGTAATCTCGCCGCTGGCGCACGGGTGCCGGAGCGCATGCTCTGCGAGCATTTCGGCATCTCGCGCACGCCCTTGCGAGAGGCGCTGAAGGTGCTGGCCTCTGAGGGGTTGATCGAGCTTCTGCCGAACCGGGGCGCGCGGGTGCGCCAGCTCGGCGCCGAGGAACTGGTGGACCTGTTCGACGTGATGGGTGGTCTCGAGGCCTTGGCCGGGCGCCTAGCCTGCGAAAAGATCACGCCGGAAGCCTATGCGGAGATCGAGCGTCTCCATCACGAGATGTACAGCAGCTACATGCGGCGCGATCTGCATGGCTATTTTGCCTGCAATCAGGCGATCCACGACCGGATCGTTCAGGCGGCCGATAACGAGCCGTTGCGGACGAGCTACGCCAACTTCGCGGGGCGCCTGCGCCGTGTGCGCTACTCCGCCAATCTGGACGAGAACCGAGACCGCTGGGGCGAGGCGATGCGCGAGCACGAGGAAATTCTCGATGCGTTGCGCCGGCGCGCCGGCAGCGAGCTCAGCGATATTTTGTTCAGGCACCTACGAAACAAGCGCCGCGCGGCGGAAGGGCGGGAGACGGCGCCTCCGCCGGACGATGCCTCCGCCGCGTCGTGATGGCGGTTCAGCGGCGCTCGCCGTGAAATCGCTCTGCTTGGGCCTGGATCACTTCCGCCGCTTCCAGGATTCCGGCCCGATCGACGTCGAGATGGGTGGTCGCGCGGATCTGGTGCTGCCCGATGGCGCGGATGCGGATACCCTCGGCGAGGCAGGCTTCGGCAAAGGCCGTTGCGGTGATGCCCAGCGGCTCCACCGAGAAGCACAGGATGTTGGACTGGGCCGCATCTGGCGCGATGGCGAGGCCGGGCGCGCCAGCGATGCGGGCCTTCAACTCACCGGCATTGGCATTGTCGAGTTCCAGCTGGTCCACATGGTGATCGAGAGCGTAGAGGCCGGCCGCAGCGAGGATGCCCGACTGACGCATGGCGCCACCGAGCCGGTACTTCCACCGCCACGCCTCGACGATAAAGTGCGACGAGCCGCACAGAACGGCACCGACCGGGCAACCGAGGCCCTTGCTCAGGTCGATCCAGGCGCTGTCGAAGCCTTTGGCATAATCTCTGGCGGAGATGTCGGTAGCGGCCACCGCGTTGAGCAGGCGCGCCCCGTCGATATGCGCCTTCATGCCCTTGTGATGGGCGAGGTCGCGGATGCGGCGCATGTCGGTGAGCGGCCAGACCGAGCCGCCCGAAAAGCTCGTGGTCTGCTCCACCGAGACCAGGGCCGAGCGCGGCGCCGTGCGGGCGGGTGGGCGGATCGCCGCCTCGAACGCCTCGGGCGTATAGAGACCGGCCGGGGTCGCCAAGGCCTTCACCGAGACGCCGCCAATGGCCGCCGAGCCGGCGGCCTCGGTGTTGTAGATATGGGATTGGTCGTCGACCACGATCTCGTCGCCGGGGCGGGTCTGGACCAGGATCGAGACGAGGTTGCACATCGTGCCCGAGGGCATGAACATCCCCGCTTCCATGCCGAGCAGGTCAGCGACGCGCTCGCACAAGGCTAGGGTCGTCGGATCGGAATCGGATTGCTCGTCGCCGACCTCCGCGCGTGCCATGGCGTCGCGCATGCCGGGCGTTGGCCGCGTCTGCGTATCGCTATACAAATCGATCATCTGCCGGCCCTGTTTTGCATGCAATCCGTGCGGGCCATTCTAGCCGGTCGGGACGATCCCGCCACCCTACCGGAACCTGCATCGCTTTGAAGCCGGCCGACGGCACTCCCACGAGGACGATGGATCATGACCGCAACGGCTGAGCCCGCCACCGGCCCGAACCGCGCCCCTTCGCCCGTCGCCGGGCCGGGGCCGGTCAGTCCGCGCGCCGCCAACCGCCAGGGCGCCGGCCTTCCGCGCCGCCTCGCCGAAGCCCTCTCCGGCGAGGCGAAGTTCGATGCCTTCACCCGGGGGCGCTATTCCAACGACGCTTCGATCTACCAGATCATGCCGGCGGGGGTGGTCCTGCCCCGCAGCGCCGCCGACATCGCCGCGACCCTGAAGATCGCGGCCGAGCACGATGTGCCGGTGATCCTACGCGGCGGCGGCACCTCCCAGAACGGCCAGCCCATCGGGCGCGGCCTCGTGGTCGATTGCTCGCGCCATTTCAACGGGATCATCGCCTACGACGCGCAAGCCGGAACGATCACCGTCGAGCCCGGCATGGTGCTGGAACGGTTGAACACGCGGGTGAAGGCCGACGGCTGGTTCTTTCCCGTGGAACCCTCCACCGCCACCCGCTGCACCATCGGCGGCATGGCCGGCAACAATTCCTGCGGCGCCCGCTCCCTGCGCTTCGGCAAGATGAGCGACAACGTGCTCGGCATGGAAGCTCTGTTCCATGACGGCGAGCCCTTCGGCTTCGGTCTCACCGGCAACGAAGCGACGGGCGTCACCGGCTCGCGGCGGGCCGGCGAGCTCGCCGCCGCCATGCGGGCCCTGGCCGAATCCGAGCGCGACGAGATCCTGCGCATGTACCCGCGCGTGCAGCGACGGGTCGGCGGCTACAATCTCGATGCGCTGATCGAGGCGAGGCCGAACCTCGCCCATCTCCTCGTCGGCTCGGAGGGCACGCTGGCAGCCACCACCAGCGTCACCCTGAAACTGTCGCGCCTGCCGACGCACCGGGTCATGGGCGTCTGCCACTTCCCCTCGTTCCGCTCCGCCATGGAGACGACGAAGGCCATCGTCGACCTCGATCCCGTGGCGGTTGAGCTCGTAGACAACAACGTGCTGGTGCTCGGCGCCGACATCCCGATGTTCCGGGCGACGCTGGCCGACATCACCCGTGGCACGCCGAACTGTCTGCTCCTGGTGGAATTCGCCGGCGACGACCGGGACGCACTGATGCGCGACCTCAAGCGCCTCGATACCTGCATGGCCGATCATGGCTTCGCCGCCGCCGTGGTGGAGGTGCCGGAGCCGATCCGCCAGAAATCGGTCTGGGAGGTACGTGAGGCCTGCCTCAACATCATGATGTCGATGAAGGGGGATGCGAAGCCCGTCTCCTTCATCGAGGATTGCGCGGTGCCGCTGGAGCATCTCGCGGATTACACCGACGCGGTGACGGAGGTGTTCACCCGCCATGGCACGCGCGGCACCTGGTACGCCCATGCCTCCGTCGGCTGTCTGCACGTGCGCCCGATCCTCGACATGAAGCAGGGCGGGGACGTCGCCAAGATGCGCGCCATCGCGGAGGCCGCGAGCGAACAGGTCCGCCGCTTCAAGGGCTCCTATTCGGGCGAGCATGGCGACGGCATCTCGCGCTCCGAATACATCGCGCCGATGTTCGGCGAACGCCTGACGCGCGCCTTCGAACAGGTGAAGGACACGTTCGACCCGGAGAACCGGCTCAACCCCGGCAAGATCGTCCGGCCGCTCAAGATGGACGACCGCTCGCTGATGCGGTTCCAGCCGGGCTATTCCGTGAGCCAGCCGGCGAAGACCGCCCTCGACTGGTCGGAATGGGGTGGCTTCGGCGGCGCCGTCGAGATGTGCAACAACAACGGCACCTGCCGGAAGCTCGCGGGCGGGGCGATGTGCCCGTCCTACCGGGCCACGAAAGACGAGCAGCACCTCACCCGTGGCCGGGCGAATTCCCTGCGGCTCGCGATCTCGGGCCAGCTCGGCAAGGACGCCTTCACCAGCCCCGAGATGAAGCGGACCCTGGATCTCTGCGTCTCGTGCAAGGCCTGCCGCCGCGAATGCCCCACCGGCATCGACATGGCGAAGATGAAGGTCGAGTTCCTGCACCATTACCATGCCCGCCACGGCCTACCCCTGAAGGAACGGCTGGTGGCGGCCCTGCCGCTCTATGCCGGCACTGCCGCCTGGCTGGCGCCGCTCCTCAACCTGCGCGATCGCCTTCCCGCCCTGGCGAAACTGTCGGAACGGGTGGCCGGGCTCTCTGCGCGTCGTACTCTGCCGCGCTGGCGCAGGCCCTGGGTCGAGCAGGGCGAGCCGGCGCATCCCGGCGACGTGACCGGGGATTTCCGCGACATCGTGCTGTTCGGCGACACGTTCAACCGCGCCTTCGAGCGGGAGAACCTGGAGGCGGCCGAGCGTGTGCTGATCGCCGCCGGTTACCGTCTGCATCGGGTCTTCCCCAACCGCGGACGCCGCCCCCTCTGCTGCGGCCGCACCTACCTTGCATCCGGTCAAACCGACCGGGCCCGCGAGGAGGCAAGCCGCACGCTGACAACGCTGCTGCCGTTCATCCGGGCGGGCGCGCGGATCGTCGGGCTCGAACCCTCCTGCCTGCTGACCTTCCGGGACGAGTTCGCGTCCCTGCTCCCCGGCCCGGAGGCGGGGGAGCTGAGCAAAGCGAGCCTGCTGTTCGAGGAGCTGCTCGCCGTCGATCTCGATGCCGGGCGGATCGCCCTGCCTCTGGCGGACCAGGGCGGACGCGTCGCTCATCTGCACGGCCATTGCCACCAGAAGGCTTTCGCCGCCATGGGCGCGGTGGAGACGGTGCTGCGCGCGGTGCCGGGGCTCGACGTTCGGGTGATCGAGTCGAGCTGCTGCGGCATGGCGGGCGTCTTCGGATACGGCGCCGAGACCATCGACGTGTCGCTCGCCATGGCCGAGCTCTCGCTGTTCCCGGCCCTGCGCAAGGCCGGCCCCGACGATCTCGTCGTGGCCGACGGCACCAGCTGCCGCCACCAGATCCATGACGGCCTCGGGCTCGAAGCGCTCCATGTCGCGCGGGTCCTCGACCGGGCGATGGCGGCGTCGGCCGAACGTCACTGACGGCCGGGCCGGGCCGGGTGGCTGGTCATGGTCGCGAGGGCGTGATGGATGGTATCGAGAAAGGCGGGCCGCCTTTCTCGATTGGAATCCGCCTCGCTCAGGGGACAACATGACCGACCTGAAGCAGAACAAAGCGAATGTGATCGCCTTCTATCGGTTGATGTTCGACGAGTGCCGGCCGCGAGAAGCCATCGAGCGTTATGCCGGGGACGACTACATCCAGCACAACCCGCATGTGGCGAATGGCAAGGACGGCTTCATCGCCTATTTCGAGCGCATGGCGCGCGAATGGCCGGGCAAGCGCGTGGAGGTGAAGCGGGCGGTCGCCGAGGGCGATCTAGTCGTGCTGCATTGCCTGCAGCACTGGCCGGGCGACCACGATTATGCGGCCATCGATATCTTCCGGCTCGATGACGGCGGTAGGATCGTCGAGCACTGGGACGTGCTGCAGATCCTGCCGAATTCTTCCGCCAATCCGAACGGGATGTTCTGAGCGGCCGGATCGCTCGCCTCCTCGGCTATGTCCCCATCCGGCCCCAATCGGCTGTCCGCGCAGCGAGGCCGCCTGACAGGCTCAACGAAATCCCGGTCGCCGCGAACGTGTCCCTACAGCGTTTGAGGGATGTGACAGCTTCGATCGCCCCCGGGATGAACGTCAGTGATTGGAGCCGGGCTGGAACGATCGAGCGATCGCCTTACGCGACCGGGCATTCCTGTCGGCGGGTGAGGTCTGACATGCGGCCTCTCGGCGAGGAGGAAGCGCACCGCCTCGCCGCATCGTCCGGTTCCTGACGACGGGTTCGTCAAGGTCAGGCATGTCCGGCTGCCGTGGCGCTGCACGTTCTGGACGGTGCGGAGGGGGGCGAAGTGCCCACGATCGCTGTCCTATCCGCTCTCGCCGGGGCGCCTCGTTCCTCTTCCGGAACGGCCGTCTTACGGGCCTTGGCGGTATCGTCGCCGCGCGGATGGAGACCGGTGGATCAGCCTCCTCGCATCCGCCACCTCGAAGGGGCTGCCGGGGGATCAGCCGACCAGGTGCGGAAACTATATCGCATGAGAAAATGTAAGTCTTGTCTACTGGGTATAGTAATGAAATATCTATATTTTGGCTGATAGACATAATTTATCACTGATGGGTGTTGATATGAAACTTGGAAACTTCAAAATATTTCATAAAGTTTGCATGGTCATCGCACTCATCGGCGTGATCGTCGGCGGCTGCGTCTGGTACGCCCAGTCTCGCATGGCAGCAATCGATAATGCCTATAGCTCGTTCCTTGCACGCGAAACACGCGCCGTTGCAAACTTACGCCGGGTAAACCGGCTCATCGCCGAACTCAACTACAATATCGTCAGGCTCATCGTCGAGACGGACGAAAAGCAGATGAACGTTGCGATAAGCAACTTCGATGCTGCCAGCGCGAAGATCAAAACCGATTTAAAAGCCATTGCCGAGCAAGCACCCTCGTTTTCGGCGCGCGTATCTGAACAAGCGTCCATGGTTGAAGACTATGATCAGAAGATCATCCACGTGCGCGATTTGGCAAGAAACAATGAGAACGCCAAGGCTCTGGACGTTTTTCATGAGTCGATCGATCCCGTATATAGTAAGATGATTGAATTCGGCGCTAAATTAGCCACCGACCTGGAGAATTTCGTTGCCACAGAATCCGACGGTCTGACAGCGCAGACCAACACGACCCGCTACACCTTGATCTTTGCCAGTGCCTTTGGGGTGATCCTCGGGATGTTCGCGGCCATCGCCGTCGTGATCATCGGTGTCACCCGTCCGATCGGGCGCCTCACCGACATCATGGGCCGGCTGGCCTTGGGCGATGTCACCACGGAGGTCACTCTCCAGGACCGCCGCGACGAGGTGGGAACGATGGCCGGCGCGGTGCAGGTGTTCAAGGATGGCATGATCCAGGCGCGAGTCTTGGAAGCCGAGACCGTCCAGACCCGTCTGGCGGCCGAAGAGCAGCGTAAGCTCGGGATGCTCCAGATGGCGGATTCCTTCGAGGCGGCGATTGGTGGGATCGTCGGGATGGTCTCGTCCTCGGCCACGGAATTGCAGGCGACGGCGCAGACCATGACCTCCACCGCCACCGAGACCGCGAGCCAATCCACCACTGTGGCGGCCGCCGCCGAGGAAGCCGCCACCAACGTCAACACGGTCGCCGCCGCCGCCGAAGAACTCGGCGTCTCGGTCCAGGAGATCGCCCGCCAAGTGAGCGGGTCGGCCGATCTCGCCCAGCGTGCCGTCGTGGAGGCCGATCAGAGCGGGGTCCTCGTCCAGACCCTGAGCCAGGCCGCCGCACGCATCGGCGACGTCGTCGTGCTGATCTCGAACATCGCGAGCCAGACGAACCTGCTGGCGCTCAACGCCACGATCGAGGCGGCCCGCGCCGGAGAGGCCGGACGCGGCTTCGCGGTGGTGGCCACGGAGGTGAAGGAGCTGGCGGGCCAGACCGCGCGGGCGACGCAGGAGATCTCCGAGCAGATCACCCAGATGCAGGGGGCGACCGGGCAGGCGGTCTCGGCGATCGCCACCATCACCACGCGCATTCGCGACATCGACGCCGTGGCCACGATGATCGCCGCGGCGGTGGAGGAGCAGGGAGCCGCGACCCAGGAGATCGTCCGCAACGTGTCCCAGGCCGCGACGGGCACCAGCGAAGTGACGAGCAACATCTCGGGCGTGGCCAGCGCCGCCGAGGAGACCGGAGCCGCGGCCAACCAGGTCCTGGCCTCCGCATCGGAACTCTCGCATCAATCCGAGCACCTCACCGCCGAGGTCAAGCGGTTCCTGGCGACCGTCCGGGCCGCCTGAGGCCGGCACGACCAGCAGGGACGGTCCGGCGGGTGCGGGGCTCGGCGGACCATGAAACGGGGATTCCGGAGATGAGGCTCCTGTATCTCCAGGCCTGGGGGCGATCGGCAAGCGCGCCCGGGAATACTGTCTTGACAGCGGCGCTCGCCGGCTCGACCTCTCCTTGAGACGGCGAGCCGCCTCTCATCGAGTTTTCAAACCCATGGCAACAGATCCGTCACCGGCCGGCGCT
Organism: Methylobacterium sp. AC832; assembly: GCF_979256025.1. Classification (NCBI taxonomy): domain Bacteria; kingdom Pseudomonadati; phylum Pseudomonadota; class Alphaproteobacteria; order Hyphomicrobiales; family Methylobacteriaceae; genus Methylobacterium; species Methylobacterium sp. AC832. The sequence continues at coordinate 423,480 of NZ_CEEDMV010000001.1, forward strand.
GGTCGTTCCAGGCCGGGATTGCGAGGTTCCCGCCAAATCGCCTCCGGGTGGGCCGGTGGCCGGGCATGAGTACCTTCCTGTCTGCCTTAGCCGGTGGTGCCCTGATCGGGACCTCCGCCGCCCTGCTCCTCATCCTCAACGGTCGCATCGCCGGAATCAGCGGCATTACCGCCGGGGCAATGATGCCGTTGAGCCGGGACACGCCGTGGCGTTGGGCCTTTCTCGCCGGCCTGCTCCTCGGCCCGGTCCTGTATCGCCTGGCCTTCGGTGCATGGCCCGTCGTGCAGCTTGACGCTCCGTGGAGCCTCATCGTCCTCGGCGGTCTCCTCGTCGGCTACGGGACGCGGCTGGGCGGAGGCTGCACCAGCGGCCACGGCGTCTGCGGCCTCGCCCGGCTGTCGCCTCGCTCCATCGCGGTCGTGGCGACCTTCATGGTCGCCGCCGCCGCGACGGTGTTCCTCGTCCGACATGGAGGATGGTGATGGAAACCCTGCGCGCCTCGGTGGGGCTGCTTGCCGGCCTGCTGTTCGGTTTCGGCCTCGCTCTGTCGGGCATGATGGACCCGGCACGCGTCCTGGGCTTCCTCGACGTTGCCGGTGCCTGGGACCCCAGCCTCGCCTTCGTGCTGGCCGGCGCGGTCGCCGTCTCGGCGCTCGGCTACCTGCTCGTGTCGCGGATGCGCAAACCCGTTCTCGCGCAGCGTTTCGAGATTCCCCGCAACCGCCCGATCACGGCGAGCCTCATCGCGGGCGCCGTTCTGTTCGGCATCGGCTGGGGCCTCGTCGGCCTCTGCCCCGGCCCTGCCCTCGTCGGCCTGACCCTGGGCCTGCCTCAGGTCATTGGGTTCGTTGCCGCGATGGTTGTGGGGATGCTGCTCCACCGCTTCACCGCTGCGGCATCCGGCAGGTGAGACGCACATGCATTCGGCCCGGTCGGAGAACCGACCGGGCCGAATGATGTCGCATCGCGTTCTCGGATCCCGACGCTATCGGCGCGGCAGGCTGTGGAGCCCCTTCAGGAAGGCGTCGACGTCCGCGCGGGTGTTGTAGAAGGCCAGCGAGGCGCGCACCGACTGGTCGACGCCGAAGCGGCGCAGGGCCGGCAGGGCGCAATGGTGGCCCGAGCGCACGGCGATGCCGCGGGCGTCGAGGTGCTTGGCCACCGCTTCGTTGTCATGCCCGTCGATGACGAAGGACATGACGCTGGCTTTCTGTCGCGCGGTTCCGATCAGGCGCAGGCCCTTCACCTCGGCGAGCCCGGCTTGCGCGTATTCGAGCAGGTCATGCTCGTAGGCGGCGATGCCGGGAAGGCCGACGCTCTCGAGGTAGTCCAGGGCTGCGCCGAGCCCCACCGCTCCCGCGATGTCCGGCGTGCCCGCCTCGAACTTCTCGGGAACGCCCTTGTAGACCGTCTTCGAGAAGGTGACGTCCTCGATCATGTGGCCGCCGCCCTGCCACGGAGGCATCGCCTCCAGCAGCGCGCGCTTGCCGTACAGGGCGCCGATGCCCGTCGGCCCGAACACCTTGTGCCCGGAGAAGACGAGGAAGTCGGCGTCCAGCGCCTGCACGTCCAGGGGAATGTGCGGCGACGATTGCGCCGCATCCACCAGCACCGGCACCCCGTAGGCATGCGACAGGGCGATGATCTCACGGACCGGGTTGATGGTGCCCAGAGCGTTGGCCACATGGGTGAGCGAGACGATCTTGGTGCGGCCCGACAGGAGGGTCGCGAACTGCTCGAAGATGATCTCGCCGCGATCGTCCACGGGAATCACGCGCAGGGTCGCCCCGGTCGCCTGGGTGAGGAGCTGCCAGGGGACGATGTTGGCGTGATGCTCGATGGTCGAGATGATGATCTCGTCGCCCGGGCCGATATTGGCGCGACCGTAGGAGTTGGCGACGAGGTTGATCGCTTCCGTGGTGCCCCGGAGGAAGATGATCTCGTCCGTCGAGGCGGCGTTGATGAAGCGACGCACCTTCTCGCGCCCGCCCTCGAACAAGTCCGTGGAGCGCGCCGCAAGGGTGTGAGCGGCCCGGTGAATGTTCGAGTTGTGGCGAGCGTAGAACTCGGACGTCGCGTCGATGACGCTCTGCGGCTTGTGGGTGGTGGCCGCATTGTCGAGCCAGACCAGCGGATGCCCGTTGATGCTCTGGTGCAGGGCCGGGAAGTCCTTGCGCACCCGTTCCACGTCGAAGGGGGCCGCCACCGGGCTGGAGCCCTGCGACGAGACATGGGGCGCATGGCCGGGGCGAGGCTCGTGGCGAGTCGACGGGGCGGGCGCGGCGTTGCCCGTCCGGCTGCGGTCGGTCAGGAAGTAGTACTCGCCCGACGAGAACGGCTCGTCGGCGATCTCCACCTTCCCACCTGCATTCGGAGAAGTCCGGCCGGCGCAGGAGACTGTCTCCAGCGAGGCGTCCGGACGCGAGGCGTTCTGGCCCCGATGACCGGGCGCTTCCGGCACCAGGGACGGCGCGAACCCATGCGCGAAGGCATTGGCGCGCGGGTGGTCCTTGGCGATCGTGGCGTGGAGATCGTGGCCGCCTGGGAGGAAGGCGGCGACATCGGCGACGCTCGGCACGAAGAACTCGGGCAGGCCCCCACGGGGAGCCTGGGCCTCGGGATGGACCGAGGGAAACGCCGAAGGCTGCGCGAAGCCCGGACCGGTGAGGCCGGGAAGGCCGACCGGAGGTGCACCGAACGAGCGGGCGGCCAGCGCCGAGGCGTCGGGCTGGAGGCCCGACGGCGCGGAGCCCGAGGGGATCGACGGCGTGCCGAGATCCGCTTTGGGGGCGAAGGCCTGGGGGGCGATCGGGTGGCCGAAGCCTTGGGGCGCATTCTCCAGGGCTTGCGGCAGCTGTGGGGTGGCCTGCGGCGCTTGCGGCGTCTGCGGCAGGGTGGGAGTCAGGGGCGCGGACGCCGCCTGACCCTGACCGTAGATCTCGCGGGCGAGGCGCCCGACGAGATCCGCATGCGCCGTGTCACCGAACACCCCCGTAGGGAGACTGCCCGTGGGGAGGCCCGGCGCGTTAGGCGTAGTCATGGTAGTTGCCCAGCAGCACGTTATCGAGGCGTGCGATGGCGTCTTCCACCAGCACCGCAGCCGAGAAGTAGCGGGTCACGAGGTGCGAGGCGATGGAATGGTCGTTGGTGCCCATGTAGCGCACCGACAGGCCGGTCTCGATCTCGCCGGTGACGCCGGATTTCTGCAGGCCGACCACGCCCTGTTCGCCTTCGCCGACGCGGAGCAGCAGGATCGAGGTGGTCTGGGCGCCGGACACCGGGTCGATGTCGATGGGGAGCTTGTCGCTCGGCACGATCGGAACGCCGCGCCAGGTGAGGAAGGGCGAGCCGAACAGGTGGATCACCACCGGGGGCACGCCGCGGCGGGTGGCTTCACGACCGAAGGCTGCGATGGCGCGGGGATGGGCCACGAAGAAGGCGGGCTTCTTCCAGACCAGGGTCAGCAACTCGTCGAGATCGTCCGGGGTGGGCGGGCCGCCACGGGTGGGGATGCGCTGGCGCTGGCTGACTTCGTGGAGGAGGCCGAACTCAGAATTGTTGAACAACTCCCACTCTTCCCGCTCCTTCACGGCATCGACCGTGAGGCGGATTTGCTCGCGCAGCTGGTCGATCTCGTTGGAATAGAGATCGGTGACGCGGGTATGGGTGTGGAGGATCGTCTGGATCGTGGAGAGGTGGTACTCGCGCGGGTTCACTTCGTAATCGACGAAGGTCGTGGGCAGGCGCGGCTCGCCGGTATGGACCGCCAGAAGCTCGATTCCCTGCTCGCCCTCGCTGTTGGTGTGGCCCTTGAGGCGGTCACGCTCTTCCACGAACTGGGAGATGCGCGAGCGGATGCCCTCGTCCTCGATGGAGGAGCGGTCGAGGGTGAGGAGCGTCACCGCCGAGAGCGCCTTCACGGCGGGGGCGGGGGCGTTCTCGCTCACAAGGTCGCTGTCGCCGAAATAATCGCCACCGGTGGCGAGGCCCTGGCGCAGGCGGTTCTTGAACGGGCCCGACAGGGTCAGCTCGACCGTACCCTCGGCCACGACGGTGAGGCTGCGGCCGGTAGAGCCCTCCTCGGCGATGACGTCGCCCGCCTTGTGCTGGGAGACGGTGAACTTGGAGGCGAGGGCCGACAGTTCGTTGTCGCCGAGACGGCTGAACAGCGGGACGCTGCGCAGGGAGGCCGGGCGGACGGTGCGGGTGCCGCCGTCAGTGGCGAATTCGATGCGGCCGGGCTTGGCCAGCACCACCGCGCGGCGGTTGACCCGGTAGACGCCGCCGGCGACGTCGACAAAGGGCAGCAGGCGATGGAACCAGCGTGGGGTATTGGCCGCGTTCTGGACCGAAGTGACGGTCGCCGTCGCGAGATTGCGTGCCGCCGAGGCGCTCACGCTCAGACCGGGTCCACTCATCGGGGTTTATCTCCGTATTCCGGCAGGAGGCAGCGATCAGCCGCGACGCGGCAAGACCGCATCGGAACCGCACCAGTCGCGCGTCCGCTTTCGCCATTGAATGATCTTGGGCTGATCTTGCCCATAATCCGCTGCATCAGACAAATCGTCGCTGCAGGGATGGGTTGTGTCTAACTGTTGTTATAGAAACGGGTCAACGGAATTAATTTCTATATTTTTTGGAGATCTTAGATCAGATATTCTATTCGCTGACTTATATGACAATGCTGATCTCTCGTTCGCCAAATCGAGAGATTTTTAATCCACCCCGAGGGGGTTCGGCGAAAACCAAGAGCTGAAAAATCGTTTCGCTAGATCCCGTCGCCGAAGAACTGATCCATGCTTTGTGCGGGATCTTCGGCCGTGACGATCCGTGAGACGACGCGGGCCGGCACGCCCGCCACAGTGGTGTGGGCGGGAACGTCGTGCAGCACCACAGCGGCGGCGGCGACCTTCGCGCCTTCGCCGACGCGGATGTTGCCCAGCACCTTGGCTCCGACGCTGAGCAGAACCCCGCGTTCGATCTTGGGGTGCCGGTCGCCGCTTTCCTTGCCGTTGCCCCCGAGGGTAACCGATTGCAGGATCGAGACGTCATCGGCGATCACCGTGGTCTCGCCGATGACGACCCCGGTGGCGTGGTCGATGAACACCCCCGAGCCGATTCGCGCGGCCGGGTGGATATCGGCTCCGAACACCTCGGAGATTCGGCTCTGGATATGCAGCGCGAGGGTGACGCGGCCCTGGTGCCAGAGCCAATGGGCGACGCGGTAGCCCTCCAGGGCGGCAAGACCCTTGTAGAACAGAAAGGGGTCGAGGTAGCGCCGGCAGGTGGGGTCGCGCTCGCGGATGGCGACCAGGTCGCGCACCGCATGGTCGCCCGCGTAAGGATCGGCCTGGAAAGCCGAGAGGCAGAGGTCGCGGGTGGAAAGGCGGGCGAGATCACCGTCGCCGAGACGGTGGGCGAGCCTATAGGCGAAGGCGTGGATCAGGCTCGGCTGGTCGAGGACCGTGGCCTGGATGATTCCGGCATAGAGCGGCTCCTCGATCAGCGCGGCCTCGGCCTCGGCGCGCATGGCGCTCCAGACGTCGGATTCGGCCGTGGTCCGGCTCACATTGCGCAGAGGCGGGCGCAGGATGTTGCTGTTCGGATGATCGCCGGAACGGCGCGAGGCTTGGGCACCGGCAGTCATATGTCTCGCGTCCTGGGCGGGCTCGGACGAGCCCTGTCATGATCAAAGAGTTAGAGATCAGCCGACGCGCTGGAACAGCGTCGCAATGTAGCCCACGAGCAGGCCGTGGCCTTCGAAGTGAACGTCCACGGCCTGGGCGCCACCGGCCGCGGGAAAGACATCCACAATGCGTCCGGTGGCATGGCGCCAGATTCCGAGTGCTTCGGCGACATCGAGCCTCGCAAACACGACCTGATCTCCGAGAACCATCACTCGCTCCTACGGGCGTCGTCTTCTATGTGGGAGGACCGTCATCCGGCGGGCCTCGGCCTCGAGGGGGCGGCGGCAGGGACGGGATCTGGATTTATGGACCACTAGCAGCGCCCGCGACGCTGCCGTAGTTTCGCTCCGTCCGGCGCCCGCCTTGCAGGCCGCTCTGCAGCGGCGGCGACGTTCATCGCTGCCGGACAGGCGTTGATATCGGCGGGGGGCGACTCGAAGTGGCTCGGCACGGATATCCCATCGAAGCTCAGCGCCCGGACGCGATAGTCCTGGCAAGCATTTCGCGGAGAAACGATGTTCTCTACGGCTTGGATGTAGTGTGCCTATTATGACCCTCCCGGGTCAACGAGAGGGATTTTCAAAGTCCAGGTGCTTCTGGAAAGATCCTCCCCCATCCTCATCAAGCTGGAGCAGGCTTGTGCTTTTAGAGCCCGAGACGATATCTGGACCAACCGCCGGCCCCAGCGCGCCGGGCCCCAGGGTCAGATGCCGCTGAACCAATTGTAGCCCTGATCCTCCCAATAGCCGCCGGGATCATCATTGGTCGCGAACACCGATACGATGTGTTTGGGGCTCTTGAAGCCGAGCTTCGTCGGCACGCGCACGCGGAGGGGATAGCCATATTCGAGGGGCAGCGGCACACCGCCGAAATCCAGTGCCAGGACGGTCTGCGGGTGGAGGGCGCTCGGCATGTCGAGGCTGCCGTAATAGCGGTCGGCACATTTGAAGCCGACATACTTCGCGGTGAGGTCGGCACCGACCCGTTCGAGAAAAGACCTCAACGGTACGCCGCTCCACTGGCCGATCTGGCTCCAGCCCTCGATGCAGATATGCCGGGTGATCTGGCTCTCCTGCGGCAGGGCGCGCAGTTTTCGTAGAGTCCAGGGTGTCTTGTCGGCCACGAGGCCGCCGACATCGAGCTTCCACGTCGCCTCGTCGATCTCGGGGATGTTGTCCGGTGGGTAGTAGGCGTTGAAGCGGAACGGCGTGTCGATCATGCTCGCCGGATAGGTCGGCGCGAGGGTGTTCGGATCGAACAGCCAGGCCTGGACCCGGTCGTTGGCCCGCGACATCGCCCAGAGCGCCCGGTCGATCACCGTGCCGTTGGCCCCGGTGGAGAGGTCGCAGCCCGAGAGCAGCGACAGGGCGCCGAGCGACAGGCCGGAGCGTAGGAACAGGCGGCGCTCCAGCTTCACCAGTTCCGGCTGGATCTCGCGGCGGAGCCCGCTCAGGCGTTTCGCCTCGTTCTCCTCACGGCTCATGAGCGTGCCTCCACCGGATCGACGGGGATACGGGCGCGGCCGGTGATCATTGCCACGAGGGTCCGCGGCACCAGGATCACCAGCGCGAGATGGAGCAAAATGAAGCCGACGAGGCCGGACATGGCGAGGAAATGGACGCGCCGTGCCGCTTCATAGCCGCCGAAGAGATTGGCCAGCGCCTGCAGTTGGACCGGCTTCCACAACGCGAGCCCCGAGGCGAGGAGCAGGATGCCGAGGAGGAACGCCACCAGATAGGCGAGCCTTTGCACTGCATTGTACTGGCCGATCCGGTGGGTCAGGCGCAGCTTCAGGGCGGCCGTGGCATCGCGCCAGAACGCCGCCGGGCTCACCGGCAGGAACGAACGCGCGAAGTGACGGGAGAGTAGGCCGTAGAGCGCGTAGATGAGGCCGTTCAGGGCGAACAGCCACATGGCGGCGAAGTGCCAGGCGAGCGCCCCGCCGAGCCATCCGCCGAGAGTCGCCCATTTCGGGAATACGAAGGGGAAGAGCGGAGAGGCATTATAGATCGCCCACCCGCTGAACAGCATACAGAACACCGCGATCGCGTTGATCCAATGTGTCACGCGCACAAGGAGGGGGTGGATCACCACAACGCGCGAGTGGCCGGTGGCAGACGGTGACATCGCGTGTTCGACCTTTGACATGCATCTCGAACGGCGTTTCGCGTACCCCGCCCACTCCCATTTGCTCCGCCGGTACCCTCCCCCATAGAGAGGGGAGGGCACAACGCCGTCACATCGATGGAACGGTCCCGTTGCGGCCAACGATCAGGATCACGGCGGAGGGCTTTCCATCGGCGCCCTTCTTGGTGAAGGCGACGACCTTCGCCCCGTCGACGACGATGGATTTGTCGCCCGGATCGACCTGGGTCACCGGCACGTCTTCCGGTACTGTCACCTTCTTCTCCCCGCCCTGATACTTGACCAGCAGGCTACGACCCTCGGTGCCGGAGATCGTTCCGATGGCGCCGTTGGTCATGGTGGAGTTGGAGCCGAGATCCCACGGATAATGGCCGTCGGCCGTGCCGCGCAGGGACGAGGCGAAGACGGTGACCTGCAGTGCCTTCTGCGTTCCATCCGGCTGCGGGATCGCCGCCGTGCCGATGTAACTGTCGGGCTTGATGTCGGAGAGCCTGCCGGTGGAAGCCGCCAGCACCTTCACATCCGGCGCCATGCTCACCGTCAGCGACTCCCCGACGCGCGGCTTGATGGTGACGACCGCCCCGTCGACCTTCTCGATGGTCCCGCGATAGCGCGTGATGTCATCGGCCCGCGCGGCGGTGGCCGTCATGGCGAGCGTCAAGGTGAGCGTCGTCAGAAAGGACTTGAGCATGGCGTGCCCTCAAGGCGTGGGAGTTCGGCGTCGTAGTACCCGAGGCAGGCGGCAGGAATCACACCTCGGTGCCGGGGCTGCGCCGATGCCCCGGACGATCAAAGTCGCGCTGAGGCGCGGGTCACATCGGCGGGACGGTACCGTTCTCGCCGACAATCAACCGGTCGGCCACGACCGCGCCGGTTGCATCCGCCTTGGTGATCGCCACCACGCGGGCGCCTACCTTGATGGCGGACTTGTCCGACGGGTTCAGGGCGACGATCGGCACGTCCTCGGGGACAGTGATGGTCTTCTCGCCGCCCTTATAGGTCACGGTGATCGTGCGGCCGGCAGTGCCCGTGAGCGCGCCCACTGCGCCGTTCGTCATCGTGTTTTCCTTCTCGAGATCCCACGGATAATGACCGTCGCCGGTCCCGCGCATGCTCGGAGCGAAGACGGCGACTTCGAGGGCCTTGAGGGTACCGTCGGCCTGAGGCGTCGCGGCGGTGCCGATATAGCTGTCGGGCTTGATGTCGCCGATCTCGGCCTTGCTGGCTGCCGCTACCTTCATCGCATCGGCGAACTTGACCGATACGGATTGTCCGATCCGGGGCTTGATCGTCACGTGGTCGCCCTCGACGGCCTCGATCGTGCCCCGGACGCGAACCACCGCGGGATCGGCGAGGACGGAGGAAGTCGTTGCCGGCAGGCCCGAGAGGAGGCCGAGGCACAGCGTGCCGACCGTGATGATCCGTCGTGTCATGAAATGCCTCGCGGTGGAGCCGTCCCGGTTCTCGGAACCGGGCCGAACACTTCCCCCATTGCGGCGGAAAGCGCTTCGACAACGCGCAGGGTGGCATCGGGTTCGTATGCGCACAAATCAATTGCGCGCTATCAGGGAGCGACCGATGCTGTCAGTGCGCCATCAGCATCGGCATGGTGGCATGGGCGAGGACATGGCTGGTTGCCCCCCCGAAGATCATCTGGCGCAGGCGGCTCTGCGTGTAGGCGCCCTTGATCAGAAGATCGCAGCCGAAATCCCGAGCCTCATTGAGGAAGATGTCTCCGGGTGTGCGCCGACCCTCGGAGAAGGCCTTGTGGTCTGCGAAGATTCCCTCGCAGGCGAGCGCCTTGGCCAGATCCTCCGCGCTCGGGCCCGGTACCATGCCGCCCTCCGCGCTGATGATGCGGATGCGGGACGCTTTCCGCAGGAATGGCATGGCGAAGGCCACAGCCCGGGCGGTCTCGCTCGACCCGTTCCAGGCGATGAGGATCGCGTCGCCTACGCTCGTCGGAGGCGTGGGCGGCGCCAGCAGGATCGGCCGGCCGCTCTCGAACAACGCCGTTTCGAACGTCGTCATGCGCGGAGCGCCGTCGCCCGTGCCCGGGCGCCCGACCACGGTGGCGGTGAACAAACGGGCGTGATGGCCGAGGAATGCATCGCCCGCCGGTACGTCCGGCCGCCAGCGGTAGCGTGTTCCGGCGCTGGCCACGAATTCCGGGGTGCACGGACCCTCGGTCGCCACGGGAATACCGGCGTCGACGAGGAAATCGACGAAGCGCTTCCCGGCGGCCTCGGCCTCGGCCTTGTCGGCTTCTTCGTCGCGCAGCCATGTCATGCCGCCGACCATGTCCACCGGCACGTATTCGGCGAGCGCCGGCCGCAGGGAAATTCCCTCGATCAAGCTACCGAATCGACGTCCGACCAGAAGCGTCGTGGCGAATACCGAGGGCAGGGCGTCATGGAGCGCCACCGGAACGAGCAGGGTCTTCATCGCCGGGAGCCTCCATCCACATCAACGTCGTCGGGGCGGCAGGCTAGAGCGGTTTCGCGTTCGGGAAAACTCTGCCTCCCCGTGAACCCACGCTTTTTCTGCGGCGTAGGGGAAGATGGCGCGCCGTGGGGGGCTCATCGTAGGTGCCGGGTGTATCGATAAAGCTTGGCTATAAGACGGTGTGCATCCTGGTTCTATGATGATGAACGTCAGTAGAATGCCCGCATGCGGAACGACATTTGTTTGGAACCCAACGGTTGACGTATCGTTGTCCGCCAAACGTGGCGTTGTTGGTCATGCCGATCTGCATAACTGCGATCCTGACCGCCGCCCAGACGTTTTCAGATCCTATCCAGAGGTTCTCATCATGAACAAGTACGTTGCGTTCTCCGCTATTGCCGTCGCCATGGCGACCCCCGCCGCCGCACAGACCATGTCCGGTGATTTCCGCCTGCAGGCGATGCAGGCCAATGCGTTCGAGGTTCAGTCCAGCCAGCTCGCGCTGTCGAAGAGCCGCAACCCTCAGGTGATCCGTTTCGCCCGTGACGCCGTGCGCGACCACCGCGCCGCCAACGTGGCCCTGGCCGGCGGCGAACGCACCTTTGCCGGTAACGGCGGCCCCAGTGGTCTGATCGGCGCCCCGCTGGCGATTGCCGGCGGTGCAGTCGGCGCGGCCACGGGCGCTGCCACCGGCGTCGTCGCCGGTACGCTGAGCGGTGGCCCGGTCGGTGCCGTCGAGGGAATCGGTAGCGGCGCGAGCCGTGGCGCCGCCGCTGGTAGCCAGGCTTTCAACGGCGACGTCGATACCACCGCCGGCACCACCATGGTCCCGGTCAACCCAGAGCAGCAGGCGATGCTCGCGGAACTCGCCGCTGCCCCGGCCGGCCCGCGCTTCGACCGCCTCTACGGCCAGGTCCAAGTAAAGTCGCACGAGATGTCGATCGGCATGTACCAGTCCTATGCCCAGACTGGCACGAACCCTGCGCTTCGCGCCCATGCCGAGCAGGCGCTTCCGGTGCTGCAGCAGCATTACCAGATGGCGCAGCGTCTTCCCGGCGCTCGCTGAAGTCTCGGGACCCGTCGCCGTCCTTCGGAGCGGCGGCGCTATCCTTTGCAACGAGAAACGCCGGGCTGGCGAGGCCCGGCGTTTCTTCGTGAATCGACTTGGCTGATCGACTTGGCTGAAACGACCGCCCCCGTATCCATTCAGATACGGGGGCGAATCTGCTCAGACTTCGCTGCTATGCATCAGGGAGGCGGGCGTCATCGGCTTCCCCCCACCATCGACGGCGGGCTCGAAATCCCCCGTCTCGGGATTGCGCAGGCGAAGCTCGCCATGAGCGATGCCGAAATGCGCGCCATGGAGCGCCAGGCGGCCGTCGGCGACGCGCTCGCGGACGAAGGGGAACGTCAGCAGATTCTCGAGGCTCTGAGCCACGGTCGCGTATTCGAGGCGGGTCAGGTGATCCGGCCCCTTCTGAACCTTGAGCTTCTCCTCGGCTCCCTTCACCAGGGATACCCATTTGCCGATGAAGTCGCTCGTGGATAGCGGGCCCGGCGGGTTGGCATAGGCCTTGATGCCGCCGCAGGTGGCGTGGCCCAGCACGACGATGTGCTTCACTTCCAGAGCCTGTACGGCGAATTCGATGGCCGCCGACGTGCCATGATACTCGCCGCCCTCCTCGAAGGGGGGAACGAGGTTCGCCACGTTGCGGATGATGAAGAGTTCGCCCGGTCCGGTATCGAAGATGACTTCCGGCGAAACGCGGCTGTCACAGCAGCCGATCAGCAGGACTTCCGGATTCTGGCCTTTGGCCAGTGCGGCGTAGCGTTTGGCCTCGTCCGACAAGCGTCCATCGAGGAACGACCGGTATCCTGTGGTCAGCTTTTCTGGAAACATGCGTTTGCCTTCCTTGAGCGTTGTTGTTGAGGGCAGCCGTAGCGGCCCGGTTATCGACACGTAGCTTTGGCAGCCACGGCCCGTGCCATACTTGGTTCCGACGCCTGGCCTAGCCCAGCTTCCGGTGGATGGCCCGGTGCGGGTTCACACCTTATGCCAAGCCAGCATGACAGGTGGATCGGGCCGCTCACCGTTCGCGATGCGTCTGGCGATGCGAGCGAGGCCCGCCGGCTCGATCCGTTCGCCGGTGGCGTCCAACTCGTCGAGCGTCCACCAGCGCGTACCGAGGACCGTGCTGTCCTCGGTTTCGGCGAGGCGTGTGGTATCCACTTTGTCATTCGGCAAACGCACCACGAAATAGCGTTCGCGGGCATCGCGCAGCAGCGGGAACAGCAAGAACGGCCCATTGCAGGCGGCAACCTGTGGGCCGATCTCGGCATCGAAAACCCCGATTTCCTCGCCCAGTTCCCGGAGGCAGGCTTCCGCGTGGCTTTCGCCGGGTTCCAAACCCCCACCCGGCATGAACCAGAAAGTTCGATCCTCCGGCTTCGAGGGATCGATCGGCCGTTGCGCCTCGTACGCGATCAGGAGCAGCCGGTCCCGCGGGTCGAAGACGAGGGCACGTGCCGCGTCGCGAAGGGGAGTGGCGAGAATCTCCTCCCTGCGAAACCCATGAATGAGAGCCTCTTCGTTTGAGGAGCGTCCGGGTACTTCGGTCGTCGGAAGGTGAATCATGGTCAAGGTTTAACAGGGAATCGGACCATGACCAGCGGGAGCCCAGATCACCACGGGCAGACCGTGCCGGTCGCGTCCCGGCGGATCGGGCAGTGGGATGGCGCGTCCGAGAAAGATGTCGCGGGCCACCACCAAAGCGGCGAGTGCGTCGAGGTGGTCGTCGGCCCCTACGCCCCGTGGTCGCGCCGCATCCACCAGCGAGGCGGGAAGGCCGACGTTTCGCAAAAGCGCGCGGCGTTCCGCCAGCCCCACCTGCCGCTCGGGTCCCTTCTTGGCGGATGTGAGGGGCCGGTCACCGTTGAGGCGGCGAAACGCCACCTCCGGGTGAACCTCGTGGATCACGAGGCGGGCTTCAGGTCGCGAGAGAAGGAGGTCATCGACTTCGCGGATGTAGCGGGTGATGTTCCAGCATTGAATGGAGGGCGCGAAGGGCGGTGTGCTGGCGGCGCGGGAGAGAGCCTTGGCCTCCTCGTAGCTGCCGGCATGAACAGCCGCGCGCGGCGGTACCGGGAAGACGCTCGATCTCCCGCCCGCGAGATAGGCCCTGGCCGCGCTGTCGGCCACGCGACCCCCACCTTCAATATGGTCTGGCAAGCCGATCGGGACGTCGATCCCGATGCAGACCGGCGCCTCCGGACCGTCGAGGAGATCGGCGACGCGGGTGAACCGCATCGCGCGGTAGCGGCCGGGATCATCCAGATCGAGGAGGACGCCCGCCCAGGCGCCTCGGCAGCCATCGAGCCCGGCGATCCAGCGCGTCACGCGAACCGTGGCGGCTCTGGCGGGTTGACGCTGCTCAAGGACGGCGCCCCACGAGGGCCGTCGCGTCCGGCCAGGAAACGCCGCCGCCGGCGGTGCGCATCACAGGATCGTCTCATGGATATCGCCGTCGACAAGGTCACCGAGATCATTCTCCGGGTCAGGGCACTGGACGTGAAGGAAGGACCGACCGATCCCGACTCAGGCTCCAACCCGATCGATGACGGCGCCACCGACGTCCTCACGTCGAGCGCCGACGATGCCACGGAATCGGAGATCCGCTCCATGATCAACGGTCTCAACGATGACGAGCGGGCCAACCTCCTGGCTCTTCTCTATGTCGGACGTGGCGACATGGAAGCCGAAGAATGGGGGGAGGCGGTCCGCTTCGCCCGCGAACGCGAAGCCGTTGGCGAAGGCGCCCTGCGCGAGATCATGGGCTCGCCCGATGCCGGTGACCTCCTCGACGAAGGACTCGCCGCCCTCGGCATCAGCCAGGACATCCCCGACGCGTAGGGCGTCTCGGGCCGCCGCACCCTGCCACGGCTCAGCCGGGTAGTGTGCGGCGCGCAGTCGGTGCGGACCCTCGTGGCGCCCGTGCAACGTCCCCCGGCTTTCGCCGCGATATCCTGAAATCCACAGCGTTAACCTTTTCTTAACCCGCCGATTGCCGTTCCCCCGTGGCCGTGAGACGTTCGTTAACAACAGATTAACGGGACGAGCGGCGGCCATGCGGATCGCGATTTCGAAGTTCCACGATGCGGTCGTCTCCCTTAGGCGGGCGATTGGGCGTTTGAGCCTGGTTTCGGGTGTCGCGTTCGCGTCCCTCGCCGCCGTGCCGGACGTCGCTTCCGCTCAGACGCTGGCCTCTCTCCCCAATGTGCCAAGCGCCATCTCGACCGCCGGCGCAGCCCGCCCCATCAGCGCCTGGGTCACGTTCTGCGAGACTTATGCCGCTGAATGTGCGGTCAATGCCGCCGAGCCGGCCATGATCACGCTGACCCCGGGGATCTGGAACACCATCGTCTCGGTGAACCGCCGCGTGAACAAGTCCATCCGCGCCGTCACCGACATGGAGCAACTCGGCGTCGCCGACCGCTGGGACCTCGCGGAATCCGGCGCTGGCGATTGCGAGGATTTTCAGCTTCTGAAGCGCAAGTTTCTCGCCGAGGCCGGCCTGCCGCGCCGGGCCATGCGGATGACCGTGGTCATCGACGAGAAGGGGGAGGGACATGCCGTCCTGACCTTGATCACCGACCGCGGCGATCTCGTCCTCGACAACAAGACCAACAATGTCCTTCCCTGGCGCCAGACCGGCTACACCTTCATCAAGCGCGAAAGCCAGAGCTCCATGGCCTGGGTTTCCCTCGGCCGCGCCGCGTCGCCGGTGACGACGGCCAACAGATAGAGAGCATGGTCCCGGATGCGGCAGCATCCCGTCGAGGGATCGCTTCAAAGGCGATGAATTAGCGACTTGTTAAGCTTGGATGGGCGAGGGTGACCGGGTTCGGGAAACTCTCCTCATGACAAAGCTGAGCCGCGTGTCCGCAGGCATCCTGCTGGCTGCCCTGGTCCCGTTGTCCTGCATATCCCAGGCGTCGGCCGAGAATCCTCATGTCTCAGCGCAGGATTCCGAAGTCGCCACCCTGCATTCGTCCTGGCGCGGATGCCTTCAACGCCATTTCGGCCTGCAAGCCGTCCTGACGAGCCGGACGTTCGCCGCTGAATCCGCCGTGAAATCCTGCCGCGGCAGTGAAGCGGCGTATCTCGCCGCCCTGTCCACCTCTCCCCTGCTGGACGACGAGGATGTGTCGCGGGTCCGCCCGGCCCTGATCCAGCGCGCCAAGGGCTGGCTTCTCCAGAAGGCCAGCGCGACTCGCCCCCTCTGAGCCCCAGCCGCGCGATCGACGCCTCTCCGCGTGACCGCTGGGCCCACTGCGGGTTGATACAAGGTTCCGTCAGGCCGCTTTCGGTCCGGTTCTTCCTTCCATCCGCATGCTCGTGACGAGGGCGGCCAGCGCCTCGGCTGACATGGACCGGCCATAGAGATAGCCTTGCCCCTCGCGGCAGCCCATCATTCGCAGCATCATATCCTGCTCGATCGTCTCGATTCCCTCGGCGATGACGTCGAGGCCAAAACTCTGAGCCATGCCGAGTACCGCCCGCACGATCTCGGCGTCATGGCGGTCGGTGAGGATGTCGCGGATGAAGCCACGGTCGATCTTCAGCCGTGTCAGCGGGAAGCGCTTGAGCGAGCTGAGCGAGGCATACCCGGTGCCGAAATCGTCGAACGCGATGGAGACCCCGTGACGGTGCAAGTCGCGCAACGGGTTCAGCAGGGTGTCGTCGGCCTGCAGGGCGATCCGTTCCGTCACCTCGATCTCGAGGAGGCTCGGTGGCACGGCGTGACGCTCGAGCGCAGCGATCACCTCGCCCGCCAGCCGGCCTTTCCTCAATTGAGCGCCGAACAGGTTCACGGCGATCCGCAGGGGCGGGAGGCCGAGAGAGCGCCAGATGGCGGATTGCCGGCACACATCGTTGACGATCCAGTGGCCGACGGAGGCCGCGAGGGGATGGGCTTCGAGGGCGTCGATGAAGGTGGCAGGTAACAGCAGGCCGCGGCTGGGATGCGCCCACCGCAGCAGGGCTTCCGCACCGATGATCCGACCGGAATCCAGATCGACCTGCGGCTGGTAGTGCAGCACTAGTTCGGAATGCTCCACTGCCCGGGTCAGTTCGTCGTTCAGCGCCCGGCGGGCGACGACCGCGCTACGCATGGATTGTTCGAACAGACGGAAGCAGCGCCGCCCGTCCCGCTTGGCCTGATAGAGCGCCAGATCCGCATCGGCGATCAACTCGTCGCGGGCGGCGCCGGGACCACCAATCGCCGCTCCGATGCTGAGGCCTACATGGAAGACGTGTCCCGCCACAGGGAACGGGGTCTGGAAGATCTCGAGGATTCTCGCGGAGAGGGTTTCCGCTTTCAGCGGGTTGCCCTGTCCCGGCAGGAGAAGAGCGAATTCGTCCCCGCCGAAACGCGCCACCGTAATTTCGGGCGTGACGCAGGACGACAGCCGTATCGCCACAGCCTGGAGTAACGCGTCTCCGACGGCGTGCCCAAGACTGTCGTTGACTTCCTTGAAGCCGTCGAGATCGAGCAGCATCACCGTGGCGTAGCGGTCCGTCGAGAGGCTTCCATCCAGGCGCTCGTCGAAAAGAGCACGGTTGGTGAGGCCGGTCAGCTTATCGTGATGGGCCAGCTGGAGCAGTTTGGCGTCGCGGGCGCGCCACTCGCTGATGTCGCGGATGAGCGCTCCCATCCCGATCCCGCCGGGCTCCTGCCAGAGCGACATCGAGAATTCGATGGGGAACGTGCTGTCATCGCGATGAAGGGCCATCAACTCGATGGTGCGGCCAGCGAGATGTGACGCGTTCCCGGCGGCGATCCGTCGAAATCCCGCCGCGTGAGCGGCCCGGAGCGGTTCGGGAATGATGATTTCGATGGGCCGCCCGAGCATCTCGCCCGCACCATGCCCGAACAGGATCTCAGCCGCGGGATTGCAGAAGGCGATCGTACCCGCGCCATCGACGACCAACAGGGCATATTCGGCAGCCTTGGCGAACCCGAACACCGCGGCGTTGGCCGATTGCGTCCGATGGTTTTCCAGTCTGTCCATCACGAGGCCGGCGAAGTCCGCGAGCCTGTCCCGGTCTGCTTCGTCGAAATCTGCATGCGGCTCGGTATCGAGCACGCAGAGTGAGCCGATCCGGTGGCCGTCGCCTGTAATCAGAGGGGCGCCCGCGTGGAAGCGGACATCCGGCAGATCGCGAAAGAGGCCGCCATCCCGGTGGCCCGGCGTGCCGTCACCCTCGTTGACGACCACGACACCGGAACGCGCGATGATTTGTTCGCAGGGAAGGCCATGCCGCGGCATCCGCTGCAGGTCGACGCCGATCCGGGCTACGAGCCACGAGAACTCCTCGTCGATGAGAGAAACCCAAGCGATCGGCATCCTGAGGCTCGACGCGGTCAGTCTGACGATGCGGTCGAGGCCGGCATCGGAGCCCGCGCCGATCATGCCGCAGGAGCGCAGGGCGGCGAGCCTCGCGGCTTCCTGTGTCGGGCAGTGTCGGTCATCGATTGCGGCGGGTGCCGATGGTCTCGGGAACATGGCGTCGGCACCGATCATGAACGGTTTCCACCATCGTACGCTATCAAATGCTAACGGACCTTCCAACGCATTGGGTGGTATCGACGTCGGCGGCCTCGTCAAAGAGCAGTTTCGAGAGATCGGGTGAGGATGACGGGAAGTTTTCGCGCACGGGTCTTTTCGCCTGGCCCACATGCCCCCCCAGGTCGAAACGGACCACGCGATATGAACTTAAATGCCGAACCCGATGACGGTTCCGCCGGAGCTTGGCTTTGTGTTCGACCCACCGCTAATGCTTTGCCACTATTGCTCTAGCGCTTTTCGCCCGTGGTGGGGCGGGGCTAAAAATAACTGAGATTATACTAAAATCTGTTAACCTTCGAGGAATTTGGCGCCACCACAATCCGCCGGGGCGACTTGAATGATAACTATTGTTCATCCAGTTTTCGTTCAGCGGAGGTCAATCATGGCGCATTCGATCTACGTCCGAAGAATTGGCAGTGACGGCGAAAGCTCCTGGAAGACGCTGGCCCATGCCATTCAGACCCGGAGCGAAGCGGTTTTGCTCGCTCGAAGATTGGCATCCTCGTATCCGGAATCCGGGGCGAATCCGTTCAAGCGGGTGTTCTGGTTTCGAGACCGGACCGGCCTGCACGAAATCCGAGCGGCGCCCGAGCATCGGGTCTCGGACGGTCCCGCCACAGTGTGAGAGCTTGAAACCGGAGAGGGCGAGCGGTATCGCCGGCCGTGCATCACGCCACGGCTTCAGGGAAATCGACGCCCCATGACCGACATCCGTCCGCGTCGCAGCGTCCTTGCCATGCCCGGTTCCAATCCGCGGGTTCTGGAAAAGGCGCGCGGCCTGCCCACCGACGTCGTGATGATCGACCTCGAAGACGGCGTCGCACCCGAGATGAAGGCGGAGGGACGGGACGCCGTCGCCGCCACCGTGGCCTCCCGGCCCTATGGCCGGCGCGAGGTCGCGGTGCGGATCAACAGCCTCGACACCCAATGGGGTGAGGCCGACCTCGCCCGCATCGCGCCGGCGGGACCGGACGCGATCGTGATTCCGAAAGTCTCCGGCCCCGATGCCCTCGTGTCGATCGGCTCTCGCCTGCGCCGGCTCGGAGCTCCGGACCATACCCGTGTCTGGGCCATGATCGAGACGCCTCTGGCCATCCTGCACATCAACGAGATCGCCAGCGCCGCCCGCGACGTGGATACGCGCCTGTCATGCCTGCTCGTCGGGCCGAACGATCTCGCCAAGACCAGTAGGGTCCGGCTCGGAGTACCGGGCCGTCCGGCCCTGATGCCCTGGCTGATGAACGTGGTCATGGCGGCACGGGCCTACGAGATCGACGTGATCGACGGCATCTACAATGCATTCCGAGACGAGAGCGGATTCCGCACCGAATGCGAGCAGGGTCGCGATAGCGGGTTCGATGGCAAGATGCTGATCCATCCCGGCCAGATCGCCACCGCCAACGAATTGTTCGGCCCCTCGGAGGATGAGATCGAGGAGGCGCGCGCAATCATCGCTGTCTTCGCCGAGCCGGAGAACCGGACGCGCGGGGCCATCGCGTTCCGTGGCCGGATGATCGAGCGGCTCCATGCGGTAGAGGCGTCCCGCATCGTCGCGCTCGCCGACGTCATCGCGGCACGGGCGGCGTGAGCGGCGAGTCCGCCGCCCCGACAGTCGGTCTGCTCATCCGCGACAACCGCCTGCGGGAATGGGGTTTTCCGCGCTGGGGGTCGTCAGCGGCGGCGGGGCTCGACCTCCATGCCTGTCTCGACGAGCCCCTGCTCCTTACCCCTCAGGCTCCCCCCGTGCTGATCGCTGCGGGGTTCAGCGTACTGATCCGCGACCCGAACTGGTGCGGCCTCGTCTTCCCGCGCTCCGGCCTCGGACATCGCGAGGGGCTGGTGCTGGGCAACGGGACCGGCGTCATCGACGCGGATTACGAGGGGCCTCTGATGGTCTCGGCCTGGAACCGCAACGCCGACCCGAGGGCGACCATCGTCATCCATCCCGGCGACAGGATCGCGCAACTGGTCTTCACCCGCGTGACACGGCCGGACTTCACCATCGTC
The DNA here is from genome assembly GCF_979256025.1 of Methylobacterium sp. AC832. Lineage (NCBI taxonomy): Bacteria > Pseudomonadati > Pseudomonadota > Alphaproteobacteria > Hyphomicrobiales > Methylobacteriaceae > Methylobacterium > Methylobacterium sp. AC832. Next base: position 443,393 of record NZ_CEEDMV010000001.1, read on the forward strand.
GACGCGCTCGATCCAGACGAATCCGAACCCCCATCCGGGCGCGGAGAAAGTGGATTCGGATCGACCGGCCGGCGCTAGAGCTGCGCCCGACCACGTTGGGTCGGGGCACATCTTCAGGCCTTTGTTCTGCCGCGCTCCTTTTTCGCCGAACCGGCATCCACTTCGGCGGAGAGCGCTCAAGAAGCGACACGGGAGGCGGGCCGCGAAGTCAGAGAACTGAGGCGCGATCCTCAGCCGCAATTTCCGTCTATGAGCCTTGTATCCGTGCTTCCGGCGATGGAACGTGCGTCCGTCGCGGACTCGCCCGCGTGCGTTCCGTCTTCCGGATCGTCCGGCAGCCGCCGCTGCTTTCGAAGGTCGGGAGAGACCGTGTTCTGATGCCTGCCATGCCCGCATCCGTAGAGACGGCTTCGGCCCTTATCGCCATCGTCTGCGCCTCTGCGCCGGTCCATCTCGTCCTGAACCTGCGAAGTCTCGATTGCGCCATCCGGCTGGTCACCGGGGCGAAAGCCGCCGCGAGCGACGAACTGTTCCAACCGGCCGATCTCGTCATCGTGATGCACGATCCCGACAGCGGGATCGATGGTTCGGCCGTGATCCGGGACCTGCGCGCCTACGGGGGGCACGCCCGCACGGCAATCCTGTTTCTCGGGTCTTCCCCCGCCCTGCGGCGCCCGGCTGTCGAGGCCGGCGCCACCGACGTGATGACCGGATCGATCGATCCACTCGACCTTCAGATCCGGGTCTGCAACCTGCTCGAACTCGCTCTGGCTCGCCAGGTACTCGACCGGCAATCGGATGCGATGAGCCGTGACGTCGACCGTGCCGGCGCCGAGGCTGCCTCACGGGAACGCGAGATCATCCGCCGCCTGATGCTGGCGGCCGAGTTCCGCGACGATCAGGCGGGGGACCACCTCACGCGGGTCGCCGGCTGCGCTATCGCCATCGCCGAGGGCCTCGGATTGTCGGAGGGAGACGCCAACGATATCGCCCTGGCCTCGACCATGCACGACATCGGTAAGATCAGCATCCCCGACAGCATCCTGATGAAGCCGGGACCGCTGAGCCACAGCGAGCGCGAGGAGATGAAGCACCACGCGATCCGCGGCTATCGCATGCTGTACGACAGCCCCTCGCATCTGCTGCAACTCGCCTCCGACATCGCCTTGACCCATCACGAGCGCTGGGATGGCGGCGGTTATCCGCAGGGGCTCAGCACGACGCAGATCCCCCTGGCAGGCCGCATCGTCGCCGTCGCCGACGTGTTCGATGCGCTGATTTCGGAGCGGGTCTACAAGAAGGCCTGGACTCCCGAGGCGGCGCGCCGGCACCTCGAAGAGCATGCCGGAACCCATTTCGATCCCGATTGCGTCGCCGCCTTCGTGTCCCGCTGGGAGGACATTCTCGGGCTGGTGGAGAGCAACCCGCCCGAACCGGCCAGCGCCTGAGCCGGGTGGAGGATCAGGCGTCGGCGACGCCGGCCTCGTCTTGTGCCTGAAGCACGTCGGGCCGGGGCATCGAGATGATGTTGTAGCCGGAATCGACGAAATGGACCTCGCCGGTGACGCCTCCGGAAAGGTCCGAGAGCAGATACACCGCAGATCCGCCCACTTCCTCGAGGGTCACCGTGCGCCGCAGGGGAGCGTGGGCGCGCTGGTGATTGAACATCAGGCGCGCATCGGCGATGCCGGCGCCGGCCAGAGTCCGCATCGGACCCGCTGAGAGGGCATTGACGCGGATTCCCTCCGGGCCGAGATCGCCCGCGAGATAGCGCACGGACGCTTCCAGTGCGGCCTTGGCGACCCCCATGACGTTGTAGTTCGGCATGATCCGGGTCGAACCGCCATAGGTCAGCGTTAGCATCGCGCCACCCTTGCGCATCCGCTTGGCCGCACGCTGCGCGATCTCCGTGAATGAGAAACAGGAGATGACCATGGTCCGCGAGAAATTCTCGCGGCTGGTCACATCGACATAGCGGCCCTTGAGCTGGCCCTTGTCGGAAAAGCCGATGGCGTGGACCACGAAATCGATCCCGTCGGTGAAGCGTTCATCCAGGGTAGCGAACAGCGCGTCCACACTGGCGATGTCCTCCACGTCACAGGGGACCACGATATCGGAGCCGAGGGAGGCGGCCAGCGGCTTCACGCGGCGGCCGAGAGCTTCCCCCTGATAGGTGAACGCGAGTTGGGCCCCGTGCTCATGCAGGGACTTGGCGATGCCCCAGGCGATGGAATGATCGTTGGCGACCCCTAGAATCAGGCCGCGCTTGCCTGCCATCAAACCCGTCATCCGTATCCTCGCATCCCTCGCGCCGAAATGTCAGACAGTTCCGGCCATTGCGAGGACGCTTAGCGCGGGCATCGATGAACTGTCCAATCCCACTGCGAACCGGGACTCGGGTGCCGGCCTTGTACGGATCGACTATCGCGTTGGGCTTGTGGGGATGGCGAGCGATCAAAAATAGCCGCGCGTCTCGTCGAGTGCGGTGTCGAAGAGCGCCTGCTTAGCCCGAATGCAGGCCGTGGCCGCGACACCGAGGCCAGTCAGCGCACTCAAGGAAATCAGGATCATCACCATCACAGACTTTCGGCTCCATCCCGGAAACGCGAAGTCGAATTCGCGGTTCCGAGAAAATGGCCGATATATGGACAGTATGACCCAAGTAGAGCTCGATAAGCTTAGCCGTTCAAGCGTCGATATGCTTCAGGACCAGAGTGGAATTGGTTCCACCGAAGCCGAAGGAATTCGACACGACGTGACCGAGCTGAACGTTGTCGCGGCGCTGCCTGAGGATCGGCATGTCGGCGAAAGCCGGATCGAGTTCGTCGATATGGGCGCTCTCGCAGATGAAGCCGTTCTGCATCATCAGGAGAGAATAGATCGCCTCATGGACGCCGGTGGCTCCCAGCGAATGACCGGTCAGCGACTTGGTGCCCGAGATCGGTGGGCAATCGTCGCCGCGCCCGAAGACCTCGCGGATCGCCTCGATCTCCTTGAGATCGCCCACCGGCGTCGCGGTGGCATGGGGGTTGATGTAATCGATCTTCGCGCCCTTGAGCCCTTCCATCGCCTGCCTCATGCAGCGCACGGCGCCTTCGCCGGAGGGGGCCACCATATCGTGGCCGTCGGAGGTCGCCCCGTAGCCCGCGAGCTCGCCGTAGATGCGAGCGCCGCGTGCCTTGGCATGCTCCAGTTCTTCCAGAACAAGGACGCCGGCACCACCCGCGATCACGAAACCGTCGCGGTTGACATCATAGGCACGGGAGGCGCGGGCAGGGGTGTCGTTGTAGCGCGAGGACATGGCGCCCATGGCGTCGAACAGGACGGAAAGCGTCCAGTCCAGATCCTCGCAGCCGCCGGCGAAAATAATGTCCTGACGCCCGCCCTGAATCACCTCGGCGGCGTTGCCGATGCAGTGGTTGGACGTCGCGCAGGCGGACGAAATCGAATAGTTCACGCCCTTGATCTTGAAGAAAGTCGCGAGCGTCGCCGAGGCCGTCGAGCACATCGCCTTGGGGACGGCGAAGGGGCCGACGCGCTTGGGGCCCTTTTCCCGGGCGAGGTTGGCGGATTCGACGATCGCCTTCGTCGAGGGCCCGCCGGAGCCCATGATGATTCCGGTGCGGTCGTTGGAAACGTCCCCAGCCTCCAAGCCGGCGTCACTGATCGCCTGATCCATGGCGATGTGGTTCCAGGCCGTGCCGCCGCCATGGAAGCGCATGGCGCGCCGGTCGACGATCCCCTCAGGATCGATGCTCGGTCGTCCCTCGACCTGGCTGCGGAAGCCGAGTTCGGCATAGGAGGCCGAGTGGCCGATGCCCGACTTGGCCTCGCGCAGGGAGGCAAGGACTTCCTGGGTGTTGTTGCCGATGGACGAGACGATGCCCATCCCGGTGATCACGACACGCCGCATGGAAACGCTCTTCTCTTTCGCCGAAGCGCCGTCGCACCGACGCGTGTCAGGTAGGATGATGTCGGGGCATTCTCAACCACCGCGATGGCGGTCGGCCCCGAGATGCACCGGCAGCGGGGTTAGCTTTGTGCCTGGAACAGGGCAACCCTCAGATCCTTGGCGTCGTAGATCCGGGCGCCGTCCGCCTCCAGCCAGCCATCGGCGATGCCGAGAACGAGCTTGCCCTGGCGCACGCGCTTGATGTCGATCCCGTAGACGACCTTGCTCACGGTGGGCAGCACCTGGTCGCTGAACTTCACTTCTCCGACGCCGAGCGCCCGGCCGCGCCCTGGGGCACCGAGCCATCCGAGATGGAAGCCCACGAGCTGCCAGAGAGCATCGAGGCCAAGACAGCCGGGCATGACCGGGTCGTTCTTGAAGTGACAACCGAAGAACCAGAGGTCCGGCCGCACGTCGAATTCCGCCAGGACATGACCCTTGCCGAAGGCGCCGCCCTCGGTCCCGATCGAGGTGATGCGGTCGAACATCAGCATTGGCGGCAAGGGAAGCTGCGCGTTTCCGGCACCGAACAGCTCGCCCCGACCGCAGGCCAGCAACTCCTCATGGGAGTAGTGGGAGGCGCGGGGGGCGGTCTGTGCTGAACCGGCGGCGGCGGACGATTCGGGATCGGAAGACATGATCGGTGTGTCGGTCCTTGGTGGAGGGCGCGCTCGAAACGCCGGACATCGCCCTCGAAACATCGGACGCGCATGGCCATCCAGGGCCACGACACGATCCGAGCTCGCGAGCGGCGCTTCGTTAACACAGCGGCTTTGCGCCTCAAAACACCTCGTTTTCGTCGTGTTCAATGGAATGACTTTAAACAAGCCTCATGTTCACACCGCGTGGCCACCCATCAACCAGCTCGGGTTGCGACGAGGGGGGAGGTTCGTATAGAGTTCCCGCTGTATTGTGTTATTTACGTGAGATGTCAGTACCGCCGATGTCCAACTCGCTGCCGCTGCAAGCCATGCTGAACGCTCGTGGCGCTCCCCTCGACGCCGCTTCGGCTGCCGGTCGTCGGGGATGTCCCCTGTCCGACCTGCGCGACCGTTTGCGCCGCTCCGGTCTCCGTCCGACCCGCCAGCGGCTTTCGCTCGGCTGGCTCCTGTTCGGGCGCGGCGACCGCCATCTCACGGCGGAAATGCTCTATGACGAGGCCATGCGCGCCAAGGTGCCGGTCTCGCTGGCAACGGTCTACAATACGCTGCACCAGTTCACCGAGGCTGGCCTGCTACGCCAGTTGGCTCTCGATGGGTCGAAGGCCTATTTCGACACCAACCCGAGTGAGCACCACCACTTCTTCCTGGAAGACGAGGGACAGGTGCTGGACATGCCCGATTGCGGCATCACCGTCGATTCGCTCCCAGATGCGCCCGAAGGCATGGAGATCGCCGGGGTCGAGGTTATCGTCCGCCTGCGCCGTCGGCACGGTGCGCGTCAGTCCTGAACCTCTACGGCCTCCTGCCCGCCATCATGAAAAAGGCCCGGCTCAGCCGGGCCTTTTTCATGTCCGCCGAACTGCGCGTTCCGGCTCAGTCAATCTTCTCGTTGGGGTACACCCCCCAGAGGCGGTCCTGGCGGATATAGCCGTCCACGTCGCCGCTCTTCTGTGGCAGCGCGACGATGACCCGGCACCAGCTTCCGGTGCAGCTCTTGACGCTGCCGATGACGCCGGGCTGGAGCTTCGCCTCCACGCTCGCCCCTTCTTCCGCCCGCGCATGGAGCGGGATCGCAGAATCTCCTCCCTTGGCTGCCATGACGATGGAGGTGCGCCGGCCGGAAAGGAGGGAGTGCAGCACCCAGCCCTCGGTCCCCTCGGAATCCCGGATACGGCGCCAAGTCTCGAACTCGGCGACGATCTCGATGGGCAGGCCTGCACGCTGGAACACCCACAGCGTGCGGTGATCCTTCGAAGGTCCCTCGCGCAGGTTGACGCGATCCGTCTTGAGGCTCGCGTAGCGGGGTAGGGGCAGGCCCGTCGCGGGGCCGCGATTCGCATCGCCCGCGCCTGCAGGGGCTGCGATCGCCCTCGAAGGCAGCGCCGCCCATGAGGAGGCCAGCGTCAGGCAGGTGAAGAACAGGAATCCAGGCAGGCGCATCATCGGTCTTCCCAAAGGTTCGCGATCGTCATTTTCCCGGACGGCCATGTCTCCATGATCGTCATGGCCACGATCGGCATCGTGAATCCTCGTCTAGCGATCCCCGCGCGATGCTTCGGGCGCGGGGGTACGTTGTGTTCCGTGCCCTCTCTGGTAGAGAAGCCTCGGGAACCGGCAGCCAAGGCGTCGGAGCTATGGGACCTGTCTGGCCGATGCGTGGTTAATGCGAGGTCAAGCCTCGGCATGAACTCCGGCTCACGGAAGAGACCGGCCTAGCAGAAACGTTCGCGGAGGGTGCATGTCGTCGTTGAAGCGCAAGCCACTCGTTGTGGTCACGCGTCGCCTGCCTGAGGTGGTCGAGGCACGCATGCGCGAATTGTTCGATATTCGCCTCAGCCCCGATGACAAGCCGATGAGCAGCGAGGCCCTGGCCTCCGCTTTGCGCGAAGCCGACGTCCTCGTTCCCACTGTCACGGACAAGATCGATTCCGGTCTCCTCGTCCAGGCCGGCCCGAACCTTCGCCTGATCGCGAATTTCGGCAATGGCGTCGACCATATCGACGTGGCGGTCGCACTGGAGCGGGGCATCACCGTCACCAATACCCCCGGCGTGCTCACCGAGGACACGGCCGACATGACGATGGCGCTGATCCTCGCCGTGGCGCGCCGCGTCGCCGAAGGCGCCCGGATCATTCCGGACGACAATTGGGACGAAGGCTGGTCCCCGACCTGGATGCTCGGCCGCCGCATCACCGGCAAGCGCCTCGGTATCGTCGGTATGGGGCGGATCGGTCAGGCCCTCGCTCGCCGCGCGAAGGCGTTCGGCCTGCAGATCCATTATCACAACCGGCGCAAGGCACCGGCGCAGATCGAGCGCGAGCTCGACGCGACCTATTGGGAATCCCTCGACCAGATGCTGGCGCGGGTGGACATCGTCTCGGTCAATTGCCCCCACACGCCCGCGACCTACCACCTCCTCTCGGCCCGCCGTCTGAAGCTGCTGAAGCCGGAGGCGATCGTGGTGAACACGGCCCGCGGTGAGGTGATCGACGAGACGGCCCTCGCACGCCTGATCGAAGCGGGCGAGATATCCGCCGCCGGCCTCGACGTGTTCGAGCAGGAGCCGGCCGTGAGTCCGCGCCTCGTCAAGCTGGCGCGTTCCGGCAAGGTCGTGCTCCTGCCTCACATGGGCTCGGCGACGCATGAGAGCCGGACCGATATGGGCGAGAAGGTCATCATCAACATCAAGACCTTCATGGATGGACATCGCCCGCCGGACCGGATTCTGCCCAGCATGCTCTGACGTCGCCGCCTCCGGCCCGGAGCCGGGTTTGCACGAGGCTTGCTAGTTTATCGATCTATGTGCATCGGCAGACCCAAGCCGTAGGAACGGTGCCATGTCCGATACGTTGACCGGCGCCGATAGATATTGTCGGGCGAGCGTCGCGCAGCGGTTAGAGTAGGAGCACCATGGCCGCGGAGACACAGTCGACCGAGGCAAACATCGACGAGGCCGTGCCGTGCGACGATTTCCGTCGCTTCGCGGATTTCGTGCCTCTGATGATGTGGCGCTCCGATACCGAGGGCGGGGCGATCCATCACAACGAATGCTGGCTCGACTTCACCGGCCGGTCCCGCGACGACGAGCTCGGTCATGGCTGGCGGCGTGGCTTGCATCCGGACGATTTCGACCGGCACGCGGCGCTGGTCGAAGAGGCCTTTGCATCGCGCGCGCCATACTCCATCGAGTTTCGCCTGCGCCGCCATGACGGTGCCTATCGCTGGCTGCTGAACAACGCCCGCCCCCTCACCGAGAACGGGACGTTCCAGGGCTACCTCGCCTCGTGCTTCGACATCACCGACCGCAAGCGTGCCGAGGAGCATGCCGAACACGCGCTCGTCGAGAAGGAGGCCCTTCTCGCGGAAGTATATCACCGGGTTAGAAACAACCTCCAGGTGATGGTGAGCCTGATCGGCCTTTACGGCCGCGCCGCGCCGGCACCTTGCCGCGGTAGCTTCGAGGCGCTCGGCCAGCGCGTCCGCGCGATCGCCCTCGTCCAGCAGCATCTGCATGAGGCGCCACATATCGCCTCTATCGACCTGCGCGATTACCTCCACCGGCTCGCATCCGGCCTCGGCCAGTTGCGGCGGGCCGGGCGGATCAGCGTGACGGTGGGAGGGCGCGGCACCAGCCTCGTCGAGCCGAGGACAGCCAACGCATTAGGCATGATCGTCGCCGAGGTCGTCGCCGAATGCCTCGACGCTACGTCCGATTCCGTGTCCTGCACGATCTCGATCACCATCGATGCCACGGCTGGCGCTCCGGTTCGGCTCACCATCGTTTCCGGCGGCGATCAGCCGGCGGCCAGCGTGGCGGATGTGCCCAATCTTGGCCCCCGGCTGGTGGCGGCCTATGCCGCACAGGCCGAGATCGCGGTGCGAGGCACCGGAACGCATTCGGATCCGATGGAGCTTCAACTGCCGGAAGCTCTGGTCCATCCCTCGGAATAACGGACTTTCACGCCAGCGAGGGTCGCTTGGGTGGCCCCCGCTTCCTATATGGCTGCAACGGTCCGCGCATTCACAGCGCGCCGTGTCGGCATTCGTAAGAGTTCAGCCCGCCATTATGCTTCCGCCCATCGAAACGATCATCGACAATTTCGAAATCCTCGACGACGGGCCGGACCAGCTCGAGTATCTGATGGAACTCGGCCGTGCCTTGCCGCCCTTCCCTGATGAACTGCTCACCGAGCAGAATCGCGTCCATGGTTGCGAAAGCCAGGTTTGGGTCGATTCTAACATCGATCATTCGCAGCAGCCTCCGCGTCTGCATTTGAGAGGAACCAGTGACTCGTTCATCACCAAGGGATTGATCGCCCTGGTGATGGCCTTGCACGATGGAAAGACGCCGAAGGAGATCGCCCAAGTCGACGTTTTCCAGGTCTTCAAGCAGATCGGCCTTGGTGCCCACCTAACGTCGAAGCGCTCCAACGGAGTTCGGGCCATGGCCGAGCGTATCCACCGGGATGCCGCGCAACTGGCCGCCTGAGCCCTTCAGGCGCGGTCACGCCATAGGCGCAGGCGTGACTGGCTAGGCCCTACTGCTTCCCGCTCCAGCCCGTAATGCTCCGCCAGCCGCGCCAGGGCGATACGGATGACGACCTTGGCCGAACGCGCCGGCCAACGGCGCTCGGCTTCAATTATCTCCAGGCCTTTCACGAAGCCGCAGAGATCGATCAATAATCCGGACAGGTCGCTGCCTACCGCACTGAGTGCCACCCGGACTCGCTGCCGGGCCGCCAGCATGGCGTCCGACCCAGCCGAGGGATCGCGCGGGCCCCCACCATCCACCTTGACCCCGCTCCAGTCCGAACCCATCCGGGGCATCAATGCCCCCATGGTCATGTCGCGTCGCAGCCGCTCGCCTGCCTCGAAACAGGCGGCGTCGATCAGGGGCGTCCCGTCCCGATCCCGCCGCCGGGCCATCCAGGCAAGTGGACTTTCCGATGTGTCGCGAACCGGTCGGCTCGGTTCCCCGCGGCCTTCGAGATCGAGATGCTGTGCGAGATAGGGGGTGTCCCGGCCGGCCCGTTCCCGCCGTAGCCTGGCCCGGCCCGCGGCGCTGATGGTCAGCCTGGCACGGCGCCCGTCCGCCTGTTCGGCGAGATCGCAGGACAGGAGGGTCTGACCGGCCTGCGCGAGGTAGCGTCCGCGACTTACCGAGATCCCGTCGCCACCGCTGCGGACGATGATGTCTCCCTCGGCCAAAGGGTCCGACAACGCGTAGGCCCCCTCCGCGTCGAGTGCCGTGAGAAGGCGGGCCGCGTCGCGGCCGAGTTCCGTCGGAACACTGACCGACACTGGTCGCCGGCTTGTGCTGCGAGTTTGGCCGATCCGGGATATGTTCATGATATGTTCCCTAGCACGTGACAGCGGGTGCCGCGTTGGCTCAGGGAAGAATAAAGGAAAAATATCCTAGCGCAAGCGGCTTTTGTTCAGCGTCGCTCACGGGTACGAACAATCCCCGCTCCTGCGGAACGGGAAAAGGCCGGGCTGCGAGATTTCGCGAATGCCCGGCCGGTCGATTTACGCTGCTTCGTCGTAGGTCCCGTTGCGGGTCTGGCCGAGACCGATCGCCTTAGCGAGGTCCGAACGAGCCTTGGCGTAGTTCGGGGCGACCATCGGGTAGTCCGACGGCAAGCCCCACTTCGCACGGTACTGTTCCGGGCTCATATCGTACTTCGCGCGAAGGTGGCGCTTGAGCGATTTGAATACGCGGCCGTCCTCGAGGCAGATGATGTGGTCGGCAGTCACCGACTTCTTGACGGGAACGGCAGGCTGCTGCGGGGCGGCTGCGACTTTGGCCTCGGTTTCACCGCTCGCGACCTGGGTCAGCGAGGCGTGGATCTTGGTAATGAGCTGTGCGAGCTCACCGACAGGCACAGGATTGTTGCTCACATAGGCCGAGACGATGTCGACCGTCAGTTCAACGAAGTCGGCCGAATTCTCAATGTCGCTCATTGTCTAAACGGTTCCCTTAAGCACGATGCCGGTAACAGTCTGTTAAGTATGCGGGCGAGGAGCCAAGAGGCGTTTTGGCAAACCACGGCATTGACTTTCGGCATCGTGGCGTCACGCAGCGGTGTTCCATGATGATGGGCGATGGTAATCGCCATGTCAGTCATTTTATGATATTCAAGTTGGCCCTGCAAGACATAAGTCAAACCTCTGGATATGCCGAATCAAGATTTTTGAACAATAGTTCAATTCAGCGTGATCATGCATTGGCGCAAGTTTGACGTCACTTATGCATGCATGATTGGACGCATTCTCATTCCGCGCATTCCCGATCGGTTGACCGGTCTGGCACAGTTCGGCCGAAGACGGCAGGAAAAGACTTTCCGCTCCACCTTGCCCACAGCGTTCAGCTGGGACACATGCAGACATCGAAGGCGATCACGAGCCGAATTGATCGCCGCTACGCTATTCAGCCGACGATGTTTGGCAACCTTGCAGGTGTATCCATGGACGATCTTTTCCACCTGGAAAGCAAGTCGCCTGTCCCTGACGTGCGCCCGCACACATTCACGGTGCATGGCCGATCAATTTCCGACAATTATGCTTGGCTAAAAGCCGAGAACTGGCGCGACGTCCTGAAGGATCCTAGTGCCCTTCCATCGGATATCCGCGAACATCTCAATGCTGAGAATGCTTATACGGAAGCCGCGCTCGGCGATCTCGAGCCCTTGCGGAAGACGCTGGTAGCGGAGATGCGCGGGCGCATCCGCGAGGACGATAGCGGCGTACCCGAGCCGGACGGTGCATTCGCCTATTACACCCGGCATCGCGAGGGTGGGCAGCATCCCCTCGTCTGCCGCCGGCCGCGCACGGTGGTGGTGATCCCCGGTCATGGGGCGGAGACCGCCGGTACGGGTGGGGCTGAGGAGGGCGAAGTGGTCCTGCTGGATGGTGACGAGGAGGGGAGGGGCCTCGCCTTCTTCGAGCTCGCGGCGGCGGTGCATTCGGACGACCATGCTCGCCTTGCCTGGAGCGCGGATTCCAAGGGGTCCGAGCTTCACACGATCCGCGTCCGCGATCTCGGCACGGGACAGGATCTTCCGGACCGCGTCGAATCGACCACCGGCGAGGTGGTCTGGGCAGCGAATGGCCTGTCGTTCCATTACGTAGCCGTGGACGAGAACCATCGTCCCGCCCGCGTCATGCATCACGTCGTCGGGACGGACCAGTCCGCCGACAGCATGCTCTATGAGGAGCGCGATTCTGGCTTCTTCGTCCATATCGAGACGACCCAGTCGCGCGATTACCTGGCCATCACGGCAAGTGACCACGAAACCTCGGAAGTGCATCTCCTCGATCGCCGGTCGCCGGATGCAACACTGCTATGCGTTCAGCCGCGGGAGCCGCTGCTCATCTACTCCGTGGAGAATTGGGGGAACCACCTCTTCATTCTAACCAATGCGGATGGGGCTGAGGACTTCAAGATCGTCACCACCCGCATCGGTGCGTCGGGCCGCGCCAATTGGACCGATCTGATTCCACACCGGCGCGGTGTGATGATCCGCCACCAGCATGTCATCGCCCAGCATCTCGTGCGTCTCGAGATCGAGAATGCGCGGCCCCGCATCGTCGTCCGCGATACGCAGGGCAACGAGCACATCGTGGCCTTCGCCGAGGAAGCCTATTCCCTCGGCCTCCAGCCGGGCCATGAATTCGAGACGGCGGTGATCCGGTTCACCTATTCGTCGATGACGACGCCGGCCGAGACCTACGACTACGATTGTTCGACCCGCGCCCGTCAGTTGCGCAAGCGCCAGACCATCCCCAGCGGGCACGATCCCGCCGCCTATGTGACACGCCGGATTTTCGCCACGGCACCGGACGGAGAGAGCGTGCCTATCTCGCTCCTCCACCGTCGTGACCTCGTCCTCGACGGCTCGTCTCCGCTGCTACTCTATGGCTATGGCTCCTATGGCACCCTGATGCCGGCCGCGTTCCGCACCAACCTGCTGTCGCTGGTGGATCGCGGCTTCGTCTACGCCATCGCCCATGTGCGCGGCGGAACGGAGAAGGGCTGGCACTGGTACATGGACGGCAAGCGGGCCAAAAAGCCCAACACCTTCTCGGACTTCGTCGCCTGCGGTCTCGCCCTGGCGGACGCCGGATACACGACGTCGGGGCGCATCGTCGCCCATGGCGGATCGGCTGGGGGGATGCTGATGGGGGCTGTGGCCAACCTCGCGCCGGACCTCTTCGCCGGGATCGTCGCAGACGTGCCCTTCGTCGACGTGCTCAACACCATGCTCGACGGCGACCTGCCGCTGACCCCGCCGGAATGGCCGGAATGGGGCAATCCGGGCGCGAGCGTCGAGGATTTCGAGAGCATCCTGTCCTACTCGCCCTACGACAACGTCTCGGCGCAGAACTACCCGGCGATCCTGGCGCTCGGCGGACTCACCGACCCGCGCGTGACCTATTGGGAGCCGGCGAAATGGGTGGCGCGCCTGCGCGCCACGATGATTGGCGGAGGCCCCGTTCTGATGCGGATCAACATGGAAGCCGGCCATGGCGGGGCGGCGGGACGCTTCGACCGGCTGGAAGAAGTGGCCCTGATCTATGCCTTCGCCCTCCGGGCGGCGGGGCTGGCTGGTGGCAGCGAGAGCCTGCAGCCGTGACGGCCTTCGTCCGAACCGCTGCCGCCGCTGGGTGCCTCCTGGCGACGCTGGTGCCGGGCGCGGCAGCGGACAGGACGGTGGCCCTCGAGGTTCCCCCCGACCTCGCCAAGGATCTATCGGCGATGCCGCGGATCGCCAACCCCGTCGACGACGCCGAGCGGCGGATCAACGCCGCCGTTCAGCGCCTAGACGGAGCGGCGCGTAAAGCCGCGGCCGAGTGTCTGGCGCAGGGAGGCAAACATGCCGATTACGGCCGGCATATCGACGTGACGATGCGGGGCCCCCGCTTCCTCAGCTACACGATGACGGACGGCGCCTTCTGCGGCGGCGTACATCCCAATACCGGCACCTCGGCAATCGTCTACGACCTCGTTTCCGGTGCTCCCGTCGATTGGACCGCGCTGCTTCCGCCCGCTCTCACCGGCAAGGTCGCGCTCCAGACCGAGATGGATGGAAGCAGGATGGTGTCCCTGTCCTCGAAGCGGCTCTTCGACCTCTACCTCAAGGCTTATCGCCCCAGGACCGGTCAGGCGAAGGCGGATGCCGACGACGACGAGTGCCGGGAGGCGGTATCGACGCCAGATGGCGATGAGCCGCCTGCGATGACTGTCTGGCTCGATGCGAAGGCGGGCGGCCTCGCAGTCCAGTTCGACCTCGCCCATGTCGTCCAGGCCTGCGCCGACGTGGAGGTCATTCCCCTCGCTACCCTCAAAGCCGAGGGCGCCAATGCCGTGATGACCGACGCAATCGTGGCGGCCCGGGCCGCGCTGCCTGTTCCTTGATCGTCTTCGTTCTTGAAACCGGCCGCGATCAGGGCTGCGGTGCGGGCGGTTCGACAACCCGGCCTGGAAGGACATCCGGGGCCGGTACGCCATCGGCGGCGCGGCGAGCGGCATCGTCTAGGCTCGGTGCGAGTGCGCGAATGCGCGTCTGACGGGCGGCCTCCTCGGCGGCCGCCTTCTCCGCCGCGGCTTTGTCGGCGGCGGCCTTCTCCGCTGCGGCTTTTTCGGCCGCCGCCTTGATGGCGGCGGCACGGGCCTTGTCCATCTCGATCCTGGCGCGACGCCGCTGGCGCTCGATTTGATCGGCCTCGAACACTTCGATCTTATCGAGTTCGCGCTGCAGGACTACGGCAGCGAGGCCGGTGGTCAGGGGCCCGGTATCGACACTGCGGTCGGGCTTCGCGAGCGGGCCGGAATAGGCGAGCTGTATCGAGGGAATCCCTCCGGTCCAGCCCTTCGGAGCGCCGCCACCCGTCAATGTCCCGCGTGCATCGAACCGCCCCGTCGTCAGGTCGACGGAGAGGGTGCCGGCCCAGCGCGGTCCGCCGAGATCGAAGGTGAGGGGCGCGGCACGCAGTGAGCCGCCCGAGAGGGTCGCGGGTGCCTTCACCGTTCCCTTCACTGCCATGGGCGCGGCGGCGAGCTCCTCGGCCACCAGGGCCTGGAGCCGTCCCTCCCGGAGCGGATCGTCTTCCGCGAGCGCCTTGGCCAAAGCGCGCTCGATCCCGCCCGGATCGCCGCCGGGAAGCACCAGATCGGTAAGGCTGAGATCGCCGCTTCCGCCCAGATTGTTCGCCATGTTCGCGAGGCTCTGGCCCGAAGCGCCGAAGCGAAGGGTCGCGCTGGCCCGGCCGGAGATCGGTCCCGGACCGACGAGGTCCGCGATGGAGGCGTCGCTCAGGCTGCCTTCCCCGGAGATCGCTGCCGCGCCACCCTGCCGGGACAACGTGATGTTGCCGACGAGGCGTCCCCCGGCGAGACGTCCGTTGACGTCGCGAATCGTGAGGACGCCGTTGTCGAGCCGGGCACCGAAAGCCGCCCCTTCGGCGGTGAAGCGCCGGCCGAGATCGAGCTTATCCACCCTGACGTCGAGGTCGATGGGCGGTCTGACAGCCGGCGCTGCGCCGAACCGTGCGCCGTCTCCGGCTTCCGGTTTCTTCGCGTCGGGCGGGACGATCAGGGAAGCGGCGAGCCAGGGCAGCGAGAGTCGGCCGAGCGCGACGCTGCCGAAGATGTCGCCGGCGGGCGATCGGTTGACATTGGCGAGAACCGTGGCTCCCGCGATCCGCCCCGTGACGTCGGCATGGGCATCGCGTCCGGCCCGCGACAGACCAACAAGCAGTTCCGCCGGCATCGGCAAGGGTAGGGCATCCGTGCTCCCGGCGAGAATGAGGAAGGGCGCGAGATCCGGCGTCTTCAAAAGGATCTCGCCGGCTTCCGGCGGGGTCTGGCCCGGACCGGGCACGACCGGCTTCACCGTTGCGAGCGTGAGGTCGGCGATGGTGCCGGAGATATCGAGGCCGAGGGCCGGAACCGAGCCGTCGGGCGCGGGCTGACCGCGTGCTCCGCTGATGTGCAGGGCCGCCGGCTTGCGCAGGGCGGCCATGTCCTCGCGCTCGAACCAACGTCCGGCGAGCGGCGTCGTCAGATCGAGGGACAGGCTGTCGATACGCCCGCCCCGCGAGAGCAGGTCGAGGCCGAGGCTGCCGCCTGCGGCTGTTCCGCTGGCGCTGGTACGCAAGGTGTCGGCGGCCCCTGCCTCGCGCTCCAGGGTCACCGCGAGGTCGAGGCTGCCCGCCCGCAGGAAGCCGGGGATCATCCGAGCCTCGGCCATCCACGTCCGGTCGAGAAGGGCGATGAGGGGGGCGGCTACCGGCGCCCACATCCGGCCCGCGATACGGCCTGACCCATCCGGCGCAATCCGGCCCGACAGCTTGGCGTTGGCGCCGGCGAGGTCGGTGACGTCGAGGCTGCCGACGTTCAGGCTCGCTCCGTCCGACTGGATGCTGGCGGCGATGGTTCCGTTGCCCGAATCGGCCCCGGCCGGCCCGTAGCGCACGTCCCGCGCCTGGATCGTCAGGCCTAGGTCGTGGTCGTGAAGGCCGGACAAGGCGCTGCCGAAGGAAGGCAGAGCTGCGACATCGATTCCTTGCGCCGAAAGCTGAGCATCGAAGCGCCCGCGCCCGCCCGATTCGGCCTGGGTATAGCGGGCGTTGCCGGTGATCCGCGCCTCGCCGAGGGAGAGCCGGAGGTTTCGCAGTGACGAGGACGGGCTCGCCGTCGAGACGTCCGCGGATGCCTGAATCGGGCGCCCGTCCATCACCGCGACAGCCGGGCCGCCGAGGCCGAACTTGCGCAGGTACCGCCCGAACCCGTCGGAGGCAGCGGCGTCCAGGGAGACGTTGCCCGTGAAGCGCAGGGCCGGTTGCGTATCGACCTCTCCGGATGCGGTGAGGGCGGTGTTGCCCGGCGCCGTCACCGAGAAGCGCCGAAGCGCGAGGCCTCCCGTCCGGTCGAACGTGCCGGACAGCTGGAGATTCGTCCATTCGTCGAGGCCGAGGCCGATGCTTTCGAGGGCGAGGTCGAGATCGACCATCATCGGAAGTTCGGATCCGGCGCGGGGCATCCCGCGCGCCAGCATGGCCTGGCCTGCCGTTGAAATCAGGAAGGCATCGAGGTCGAGGCGGCGCGCCTCCAGGGTCAGTGCTGCCCGCCAGGAGCGCAGATCGATTCGTCCGGTTCCGGCCAGTCGCATGGCCTGACCGCCGGGATCGATTTCGGCCTTCACGTCGGAGAACCGCACCACCGGTCCCCGCGCCTTGAACGTGCCGCCCAGGGAGAACGGCAGGTAGGCGCCCGCCACCTGAACCGGCGGCCCGACCACGACCCGCGCCGATCCTTCGGCCTTCGGAATCATCGCACGCAGCTGGCTACCCTGTACGGGAGCCTCGCCGGGCACAGGTTCGAGTCGGATACGAGTGTCGGCCTCGAAGCGCGGACGGGTATCGCCGCCGCCGGAGAACTTCACGGCGACGCTGCCGTCCTCGGCGGGTTCGCCGGTGGCGATCCGGAAGGCGACCGCGCCGCTCGTCCCCTCGATCCGCCAGGGGCCCAGGAGCCGGGGCGCCGAGAGATGCACGGTCTCGGCCCGCACCTGATCGGTGCGGCCGCTCTGCGGGACGACGGTCGTGAGGATGACCTGTCCGATGGACAGGTCCTCGATGGCGAGATCCTGGTCGGCGAGCGTCTGATAGAGATCGGCGGGAAGGCGGACCGCATCGTCGTCGCTGATCGGGAGCTTGATTTCCGCTCGCCCGATCCGCGTCTCGGTGAAGCGGACCTCACCCGTCAGCAGCGGCGTGAGACCGATTTCGGCCTTGACGAGCGAAAGATCCAACGCCGGCTTGTCGGCCTGTCCGCCGATGCGCAGCCGATCGACGCTCAGTTGCGGCGAGGGGAGAAGCCTGACGGCGATCCGTCCTTCGGTCCGCGCGTCAAGACCGAGCGACCTGCCGATCGTCCGGTCCACCAATGTGCGGTAGCTCTCCCAAGCCACGAGGGGCGGGACCGCCAGGGCCGCGACGAGGATCAGGATGACGGCGCCCGCCAGCGCGGTCAGGATGTCTCGCACCGTCTTGGTTTCCGCCTCGCTCCGGCCCGGTCTCCGGGACTGCCTTGGGGCGGGCACGTTGTCTCACCGGACGTCATGCCCGGTCGTGCCCCCACCCTATGCGGCATAGCACAAGGTGACCGGTTCCGCGCCAGAGGCGTTTCTCGCGGTCAACAGCTGCCGGGCATGCCTTCCGGAGCCGATCCAGTCAGCGACGTGGCGTCAGTCCCGAGCCGATCGGGGCCGGACGGGTGACTTCGTTGCGCTGCATCTGCATGCGGATCTGATTGTTCTCGAATTGCTGCTGATGCCGGACGCCGCGAATCTCGCTTTGGGTCGCGAGCCGGTCGTTGGTTTCGTTGAGTGATCGCGTGCCGGGCGACTGGGCCAGGGCGGGGGATAGGCCGGCGACAACGGTCAGCATCGAGATGGCGGATAGGGCGGTACGCATGGAACGTCCTCTGGTGATGATGTTCACGGTATGGTGAGACGACGCCCGAGAGGAAACCGTGGTTCCCCTCCCGGCCACCCATCTGGGGCCGACCTTTTGTCCCAACCCTCGACGTCGTTCGCGTTTTGGTCCAGGGAAGCAACATGAAACAGCATCCCGACGCGACGACGGCCCCTGTGCCGGCGCCGGCCTCCGGCGTGGCGGCCGAGGCCGCGCAGACCTCTATCGCCGCGCGCGCCATGGCCTCCCTCAGGCCACAGGGTTCGCCTTATCTCGAAGGGCTGAATCCCGAGCAGCGCCGCGCCGTCGAGACGACGGAAGGACCGGTCCTCGTCCTCGCTGGTGCAGGCACCGGCAAGACGCGGGTGCTCACCACGCGAATCGCCCATCTGGTTTCGACCGGCAAGGCGCGGCCTTACGACATCCTGTCGGTGACCTTCACCAACAAGGCCGCCCGCGAGATGAAGCACCGGATCGGTGCCCTCATCGGCCCGGCCGGCGAGGGGATGCCCTGGCTCGGCACCTTCCATTCCATCGGTACCAAGATCCTGCGCCGGCACGCCGAGATGGTGGGACTGAAATCGGATTTCACCATCCTGGGGATGGACGACCAGCTGCGCCTGATGAAGCAGGTCATCGTCGACCAGAACATCGACGAGAAGCGCTGGCCCGCCCGCGCCCTGTCCTCGGCCATCGACGGGTGGAAGAACCGCGGCCTCCTGCCGGAGCAGGTCCCCCCCGGCGAGGCGGGGGCCTTCGCCTTCGGCAAGGGCGGCGCGCTCTACACCGCCTATCAGGCCCGGCTCCTGACCTTGAACGCCGCTGATTTCGGCGATTTGCTGCTGCTCTGCCTCAAGCTGTGGCGCGAGAACCCGGACGTGCTGGCGAATTACCAGCAGCGCTTCCGCTACATCCTGGTCGACGAGTACCAGGACACCAACGTCGCCCAGTATCTCTGGCTGCGCCTTCTGGCGCAGGGGCACCGCAACGTCGCCTGCGTGGGCGACGACGACCAGTCGATCTATGGCTGGCGCGGGGCGGAGGTCGACAACATCCTGCGCTTCGAACACGATTTCCCCGGTGCGGCCGTGGTGCGGCTCGAGCGCAACTACCGCTCCACCGGTCATATTCTCTCCGCCGCATCCGGGCTCATCGCCAAGAACGAAGGCCGCCTCGGCAAGACCCTGCGCACCGAAGACGTGGCCGGCGAGAAGGTGACTGTGTCGGGCGCCTGGGATTCGGAGGAAGAGGCGCGCCAACTCGGCGAATCGATCGAGAGCCTGCAGGCCAAGCAGCATCCGCTTTCGGAGATCGCTGTGCTCGTGCGCATCTCGGCCCAGATGCGCGAGATCGAGGACCGCTTCGTTCAGCTCGGTCTGCCCTACCGCGTCATCGGTGGACCACGATTCTACGAACGTGCCGAAATTCGCGATGCGCTGGCCTATCTGCGTGTCACCATGAACCCGGCGGACGACCTCGCTTTCGAGCGCATCTTCAACACCCCGAAGAGGGGCCTGGGCGACGCTACCCTACAAATCCTGCATGGCTATTCGCGTTTGCAGCGCGTGCCGCTGCTCCAGGCCGCTCGAAGCCTGATCGAGACCGACGAGTTGAAGCCGCGCGCCCGCTCGGGCGTCCGCGCTTTGGTCGAGAGCTTTTCGCGGTGGGCGCGGATGGTCGGTACCCAGCCGCATTCGGAAGTGGCTCAAACCATTCTGGAGGAATCCGGCTACACCGAGATGTGGCAGAAGGACAAATCCGCCGATGCCGCCGGGCGTCTCGAAAACCTCAAGGAGTTCGTGCGCTCCATGGAGGAATTCCCCGACATGGCTGCCTTCCTCGAACATGTCTCCCTCGTGATGGAGGCGAGCGAGCAGGAAGGGGCGGACCGGGTCTCCTTGATGACCCTGCATGCGGCCAAGGGGCTCGAATTCGACACCGTGTTCCTGCCCGGCTGGGAGGACGGATTGTTCCCGAACCAGCGGGCGCTCGACGAGAGCGGCCGCGCCGGGCTGGAGGAGGAGCGCCGTCTCGCCCATGTGGGCCTGACCCGCGCCCGCAAACGCGCCAAGCTGTCCTTTGCGGTGAACCGGCGCATCCATGGGCTGTGGTCCTCGACGGTGCCGAGCCGGTTCATCGACGAGTTGCCCGCCGACGCCGTCGACGTGGTCGACGCCCCGGCGCATTTCTCCGCCGGCGCCTCGCGCTTCGACCGCAACCCGGCGCCGTTCGGTTCCTCCTACGCGACGCCGGGCTGGCAGCGGGCGCAAGCCAACACTGCCGGCAACCAGGAGTTCGGAGGCGGGAATCGGCAAGCTTTCGGACGGTCCTCGCCGCCCGGACGAGGCAATGGTGGCCCTCGCCAGATCGAAGGCGAGCTCGTGGCAAAGTCGACAGGTGCGCCGTCCGCGTTTTCGGATGGTATGCGAGTCTTCCACACCAAGTTCGGCCCCGGCAACGTGGCGGCCGTCGACGGCAACAAGCTGACCGTTGACTTCGATAAGGCCGGCCGCAAGATGGTTCTCGACAGCTTCATCCAGCCCGGCTGAAGCACCCAGCCGGCTCCACGCTCGATAAGCGATGTGGTCCGGCCGGTTCAGCCCTTGAGCAGGGCAGGAGTGTCATGGTCGAGATGGATGCGCCGACATCCCGCCCTCTCCATCCGCATGACCCGCTTCAACTGTCGCCGCCGAGTCTTCCGAGAGATATTCAGCCACACACTCAAGAATTCGCGCTGTCACGCCCCTGTCGCGACGGGAGCGGCATGGTGCGTGCGTAGGTGATTCGTGGGTCGCGCATGCGGGGCCCGCATCATCTTCGAGGCCAGTCGTCCACAGGCGTCGTGGCGACATCCGGAACTGAAAGACCTGCTCTCGAATTGGCGTAGTGTTGATAAAGTTAGCCGTGCAGGAAATGTTATCGAGGTTAAAAGACGTCAGCAGGTCGAAGATCAGTTAAACCCTAGTTGGCAAGTCCAGTTGGAGTGTTGATCGATGAAAAGACGGCGCACGCGACTTGAACTGGTAGAAGACCGCCCGGTGCGGCTGCACCGCACCCGGTTCGACGACGAGCGTAACCTGGCCCCGATCCAACCGCTCACGGAGCGACAGGCGGAGTATCTCGACGCTCTCGCCGTCAACAAGCAGGTCATCGTTCTCGGCCCGGCCGGTACCGGTAAGACCTACATTGCTGGAACCCGCGCCGCGGATCAGCTCCGCCAGCGCCGCATCGCCAAGGTCATCATCACCCGCCCCAACGTCCCCGCTGGCCGCTCGCTCGGGTTCTTCCCAGGCAGCTTAGAGGAAAAAATCGCGCCTTGGGTGACCCCGCTCACCGAGACCATGAAGGAGCGAATGGGCGACGCCGCCTACGAGATCGCCATGAAGACCGGCGACATCGAGGTGGTCCCCTTCGAAGTGATGCGCGGACGCACCTTCAAGAACTGCCTCGTGATCCTCGACGAGGCGCAGAACACCACCACCGCCGAAATCAAGATGTTCCTCACCCGGATCGGCGACGATTGCCAGGTCATTATTAATGGCGACGTGTCCCAGACCGACCTGCGCGAGACGTCGGGCCTCAGAACCGTGATCCATCTCGTCAAAAGCCGCATGATGCCGATCCCGATCGTCGAATTCACCCTCGACGATATCGTCCGTTCGGGCATTTGCGCGGAATGGGTACGGGCCTTCGAGGAAACGAAACTCTGACTTGAGTGTTATCAGCGGCGGGTCGAACCGGACCCGCCGCACGTCTCGGCGTGCGGCAATCATCTCCCCGGCGCCAGCGGGGGAGATCAATCCGAGCGCGGAGCTCGGGTCAAAGAGAACGGAAACGCCCGATGAGAAAATTGATCTTCGCGCTTGCCATGGTCGGAAGCCTCGGCGCAGCCGGCCTCGCCACGAGCGCTTCGGCCGCCCCCGGCGCCCCGATGGGTGTGACCTCCTCCGAGACCGTCACTCCCGTGCGTATGCACCATGCTGAGCGCCGCATGCATCGTCGGATGCACCGCCGTCACCACATGCGCATGCACCGCCACCACATGCGTCACCGGATGATGCATCACCGCCGCATGCACCGGATGTGATCGCAGCAGCAATGTGAATGTGAAAGGGCCCCGATCGGGGCCCTTTTTTGTGCGACGACCGTTAGAGAGTGCTGCCGTTCAGAGCTTCGGTGTGGCCGCCGTGGCTTTCACCGATGTTTCCTTGAGCGCGGCATCCTTGGCCGGAGGCGTCTTGGCAACAGGTGACGGCGCACCGCTGGTCGTGGCCTTGCCGGTTTTCACGGGGTCGGCGGCGATCTTGGCCTTCTGTCCCACGGCGCCGGTCACTGTCGGCACCGTGATCGCATGACCAGTATGGGGCGCTTTGCCAGCCTTCGGTGCCGTCTGGATCGTTTCCGGCGCGGATGCGACAGCCGGGATCGTGGCGGCATTGGCCGATGGGGTCGCGGGCGTCGGTGAAGCCTTCGCGGTGAAGAGGCTGCCGAGAACCTTTGTGTAGGCAGGTGAATCCGCGTCGGCATCGGCCACCATGATGCGCGCCGTCGCTGCCGGCTTCTGCGGTTCGGACGCCGCATCCGTCTTCGCGACGATGCTGCCGGACTTGGTCTTGTCGGCCCCCGGCTTGAGGGCGGCCGCAGCGGCCTTGGTCGGGATCGGAGCTTCGGCGGCGGCAAGCATCACCGGCCGTCCCTTGGCATCCACCTCGACCTCGCGCTCGCCGGCCGCCAGGCTCTCGGGCCGGCTCACCTCACCGAGATGATGGCGCGCATATTCCTTGGGGTCGTAGGGGGCCTCCGGCTCTTCCTTCTTCGTCAAATTCGCGAAGGCCATCGTCGAGGCGGGCGGCTGCGGCCGGAAGACCGGATTCTGGCCACCATCGTCATAGACGACACGCGTCGCGGGCGTGCCTTTGGCGACGAGCTCGGCAATGTCGTGGTTGTCCCGCGCCCGTTTCTCGGCAACGAGCGTATCCACCTTCGGCGAGCACGAGCCGGCCGCCACATCCTGTCCGCCGAAGACGTAGCGTGTGCCGCAGACGTTCACGCGCGGCTCTTCGCGAAGGGCCTCGAAATAATCCGAGCCTTCCTTCAGGTTCTTCCAGAACGGTGCGTTCGGGTCGTTGCGGTACTTAGCGAAATTCGTCGCCGTCATCCGGAACGGGTAGGATTGGAACTGGAACGCGCGCTGCCCGCCGGCGAAGGAATCGCGGGCCAGGGCGTAGATCTCGCCCATCGATTCGTCGGTCATGGCGAAACAGCCCGAGGACGAGCAGGTGCCGTGCACCATGATGTAATTGCCCGTCCGCCCGTTGGCCCGGTCGTACGTGTTCGGGTAGCCGGTATCGAAAGAGAGATAATAGGACGAGTTCGGGTTCATTTGCCCCGGTGTCACCGTGTAGAAACCCTCAGGGGCCTGCCGGTCTCCCTGCTTGGTCTTGGGGCCGAGCTGGCCCGACCAGCGGCAGATCGGGAAGGTCTTGAGCAGCGCGTATTGGCCGTTCGCGCCACGCTTCCATACCTCCATCTCCGCTTCCTTCTTGAAAGCGCGGATCAGGATGGGGTCGTTCGTCGCCATGCCCTTCTGCGCCATGAGCGCCAAGGTTTTCGCGGGGACGGGAGTCAGGGCCCGCAACGGGACGCCGCCGCCCATCGAGCCGTCCTGGCAAGCGGTGAGGGAGAGAGCGAGCGCAACGATACCGGCAGCCGTAGCCAGGCGTAGAGCCAGCGGGCGCAAAGCCATGGGGAACCCCGTCCTCATTCATGCGCTCGCGGGATCTCGCCCGTCGAACGCCACTCCCCAACCCAATAGCGTCGTTAAACTTACCCGGTTGTTACCGCAAGAAGACGCAAATGGCCGGCTCGTGAGGATGTGGATTTCGGTGGCTTCCTCATTGTGGGCAACACCTTGCCGCAAAGTGTCGTCGAGCCTCGACTTTCAGGCATGCCAGTCGGAGAGCAATCGACTTGATTCCGCTGGTATTTCTCTGTGCGATGCGCCGTAGGCCCGTCGTCATAGCGGGGCTTCACGACCAGTCCCGAGGCGGGATTTAACAAACTCTTCAACGGTTCCGCATGAGGGGTGCGCTAAAACGACGCATCAGAGTTTGCGGCCGATATCGAGGAACTTCGCGGCCCGGCGGTCTCGAATCTCGTCGGGGCTCAGACCATCGAATTCGGCCAGGGCCTTGGCCACGGCCTTGCCCGTATTGGCGATGGCTGCCTCGCGGCCGCGGTGGGCGCCGCCGGTCGCCTCCGGGATGATGCCATCGATGATGCCAAGGCGCAGCAGATCCTGCGCAGTGATCTTCATGGCGGTGGCCGCATCCGCCGCACGGCCCTGATCGCGCCAGAGAATAGAGGCCGCACCCTCCGGCGAAATCACACCGTAGATCGCATGTTCGAGCATGAGTACGCGGTTGGCGGTGGCAAGCGCGATGGCACCGCCCGAGCCGCCTTCGCCGATGACGACGGCGACATTGGGCACGCCGAGGGCGAGACAGGCCTCGGTGGAACTGGCGATGGCCTCGGCCTGCCCACGCTCCTCCGCCTCGATGCCAGGGAACGCGCCGGCCGTGTCGACGAAGGCGAGGACGGGAAGGCCGAACCGATCGGCCAATTCCATCAGCCGCACCGCCTTGCGGTAACCCTCGGGCTTGGCCATCCCGAAATTGTGGCGCAGGCGGCTCTCGGTGGAGGAGCCCTTCTCCTGGCCCAGCACGCAGACGGCTCGGCCCTCGAAACGGCCGAAACCGGCGACGATGGCCTGGTCTTCGCCGAAGGTGCGGTCGCCTGCCAGGGGAGTAAACTCGGTGATCAGCCCGGCGCAGTAGTCGATGAAGTGCGGCCGCTGCGGGTGGCGTGCCACCTGCGTTTTCTGCCAGGGCGTCAGCGTGGCGTAGATGTCCGACAGGGCGGCGGCGGCCTTGCCCTCGAGCCGGCCGACCTCTTCGCTGATGGAGACCGCACCGTCGCGGGCGGCCATGGTCCTCAGCTCCTCCAGCTTGGATTCGAGCTCGGCCACCGGCTTCTCGAAATCGAGATAGGAGCGCGTCACCGACATCGGTCAGAGATCCTTGTTCGTCGCCATTGGTGCGCCGGGATGCCGTGTCGGAGACAACGGCGACGGAAGGCGTCCGGGGCGGGCGGGAAAAGCCGCGATTGGCCGGGGGTGTTGGCGAAGGAACACCGCCTGTCAACCATCCTGGCTCTCAGAGCCGGCCTTCGCCCTACACGACGATAGCCTTAAGCTTGGCCTTGGGTCATGGTGCCGTCATCGTTCGGCGTCCACTCTCCAGCCTCTGTGTATGGCGTCTGGGACGCTATGGAGAGGTCCGCGCCCGTGATAGCGTTTCCCAGCGGCGAATCCCACGTCCTCGTACTCCAGGGCGGTGGCGCACTCGGCTCCTACCAGGCCGGCATCTACGAGACGCTGGCGGCCGAGAGCATCCTGCCCGACTGGGTGGCGGGCATCTCCATCGGCGCGATCAACGCGGCCCTGATCGTCGGTAATCCGCCCGAGCGCCGCGTCGAGCGGCTGAGGGCGTTCTGGGAGCAGGTCTCGTCCGGCGTGATGGGCTCACCCTGGTTTCCCGGCGAGAAGGCGCGTGCGGCCTTCAACGAGGCCAGCGCCAACTGGATCGCCACTTTCGGCGTGCCCGGTTTCTTCACGCCACGCGTTCCCCCGGCGACGTTCTATCCGCCCGGCGCCCCGGAGGCGCTGAGCTATTACGACACCGCTCCGCTCAGGGCGACGCTGGAGCGGCTGGTTGATTTCGACCTCATCAACGAGGGGCGCACCCGGCTCAGCATCGGAGCCGTCAACGTGCGCACCGGCAATTTCGTTTATTTTGACAATCGCTGCGACCGCATCACGCCCGAGCACATCATGGCGTCGGGGGCGTTGCCGCCGGGTTTCCCGCCTGTGACCATCGACGGCGAGCAATATTGGGACGGCGGCATCGTCTCGAACACGCCGCTGCAATACATCCTCGACGAGGAGCGCAGCCGTGACCTCGTGGTCTATCAGGTCGATCTCTTCGCCGCGCGCGGGCCGATGCCCCGCACCCTGGTCGAATCGGCCGAGCGCGAGAAAGACATCCGCTTCTCGAGCCGCACGCGGCTCAACACCGACAAGAACCTCGAAGCCCGGCGTGCGAAAGCCGCGTTCCGACGGCTGGCCGAGAAGCTGCCGCCCGAGCTGATGAGCGACGAGGACGTCGCCTACCTGCGCCAGGTCTCCCACGCCAATTTCACGACCGTGATGCAGCTGATCTACCGGCGGAAAGCCTATGAGGGAAACTCGAAGGATTACGAGTTCTCCCGCGCCACCATGCTGGAGCATTGGGCGGCGGGTGCCGGTGACATGCGCCGCTCTCTGCGCTCTCCAGCCTGGTGCGACCGAGTGCACGACGAAACCGGCGTCGCCGTGTTCGACCTGACGCGGGACGCCCGCGACTGACGTCATCCCGACCGCTTCATCCCGGAGGCCCATACGCCATGACTCGTGACGAGATCCTGCAAGTTCCGTCGATGCCCGCCTTCAGTCCGAGCTATCCGCGCGGGCCGTATCGCTTCCTCAGGCGCGAATACCTCATCATCACCTACGAGACCGATGCCGAGGCCCTGCGCCGGGCGCTGCCCGAGCCGCTGGAGCCCCACCCCGAGAACCTCGTCTATTACGAGTGGATGAAGATGCCGGATTCCTCCGGGTTCGGCGATTACGAGGAGAGCGGATCGGGCGCCGTCGCCACCTATAATGGCGAGGCCTGCAACTTCTCGATCCAGATGTATCTCGACGACGAGCCGCCGATCACGGCCGGCCGCGAGATCTGGGGCTTCCCGAAGAAATGGGGCGTGCCTCGCCTCAAGGTGATGAAGGACACGCTCACCGGCACGCTCCATTACGACGAGGAGCGCGTGGCGATGGGCACCATGACCTACAAGCACAAGAGCCTGGAGAATGAGCTCGACACGGTGAAGGCCGGCCTCGGCCGCCTCAACGTCAACCTCAAGCTCCTTCCCGACGTGACCGGCGCGCCGAAAGTGGCCCAGCTCGTCGGCTATCGCTTGGAGAACATCACCGTTCACGGCGCCTGGGACGGCGAGGCGCGCCTCGACCTGATCCCGCACGTGAATTGTCGGGTCGCCGACCTGCCGGTGAAGCGCATCGTCGGCGGCCGGCACATGATCGTCGACTTCACCTTGCCCTACGGGCAGGTGCTGCACGACTATCTCGCCTGATCGCCCAGATGACCCGAGAGGCTTCCATGATCCTGACATCCAAGACCGCCATCGTCACGGGGTCCACCAGCGGCATAGGCCTCGCCTATGCCCGCGCCTTCGCCAAGGAGGGCGCCAACGTCGTCATCAACGGCTTCGGCAAGCCAGAGGATATCGAGAAGGAGCGCGCCGGGATCGAGGCGGATTTCGGTGTGAAGGCCGCCTATTCCCCGGCCGACCTGACGAAGCCCGGCGAGATCGAGGGATTGATCCGCCTTGGCGAGGAGACATTCGGCTCGGTCGACGTGCTCGTGAACAATGCCGGCGTCCAGTTCGTCTCGCCGATCGAGGATTTCCCGCCCGAGAAATGGGAGCAGATCATCGCGCTCAACCTCTCCTCGGCCTTCTACACCATGCGATACGCCATCCCCGGAATGAAGGCGCGGGGATGGGGCCGCATCATCAACACCGCTTCGGCCCATTCCCTCGTGGCCTCACCGTTCAAGTCGGCCTACGTTTCGGCCAAGCACGGCATCGCCGGCCTGACTAAGACCGCCGCCCTCGAACTCGCCACCCATGGCATCACCGTGAACTGTATCTCGCCGGGCTATGTCTGGACGCCGTTGGTGGAGGCGCAGATCCCCGACACGATGAAGGCACGGGGCATGACCAAGGAGCAGGTCATGAACGACGTACTGCTGGCGGCCCAGCCGACCAAGCAGTTCGTCACGGTGGAGCAGGTGGCGGCCCTCGCCGTGTTCCTGTGCAGCGACGGTGCGAGTCAGATCACCGGCGCCAATATCCCCATGGATGGCGGCTGGACCGCGCAGTAGCACGCAGCGAAAAGCCCGCCCCGTCGGCACGACGGGACGGGCTCGTTTCAAGCGGATCTGGTGTTCAGCGGCGGCCGTGCAGGAGCAGGGCGAGGCCGTAGCCGACGGCTCCGGCGATCACGAGGGCGATGAGCGGGTTCTCTTCGACACGGCTCTCCACGGCACGCGCTCCATCGCGAACGTAGCTGCCGCCGCGGTCATAGGCATCGCCGGCATAGTCGGAGACGTTGCCGGCCACATCGCGAAGGGTGTCCTTGGCCTGACCGTAGACCTCCTGGGCGCGGCCCTCCGCCTCGCGGTAGCGGCCTTCCGCCGAGGTCCGCGACGATCCGACGGCATCGCCGACGGCGCTCTGCACGCGGCCGCCGAGGTCCTTGGCCGTCCCGACGACTCGATCCGTATCAACCATGGGTCAACTCCTTCAGAATCGCAGATGCGTGAGCGGCGCTCCCAAGGCGGCGCCCGCATCCGATGGTCACAGAACGTGCGAACCGGCCAAGCGCACCATCGCAAGACAACTTTCTTGAGCGAGCCGTTTACGGGGCGTGTCGCTCCCGTGCTTCGATGAGGAGCAGACGCCCCACCTCGGATACCGCCCTGGGAAGGACCGCCAGGGGATCGCGCCGTTTTCGCGCGGGCGACGCGGATCGCCGCCATGCCGCCCGGACGGGTGGGATGTGGAGGAACAGAACCGGGCAGGGCTCGGCCAGCGCCTGGAAGTAACTGGCGTTGCACAGGTAGCGGCCAGCATTCCGGGATGGGATCGCCGAAATCCCCTGCCGTTTCAGGCAGACGAGGGCGCGGGCCGCGATGGGAGCTTCGCGCTGCACTGGTCCCTGACGGTCGAGCCGCAGGGTGGTCGGAATCCGCCCCGATGCATCGGGAAACAGCCGGCTTGCCCGATTGAGGGCGCGAGCCTCGACGCGAACCCGTTTGGCGCGGCCAGCGACGCCGATCATCAGCACGGCGGCCGGGCTCTGGGCGAGGGCCGGCTTCAACGACTCGGAAAGAGCCGCATAGGCGGTGCGCAGGATGAGCGTGCGCACCGGGAACCCGGCGATGCCATGCCGGCCGAGATGTCCGACCTGCCGAGCGAGCGTCTCGCTCGGGTTGCGCGGCATGCCGGGAAAGGGGCCGAACCCGGTGACGAGGAGATGCCCCCCCGTCACAGCCCGATCAGCGTCGCGATGGCCTCCGCGCCGGCGGCCGGGGAGGATTCGCCTCGCGCCACGCCGGCTTCCGCCTCGGCCGTCTGCTTGCGCACTTCCGGCGAACCGACGAGCCGCTGGTGCATGCGTTCGTGGACGAGGGCCCACATCCACTTCACGTCCTGAGCGCGGCGCTTCTTGGCGATTTCGCCTGTGGCGGTGAGCTTGTTGCGGTGGTCGACCACCTTGTCCCACATGGCGTCGAGACGCTTGTTGTTGAGGCCGGAAATGGTCACCACCGGCGGGGTCCAGGTCGAACTCGGAGCGCTGAGGATATGGAGCGCCGCCCGGTATTCGCCGGCTGCCGCGTTGGCCCTGCGCTCGCCCTCGCCATCGTCGGCCTTGTTGACCGCGATCATGTCGGCAAGTTCGAGAATGCCCTTCTTGATGCCCTGCAACTCGTCGCCGGCGCCGGGCAGCATCAGCACGAGGAAGAAGTCGGTGAGGTCGGCCACCGCCGTCTCCGACTGGCCGACGCCCACCGTCTCCACCAGGATCACGTCGAATCCCGCGGCTTCACAAAGAAGCATGGTTTCGCGGGTCTTGGCCGCGACGCCGCCGAGGGTGCCCGATGAGGGGGAGGGGCGGATGAAGGCGTTCGGGTCGAGCGCCAGCTGCGCCATCCGGGTTTTGTCGCCGAGGATCGACCCGCCGGTGCGGCTGGAAGAGGGGTCGACCGCCAGCACCGCTACCTTGTGGCCGGCGGCGGTGAGGTTGGCGCCGAGATTGTCGATCGTGGTGGACTTGCCGACCCCTGGCACCCCCGTGATGCCGACCCGGATCGCCGTGCCGGTCTGGGGAAGCACCGAATCGATGAGGCTGCGCGCTGCGGCGCGATGATCGGCCCGTTTCGATTCCGCCAGCGTGATCGCCCGTGCCAGGGCTGCGCGGTCGCCCGCGAGCAGCCGGTCGCGCAGGGAGTCGATGTCGAGAGAGGGAGGAAGCGCCATGAGCCCTTCATGCCGGGCCGGCTCGGTTTCGTCGAGGGGGCACGTGCCCCCTGAGCTGGCCGGCCTGTACCCGACCGGCCACAGGCCGGCCTCTGCCCGCTATTCACATCGGCCCCCGCCACGCTCATGCCCTGCCATGGTCACGATCGTCAACGACACGGTAGGAGGAGGGGCCGGGACTTGAAGCGCCGGGCCGTCACGAGGCCGTCAGTACGCCATGATCCGAAACCACGTTGTTGGGGCATCCCTGCCGACCCGCCGCTCGCTGTTCCGCGCCGCCGCGCTCATGGGCGCTGCCAGCCTGACGCCGGGCCTCGCCGGCTGCGTCGCCGACGGTCTCGTCACCGGTGGGACCGGACCCGAGCGCCAGTCGAATCTCGACGTCAGCCCGATCCTATTGGTGGCGACGACGCGCAAACCCGTGGGCAGCCCGCCCAAGAGCCCGTATTTCAGCTCCGAGCGCGGTCGCGGCCTGAGCTTTGCCGAGGTGCGCCTCTCAGCGCCGGACCGGTCGCTCATCGGCAAGGTCTCCTCCGTGGTGTCTGGCGATTGGGCGGTGACCGCCGTGCCGCAGGTGGAGACCGGGGCGGGCGCGGCGGCGGCTTTCACCCAGGCGGCCTTCGGGCGCGACGTGCTCATTTATGTCCACGGCTACCGAGAGAGCTTCGCCTCGGCGGCGGTCAGCGCAGCCCGGCTCTCCGACGGCATACATTTCAGGGGCGCATCGGGCCTTTTCACTTGGCCGTCGGCGGCCGCCACCTTCGATTACGGTTACGACCGCGAGAGCGCGCTGTGGTCACGCGATGCGTTCGAGGACCTGCTGAAGTCGCTGGCGAGTTCGCCGAGCGGCGGGCGCATCAACATCGTTGCCCATTCCATGGGGACTCTCCTGACCCTGGAGACCATCCGTATGCTGCGTGCCGAGGCCGGCGAGGCGGCGATGTCGCGGATCGGCGCCATCGTCCTCGCGGCGCCCGATATCGACATCGACCTGTTCACCGGCGCGGTGGAGCGAATGGGGCCGGACGTCTCGAAGATCACGGTGATCTCTTCGACCAACGACCGCGCACTGGAACTCTCCGGTGCCATCGCGGGCGGCGTCGTCCGTGCGGGCGCGGCCGACCGCGAGCGGCTGGAGGCCCTGGGCGTAAGGGTGGCGGATGCGTCCGATTACGGCGGCGGCCTCATCAACCACGACTTGTTCCTGTCGAATCCCGAGGTGCAGGGCGTGGTCAAGCGCGCGATCGGCCGGGCGGCCGGTGGAGCCTGAGCGCAGCACCGCCCCGGACAACGCGATAGGTCTTGGTGTGAGGTCTTGGCTTGAGGTCTTGGCTTGAGGTCTTGGCTTGAGGTCTTGGCCTCGGCCCCGTTCGCCCCTACACGAGCGGCTGTCGGGCTGACGATTCCCACACCGACGCGGCCGCCTTCCGGCGCGCCCAGAACGAGGATTGTGCGATGTTCACTCTCGATATCGATGGCGTGGCCATCGCGGTCATCAACGGGACCGAGGAAACCGCTCGCGACCTGTTCACCTGCGACGGCTTCAAGGAAGACATCCAGGCGATGAAGAGCGACGGCAAGGTGCTGTGGAACGGCACCTCCGAGCTCAAGATCCGTCCCGCCACCGAGGACGAGATCGAAATCTTCGAGGATGCTCTGGCCGAGGACGATTCGGAGGAAGACGCTCCGTTCGAGCCCGACATGCGTCATGCCAAGAGCGCCGAAGAGCCCGATGAGGACGAAGACGAGGACGGCGAAGACGACGCCGATATCGTGTTCCTCGTGGATATCGACGAGGATGCCGGCCTCGATTCCTGAGGCCTGATCCCGCAGGATCATCTCACGCCGACCGCCTCGCCCGGACACGGGCGGGGCCTTGTATCGCGATCTCCCCTGCCAGCCGTTGACGGTGGCTTCTGCGAGCTATCCCTGAGCCGCTGGGGCATCGGCTGGGATCGGGCAAGGTCTCGAACACGGCGTGGGCGCGATGCCTGCCACGAGTCTCGGCACAGAGCGAGGACCGCATGACTTTCCGCTTCGAACACCTCCATCTTCGCAGCCAGGACGCCGTCGCGGCCGCCGGTTTCTACGTGGAGACCTTCGGCGCCCGCGAACTCACCCGTGACGGCGGCGCCACCGTGACCCGCGTCGTCCTCGACCTCGGTGGGCTCACCCTCTTCATCGAGCATGCACCCGAAGCCGGCCCTTCTGCCACGCCGCCTAACCGGGGCATCGAGCATATCGGCTTGGCGGTCGACGACCTCGACGGCACGGTCGCTGATCTGAAGCGTCGCGGCATCGCCTTCGTCATCGACATCACCGATGTCCGCCCCGGGCTTCGCACCGCCTTCCTCGATGGGCCGGACGGGGTTCGGATCGAGCTGCTGCAGCGCGGCTGATCCGATCAGTTCGCGGCCGGTCGCGCCGCCTTGGCGGGTATCCTGCCGGGCGGGACCGGCGCGTCGCCCATGGCCTTGGCGGGTGCCACCGGCGCCGCCTTCTTCGGTGTGATGGAGCCCGTCATGACCGCATCCCGCATCGGCACCGCCGGCGAATCGATGCCGTAGATGTCGTCGCGGAAATGCGCGCGGCCGTCCGGGGTGGCATAGCCGGTGAGATAGACGAAGGTGACCGGGATCTGTTTCGGCAGCTTGATGTCGAGCCGCTCGTTGGTGGCGATGTTGGCCTCGATCTCCATCGGTCCCCAGGTCGAGCCGGGGCCGCTCGGGCCGGGAGTGCCCTCCAGCAGCCAGCCCGCCAGCTCCTTCACCTGGGCCACCCGCACGCAGCCGTGCGAGTGGAACCGCACCTCGCGGGCGAACAGCGATTTCGACGGCGTGTCGTGCATGTAGACCGCCTGCTTGTTCGGCATGTCGATGCGGACCTGACCGAGGGAATTATCGAGGCCCGAATCCTGGCGAAGCGTGTAATTCGCCGCCTTCTCGCCCGCCCAGTCGATCGTCGTCGGATCGACCTCGACGCCGCCGGGGCCGAGGATGCGGATCCGCTCGCGGGCGAGATAGCCCGGGTCTTTCCGCATCTTGGGGATGATCTCCTTCTTGATGATGGAGACCGGCAGGGTCCAGGTCGGGTTGAGGTTCACGTCGGTGATGCGCGCCTCGATCCTCGGCGTCGCCTTGTCGGGCTTGCCGACCACGGCCACGTAGCGGCGCACGACGACGCCGTTCTCCACCGCCTCCACGGCGGCGGAGGGAATGTTCACCACCACGTAACGGTCGCCATAAGGAAAGTTGGAGCCGATTTGCCGCGCGGCCGAGGCCGAGAGCTGGCGCTGGCGGGTCGCCGCCGGCACGTTGAGGGCGGTCACTGTCTGGCGGCCGATCATGCCGGTCTCGGGCAGGCCGTGGCGGGCCTGGAACGCCTTCACCGCCGAAACGAGGACGGGGTCGAGCAGGTCCGAACTCGGCACGCCGGCCGGCAGGTCCCCGGTGAGCACGAGGTGCTGTCGGAGTGCAGGGATGTTCGGGTCGCGGGCACCCGGCTTGATCGTCAGATCGGCGGGCAGCGTGCCCCAGCCGCCGGCATCGACGATGGCCTGGTAGCGCTCCGCCATGCGGAACGTATCGAGGAAGGTCGAGGGGGCAAGCGTCGGCACCGGATCGTCAGAGACCCGCGCCACCACGAGGGGAGGGAGTTCCCGGGATTTCTTCGGCGCCGCCGGAGCCGGCTCCGCTCCCTGAGCCAGCGGGGCGGATTGCGGGGCCGCGTTCCCCGATGTTTGTGCGGATTTCGGGGCCGCATCGGTTTTCGGGCTGGACTCGGCCCTGGCAGCAGGCTTGGCGGTGGCGGGTGGGGCCTCCGGAAGGGATGGAGCCGGTTCGGCTCGAACTCCTGTGAGGCACAGCATCAGCGCGAGCGGCGACAGGCCGGCACGCAGGATCGACGGGAACACGACGCAACGCGACGACACAGGCAACCCTCGTGAGCAGAGAGGTCCGGATCATGCGGGCCGGATGGTTACCAAGTTCCCACCCATTCCCATCCGCAGGCCCTGACAAATCGGGACGCCTCGCCCTACCTCCAGGCCAATCCGAAACGTCGAGGAGGTCAGGCCATGATTCATCATCCCGCGATCCGGAGTGGCGGCACGGCCGTCGTGACGGGGGCCGCGAGCGGCATCGGCCTCGCCGCCGCCAAGCGGTTCGCCGCCTCGGGCATGAGGATCGTCCTCGCCGACCTGCCCGGCGAGGCGCTGGAGACGGCGCGTGCGGAGATTGCGGCGACGGGCGCTCAGGTTGTGGCGTGCCCCACCGATGTCGGCCGGCGCGAGGACGTGGAGGCCTTGCGCGAGGCGGCGGGCGGGCCACCCGCCATCGTCATGCTCAATGCCGGCATCGAAGCGGGCGGCCGCCTCTTCTCGGACGAGGCGACGTGGCGGCGCATCCTCGACACCAACCTCTGGGGCGTGGTCAACGGTATCCAGGCCTTCGCGCCCGCCATGGCCGAGGCGAGCGCACCCGGCGCGATCATCGTCACCGGCTCGAAACAGGGGATCACCACGCCGCCGGGCAACACGCCCTACAATGTCTCGAAGGCGGGCGTGAAAGTGGTCACCGAGGCCCTGGCTCACGACCTGCGCGGGCGCGACGGGGCCAAGGTCAGCGTGCATCTCCTCATTCCGGGCTTCGTCTATACCGGCCTCACCAGGGCGCGGGGCGTGGCCGAGAAGCCCGACGGCGCCTGGACACCGGAGCAGACGGTGGAGTTCATGGTCGAAGCGATGGGGCAGGGGGACTTCTACATCCTCTGCCCCGACAACGAGACCACCCGCGCCCAGGATGAACGTCGCATCGCCTGGACGGCGGGCGACGTGATCGAGAACCGGCCCGCGCTCTCGCGCTGGCACCCCGATTACGCGGATGCCTTCAAGCGCCATATGGGCTGAGCGGGGGATCGGCCCTTTTATCGGCCGATTGGCCTGTTGAAGCTTGGGCGTGCGCTTGGTCCCGGCTATGGCGGGTGCCTTGCATGGTACGGGACGGATGTCGGTCCTCACGAACGCGATCCACGGCAACAGCCCCGTCATCGGGGATATCAGAACGGGAGCCGCCCTTTGGCCACCATCATCCCAGTCGCTTCCTTCGATTGCGTCGTGTTCGGCGCCACCGGCGATCTGACCACGCGCAAGCTGTTGCCCGCCCTGTACTACCGCTACAAGGACGGCCAGATCCCCGGCACCAGCCGCATCATCGGCGCATCGCGCTCGGAGATGAGCGCCGATGCCTTTCGCGAGCGCGCACGCGATGCGCTCAAGCGCTTCGTCCCGGCCCGAGATCTCGTCGAGGACAAGCTCGGCGCCTTCTTCGATCACCTCGATTACGTGGCCGTGGACGGGGCCGGCGACGACGGCTGGGAGGATCTCGCCGCCAAGCTCGCGGAGCGGCCGGACCAGGTCCGGCCGTATTATCTCGCCACCTCGCCCGACCTCTACGGCTCCATCTGCCGTAACCTGTCCGTCCATGGCCTCATCGGCGAGAAATCGCGGGTGGTGCTGGAGAAGCCGATCGGCAAGGACCTGAAATCGGCCCGCGCCATCAATGACGCGGTCGGCGAGGTCTTCCCCGAAGAGCAGATCTTCCGCATCGACCATTACCTCGGCAAGGAGACGGTGCAGAACCTATTGGCCCTGCGCTTCGCCAACACGATCTTCGAGCGTCTCTGGACAGCGGACGTCATCGATCACGTGCAGATCACCGTGGGCGAGACGGTGGGTGTCGAGGGCCGGGCCGGCTATTACGACACATCGGGCGCGTTGCGCGACATGGTGCAGAACCACCTGCTGCAGCTCCTCTGCCTGATGGCGATGGAGAGCCCGCTCACACTCGATGCCAATTCGGTACGGGACGAGAAGCTGAAAGTGCTGCGTGCGCTGAAGCCGATCACGCCCCACGATGTCCAGTCCGTCACCGTGCGCGGCCAGTACGTGGCCGGCGCCGTGGACGGCAAGCCGGTCCAGGGTTACCGCGCCGATCTCGGCGGTGAGACGGAGAGCCGTACGGAGACCTTCGTCGCTCTGAAGCTGGAGGTGCAGTCCTGGCGCTGGGCGGGCGTGCCGTTCTACATCCGCACCGGCAAGCGCCTACCCCAGAAGCTCTCCGAAATCGTAGTGCAGTTCCGCGCCTCTCCCTTCTCGATCTTCCCGGCCGAATCCTTCGGGCGCGAGCCCAACCGTCTCGTCATCCGGCTTCAGCCGGAGGAGGGGATCAAGCTGGAAGTGATGACGAAGGACCCCGGTCCGGGCGGGATGCGGCTGCGCCCCACCAATCTCGACATCTCGTTCGAAGAGACCTTCAAGCAGCGCTATCCCGATGCCTACGAGCGCCTCTTGATGGACGTGGTGCGCGGCAACGCCACCCTGTTCATGCGCCGCGACGAGGTGGAGGTGGCCTGGGCCTGGGCCGATTCGCTGCTGAAGGCCTGGGCCGATCGGCCCGAGCCGCCCCGCGCCTATCCGGCCGGCAGCTGGGGGCCCACCGCCGCCATCGCGCTGATCGAGCGGGATGGACGGACCTGGCACGAGGAGGTGCACTGACCGGAGGGAGGCTGCACACAGGAGAGAAGTTATTTGTGTGAGGCCAATAAAAACAACTAATCGGGCACTCCCTCGACAGGCCGTTGCCCGACGCCTACACGTCTGGAGAGTATCGCCCCTCCAACATCAAGACCTACGCCCCCATGGAAAAGCTCGACTCGGCGATCGGGATCAATCGTCGCTACCTCCATGACGAAGTCGTGGACCGGATGCGGGATCTGATTCAGTCGGGAGAGCTCGAACCGCGCGCGCGGGTGAATGAAAGCGAGCTTACCGAGCGGTTCGGCATCTCGCGCACACCGCTTCGCGAAGCGATCAAGATCCTCGCCACCGAGGGGCTGCTCGAATTGCTGCCGAACCGGGGCGCCCGGGTGGCCAGCCTGTCTCAGGCCGAAATCGAGGAGATGATCGAGGTCATCGCCGGACTCGAGGCGACGGCCGCCGATCTCGCCTGCCGCACGATCGGCGACGACGAGATCGCCGCCATCGAGCAGGACCATCACGACATGGTCAAGGCCTGGAAGGACGGCGAGGAAGCCACGTATTTCCGGCTCAACCGCGCGATCCACGAGGCGATCATGGCGGCCAGCCGCAACTCGGTGCTGGGCACCATCTATGCGAGCCTGTCCGGCCGCATTCAGCGATCGCGCTACGCTGTCCACCAAACCGCCGAGCAATGGAGTCGGGCCGTCTCCGAGCATGAGCGGATGATCGCGCTGCTCCACGCCCGTGATGGCGAGGCGCTGGCCACGGTCATGCGCGACCATATCCGCTCGAAGACCCCGGTCATCGCCGAGAATTTCGGCGCCGGCGAGTGAAGGACCGGGACTTGGTATCACCCCGGCATTCCGCGATGGGCAATCCCGAAGGTCCTCTATCCGGGGCCCGGGACGCCGTGGCGTAACGACGTTGGGCGGTGCTGCTCAGGCCGCGCGGATCGTTGCGAGGAACTGAGCCACTTCCGCGTTGAGATGCTCCGATTCGCGCGAGAGTTCGGAGGCCGAAGCCAGGACCTGGGAGGCCGCGGCGCCCGTCTCCTCAGCGGCGCCCGCCACGCCCGCGATGGTGGTCGTCACCTCGCCGGTCCCCTCCGCGGCCTGGTTGATGTTGCGCACGATTTCCTGCGTCGCCGCACCCTGCTCCTCGACTGCCGCAGCGATCGACGTCGCAACGGTGCTGATCTCGCGGATGCGGGCCGTGATGGTCTCGATGGCCGTGACGGCCTGACCGGTGGAGCCCTGGATCCGGCTGATCTGGCTGCCGATCTCGTCTGTCGCCCGCGCGGTCTGGTTGGCGAGTTCCTTGACCTCCGCCGCCACGACGGCGAAGCCTCGGCCCGCCTCACCGGCGCGCGCGGCCTCGATGGTGGCGTTCAACGCGAGGAGGTTGGTCTGGCCCGCGATGGTGGCGATCATCGCGACGACGTCGCCGATCTTTGCGGCCGCATCGCTCAGATCCTTCATCTGTGCACCTGTCCGCGTCGCATCCTCCACCGCACGGTGAGCCAAGCTAGTGGAGCCATCGACCTGACGGCCGATCTCCATGACGGACGAGCCGAGCTCCTCAGCCGCCGCTGCCACCATGGTGACGTTGGTGCCCGCCTGCTCCGCCGCTGCCGCCACGGAGACCGATTGCTGCGCGGTCTGCGTCGCAGTGCCCGACATGCTCTGTGAGGTCGCGCACAACTGGGTCGCCGCCGCCGAGACGCGGGTCAGGATATCGCCGACCGCATTCTCGAAACCATCGGCCAATGCGAGGGCGGCGATCTTGCGCTGGGTCTCTGAATCGGCACGGGCCTGCGCGGTTTCGGCTTCCAGGATACGGGTCCGCACCAGATTGTCCCGGAACGTGTCGAGGGTACCGGCCATCGCGCCGATCTCGTCGGTCCGCCCGATACCGGGGATCACAACATCGGTCTCGCCGGAGGCCAGCCGACACATCGCCGCCGTGATCCGCTCGATGGGACGCGACACGCCGAGGAGAGCGAACGCCATGGCGGCCAGCGCCATGGCGACGGAAATGGCGAGCATCGTCCGTGTGGTGAGGACCGCCTCGGCCTGTTCTTCGCGCGCCGCCACGCTCGCGGCGGTCCCGGCCTGTCCATTGAGCTCCACGAGCTTGCGCGCGGCGGCGGTCGCGGCGAGGTACTCGGCATTCATCGGGCCGCGAAAGCGCTCGGTCAGCGACGCGCGCTGGCTGGTATCGATCTCGAGCAGGGCGTTCCAACCCTTCTGCAGGACCTGCCATTTGGCGGAGAAATCCTCGAACAACGCCTGTTCCGAGGGCGAGCTGATGAGGGGAAGATAGGCTGCTCTGCCCCTCTCGGCGTTTTGAATCATGTCGCCGACGTTCTTGATGCTCAGGGCACGCTCGGCCTCGTCATCCGCCATCAGATACCGGAACTGCCAAAGGCGGGTCCGCATGACCAGCGCGCTCAGACTATGGGCCGCATCGACGGAGGGGAGCGCGTTCGAGGCCAGCAATTCGATCCGCCCACCGATGGCGTCGAGCTTCCGCAAGGCAACCACACCCTGCACCGTCGTAATGATGGCGAGCGCGGTGAAGAGGCCGATGAGCGTTGTCTTGATGGAGGGGCGCATGAAACGGTCCAGGGTAACGAGCGAGTCTGTGCAAGAGCGCCGTAACCATGGGGGGCAATCCCTAATGATTATTTTGCCCCCGCCCGAAAGCCTCATGAAGGACATCGACTGTTGTCATCAGGCCGATCTCACGCTGCGTTGTTGATCGAGCGCAGATTGACCACCAGATCGGAAAAGCGGTCACCCTGCACGATAACGTGGGCACGCAGTCGGTCCGCCGCTGCGATCTCGTCGCCGGCGACGATGGCGGCGACGATAGCTTCGTGCTCGGCGAGGGATTGCCCGAGCCTGTGGCGCGCTCGCAACTGCATCCGGCGGAACGGGGTCAGGCGCCGGTGCAGGAGCCGCGCCTGCTCGCACAGGAAGTCGTTGCGGCAGGCCCGATAAATCACCGTATGGAAGACGTAGTTCTCTTGGTAGTAGGTCTCGGGGTCGCCATCCGCCGCCGCTACGGCACAGTCTGCGAGAGCCTGTTTCAGGGCCTTCTCGTCGGCCGGAATCAGCCGGCGCGCGGCGAGCCGGCCGCATGAGGCCTCGATCTCTGCCATCGTCTCGAACATGGCGATGAGCAACTCAGGATCGGGGGCGCTCACGATGGCACCCCGGCGCGGCTTGATCTCCACGAGGCCGGTCATCGCGAGTTGCAGCAGAGCCTCACGGATCGGCGTGCGCGAGACTCCGAAGCGCTCGGCAAGCTCGGTCTCATCGAGGCGGGAGCCGAGGGCCAACCGGCCATCCACGATTTCCGTCTCGATCGTCTGCCGGAGGCTGAGCGATCGGCTCATAGCGATTCCACCCTTGTGTTTCCAATCGAAATTCGCATTCGCTATTATTCATGGGCGTTGACAAAATATACAAGACATAGTTCGCTGGTATATCGAATGGGCGTTGCAGTATAAATGTTGCGCCGCAATACAGCGAGACCGCAAAGGTCCGCATGGGAGAGACGCC
Source organism: Methylobacterium sp. AC832 (assembly GCF_979256025.1). Classification (NCBI taxonomy): domain Bacteria; kingdom Pseudomonadati; phylum Pseudomonadota; class Alphaproteobacteria; order Hyphomicrobiales; family Methylobacteriaceae; genus Methylobacterium; species Methylobacterium sp. AC832. The sequence continues at coordinate 483,803 of NZ_CEEDMV010000001.1, forward strand.
ATGACGTTGACACGCCGCGCCCTCGTCGCATCCGGCCTCGCCGCCCCCGCCATCCTGTCGATGGGGTTGAAGGCACAGGCGGCCACCACCCTGAAGCTCTCCCACCAGTTCCCCGGCGGCACGATCGATGAGGGCGATTTCCGCGATCGCATGTGCCGGAAGTTCGCCGCCATGCTGGCCGAGCGGTCGAAGGGCGCGCTGGAGGTGCAGGTCTATCCGGGCTCGTCCCTGATGAAGACGAACGCCCAGTTCGGTGCCATGCGCAAAGGAGCGCTCGACCTGTCGCTCTACCCGTCACCTTACGCGGGCGGCGAGGTGGCCGAGATGAATATCGGCCTGATGCCGGCGCTGGTGAGTTCCTACGAGCAGGCCATCGCCTGGAAGAAGGCGCCGGTCGGCCGGAAGATCACCGAGATCCTCGATTCGAAGGGCATCCTCCTCGTGTCGTGGGTCTGGCAATCGGGCGGCGTCGCCAGCCGCGAGCGTCCCCTCTACGCGCCCGCGGATGCCAAGGGTCTCAAGGTGCGCGGCGGCTCGCGTGAAATGGACCTGATGATGAAGCAGGCGGGTGCGGCCACCCTGTCGATCCCGTCGAGCGAGTCCTACGCCGCCATGCAGACCGGCGCCTGCGATGCGGTGATCACCTCCTCCACCAGCCTGATCTCGTTCCGCCTGGAGGAACTGTCGAAGTCTCTCACCTCGGGTCGCGAGCGCTCCTACTGGTTCATGCTCGAGCCGATCATGATGTCGAAGATCGCGTTCGACCGCCTGCCCAAGGACCAGCAGGATCTCATCATGGCGATCGGCGCCGAACTCGAACCCTTCGGGCAGGCCGGCGCCAAGGCGGACGACACCAAGGTCGAGGAGATTTTCACCAAGGCCGGGGCCAAGGTTCAGAACCTCGACGAGAAGACCCTCGGTCAGTGGCGCGACATCGCCCGCGAGACCGCCTGGAAGGACTTCGCGGGCAAGTCCGCGAGCTGCGCCGAGCTCCTCAAGCTGGCGGAGCAGGTCTCGTGAGCCACGCCTTCGACGCGGCCTCGGCCGCTTCCGAGACCGCCACGGCCGCGCCCGAACCCCGGATTCCCGGGATTCTCGGGCATCTCGACAGGGGGATGAAGGCCATCAACCGGGTGATCATGCTGCTCGGCGGCATTGCCCTGGTCTGTGCCTGCCTCGTGCTCAGCTACAGCGTGGTCGTGCGCTACGCCCTTCACGAGCCCACCGACTGGCAGGACGAGATGGCGGTGTTCCTCATCGTGGGGGCCACCTTCTTCTCCGCCGCCGCCGTGCAAGCCAAGCGCGGCCACGTTGCAATCGAGGCCCTGAGCGGCCTGCTCTCGCCCCGTGTGAACCGCGCCCGCCTGTTGATGGCCGACATCATCAGCATCGTGTTCGTCACGTTCTTCGCCTGGAAGAGCTGGACCCTGCTGCACGAGGCCTGGGTGGACGGCCAGGTTTCGCAATCCTCCTGGGGCCCGCCCCTGTGGATTCCCTACGCGCTGATGGCGGTGGGGATGACTTTCCTCGGCCTGCAATTCCTATTGCAGATCATCGAGGCGCTGACCTACGGCCCGCGCGCGGCCGGCTGGGCCAATCCGAAGGTCGGCCTCGGCGCCGATCTCAATGCACCCTCCCTCAAGACGGGCACCCACCCATGAGCGTCGCGGCCATCGGCTTCCTCTATGCGGGCGCCACGCTCAGCGCGATGCTCGCCGGCATTCCCATCGCCTTCGCGCTCGGCTTCGTGGCGCTGGCCTTCATGTTCTTCTTCATGCCCGGGGCCTCCCTCGATACGGTGGCGCAGAACGTCTACGAGGAGATGGCCTCCATCACCCTCCTGTCGATCCCGCTCTTCATCCTGAAGGGCGCAGCCATCGGCCGTAGCCGGGCGGGCCAGGACCTCTACTCGGCCATGCATGCCTGGATGCACAAGATTCCGGGCGGCCTCGGCATCGCCAACGTCTTCGCCTGCGCGCTCTTCGCCGCCATGGCGGGATCCTCGCCCGCCACCTGCTCAGCCATCGGCTCGGCGGGCATCCCGGAGATGAGGAAGCGCGGCTACTCGCCGGGCTTCGCCGCCGGGATCATCGCGGCGGGCGGTACCCTCGGCATCCTGCTGCCGCCCTCCATCACCATGATCCTCTACGCGGTCGCCGCCGAGCAGTCGCTGGGCCGCCTGTTCCTCGCCGGCATCGGGCCGGGCATGCTGCTGGTCGGGCTGTTCGCCGCCTGGTCGGTCTATCGCTTCCGCTCGGAATACGCCGCTGCGAAAGACGCCTATGAGCGTCACGGCACCGCCTCGGCCATCCTGGCCGAGGACACCTACAGCATGCGCCAGCGCTTCTCGACGCTGCCGCGCGTGCTGCCCTTCGTGATCCTGCTCACCGGCGTGATGGTGGCGCTCTATGGCGGCTATGCCACGCCCTCTGAGACGGCGGGGCTCGGTGGCCTGCTGGCCCTTGGGCTCATCGCCATCATCTACGGCGTCTGGCGCCCGAAAGACGTGAATCCGATCCTCGCCGCGACCCTGCGGGAATCGACCATGTTGATGCTCATCATCGGCATGTCGCTCCTCTACGCCTACGTGATGAGCTACCTGCACATCTCCCAATCGGCGGCGGCCGCCATCGTGGCGATGCAGCTGTCCAAATGGGTGCTGCTGGTGACGATCCTTGGCCTCGTAATCCTGCTCGGCTTCTTCCTGCCGCCGGTCTCGATCATCCTGATGACCGCGCCGATCATCCTGCCGCCGCTGAAGGCCGCCGGGTTCGACCTCGTCTGGTTCGGCGTGGTGATGACCATCACCATGGAGATGGGTCTGATCCACCCGCCGGTGGGCCTCAACATCTTCGTCATCAAGAACATCGCCCCCGACATCCCGCTGAAAGACATCATCTGGGGCACGCTGCCCTTCGTGATCCTGATGGCCGTGGCGATCCTAATCCTCTGCCTCGTCCCCGGCATCGCCATGTGGCTGCCGAACTGGCTGTTGCCGACGACGCGGTAGGAATTCAGAGCGGTCGGCGACGGGCGGTTCGGACCCTAACAGTCCGGACCGCCTTTCGGCGTCCGGAACAGGCTGGTTCATCTCGACCTGACGCCTCGATGTAATTACAATAGTGTCGTTACACCGAGGCGGTGATGCTGCGTTTCATCTGGGACCCGGTCAAAGCCGCGAGCAATCTCAGAAAGCACCGCGTCACCTTCGCGATCGCCACGCGCGTCTTCGCCGATCCATACGCGCTCATGGAGTAGGATCGGATCGAAGGCGGCGAGCGCCGCTGGTTGACGGTCGGTCTCGTCGACGGATTGCTGGTTCTGGCGGTCGCACACACCGTCACGGACGAGGAGGACGGTTCGGAGACAATCCGGATCATCTCGGCCCGGGTGGCGGATCGACGGGAACGGAGGTTCTATGAGCAAGAACGATCACGTCGGATATGAATTCGATCCTCATCATCCGCCGGCGCTCACCGCTGCGGAGAGAGCCGAAATCGAAGCGCTGGCCGCCTTGCCGGATGACGATATCGACCGGTCTGATATCCCACCGCTCACGGAGACCTTCTTCGCGGGTGCCGTCCGCAACCCGTTCTACCGACCGGTCAAAATGCAGCTCACCACACGGGTCGATGCCGACGTCCTGGCTTGGCTGAAAGCCGGCGGCCGCGGCTATCAGACCAAGCTCAATGCGATCCTGCGGCAGGCGATGCTGCGCGAAGCCGCCAAGGATTAGAACCTCGAGCCCAAATGCCGATTTGGATCAAGGCCCACGACCTGCGTGGCTCTGCCGTCAGAACCGCTCGGTCACGAAGGCCTCCGCCTCTGGCGAGGTCTCCGTCGATTCGGTGCGCAACAGGCCGATGACCTCGGCGGCGTCTTTGGCCACGAGGTAGTTCAGCTCCAGCCCCTCGCGAATGAAGCCCTGGTCGCGCATATGGTCGAGGAGCGTCAGCAGCGGCGTCCAGAAATCGGCGATCGAGAGTAGCAGGATCGGCTTCTTGTGCCGGCCGAGCTGCGCCCAGGTCAGCTGTTCCACGAGTTCCTCGAGGGTTCCGATTCCGCCCGGCAGCGCCACGAAGGCGTCCGACCGCTCGAACATCAGTCGCTTGCGGGTATGCATGTCGCCGACGACGATCGTCTCCTGGATGTCGTCGAGCATCCGCTCGCGCGATTTCAGGAAGTCGGGGATGATGCCGGTGACATGGCCGCCGGCATCGAGCACTGCCTGCGCGACTGTGCCCATCAGCCCGACATTTCCGCCGCCATAGACGAGGCCGAGCCCGGCATCCGCCAGGGCGCGGCCAAGCGTCGCCGCGGCCTCGGCGAAGGCCGGATCGCCGCCGAAGCCCGAGCCGCAATAGACGCAGACGTTTTTCACCGGGGCCATGCCGAGCCTCCCCCGATGAGGGGCAGGGAGGCGCCATCCAGGGGCCAAACTGCTGATTTCGTGAATGATCCCGCCTTTCGGGGGGAAGCGCGATTTGGTGTTGAGATCATGTCGGCTAGTATGTCGCCATCAATCGACGCTTTGTCGACAGCCAGAGTCGAAACCCGGCGATGTTATCTGCCGCAAAGTCGATGGATTTGAGGAGAGCGGTGCCATGACGGCGGAATGGCGGCGAGGCCTGATTCTCGCGGGCGGCGGCCTGCTGGCCGGATTCGCCTTGGTCGTCGTGCTGTTCGGCGCGGGCGAGATGGTCAAGCGCGTTCAGGGCGACAAGCAGCCCGTGGCCGCGGCGGCGCTGCCCCGGTCGAATGAGACCAGCACGCCGGAATCGCGAGCGGCCGAATCGCCCGCGGCCGCCGGCTCGCCGGTGACGCCGCCCGTGCGCCGCGAGGAGGGGGCTTCGACGACGCCGGGAAAGTCGCCGTCGGGGGGGCGGGGCGCCACCGGACAGACGGGCAATCCGTCCGCCGCGCAGGACCAGGCGCAGGCCCCGACCTTCGATATCATTCGCGTCGAGCCGACAGGCGAGACCGTGATCGCCGGTCGCGGAACGCCCAACACCACCGTCGAGATGCTGCGCGACAACCATCCAATTGCCCGTGCGCTCATCGACCCGTCCGGCCAGTTTGCCATCGTCCCGCCTGCTCTCCCCCCCGGTAGCAGCGAGATCACGCTGAGTTCCATCGGGGCCGACGGACAAGGTCGTCAGGCGCGGGAAACCGTCATGGTTGTGGTGTCCGCCGACCGTACCACCAAACCGCTCATCGCTTTGACTTCGCCCGACAAACCTACCGTCGTCCTGTCGCAGCCGGATCGTCCGACGGATGCGGCTTCGGCCAAGGTGGCGGGGAACGTACGGAAGGACAGCGATCCGGCCCCGGCCGGCGCTGCGGGCCGGGCTTCCGCCGATGCCGCAAAGGGGAGCGTCGGCAAGGCTCTCACGGGCCGAACCGACAGCGCCAAGTCTGGGAGTGACAAGTCTGATAGTGGCAAGCCTGACGCTGGCAAGCCTGAAGATGCCAGGCCTGAAACGGCCAAGCCGGATGCCGTGCCGGTCAAGGTCGTCAGCGTCGATGCGGAGGAGGGCGGCCGCCTTTTCGTGACCGGACAAGCGCCGGCCGGTGCCACCGTGCGCCTCTACATCAACGACACGCTGATCGCCCCCGGCAGTGTCGGCGCCGACGGACGTGTCTCGTTCACGATCGGGCGCGGCGTCGCCCCCGGGGATTATCGGATCCGCATGGATCAGGTCGATCCGGTCTCCGGCAAGGTGAAGAACCGGTCCGAGGTCGGCTTCGCCATGCCGAACGCGGCAAAGCCCGCTCTCGGCATCGGGCAGGAGGCGCCGGCCAACAGCGTGGCGGCCCTGACGCCACCCGCTCTTCCGAACAAGCCCTTGCCAAGCGCGGCGCTGGCGGCGAGGACGCATGCCAAGTTCGCCGGAGCCCAGGGATACGGGACCCTTCCATCCCCGTCCGAGCGTCTGGCTCAGGGGGCGCCGCAGGATGCCACGCCGAGCGCGCCTGCGTCTCCGATGACGATCGGCCGGTCGCAGCCGGGACCCACCACCGGCGAGGCTGGCGCGACATCTGCTCAGGCCCCGGCGAGCCAGCCCTCGGCCGCGCCGCAGAATGTGTTCGTGCCGGAGATCAACACGGCTCGGATCACGCGCGGCGACAGCCTCTGGCAGATCAGTCGGCGCGTCTATGGAAGAGGGACCCGGTACACGGTGATCTTCGACGCCAACCAGCCGCAGATCCGTAATCCCGATCTGATCTATCCCGGCCAGATCTTCGTCGTGCCGTCCGAGAGCGCGTCGACTCTGCCTGAGGACAAGCGTCGTAGCTGAGACGAGGCGCGGTACCGCGCAGTCTGCAGCCCGGCCCTGCGCCGCCGGGTGCCTGTCTGGAACGGTTCGAGAGACTATATCGGGGGCTGAATTCGTCCACTCCTGGTTCATCCTCCCGAGTCTGTCTGAATGAGCACCGATCCCACTGCCGTGGCGAACGGCGGCACGCCGCCGCCCGAGCGTCCCGGCCTGTTCGCCACGTATCGGCGCCTGTGGCCCTATCTCTGGCCCCATACCCGGCCGGACCTGCAGCGGCGCGTCTTCCTCGCCTTTGGCCTCCTCCTCGTCGCGAAATTCGTGACGATGCTGACGCCCTTCACCTTCAAATGGGCGACCGACGCCCTCGTGGCGGCAGTGGGGGACAAGGACGGCCTCGGCGCCACGCTCCCCACGGGCCTGTTCGCGGCGCCGATGCTGATGATCGGGCTCTACGGCCTGTCACGCGTGATCATGGCCTTGCTCACCCAGGTGCGCGACGGGCTCTTCGCCAAGGTGGCGATGCATGCGGTGCGTCGCCTCGCGCTCCAGACCTTCGAGCACATGCACCGGCTCTCCCTGCGCTTCCATCTGGAGCGCAAGACCGGGGGCCTCACCCGCGTGCTCGAACGCGGCCGCGGCGGCATCGAAGAGCTTTCGCGCCTGATGGTGCTGACGTTGGTACCCACCATCGTCGAGTTCGTGCTGGTGATCGGCGTCCTCGCCTACGAGTTCGACTGGCTCTACTCGTTCGTCGTCTTCGTCATGGTGGCCGCCTACCTCGCCTTCACCTGGAAGGCGACGCAATGGCGGATCGAGATCCGCCGGCGGATGAACAACTCGGATACCGACGCCAACACCAAGGCGGTCGATTCGCTGCTGAATTTCGAGACCGTGAAGTATTTCGGTGCCGAACGCCGCGAGGCTGAACGCTACGACAGCTCCATGGCCAAATACGAGACGGCCTCGACCCAGACCTACGTTTCGCTCGCCGTGCTCAATGCCGGCCAGGCTCTGATCTTCACCATCGGCATGACGGTGGTGATGTGGCTCGCCGCGCGGGACATCATGGCCGGGCGAACCACGCTCGGCGGGTTCGTCCTCGTGAATACCATGCTGATCCAGCTCTCCATGCCGCTCAACTTCATGGGCATGATCTACCGCGAGATCAAACAGGCGTTGATCGACATCGACGACATGTTCCGGATCCTGCATCGCAACCCGGAAATCGCCGACAGGCCCGGCGCCAAACCTCTCGCGGTCTCGGCCGGTGTGGTCCGGTTCGAGGACGTGCGCTTCGCCTACGATCCGGCACGGCCGATCCTGCGCGGCGTCAGCTTCGAGGTGCCGGCCGGCCGCACGATCGCCATCGTCGGCCCGTCGGGGGCGGGCAAATCGACCTTGTCGCGGCTACTGTTCCGGTTCTACGAGCCGCAATCCGGCCGTATCCTCATCGACGGCCAGGACATTGCCTCCGTCGAGCAGGGCAGCCTGCGGGCCGCCATCGGCATGGTCCCGCAGGACACCGTGCTGTTCAACGACACGATCGGCTACAACATCCGCTACGGCCAGTGGGATGCGAGCGACGAGGCGGTGCGCGAGGCCGCCCGCCTCGCCCAGATCGACCGGTTCGTCTCCGCTTTGCCGGAAGGCTACGACACGCCGGTGGGCGAGCGCGGCCTGAAGCTCTCGGGCGGCGAGAAACAGCGCGTCGCCATCGCCCGTACGATCCTGAAGGGCCCGCCGATCCTCGTCCTCGACGAGGCGACTTCGGCCCTCGATTCCTTCACCGAGCGCGAGATCCAAGACGCCCTCGACAAGGTCAGCCGCGGTCGGACCACCCTGGTCATCGCCCACCGCCTGTCGACGGTGGTGAATGCCGACGAAATCATCGTTCTCGACCGGGGCGTCATCGTCGAGCGCGGCGACCACCCGACCCTGCTCGATCTCGGCGGGGTCTACGCTTCCCTCTGGAGCCGCCAGCGCGAAGCCGACGAGGCCCGAGAGATCCTCAAGCGCGCCGAGGAGGAGCGGGTCGATGACGACGTCCCGCCCTCGGTGGAGCGTGTGGCCCCTCAACCGAAAAGGCCCGTCGTACCCGAGCCGATGCCCGCCGAATAACGTATCGCAACGGGCGGTACGTAATCATCTGTCGTCGTGTCCGGCTACATGATCCACACGCTGGAGGCGGCGCTCCGGTCAGTCGGCACCACCCAGACCTTCGAGGACGTGCTGATCCTGACCGTCAATCTTGGCGAGGACGCCGATACGGTCGGTGCCGTCACCGGCCAGCTCGCAGGCGCCCTCTACGGCGCCTCGGCGATCCCCGAACGCTGGCTCCGGCCCCTCGCCTGGCGCGAGCGGATCGTCGATCTCGCCGATGCCTTGGCGGCGAAAGCCTGATACCGGGCACATCGGGCGTTGCCGTCATGATCCGCGTATGGAAAACACCCGTGCGGACGCTCGTGCGAGGGTCGACCGGATCGTCCCCGTTTCGAGGGTGTGTATGCCCGTAGCGCCAACGTCCTTCTCGACCACGCGCCTGATCGTGATCCTGGCTTTCGCCGGCTTCGCCAGCACCTTTGCCGGACGGGCCATCGAGCCCCTCGTCGGCGTGCTCGCCCGCGATCTGCAGAGCGATCCGCATACAGTGGCGCTTCTCTCGACGGCTTTCGCGCTGCCCTATGCGCTGATCCAGCCGATCCTCGGGCCGGTCGGGGATTCGCTGGGTAAGGAACGGGTCATCGCGGTCTGTCTCGGCATCCTCACCCTGGCGCTTGCCGGATGCGCGGTCTCGGCCGATCTCACCGTGCTGTTCGGGCTCCGCATCCTGGCGGGCGCGGCGGCGGGCGGCGTCATTCCCCTGGCGCTCGCCCTTATGGGCGACCGTATCCCGCTGGAGCGCCGACAGGTCGCCATCGGCCGGTTCCTCGTCGCTGTCATCCTCGGCCAATTGTCCGGCTCGACGTTCGCCGGTCTCATCGAGGCCGATGTCGGTTGGAAGGGCGTTTTCGCCATCACGGCGGCGGTGGCGGCCCTCGGCTGTGCGGCTGCGATCCTCGGCTTCGAATGGGCGGCCGGCGCGGCACGCAAACGCTTCGCGCTGGGCGAAGCGGTGGCCCGCTACCGCACCATCGTCGCGATCCCCCGTGCGCGGGTCCTGTTCATCGCCGTCTTCGTGGAGGCGATCGCAGTCTTCGGCATCTTTCCCCATCTCGCGCCGTTGATCGAGGCGCGGGGGGAGGGCGGCCCCCGCGAGGCCGGGCTGGCACTGGCGGGCTTCGCCGCCGGTGGTCTGCTCTACTCGGCCTTCGTCGCCGTGCTCCTGCGCCTCCTCGGGATGCGGCGGATGCTGATCGGCGGAGGCGCGATCTGCGCCGGTGCCCTTCTGGTCATCGGCAGCGCGGCAAGCTGGCAGGTGGATTGCGCGGCCCTGGTGGCGTTGGGCCTCGGCTTCTACATGCTCCACAACACCTTTCAGGTGCAGGTGACGGAGGTGGCACCGACCGCCCGCGCCTCGGCGGTTTCACTCCACGCCTTCTCGTTTTTCTGCGGACAGGCTTTGGGCGTGGCGATCCTCGGCGCGGCGCTTCAAGGCCTCGGCCAGTTCACCGCCCTCGCGCTCTGCGCCCTCGTGATCCTGGGGGTCGGCAGCTTCAGCGCAAAGCTTCTCGCGCGCTGAAGCTCCGCTTCCCGACATCGCCGGCTCGCGCAAATCGGGATCTCGTGTTCCCATCGGCGATGCAGACGGAAGCGATCGCGGGGTGGTGCAACGGTTCCGCTATGCTGCCTCCAGCCCCGCATACCACTCGGCATAGGTCGTGTTCGCGACCATGCGGCGGTTCTGGTCGGGCGTGCCGTCCGTCCACCAGACGGGGCCGCGCTCGCCGAGGCCGTGCTTGGCGGCGTCGACCGCCGCGCGGGCGCGCTTCATATCGGCCTCGTCGCCCGAGCGCTTGGCCTCCTTCACCGCGCGCCGGGCATCCATCAGCGCGTTGACGAGGTGCTCCCGCTTTTCTTCGCTCAGGTTCGGATTGGTGCGCCGCCAGAGGCGTCCCTTGACGACGATGTAGCGGCCGTCGGGGGTCTCCAGCACTGGCATCGGGCATCCGTCCCATCATCGCGGCAGGTCAGCACGGCAACGCGCGGGCGGGTGCCGGCGTGCCGCGTCAGCGGGGTAGGATCGGCGTGCAGACGAAGCGCCCGCCGCCCGGCAGGGGCACGATGGCGACGTCGACTCCGTAGAGAAGGCGCAGGGTCTCCGGCGTGACGGCTTCCTCCGGTCTGCCGAGCGCCAGGAGCCGGCCCTCATGCAGGAGCGCCACCCGATCGCAGAGGAAGGCGTGGTCGGGGTCGTGGGTGGAGAGAACGATGCCCATGCCGCGTTCCTTCAGGCGCCGCACTTGGTCGAGGACGCGGGCCTGGTTGCCGAAATCGAGGCTGGCGGTGGGCTCGTCCATGACGAGGAAGCGCGGCTCCCCGGCTAGAGCCCTGGCGATGAGGACGAGCTGGCGCTCGCCACCGCTGATCTCCGTGTAACGCCGCTCGGACAGATGCCGGATACCGAGGGTTGCCAGGGCCTCGAGGGCGATCGCCGCGTCCGCTTTGCCGGGCGCCGCAAAGGCACCGAGGCGGCTCGCCCGCCCCATCAGCACCACGTCCTGAACCCTGAAGGGGAAGAAGGCGGCATGAGCCTGCGGAACGTAGGCGACGCTCCGCGCGAACCGCGCCCGCGACCACGTCGCCACATCTTCGCCGTCGAGGAGGATTCGCCCCGCCTGGGCCGGAAGCAGGCCGAGGAGGGTCTTGAAGAGGGTAGTCTTGCCGCCGCCATTCGGGCCCAGAAGGCCAAGCACCTCACCCGCCTTCAAGGTGAAGCCGATGCCCTCGCCGAGGGGCTTGGCGCCGTAGCCGAAAGCGAGGTTCTGGACCTCCAGGCTCAAGCCCAGCCCCCCTTCGCGGTGGCCAGGAGCCAGAGGAAGAACGGTGCGCCGATGAGCGCGGTGAGGATGCCCAGCGGCACCTCGATGGGCGCGACGGTGCGGGCGACGAGATCCACCGCGAGGAGATAGCCCGCCCCCATCAGAAGGGAGGCCGGCAGCAGGCGGCGGAAATCCGGGCCGACGATCAGCCGCGCCACATGCGGGATGATGAGGCCGATCCAGCCGATCACGCCGGTGACCGAGACGGCGGCGGCGGTCACCAGCGTCGCGGCGGCGATGAACAACGGCCGCAGCAAACGTGTCTCCACGCCCAGCGCACGGGCCTCCTCCTCGCCGAGACTCATCAGGTTCATCCGCCAGGCGAACAGGACGAGCGGCAGCAGGCCGAGCACCATTGCCGGCAGGATCGCGCCGACATCGCCGAGGCTGACGGAGGCGAGGCTACCGAGCAGCCAGTAGGTGATGGCGGGGAGCTGGTTGTAGGGGTCGGCCAGCACCTTGAGCAGCGAGATCGCGGAGCCCAGCACCGCTCCGATGGCGACGCCGGCCAGCACGAGGGTGAGCACCGGATCGTGCCGCCGCACCGCGAGGCCCACCGCATAGACCGCGCCCACGGCGAGCAATCCCCCGGCGAAGGCGAGGAGCTGGATCGCACCCACGGGGAGCGAGAGGAAGATACCGAGTACGGCACCGAGGCTCGCCCCCGCCGAGACGCCGAGGATATCGGGCGAGACCAGGGGATTGCGAAACAGGCCCTGGTAGGTCGAGCCCGCCGCAGCGAGGGCAGCGCCGACGACGAGGCTCGCCGCCACGCGCGGCAGGCGCACCTGCAGCACGACGATCTGCGCGGTCGGATCGATGGAAGAGGTCAGCCCGAGCAGTTTCGCCCAGAGGATGCGCGCTACATCGGCGACGGGCACGGAGTACTTGCCCGTCGCCAGCGACACCAGGACCAGCATCACCAGCGCGATGAGCGGGAGTACGCCCGTCACGGCGAGGCGCAAGGCGGGCCGGGCTGCCAGGGAGGAGGCTGTCACGGGCGGGCCGCCCCTGCATCCTTCAGCAGGTTTTCCAGCTGCGCCCCGTCGAGGTCCACGTGGTAGAAGCGCGTGTAGAAATCGCGCGTGATGCTCTCCATCGGCTCGGGGAAGAGGTCGGGATACAGCCGGCCCGCGAGCCAGCGCAGGCCGATCAGGCGGTTGATTCCCGGCGGCGAGTCGAACCAGCCGAAGGGCAGGCGCGGCGTCTGGTAGACCCGGCCGGCGCGAACGGCCCGTAGCGTGCTCCAGAGCGGATCGGTGGATATGGTCCGGTGGAAAGCCGGGTCGAGGGTGACGATGGCGTCGGGGTCCCAGGCCAGGACCTGTTCCGGCGAGATCGTGGTGAGCCCCGTGGCGCCCCCGCCCTCCGCGACATTGCGAGCGCCGGCCAGGTCGAGGAGCTCGGTATTGATCGAGCCCGAAACCCCCGTCTCCAATCCGCGTGGCCCACGAGCGTAGTAGACGCGCGGTCGCCTGTCGGCAGGGATCGAGGTGATCCGGTCCTTCACCTCGGCGATCATCGCCTCCCCATGGGCGGCGAGATCCCTGGCCCGCTCTTGCACTCCCACCAGATCGCCGAGCTTGGCATAGGTCTCGGAAGTCCGGTCGATGCTGCCGTCGAGGAGGATGTAGGGAATCCCCGTCTGCGTCTGCACCCTATCGGCGAGCGACGCGTAAGTGGGCGCGGTGCTGCCGACATCGATGATGAGGTCAGGCTTCAGGGCGAGCACGGCCTCCACATTGGCGGTGTTGCCCCGGCCGGTGAGCCGGCCATAGGCGGGCAGGCCGCGCGTCTCCGGCGTCAGGAAGGCGGCCTCGTCGGGGGAGGGGGCGCGGACCCAGCCGATCATGGTTTCGGGCGCCAGTGTGTAGAGCAGGACCGAGGCCGGCGGACCGGCGGCGAGGATGCGGCGCGCGCGCTCCGGCACCTCCACTTTGCGCCCGGCCGCATCGACGAAGGGGCGGGCAGCGCCTGCCTCTACGGTGAAGACGAGGCCCATCAGAGCCATCGCGGCGGCTGCGAGCACCTGCGTCGCGCGGGACGAAACCTGTCTGCGGCCGGCGGCCGGCGGGATGAAGCGAAGGATCATGGCCGATATCGTATCATGGCGGCGGACGCCGCGCTCCGCGACGCACGCGCCGGGATCGCCCCGAGACCCGGAGTGACCGAACCGGCCTCTCGTTTGTCATCCGCGAGGGGCTGCTATACAGCCCCGGTCCATCGATCCGCCCGGCGGAGGCGAAGGCAGCGAGACCTGCCGACGTGATGGTCCGCCATCCTCCCGGTCCGGTGGGGCCGAGGGTGGCAAGCGCCCGATCCGTCATGGATCTGTCACCGCCGGCGGCGAGAGACGGTTGGTCGAGACGCCCGATCGAGGCGGCCGAGGAGAGAGCCTGATGAAGATCGCGATGATCGGCGCGGGGTATGTCGGCCTGGTCTCCGGTGCGTGCTTCGCCGATTTCGGCCATACGGTCTGTTGCGTCGACAACGATCCGGCCAAGATCGAGGCGCTCGAGCAAGGGCGTATCCCGATCTTCGAACCGGGCCTCAATACGCTGGTGGCCGACAATGTCCGCCAGAACCGGCTGACCTTCGCCACCGACCTGACGAGCGCGGTCGCCGCCGCCGACACGGTGTTCATCGCGGTGGGCACGCCGTCCCGGCGGGGCGACGGCTTCGCCGATCTCTCCTACGTCTATGCGGCGGCCCGTGACATCGCCGCCGCGCTCACCGGCTATACCGTGGTGGTGACCAAATCCACGGTTCCCGTCGGCACCGGAGACGAGGTCGAGCGCATCATCCGCGAGGCGCGGCCCGATGCCGATTTCGCCGTGGTGTCGAACCCCGAATTCCTGCGCGAAGGCGCGGCGATCGGCGATTTCAAACGGCCGGACCGCATCGTCATCGGGGCGGACGATGCCCGCGCGGCCAGCGTCATGAACGAGGTCTACCGCCCGCTCTATCTCAACCAGGCGCCGATCCTCGTCACGGGCCGCCGCACGGCGGAACTGACGAAATACGCCGCCAACGCGTTCCTCGCCACCAAGATCACGTTCATCAACGAGATCGCCGATCTCTGCGAGCAGGTCGGCGCCAACGTCCAGGAGGTCGCGCGCGGCATCGGCCTCGACAATCGCATCGGCTCGAAATTCCTGCATGCGGGGCCGGGCTATGGCGGCTCGTGCTTCCCCAAGGATACCCTGGCGCTGGTGAAGACCGCGCAGGATTGCGGCACGCCGATCCGGCTCGTGGAAGCGGTGGTCGCCGTCAACGACCAGCGCAAGCGGGCGATGGCGCGCAAGATCGTCACCGCCTGCGGCGGCTCGGTGAGGGGCAAGACCATCGCGCTCCTCGGCCTCACCTTCAAACCGAATACCGACGACATGCGCGACGCGCCGTCCCTCTCCATCGTCGCCGGCCTGCAGGATGCCGGCGCCCGCATCCGCGCGCACGACCCGGAGGGGATGGAGGGCGCGAAGCACCTGATGCCGGACATCGCCTATGCGGACGACCCCTATTCCTGTGCCGAAGGGGCGGACGCCCTCGTCATCGTCACCGAGTGGAACGCCTTCCGCGCGCTCGATTGGGCGCTGCTCGCCGAGAGCATGGCCGCCCGGGTGGTAGTGGACCTGCGCAACGTCTACCGGGGCGAGGACGTGGCCCGCCACGGCTTCCACTATGTCGGCATCGGCGTGCCGACGCCGGAGGCGTGAACCGCCCGCGGGATCAGAGGATGAAGTCGCTCGCCTGAAGGCCGCCGACGATGGCCTTCAGCAGGATCTGGAAATCGGCCCGTCCGTTCCCGTCGACATCGCCTTCGAGGAACGTGGAGCTTCCGGACACCCGCATATGCAGGTCGCCGGCTTGGGCGAGGGCGGCATCGCCGATGAAGGTGAAGCCCTGGTCGCCCTCGGCACCGGTCACCGCCTGGATCGCCGAGAGGTCGATCCGGTCCTGGCCCAAAGCAAAATCCGTGATCGTGTCGTAAGTCTTGCCGGCAAGGCTGTCCGAGATGGCCCGGAAGGCGAAGAGGTCGTTGCCGACGCCGCCGGTGAGCGTATCCTTACCCGCGCCGCCCACGAGGATGTCGCTGCCGCCCCCGCCCTTGAGCTTGTTCGCCGCATCGTTGCCGAGAAGCACGTTGTCGAGCGTGTTGCCGGTGCCGTTGATGGCCGCGTTCCCCGTCAGGGTCAGGTTCTCGATGAACTGCTTACCGAGGGAGAAGGAAATGGAGGCTTCGACGCGGTCGCTGCCCGCCATCGGACGCTCGAACACCCGGTCGCCGATATTGTCGAGGATGTAGACGTCGTCGCCACCGCCACCGGTCATCGAATCCGCCCCGGCATAGCCATCGAGGAGATCGGCGTATTTCGATCCGGTGAGGGTGTCGTCGCCCGACAGAATCGCGGCTCGAACGGTCCCGGCATCCTGCTCGCGATAGAAGAGGGCTTGTTCGGCCGTGATGGCGAGCCCCTGGATCTCCAGGAGGGTACTGGCGCCGTAGAACAGGGTGACGCCATTGGTCACGCCCGTGACGGGGTAGGGGCCGGCCTCGTAGGAGAACCCGGAGCCGACGATGTCGAAGAAGATATCCTCGCTCAGCGAGGCGCGAAAACCCGTCTCGACCTGATGGGAATAGCTGACCTGCTCGTCATACGAATAAATGTCGATCGTATGCGCATCCAAGGGCAGCGAGGATTTGATCGTAACTACGGACGCGTTCTCCATCACCTTGCCCGCCCGTTCCCCGAGAGGAGCGGGCGGTGTCGATGATGTGATTGCAACCGAAACCTGAGAAAGGCTTAAGGCCGAGCATCCGCCCTGTGGGCGGAGCGGTCGGTCGCCGCAGCATGACGCTGCACTTCATCCCGAGCGGCACGCCGCCTCCGAGCCTTGCCCGGAGGTGGCATTTCTCACGCCGCCGCGTCGATGGCCGTAGAGGCGCGCCGCACCTTGCGGTCCATGCCGTCGAGGAAGGCGTGGGCGTCTTCCTTACGCTCGAAGACATGCGGGGCGAGGCCGCGATTGTTGAGCGCTTCTTCCATCTTGAGACGCAGGAAGGCGCTCGTCGCGTAGCGCGTGGTGGTGAGATAGTAGTTCGCCGACAGGTATTGGATCATGCTGGCGTAATCGTCGTACAGGTTCTCGTTGATGCGAAACCCGTCATGGTTGACCACCGAGTTGACCCGTTGGCCGGCCTTCTTGCAGGCATCGACCAGGACCTTGCGCAGGTCGTCGATGTCGCTCTTGATGCGGGCGTGCCAGCCTTCGAGGTTGAGGAAGAGGATGTTGCGCTCGGCGTCGTAGCTGACCCGTTCCGGCAGGTTGAGGTTGAGGAGATCCGAGAGCAGTTCCATCGGCTCGTCCCGGAACAGCCTCGCATCCATCTGCGCCGGGTGCTTGATGATCGGCATGAAGCCCATATGGGGCAGGATATCGCGCTCGATATCGATGCCGGGTGCCACCTCGATGAGTTCGAGTCCTTCGTCGGTGAGCTGGAAGACGCAGCGCTCGGTGACGTAGATCACCGGCTGAGAGCGCTTCTGTGCATAGGGGCCGCTGAAGGTGATCTGCTCCACCTGGGGCAGGAACTTCTGCGAGCGTCCCTCGGTGACGATCTTCAGCTTGCCGTCTTCGATCGTGGTCTCAAGGCCGCCCACGGTGAAGGTGCCGGCGAAGACCACGCTCCGCGCGTTCTGGCTGATGTTGATGAAGCCGCCGCAGCCGTTGAGCTTGCCGCCGAACGCGCTGGTGTTGACGTTGCCGTGCTGGTCGCACTCGGCCATGCCGAGACAGGTCATGTCGAGGCCGCCGCCATCGTAGAAGTCGAACATCTGGTTCTGGTCGATGACGCAATCGGCATTCGTCGCCGCGCCGAAGCTCGACCCGGACGCGAGAACGCCGCCCACGGCCCCGGCCTCTGTGGTGAGGGTGATGTAGGGCGTCACCTTCTCCTCGTTGGCCACCGCCGAGATCCCCTCGGGAGCGCCGACGCCGAGATTGACCACGCCGTTCGGCGGCAATTCGAAAGCCGCGCGGCGGGCGATGATCTTGCGGGCGTCGAGCTTCATCTTCTTCATGCCGCTCACCGGCACGCGGATCTGGCCGGCCAGCGCCGCGTCGTGCTGTACGCCGTAATTCATGCGGTGCATCTCGGGCTCGGCCAGCACCACGCAATCGACGAGGATGCCCGGCACCCGCACGTCCTTGGGCAGCAGGAAGCCGTCATCGACGATGCGCTCCACCTGCGCGATGACGATGCCGCCATTGTTTCGCGCGGCCATGGCCTGGGCCAGGCAGTCGAGGGTGAGAGCCTCCTTCTCGAAGGAGATGTTGCCGGCCGGGTCCGCCGAGGTGCCGCGGATGAAGGCGACGTCGATCTTGGTGGCGGTGTAGAACAGCCATTCCTCGCCATCGACCTCCACGAGCTTGACGATCTCGTCCGTCGTCACCTCGTTCACGCGGGCGCCGCCATGGCGCGGATCGACATAGGTGTGCAGGCCGACCTTCGAGAAGAGGCCGGGCTGCCCGGCTGCGCAGGCGCGGTAGAGCTGCGAAATCACGCCCTGAGGCAGGTTGTAGCCGACGATCTTGTTGTCCTGGGCGGCCTTGGCCACTTTCGGCATCCGACCGAAATTTGCGGCGATGACGCGCTTCAGCAGGCCCTCGTGGTGGAGGCGGCCGGTGCCGAGGCCTTTGCTGTCGCCGGCGCCGGCGGTCATGATCAGGGTCAGGCCGCGCGGGGCGCCCGTGTCGACGAAGCGCTTCTCCAGGGCGGCATGGAGCGCCTCCGGGATGCAGCTCTGAACGAACCCCGTCGTGGTGACGACGTCGTCGTGCCGGATGAGGGCGATCGCCTCCTCGGCCGTGATCACCTTATTTTTCTTCATCGACCGGTCTATCCTCAGAGCGCCTCCCGCATCCCGGCCCTAACGCAAGTGATATTTTGCATAATGCCGTGGATGAGGAAGTCTTGTTTGGCGCAGGCAGCGTAAAGATACGGTCCAGTTTTCGCAAGGGTCCGGTCTAGCGCTAGTCGCGGCGTTCGCGTCTTGTTGCAGTGCAGCGTTGGCCCGAGTTTTCATGTCCGGACTGCCGGCATTTCCAGTGATCAGTGAGGATTGCGTCTAATCCTGAGGGCTCGCCGTCATTGGTTGAACACTTGTGCGGTGCGGGAAGGTCGAAAGTATTCAACATTTCGAATTTTGGTGGCGATTCGTTCCACCGTTGTCGGTCCCAACCTCGTGTCTCTCATTCGAACGCACGACGTTGGGGCGGTTCGTCGCTGGTCCGCGTTCGTCACGAGAGCTTGCCTTGCCGGGAGCCGCCAGGTGACGCAGGCTCGGGGATGCCGGTCCTTGGCCTCGACCGGTGATCCCCCCAACGAAACCATAAGTCGTCGATGATCGTCCGTTCGCGTCCCAATCTCATGGCGGTGCTTTTCACGCTCCAGGGCTCGATCCTGCCGCGGGTCGCGCTGAAGGTGAGTTTCATCACCGTGGCGGCCATCGTCGTCGTGGCTGTCGAGCGGGCTTGGCCCCATCCTTTCCCGATGAGCGCGGGGATCGGGCCCTTCACCCTGGTCGGGCTGGCTCTCTCGATCTTCCTGAGCTTCCGCAACGGCGCCTGCTACGACCGCTGGTGGGAGGCGCGCAAAGCCTGGGGAACGCTGATCCTCGAAGCGAGGGCGTTCGCCCGGCTCCTGACGGCGCTCCTGCCCGACGAGCGGCACGACGCGTTGCGAAGCCGCGCACTGAAACGCGTGATGGGCTTTGCCAAGGCCCTCCACGCGCAAATGCGGCGCGAGGACGAGGTGGCGGCCGCAACCCCCTGGCTGTCCGAGGCGGAGGCCGCGCCCCTTCGCGACCGCCCGAGCATCGCCGACGCCGTGCTCGTGCACCTCACGGCCGATCTCGGACGAACACAGCGGGCCGGTGCTCTGACCGACATCCAGTTCGGCTTCCTCGAGCAGAAGATCGCGGCCCTCGGCCAGGTCCAGATCGTGTGCGAGCGCATCCAGGGCACCCCGCTGCCCTTCGCCTATACCCTGCTTCTCTACCGGACGGCCTGGATCTACTGCCTGCTCCTGCCCTTCGGTCTGGCGGGCACGCTGGGCTGGGTGACGCCGCTCGTGACGGCACTCGTCGCCTATACGTTCTTCGGCCTCGATGCCCTCGGAGACGAGTTGGAGGACCCGTTCGGCACCGAGCCCAACGATCTCCCCCTCGACGCGCTGGTCCGCGTCGTGGAGGGGATCGTCCTCGACGCATTGGGTGAACCCGCGCCGCCGCCTCTCGCGCCGGAGGGCTTCCTCCTGCGCTGAGGCGTGGCGCGAGCGGTGTGGGCTCAGTACTCCCAGAAGATCCGCTGAAGCTCCTTGGTGTCCTGCGTCTTCGTCAGGGCCACGGCGGCGAGGATCTTGGCCTTCTGCGGGTTGAGGTCGTGGGCGACGACCCAATCGTACTTGTCGTCCGGCTGCTCGGCATTGCGCAGGACGAAGCCGTCGCCGACGCGGGACGAACGGATGATCTGCACGCCCTTGGAGCGGATGTCCTTCAGGGTGTCGACGAGGTAGCCAGCCACCGAGCCGTTGCCGGTGCCCGCATGGATGATGGCCTTCGCGCCCGTGGCGACGGCGGAGGTGTAGGGCTCGGGATGCATGTTGCCCGAGCCGTAGACGATGGCGACGTCCGGCAGGGTATCGATGGAATCGATGTCGAACTCGGAAGTGGTGCCGTGGCGCTTCACCGGCGCGCGGAACCAATAGGTCTTGCCCTCCACCACCATGCCGAGGGGGCCCCACTGGCTGAAGAAGGCCGAGGGCTTGATGTTGACGCGCTTGGTGGTGTCGCGTCCGGCCTGGATCTCGTCGTTCATGGTGAGGAGCACGCCCTTGGCGCGGGCATCCTTCGCCCCAGCCACCACCACGGCGTCGAGGAGGTTGAGCGCGCCATCGGCCGAGATCGCCGTGGAGGGCCGCATGGAGGCGACCATGACGATGGGCTTGTCGGTCTTGACCACGAGGTCGAGGAAATAGGCCGTCTCCTCCACGGTGTCGGTACCGTGGGTGATGACCACTCCATCCACGTCGTCGCGTTTGACCAGGGCGGAGACCTGCTTGGCGAGCTGAATCAACTGTGCGTTGGTGAAGCTCTCCGAGGCGATCTGGAACGCCTGCTCGCCGCGTACCTCAGCCACCTGTGCGATGGCCGGCACGGCGGCGATGAGCTTATCCACCGGAACCTTCGCCGCCTGATAGGTGGCGCTGTTGGCGGCATCCGCACCCGCGCCCGCGATCGTGCCGCCCGTGGCGACGATGACCACGCGGGGCTTTGTCGTCGCGGCCGGGGCCGCCGCTTCACCAGGTTTGGCCGGTGGCGGGCCTTCGAGAGCGATGGCTGGGAGCGGCGCGAGGGACAATCCGACGCTCAGAGCCAGGGCGAAGGCTATCGGACGACCGGTGGGCCGGTAAGCGGGAGGAACAAGCTGCATCGTGGTATCCTGTCACAGGCTGGAAGACGGCATTGTGGCCGCTCCCCCCGCTCACGCCCAGGCCAAAAAGGCGGCGGTCACAGGCTGTTCCGGCGTCATTCCTTCGACATCGTAACTGGAGGGGCGATCCTGCTGCCCGGCTTGTCTGATCCGCCGCCCGCGATCGAAGCATGGGTCCGCTTCACCGATCGGGTAAATGCTTGCAATCGGAATGAAATGGCGAGACTTTCGTGTTGTGGGCTGTCACGGCCCGGTACGACGTACGAGACCCAAGCGCGAGGAACCGATGACGCCGCTTGGGCATCGCGCCGGCCTGATCCGGGGATAGATCGCGTGGTGTATATGGTCGACGCTCCGGAGGAGCATACAGGCTCCACGACGGACCCTTTGCTGCTCGATAATCAGCTCTGTTACGCCCTCTACGCTGCCGCTCACCGGATCACCCGATCCTACCGCCCGATGCTGGAGCGGATGGGGCTGACCTACCCGCAATATCTGGTCCTCCTCGTCCTCTGGGAAACCGACGGCGTCACGGTGTCGGATATCGGTCGCCGGCTGCGTCTCGATTCCGGAACCTTGACGCCCGTTCTCAAGCGGCTCGAAACCGCAGGTTTCCTGATCCGTCACCGGCGACAGAGCGACGAGCGCGAAGTTGAGATCCAACTGACCCAGCAGGGGCGCGACTTGCGGGCCGAGGCACGGCTCGTGCGGGAATCGGTGATGTGCCAGCTCAACATGTCGGAGCCGGAGGTGCAGGCTATGCGGGCCGACCTGAACGCCCTGATCGAGAACCTGAGCGTCGCCGGCTGAAGGCCGTCTCCGGCATAGCGGAGACGCCGTTCGGTCTGCCGACCGTCGTGGTCGCACTGTCACAATCGCGCTGTACGCTCCGTTCCGATATCATCTTATTATCCTATGCTATCGATATGGTTTGCCGGATAAGTTTTACCTTGAGGTAAGCGTTCATTTACCGTTAAAGGCCGGCCACGTCCGGCATCGTGCCATGCGGCGCATCGGGACTTCCCTTTCTCTCCGCCTGCCCGTTCCCGCGTGCCGGTCCTCACGCCACAGGGCAGGGGTGTTCGATGACCTGGTTGTCGAAAGTTCCGAATTTGATCGTCGAGGCAGGGAAGCGGCGGGCCGCTGAACTCGAACCGATCACGCGCGGATCCATCGAACCCACGCGGCATCGCGGCGTTCCCCTTCCATGAGTTCAGCCCTGGTGGAGAGTGAGACGGAGCCCCGGCGTCAGGTCGGCGCCTTGCCGTTCCGGCGTCTGTCGGATGGTGGGTTCAAGATTCTCCTGATCACCTCACGTGAGAGCCGCCGCTGGGTGATCCCGAAGGGCTGGCCGATGAAGGGGCGCAAGCCCTACGAGGCCGCCGCTCGCGAGGCCTATGAGGAGGCCGGGCTTCTAGGCGAGATCGGCAAGAGGCCGCTCGGCTTCTACCTTTATGAGAAGCGGCTCAAGAGCCGTGATTTCGTACTCTGCCAGGTGAAGGTCTTTCCTCTGGAGGTCCGCAAGCAGCTGAAGCACTGGCCGGAACGGGGCGAGCGCGAGGATCGCTGGTTCACACCCTCCGACGCGGCCGAGGCTGTCGCCGAATCCGGCCTCGCCGGTATCATTCGCGCGGCGTGCAAAAGGGACACAGGGCTGCTTGTTTCACCAGCAACGATCAAAGGCGGCGAGAAGTGATTGCCAAGCCGCGTTCGATCCGCTAACTCCCCGCTCGTCGCCGACGCGTCGCGACGATCGGCTGCTGTAGCTCAGTGGTAGAGCACCTCATTGGTAATGAGGAGGTCGACAGTTCAATCCTGTCCAGCAGCACCATTTTCCCTAAAAAACCCAGCGTTCGTGCTGCGTCTCCCGCGACTAGGCTTCGTTGCTGGTTGAACGACTTTCGGGCGCGACAGCTTCATTTCTACCTACCGATTCACGTCTTCCAACAGCCTTCACGTGACCGTGCATAGCGCGGTGCCGGAGACGGCAGCATTCGCATCTTCGCCTTTGGTCACGCCTCAGCGAGGGGCATGTTTGAAAAAGGCAGGCCGGTCCGACCACTCTTGGCGCTGCCTTGACGCTGTCGCGGCCCAGGGGATAGGGCTACGCCCCGTTGCGGCAGCCAGGCTGCTTGAGTGAAGGCTGAATGTGGTGCGCGGCGGTGCCGCGGGTTTCTCGACAGGGCGGCTCCGGACATGGAAGCGGCGGTGCGAACGGTTGCACGCGCGGCGCCCTAGATCGATCGAGAGGGTTTCATTGTGAGCTTTGAGCCGGACCATAAGGCACTGGCGATTTCCGGCGCCGATGTTGCCAGCGAGCGGCCCCCGGCCGACGCGGATTCGATCATCGCCGCCTTGGAAAGGGCAGCCGTTGCAGCCTCCGTGTCCCCGCCGTCGCGCAAGATGGTGGGCATGGCCAAGCGTCTCCTGGTCGAACTGCGCGCCTCTTGCCGGGGTCGGGCCGATGCCAAGCCGATGATCCTGCGTGGCCGCACCGCTCTCAAAGAGGTTGAGGCTGCGTACCGGCCCAACGAGGCGGATGTGACGAAGGATACGGTTTCCGCCGAACGTCGCGCTGCGAAGGCCGAAACAGCGAGCCGCCGCGTGGCTGAAGGCGAGGAGGTCTTCGCTCAGAATGCCGAACGCATGCGCAAGATCGTCGGCGCGTTGATCGCTGCCTCCAAGACCGAGGATCCCAGCCGCTTCACGGTCCAGGCCACCTTGTGCCAGCAGATCTGGGACGAGATTGGTCCGGCGGGCGCGGAAGGACCTGCCCTCACCAGGGCTTATCGTAAGGCGACGGCCGCGTTCTGGGCCAAGGCCGGTGTGCCGGATCCCGGCGAGGCCGAGAAATGATGACGTTTTGAGATCCCGGCGGCCGCGAGGATGCCGCGCCCCGGGACGTAGGGGTTACGTCCCGGGGCTTTGTGCTCAGGCCCGGCGGATCAGCGTACCGGCGCCGTGGTCGGTGAAGAGTTCGAGCAGCACGGCATGGCTCACCTTGCCGTCGAGGATCACGACCGCCTCGACGCCCTGTTCCAGCGCGTAGATACAGGTCTCGATCTTCGGGATCATCCCGCCCGTGATGGTGCCGTCGGCGATGAGGCGGCGGCAATCCTCCAGGGTGAGGTCGGTGAGGAGCTTCTTGTCCTTGTCGAGCACTCCCGGCACGTCGGTGAGGAGCAGCAGGCGCTTGGCCCGCAGGGCTCCGGCGATGGCCCCGGCGAACGTATCGGCATTGACGTTGTAGGTCTGGCCGTCGGCGCCGAAGGCGACCGGAGCGAGGACCGGGATCAGTTCCGCCTTCAACACCGCGTCGAGGACGCCGCGTTCCACATGCTCCGGCTCGCCCACGAGGCCGAGATCGATCTCCTTCTCGGTCTGGCTTTCCGGGTCGATCACGGTGCGCGTCGCCTTGCGGGCGCGGACCATGTTGCCGTCCTTGCCGCAGAGGCCGATGGCGCGACCGCCCTCGGCCGAGATCCAGCCGACGATCTGTTTGTTGATCGAGCCGGCGAGCACCATCTCGACCACCTCGACGGTCGCCTCGTCGGTGACGCGCAGGCCTCCACGGAACTCCGACTCGATGCCGAGCCGGCCGAGCATGCGCCCGATCTGCGGGCCGCCGCCATGAACCACGATGGGCTTCAGGCCGGATTGCTCGAGGAGCACGATATCCTCGGCGAAATCTTCCGCCGCGGCGCGGTCGCCCATGGCGTGGCCGCCATACTTGATGACGACGATCTCCTGATCGTAGCGCTGCATGTGGGGCAGGGCCTGGACCAGAACTTCCGCGCGCACATGCACGTTCGGGAGGGCGTCTTTTGCCAGAGATTCTTTCATCGTGAGGCACTGTCCTCGCTACGGCGCCGGATCGGGATGCGCGACGACGCGCTTCTAGCGCAGCGATGTCGCACTGCGAAGCGCCATAGCCGCCAAAGCTCGGAAAAATGGTCCCATCGTGAAAGGCGGATCGGTGGTGAGGACGGCCAGCACCAAGGGGGGCATAACCGTGCGTTAACCCTGTCCTGTGATCCTTTGGAATATTGCACAGGACGCTCCCTCCGATGCTCGCCGCGGATACCACCGTCGCCCGTCCGACCCTCACCGGCCTTCGGAATCTGACCGCCGCCCTCGCCCAGATCGGGAAGGACACCGCCTCTCCCGCAGAAGTCTGGCGCAGACTGACCGACAGCTACGTCGTCGATCTCGATGCCGTCGCCAGCATCCTGCCCCGCGCCGAGCCCGAGCCGACCTGGCTCGTACCTCGTAACGAGGACCGCCTCGTCACCCGCCGATCGCGGGCCGACAATGTATCGCTTCGCGCATGAAGCCGAAGTCTTCGCGCCGTGCATGAGAGCCATGTTCGGCCGGGGCCGAGGCCACCTTGCGACAGGTTTGGCATCTGTCATGCTAGACCAAGTCCAATGAAAAACGACGAGGAACGCTCAGGCAACAATCACGCGGCCGCTCGACGCCTGAGCAACACCGCGGACCTTATTCGCCGAACCGAAAAAGGGGTCCGTCATGTCCGAATTGTTAGCCGTCGCCCTCGTTTGCTCCAGCATGATCGCGGCGCAGGATTGCTCCCGCACCACCGCCCTCGACATCATCGTGTCACCTGCGCACACGCCGATGGAATGCATGATCCACGGCCAGACCATGGCTGCTTCCACCTGGAGCGATGATGGTGAGAAGCGCTACGTGAGGGTGACCTGCGAGCGCCGCCATGCCGATCTTCGCGGCCTGCGCCGGGCGGGCTACGCCGCCGCCATCGTCCTCGTCCCGCGTCACGCGATCTGAGCGATTCCGCCTGGGGGAACGCGACGGTCGATCGCGGCCTCCAGGCCTCGCAACTCTCCCAAGCTGGTTTCGCAGACGTGGCCGCCGCGCTTCTGCGATACGAACCCGTTGAACGCCTCACGCCTCGATCCGGAGCGTCTCGCCCCGTTCGAGGCGGCCCCCATGGAGCACCTCCGCGTAGACCCCGCAATCGGCATGGCCGAGCCGCGTGGAGAGCGTCCGGGGGATCGCGAGGTCACGGATGCCGGTCGCTGGATCGACATTCGTCGCCGCACAGCGCTCCGTCCGCTTCGAGATCCGCAGGCGCACGCCTCCCGCCGTGGCGAGCATGCGCCCGACGAGGTCGAGTTCGGCGAAGGGGGGAAGGCCGGTGAGGTGAAGGTTCGCGCGGAAGCGCAACGGATCGACGGGCGCACCCATCATCTCCTCCGTCGCCGCGACGCTGGCGAGGTTGAGGAGCGAGACGAAGCCGCGTGCTGAATCGGTGAAGCGGAAGCCGTCCGGTGCGGTGAGCAGCCTCGGCGGACCGCGCAGGGCG
This sequence comes from Methylobacterium sp. AC832, assembly GCF_979256025.1. NCBI lineage: Bacteria > Pseudomonadati > Pseudomonadota > Alphaproteobacteria > Hyphomicrobiales > Methylobacteriaceae > Methylobacterium > Methylobacterium sp. AC832. The sequence continues at coordinate 509,896 of NZ_CEEDMV010000001.1, forward strand.
TCCGCGAATTCGGTACGGAAGAAGGCTTCCACCGCCTCGCGCCCTTCCGGCGTCGAGAGGTTGGCCTCGACGGCGATGCCGTCCCCCTGGCGGATCGTCAGCACCGAGGTTTCGTCGTCGTAGCGCGTAACGAGGCGGGCCAGGGCCTCGTTGCGCATCAGCATCAGGAACTTGATCTTGGGCTGATGCTTCGGTGCGGCCGGATCGAAGCCGGACGGCCCGTTCTCGATGGCGAACAGCCGGTCGCCCGGAAAATAGCGTCCCGCTTCCAGCGTCGCTCCCTCAAGCCCCTCGGGCGAGAGCCCCTTCACGGGGTAGCGGTGGAGCGATTCGAGGCGCAGTTCGGGAAGGCTGGTCGGCGTCGCGGTCATACCGTCAGCCTCACCCGAAGCCATACTCGCGCGCAAGTCCGTGATCGGGTCTTGTGGTGCTCATTTGCAACACTACATCGTAAGCAATCGGCGGCCTTCGCGGCGCCGAGGCTTCCCGGACCATCCGGTCGGGGAGCGACGTCTCGACGGGGCCGCGCCGCTTGGCGGGCGGTGGATCGTCGGCACGGGGGAGAGGAAAGACATGAATTTCGAGATCTATACCGAACGCGCCCGCGGCTTCGTCCAGGCCGCGCAATCCCTGGCCCTTCGCGAAGGCCACCCGCAATTGCAGCCCGGCCACCTCCTGAAGGTGCTCCTCGACGATCCCGAGGGGCTTTGCGCAGGCCTTATCGACCGCGCCGGCGGACAGTCCCGCGTGGCGCTCGCCCAGGTCGAGCAGTGGTTGGCCAAGCAGCCCAAGGTTTCGGGTAATTCCGCGCAGCCCCAGGCGACGCGAGAACTCGTGCGCCTGTTCGACACCGCCGAGAAGGCCGCCCAGAAGGCGGGTGATTCCTACGTCACCGTCGAGCGCCTGCTGCTCGCCCTCGCCGTGGAGAAGGACACCGAATCCGGCCGTGCGCTCGCCGCCGCCGGCGTCACTGCCGCGTCGCTGAACGCCGCCATCAACGCGCTCCGCAAGGGCCGCACGGCCGACAATGCCACGGCCGAGAATGCCTATGACGCCCTCAAGAAATACGCCCGTGACCTCACCGAGGCCGCCCGGGAGGGCAAGCTCGACCCGGTGATCGGCCGCGACGAGGAGATCCGCCGCACCATCCAGGTCCTGTCCCGGCGTACCAAGAACAACCCGGTTCTGATCGGCGAACCCGGCGTCGGCAAGACCGCCATCGTCGAGGGGCTGGCCCTGCGCATCGTCGATGGCGACGTGCCGGAGAGCCTGAAGGACAAGAGCCTGCTCGCCCTCGACATGGGCGCGCTGATCGCCGGCGCGAAATATCGCGGCGAGTTCGAGGAGCGGCTGAAGGGCGTGCTGTCCGAGGTCACTTCGGCCGCCGGCGGCATCATCCTGTTCATCGACGAGATGCACACGCTGGTGGGGGCCGGCAAGGCGGACGGGGCGATGGACGCCTCGAACCTGCTCAAGCCCGCTCTGGCGCGCGGCGAGCTGCATTGCGTCGGCGCGACCACGCTCGACGAATACCGCAAGCATGTGGAGAAGGACGCGGCCTTGGCCCGCCGCTTCCAGCCCGTCTTCGTGTCCGAGCCCACCGTCGAGGACACGGTCTCGATCCTGCGCGGCATCAAGGAGAAGTACGAGCAGCATCACGGCGTGCGCATTCAGGACGCGGCCCTCGTGGCGGCCGCGACTCTGTCGAACCGCTACATCACCGACCGCTTCCTGCCCGATAAAGCCATCGACCTGATGGACGAGGCCGGGTCGCGCCTGCGCATGCAGGTGGATTCGAAGCCGGAGGAGCTCGACAACATCGACCGTGAGGTAGTCCGCCTCAAGATCGAGGGCGAGGCGCTGAAGAAGGAGACCGATTCCGCCTCCCGCGACCGTCTGGTGCGGCTGGAGAAGGAACTGGCCGATCTCGAAGAGCAGTCGGCCGCGATCACCTCTCGCTGGAAGGCCGAGAAGGACAAGCTGGGTGCGGCGGCCGAGCTCAAGAAGAAGCTCGACGAGGCGCGCAACGAACTCGCCTCGGCCCAGCGCCAGGGCCAGTACCAGCGCGCGGGCGAGCTCGCATACGGCGTGATCCCTGGGCTGGAGCGGGAACTCGCCGAGAACGAGGCCGCGGCCGAAACCGCCGTTGCCCGCGACGGTATGGTCGAGGAGGCGGTGACGCCGGCCCATATCGCGGGCGTCGTCTCACGTTGGACCGGCGTGCCCGTGGACAAGATGCTGGAGGGCGAGCGCGAGAAGCTTCTTGGCATGGAGGTCGAACTGGGCAAGCGCGTCATTGGCCAGCGGGAAGCCGTCGAGGCGGTGGCCACCGCCGTGCGGCGTGCCCGCGCCGGCCTGCAGGATCCGAACCGGCCGATCGGCTCGTTCATGTTCCTCGGGCCGACGGGCGTCGGCAAGACCGAGCTGACCAAGGCGTTGGCCGGCTTCCTGTTCGACGACGACACGGCCCTCGTGCGCATCGACATGTCGGAATACATGGAGAAGCATTCCGTCGCCCGGCTGATCGGCGCGCCTCCGGGCTATGTCGGCTACGAGGAGGGCGGTGCGCTCACCGAGGCTGTGCGGCGCCGGCCGTATCAGGTCGTGCTGTTCGACGAGATCGAGAAGGCGCATCCGGACGTGTTCAACGTCCTGCTGCAGGTTCTCGACGACGGACGCCTGACGGACGGGCAGGGGCGGACGGTGGATTTCCGCAACACGCTCCTGATCATGACCTCGAATCTCGGGTCGGAATATCTGGTGGCTCAGACGGAAGGGCAGGATACGGATGAGGTCCGCGACGAGGTGATGGGTGTGGTCCGCCATCATTTCCGGCCGGAATTCCTCAACCGCATCGACGAGATCATCCTGTTCCACCGTCTCCGGCGGTCCGAGATGGGGGCGATCGTCGATATCCAGCTTGGGCGCCTCCAGACCCTCCTCGACGAGCGCAAGATCGCCCTCGACGTGGAGCCCGATGCCCGCGACTGGCTGGCCGACAAGGGCTACGACCCGGCCTACGGGGCGCGTCCGCTCAAGCGCGTCATCCAGAAGGCGGTGCAGGACCGGCTGGCCGAGCAACTGCTCGCGGGCCGCATCCATGACGGCGAGGCGGTGCCGGTCCGGCTCGGCCCATCCGGCCTGATGATCGGCGACGATCCCGCTTTACCGGAGCGGCGTCCGGCGAGTGCCACGCTCAACTGAGGCGAGGTTCGCTTCCATGCTTCCGGCGGGGACCGCCTCCGCCGGAAGCCGATCTCATGGCAGTCGCCACCACCTCTCGGATAACTTCTGAATAGACGGGGTTCCTGGCACGGGAAAGAAAGCGCAGTTCAGCGACCCGAGCCGCGTAGTGCCAGCTTCACGCGCTGTTCGAGCAGGTTCCACCGCGTCGAAACCTCACTTGCTACGCAGCCACCATAGGTCTGTCCTACGAAGAAGCCCTGTTCGGCCCGGTTTCGGCAGTCGAACACAGGTGGCGCCGCCAGGACGACGAGCACAGCACCGGCAATCGCCGCGACGCTGGCAACGAGGCCGAACAGCCAGGCCAGTTGCGAGCCGTGGGTTCTCCTTACGCTGTCAGCAGGACCGGTTTCCGTTCCATCGGTGAGATCACGGAACGGCGCATCCGCATTCGGGCGACGGTCGCGAATCATCTCCTGGACGGATTTGCTCGCTGGCCGTGTCACACGTCATCCCCTGGAAGGATCGCTGCGCATAGTGGGACGAGCGGTACTGAAGGAAGGTTGAAGGCGACCCATCCCCGCCGACTTTAGCTTGGTGACAAGCCAAAAAGCCGGGCTTGAGCCCGCTCCATGTTTGGGCAACATGCACGGCATCGGCTTGGTGGACCAGGCCGGATCACGGCGGGATTTCAGATGTCGGCACCCAGTCCAGAATCCCGCGATCCGGTTCCGTCCAAACCGGGAACCGGCCGCCCCGTCGGCGAAGTCGCCACCGATGGCGCCCTGTCCCGCCTCGGCATCCGCTTCACCGTCTGGGCCGAGCGCTGGTTTCCCGACGCGTTCATCTTCGTGGCCATCGCGGTGGTCATCGTGGCCCTCGGGGCGCTGGCCAACGGCGCGCCTGCGATGACGGTGGCCAAGAGCTTCGGTGACGGGTTCTGGAGCCTGATCCCCTTCACCATGCAGATGGCCTTCGTCACCATCGGCGGCTACGTGGTGGCGACGGCGCCGCCGGTGCAGCGGCTGATCGACCGGCTCGCCCTCGTGCCGAAGACCGGCCGGGGCGCGGTCGGCTTCGTGGCGGCGGCGACGATGCTGTCGTCGTTCCTGAGCTGGGGCCTCAGCCTGATCTTCGGCGGCCTTCTCGCCCGCGCGCTCGCCCGCCGCACCGAACTTCGCATGGATTACCGGGCCGCCGGTGCCGCTGCCTATCTCGGGCTCGGCGCCACCTGGGCCATGGGGCTCAGCTCATCGGCCGCGCAGTTGCAGGCCAATCCCAAGAGCCTGCCGCCGAGCCTGCTGCCGATCACCGGCGTGATCCCGTTCAGCGAGACGATCTTCCTCTGGCAGTCGATGCTGATCGCCCTGATCCTCTTCGTGATCTCGATCATCATCGCCTATGTCTCGGCGCCGCAGCCCGCCACCGCCGTGACGGCCGACGATCTCGGCCTCGACGTCTCGCGCGACAAGCCGGACGAGTCCCGGCCGCAGCAGCCTTCGGAATGGCTGGAGCATTCGCCGATCCTGACCCTGCTCCTCGTCATCATCGCCGCCGGCTGGCTCTACCAGGAATTCGCGCGCCAATCCTGGATCACCGCGATCTCCAACCTCAACACCTACAACCTGCTCTTCCTCACCCTCGGCCTGCTGCTGCATTGGCGGCCGCGGAACTTCCTCGCCTCCGTGGCGAAGGCGGTGCCGGCCACTGCCGGTGTGCTGATCCAGTTCCCCCTCTACGCGGCGATCAGCGCCATGCTGACCAACGCGAAGAACGCGGGCGGTACCTCGGTCTCGGATGTCATCACTCACGCGTTCGTGGCGCTTAACACCACGGGCAGCTTCCCGATTTCCATGGGCGTCTATTCGGCGGTGCTCGGCTTCTTCGTGCCATCGGGCGGCGGCAAATGGCTGCTGGAAGCGCCCTACGTGATGCAGGCGGCCAACGAGCTGCAGGTCCATCTCGGCTGGGCGGTGATGATCTACAACGCTGCCGAAGCGCTGCCGAACCTGATCAACCCGTTCTGGATGTTGCCGCTTCTCGGCATCCTCGGCCTCAAGGCCCGCGACATCGTAGGGTTCAGCTTCCTTCAGCTCATCATCCATCTGCCGGTGGTGCTGTTCCTGCTCTGGGCGCTCGCCTTCACGCTTACCTACCACCCTCCGGTGATGCCGTAGGGGCTGGCCTGTTTCTCGGGCCTGACCCGATTACGTGGCGCGAGCCCGCCGATCTACCGCATAGGACGAGGGGCGGGCTTTCAAGGGCGTCCCTGCGGCGGACCGCCCATGGCGATCACGCCGGCATCGGCGAGGCCCCCAGCCTCGTCGGCGGCCGAGGCCACGAGCGAGAAACTGACCGGCCGCAGCGGACCGCTGTCATGGCCGGTTTCGCCCTCGGACCAGGAGCTGACGGATATCGGCGTGAATGCATCCGCCATACCGCTGCTCGTCAGACCCTCGGCGCGGGCGCGCGCATCGACGCGCTGGAGGAAGCCATCACTTCGCACGCCAAGGCGCATTGGCCGGGCGTCCGGCTCGGCCTGCCAGACCGTACGGATGAGGCAATGCCGGCCGTGTCCGTCCTGCCCCCAGGATGCGACGTAGCGCGGCGATAAAAGCTCCACTGCCTTCTCCCGGTCCGGCGCCAGGCGCGGGATGGTGTCGATCGCCTCGCGTGAGGCGGGCCGCGTCGCGAGCCCCTGGAACGGCGTGCGGCCGTGGCGGATATAACCGAGGCAATCCTCGAAGATGATCCGCATCACCAGCGGCTCGTTCTCCTCGATCGGCGCGGCGCGGACGGGGATGGCCGCGAGGCAGGCGGCGAACAGAATCCAGGGTTTCAGCAAGCGATCCTCCCTCCGGCGCGGGGGGTGAGAGAGCGTATACCATCACCCCCGCAGGCCGATGGCGACGGTGATCTAGAAGGCGGTCACGGCGAACCGGTGCGTCAGCGCCGCTCCGTGATCAGGGCGGTGGTAACGCGGGTGAACGGGATCTCGCTGTAGCCTGTGTCGTCTCGATCCATTCGGATGCCCGGCCGATGGCGTGGAGCATTCAATATTGCCGACTTCACCCTGCCGGTGATGACTGATCCTCTCGTCTGAGCGCCGAGATTTCATGCCCCGCCTATCGGGGTTGGGCACTCCCAAAGGATGATTCCGCGCCGTCCCCTCATTGGGCGAACACCTCGATCCCGTGAAGGAGGCCATCAGGGATAAGGCGTCGAGGGCGTTGAAAACTGCAAACAAAGACCAGATGTCTGATAAATACTTCTATAAATCAAGTATATATTCCGTTATTGCCTGTCTGCCTGCAAAAGGCTAGGCTAGTCATGCAAATCGATCCTCGTTGGAGAATGCGAAGGAAAGGAACGTCATGGCGTATGTAATGGGCACGGGTCAGGCTGATCTCATAGATTACACCACGGGTGTGACTGACGAGAAAGACTATATTCTCGGCTACAGTGGTAACGATGTGATCTACGGTCGAGGCGGGGATGATACCATTTTTGGCGACTCCGATTCGGCAACGAATTATATCGGCAGCGACACCCTCTATGGCGGCGGTGGCAACGATCTGCTGATCGGAGATAACGGCGTCGACACGCTCTACGGCGGATCTGGCGACGACCGGTTCGTCATGCGCTACGACTTGTTCATCGACGACGTTTATGGCCAGTCGGGTACCGATACCCTCGCGTTCTTTGCTTTCGACCGAGCCGCCAACGTCAATCTGAGCCAGAAGTCTTACTTCATCGTCGGCGGTGAAGAAGGCAAGCAAACCGTCTCCGGCGTCGAGAATGTCAGTGGGACCGACCAGAACGATAAACTTACGGGTGATGCCGCCAACAATCTCCTGAGCGGCAACATCGGGGACGACCAACTCAATGGCGGTGCCGGCAACGACACGCTTCAGGGTGGGGACGGGGTGGACCGGGTCGTGGGCGCCAGCGGCGACGATGTCCTTTCGGGGGATGGCTCGTCGGACAAGCTGTTCGGGGGCGAGGGGAAGGACGTACTGAACGGCGGGTCGAGCGCCGACATCCTGTTCGGCGACGCCGGCAACGACTCGCTCCGAGGCGATGACGGCAATGACATGCTGATCGGCGGGACCGGCAACGACAGACTGACCGGCGGCGCCGGCCGCGATACCTTCGTTTTCGATCGGCTCACGGGCAAGGACGTCATCACCGACTTCAGCCCCGGATCGGGCTCGCCCGACGTCATTCGCCTGGAGAAGGATGTGCTGGGCTCCTTTGCCGCCGTGGTCTCTCACGCCGAGAACACCAGCGCCGGCGTCGTCATTCAGTATGACGAGGGCAGCATCAGGCTCGCCGGCCTGCAGGTCGCGGATCTGCACGCGACCGATTTCCTGTTCGTCTGAGTCCCACCCGTAGAACTTCCGTTCTGCTCTAGGGTTCGGAACGAGAGCCGTATGTGAACCGGAACTTTCTCGAGGCACTGCAAGGACCGGGTGCCACTCCGAACCGCCCCTCGACTTTGGACGAACGCGCCCAGGGTCGAGGTGTCGCTAGGATCGAATTGCGGGCGGGTGCTGGCCAAGTGGACCCTGTCGGGTCCGCGCCGGAACGAAAGCGGCCAATGCCGCGACCAGCCAGCCGGCCATGAGGATGACGCCGCCGGTCGGCGCGGCCATCGGAAAGAGGGGAATGCCCTTCAGGGCGCGCAAGGACAGATCACCGGAGAACAGCGCGAGTCCGATCACCAGGGCGGCAGCGGCGACCCGGGTCGTGAGGCGGTGAGTGAGCCCGGTGGCCGTCAGGGCCACGAGTGCGATGATGGCGGGCGCGTGGAACAGCAGAAACTGCGCCGCCGTCTTCAGGCTGTCGGCTCCGGGGATATGGGCCGCGGCCGCGCTAGCGGCGACGCCGAGCAGGCCGGCGAGCGCGCCGAGAGCAAGGAGGGCGCGGTCGAAGCCGGTCATGCGCCGCGCTCGGCCAGGATCCGGGCGACGCTCGCCCGTAGTTCCGGCACGCCACGGTCGTCGCGGCTGGATGTGATCAGGATCTCAGGGTAGGCCGCCGGGCGCTTGGCGATGGCGGAGCGGATGCCGGCAATGCGCGCATCGACTTCGGCCTTCTTCAGGGCATCGCCCTTGGTCAGGACGATCTGATAGCTCACGGCGGCCTTGTCGAGCCCGTCGAGCACGTCGGTATCGATGCTCTTCAATCCGTGGCGGGAATCGATCAGCATGAAGACGCGGGCGAGATTGGCGCGACCCTTGAGGTAGTCGTGGATCAAGTCGGTCCAGGCCTCGACCTTGGTCTTCTCCACGGCCGCGTAGCCGTAGCCGGGCATGTCCACCAGGGTCAGTCGCCCGCCGATATCGAAGAAGTTGAGTTGCTGCGTCCGGCCCGGCGTATGCGACGTCCGCGCCAGGGTATTGCGGCCGGTCAGTGCGTTGACGAGGCTCGACTTGCCGACATTGGAGCGCCCGGCAAAGGCGATCTCGACGCCCTTCATCGGCGGCAGCGCGGCGACGTTCGGCGCGGAGGACAGGAAATCGGCCACTCCCGCGAACAGCAGGCGGCCGGATTCGAGGAGGGCTGCGTCGGCTTCGGGCTCGGTCATCATGGTCTCCGGCTGAGAGAGGGAAACGTGACGTGTCCCACCATCGACCTCATCCTGAGGTGCCGCGAAGCGGCCTCGAAGGAGGCGTCCAGAAACCGCGTCGGGTCCTGGAGGCCTCTTTCGAGGCCTCCGCTTCGCTCCGGCGTCTCGGGATGAGGAGCCGGGGTGGTCTCGTTGAGAAGAACGCGAAGCCTAGCTCTTGGCCGGTGCGTTCTTGTCGGCGGGCTTCTTCTTGAACATCCCACCGAGGTTGTCCCACAACTCCACCTTCACGCCGTTACGGCGCATGATGACGTATTGCTGGATGACCGAGAGGGTGTTGTTCCAGGCCCAGTAGATCACCAGACCGGCCGGGAACGAGCCGAGCATGAAAGTGAACACGATGGGCATGAAGGTGAAGATCTGCGCCTGGACCGGGTCCGGCGGCGCGGGATTCATCTTCATCTGGATGAACATCGTGATGCCCATCACGATCGGCCAGATGCCGAGATGGATGAAGTCCGGGGCAGCGAAGGGCAGGAGCCCGAACAGGTTCAGGATGTTCGTCGGATCGGGAGCGGCGAGATCCTGGATCCAGCCGAAGAACGGCGCATGCCGCATCTCGATGGTGATGAACAGGACCTTGTAGAGCGCGAAGAAGACCGGGATCTGGATCAGCACCGGCCAGCAGCCGGCGACCGGGTTGATCTTCTCCTTCTTGTACAGCTCCATCATCGCCTGTTGCTGCTTCATCTTGTCGTCGCCGTAGCGCTCGCGGATCGAGGCCATCTCCGGCTGCACGGCCTTCATCTTGGCCATGGACTGGTACGACTTGTTGGCGATCGGCAGGAACAGCAGCTTCAGGCAGAAGGTCACCACCAGGATCGACACGCCGAAATTGCCGAACAGATGGAAGAAGAAGTCCAACGCGCGGAACATCGGCTTGGTGATGAAGTGGAACCAGCCCCAGTCGATCATCAGATCGAACTGCTTGATGCCGAGATCCTTCTGGTAGCCGTTGATCGTGTTGACTTCCTTGGCACCGGCGAAGAGCTGCTGGGTCGACGTCACGGTCGCGCCCGGCTCGACGCTGCGGCCATCGCCGCGCACGCTGGCCTGATAGACCTTGGTGGCACCGTCGGTGCGTTCGGTGAAGCTGCCGGTATAGGGGGTGGCCTGGTCCGGGATCGTGGCCGCGGCCCAGTACTTGTCGGTAATGCCGACGAAGCCGCCGCTCACGTTCGCCCAGGCCTTGCCCTTGGTGCCGGCATTGCCGAGCGCCGGCTCCTTGGCAACGTGATCGTAGGTGTATTCCTGCAGGCCATCGGCGCCGAGGACGCCGATCATGCCCTCATGCAGCACGTAATAGCCCTGCGTCGTCGGCTTGCCCCAGCGCGAGACCAGCCCATACGGATACAGCGTGACGGCGCTTGCCCCCTTGTTCTCGACCTCGTCGCGGATCGTGAACATGAACTTGTCGTCGACGGCGATGACGCGCTTGAACAGCAGGCCTGCGCCGTTGTCGTAAGTGAGGGTCAGAGGCTTTGCCGGCGTCAGCGCGGCGGCATCGGCGGTCCACACCGTGTCGCCCGTGGGGAGGGGGCCTGTGTTCTGACCGACCCAGCCGAATTCCGCGTAATACGGGTTCGCGCTACCGGTGGGCGAGAGCAGCACGATGCGCGGGCTCGAATCGCTCACGGTCTCGTGGTAGCCCTTGAGCGAGACGTCATCGACGCGGCCACCCTTCAGGGCGATCGAACCGGCCAGGGCCGGGGTGTCGATGGCCACGCGCGGGGAACGGGCCAGGGCTACCTCGCGGCTCTCCACCGATACGGCCGCGTTCGGCAGGGTGCCCGGAACGGGAGCCGAGGGACCGCCTTCCGCCGGGCTCGCCGAAGGAGCGCCGGTCGGGTTGGCAGCCTGGGCAGCAGCCTTGTTCTGAAGCTCGGCCTGACGCTGCTGCTCCACGCGGGGGGCGGCGATGAAGTAGTTCCACCCGAGCAGGACCGCCAGCGACAAGGCGATCGCGACGATCATGTTCGTCTTGTCATTACCCATCGAGAGATCCGTCGCGTGTGTTCGAAGGAGGGGAGGCGTCGAAGGCTCCGCTCGCCGCGCGAGGCATCGACTGCGCCTCGTGCTGCAGGGGCGCATCGGCCGCATGATGGCAGGATGGTGTCGGGTCGCCGCGAACCGGGCCTTTCACGGCATCGGCCGGGTTGGCCGCGCCGGAGCGACCTTTCCCACGTCCGGGGCGGTTCTTCTGGCCCTGCTGCCTGCCGTCGCTCGGCATGATCACCGCGCCAACGGAACGGCGCAGATCGGCGACCAGCGTGTCGAAAGGCGCATGCAGAGCGGGGCGACGGGCCACGAGCACGATATCGGCCTCGGCGGACGGCAACTCGGCTGCTGCGCGCTTCACGGCATCGCGCAATCGGCGGCGGATGCGGTTGCGCTCCGTCGCGTGACCGACCCGCTTGGTGATCGTGAAGCCGATGCGAAGTCCATCGACCGCTGCGCTCTCCGAGGTAGCAGGCACAGGCGTGCCGGCCGCATGACGCAGCCGGCCTTGGGCACTCATGAGCTCGGTGTGAAAACGGCGCCCTCCCGCAGCAGCAAGAAAGTCCGGTCTCCGCTTCAGCCGTCCGATCGTCGACACTGCCGGTTCGATCCTGCGGCCAAGGGGCGAGGTCATCGCTTGGGCAAGCCTCGGGTTGATCAAGGCCTACCCCAGCGGACTACGCCGCCGGGGCGCCTAGAAATCAGGCCGAGAGCTTCTTGCGACCGTGCGAGCGGCGGGCAGCGATGACCTTGCGGCCGCCGGCCGTCGCCATGCGAGCGCGGAAGCCGTGACGACGCTTACGCACGAGCTTGCTGGGCTGATAGGTTCTCTTCATGGCGCGATCTCCGATGGCCGAGGATCGATCCGGCTGGCTGCAGGAGCCCCACCGACATCTTCACTCGCCCTGAAATATGTCTGCAAGCGCGAAGAGCGCCCACATGGGGCGCGGCAACGCGATGGCGCGGCTTATGGCGGAGAGGGGGGGCGAAGTCAATTCTGGCGCGGGCATTTCCCAGCGCCCGTTCTGTCGCCGGACCGTGTCCGCCCTTAGTCGGGCGTTAACCTTTTCAGCCTATGAAGAAATCATATCCGGTTTTCCGGATGTGGGGCAGATTTCGGTCTGCCGCTGTTTTGATGCCTCTGTCGACTTCACCAAAGCCGCCCCTCCGGGCGGCTTTTTTTTCGTTCCGCCGATTCGCGGAACGACGTCGCCAAATGCGGTTTCATCGGCACCAGTCCGGCCCATTAACGTTAATCTCCGGTCAACGGCGCGGGGCGGCACGTTCGGCGCTAGTGTTGCGCCTCTGGTCGCGAACGCACTGATCGTGTCTCAGATCGGGACAAAGCGGTCCGGTAGCGGCACAGGAGGCAGGATGAACGAGTTGGATGTCACCTTTCGCGACGAGCGGGACTGGGTCAACTTCGGCGACACGTATGTGAATTCCGAGGCCTTTCGCGTCCTGTTCCGCGAAGGCATGACCATGGTCGAAGAGGCCGCGGCCTATCTCGATGGCGATGGGCGCGAGGAATCGCGTCTGCTGTCGCGCGACAGCACCCTGTCCTATGCCAGCGAGAGCATGCGCCTCACCACCCGGCTGATGCAGATCGCGTCGTGGCTTCTGGTGCAGCGTGCCGTGTCGGAGGGCGAGATCACCCCCGCCCAGGCCCTCCAGGAGAAGACCCGCGTCCGTCTCGCGACACCGGAGACCTTCCGCGCCGAGATCTTCGTCACTCTCCCGGCCCGCCTTCAGGACCTCACCGTCCGCTCGCGCCGGCTCCACGCCCGCATCCTGCATCTCGACGGCCTCATCTCCGACGACCGCCCGACCCCGGTCTTCGGGGAAAGCCCCGTCGCCGCGCAGCAGGGTCTGCTGCGGAGCGCCTTCGGTACCGCCCACTGAAACGGGGTTGGGCTTCGATGGCCTGAAACGCGAAAGGGCGGCGCCTCGATGGCGCCGCCCTTTCGCGTTTCAAGAACCCTCCGCCGCCACTAACCGGTCGCGGCGGTCAGTTCGCTCGAATCACTTCTTGCCGAAGGACAGGGCGCCGAAGCGCGAGTTGAACCGAGAAACACGGCCGCCGCGATCGAGCATCTTCTGCTCGCCGCCAGTCCAGGCCGGGTGCGTATTCGGGTCGATGTCGAGGTTGAGGGTGTCGCCCTCCTTGCCGTAGGTCGACCGGGTCATGTAGTCGGACCCATCGGTCATCACGACCTTGATGAAATGGTAGTCGGGATGTTCGGTACCCTTGGCCTTGTCGGCCGCACTCTTTGCCATGACGAAATCCTTGAATAGCCACGCCGACCGGCCCGCCTGGCGGCCCGCGGCCTTAGATCACGCGCAATCGGATGAAGGCGGGCCTATACCCCACGTGCTTCTTCCGAACAAGCGGTCGGGCGCGGGAGATCGCCGGGACCGCTATTTTCTTGAAACCGATTCTGTGTCGGGGATGATGACGAGGCACGATGGCTCGCGGGCGTAAAAAGAATTCACAGGGCGAAGGCCCGGGCGGCAACGGTCGCGGCAAAGCTCCTCTCGGGTCGCTGAGGCCGCTGATTCCCTTCGCCTTGGTTTATCGCGGTCGCATCCTCGCGGCGTTCCTGTCGCTGCTTTCGGCCTCGGTTGCGACCCTCGTGGTGCCGATCGCCCTGCGCCGGGTGATAGACCACGGCTTCTCGCCCGAAGGCCACAGCGTCATCGACGCTTACTTCATGGCTCTGATCGGCGTGGTCTCGGTGCTCGCCCTGTCGAGTGCCGCCCGGTACTACACCGTGGTGACGCTGGGTGAGCGCGTGGTCGCGGACCTGCGCAGCGCGGTCTTCGCCCGCCTCACCATCCTCGATCCCGCTTTCTTCGACCGTACGCAATCGGGCGAGATCGTCTCCCGGCTCACCGCCGACGCGACCCAGGTCAAGGCCGTGTTCGGGGTCTCCATCTCGATCCTGCTGCGAAACGCCTTCCTGTTCGTCGGCGCGGTGGTGATGATGGTCATCACCAGTCCCAAACTGTCGATCCTGGTTCTCGTGGCGATCCCGCTCATCGTGTTCCCGCTGATCCTGTCCGGACGCGGCGTGCGGCGGCGTTCCCGCGCGGCGCAGGACCGGCTGGCCGACGCCTCGGCCTATGCGGCGGAGGCGATCGGGGCGATTCGCACCATGCAGGCCTTCGGCATGGGTCGCGCCACGGCGGAGCATTTCGGGCAGGCTTCCGAGAATGCCTATTCGGCCGCTCGTGACTCGGTGAAGGCGCGCGCCCTGCTCACCGGCGTCGCGATCTTCCTCATCTCCGCCAGCGTCGTCGGGGTGATGTGGTACGGCGCCCAAGGGGTGCTGGCCGGCACGATGACGGCGGGCCAGCTCTCGCAATTCGTGCTCTACGCCGTGTTCGGCGCGAGCGCGCTGGGCCAGCTCTCCGAGGTCTACGGCGAACTCGCGCAGGCCGCCGGAGCCGCCGAACGCCTTGGCGAGATCCTGGCCGCCGAGCCCGCGATCCGCGCACCCGCCGAGCCGAAACTCCTGCCGGTGCCGCCGCGCGGCGAGGTGGCCTTCGAATCGGTCCGCCTGACCTATCCGACCCGGCCGGAGCATCCCTCCCTCGACGGGATCAGCTTCCAAGTGGCGCATGGGGAGCGCGTCGCCCTCGTCGGCCCTTCGGGGGCTGGCAAGACCACGGTGCTGCAGGCATTGCTGCGCTTCTACGATCCGCAATCCGGCATCGTGCGCGTCGATGGAATCGACATCGCCAGCGTCGATCCGGATGCCCTGCGCGAGCGCATGTCCCTCGTGCCGCAGGATCCCACTGTCTTCTCCGGCTCGGTGATCGAGAACATCCGCTACGGTCGCCCACGGGCGAGCGAGGCCGAGGTTCATCGCGCGGCGGAACTCGCCCATGCGGATGGCTTCATCCGCGCCCTGCCGCAGGGCTACGACACGCAGGTCGGCGAGCGCGGCGTCACCCTGTCCGGCGGTCAGCGCCAGCGTGTCGCCATTGCCCGCGCCATTCTCAAGGACGCGCCGATCCTGCTCCTCGACGAAGCGACCTCGGCCCTCGATGCCGAGAGCGAGCGCGCGGTGCAGACCGCGCTCGATACGCTCATGCGGGGGCGCACGACCCTGGTCATCGCCCATCGGCTGGCCACGATCCGCGCTGCCGACCGCATCCTCGTCCTCGACGGCGGCAGGATCGTCGAGACGGGAACGCATGAGAGCTTGCTGGCGCAGGGGGCGCTCTACGCGCAGCTGGCCGCCCTGCAATTCACCGACGCCCTCGATGAGACGGCGCGGGGGAAAGAACCGAAGACGAAGCGGTTCGCCCTGCCGGCCGAATAGGCGGCAATGGGGGGAGGGGGCGTTGCGGGAAAGGCCCTCTCCACAGGCAAATGCGCCGGATGTGGTAATGGTAATGGACCGTGAACCGCGACTCGGGATGGGTTGAGTCATGGCGCGCATCCTCAAAGATCCCGGTTTCGTCCACCTCCATGTCCACTCGTCCTTCTCGCTGCTCGAAGGGGCGCTGAAGGTCGGCGACATCGTCAAGGCGGCCGCCGCCGACCGGCAGCCGGCGCTGGCACTCACCGACACCAACAACCTGTTCGGGGCGCTGGAATTTTCCGAGAAGGCCGCCGGAACGGGCATCCAGCCCATCGCCGGCATGCAACTCTCGGTGGTTTTCGAGGCGCCGGATCCGATGGCGCGGCTGTCGCAGATCACCACCTCCAACGTCGTCGTGCTGGCGCAGAGCGAGGCCGGCTACGGCAACCTCCTGCGTCTGGCGAGCCGTGCCTATTTCGACGGCCCCCTGGGCGATGCGCCCCGTCTCACCGTAGAGGCACTAACGGAGAACGCGGAAGGCCTCATCGCTCTGACGGGTGGCACCACCGGCCCCCTCGATACGGCCCTGCGCGGCGGACGTGTCGAGCTCGCCGCCGCCCGCCTCGCCCAGCTGAAACAGGCTTTCGGCGAGGACCGGCTCTACGTGGAGATCCTGCGCCACGGGCTCGATGACGAGCGCATGGTGGAGCGCGAGCTGATCCGGCTCGCCGATTCCAACGGCCTTTCGATCGTGGCCACCAACGAACCGTTCTTCGCCAAGCCCGACGATTACGACGCCCACGACGCGTTGCTCGCCATCGCCGAGGGGCGCCTCGTTTCGGACGAGCGCCGCCGCAAGCTCACTCCGCGCCACGGCTTCAAGACCCGCGCCGAAATGGCCAAGCTCTTCCACGACCTGCCGGATGCCCTGTCCGCCACCGTGGAAATCGCCATGCGCTGCACCTATCGGGTGCGCACCCGCAAGCCGATCCTGCCGAATTTCGGCGTCGTTGCCGCTCTCGACGCGCTGCCCGTGGAGGCGGTCTCGCCGGATGTCGCCGAGGAGATCGCCCTCGACGAGCCGTCCGAACTGCGCCGCCAGGCCGAGGCCGGGCTGGAACTGCGCCTTGCCCAGCACGGCCCTTGCGAGGGCATGACCAGCCAAGTCTATCGCGATCGTCTCGCCTTCGAGCTCGACGTCATCGTGAAGATGAAATTCCCCGGCTACTTCCTCATCGTGTCGGACTTCATCAAATGGGCCAAGGACCACGACATCCCGGTGGGGCCTGGCCGTGGTTCGGGTGCCGGCTCGCTCGTTGCCTACGCGCTTCTGATCACCGATCTCGATCCGCTGCGCTTCGGCCTGCTGTTCGAGCGCTTCCTCAACCCCGAGCGCGTCTCGATGCCGGATTTCGACATCGATTTCTGCGTCGATGGTCGTGAGCGCGTGATCCAGTACGTGCAGGAACGCTACGGCCACGAGCAGGTCGCGCAGATCATCACCTTCGGTACGCTGCAGGCGCGCGGTGTGCTGCGCGACGTCGGCCGCGTCCTCGAAATGCCCTACGGGCAGGTCGACAAGCTGACGAAGCTGGTGCCGCAGAACCCGGCCAACCCCGTCACCCTGGTCCAGGCCATCGAGGGCGAGCCCAAGCTTCAGGCGGCGATGGAGGAGGAGCCCGTCGTCGCCCGGCTGATGCAGATCGCCAAGAAGCTCGAGGGTCTGCACCGCCACGCCTCGACTCACGCGGCGGGCGTGGTCATCGGCGACCGGCCGCTGGAACAGCTCGTGCCGCTCTACCGCGACCCGAAGACCGGGATGCGGGTGACCCAGTTCAACATGAAATGGGTCGAGGCGGCGGGCCTCGTGAAGTTCGACTTCCTCGGCCTCAAGACCCTGACGATGCTGCGCTGCTGCACCGACCTTCTGGCGCAGCGCGGCATCATCGTCGATCTCGCCTCGCTGCCCCTCGACGACGCGGCGACCTACACGCCGATGAAGCGCGGCGAGACGGTGGGCGTGTTCCAGGTGGAATCCGCCGGCATGCGCAAGGCGCTGGTCGAGATGCAGGCCGACCGGTTCGAGGACATCATCGCCCTCGTGGCGCTCTACCGTCCCGGCCCCATGGCCAACATCCCGGTCTATTGCGAGCGCAAGCTCGGCCGCGATGCCGGCAACGAGGCGAGCTGGTACCCGCACGAGAAGCTGGAGCCGATCCTCAAGGAGACCTTCGGCATCATCGTCTACCAGGAGCAGGTGATGGAGGTGGCCAAGCTTCTGGCCGGCTACTCGCTCGGCGACGCCGACATGCTCCGCCGCGCCATGGGCAAGAAGATCAAGGCCGAGATGGACGCCCAGCGCGACCGTTTCGTGAAGGGCTCGGTGGAGCGCGGCCTCACCGAGGCCAAGGCCAACGAGATCTTCGACCTGCTGGCGAAATTCGCCGATTACGGCTTCAACAAATCGCACGCCGCCGCCTACGCCCTGCTGACCTACCAGACGGCCTATCTCAAGGCGAACTACCCGGTGGAGTTCCTGGCCGCCGCGATGCAGCTCGACATCGACGTCACCGACAAGCTCGCCGAGTTCCGCCAGGACGCCCAGCGCCTCGGCATCCCGGTGGACCCGCCCTCGATCAACACCTCGGGCGTCAATTTCGAGGTCCATGACGGGCGCATCGGCTATGCGCTCGCCGCCATCAAGGGCGTGGGCCGGGCCGCCGTCGAGGCCGTTGTGGAAGCGCGCGGCGACACGCCGTTCAAGGACCTCGCCTGCCTGGCGCGCCGGCTCAACCCGCGCCTCATCAACAAGCGCACCCTGGAGAATCTCGTGGCGGCCGGCGCCATGGATTGCATCGAGGTCGACCGCGCGCGGGCCTGCGCCGCCGTCGAGCCGATGATGAAGCTGGCGCAAGGGGCGGCGGAGGCGGCCAATACGGGCATCGTCGACATGTTCGGCGGCATCGCTTCGGCCGACGTGACCCTGCGGGTGCCCGCCTACGAGCCCTGGCCCATGGCCGAGAAGCTGAAGAAGGAATACGAGGCCATCGGCTTTTTCCTCTCGGGCCATCCGCTCGACGAATATGCCGGCCTGCTGGAGAAGCTGCGCGTCCAGAGTTGGGCCGAGTTCTGCCGCTCGGTCCGCGCCGGCACCTCGAGCGTCGGCAAGGTCGCCGCCTCCGTCCTCGACCGGTCGGAGCGCCGCACCAAATCCGGCAACAAGCTCGGCATCGTCACGCTCTCGGACCAGACCGGGCATTTCGAGGCGATCATCTTCCAGGAGGGCCTCGGCCAGTACCGCGAGATCCTGGAGCCCGGCCGCCCGCTGGTGCTCCAGATCCAGGCCAATCTCGAAGGCGAGGACGTGCGCGCGCGCATCGTCACCGCCGAGCCTCTCGACGAGGCGGTGGCACGCCACCAGAAGGGCATGCGCGTCTATCTCCGCGACGAGCGCCCCATCGTCAGCGTGCAGCAGCGCCTGCAGGTGCGCGGTGAGGGCGAGGTCTCGCTGATCCTCCTCCTCGACGGCGGCGACCGGGAGGTCGAGGTCAAGCTCCCCGGCCGCTACCAGGCGACGCCGCAGATCGCGGGTGCCCTCCGCGCTGTGCCCGGTGTGGTGCAGGTCGAAGTGAACTGACGGGGTCAGCCTCCCGAGGGGAGGGGCCCGTCGAACGTCTCGCGCGCCGTCTCCACCGCCGCGAGGTTCTGCTCGGCCCAGATCCACACGCCGCAGAAGGCGGCGCCGAGGCTCTGGCCGAGTTCCGTCAGCCGGTACTCGACCTTGGGCGGCACCACCGGATGCACGGTGCGGATCACCAATCCGTCCCGCTCCATATGGCGGAGGGTCTGAGTCAGCATCTTCTGGCTGATCGTGCCGATCGAGCGGCTGAGTTCGGTGAAACGAAGCTCGCCCCTTTCCTCTAGGATTTCGAGGACCAGCATCGTCCATTTGTCGGCGACGCGGCCGATCAGGTCGTGAACCAGCGCCTCGACGCGCGGATCCGCATCGGCGGGTGGGTGCGGGGCCGGCATTTCACGCTCTCCTTTTGGTAAGTACAAATCTTTTTGGTGCCTTCTACCCATCGGAGAGTAGGCGCGGCATCTGTTTGGGACAACCAGGAGGGATGTCCCATGAAGACGAGCGGCAACACCATTCTCATCACCGGCGGCGCATCGGGGATCGGCCGCGAACTGGCGGAGCGTTTCCAGGCCCAGGGCAACACGGTGATCATCGCCGGCCGCCGCCGTGATCGGCTCGATGCGGTCACGGAGGCCAATCCCGGCATGGTCGGCTATGTGCTCGATGTCGAGGACAAGGCCGGGATAGACGCTTTCGCCGCGACGGTGATCGCCGCCCATCCCGACCTGAACGTCCTGATCAACAATGCCGGGATCATGCTGTTCGAGGATCTCACCCGGTCCCGTGAACTGGCGGATGCCGAGGCGATGGTGACCACCAACCTGCTGGGGCCGATCCGCCTCACCAACGCGCTGATCGACCATCTCTCCGCTCAGCCGGACGCGGCGGTCGTCAACGTCTCGTCGGGCCTCGCCTTCGTGCCGCTGGTCTCGACCCCGACCTATTCGGCGACGAAGGCGGCGATCCATTCCTACACGGTCAGCCTGCGGAACGCCCTCAAGGGCAGGGTCGAGGTCATCGAGCTCGTGCCGCCCGCCGTGCAGACGGAATTGACGCCCGGCCAGTCGACGCGGGAGGGGTACCTGCCCCTCGGCGACTTCATGGACGAAGTAATGATGCTCTTCGCGACGCAGCCGACTCCGCCGGAAATCCTGGTGGACCGCGTGGGATTCCTGCGCTTCGCGGAAAGCGAGAAGCGGTTCGACCAGGCCTTGGATACCGTGAACGACTTCGCCAACAAGGCGCATGCGGAGTAGCACTGACGCTTCGTTTACGGTGCCGAAACCAATCCTCCGGGCGAAAGAGGCGAGCCTGGAGCGCCAGCGGGGGTAAGGTCTGACTTACTCCTTCTTCTCGCTGCCGCGGCCCGCTTATAACCTGCGTATGGTGCTGGGGACGGTGAGGATCAAAGTGAGTTGAGGGAAGGTTTCACGTTCGAGAACCGCACGGAGGTCATCACTCTCAATCCGTCCGTGTTGCTTTTCTATACAACTAACTTCCTAATGTAGCCTCGCTTTTCATGGCACTTCCCTCGCTATAAAGCCGGGCTGTCGCCCTCAGGCGATCTGTGTACTCATAAATTTGATCAAGGCTATCGATCTTAACTTTTTCCTCCTTCTCCCCGTCGAATAAACCAAGGTACTTTATGCTCCTATTGAAATGAAGCCGTGCTATTGGCTTTCGATTGTTGTTGTCAGCTAGGATTCCGCAATAACTTTTTTGATCCCGCATGATAATTCGATTTGGTTTAATAACTTCTCGCACAATTGCTCTAACTATCATGAAGCCTTCTTTTTCTTCTTCCGTCGTTACAACATCTTCTCCCTCTTCAACCGCCGGTGAACTCAACGGAGCATCGAGAATTTCTGTTTCGGCAAGTGCGGTTGAAAGGCGAGATTGAACAGAGTCGCGAATGATCTCTCTAAAAGCAGATTTCACCATTGGTGTGAACTGCTCTCTAATTGCAGCGGTAAAACGGCCGGTTTGGAGATTTGATATCAGAATTCTTACAAAATCTTCGGTTGGCGAATCAATTTGAGACAATATTTCTTTCTTAATGGCAGATGTATACTTTAAGCGGTGTGCTGACTGCAGGATGGTATCGATGTTAAAATCAGATTTGGAAAATTTCTTAAGTTCTGAAAGGAATTGCGAATGGATATCTGAGAGTTCAAATGTAAAAAACGGTCTGTCGTCGAGTTTGTTGGGAGCTTCGAGGTCAGTATGGAAATGAAAAATTCTTCCATTAGTAAGGATGGCAAATTTGGCCGAAGTGACAGAAAAATACCTATAGAGTTGTGCGAGATGTATTTTATCGAGATTAGTCGTTATCGGTTTACACTCAATTAGTATGCGTATTTGCCCATCAATTTTGATGACATAGTCGACTTTCTCTCCCTTCTTTCCGACTGCATCAGCTGTAAATTCCGGCACAACTTCATTTGGATTAAAGACATCATAGTCAAGCGCAGCGAGGAAGGGTAGAATGATAGCTGTCTTGACGGCTTCCTCAGTCAGCATGGCGCTTGAGTGAGACTTGATGCGATCCGCCAAGGTGCGCATTTTTTCGTCAAGACTCATGAAAACCCCCTCTTTGATCACAAAAAGCTATCACCGCACGCAGGCGATGTCATCACGTTGCGAATTCCATCTTGAGTACTCAACCGCTACGTAGGGGCGACGCAGAGCAGTCGTCCCAACATCTAGGTTTCTGCTCGGGTCTCTCGATCAGAGGGGGACAGCGGATGCGGTATTTTCGGGCTCGCGAGCGCTATACTCATTCGCATCGCGTACTGATGATAAAGCATGATAAGGCACTTCAGCGCGTGTCGTTGCGAAGTCGAAAGCAAGTTTTAACCATGCCATGCTCTGACGGCGTGAGCCAAAATGGTGGTGCGAATTTGATTTGCATCGTCAGAATGGTGACGGCCACCATGATGCACATGATGGCCGTCAAGCCAGATTTCCCATGACGAGAACTCTCTTGCGCCTGTCGGTCTTCGTCATCCTCGCGATCCTGGTCTTCGTGACGCTGTCGCCGATCGGGCTCCGGCCGGTCGTCGCCTCGGCGAATGTCGAGCGGATGAGCGCATACGCCCTGTTCGGCTTCCTCTTGATCCTGGCCTATCCCAAGCGCTGGTATCTCGGGCTCATGACCGGAATGGCGGTGGCCGGCCTCCTCGAATTCGGCCAGGAATTGTCGTCGACCCGCCATGCGCGGTTGAGCGATTTCCTCGTGAAGGCAGTCGCCGCCGCGTTCGGCAGCGTCGTCGCTTATCTCGTCCTGGCCGCCTATGCCCGGTTCGAGCGGCCCTCGGCCTCCCGCTGACACAGGTGCCTGACGTGGATGTCTGCAACGATCCCGGTTTCCATACGCTCCTGACCGGGAGTTTCCGCCGTGCCGTCGGCCGGTCGCTGGTGCCCGAGTCTGGGGGCGACGCGGCCTGGCTCTATGCCGAGGCCCTCTTCGCGGTCCTGGCCCATGATGGGGCGGAGGACCCGCGTTTCATCTATGCGAACCTGACCGCTCTGCGCATCTTCGGCTACGAGAAGGACGAGCTCATCGGGTTGCCCTCTCGCTTCTCGGCCGAGGCCCCGGAGCGGGCCGAGCGTCAGCGCCTGCTCGATGCCGTCACCCGCGACGGGTTCGTCGCCAATTATGCCGGCATCCGCATCCGCAAGGACGGAACCCGCTTCCCGATCCGCAACGCCATCGTCTGGCAACTCGTGGACGAGGCCGGTCTGCTGCACGGACAGGCCGCGACCTTTTCTGTCTGAGAGGGTTCCCTCGGTTCGACAGGTATCGACGAGCGGAGAGCGTGACGTTTTTCTTCCCTTCCACAACCTCGTCCTGAGGCGCTGCGATAGCCGCCTCGAAGGAGGGCTCCAGAACCCGCTACGCGAGCTGGAGGGCTCCTTCGAGGCCTTCGCTGCGCTTCGGCACTTCAGGATGAGGTGGTGGGTGGGAGCGTGATCGCATCGCTATCCTCGCCGAGGGTCATGAGGGCGGCATTGCCGCCTGCCGCCGCGGTGTTGATGCTGACGCTGCGCTCCCGGAGAAGCCATTCCAACGAGTAATCGTCGGCTCCTTTCTCCAGTTCGTCTGGCGACACGGCGAGGACTGGGATGATGGCGCCCGGCAGCGCGGCGGCTCTCCGCGTCGCCGCGAGGGTCGCATCCGCCCCGCCTTCCACCAGGATCGCCGCGCAGCCCATCGCCTCCGCCTTGGCCGAGATGTCGATCTGGCGCCGCAGGGCGCCGGGCAGCATATCGAGCGCAGGTTGCAAGGCGGCAGGCATCTGAAGCCGGATCGCGTTGCCGGTGGCGAGGCAGGCCGCGATCTGTGCGAACAGCCCGGTTCCGCTGGTCGGCAGGCACAGGACCGTGCCGCGCGGATGCAGGCTGTAGCGGTTACTCTCCCCCACCGGGCCGGGCAGGGCGATGTCGAGCCCGAGGAGGCTCCGTTCGGCATAGCCGTCGCAGCGCGCCGCGTCCGTCTCGCGGCCTGCCGCCGACAGGGCGTCGCGCAGGGACGCCAGCGCCTCGGGCATCGCGGCGGGCCGCCGGACGAGGCCGGCCTTCGCTGGCACCGAAGCCAGGAGGCGGTGGAGATAGAGCGGTCCGCCGGCCTTCGGTCCCGTCCCCGACAGGCCTTCGCCGCCGAAGGGCTGAAGGCCGACGACGGCCCCGATGAGGTTGCGGTTGACGTAGATGTTGCCCGCATGGACCCGGTCCACGAGGCGCGAGACGGTAGCGTCGATCCGGCTATGGACGCCGAAGGTCAGGCCGTAGCCGGTCCCGGCGATGGCATCGACGATCCGGCCGAGATCGTCGAGTCTAATGCGCAGGACGTGGAGGACGGGGCCGAAGACCTCGCCGGACAGGTCGTCGAGACTGTCGATGGCGATCAGGGTCGGAGGAACGAAATGGCCGGCCGCGCAGGAGGGTGGCAGCGCGACACGATGCACCGCATGGCCGCGCTCCCGCATCCGCGCCACATGCGCTTCGATTCGCTCCCGCGCAGCCTCGCTGATGACAGGCCCGATATCGGAGGAGAGCCGGTCGGGATTGCCGATCGTCAGTTCCGCCATGGCGCCTTCGAGCATGGCGAGGATGCGGTCGGCGACCTCCTCCTGAAGGCAGAGCACGCGAAGCGCCGAGCAGCGCTGTCCGGCGGAATTGAAGGCGGACATCACCACATCGGCGACGACCTGCTCCGGCAGGGCGGAGGAATCGACCACCATGGCGTTCTGGCCACCCGTCTCGGCCACGAACGGAATCGGCCGTCCATCCGGTCCGAGCCGCCCGGCCAGTTCGGCCTGGATCGCCTTGGCGACACCGGTCGAGCCGGTGAAGAGCACGCCCTGGACCCGAGGATCGGCCACGAGGCGCGCGCCGATCGCACCGTCTCCCGGCAGGAGACCGAGCACGCCGTCCGGAATTCCCGCCTCGATCAGGATCTCCACGGCGAGCCCGGCCACCAGGGGCGTTTCCTCGGCTGGCTTGGCGAGGACGGCATTGCCGGCGGCGAGCGCTGCCGCGACCTGACCGATGAAGATGGCGAGGGGGAAGTTCCAGGGGCTGATACAGGCGACGACGCCAAGGGGCGGATGAGTCGCGGGATCGAATCCCGCTGCCTGCACTCCGTAATAGCGCAGGAAATCCACCGCCTCGCGGATCTCGCCGACGGCATCGGCGAGGGTCTTGCCGGCTTCCCGGATCAGCAACCCGAGGAACGCGTCGCGTCGCGCCTCGATCCGGTCCGCCGCCGCGTTCAGGATACCCGCCCGCCGCGATGGCGCCGTCGTCGCCCAGGCGCTGGAGGCTGATGTCGCACGCGCGATGGCGGCGTCGACGATCTCCGCCTCCGCCTCGATCACATGGCCGACGATGTCGTTCCGGTCGGCGGGGTTGAGTACGGCGCGCCCCGTGCCGTCATACCCATCCGTCGGAACGGGCCGACACAGGCGGGGTGTCCCCGCACCCGCCCGCAGGCCCGCACCGAGGGACGCGAGCACGTCCTCGTCGGTCATGTCGAGGCCGCGCGCATTCACGCGGCTCGGGCCGAAGAGATCGCGCGGCAGGGCGATCCCCGGATGGCCCGATCCCGGCGGTACGACCCGGCGGGCCAGCTCCAGCGGGTTGGCGACGAGTTTGCCCACCGTCACGGCGGGATCGGCGATCCGGTTGACGAAGGAGGAGTTTGCTCCGTTCTCCAGCAGGCGCCGGACGAGATAGGCGAGCAGCGTGTCGTGCGAGCCCACCGGCGCATAGATCCGGCACGGCCGGTCGAGGATCGCGCCGCCGACCACCTCCTCGTAGAGCGCCTCGCCCATGCCGTGCAGGCACTGGAACTCGTAGTCGCCGGGCTGGAAATCTTCCCCCGCCATGGCGACGATGTCGGCGAGCGTGCGGGCATTGTGGGTCGCGAATTGCGGGAATACCGCGTCTCCGGCCGCCAGAAGCCGGCGCGCGCAGGCGAGGTACGACACGTCGGTATGGAGCTTCCGGGTGAAGACCGGGAAACCGTCGAGCGCATCGACCTGGGCGCGCTTGATCTCCGAATCCCAGTATGCGCCCTTGACGAGGCGGACCATGAGGCGGTGTCCGCTCCGCCGCGCGAGATCGATGACGACGTCCAGCACGGGGAGCGCGCGCTTCTGATAGGCCTGTACGACGAAGCCGAGCCCGTCCCAGCCGGCAAGACGCTCGTCCGACGCCAGGGCTTCGAGGAGATCGAGGGAGAGGTCGAGCCGGTCGGCCTCCTCGGCATCGATGTTGAACCCGATATCATGGCGGCTGGCCGCGAGGGCGAGGTCCGTCAGCCTCGCCAGCAACTCGTCCATCACCCGCTCGCGCTGGGCACGGGCATAGCGCGGGTGCAGCGCTGAGAGCTTGACCGAGATGCCCGGCCCATCGAGAGGCCCGCGCCCGGCCGAGGCCACACCGATCGCCGCGATGGCGCCGGCATAATCCGCTAGATAGCGGGCGGCATCCGCTGCATTCACTGCCGCCTCGCCGAGCATGTCATAGGAATAGCGGAAGCCTTTCTCCTCCTTCGGCCGGCTGTTGCGGAGCGCTTCGGCGATGCTGCGGCCGGTGACGAACTGGCCGCCGAGCATCCGCATCGCCAGATCGACACCCATGCGGATGGCCGGCTGGCCCGCCCGACGCAGGACGCCCGTCAGCGCCGCCGTCAGGCCGGCCTCGTCCTCGACGCCGACCACCCGCCCTGTCAGCGCGAGGCTCCACGCGGCTGCACCGGCGAACAGCGAGGTGGGATGGCCGAGATGCGACCGCCAATCGCCATGTCCGATCTTGTCGCGGATGAGGGCGTCGCGGCTCGCCGTATCTGGAATGCGCAGAAGTGCTTCGGCGAGGCACATCAGGGCGACGCCCTCGGCGCTCGACAGGCTGAACTCGCGCATCAGCTGCTCGACGGGCCCGCGCGCGCCTTTCTCGCGCAAGGCCGCGACGAGGCGCCCCGCCAGATGCGTCGCCGCGGCATCCTCCGACGGACTTTGATGCACTTCCGCCATCAAGGAGGCGACGCATTGGGATTCGGAACGGCGATGGGCGGCGCGGACCCTGGCCCGGAGCGCTCCGAGCGGCGCGGCGGGACCCTCGAATTCAGAGAAAGCCAGCCTACGATCGGGCGGCAGCGGCGTCGGAGGTGGGCATTTGCTCATGGTATGAGGCTCATGGGTCGAAGCCTTCCCGCTGCTGCCCCCGGGCGATCACCGATATCCGGCATCTCCTCGAAGGAAGATGCACCGGAATTCGCCCGTGCACACCTGTGCGGAGCGACCTTGCCGATGCAGACCAACGAGGCCGCACCTGCGTAGTTTCCGGGCGGGTCGCCGGCCCTCTCTTCCACCTCGAAATCAGCGATGCGGGAAGGAGGGACCCGTTACCGCGTGGCGACGCGCAGCTCCGCTTGCTGTCGATATGCGGCCTCCAGGCGCTCGGCCACGAGATGCTGCAACCGCCAGAGATGGTCGTCGAGAATGCCGGCATCCGTGCAGGCCTGTGCCGTGCGGAACAGATATTCCGCACTCGGGCCGAGATGCCCTGCGCCGGTGGCGATCCGGTCGGCGATCTCCTCCTCCGCGAGGCGCCCGGTATAGCGGTCGCTGGCGCGGTTGACGACGAAGGTCAGAGCTGTGACCGGCCCGGCCGCGGTTTCGACGACGACCCAGCGTCCCGCATAGCCTCCGCCGCGCATCTCCCGGCGCCAGACCGGCATCAGGGTCTCGACCGGATCCGATCCCCTCAGGCGAAACACGATTCCGCGGCAGATGCCGCCCCGGTCGAGGGCAAGGACGAGGCCCGGCCGTTCGCGGCTCCCGCGAAACCGCCGCTGCAGCAGGCAAAAGCGCCGGTGATAGCCTCTCACCGTGCCGACGCGCCGCTCGGCCACGGCGAATTCCGGCTGCCAGATCAGCGAACCGTAACCGAACACCCAGAGCCCTTCGTCCTCCGTCGGCCGATGCCGGAGCATCCTGTCGAGGCCGGGCGCGAGGTCGAGATCGCTGATGAGATGCAGGGCGCTCGCATCGTCGGCGACGGGGGTCGGATGGGCGAGGGCGATGAGGTCGAGGGTGAGCGAAAGGGGGCGATGCCGCATGGCCCGTATCGGAGCATCACCGGCCGGTCGGAGCAAGCCGCCACCTTGATCGTATGCGTTCAGGGCGGGACGCTGCTAACCGGTACGATCAATGCGGATCGACCCCAATGTTTTCGTATTCCCAGGACGATAGCAATGCCGACGGTGAAGCTTAGCAGCGTCGACACAAGGCTGAGTGGAATGACGACGAAAAGAGCGAATATCAGATAAAGAACCAGTGCCGCAGTCATAGCGCGCAACAGGATGCTGAAAGCCCAGAGAGTGTGTAGCCAGCGGCTGCGATGTGTCGGACGCCAGGTGCCCACGAATGCCAGGACTGCCGTGAGGCATCCAAGGCCCATCACTGAGCCATGGAGATACGGATGCTCCATGATGAATGCAGACTCGCGAACCACGATCTCGCTGGGCGACGCCATGCGTGCCGCGAATCCCCAACTCTCGTTCCCCGATTCCATGCTCCACATGAAGTCGTCGCCTTCGACGCTCGCGCTCGGCAATGTCGTGTCTGCCGACCTGAACGAAGACGGATCAATCGTCAGAACCCCTGCTGTATCGTGGACGTAGCCTCGGCAGGATCTTGGTGTGCCGTCGCAAATCAGGGAGATCAGGAAGTACTTGCCGCTGCGCGCTAACGGTCGCCCCCGGCCATCGAGAACGAGGAGACGAACAGGATCAGTAAAGAGGATTCCATCTCCGTGAAGGAGCCTAATTTCACCATGCTCGCCATCGGGCAGCGTCAATCGCTCCGTCTGCGTCATGTAAGGGGTATGTGCCACGGCGACGATGTTTCCCGCCGTTAGCGAGGGGACGGAGAGTAACAGCAGGATTAGAAACCGGAGGCCGTGCTTGGCTTTCATTTCTAGATCGTTCTTTCAGGTATTTTCTCGCGTGTTACTGCATCGGCCATTGCCGGAGAACATACATCCTTATCTGTTCCCCAGCGCCTCCAGCTCCTTGAATGGCTCCGTCCGGTGGCCCTCGCAGACCTCCTCGACATCCTCGAGGATGCTGAGCTTGCCGGCCTCCTCCCGAATGACGACCTTGGCCTTCTCGCCCTTGAGGAAGCGACGGCCCATCATCCGGGCGGACACGCAATAAAGGGTACGGCCGTCATCCTGGAACGGTCCGGCGATGCGGCTGTGCTCGAACCGGACCGGGATCACCGAGATCGAGCCGAAACCGCTCTGGCGCAGGGCCAGGGCGGCCACCCGCTCGCGCATGGTGAAGGTCGCGCCGGGCGCGGGCGCCGGATCGGGCCGCCCGCACCCGGTGAGCGCGATGGCGACGAGGCCCATCCATGCGCCGCCGGCGCGGCGGGAGATTGCACGGTCCGTGCGGGCGCGCGGTAAGACGGTCATGGTCGTCGGGTCTCGAACCGGGGGAGCATGAGGCATAGCGTCGAACACGCCGTGCGGGAATGCCGGTGCCGATGCAATCCACGCCCTCGAGTGGACGGACCGGCCCGTTTCCAACGCGCGGTCCTCGCTTTAAGGAGGGGCCATGCAATGGACCGACGACGGCGTGGTGCTGGGGCTGCGCAGGCAAGGCGAGACCGGCGTCGTCCTCGAAGTGATGACCCTGGACCACGGCCGCCATCTCGGCCTCGTCCATGGCGGGCGCTCGCGGCGGATGCAGCCGGTGCTCCAGACCGGCAATCACGTCCGGCTGACTTGGCGGGCGCGCCTCGACGAGAGCCTGGGCGCCTTCGCGGTGGAGCCCCTCGAATCCGCCGCCGCGCGGCTCATGGGCTCCGGCCTCGCCCTCTACGGCGTCACTCACATGGCCGCGCTCCTGCGCCTCCTGCCCGAGCGCGATCCCCATCCCGCCGTCTACGAGGCGGCCCGCGTGCTCATCGCCCATCTCGACGACCGCGTGATCGCCCCCCTCCTGATGGTACGGTTCGAACTCGCGATCCTGGCCGAGCTCGGCTTCGGCCTCGATCTCACCGCCTGCGCGGCCACGGGCGGCAACGATGCGCTGATCTACGTCTCGCCGAGGACCGGGCGGGCTGTCAGCGCCTCGGCCGGGGAGCCCTTCCGGGACAGGCTGCTGGCTCTGCCGGGCTTCCTTCTCGAGCGGGAGAAGGGTCGGGGCGGCTCCATCCCGCCGGACGAGAGGGATGTAGCCAATGGATTTACCTTGACGGGGTATTTCCTCGACCAGCACATCTGGGGACCCCGCGCCATCGCCCCTCCGGCGGAGCGGGCGCGATTCGTTGCGTTGGGGACGCAGAGCGATTAAGTTCCGTTCTCGTTATGTTCTGATATGGGCCATGTCCGGCCCGGGAGTTCGTCATGGGCCAGCCCTTCGATCCACCGTCGGGATCCGACGGTATCGAGAGCGTCGAACTGAAGTCGGCGCTCGAAGAGCGCTACTTCGCCTATGCGCTCTCCACGATCATGAACCGCGCGTTGCCCGATGCCCGCGACGGCCTCAAGCCGGTGCATCGGCGCATCCTCTACGGCATGCGGCTCCTGCGCCTGGACCCCAACACGGCGTTCAAGAAATGCGCGAAGATCGTCGGCGACGTGATGGGCGATTTCCATCCCCACGGCGACCAGGCGATCTACGATGCGCTGGTGCGCCTCTCACAGGATTTCGCGCAGCGCTATCCGCTGGTGGATGGCCAGGGCAATTTCGGCAATATCGACGGAGATGGCCCCGCCGCCTACCGCTACACCGAGGCGCGGCTGACGGAGGTGGCGCGCCTGCTCCTCGACGGGATCGACGAGGACACGGTCGATTTCCGGCCGTCCTACAATGGCGAGAAGGACGAGCCCATCGTCCTGCCGGCGGCCTTCCCGAACCTGCTCGCCAACGGCTCCCAGGGCATCGCGGTGGGCATGGCCACCTCGATCCCGCCGCACAACGCGGCCGAACTCTGCGACGCGGCGCTCTATCTCATCGGCCATCGCGAGGCGACGTCGGCCCAGCTCCTCACCTTCGTGAAAGGGCCCGATTTTCCCACCGGCGGCATTCTGATCGATAGCGCCGAGTCGATCGCCGAGGCCTACCGTACCGGGCGCGGCGGTTTTCGCGTGCGGGCGCGCTGGGCGAAGGAGGATACGGGGCGCGGCACCTGGAACATCGTCGTCACCGAGATCCCCTACGGCATTCCCAAGGCCCGGCTCATCGAGAAGCTGGCCGAGTTACTGCAGGAGAAGAAGCTGCCGCTGCTGGCGGACGTGCGCGACGAATCGGCGGAAGACGTCCGTGTCGTGCTGGAGCCGCGCTCGCGCAGCGTCGATCCGGTGATCCTCATGGAATCTGTGTTCCGGCTCACCGAGCTCGAAGCCCGCATTCCCCTCAACATGAACGTCCTGGTGGGCGGTCTCGTCCCGCGCGTGATCGGGCTCGCCGAGGCCCTGCGCGAATGGCTCGACCATCGCCGCGTCGTCCTCCAACGCCGCTCGCGCCACCGCCTCGGGCAGATCGAACGCCGCCTCGAAATTCTCGGCGGCCTTCTCATCGTCTATCTCGATCTCGACGAGGTGATCCGCATCATCCGCGAGGAGGACGAGCCGAAACCGTCCCTGATGAAGCGGTTCGAACTCACCGAACTCCAGGCCAACGCCATCCTCGACACGCGCCTGCGCTCGTTGCGCAAGCTGGAGGAGATGGAGCTCAAGCGCGAACTCGATACGCTGACCAAGGAGAAGGACGGGATCGAGGAACTGCTCGGCTCCGAGAAGATGCAATGGTCGGACATCACCAAGCAGATCCGGGCGGTGAAGAAGACCTTCGGGCCCGAGACCAAGATCGGAGCCCGTCGCACCACGTTGGAGAACCCGCCCGACACCGCCGGGATCGATTTCACCTCCGCCATGGTGGAGCGCGAGCCGATCACCGTCATCGTCTCGGCCAAGGGCTGGATCCGCGCCCTCAAGGGGCATGTCGCCGATCTGTCGGGCGTCGCCTTCAAGGGCGATGACGCGCTCAAGATCTCGTTCCCCAGCGAGACCACGGCCAAGATCCTGGTCCTGGCCTCCAACGGCAAGGTGTTCACCCTGGAAGCGGCGAAGCTTCCGGGCGGACGCGGCTTCGGTGACCCGATCCGCTTGATGGTGGATTTCGACGACGGCGCCGAGATCGTCGCCGCCCTGCCGTATCAGCCAGGTGGCAAGCTCCTGATCGCGGGCTCGGATGGGCGCGGTTTCCTGGCCCCCGCCGACGCGCTGGTGGCCAATACCCGCAAGGGCAAGGGCATCATGGGGCTCGATGAGCCGGCCCAGGCCATGCTGCTCGTGCCTGCCAGCAGCGGCGATCATGTCGCCGTCTGCAGTGCCGACCGGCTATTGCTGGTCTTCCCGTTGTCGGAATTGCCGGAACTGTCGCGCGGCAAGGGGGTGCGCCTGCAGCGTTGCCGCCAGAGCACGCTCACCGACGCCCATGTCTTCACCCTGGCCGAGGGCCTGCCCTGGCGCGACAGTGCCGGTCAGGAGCGGCTCGCCAACGCGGCACTGCTGGAGAAGTGGATGGGCCACCGGGCCGAGGCCGGCACTCTGATGACCCGCAGCTTCCCGAAATTCGAGCGGTTCGGGAGGTAGGCGTCCGGGAGGGGCGAGATTCTGTGGGGTCTCGGGTGTTCCGGGACCGCTCAGCGGATCCCCGGGACCAAGACCGTAGGAGCGATCTCGTAAAACGAGACGGCACCTTCGGGGAGATAGCTTCGCCTACGGGTGGCCCGGCATATTCGAAGCAGGGGCCGCCTTTTCGTAAGGCTCAGCGGCGGCGGAACTGGCCGCGGATCGGCGGGCGCGGACCGGAGGAACGCTCGTCCTTGTGACGGAACACGAGGCGGCCCTTCTCGAGATCGTAGGGCGACATCTCGACGGTGACACGGTCGCCCGCCAGAGTCTTGATGCGGTTCTTCTTCATCTTGCCGGCCGTGTAGGCCACGATCTCGTGGCCCTGGTCGAGCTGCACGCGGTAGCGTGCGTCCGGCAGGATCTCGATCACGAGACCGTCGAACTGCATCAACTCTTCTTTCGCCATCCACACTCTCCAGCCGGAACGCCAGAACGGGGCATTCCGGGACACCAAAAACATAGCCGTTCGGCAAAACGCTGCGGGCGGCGGGTCCGATCCCATCGGATGCGCAACACCGGCGAGCGTCGGCGAGACATAATGTTCGCGCGTTCCGTAAGCAAGCTTTTACCGCCGTGAACGGTATCCCGTCGACAGAAAAGCACATCCTGTCCTGAGACCGGGAAATCTTCGTTGGTGCTTCAACTGCCCGGTCATCCTCTCGGCTCGTCCCAATCCGAGGCGACAGCTGCCTCATCGGGTTGGCGGCAAGGCGCCACTTTTCGCCCGGATCAGGGCGTCACGACATTGCCGGCGTAGTCGATACGGCCGTCGGGGGTCTTCTTCCACACCTGCAGCTGGTAGCCGGGCGCTTTGGTCTGGCCTTTATCGTCGAATGAGACCTCGCCAAGGGCGGTCTTCAGCGGCGCACCGCCATGGAGGAACGCCGCGACTTTGCGGCCCTCATTCGATTTGGTTTGCTCGACGGCCTGTCTGAGGATCTCGACCGCCGCATAGCCCTGCGCCGCGACCATGTCGGTCTCCGGACTCCTCGGCTTGGCCGCCGCTCCCTTGGGCTCCGGCAGCTTTCGCGGTTCGGGGGCAAGGGTCATCACGGTCCCCTCGGCGCCGGGACCGGCCCCGGCGGTGAACTCCTTGTCGAGCAGCCCATCGCTGCCGACGAGGGGAATGGCCAGACCCGCTTCGCGCAGGGAACGGATCAGCAGCCCCGCTTCCGGCGCAAGGCCGCCGAAATAAACGACCTCGATCCGGGCGCGCTTCAGGCGGGCGACGAGGGCGGAGAGATCCTTGTCGCCGCGGCCGAGGCTCTCGAAGGCGGTCTCCGCCTGTCCATTCGTTTTGAGACTGCGAGCGACGTCGTCGACGAGACCCCGACCGAACGTGCTCCTGTCATGGACGAGGCCGATACGCCGCCCTCTGAAACGCTCGAGGAGATAGCCCGCCGCGATCGGCCCCTGCTCTGCATCGCTGCCGCCGAGGCGAAAGACGTTCCAGGCTCCACGCGTGGTCAAGGCGGGCCAGGCGATGCCGACCGTCACGGCGACGATCCCCGCTTCCTCGTAGACCGGCAGCGCCGATGCGGCCACGGCGGCATTGAGCGGCCCGATGACGAGGGGCACGCGATCGGCGGCGAATTTCCGCGCGACGGCCAGCCCCTGCTTGCCGTCGCCGGCATCGTCGGCAACGACGAGAGCAAGCTTCCGGCCCGGGGCTCCCGTCGCGCGGTTGAGATCCGCCACCGCTTGTTCGGCCCCTGCCCGGAGGCCCTGCCCGAAGGCGGCGTCAGGCCCGGTCAGGGGAAGCGAGAGCCCGATCCGGATCGGCGCCTGCGCGGCGTTCTGCGCCCCGGCGCCGGAGGGTGAGAGGGCAAGCACAGCGAGGATCGCTACGGCGGCCGAGGGGAGAAAGGGTCTCATGGAACGGGGCCCGGAGGATTGGCGAGTAGAGGGCCCGATCTTCATAGCGCGCGCCAGCGGATTTGGCGCGGCCTGAAGCGCGTGTGCGCCCGGGCGACGAGACGCCTCCTCCGTGCTTGTCCGCACGTTTCGGAGATGGGACGTCCGGCAGGCATGGCATGGGCTTCGCCTCCGCATTGTGCCATCCGCGCCGGAGCTTATCTCCCCGAGGCGGCGTTGCGTGAGTGCCGTCATGCTCGAAGACGCGCAGCGCGCGGAGTGTCCCATGCTCTCCACCGAAACCGATATCCTCAACGCGGCCGAGTCGTGGCGCCGTAGCGGGCGCGGCGTGGCGCTTGCCACCGTCGTCGAGACCTGGGGCTCCGCGCCTCGCCCGGTCGGCAGCCACCTCGTCGTCGACGAGGGCGGAAACTTCCTCGGCTCGGTCTCTGGCGGCTGCGTCGAGGGGGCCGTCATCACCGAGGCACTGGATGCCATCTCCGATGGACGGCCGCGGGTGATCGAGTTCGGCGTTGCCGACGAGACCGCCTGGCGGGTGGGATTGTCCTGCGGCGGGCGCATCCGCGTCTTCGTCGAACGCATCGACTGAAGCGGCGCCATGCAACTCGATTCTCTCCGTGCCCTCAATGTCGAGCGCGCCGCGCGCCGCGCCGCGCTGCTCGTCACCGACCTCGATGACGGCAGCCAGCGTGTGGTCCGCGAGGCCGAGATCCCGGCCGATCCCCTCGCTGATATCCTGGCGCGGCGCCTCGCCTCGGGAAAGAGCGGCCTCGTCGAGGTGGAGGGGCGGCAGCTCTTCCTCACAGTCCAGGCTCCCAAGGTCCGGCTCGTCCTCATCGGGGCAGTGCATATCAGTCAGGCTTTGTGCCCGATGGCGGCGTCGATCGACCTTTCGGTGAGCGTCATCGACCCGCGAACGGCCTTCGCCACCCCCGAGCGTTTTCCTGAGGTTTCCCTCGTGCCGCTCTGGCCGGACGAAGCCCTGGCCGGACCCGTGCCGCCCCTCGACCGCTATTGTGCCGTCGCCGCCCTGACCCACGATCCGAAGATCGACGATCCCGCGCTGATCGCGGCCCTGAAGGCCGAGTGCTTCTATGTGGGCGCCCTCGGCTCGCGGAAGACCCATGCCGCGCGGGTCGAACGCTTGTCGCAGGCGGGGTTCTCGTCGGAACAGATCGGGCGGATCGAGGCGCCGATC
The DNA here is from genome assembly GCF_979256025.1 of Methylobacterium sp. AC832. Taxonomy (NCBI): domain Bacteria; kingdom Pseudomonadati; phylum Pseudomonadota; class Alphaproteobacteria; order Hyphomicrobiales; family Methylobacteriaceae; genus Methylobacterium; species Methylobacterium sp. AC832. The sequence continues at coordinate 544,947 of NZ_CEEDMV010000001.1, forward strand.
GGCCTCGATATCGGTGCCGTGAGCCCGGCCGAGATCGCCGTCTCCATCTTGGCGCAGGTCGTCTCCACCCTGCGCGGCGCCGATCCGCGCGCTACCAAACCCGGAGTTCCCGCTTGAAGTTCGGTTCGGTCGCGATCTCGCAAGCCGCGGGGCTCATCGCGGCCCATACTCTGCGGGCCGACGATGTGATCGTCCGCAAGGGGCGGCCGATCGGGAGTGAGGATGCGCGCCGTCTCGGTGAGGCCGGCCTCGACAGTGTGGTGGCGGTGACCCTTGAGGCGGGCGATGTCGGCGAGGACGAGGCCGCTGCCCGCCTCGCCGGCCGGGTCGCGGGGGCTGGCCTTTCGGCAAGTCCCGCTTTCACGGGACGCTGCAATCTCCACGCGGAGGTGCCGGGCCTTCTGATGATCGACCGCGCCGTCATCGACGCCGTGAACGGGGTGGACGAGGCGATCACGCTGGCGACCCTGTCGCCTTTCCGGCCTGTCATCCCCGGCGAGATGGTGGCGACGGTCAAGATCATCCCCTACGCCGTCTCGGCTTCCGCCCTTGAGCGCGCGTGTGGGATCGCGACGCCCGAGGCACTGACCGTCATCCCCTATCGCCGCCGCCGGGTCGGCGTCGTCTCGACCCTGTTGCCGGGGCTGAAGGAGACCACCATCGCCAAGACCCTGCGCAACCTCGAGCGCCGGCTGGCGCCGACCGGGGCCGGGATCGTCTCGGATATCCGGGTGTCGCACGAGGCTGGCGCCATGGCCGCCGCCCTTCGCCAGACCGTCGCCCGCGACGAGGCCGATCTCGTCGTGGTGTTCGGCGCTTCGGCCATCGCCGACCGGCGCGACGTCATCCCCGCCGGTATCGAGGCGGCGGGCGGTGAGGTGGAGCATTTCGGCATGCCCGTCGATCCCGGCAACCTGCTTCTGGTCGGCCGTATCGACGACGTCCCGGTCATCGGTGCGCCGGGATGCGCGCGCTCGCCCGCAGAGAACGGGTTCGACTGGATTCTCCACCGCCTCCTCGCCGGCCTCGTCGTCAGCCGGGCCGATATCGTCGGGCTCGGTGTCGGAGGCCTGCTCATGGAGATCGTGTCCCGTCCGCAGCCTAGATCAGGCGAGGAAAGCGCGCTGGACGAGGGCATGGCGGACGATGTCTGATCGGATCGGCATCGTCCTCCTCGCCGCCGGGCGGGGGACGCGTTTCGGCCAAGCGTCGAAGATGCTCGGCACCCTCGACGGCAAGCCACTCGTGCGCCACGCGGCCGAGTCAGCGGTCGCGGCGAAACTCGGGCCCGTGGCGGTCGTAATTGGCGCGCATGGCGCAGCAATCCGGCAGGCACTCGCCGGCCTCGACCTGCGGTTCATCGACAACCCGGCCTATGCGGACGGGCTGTCGACCTCCCTGCGGTGCGGTCTCGACGCCCTGCCGGATCCCGATGGAATCATCGTCATGCTGGGGGACATGCCGCGTGTCCGGCCGTCCCACCTCGCCACCCTGGCCGCCGCTTTCCTGGCTGCCGATCCGGTGCCCGCCGCCATTGTCCCGGTCCATCGCGGCGTGCGCGGAAACCCGGTTCTGTTGAATCGCGCGCTCCTCGCACCCGACCTGGCCTCGCTCACCGGTGACCAGGGTGCCGGCCGTCTCCTCGCGGCGCGGACGGACGTCGTCGAATGGGAGATGGATGCCGCCGTCACCTTCGACATCGATACGCAGGCGGCCCTGATCGCTGCCGCCGGTGCTTGATCAGGAGGCCTTGCCCGACCGCTTCGCCTCGTTCCGGCACCGGTCGGAACAGTAGCGGACCTCGTCCCAGACACGTTCCCATTTCTTGCGCCAAGCGAAGGGCTTGCCGCAGGCGGCGCAGACCTTGGTGGGCAGATCCGCCTTCTTGCGCATGCGCGACATGGGAATTTAGTCCTATCGCCCGAGTTGCCCGACATCCGCGACGGCGACCGGGCTCCAGCGGGTGATCTGGATGAAGCCGTCGCGCGCGGCGATCACCACGTGGCGGCGGTAGCGGTGAACGATCGTTCCCGGCGCATGGCGGTGCGGCTCGCGCCAGCCCTCCGCCGCCGCCACGAAGATGGAGTTGTCGCCCAGCCGCGCAATCGTCTCGATGGTGCCGAAGGCCCGCATCCGCCGCAGGATCGCCTCGACGTCGGTGCGGAAATCGAGGGTCCTGTCCGCATCGGTGGCACGGGCCCAGTAGGAGCCTTCGCCCTGGGGCTGGGCCGCCTGCCAGCGCGCCGGCAGGTCACGCGCGATCGGTCCCGAGGCGAGCCGCCGGGCGGCGATCTGGCATCGGGCCAGCAGAGTCTCATGGGTCTCCTGCGGCGCCATCGCGAAGGTCTCCTGCGCGAGGATGTCGCCGGTATCGAACCCCTCCTCGGCCAGCACATGCGCAGTCACGCCCCAGTTGTCGCGTGCATCGGTGATCGCCTTGAACAGGGGATAGGGGCCGCGCCCCACCGGCAGGGGCGAGGGATGGAAGTTCAGGGCGTAGGCGGCCCGGTTGCGCCAGCCCTTGATAAGCCAGGGGTAACCGGCCACCACCAAGGCCCAGTCCGTCCCGTGGGTCTGCGTCAGGGCATCGAGATCCGCGAGCTTGATCCGGGAAAGCTGCATCGGGATGCGATGTCGGCGGCTCTGGGCCACGACCGCCTCGTTGTGATCGTAGAGCCCGTCGCAGGGCCGGGTGAACAGCTTGATCGGAGTCCATCCGGCTTCCACCAGCGCTTCGAAAACGCCTCCGAGGAAATCGATGCCGGCGAAGGCAAACTTCATGAACATCCCCGGGGCGTGGTTGCGAGACGTGCGACTCTACGGATGGGGCCTCACAGGCTCCACGGCAGCATGATCCGCCTTACCTAACCGATCCGGCAGGGAATGGGAGCGGTCATGAACCGGGTTGTGATCTACGGCGGAACCGGCGGCATCGGCATGGCCACGGCGCAGGCCCTGCGTAAGCGCGGTATCCCGCTCCATCTCGCAGCACGGGATCCCCAGCGCCTCGAAGACGCCGCCGCCCGTCTGGGAGACACGACCTTCACGGCCGGCGACGTCACTGACCCCGCCCATTTCACCACGGTTACGCAGGAAGCGGGCGGTTCGCTCGCAGGCCTCGTCTACGCGGTCGGGACGATCAACCTGAAGCCGCTGGCGAAGCTGACCGCCGACGACGCGGTGACGGATTTCAAGCTCAACGCCCTCGGCGCTCTTCTCGCTCTCCAGGCCGCGGCGCCGGCGCTGAAAGCTGGTGCGGGCGAGACAGGAGCCGGCGTCGTCCTGTTCTCCACCGTGGCGGTGGCACAGGGCTTTCCGGCCCATGCCTCGGTCGCCATGGCGAAGGGGGCGGTCGAGGGTCTCGCCCTGTCCCTCGCCGCCGAACTCAGCCCTCAGATCCGGATCAACGTCGTCGCCCCCTCGCTGACGCGCACGCCGCTCGCCGCCGCGATCACCGGCAACGAGACGCTGGCCGCCGGGATCGCATCCATGCACGCCCTCCAGCGCCTGGGCACGCCGGACGATATCGGTGCGCTCGCCGCCTTCCTCGTCTCGGCGGAAGCCGGGTGGATCACCGGCCAGATCATCGGCGCGGATGGCGGTCGCTCGGCCCTGCGTACGAAGGGGTGACCCGCCAACGCACGCTCCGCTTCGTCCTCGGCGATCAGCTTCACCGCCGCGTTTCTTCGCTCACCGATCTCGACCCGCACTCCGACACCGTTCTCATGGTCGAGGTGTGGGAGGAGGCGACCTATGTCCGCCACCACAAGCAGAAGATCGCTTTCCTGTTTTCGGCCATGCGCCATTTCGCGGCCGATCTGGAGGCCGAGGGCATCACCGTCGACTATGTGCGCCTCGATGCGCCGGGCAATACTGGCTCGTTCACCGGAGAACTCCAGCGAGCGGTCGCGCGGCACGAACCCGACAGGATCGTCGTCACCGAGCCCGGCGAGTGGCGCGTCTGGGAGATGATGCAGGGATGGCGTGATGATCTGCCGATGCCCGTCGAGATCCGCGAGGACAACCGTTTCCTCTGCCCGCGCTCGGATTTCGCGCGCTGGGCCGAGGGACGGCACGCCCTGCGGATGGAGACGTTCTATCGCGGCATGAGAAAGCGCACCGGCCTCCTGATGAAGGACGGTGAGCCGATCGGCGGCCAGTGGAACTTCGACCACGACAACCGGAAGAAATTGCCACGCGGGCACCGCCCCCCGGAACGCCCGGGCTTCGCGCCCGATGCGATCACGTCCGAGGTCATCGCCCTGGTCGCGGACAGGTTCGCCGGGCATTTCGGCGATCTCGATGCCTTCCGCTGGCCCGTCACCCGCGCCGACGCCGTCGTCGCTCTGAAGCACTTCCTGGCCGAGTGTCTTCCGCGTTTCGGCGACTACCAGGATGCGATGAAGTCGGGCGCGCCGTTTCTCTACCATGCGCTGATCTCGCCGGCACTGAATGCGGGCCTGCTCACGGCGGGGGAGGTCTGCCGGGAAGCGGCCCGCGCCTATGACGAGGGAGCAGCGCCGCTCAACTGCGTCGAGGGCTTCATCCGCCAGATCCTCGGATGGCGCGAATACGTCCGGGGGCTCTACTGGGCCAGGATGCCGGCCTATGCCGAGACCAACACCCTCGGCGCCAAGCGTGATCTGCCCTGGTTCTACTGGTCGGGCGAGACGCGCATGAACTGCCTCGCGCAATGCATCGCCGAGACGCGGGCCCATGCCTACGCCCATCACATCCAGCGGCTGATGGTGACTGGCAATTTCGCCCTGCTGGCCGGGATCGAACCGGCGCAGGTGGAGGAATGGTATCTCGTGGTCTATGCCGATGCCTACGAATGGGTGGAGTTGCCCAACGTCCACGGCATGGTCCTGTGGGCGGATGGCGGCGTCATGGGCTCGAAACCGTATGCGGCCTCGGGCGCCTACATCAACCGGATGTCGGATTACTGCCGGGGCTGCACCTACGACGTCGCTGCCAAGTCCGGCGAAAGTGCCTGCCCGTTCAACTACCTCTACTGGAACTTCCTCATCGAGAATGCGGATCGCCTGGCGGGGAACCCGAGGATGGCCATGCCCTACCGTACCCTCGACGGATTGGGCGAGCAGCGACGGGAGGAGATCACGACTGACGCGGCCCGCTTCCTGGCCGGCCCGGAAATGCGTCCCGCCCCGCCCTGAAACTCACCAGGGCTGCCAGACGGCCAGGGTGACATAGGGGCTTCCCCCGCCATCGGTTTCGGTCTGGTAGCCGAGCGAGGCGCGGAAACTCACGTCGCCGATGCGAAAGTCGGTGGCGTGGACACCGATCCCGAACTTCGAGTAGCCGCTTCCATCCAGATAGAAGGTAGCCTCCGGGCCGAGATAGGTCCCCCACAGGCCATGACCCCAGGCGAGCCGGCCCCAGGCGCTCTGGCGCGTCGAGCCGAGGATCGCAGTGGCGGTGAGAAGAGTGGTTTGCGTCGGCCGCGCCCAGACCTCCCCGTGCAGCCTGATGCCGTAGCGGTCGGGCAGAACCAGCGTGCCGACGACGTTCCGCTCCACTTCGATGCTTCCCTCCGGACCAGCGAAAGCGGCGACCACGCCCCAATCGCGGAACCATTGGTATCCGGCGAGCACAGCTCCGAGCGCCGTAAGGCGCGTCTGATCCGTGGAAATGCCCCGTATCGTCGGGCCGCGTTCGGCCCTCGCCCCTGCGCCGCCGCTCGCGAGGATAGCGAAACCGTCCCGATCGCGCCCGTCGAACGTGATCTTCGCGCCCGCCGTGATGAAGGGGGATGCTCCGGCATCAAGGCTGTCGAAGATCAGTGCCGAGATCGAGCCCTCTTCCGATTGAGCCGGGTTCGAGACGAGGCCACAGCAGAGTGCGGCGCAGCACATGAGTATCGGATGAGCCGAATGCAGTGACCGTCTCGTCGATCTGGCCGGTCGTCCCACGTCCCTTCTCGCTCCGTATTACCGGAGGACAAATGTACGACATCCTATGAGAAGTTGTACTGGTTCGTGAATATTGGACTGTGGGTCGTGCGCATAGACCGCCCAATACGATTCGGGAACAGGCGCCGTTTTGCTTTTGTTCTATTTGATAAAACTTCAGGATGTGTTTGCTTGATTTTAGGTTGTGGGGCGTCCGTGTTCGATCTGCCGGTATGTTCCGTCCGTATCGGCAATGGTGGACCCGCGATGCCGCATGGAGGTCAAAGCTGATTCGGTTGGCGTCGGGCGGGGACTAGGATAGAGCCCGCGGCAGGACCGTCGCCAAAGGCCGAGTTTCTTGTCACCAGCTGCTCGAACGTCCGAAGTTCTCACGGTGCTCGCGGCACAGGAGACGGATCGCTTGACCATCGGCGACATCGTCGCGGTGCTGAAGGACCGTGCCTTCGCCCTGCTCATCGTCATCCTCGGCCTGCCAAATTGCCTGCCGATGCCGCCTCCGATCCCCCTGGTCTGCGGCCTGCTGCTGTTGCTCGTGGCCGTTCAGATCACGGCGGGGATGTCGTCGCCTTGGCTGCCCCGCGCCCTCCTGAGCCGCTCGATCGCCCAGAGCGACGTTGAGCGTGCCGCCAAGCGCGCGGTGCCGCTGCTGCGGCGCCTGGAACGCTGGTCGCGTCCGCGCATGAGCCTGTTCGAGACCGGGCTTGGCATGCGGACGGTGGGGCTGATCCTTCTCACCCTGTCCCTGGCGCTGGTCGTGGCAGCGCCTCTTGTGGGACAGATCCCCCTCGGTCTGGCCATTTGCCTCGTCGGCCTTGGCCTCGTCGAGCGGGATGGCCTGCTGGTCGTCATGGGTCTCGGCGTCGGTGCCGTCGGCGTGCTTCTGAACGCCGGCTTCGTCTACGCTATCGTCTCGGGCCTCATGAGCCTCTTCAGCGTGTAGACTTTGACCAGGTATCCCTGACCCCGACCCACGGTTGGGATCAGGGAGGTCCGGTGCTAGCCTTCGAGGTGGCGCGGCTTGAACAAGCGCCAGACGAGGCCGCCCCTCGGTCCGAACAGGAGCGAGACGAGGTAGAGACTTCCCGCCGCCAGCACGATCGCAGGCCCTGTGGGCAGGTCGGCGCGATACGAGGCGGTGAGTCCGGCAAAGCTCGACACCATCGCCACCACCATCGCCATGGGGATCAGGCCCGACAGGTCGGCCGCCCAGAACCGCGCGGTGATCGCCGGCAGCAGCATCAGTCCCACCGCGAGCAGCGTACCGAGGGCCTGGAAGCCCCCCACCAGGTTCATCACCACGAGGCCGAGGAAGGCGTAATGCACCGGCCCGCCGGCACGGCTGACCGTGCGCAGGAACAGCGGGTCGACACATTCCATGACGAGGGGGCGGTAGAGCGCGGCGAGGGCGAACAGCGTCACCGTGGCGATCCCGCCGAGGAGCATGAGCGCCGGATCGTCGAGGGCCAGCACCGTCCCGAACAGGATGTGCAGGAGATCGATCTGCGATCCGCGCAGAGAGACGAGCAGCACGCCGGCCGCCAGGGAGATCAGGTAGAAGGCGGCGAGACTCGCATCTTCCTTGATCGAGGTCGTCCGGGTGACGATGCCGGCGAGCAGTGCCACGAACAGACCGGCGGCGAGGCCCCCGATGGTCATGGCCGGCAGGGACAGGCCGGCAACGAGGAAGCCCACCGCCGCCCCCGGCAGGATCGCGTGGCTCATGGCGTCGCTCATCAGGCTCATGCGCCGCAGCATGAGGAAGACCCCCACCGGTGGGGCCGACAGAGAGAGGGCGAAGCAGCCGGCCAGCGCCCGGCGCATGAAGCCGAACTCGATGAAGGGACCGAACAGGAGATCGATCACGCGGCGTGTCCGTGGTCGTGGCGATGATCGTGCGCGTGACCATGGGGATGATCGTGAGCGTGATCATGCAGGTCCCCGCCTTCGGAAGGGGGTGGTGCGTGGTGATGCCCGTCGCCGCGCCCGCATATGGCGGCGTCCTCGTCCCAGGCCTCGGACAGGGCCTGCGCGCGCGCGAGATTCTCCCGGGTCAGCACCGTCTCCGTGGCGCCCCAGGCCACCGGCTCGCGGGCCAGTAGCAGCGTCGTTGGAAAATGTGCCTTGACCTGATGCAGGTCGTGCAGGGCCGCGACGATGGTGCGTCCCTCCCCATGCCATCCGCGGATCAGGGCGATCAGATCGGCCGTGGTGCGCCCGTCGATCCCGGTGAACGGCTCGTCGAGGAGGATGATGCGAGCGTCTTGGACGATGAGCCGCGCGAACAGGGCGCGCTGGAACTGACCGCCGGACAGGGTGCCGATCAGCCGGTCCTCGAAGCCGAGGAGGCCCACGGCCGAGAGGGCGCTGACCAGCGTCCGGCGGTCAGGGAGCGCGCTGCGCCAGAAGCCGAGGCGCCGCCAGCGTCCCATCGCCACCAGATCGAGGACGCTCAACGGAAAGCTGCGGTCGATCTCGCCGGCCTGGGGCAGGTAGGCGATGGCATCAACACCACCGGGCCGGTCGATCCGTCCGTCGAGGCAGCGGATTTCACCGACGATCCCCTTGAGCAGGGTCGATTTTCCCGCGCCGTTGGGACCGACAAGCGCGAGAAGGGCTCCGGCGGGAATAATCCCGTCCAGATGATGCACGGCGGGATGGCGATCGTAGCCGAGCGTCAAACCACGCAAGGCGATGGCGCCGGGCGGAGCGGGGGCGTGTGTCATCGTTATCCCATGGCCCAGACGATCGCCCCCCAGACCAGCCCGGACAGGATCGCGGCGAGGACCAGTCGCGAGGCGGCCCCGGCCTGGAACAGGGAACGACGGGGGGAGGGTTTGATCTGGGGAGGACGCGTCACAGCGGTTCGGGTACCAGGAAAGGGCCAGATTTGTCCGAACGGGGGCGGCGAACTATCTCTGGTGCTGATACACTGTAACATCGCATCAGTTCAACGTGCCGGACCATATCGACCGGCGATCAGGGGAGGATGGCGTGCACGACCATAGTGCCGTCCACGAGCATGCCGCCTGCTGCGGCAACGCCACGGACACGCTCGCACGGGCGGAGCGTCTCTGCGCCGAGCGCGACCTGCAATTCACGCGGCTGCGGCGGGACGTCCTCGAGGCGGTGGCGTCCGAGGCGAAGCCGCTCGGCGCCTATGACATCGCGGAGCGTCTCAGCGGGCAGGGGCGCCGGGTCGCCGCGGTCTCGGTGTACCGTGCCCTCGATTTTCTCACCGAGAACGGCCTCGTCCACCGCATCGCCAGCCGCAACGCTTTCGTCTCCTGCGGCCACCAGCACGGGGACGGTGCCGGGCTCGTCTTCCTGATCTGCCGGACCTGCGGCAGCATCGACGAGACGACCTCGCCGGAAGTGGATGACCAACTCGACAGGACGTTGGCGAAGGCCGGCTTCAAGCCGTCGAGCCGAATCCTCGAAGTCGAGGGCGAGTGCGGTTCCTGCTCCGGTCGTGAGCCGAGCCCATAGCGACCCGATGCATGGGGCTCAGCGGGCGTTGCGATAGGCCCTGCGCGAGACGACCGTCTGGATCATGATCTGGATGTCGAGCCAGACCGACCAATTGTCGATGTAATGCAGGTCGTGGTTCACACGCCGCTCCATGTCGAGATCGGTCAGGGTCTCGCCGCGCAGACCGTTCACCTGTGCCCAGCCGGTGATGCCGGGCATCACGTTGTGGCGACGGGCATATTGGGCGATCCGCCGCTCGAAGCTGCGATCGTGGGCGAGGGCGTGAGGACGCGGACCCACCAGGGACATCTCCCCCATCAGGACATTGATGAGCTGGGGCAATTCATCGAGGTTCGTCCGGCGAAGGATGGCGCCGATCCGGGTGATCCGTGAATCGTGGCGGGTCGCCTGTCGGAAGACGGCGTTCTGCTCCGTCTTCATACTGCGGAACTTGAACACGCCGAACGCCTGCTGGTTGAAGCCGTAGCGGCGCTGGCGAAAGAAGACCGGCCCGGGGCTGTCGAGCTTGATCAGCAGGGCAATGGACGCCAGCAGCGGTGCGAGCAGGAGCAGCGCGATGGCGGCGAGGACCATGTCGAGGCCGCGTTTCAAAGCGATCTCGGTGAAGCTGAGCGGCCGGCGCCCGATATTGATGCCCGACAGCCGCCCGACCCGCGCGAGCTTGAGATCAGGGAAACGGTCCATCACCGAGCCGGGACGTAGGTGAAGGGCGGCCGGCACGCGCAGGAACGCCTCGGTGCAACGCTCGATATCCGCCGCATCCGTCCAGGGAACCAGAATGAAGACGTCGTCGGGCCGCAGGAAGCGCACCACCGACACCGCGAGGTCGAGATCCTCCGCCATCTGGCTCTGGCGCACCGAGGCGTCCTCGCGTGGATCGACCCGCCGCAGGTAGCTGGTTCCGACCACGCGCAGGTTCAGGGCTTCTGCGTCGTTATTGGCGTGGAAGCTGGCGATGTCATCTTCGAAGCCGACGAGATGGATGCGATTGATCGACGGTGAGCTCGGGCTCGTGGTCTGCCGGATCAGGCCCACGACGACGAGACGGGACAGGTAGAGGGCCGGCAGACCAGCCAGGAAGAAACCGATGGCCGTGGCGCGCGAGAACTCGGTCGTGGTCTTGGTCGCGAAGCCGACGACGAGAACGATCGCCCAGGCGGCCAGCCAGAGGCTCGCCATGCGGCGGCGATGAGGGCCTTGGGTGAGCTGGGTCTCGATCCTGTACTCGTCACGAACGAGATTGGTCAGAAGTACGAAGACAGCCACCAGGGCCCCCAGCTGGAAGCTCCCGGTCATTCCCGTGGTGATCTGCTGGTCGAACGCGAACTCGTAGTAGATCGCCTCCACCAGATAGGCGGTGACGATGATCGCCGCGAGGTCGGAGGCGGCTAACGCCATGGACAGGCCGAACCGGAGCGTACCTCCCCACCGTCGCGGAAGGACCGCCGCCCAGGCATCACGCCGGGCGCTCTGAGCCGAGGGCAGGCTCTCGTAGATTTCGGGAAGACGTTGCTGGAACATCTGGGACGCCGTGTACCGAAGGGAGACCAGGATCGTGCCAGAACGGGTCAGTATCCCGTCCGGCCAACCTTATCTCTGCCAGGTCCGCAAAGCTCGGACCCGGTGGCGCCGTGCCGGAACTGCCGCCTCGCCCGGAGGGGCGGTCACTTAAGGAATTGTCCTGCGACCAAGGCTCGCTCGGCCTCGATACTTCCCTCGCGCCGATCCGGCATTTGGGTGGTCTCATCGACCTGAACGGCGGCTTCCAAGTAAAAAACTCATCCTGCGAAGCCGGAAGACCGCTTTGTCGACGGCAGGACCAACTCGCGCAGCCCCGAAAGCGGATTACCGCCGATACAGATGGGCCGGCAGGCGATTGCAGCGCCTGCCGCGCGATGCAGCTTTACCTTGGCCAAGCGAAGGAGGTGCATGCAAGGTCTGGCAGACCTACCCGTCGCGTACTGGTGCACCATATACTTCAGACCGCGTGAGCCGGAGGATGCAGCAGCGAGGGAGGGCGATCAGGCGACGGTTTCGGGATGTGTCCGGGACGAGGATCCGTCCTCCGTCTTGGCCAAGGTCTGGATGGGCTCGAAGCCCTCGAATTGGGGATGGCCGAGATAGAGAGGTTTCGTCGAGGGTGCCCGGCTATGCGCCTTTCGAAACTGCTCTGACCGGGTCCAGGCTTCAAAAGCCGATTTGGAGGCCCAAACGGTATGGGATGCATAAAGGACATGGTCTTCAAAGGCTGGGCCGCGAAGCAGCTGGAACTCTACGAAGCCTTCCATTTCGCCAAGTTGGCTATCACGACCGAGCCAGACCTGTTCGAATTCTTCCGTTGCGTCGGGGACGACCTTGAATCGATTCATAGCGATGAACATCGAGAACCTTCTTCGTCAGGCCAGTCCGAGGGTCGACCGGCCGCCTGGGGGTTATCCTAGGCCTTATGAGGCGGATTAAAAAATAATATGAAAACGATTAATTTTCATCGAAATAGTGTTTTTTGCGTCATTAGCATTACGAGTTAGAAGAGCGGATTCATTTCGTTTGCATCGGGGCTTCACTGGGCGAGCGTCGTTTGCATGGGCAAATTTGCGGTCACTCTTGCCATCCTTGCCTCATTTGTGGTCAAGCTGTTTTCGCGCATGCTTGATCCTATCGTACCGATGGTGTTCTTTGGATGTTCCAGGACATTGCCGGCCCTCCGGGGGCGGACCGTGAAGATGATAGACTCACATTCGTGTGACCCTTAACCCTTCCGAATGAGTCGCGTGGCAGATGGCGACTTGGTTGGGGATCGAAACAGCCGGCCAAGACCGTATTGAGCAGTGAAACGAGTGATGATGCCCAAGCAAACCACCGACGTCGACCGCCTAGTTGGGTTGCGAATCACCGCCTTGCGTAAGGCCCGTGGCCTGAGCCAGACCGCGCTCGGAACCGCCGTTGGCGTAACGTTCCAACAGGTCCAGAAGTACGAAAAGGGGCAGAACCGGGTCGGTGCCGGGCGTCTCCGCGAGATTTCCCGCCTTCTGGAGGTTCCGGTCTCGGCGTTCTTCGAGGAAGACGATGCGGGCGGAACGCAATCCGAAGTGTTCGGCTTCCTGAGCGCTCATGGGGCGATCGAGCTTCTTCAAGCCTACGCGTCCATTGAGGACGACCAGCTTCGGCGTGATGTTCTGGCACTCGTCCGGACCGCAGCAAAGATGGGAAAACGTTCAGAGCTCCCCGTAGCTGTTTGAACGTTTTTACATCATCCAATGAGATGGAAGAAACTTCCGGACACGCGACCGCATCGGTGGCCGGCCATCGCTTGCGAAACGCCTTCCGCGTCGGTCACCGCCGCTAAGGCGATGTCTTCGCCCGGTGGAGGTGTGAGCTCGCTCGCATAGTGAAACTCGTGGCCAACGAGGCGTGAACCCGCTCTTCCGAGGGCGCCGTCGCCGACGAGCGTCGCCACTCGGTAGCCCAGATGCAGTCGCCGCACCTTGTAGGAGGTCGCGACCGGAAGCAGATCCGCCATCGCATGCGTGACGCCGGCCGCGTCTTCCAGGCTGCGTCCGAGGACCATGTAGCCGCCGCACTCGCCATGGACGGGATTGCGTTTGGCAAAGCTCCGGAGGCCGTTCAGGAACCGGCCCGCCGCTGCCAGTTTCCCGGCATGAAGCTCAGGATATCCGCCCGGTAGCCAGCAGGCGTCGCAGCCCTCCGGGGGCGCCTCGTCGGCGAGGGGTGAGAAGGCGACCAGTTCGGCGCCCGCCGCGCGCCAGCCCGCCTCCATATGCGGATAGAGAAACGAGAAGGCCTCATCCGATGCGATGGCGATGCGCTGTCCCGGAGGAGGGGGCAAGGCGGCATCCGACACGTCCGGCAGGCGTCCCGACGCGGCTGCGAAGATGGCGTCGAGATCGAGGCTCGCCTCCGCCAGATCGGCGAGGCGGTCGAGCCGCGCGGCGAGGTCTCCCGTTTCGCGGGCCTGCACCAGACCGAGATGACGCTCGGGCAGGGCGAGGGTCGCGTCGCGCATGAGCACTCCGAGGATCGGGATGCCGACCCGCGCGAGTCCGGCCTCGACCAGACGCCGATGGCGGGCGCTGGCGACCTTGTTCAGCACGACGCCGGCGATGCGGATGCGGGGATCGTAGCGGGCGCAGCCGAGTGCCACGGCGGCGGCCGATTGGGCGGCCCCCGAGACGTCCACGACGAGGAGCACCGGCCAGCCGTAGCGGGCGGCGATGTCGGCATTGGCTCCGGTTCGGCCTTCGCTGGCGACGATGCCGTCGAACAAGCCCATGGAGCCTTCGGCGATGACGATATCAGCGCCATGGCCCGCCATCGCCGCCACCGAATCGAGCATGGCATCCGGCATGGCGAAGCTGTCGAGATTGACGCTGGGATAGCCCGTGGCGGCCTGGTGAAAGGCCGGGTCGATATAGTCCGGCCCGCATTTGGCGCCGCGCACGGCGAGGCCGCGCCGGGCGAGCGCCCGCATCAATGCCAGCGTCACGGTGGTCTTGCCCGAGCTCGACCGTGGGGCGGCAACGAGTAGGCCGGGCGGATGCGATCGGTCCGTCTTCGTCATGACTCGACTCCGGGGGCCGGCTGCCCCGTGGGACGGAAGCGCCGGTCGTAATCGGTGGAGTAGAGCGCGCTCTCGCGGAACTCGCTGGCCGCGAGGGCCGGGCCGACGAGGATCAGCGCCGTCCGCTCGAGACCGGCGGCGCGCACATCCTCCGCGATGGTGGCGAGGGTACCTGAGATGACGCGTTCGTCCGGCCAAGTGGCCCGGAACACCACGGCGGCGGCGCAATCCGCCCCGTAGAACGGCACAAGCTCGGTCACCACGGTCTCGATCACGTGGATGGAGAGGTGCAGGGCCAGGGTCGCGCCGGTGGCGGCGAAGGCTTGGAGCGTTTCGCGCTCAGGCATGGCGCTGGCGCGGCCGGAGGTCCGGGTGAGGACCACCGACTGGGCTAGGCCCGGCACGGTGAGTTCGCGCCGGAGCAGGGCGGCGGCGGCGGCGAAAGACGGCACGCCCGGTGTCACCGTGTAGGGAATGCCGAGCCGGTCGAGGCGGCGGGTCTGTTCGGCCAGGGCGCTCCAGATCGAGAGGTCGCCCGAATGCAGCCGCGCCACATCCTTCCCGGCCTCGTGCGCGGCGGTGATTTCGGCCACGATCGCGTCGAGGTCGAGGGGGGCGGTGTCGACGATGCGGGCGTCGGACGGGCACCAGGACAGGATCTCCGGCGCCACCAGCGAACCGGCATAGAGGCAGACGGGGCAGCGCGCGATGAGATCGCGCCCGCGGATCGTGATGAGGTCGGCCGCACCGGGGCCGGCGCCGATGAAATGTACGGTCATCCCGCTTGAGTGGCGAAATACGCGGGAAGCGCAAGGGCGCATGTCACCGCTGGTGACGCGATGCGCGGCAGAATGAGGGTTCCGCCCTCGCCGGCCACGGCCAAAGCGGCGGCTTCCGCCACCGATCCGACCCCCCGGCTCGCCTCGATCCGGCCCGAGCGGGTGGGTACGCGCCCATCGACTGCGATCATCTCGGCGGGTGATAGTCCGACGGGCGCGAGGCCGAACACAGCGGCGGCCTCGACGATCGACGGTTCATTCGCGCGGTCTTCAGCGGTGGCGATCGCGCCGAGCCGGTCCGGCACATGGCCGCTTTCAGCAAGCGCGCGGTGGATCAGGGCGACGATCTCGTCGGGCATGGCGCCATGCCGGAAGCCGATGCCGGCTACGATGAGACGGGTTGCCCACGTATCTCGAAGGGCCGGATCATCGTCAGACAAGTCGCGGGCCCCTCCTCCCCACAAGGGGGAGGGGAAGCGCGTCAGGCACCGCCCAGCCGCCCGTCACCGCTTCGTCCACACCCATTGCGTCACCGGCATTGCGGCGCGCCAGCCGTGGAGACGGCCGACCGGGTCGGCATGGGCCACCGATAGCCGCTTCAGCTGTCCGCCAAGACGGACGAAGGCGCCAAGCAGGACCGCCTCGCCCTCAAGGGTGACGACGTTGGCGACCAGCCGGCCCCCGGGCCTGAGGGCATCGACGGCGTGGTCGAGCACGCCAAGCCGCGCTACGCCGCCGCCGATGAAGATCGCGTCCGGCCGCTCGAGCCCTTCCAGGGCGGCGGGCGCCTCGCCCTCGACCACGCGTAGGTCCGGTACACCGAGGCGGGCGGCGTTGCGGGCGATCCGCGCCGCACGGGCCGGGTTCGCCTCGATGGCCAGCGAGCGCAGGCTGGAACCGCGCAGCATCCACTCGATGGAGATCGAGCCGGCTCCGGCGCCGATGTCCCAGAGGCGCTGGCCGGCGCGGGGTCGCAGCGCGGCGAGGGTCACGGCGCGAATATCGGCCTTGGTGAGCTGGCCGTCATTCTCGAACCAGATATCGTCGAGGCCGGGGCTCAGGGAGACGATGCGCGCGTCGGCATCGGCCACCACCTCCACCGCCAGGGTGTTGAGCGGATCGATCCCGGTGAGGAAGAACGCATCGGCCCTTGCTTCGAGGCGGCGCTCGCGCGGGCCACCCATGGCTTCGAGGACGACGAGGCGAGAGGCGCCGAAACCGCGGTCCGTGAGCAGGGCGGCGACGGCCTCCGGCGTCGTCTCGTCCCAGGTCAGGACGAGGAGGCGGGCGCCGGGCTGGAGGTGGGGTACGATCCGCTCCAATGCCCGCCCGTGCAGGGTGAGGCAGGTGGTCTCGGCCAGCGGCCAGCCGAGGCGCGCCGCCGCGAGGCTGAAGGCGGAGGGGTGGGGGAACACGCACATCTCGGCCGACGGCAGCAGCCGCGCGATCTCTGCGCCGATGCCGTAATGGAACGGGTCGCCGGTGGCGAGAATGCAGGTGGGCCGTCCGCGCCGAGCGAGGAGGCCGGGATAAGCGTCGGAGATCGGGCGCGGCCAGACCCGCGTCTCGGCCCTCAACGGTGCCCCGAGGGCGAAATGGCGGGCTCCGCCATAAATCACCTCCGCCGCATCGAGGGCGGCTGCGGCGGTGGAGCTCAGGCCCGCCCGCCCATCCTCGCCGATCCCAACGATGGTGAGCCAGGGGGCGGTGCTCGACACGGGGGTGGCGCTCATGGACAAGGTTGCCGGATAGGGAGAGGGCGACGATGCGAGTTCTGATCCTCGGCGGCACCACCGAGGCGAGCGCTCTGGTGAAGGGGCTCGATCCGAGGATCGACGCCACCCTGTCGCTCGCCGGCCGCACCAGCGCGCCGAAGCGCGAACCGGTCCCCACCCGCATCGGCGGCTTCGGCGGCCCCGAGGGCCTGGCCGCGTGGATCGCCGAGAACCGGATCGAGACGGTGATCGACGCCACGCATCCGTTCGCGGCGCGGATCGGCCGCAACGCGGCGCTCGCCTGCGAGCGGACCGGTGTGGCGCTCCTCGCCATCCGCCGCCCGGCCTGGGAGCGTATTCAGGGGGACCGCTGGACCGAGGTCGAGACCATGGCGGAGGCCGCCCGCGCCCTCGGCGAGACGCCCCGGCGGGTGTTCCTGACGATCGGGCGCCTCGAAGTCGGTGCCTTCGCGACTGCTCCGCAGCACGATTACCTGGTCCGCGCCATTGAACCGATCGGCGATGCTCTGCCCGTGCCGCGCCTCACCGAGATCGCCGCGCGCGGTCCGTTCGACGAGGCGGCCGAAGCAGCCTTCCTCGCGGAGCGGCAAATCGAGGTCTTGGTCACCAAGAATTCCGGCGGTCCCGCCACCTACGGCAAGATCGCCGCCGCCCGCGCGCTCGACGTGCCAGTGGTGATCGTACGCCCGCCCGATAAGCCGGATGTCGACAGCGTGCCGGATGCCGAGGGTGCGTTGGCGTGGCTGCGGGAGCGCCTGGAAGCCTGAGCGACCTTTGGCGCGCATCTCCTTCCCCCCTCCGCGGGGGAAGGTGGCCCGCGTAGCGGGTCGGATGAGGGGAAATCCATTTCCGGAGAGGTCGCACCCTCTCCCGCCTGCTCCGCAGGCACCCTCCCCCGCAAAGGGGGGAGGGTCTCCGTGTGGCCGACGTCCCGCCCTCACGCCGGCACGCTGCGCGGGGTGTAGACGAAGGGCGTCGCGTCACCGCGCGGGATCAGCCGGGTGGCGGAAGCGCCGATGATCACCATCGTCGCCATATCCGCCTTCGTCTCACGCGCCTGCGCCAGGGTGAGGATTCGGATCGCCTCGTCCGGGCGGGAGACCGCGCGGGCGAAGATGACCGGCGTCTCCGGTGCGCGGTGCTCGGCCGCCAGACCGAGCGCGGCCCCGAGCTGCCAGGGTCGGGCCGACGAGATCGGGTTGTAGAGCGAGATCACGAAATCGGCCCGCAGCACCGCCTCCAACCGGGCGGTGATGACCTCCCAGGGCTTGAGGTTGTCGGACAGCGACATCGCGCAGAAATCGCCGCCGAGGGGCGCGCCGAGGCGAGCGGCGGCCGCCAGCATCGCCGTTATGCCGGGCTCGACCGTGATGGCGAGGTGGCGCCATGCCGGGTCGCCGGTCTCCACCGCCTCGAAGATCGCCGCCGCCATGGCGAAGACCCCCGGATCGCCGCCGGACACCACCGCGACCCGGCGGCCGGAGGCGGCGAGCCGGAGCGCGTGGCCGGCGCGGTCGATCTCGACGCGGTTATCGGTGGCATGTTTCGTCAGCCCAGGACGATCGGGCACGCGGGCGACGTAGGGGATGTAGCCGATGAGGTCCTGCGCCTGCGCCAGGGCCTCGCTCGCCGCCTGGGTGAGGAGACGCGGATCGCCCGGCCCGAGGCCGACGACCGTGACGGAGCCGGTCACGGGCGGCGCCCCTCGCCGGGCACCAGAACCATCGAGAAGTAGGGGGCGTCGTCGTCCGGCCTCTCGGCCAGCGCGATCACCTTCTCGCCGGCCATGGTGCCGCGTTCCACATAGACCGCGCGGTCGAGGAGGCCGGTCTCGGCCAGCGCCTTGCGCACCTTCGGCAGGTGGCGGCCGAGCTTCATGATGACGGCGGCGTCGGTGATGCGCAGGCGCTCCACCAGGGCGTCATGGCCCAGCGTCGCCGGTAGAATGGTCAGTACGTCGTCGCCCCAGGTGATCGGCGTTCCGGCCCTGGTCCAACAGCCCGACATGCCAGTGACGCCGGGTACGACTTCCACCGGGAAACGGTCCTTCAGACGGCGCCACAGATGCATGAACGAGCCGTAGAAGAACGGGTCGCCCTCCGACAGGATCGCCACGTCCCTCCCGGCCCCGAGATGGTCGGCGATCCGCGTCGCCGCATCGTCGTAGAAGGACGCGAGGGCGGAGACGTACTCGCCATGCTCGGGGGGAAGCTCGGTGGTGTAGGGATAGACCAGCGGCATCTCGCGGGCCGGGTCGCGCATCACCGCGTCGGCGATAGTGCGGGAATTGCCGCGCCGGCCCTTCTTGCAGAAATGCACCAGGACCGGCGCCTCGGCCAGGAGCTTCATGGCGCGGACGGTGAGATAATCCGGGTCGCCCGGCCCCATCCCGACGCCGTAGAGCGTGCCGGTGGTGACCTGTCGCGGGATCTCGGTGACGTCCGCTGGCTCGGCGGGGGGAAGCCGCTCGCTCGAATCCATCACTCGATCTCGTTGGCGAGGGCGTTGATCGCGGAGGCGGTCATGGCGCTGCCGCCGCGCCTTCCATGAACGACGATGAAGGGCACCCGACCGTCGCGGGCGAGGGCCTCCTTCGATTCGGCGGCACCCACGAAGCCGACGGGGATACCGATGACCGCCGCCGGCGGGGCAACGCCTTCATCGAGCAGTTCGAGCAGCCGGAACAGGGCGGTCGGCGCGTTGCCGACGGCGACGATGCTGCCGGGAAGATGCTCGCGCCAGAGTTCCATGGCGGCGGCCGTGCGGGTCGTGTTCATCTCAGCGGCGAGGCCGGGCACGCGCGGGTCGGTCAGGGTGCAGATCACCCGGTTGTCGGCGGGAAGGCGCGAGCGGGTGACACCGTCGGCCACCATGCGCACATCGCACAGGATCGGTGCTCCGGCCTTGAGCGCGGCCTCGCCGCTGGCGGCGAAATCCTCGGAGGCTTCCACGTCTTTGGGCAGGTCGGTCATGCCGCAGGCATGGATCATCCGCACGACGACGCGTTCGGCGGTGCCGGAGAAGCGGGCGAGGTCGGCCTCGGCGCGGATCATGGCGAAGGAGCGGGCGTAGATCGCCTGTCCGTCGCGCAGATAGTCGAGGCGCGAACTCATGTCAGTGTCCTGAAAGCGTGGGCGAGGGTGTCGGGATAGGCTGGATCGGCCCTCCTTACGCGCTCCAGCGCCGCGTCGAAAGTGAGGAGGGTCGCCGGCAATGCATCGGGCCGGCCGTCGAGGACGATGCCATAGAGGCCATTGCGTCCGACCAAGGTGAGCGAGGCGGCGGCAGGATGGGCACAGCCCTTGGCGCAGCCGGAGACATGGGCCGACAGGCCTCGCGCCGAGAAAGCCTCGAAAGCGTTGG
The DNA here is from genome assembly GCF_979256025.1 of Methylobacterium sp. AC832. Lineage (NCBI taxonomy): Bacteria > Pseudomonadati > Pseudomonadota > Alphaproteobacteria > Hyphomicrobiales > Methylobacteriaceae > Methylobacterium > Methylobacterium sp. AC832. The sequence goes on from NZ_CEEDMV010000001.1 coordinate 564,826, forward strand.
CCAGCCGTGCCGCGTCGATAAGCGTCGTCGTCGAGCCGGAAGCGCAGGCCGGCGCTCCCGGACAGGCGGCAACCGCCCGCCTCGGATCGTCCGGCTCCGTCAAGAAGCCTGCCGCCGCGAGGATGGGTCGCACCGCCTCCGCCGCCGCCGCGTTGGGGGCAACGAGCAGAAACCCCCTCGTCGGCGAGAGCCGCAGGGGCTCCATGCCGAGAATTTCGGTCGCATCGGCGAGGGAGTCCAGGGCGTCCGCCGTGCAGCGGCCGAAGGGCGCGTCGAGCAGGATGCCGACGGGCGAAGCTTCGCTAGGGCGGGACTCGTGCTGCCCACGAGCGTTGGTGAGATGTGAGTTCAGGGCAAGTAGGCTAGGGCGCGGTAGCGATGCGCCAGGAGGAGGCGCTGCGGAGCGCAAGCCTAAGCCGAGCGTCAGGCCGCTCCTATCCAGGGCGGATATATCTCGCATCCGGCGCTCACCGCTCCCGGCGAGCCGACGCAAGGCGGCGGCGAGGACAGAATGCACGCCGTCTGCCGGGACATGCCACCAAGCCGCGTCGCCTGCGAGTTGCAACACCAAGCCCTCCGCCGTGGCGACGAGATGGCAATCCGGCTGGGCCCCGCCGAGGCAGGCGCCGCACTCCGCCGCCTCGACGGCGACCAGCGCCTTGGGCGGCAGGCCCGGGATCGCCAACCCGATGGCCTCGATCGCCCCGGCCAGGGTCGGAATGTCGATGGCCGTCGCTTCGAGGCCGGCGAGCGGCGCGGTCAGGGTGAGCCGCTGTGGCCCACCGTCGCTACGTACATCGTCGAGCGCGGCCGCGCCGAGGGCCTCCGCGAGGCCGCAGCGGGTAGCCTCGGTGACGCCCCGGACCTGCAAATTAGCCCGCGCCGTCACGTCGATATGGCCGTTGCCGAAGCGGCGCGCGCCTTCCGCCACCGCCCGCGCCTGCGCCGGCGTAAGGATGCCCAGTGGTGGATGCACGCGGGCAAGCAGCCCATCCCCTGTCGGCATCGGCCGGGCGAGGCTCGGGCACCAGCCCCGGCGTGCAGGCTCCGGGGAGACGCGGCGCGGCGCGCTCATTCGGCCGCCTCCGACATCAGCTCGTCGGCCGCCATGGCGTTGCGGCGGGTGGTCCAGAGGCCGCGCCGGCGCGCTTCGTCGAACCGTTCGAGGATGGCGCGGGCGGCATCGGGATTGGCCGCGCGCAGGGCATCGAACGTATCGAGATCGGCGATCATCGCCCCGTAGAGCCGGTCGAGATCGGCGTCCGAGATGGCGTCCGTGGCGGCGGCGAGGACGAAGACCGCATCGATCCCTTGTGCCAGTTCCTGGGCACCGCGATAGCCGTGGCGCAGCTGCGCCGCGATCCAGCGCGGGTTCGCGAGTTTGGCACGGATGAGGCGCGCCGCATCCTCGCGGGCGGTGCGTGCCTTGGGCTTTTCCGGGTCGGCAACGTCGAGGCTGTAGAGTGCCGGAGCGCGCCCGCCGAGCGCGGCGGCGGCGGAGAACCCCCCCATGGCATCGGCCGCGGCGTCGCCGTCGAGGAGGTCCCGTTCGGCGACATCGAAGGCGTGGACATAGGCGTCGGCCTGCGCGACGCGGGTGGCGAAGCCCGCATCGGCCATGTCCTCGGTCCCGCCATAGGCATGCGAGGTGGCGTCGAGATAGGCTTGGCCGAGATCGTCGCGGCTCTGCCATTGTCCGTCGAGGGCGAGTTCGCCGGCACCGGCGCCGTAGCGGCCGGGTGCTGCGCCGTAGACACGGGCGGAGGCCTCGCCCCGGCGGCGCGCGGCGGCAAGGGGGTTCTCGTCGTCCTCCTCGTCGCGCTCGGCGACGGCAGATGCCGCGCGGGCGAGGAGGGAGAGGGTTTCGGGAAAGGTGTCGCGAAACGCGCCCGAGATACGCAGGGTCACGTCGATGCGCGGCCGGTCGAGGAGGGCGAGCGGCATCACCTCGAATCCGGTGACGCGGGTCGAGGCATGGTCCCAGGTCGGGCGCACGCCCATGAGCGCGAGAGCATGCGCCACGTCCTCGCCGCCGGTGCGGAGGGTCGGAGAGGCCCAGAGATCCATGACGATGCGGGCCGGGTAGTCGCCCTCGTCCTGCAGGTAGCGCCGGACCACCGCATCGGCGGCTTTCGAGCCGAGCAGCGTGGCGGCCCGCGTCGGCAGGCTGCGCGGATCCAGCGTGGTGAGGTTGCGCCCCGTGGGCATCACGTCGGTCCGCCCGCGAGAGGGCGAGCCGGCGGGGCCTGGGGGAACGAAGCGTCCGTCGAGGGCCGCGAGCAGTCCCTCGCGCTCGGCGGCCGCGCAGGCTCTCACAGGGGCCGGCGCGTCGTCCGGTGCCGATCCGAACACGTGGAGCCCGTCGCGGGTGGTCACCTCACCGAGATCGCACAGATGCGCGTCGAGGGCGGTGAGCGCGTCGGCCATGGGAGTGTCGGCGTCGATCCCGGCGCCCGAGAGAAGGCCGGCATCGGCCGCATCGTCGAGGATCGCGCGGGCGATGATGTCTGCCCGTCGCGGATCGAGCACGCTGGCCGAGGAATATTCCTCCACGAGTTCGCGTAGCCGTGCGGCCTCTGGAGTCAGGCCGGCGCATTCGGTCTGGGGCGTGAGGTGGCCAAGGGCGATGCCGCCGAGCCGGCGTTTCACCGGGGCCGCCTCGCCGGGATCGTCGACGATGAAGGGGTAGATTACGGGCAGGTGCCCGATCGCCCGCGCCGGCCAGCAGGCCGGCGACAAGGCCACCGCCTTGCCGGGCAGCCATTCGGTGGTGCCGTGGGTGCCAAGATGGATCAGGGCGTCGAACCCCTCCCGCAATCCGAGATGGAAGGCGAGATAGGCGTGGGTCGGCGGCTCGTCGGGGTCGTGATAGCCGGCCTTGCGGTCGGCCGCCCGGCCACGGTCGGGCTGCAGGAAGACGGCGAGACCGGCGCTTCGTTCTTGGTCGTCCCCACCACCGACCTCATCCTGAGGTGCCAGCGCATAGCGCTGGCCTCGAAGGAGGCCTCCAGGACCCTTTACGGAGACTGGAGGTCTCCTTCGAGGCCGCTGACGCGGCGCCTCAGGATGAGGTCGAGCGTCGGACGGAGAACTGTCGAGCACCATCGGGAATCGGAACGCCCCGTCAGTGCAGACCGGGTCGGCCTCCGGTTCGCCCCACCGTCGATCGAGCGTGTCGCGCTCGTCCGGTGACAGTGTGGAGAGCCAGTCGCGATAGGCCGCGAGCGGCACTGCGAAGGTCGGAGCGTCCTTCGTGAGCGCGTGCATCAGAGCGTCCGGCTCCGGCAGGTCGCCCACCGCATAGCCGGCCTGCCGCAGCGTCTCCGCGATGATCCCCGCGCTTGCCGGCGTGTCGAGCCCCACGGCGAAGCCGGCCCGGCCGCCCCGGGCGGGGTAGTCGGACAGGACCAGGGCGAGGCGACGTCCTGCACGCGGCCGGTGTTTCAGCGCCACCCAGGCGGAGGCGCGGTCGGCCAGGGCCGCGATGCCGGCCGGGAAGGGAACGGCGCGGCGCTCGCTGAACCCATCGAGTTCCGGCCCGTCCTCCTTGAACGAAATCGGGAAACCGGAGAGCCGTCCGTCGAATTCGGGAAGCGCCACCTGCATGGCGAGGTCGGCGGCGTTCATCCCCCGCGCCGAGGCCTCCCAGGCCTCCCGTGAGGCCCCGATCGTGTAGGCCTGCAGAATGGGCGCGTCGGCGCCATCGAGGACGAATCCGGCATCCTCCCGCGCGGAGAAGGCCGTCGCCGCGATGACGATGTCCGGGCTGCGCGCGGCCAGAGCCTCCCGCACGGTATCGAGGGCGAGCGCGTCCTTGAGGCTTGCGACCGCGAGGGTGGCGGCTCCGATGCCGCGCTCACCGAGGGCCGCGATGAGGTCGGCCACCGGCCGGGTGTCGCCGCCGAGCACGGCCGAGCGATAGACCAGGATCAGGGCGAGGGGGCGGTTCTGCCCGGCTGCGGCGAGGGCGGTCTCGTGTGCGACCGGTCCGCAACCCGGACACCAGGCGAAGCCGCGCGGCAGGGCGACCGGCGGCAGCGCTTCGATCGCATACCCAATCTCGCCGGAGAGACGCCGGATCATTCTACGCAGGTTTTCGGCTCCGCCCGCGCGGCAATAGCCCTCGAGTGTCTCCACCAGTTCGGGAGCCACCGTCGAGAAGGCAGTGAGGCGGGGATCGGGCTTGTCGCAGCCCGGAATGACGGCGAGCTTCACGCCGTTCGCGCGAGCCGCGGCGGCGGCGCGCTCGATGCCGTAGCGCCAGTAATCGAGGCCACCGAGGCAGCGGATGACCACGAATTTCGACCGCGCGATCACGTTGTCCACGTAGAGATCGACGGACATCGGATGGCGCAGCCGCGCCAGTTTGGCGAGGCGGAGCGTCGGGACGTCGACTGCCGACGGGTCCCGTGCCGCCGCCTCCCGCTCGGCCGCATGCGCGCCGGCCATGCCGGAGAGGTCGGAATCGGTGAAGGACAGGAACACGATGTCGCCGGGCGCCTGGCCCAGATCGATGGCGGCTTCGCCCTCGTCGAGGGAGACCGTGTCGATTCGGATCAGATGCATGGGCGGCGCGCCGTCATGGCTGTGCCCTGGAGGACGTCCGCTCGGTCACGGCGCTTCGGCGGCCGCGCCGGCGCCACAGCGCGCGAAGGAGAAGCACGCCGATCAGCACCAGCGGTAACCATGGCAGGCCGGAGACGACGAAGCGCAAGGCCGATCCGGCGCTCGCGCCGAAAGTCTGGCCCGCCTGGGCCCAGGCTTCCTCCACGGGGGCGAGAGGCCCGGCCCGCGCCTCGTCGGAGCGCAGGGCGACGGAGAGGAGCTCAGTGTCGACGCGCTGATTCAGGCCGCGCTGCTTGGCATCGGCTTCCTCGATCTGCGACTGTACCTGCGCCAATTCCTGCGCGATGCGGATCAGATCCTCCACGCGCGGGTCGGGCCGTGCGGCGATCGCGTCGAGCCGGGCGCGATAGGCGGTGAATTGAGCCAAGCGCCGGCCGCCATCCTCGATGGCGTCCGTCAGATCGTCGGCACGCGTCGACTGGCTCCGGAGCACGACGTCACCCGCCGCCTCGCCGGGGAGGGGCGCCGTGACGAAGGCCATGAACGGCGCGACGGATTCATGCGGCAGCCGGACCTGAACCTGCGCCTGCGGACGGCCCGCAGGCCTGCGGCCATCGTCGATGGACGCAGCGACGAGGACGCATTTCAGGGCCGCCTCGTTCAGGCAGCGGTCGCGCGCCGCCTCGAAATGCGCGTTCACCCGTTGGGGTGGCAATCCGATGGTGAGGTCGTGGGTATAGGCGAGCTTCGCATCGCCCGTCTGGGCGAGCGGGCGAGCCACCGGAGAGAGGCGTGCCATCGTCCGGCTGTCCGAGGCCTGAAACTCCGGTTTGGGCGGACGTGAATCCGAGCACCCGCCGATCGCCGCGAGAGCCGCCAGGCCGGACGCAGCCACGAGGCCGCGGCACCCGTGAGCGAGGATCCGTCGGGCGGTCAACGCGCTCACCCCGCCAGGGCGGCTGCCACCGCCCCCTGGTCGAAACCCTTCAGGCCGATGACCACGAGCCGGCCGTCGCGGTTCTCGCTCGCCCGCCAGGGGCGGTCGTAATGATGGGCGATGCGGGCGCCGACGCCCTGGACCACGAGGCGCATCGGCTTTCCGGTGACCTCGGCGAAGCCCTTGATCCGCAGGACGCCGTTGGTTTCGGCGGCGCGGGCGACGCGGGAGGCCAGATCCTCGGCGCTCGCCGTGGCAGGCACGGCAATGGCCACGGAATCGAAATCGTCGTGATCGTGGTCCTCGCCCTCGCCGTGATGGGAGGGGCGGGCGTCGAGATCGTCCTCGGCGGCGGCGCCGAGACCGAGGATCACGCGCGGATCGAGGCGGCCATGCTCGGCTTCGACCAGCTTCACCGCGCGGGGCAGCTGGCGCTCCACCTCGGCGCGGACCTTGGCCTTGCCGGCTTCGTCGAGGAGGTCGGCCTTGTTCATCACCACGAGGTCGGCGCAGAGGAGCTGGTCCTCGAACACTTCTTCCAGCGGGTTGTCGTGGTCGACGCTGGCATCGTCGGCGCGCTGAGCGGCGAGGGCCGCCGGATCGTCGGCGAAGAAGCCCGCCGCAACGGCGGGGCCGTCGATCACCGCGATCACCCCGTCCACGGTCACCCGCGAGCGGATCGCCGGCCAGTGGAAGGCCTGGACCAGGGGCTTCGGCAGAGCGAGGCCGGACGTCTCGATGAGGATGTGCTCCGGCGGGTCGGCGCGGTCGAGGAGCTTGTTCAGGGCTGGGACGAAATCGTCGGCAACGGTGCAGCAGATGCAGCCGTTGGCCAGCTCCACGATGTCCTCGTCCTGGCAGCCCTCGATACCGCAGGCGGCCAGGAACGATCCGTCGAAGCCGATATCGCCGAACTCGTTGACGATGATGGCGAGCCGCCGGCCGCCGGCATTCTCAACGAGGTGACGCACGAGGGTCGTCTTGCCGGCTCCGAGGAAGCCGGTGACGATGGTGCAGGGGATCTTCTCGACGATGCTCATTCGGCGGCGTCCGGAATTCTGTCCGCGCGGGGCGGAGGAAACGGGGGAATGCGGGCGACGACGCCTTTGCGGAACGCCTCCGGCCGCGCCTTCCAGGGCACGATGCCGTCGGGCGTCTCCGCGTACAGGCCGATGCCCGCGAGGATGGTTCTGGCGGATTCGACCGGGTCGAGATCGCCGTAAACGTAGGTCCAGCGGCCTTCGGAAGCCACGGCGACGGTGCAGGGGCGCTTGCAGACCGACAGGCACTCGACGCTCTCGACCGCGATGCCCTCGATGGCGGCTTCCGTCACCGCATCGCGCAGCGCCGAGACAAGGCGGGCCCCGGCGCGGGGCTCGGACGTGTCGCCGGCCGTGCGGCAGGTGGCGCAGACATAGAGTACGACCGGTCTGCCGGCCTGGATGTCCTCGTCAGGCATGCGACGTCGCCGGGCTCTTGCGCCCGACGCTGTTCCAGGCCCAGCCGAAGGCGAGGCCGATCACCGCCCAGAACACGAAGGCGATGCCCAGCGACCGAGCGGCGAATTGGGCCGCGTAGCCCGGGGGCAGGGCGGAGGCGGTGTGGCTCGTCTCCGGCGCTCCGGCCAGATGCGGCGCGACGAGAAGCACGAGCCCTCCAGCAATGGCGATGGAGGAGCGGCGGATCGCGATGAGGTAGAGCCCCATGGCGGTGGCGGCCGCGGTCATGATCCACCAGAACTGGCGTTCGGCGAGCGGAGCCGCCTCCATGCCGGGTAGTTCAGGCGGCAGGCCGAGGGCCGGGGCGAGGGCCACGGCGAGGAACCCCGCGATGGCGAATCGCAGGCCGGCTTCCGGGCTCGGCTCGCGCCCACAGGCAATGAGAGCCGCGCCCAGCAACAGGGCGTAGCCGACGCCGCCGACCAGGGTCGCGAGGGCGGTGAAGACCATCCGGGGAAGGCCAGGGCCGGGCTGCCAGGCCGGAGCGACCTCGCCGCCTTCGACACCGTCCGTCTTGCCGCCATGGTCCTTGCCACCATGGTCGTGGCCCGAATGGACGGGCACGATGAGGGAGGCCGGGGAGGCGCCGCGCGGCATCCATAGCGCGGCCGGCGCCGTGGCTTCGCCGCTCTCGTAACGCTCGGCCGCGATGATCAGCGGCGAGGTGAGGGCGAGCTGCAAGCCCGTGGCGACGACAGCCGCCAGGAAGCCGGCGACCAGGGCCGCCGACACGAGTCGGATCATCATGAAATCAGGTCCTGGCTGAGCGCGAGGCGGTCAGTGGCAGGGGAAATTCTGGGCGTGCCGGAAATCGTGGGCCGCGTTGTGCAGCGCCATCGCCGGGGCGAAGCCGGCCATGAAGACGAGCCCGAGGCCGAGGAAAGCGGCCATGAGCACCGCGCCGAGACGCTCGTTGCTGCGGGTGCCGGTGAGGGCGAGAGTGTTCGTGGTCATCGTGTCAGGTCTCCGGCCGCCCCGCCGGCGGCGTTCGAGGATAGAGCGGGAGGACAATGTCCCCTTCGGAAGGCAGGTCTCCTGGCTCGCGGGTCGTCCGGTCCTGCCGCCTTCCCGGATCGCTCCGGTGGCCGATGGCAGACCCGTCTCCGCTCACAGTTGCGGGGGCAGCTGCGGTTTCAGGCGCGAGCCCTCACCGCATTCCCTTTTCACCCCGTCGCCGGGGCACCGTCCGAACCTCGCTTCTACGCGCTCGCGCGACCGCTGACAACGCGCCGCCAAAGCGTTTTACCGGCTTTGACGGGGCAGGGCGGTTTCGCGCTAAAGGGAGCCATGCGGCAGCCTTCTCCAAGAATGACACTGGTCCTCGGCGGCGCGCGCTCGGGCAAGAGCCTGCACGCGGAGCGCCTGATCGAAGCTTGCCCCGCGCCGTGGCTCTACCTCGCCACAGCGCAGGCCTGGGACGACGAGATGCGGGAGCGCGTCGCCCTTCACCGGTCGCGCCGCTCGGCGGATTGGATCACCCGGGACGTGCCGATCGACCTGGCCGAGGCCGTCGCTGCGGCGACAGGGCCGGTGCTCGTCGATTGCCTGACCCTGTGGCTGACCAACCTGATCCTGTCCGAGGCCGATATCGAGGCGGCGAGCGCTGCCCTGATCGAGGCCTGCGGCCGCGCGCCGGGGCCGGTGGTGCTCGTCGGCAACGAGGTCGGTCTCGGCATCGTGCCGGACAACGCGCTCGCCCGCCGCTTCCGCGACGCGGCCGGGCGACTGCACCAGCGCCTCGCCGCGCGGGCCGACCATGTGGTGTTCATGGTGGCGGGACTGCCGATGATCGTGAAACCCCAACCCGGAGCGAGCGCATGAACGATCTGGAGATAAATGAGGCGGAGGCCGACCGTCACCGCGAGAAGATGGAGAAGCGCAAGGCCGTCCAGGACGCCGAGGTCGCGGCTAAGACGATCGAGAAAGGCCTCCTCATCGTCAATACCGGCCCCGGCAAGGGCAAGACCACGGCCGGGCTCGGCCTCGTCCTGCGGGCGCTCGGCCATGGCTGGCGGGTCGGCGTGGTCCAGTTCATCAAGGGGGGGTGGGATACGGGCGAGAAGCACGCGCTGAAGGCCTTCGGCGACCGGATCGAGTGGCATACGCTCGGGGAAGGCTTTACCTGGGAGACGCAGGACAAGGCCCGCGACATCGCGGCGGCCGAGCATGCCTGGGCCAAGGCCGAGGAGCTGATGGCCGACCCGACCATCCGCCTCGTCCTTCTCGACGAACTCAACATCGCCCTGCGCTATGATTACCTGCCCATCGATGCCGTGGTGGCGGCTTTCCGGGCGCGACGGCCCGACCTCCACGTCATCGTCACCGGCCGCAACGCCAAGCCGGCCCTCATCCAGGCCGCCGACCTTGTCACCGAGATGGGCAGCGTGAAGCACCATTTCTCGGCCGGCGTGAAGGCGCAGGAGGGGATCGAGTTCTGACTGCTGGGCGCGGTCAGGCCACGCCGCCGACTGGCTGATTCTCGTGGAGGACGAGCTTCAGCGTAGCGACGAAATCCTCCAGGGCGGCGGGATCAAGGTCTCGCTGCAGGGCCCCGTGGGCGACGGCGTTGCGCAGGCTCGCCATGGGGCGAAGCCGATCCGCCTCGTCGGGCGTTACGATGCCTTCGCCCGCGAGCTGTTCGATCAGCTGTGCGGACGATTGAGATTGCGACAGGCGGTCCGGGATCAAGGCCCGCCCGATGGCTTCGAAGGTCGACCAGCCGAGCAGCAGAGCGGCCTCCATCTGGCCGGCTGCGATGAGAGCCTCGACCTTCGCGATCGTGCGGTCAATGATGTCGGGCGTCACGCCGTCGATGGCGGGTACGCCGCCGCCGGAGCTAGCGTAGTAGATCCGAAGTTCCCAATCGGCGACACCGAGGAACCGGTCCGCGACTCTTTCCTGCCTTCCCGATCGCGAGCCATCCCGCACGATCTCGATCGCGAGATTCTTGGGTTTTCCGAGCGCAATCGCGTCGGGAACGTAGTCGCCCATGAAGGATGGCAGAAGCTGGCGGGAAGGGTGAGTATAAACCTCGTAGCCGGCATCCATGAGTGTCGGGATGATAAGGTCGAGGACCGGCCGTTCTGGTTCCATGCCGCTCATGCCAGTTCCTCGAATGGATCGTCCGAGAGCCTTACGTATAAAATCGGCTTCTGTGCCGACAGTGCCGCCGCCAGGACGGGGCTCGGCTGCGTGAACGAAAACACCCGCTGCGGTTCGAACTTCTGGATGACCACCCGTTCGATCTGAGAATCATCCATGTAGATGTGCTGGTTGAGGGCATCGGGAACCAGTTTGACGATATTGTCCACATCGCCCTGCACGGAGCCGACGGGGAAGTAGAACAGCGTCACGGCGAGTTTACCCTCGCAGGCGAAGTGATTCTCGGGCAAGGAGCCGTCGCTTGCCGCTCGGACCTTCTGCTTCCATTGCGATTTGGAACTCGGTCGGGCCGCTTGGAACGAGACCGGTGTGCCGCTGACGAGGAACTCGATGGGAAAGATGAGCTCCACGAGAGATCGCCTAGCGTCGCGGGCTTCGGTCCCGCAACTTATGCACGGCTTCGTCAACGTGTATAGGGTATCGCGGAATCTCCCTTGGGTTGTGTTCCGTCGCGGCTTCCGACGCTGCCTCGTTCCGCTCACGCTTCTTCTGTCCGGTGCCGGTGCGGCCTCCGCGGAGTCCATCACATCCTGGCCGGACACCTATCTCGCCCGCGTCGAGGCGCTGGCGGTGATGGAGGGGCTCAATGCGCGGCTCCTGGCGAGCCGCAGCGCCACCGCGACCCTCGAAGGCTGGTGCTTCGAGCACGGCATGGCGACGGACCCGCGGCTCACGGCGACCCTCCTGCGCGATGTGGACAAGCCCGCCTCGGAAGAGACGCGCCGCCGCCTCGCCGCCGGACCCGAAACCGTCCTGAAATATCGCCGGGTCCGGCTCGCCTGCGGGAATCACGTTCTGTCGGAGGCCGACAATTGGTACGTGCCGGAGCGACTGAACCCGGAGATGAACCGCCTGCTGGAGACGACCGATACACCCTTTGGCAGGGCGGTCCAGGCGCTGGGCACCACCCGCCAGACCATCGGGGCGGACCGTCTCTGGCAGCCTCTGCCGCCCGGTTGGGACCAAGCGGCCCCGCCCGATCCCGCCTGCGCGCCGCTCGCGATTCCGGACCGGCTGTTCAGCCATCGCGCCGTCCTGTTCACGGCCGAGCGGGTGCCGTTCTCGGAGGTCGTCGAGACCTACGCCTCCGCCATCCTCGATTTCCGCCGGGCCGCGCGGCCTCTCGATACCGCCTGCGTCGCCGGCCCGCCGTCGCGGCCCTGACGCGGTCGTGCTAGGGCTCGCCGACACCCCTCGGCACACCGGACGAGACCCGATCGCATGACCGCCCGCGCCTTCATGATCCAGGGCACCGGCTCGGATGTCGGTAAGTCGCTGATCGTGGCCGGCCTGTGCCGCGCCTTCACGCGGCGCGGCCTCGCCGTGCGGCCGTTCAAGCCGCAGAACATGTCCAACAACGCGGCCGTTACCGCCGATGGCGGCGAGATCGGCCGGGCCCAGGCGCTGCAGGCGCGGGCCTGCGGGGTGGCGCCCTCCATCCACATGAACCCGGTCCTGCTGAAGCCCCAGAGCGAGACCGGCTCGCAGGTGGTGGTGCAGGGCCGGATGGTCGGCACCGCGAAGGCGCGAGATTACCAGGCCTGGAAGCCGCGTCTCCTGGCCTCCGTGCTCGAAAGTTTTGATCATCTGAAGGGCCAGGCCGACCTCGTCATCGTGGAGGGCGCCGGCTCGGCCTCCGAGGTCAACCTCCGCCGGGGCGACATCGCCAATATGGGTTTCGCGCGGGCCACCGACACGCCCGTGATCCTGCTCGGCGACATCGACCGGGGCGGCGTCATCGCCAGCCTCGTCGGAACCAAGGCGGTGATCGCGCGCGAGGATGCGGCGATGATCGTGGGCTTCCTCGTCAACCGGTTTCGCGGCGACCCGAGCCTGTTCGCCGACGGCATGGAGATCGTTGCCACGGCCACCGGATGGCCCGCCCTTGGGCTCGTGCCGCATTTCCCCGAGGCCGCGCGCCTGCCCGCCGAGGATGCGCTGGGGCTCGCCGGTTCCGCCTCCTCCGGCCGGACGCGCATTCGCGTCGCGGTGCCGGTCCTGCCGCGCATCGCCAATTTCGACGACCTCGATCCGCTACGGGCGGAGCCGGAGGTGGAGGTCGTGCTGGTCCGGCCCGGCGAGGCGATTCCGGGCGACGTCGCCCTCGTCCTGCTGCCGGGCTCGAAGACCACGATCGACGATCTCGACGCCCTCCGTCGCGAGGGCTGGGACGTCGACATCCGCGCGCATCTGCGCCGGGGCGGCCACGTGCTCGGCCTCTGCGGCGGCTACCAGATGCTCGGCCGCACCTTGAGCGATCCGCACGGGATCGAGGGCGAGCCGCGCAGCGTCGCCGGGCTCGGCCTGCTGGAGGTCGATACGGTGATGACCCCGCTGAAGCGCCTCGAGGCGGTGAGCGGGCGGAGCCTCGCCGACGACCTGCCGTTCAGCGGCTACGAAATGCATGTGGGCGACACGGCCGGTGCGGACACGGTGACTCCGCTGCTACGCTTCGCCGACGGACGGGTGGACGGTGCGGTCTCTGGCGACGGGCGGGTCTGCGGCACCTACGTTCACGGCCTCTTCGCCGACGACCGGCAGCGGGCCGCCTGGCTCGCGCGCCTGGGAGCGGCCTCCGACGGTCATTCCTACGAGGGCGAGGTCGAACGCGTCCTCGATGCCCTCGCGCGACATGTCGAGGCGCATGTCGATTGCGACCGACTGTTCGCCTTGGCGCGCTAGCAGTTCCCCAACATAGGCTCGACCGATCGGGCTCCCGCGCAGAGCACGAGCCATGAGGAAGTAGCCCGATACGCCGTCGCCGCCGGAGGTCGACGCGCCTCACTCGTGAGACCGGGCTGAGCTCCTGGCTGCCCACCGTGGTGCTGCCCGGCCCCGCGCTTGAAACTCGCCTGTAGGGCGAGCTTGATAGTCGCGGTTGTGTCCGCACTGCGCCGGGACGCTGTCCGCCGCAGCGTCGCCGCGCCGGTAGTCGCCCCACGCGCCGCCTGAACGACAGAGGCTGTCAGGGAAGTTTGTATTCGAGCGGTCCGCCATCCTTGACGCTGTCGAACATCACCAGGATGCGCTTGTCGCCCAGCACAGCGACGCCCTCCGCCTTGGCTCCCTTTTCCGCCCCGGTGAGACGGCCGATCGGCTCGAGCTTCGCGTTGGTGGAGGCCCCGGCCGCGAACAGGCTGTAGGGCACGTCGGTCTGTCCCTGAGCCGGCCCGGTGAGGACGAGGAGCCGCCCGTCGGGCAGGATGGCGAGATCGCGGATCCCGGCCCCACGCCCGACCATGAGGGGGATCACCTGAGGGGCAGCCATGAGCGACTCGTGCCCCTGGGCGAACAAAGCCCCGACATCCGCCTCGACGATGAAGGTCTTGCCGTCATGGGACGGTGCGCGCAGCCCGGCGAACAGGCGCGTTCCATCGACGGCGACGCCCTCGATATTGAGGCCGTTGGGCGAAGCGTCGCCGTCATCGGTCTGGAGATCCTGCGTGTAGTAGGCGCTGACGGTTTCTGCCAGGCCGAGGGCGTCACCGAGGCGGTAGGTGGTCTCGACTGCACTCGGTCCCACCGGCTCGCCGGCCGCGTCGACCTTGATGCGCGCCAGCACGAAGGTGGAGAGCTTGAACTTCGCTTTGCCGCGCGAGCAGCCATGCGAACCGACCACGTAGAAATACGGGGCGGCATAGGCAACGCCTTCGCCGTCGAGATCGTCGAACTTGCCCTGGCCGCCCGAGCATCCGTTCTTCGAGGGCGGGGTTCCCAGGGTGTTCGGGCTCGGTCCGCCGCCGACGAGGTCGATATCGGCACCGGGCGTGATCGTGTGCCCATCGATGGTGATGAATTGCGCGCCGGTATTCTCGTCATTGACCACGAGGCAGCGGCGTTTGCCTTCGCGCGGGGGCATGCAGGCGATGCCGCTGATGTCCTTGGCGGGCTTGCCCTCCTTGCCTTTCAGGCCGGACGTCATCGTGTAGGGCGGATCGACGGGCACGAGGTCGTGCTGGGCTCCCACCGCTGCGAAGGCCGGCGCGGCGGCTCCGTGAAGGAAAAGCATCGCCAGAAGACCAGTCCGTGTCATTGCCGGGTGCCCCTTCGAATGTCGGTGATCGGAATTATAGAAAAACAGCTTTGAGTATCGATGCGCCAAGGACGACACATCCGAAAAGCAGCGCGCAGGCGATGCGATACAGGGCCAACGCCCGCTCCACATCATGAGGGCCCGCCTTCGCCCGTCCGTCGCCCATCCAGGAATCGTCGACGATCTCGGAGCCGTACATGCGCGGCCCCGCCAGCCTCAGGCCGAGCGCACCCGCCATTGCGGCCTCGGGCCAGCCGGCATTGGGCGAGCGATGCCGGCCCGCATCGCGCCGGACCGCCCGGTACGCACCCGCCGCGGAGGCGCCGGGATGGAGGAGGGCGGCCGCCGCGATCAGCCCCGCCGAGAGCCGAGAGGCCGGGAGGTTGACGAGGTCGTCGAGGCGGGCCGAGGCCCAGCCATAGGATTCGTGGCGGGGCGTGCGATGGCCGATCATGCTGTCGGCAGTGTTGATCGCCTTGTAGAGCGCGCCCCCCGGCAGGCCGCCGATCCCGATCCAGAACGCGGGCGCCACGATCCCGTCGGAGAAGTTTTCCGATAGGCTCTCGATGGCGGCGCGGCAGATGCCGGCTTCGTCGAGGCTCTCCGGGTTGCGCCCCACGATCATTGCGACTTCGCGCCGCCCGCCAGCCAGCCCCTCGGAGCGGAGCGCCGAAGAGACACGGCCGACATGATCGTGGAGGCTGCGCTGCGCCGGCAGGGACGCGCAGACGAGGCCGAGCAGGATCACGGCAGGCAGGTGACCGGACGCGGCGGCCAGCGTCGTCGCCCCGATCGATACCGCCCCGACGACCGCCAGGAGGGCGAGAAGGCCGACGATCCCGGCCGCGCGCCGTCTCGCCTCGCTGCCCGTATTGAGGGACCGGTCGAGCCGGGCGATCACCCAGCCGATCCAGGTGACAGGATGGCCCAGCGCCCTGTAGAGCCGGTCCGGATAGCCAGCCGCCGCTTCGATGGCGAGGGCGAGGCCCAACACCACGAGCGTATCCGGCGGATGGAAGAGAGCGGTCCAGGTCATCGGTTCGCGGAGGGAATCCAGGCTGGTGGGCGGGAGCGCGACGGAGGCCCGATGAGCGGAAGCGAGGAGGCGGGCGAGGGGATTCTGCCCATCGCCCATGGCGGCGATCTCGACGCCGCCGGGGCGCTGTTCCCGCACGCCGAACAACCCTGGATCGACCTCTCCACCGGGATCAATCCGGTCCCGTATCCTTGTCCGCCGCTGGACGCTAGCACGTTCCGGCGGCTTCCTTCCCGTGCCGACCTCCACGCTCTGCTCTCCGCCGCCGCCCGCGCCTATGGCGTCGTCGATCCGGACCATCTGGTCGCGGCGCCCGGCACGCAGATCCTCATCGAGACGCTGCCTCGCCTGAGGCCCCCTTCGCGCGTGGCCGTCATCGGCCCGACCTATGCCGAGCACGAGGCTACCTGGCTCCGGGGCGGCCACGCAGTGGCGACGGTGACCGATCCGGCGCAGGCCGAGGAGGCGGACGTCGTCGTCGTGGTCAACCCCAACAATCCCGATGGCCGGACCTGGGAGGCCTCCACTCTCCTCGATCTCGCGGGACGCCTCGCACGGCGCGGCGGGTGGCTCGTCGTGGACGAGGCCTTCATCGATCTCGAAGAGGTCGAATCCGTTGCGCCCCGTGTGGGGCCGGGGCTGATCGTACTGCGCTCCTTCGGCAAGACCTATGGCCTCGCCGGCATTCGTCTCGGCTTCGCCCTCACCGAACCGGCGCTCGCCCGGCGGATCGCGCAGGCGCTGGGACCCTGGGCGGTGCCGGGGCCGGCGCTCGCCATCGGCCGCGCGGCCTTGGCCGATACGCCCTGGCTGCGCGAGGCCGCCCTTGCCCGCCATGCCGATTCGTCGCGTCTCGACCGGCTTCTGGCCTGCCGGGGAGGGCGCGTCGTCGGCGGCACCTGCCTGTTCCGCACGGCCGAATTCGACGATGCCTCGGGCCAGTTCCGGCGCCTCGGCGAGGCGGGCATCTATGTCCGCCGGTTCGAGGCCAACCCGCGATGGCTGCGTTTCGGCCTGCCGGCGGACAAGGGCGAATGGTGCCGCCTGTCCCGCGTGCTCAAACCCGCCTGATCAGGCGGGCTTCGACCGCGACCGGTCATTGATCGACACGAGAAGGCCCGCCCCCGAGAGGAGGGCGCCCACCGCGCAGACACCGGGCCACCCCGCCATGAGGAAGGCCTGCGAGCCGGCGAAGGCGCCCAGCGCCCCGAACACGAACATCACGGTGAACAGCACGGTGTTGATCCGGCCCCTGGCGCCTGGGACGAGGGCATAGGCCCGGGTCTGGTTGGCAATGAGCGCGCCGTTGATGCCGATATCGATGAGGAGCACGCCGATGGCGACTGCTACCAGCGAAACCTCTCCTCCCAGCCACAGAACCAGGAACGACGCGAGGACGAGCGCACCACCGGTGACGACCACCGGACGGGCGCCCTTCCGGTCGGTGTAGCGCCCGGAGAGGGGGGCGACGAAGGCGCCGCAGACCCCGATCACCCCGAACAGGCCGGCCCCGGCAGCGGTGAGATCGAAGGGCGGAGCTTCCACCAGCAGGGCCAGGGTCGCCCAGAACGCGTTGAAACTGGCGAACAACAATCCCTGCGAGAGGCTGGCGTTGCGCAGGATCGGCTGCGTCTTCACCAGATGCAGGATCGACAGCATCAGCGCGCGGTAGCGCAGAGGCTTCGTCTGCTTGACCTTCGGGAGGGTCGTCGCTGCCACGAACGCGATGGCCAGGGCAACGACAGCGGCGGCGAAGAACACCGCACGCCAGCCAAAATGCGCGCCGACGAAGCCGCTCACCGTCCGGGCGAGGAGAATGCCGGTGAGGAGGCCCGTCATCACCTGCCCGACCATCCGGCCGCGACTCTCATCCGGGGCGAGTTCGGCGGCGAAGGGGACCGCCTGCTGTGCTGCCGAGGAGAGGAATCCGATGAGGAGGCAGGCGACCGTCAGGAAGGCGAGGTTCGTTGCCAGGGCGGCGCCGAGGAGTGCCACGCTCAGGCCGAGCAACTGCGCCACGATGAGGGTCCGCCTCGGCCAGGCATCGCCCAGCGGGACGAGGCCGAGAATGCCGAGGCCGTAGCCCACGAGGCACGCGGTGGGAACGAGGAGGGCGGCGCGCTCGCCGAACTCGCTCACCAGAACCGCGAGGAGAGGCTGGTTGTAGTAGATGTTGGCGACGGCGCCCCCGGCGATCAGGGTCAGGCCGAAGCGCGCCTTGGCGGTGAAGCCGTGGCTGGAAGCGGTCTCGGGTTGCATGGTCAGGCGGGCACCGGAACGGTGGCGCCCGTCGCGCCAAGTCGATGAAAATGCGATGGATTGTACGTCATTCGGTGGGCGGGTCCGTGAGCGACGGGAGAGCCGTGCCCTCGGTTAGGGGCGGCGGCGCGCGGGGGCAACCCGCGGCCGCGCGAAATGGTCCCAGCCGCGTCGGACGGCCGCCGCGGGCCCCGACCTTCCATCGGATGCACCGATCCCCATATACGAATTGTTACCGGACAATGACTTGGTGCGTCGTTCCGGTGGAGTCCCACTTGGCAGGAGCCAAGTCGTTCTGCCACAGTCTCGACTGTCGAGACGAGTCGGTCCCAAGTCCCGGTGACAAGCATCGCGTGTCGACAACGGAGTTTGGAATGCCGAATTACCGCGTCAGTTTCGCAAAGCAAATCCTCGGCGTGCCGTTCACCATCGGATCGGTCGAGATCTCGCGCGCGCGCGATCCGCGTCGTGCTCAGCGTGCGGCGGAACTTCGTTTCGCGCGCCAGCACGGTGTCGAGGATTGGCGCGAGCGGGCGGATCGTGTCGCCATCGAGGCCGCACAAGCCTGACACACGGAATGTCGTCTTGATCCGTCTTTGCATAGTCTCGAGCAGGACGATGCCACAGCCATGGTCTCGATCACAGGTCGGCCTGCGGCTGCGGCATGGTCCCGCTTTCAAGACCCTGGTCCTCGGTCGCCCCACATCATAGACTGACGGCCATGCAAGGCTGCGTTCCGCGGGGCCGGCATCACCCTAGCCGGGTGACAGGGTTTTTGGGGCAGGCGGCGAGCCATGGCGGCGATTTCGTTTTTCGGCGACCTGCTTCAGACTATCAGCGACCGTGGTCGCGATCTCATCGGCATCGGTCGCGGCGACCTCGCGGCAAGGGCCAACGCGCAGGAACTGATCAAGCTCTGTGAAGACCTGATCTCCAGGCGCGGCGAAGCCTCCGGCGTGGCGCTCGCCCGCCTGATCCTGGAGCGCTATTCGAGCTTGGCAAAGCCCGAGCGTCTCGTCTTCCTCCAGGGTGTCGCCACCGTGTTCGGGGCCGACCATGAAGCGGTGGACGATGCCATCGCCGCCTATCGCCGGGACCCGACCCGCGCCGCGCTCGGCGTCCTGCACGTGGCGGCCGAGCCGCGCAGCCAGGAACTCATCCGCCGCCTCAACCTCGCCCGCAACGGCACCCTCGCTCTGGTGCGGATGCGCGAGGACCTGTTCGCCCTGCGCAAGGAGTTGCGGGGCAGCGAGGCGGATCACGACCTCATCGACGCCGTCGACAGTCTCGACAGCGATTTCGAGCATCTCTTCGCTTCATGGTTCAACCGGGGCTTCCTGGTTCTGCGCCATATCGACTGGACCACGCCGGCCCATATCCTGGAGAAGATCATCCGTTATGAGGCCGTGCACGAGATCGCCGGCTGGGACGAACTGCGCCGGCGGATCGAGCCGTCGGACAGACGCTGTTTCGCTTTCTTTCATCCGGCCCTGCAGGACGAGCCGCTGATCTTCGTCGAAGTGGCACTCACCGGCGGCATTGCCCCGGCCATCGCGCCGATCCTGGCGCATGAGCGCGAGCTGCTTCCGACGCGTGCCGCCACCACGGCCATCTTCTACTCGATCTCGAACTGTCAGAAGGGTTTGGCTGGAATCACCTTCGGCAATTTCCTGATCAAGCAGGTGGTTGAGGATCTCGCCCGCGAAATCCCGAGCCTCAAGACCTTCGTGACCCTGTCGCCGGTGCCCGGCTTCTCTGCCTGGCTCGACCGCGAGCGCCGCTCGGATTCGCCGCAGGGGCTGACGCGCGACGATATCGAGGCGTTGCGGGCCATCGACGAGCCGGGCTGGCACGCCGACAAGGCCAGGGCCGATGCGGTGAAGAAGGCCCTCATCCCGGCGGCCGCCGCCTATTTCCTGCGGGCCAAGAACGAGCGCGGCAAGCCCCTCGACCCGGTGGCGCGCTTCCATCTCGGCAATGGCGCGCGGCTGGAGCGGCTGAACTTCCTCGGCGACGTTTCGCCCAAGGGGCTGAGCCAGTCGCGCGGGCTGATGGTCAATTACCTCTACGATCTCTCGGCCATCGAGAAGAACCACGAAACCTATGCCAATCTCGGCACGGTGGCGGCATCGAGCACCGTCAGCCGCGAACTGAGGTCCAACCTACCGCCGATTCGCGCCGTCGCCCTGGCCGAGGCTTGATTTCGGGGCGTCGTCCGGCCACGGCTGTCGGTTCGATCACGGTTGGACGACGTCATGCGTAACCATCTCTTCGACCTCATCCGGGCGAGCCTGCCCGCCGATCCCGCCTCCCGGACCTTCATCGAGACCGGCGACGGCGCGCGGATCACCTATGCGGACATGCTCGAGCGTTCGGCCGCCTATGCTTCGGCCCTCAAGGCACTCGGGGTGAAGACGGGCGACCGGGTCGCCGTGCAGGTCGAGAAGAGCGCCGAAGTGGTGTTCCTCTATCTCGGCGCGGTTCGGGCGGGCGCCGTCTTCCTGCCGCTCAACACTGCCTACACGGCCCCCGAGATCGCGTATTTCCTGTCGGATGCCGAAGCGTCCCTCTTCGTCTGCGATCCCGCCCGGCTCGCTGCCCTGGAACCCGTCGCCGCCGAGGCGAAGGTCTCAGCGCTGCGTACCCTCGACGGGGCGGGACGCGGCACCATGGCGGAGGCGGCGGACGCGGCCGGCATCGACTTCACGGATGTGGAACGCGGGCCAGACGATCTGGCGGCGATCCTCTACACCTCGGGCACGACCGGGCGCTCGAAGGGCGCCATGCTCAGCCATGACAACCTCGCCTCCAACGCCGTCACCCTGGTGGAGGCCTGGCGCTTCACCGCCGACGATGTGCTGATCCACGCCCTGCCGGTGTTCCACACCCACGGCCTGTTCGTGGCCTCCAACATCGTTCTGCTGGCCGGGGCCACAGCGATCTTCCTGCCGAAATTCGACCCGAAGCAGGTGCTCGCCTTGATGGGCCGGGCGACCTCGATGATGGGCGTGCCGACTTTCTATACGCGCCTCCTCAAGGAGCCGGGCCTGACCCCCGAGGCGGCGGCGACAATCCGTTTGTTCGTCTCCGGCTCGGCCCCGCTTCTGGCCGAGACGCACCGGGACTGGCAGGCCCGCACCGGCCACGCCATCCTCGAACGCTACGGCATGACCGAGACCAACATGAACACCTCGAACCCCTACGAGGGCGAGCGCATCGCCGGCACGGTGGGCCTGCCCCTGCCGGGCGTCTCGCTCAGGGTGGTCGATCCCGAGACGGGACGGGCCTTGCCCGCCGATACGGTGGGGATGATCGAGGTGAAGGGCCCGAACGTGTTCCAGGGCTATTGGCGCATGCCCGAGAAGACGGCCTCCGAATTCAAGGCGGACGGGTTCTTCATCACCGGCGATCTCGGCAAGGTCGACGAGCGCGGCTACGTCCACATCGTCGGGCGCGGCAAGGATCTCATCATCACCGGTGGCTACAACGTCTATCCGAAGGAAGTCGAAAACGAGATCGATGCGCTTCCGGGCGTCATCGAATCCGCCGTGATCGGCCTCGCCCATGCGGATTTCGGCGAGGGCGTCACGGCGATCGTGGTCGCCCGCCCGGACGCGCCGGGAGAGCAGGAGATCCTCCGCATCCTCGAAGGGCGCCTCGCCCGGTTCAAATGCCCCAAGCGTGTGCTCTTCGCCGACGAATTGCCGCGCAATGCCATGGGCAAGGTGCAGAAGAACCTGCTGCGCGAAGCGCATGCGGAACTCTACCGCCGCTGAGGGGCAAGACGGCGGAACGCTTTGGCGGGCCGGCGGTTCTCGTCATCGAACGGCCAAGCTCGCGCCGTCTCCGTACCGGTTGCCGTCATGTCTTCGTCTCAGCCTCACCGTCCCGAGCCTACGGAGCCGGGCTCCACCCATTCGATGATCTGGACTCTGGCGATGGGGGCGGCGCTCGTCGCCCTGTCGCTGGCACCGCGGTCGCGCGGCGCCAGGCGTGAGGCCGAACCGCCCGAGCCGCGCCGCGAAGAAGGTGCCCGTTCGCATAGCGGGCGCAGCGCCGAATGGGTGGCGGCGACACAGGTCCATCGCGGTCGTGCCGCAGACAGTCCGACCGAGATCACCCGCGCCGGCTGGAAGGACATCGCCGTCCGCGTCTATCTGGAATTCAACAAGGACCGCGTGCTCGCGGTCGCCGCCGGGGTCACGTTCTTCACCCTGCTGTCGCTGTTCCCGGCCATAGCCGCCCTGGTCTCCTGCTACGGCCTCGTGGCCGATGTCGGCGCCATCAACGAGCACCTCTCCAGCATGCAGGGCGTGCTGCCCTCCAGCGCCATCGACATCATCGGCGAGCAGGTGAAGCGGATCGCCGCCAAGGATAACGGCACGCTGGGACTGACGTTCTTCTCCAGCCTCGTCCTGTCGCTCTGGAGCGCGAACGCCGCCATGAAGGCGATGTTCGATGCCTTGAACGTGGTCTACGAGGAAGACGAGAAGCGCTCCTTCGTGATGCTGAACCTGCGCTCCCTGACCTTCACCGTCGGGGCGCTCCTGTTCACTATCCTCGCGCTCACCAGCATCGTCGTGCTACCGGTGATCTTCAACTTCTTCGGGTTCGGGCAGGGGGCGAGGCTCATCGCCCTGCTGCGCTGGCCCTTCCTGCTCGTCGTCCTCCTCGGCGGTCTCTCGCTGCTCTACCGCTATGGCCCGAGCCGCGAGCGGCCGCGCTGGCGATGGGTCGGCACCGGTGGCGCTGTGGCGGGCATCCTCTGGCTCGCCGCCTCCATCCTGTTCTCGTGGTATGTCGGCAGCTTCGGCAATTACAACGAGACCTACGGTTCGCTCGGCGCCGCCATCGGCTTCATGACCTGGATCTGGATCTCGACGACGATCGTGCTCCTCGGTGCCGAGATCAATGCCGAAATGGAGCATCAGACCGCTCGGGACACGACGACGGGCCCGGAAAAGCCCATGGGCGACCGCGAGGCACGGATGGCGGACACGGTCGGCGCGGCTGCGTGACAGGGTGCGGGACGGCCTCGGGAGTCCTATTTCTCCAGCCTATCCCGAGGAACCGGAGGCCATCATGAGCGAGACCCAGTCAGGCACCGTCCAGCGCAGCGAGGCCGAGTGGCGCGAGATCCTGACGCCGGACCAGTACCGTGTCCTGCGCGAGCACGGCACGGAGCGGGCGGGCACGAGCTGCCTCAATGCCGAGAAACGTCCCGGCACGTTCCACTGCGCCGGCTGTGATGCCCCGTTATTCGAGAACAGCACGAAATTCGAATCCGGCACCGGTTGGCCGAGCTTCTTCGATCCCATCGACGGCGCGGTGGAGACGACGACCGACCGGAGCCACTGGATGGTGAGGACCGAAGTGCACTGCGCCCACTGCAAAGGTCATCTCGGCCACGTCTTCGATGACGGCCCGGCGCCGACGGGGCTGCGTTATTGCATGAACGGCATTTCACTGCGTTTCGAGCCGAATGCGTGAGCTCATTGGTATAAAAGGATAAAAATCGGGGCCGGGCTTACGAGAGCGGCCTTGATTTAGTCCCATTTTTTCTTAGTCGAAGGGAAGTGGTCTTCCCCTTTGTGTGCCGTCGGCGGTGCGAGGCGGGAAAACGATCGAATTCGGACGGTTCGTGCCGGCCGGTTTCCACAGGCCGGGCATTCCGTCGCTGCCGAAACAGGGTATGGCTTCGAACGGCGCTGACGTTGCGCCCGTGGCGCGGCGCTCCGGAGGAGTGCTTGCCATGATGAGCCGATCCGGGGGGAGAGAATACATGAGTGTCGTTCGTCGGTTTCTGGTCGCGCCTTCGCTCGTCCGCCTGATCCGCAAGGAGCGCGGCGGTTCGAAGATCACCGAGGGCTATTTCGCTCCCCAGGCCGGTCGCACCTCCTATGTCCGCGTCGATGGCCAGAACTGCCATCTCGTCCTCGTCACGACGGCGCCGGACGGAACGTCGAGCGAGGAGCGGACCGACGTTCCCCGCGCCCACGGCGATGCCCTTCTGGATGTCTGCTCCGGCAAGGCGATCTACGACCGTGCCGTGCTCGCGCTCGGTAACGGCCGCGAGGCGCTTGTCGACCGCTACGCGACACCGGGCGCCCTCGACCTGCTCAGCGTCGTGTTCGACGACCCCGCCCAGGCCGCCGCTTTCGTACCCCCGGCCTGGTTCGGCGACGACGTCACCGAGAATTCCGCCTATGACCGCCATTCCGTGGCGATCCAGGGTGTGCCGCAAACCGGCGAGGTTCCCCTGAACAACGCCGCCCTCGAAGCGATCCTCGATCTGCTCGAACCGCGCTTCGGCTTCGGCCGCTTCAATGCCCCGCCGCCGAAGGCCGGTGAGGACGAGGCGACCCTTCGGGCGAACCGCCGCGCTGCCGCCCTGGCTGCCAAGGCGGCCGCTCCTGCGGCCATCCCGGTGGAAGAGCCCGCACCGCAACCCGTCGTTGAGGAACGGAGCGAGGAGCGTCGGGAAGAGCCCGCGGCGGCGGAGGAGACCGCGACGGACACTCCGATCCGCACTGATGCCCGCATCGACGACGTCATCGAAAGCCTGTCGCAGGCTCTGGGCGCGTCTCAACCGTCCCGCGCTCCTGCACGCGACGACGATCCGGCCGCCGAATTCGAGCGCTGGACCGTGCGCCCCCGCCGTACTCCGCAGACCTGAACCCTGGGACCGGAGGTGGGTCATGCCCATCTCCGGGCTCCTCGCGAGGAGCCAGCGGCACCGGGCAGATCCGGCAAAGTGGATGACCAACGATTGTATGCAGTAGCGCGACAGAAGCTCGGCGCGTTACAGAAGCAGCCCATCCTCACGGTTTCGGCGAGAAACAAAGATTATCTCTCATAGCCGCGTTGAGGCGAGGGATTAAACTCGCTAGCGTCTCGCCAAGACAGACGAGCGTGCGCCCAACGAGGCGCCTGTGAGGGAACATGGTTCAGACCACCGTCCATGCCGGAGGCAGCGCGCCGGCAGCACCGACACCTCACGAACTTTGGTACAAGGTCCTCTACATCCAGGTGCTGATCGCCATCGCGCTCGGCATCCTGCTCGGATATCTGCACCCCGAATGGGGCAAGTCCGTCAAGTGGTTGGGCGACGCCTTCATCGCCCTGATCAAGATGATGATCGCGCCGATCATCTTCTGTACCATCGTCCACGGCATCGCCTCCATCGGCGACCTGAAGAAGGTCGGCCGCGTAGGCTTGAAGGCGCTGGTCTATTTCGAGGTGGTCTCGACCATTGCGCTTCTCATCGGCGTGCTTGTGGGTGAGGTGGTGAAGCCGGGCGCCGGTTTCAATGCCGATGTGAGCAAGCTCGACGGTAAATCGGTTGAGAAATACGCCAAGATCGCCGCCGACGATTCCGTCACCGGCCACATCATGGCTCTGATCCCGAAGAGCTTCTTCGACGCTTTCGCCACGGGCGACCTGCTCCAGGTTCTTCTCATCTCGATCCTCACCGGCGTCGTGGTGACCGGCATGGGCAAGCGCGGCGAGGCGATCACGCACGCCATCGACACGGCCGGCCAGATCTTCTTCCGCATCATCGGCCTCGTGGTGAAGCTCGCCCCCATCGGTGCCTTCGGCGCCATGGCCTTCACCATCGGCCAGTACGGCATAGGCAAGGTGATCGATCTCGCCTGGCTCGTCGGTACCTTCTACGTCACCGCCTTCCTGTTCGTGGTTCTGGTTCTGGGCGGCATCGCCCGGGTGGCCGGCTTCTCGATCTTCAAGTTCCTGGCCTACATCAAGGACGAACTCCTCATCGTGCTCGGCACCTCGTCCTCCGAGACGGTGCTGCCGCACATGATGACGAAGATGCGCCGCCTGGGCGCCTCGGATTCCGTCGTGGGCCTGGTGATCCCCACCGGCTACTCGTTCAACCTCGACGGCACCAACATCTATATGACGCTGGCGTCGCTGTTCCTGGCTCAGGCCGTGGGTGCGGACCTGTCGTTCGGCCAGTACGCCACCATCATCCTGGTCGCGATGCTGACCTCGAAGGGAGCCTCCGGCGTCACGGGCGCCGGCTTCATCACTCTTGCGGCCACGCTCAGCGCCATCCCGAACAATCCGGTGCCGGTGGCCGCCATGACCCTGATCCTGGGTGTCGACAAGTTCATGTCGGAGTGCCGGGCCATCACCAACCTGATCGGCAACGGCGTCGCCACGGTGGTGGTCAGCCGCTGGGAGGGTGAACTCGATCAGGAGAAGCTGAACCAGGTCATGGCGCATCCCTTCTCCATCGGCACCGACATTTCCGACCACGCGCCGAACATGGACCAGGAGCCTGCTCCCCGTCCGGCGGTCGCTGCACAATAGGGCCAGGACATGGACCCGGCGCATCTCCGCATCGGGATCGACCTCGGCGGCACCAAGATCGCCGGCATCGTTCTCGATGCCGGCGGAGCCGTTCGCGCCGATGGCCGGATCCCGACCCCGAGGGACGATTACGACGCGACCCTCGACGCGATCGTGTCGCTCGTCCTGCGGATGGAGCGCGAGGCAGGCGGCATCGGCAGTGTCGGCATTGGTATGCCTGGCGCGGTCTCGCCACGCAGCGGCCTCGTGAAGAACGCCAACTCGGTCTGGCTGAACGGCAGGCCCTTCGTCATCGATCTCGAGGCGCGGCTCGGTCGACCGGTCCGAGCGGAGAACGATGCCAATTGCCTCGCGGTCTCCGAGGCGGTGGATGGCGCGGGTGCCGGGGCGCGGGTCGTCTGGGCGATCATACTAGGGACCGGCGTCGGTTCCGGCATCGCCATCGACGGTGTGGCCCTGTCGGGCGCCAACCGCATCGCGGGCGAATGGGGGCACAATCCACTTCCCGCGCCCCGCGACGACGAACGGCCCGGTCCCGCCTGCTATTGCGGTCGGAAGGGCTGTATCGAGACGTGGCTCTCCGGGCCGGGGTTCGCCGCCGACCATGGCAGGCGCACCGGAGCGGCCGCCCCGACGGGCGAATCCGTCATTGCCGCCGCGCGGGCGGGCGATGCAGCTGCATGCGAAAGTGTCGCTTGCTATCGGGACAGGCTCGCCCGCGCGATGGCCGGCGTGATCAACGTGCTCGACCCCGATGTGGTGGTTCTCGGTGGTGGGCTGTCGACCGTGCCGGAACTGACCGCCGACCTGGCCGGACTGATCCGTCCGCATGTCTTCTCGGGAGAATGCGAGACGCCGATCCGGGTGAGCCGCCACGGCGACGCTTCCGGCGTGCGGGGTGCAGCCTGGTTATGGGGCCTCCACGCCTGAACCTCTCCCCATCGTTCCCCGCAGCCGGTATGGACGGGGCATCGCATAACGACGTGAGCGTATTCCCATGACGAGTCTGGCTTCCCTCGATCCCGCCGCCCGCGACGCACTTCACGCAGAGGCCCGCGACGCCTACGAGGCCTTCAAGGCCCGTGGCCTGAAGCTCGACATGACCCGCGGCAAGCCGTCGCCCGAGCAGCTCGACCTGTCCAGCGCGATGATGTCCCTTCCGGGGAACGGCGACCACTTCGCCGAGGCCGGCGACGATGCGCGCAATTACGGCGGCCTCCAAGGCCTGCCAGAGGCGCGCGCCCTGTTCGCGCCGATGGTGCAGGCGCCGGCCGCCCAGATCGTCATCGGTGACAATTCCAGCCTCGCGCTCATGCACGATTGCATCGCCTGGGCTCTGCTGAAGGGCGTGCCCGGCTCGGAGAAGCCCTGGTCGAAGGAAGAGGAGCCGGTCTTCCTTTGTCCCGTCCCGGGCTATGACCGCCACTTCGCCATCTGCGAGGCCCTGGGCATCCGCATGCTGCCCGTCCCCATGACCGGCGAAGGGCCGGACATGGACGTGGTCGAGAAGCTTGCCGCCGATCCCGCGGTCAAGGGCATGTGGTGCGTGCCGAAATACGCCAATCCGAGCGGCGAGACCTATTCCGACGAGACAGTCCGGCGCCTCGCTTCCATGAAGACGGGCGCTCCCGACTTCCGCCTTTTCTGGGACAACGCGTACACGGTCCATCACCTCACCGCGACGCGCCACCCCCTCGCCGACATCCTCACCCTCTGCGAGGAAGCCGGCCATCCCGACCGACCCTTCATCTTCGCCTCGACCTCCAAGATCACCCTGGCGGGAGCGGGCATCGCCGTGTTCGCCTCCTCGCCGGAAAACGTGCGCTGGTTCCTCGGCCGCTCGTTCTTCCGCACCATCGGGCCGGACAAGCTCAACCAGCTGCGCCACGTCCGCTTCCTCAAGGACATGGCCGGCATCGAGGCGCATATGGAGAAGCAGCGTGCGCTCATCGCGCCGAAGTTTCAGGCCGTTCTCGACGCGCTGGAGGCCCGGCTCGGCGGAACCGGCGCAGCCACCTGGACGAAGCCCGAAGGCGGCTACTTCATCACCGTCGATACGGTGGACGGCGCGGCGCAGCGGACCGTTGCCCTCGCCAAGGAAGCCGGCATCGCCCTGACGCCCGCCGGTGCGACCTCGCCCTATGGACGCGACCCGCATGACCGCACCCTGCGCCTCGCCCCGACCTTCCCCTCACTCTCGGACGTGAAGGCGGCGGCGGAGGGGATCGCGCTCTGCATCCTCCTCGCCGGACTGGAGACACAGCAGGCGGCCTGACCAGCGTCGGCCGCCATCGTTCCCCTCGGCCTGAGGGGGCGATGGCGGCCGAAGGTAAGTCACGGACGGATCCCTAACGCTCTCTTTGCCCGTGATGGGGACGGAGGGCGGACCCGGCATCGCTCGATAAGCGACCGGCGCGTGATCGGATGGCCGGCATGTGAGCGTGAAGCGCGATAGGCGAGACCAAGTACGGCGTCGCCCCCGGGGGCGACGGTGATGCGGCCGAACCTAGTCGTTCAGCGGAATCCGCCGACGCGACGATCCCGCTTACGCTCGGCGGCCGGTTGATACGCGATCTGAGCGTGGTGAGTGCAATAGGGCAGGCCGGTGATCGAGCGGTCGCCGCAATAGTGGAAATCCGGCGAGGTCGGATCGCCCAGCGGCCAGCGGCACATGGATTCGCGTAGATCCATGATCGTCACGCGCTTGGACACGGCCAGCGGCGTGGCTTGGGGCATGACCAAGGCGGTTGTCTCGGGAAATGCCAGGCTCGGCGTGGCGACGGGATCGGCCACGGGGGCGAATTCCACGACCGTGTCGGCCTCGGTCTCGGGTGCCCGTGCCGCGGGCTTCTTCCGGCCATTACCCGGCGAATCCGCTGCCTTCACGCGGCCCGAAAGGCCGAGCCTGTGGACTTTGCCGATGACCGCATTGCGGGTGACCCCGCCGAGCTGGGCCGCGATCTGGCTCGCGCTCAGGCCCTCGTCCCAGAGACGCCGCAGTAGCTCGACACGCTCGTCCGTCCAGCCAGCACCGGTATCCGTCATCGCCCCCTCCGACATCCGCTCGATTCCCCCGACCGGCACCGAACGAACCCTGCGAAAACCCGCATGGCCTGTCCGTCCAATACCATACAGATGGTGGTCGCCCAGGGCACCCTTACGACGACGATCGGAACCGTACAGGACGCTTCGATGCCGATGCAAGGCCGCCTGAAAGCCGGGACGGACTTTCCACCGGCAAACCGTCGGGGGCGTCTCGGCTGTATTCTGAAGGGGCGGCGGCGATGCGGCTCCACCATGAGTGCGACGGCATAATCCTCCTCCGCATCCGACCGCATCGCCCGCCGGCCCAGCTTTCCCTTGACCTGACGCGGGATCGGGCGAGAAGCGCGTGTTTCACCAAGAGCCGAGAAGTGAAGGACAGGTCATGGTCGCGCCCGATCCGACCGAGGGACGCCGCTCCGGCGAGGTGCCGACACGCCTCGAAACACGCGGCCTGCGTGTCGATTTCGGTCGCAAGCTCGCCCTCGACGACGTCTCCCTCGCCGTTCGCGTGGGCGAGATCATCGCCCTTCTGGGTGATTCCGGCTGCGGCAAGAGCACCCTGCTACGTGCGGTGGCGGGGCTCGAACAGCCAAGCGGCGGCCTCGTCCTTCTCGATGGGCAGATCATGGGTCCGAGGGTGCCGCCGGAAGAGCGGGGCGTCGGATTGATGTTCCAGGACTACGCCCTGTTCCCCCACCTCACCGTCATGCAGAACGTTCGCTTCGGCCTTCACCGGCTGCGCGCCGATGAGGCCGATGCCGTGGCGAGGTCGCGGCTGGAACAGGTCGGCCTCGCCGACCGGGCCGCGAGTTATCCCGGCGACCTGTCCGGCGGCGAGAGCCAGCGCGTGGCGCTCGCCCGCGCGTTGGCGCCGGGGCCACGCGTGCTGCTCCTCGACGAGCCCTTCTCCAATCTCGACCGGCGTAACCGCGACCGGGTCCGGGCCGACACGATCTCGGTCCTGCGCGCCACGGGCGCGACGGCGCTCCTGGTGACGCACGACCCGGAGGAGGCCTTGCTGGTGAGTGACCGTATCGTCCTGATGCGGAGCGGCCGCATCGTCCAGATCGGCACCGGTACGGATCTCTACCGGCGTCCCGTCTCGCATTTCGCCGCGAGCTTCTTCGGCGATCTCATCGCTTTCCCCACGCGCTGCATCGACGGCGCGGCAACGACGCCGCTCGGCATGTTTCCGGCGCCGGGAATCGCCAGCGGCGCAAGGGTGGCCGCCTGCGTCAGGCCCGAGGCGATTCTGCTATCCGGCGCGGAAACCGGTCATCCGGCGCGGGTCATCCGCCGGCGCTTCCTCGGACCCGTCGCGGAATTGACCCTGGCGGCGGACGGGTTCTCCGACACGTTCCGCCTCACCGTCGCGGAAGAGACATCGGCGGGGGAGGGCGATTGCGTCGGCCTGAAGCTCGCGAACGGCGCGGGGTTGGTTTTTCCGCTCGAGACGGATTAATTCCGCTTGGATGCTCGTGCTTGGCAATATCCAGAAGTATAGTTTTTAACGATAATAAACTGAAGACATAAGTCTTGCTTTTCTCGTGAAGATGCGGCCCAGAACCGTTCGCCACGGGAAGAGGAATGGACGTCATGGTCGGTTGGGTCTCGAAATGTCTGGTCGGCGGCGCGACGGCTTTCGCCTGGATCTCCGGAGCGACGGCCGCCGAGGTCAATATCTACACCACGCGCGAGCCCGGCCTGATCAAGCCCCTGCTCGATGCCTACACGGCCAAGAGCGGCGTCACCGTCAACACCGTTTTCGTCGAGAAGGGCCTCGCCGAGCGTGTGGCCTCCGAGGGCGAGCGGTCTAAGGCGGACGTGCTCATGACCGTCGATATCGGCAATCTCATCGAACTCGTGGATCGCGGCCTGGCGCAGCCGGTCCGTACGGAGACCTTGGAAGCCGCCGTCCCGGCCCCCCTGCGCGATGCCGGTGGTCTCTGGTACGCCCTCTCCATGCGCGCCCGCGTCGCCTATGCCGACAAGGACCTCGCGGAGAAGGCCCTGACCTACGAGGATCTCGCCGACCCGAAATGGAAGGGCAAGCTCTGCCTGCGCGCGGGCCAGCACCCTTACAACACGGCGCTCATCGCCCATTACATCGTCAAGCACGGGCCGGATAAGGCGAAGGAATGGCTGACCGGCGTGAAGGCCAACCTCGCGCGCAAGCCGGCCGGCGGCGACCGTGACGTAGCCCGCGATATCCTGGCCGGAACCTGCACCGTCGGTCTCGGCAACTCGTACTATGTCGGGCTGATGCGCTCGGGCAAGGGTGGCCCGGATCAGCAGAAATGGGGCGACGGGATCAAGGTCGTGCTGCCGGTCTTTACGAGCGGTGGCACCCATGTGAACGTCTCCGGCGCCGTCGTCGCGAAAGGCGCGCCGAACCGCGACGAAGCGGTCAAGCTTCTCGAATACCTCGTCTCGGACGAGGGCCAGGGCCTCTATGCGAAGGCCAATTTCGAGTATCCGGTGAAGGTGGGCGCGCCGATCGACCCCCAGCTCACCGCGCTGGGCCCGCTGACCATCGATACCGTGCCCCTGGCCGAGATCGCCCGTAACCGGAAGGCCGCGAGCCTGCTGGTGGATACGGTCGGCTTCGACAACTGAAGTCCAGGCCGATGCGGGTGGCTGCCGAACTGGCCGGATCGGAGGCCGCGCTCGGCACGGGCGTCGTTCCGCGCCCCGCGTCGCGCCTGCGCGCCGGGCCTCTCGCCTGGGCGGCGGGAGCGCTGGCGCTCGCCGCCCTGATCCTGAGCCCGGTCGTATCCCTGGCGCTGACGGCGGCGGGGGGATCGAGCGAGGTCTGGCCGCATCTCCTGGCGCATGTCCTGCCGCAGGCGACGCTCACCACTGCGTTGCTCCTCGGCGGCGTCGGCCTCCTCGTCGTCATGCTCGGGGTCGGCTCCGCCTGGCTTGTCTCAGCCTACGAGTTCCGGGGCCGACGTCTCCTGGAAATCGGGTTGCTGCTGCCCTTGGCGGTGCCGACCTACATCGTCGCCTTCGCCTATCTCGACCTGCTTCATCCGATAGGCCCGGTCCAGACCGCGCTACGCGATGCTCTCGGCGTCGCGCGGCCGAAGGATCTGCTGCTGCCCGAGATCAGGTCCCTGCCGGGCTGCATCCTGCTTCTCGGCTTCGTGCTCTATCCATACGTCTACCTGCCGACGCGGGCGCTGTTCCTGATGCAGGCAGGCACGCTCATCGAGGCGGCGCGCATTCTCGGACGGTCGCCGATGGCGGTCTTCTTCCACGTCGCCTTGCCGCTGGCGCGCCCCGCCATCGCCCTCGGCACCAGCCTCGCCCTGATGGAGACGCTCAACGATATCGGCGCCGCCGAATTTCTCGGCGTAAGGACGCTCACGGTTCAGGTCTACGCCACCTGGATCAACCGCTCCGATCTGCCCGGCGCCGCGCAGATCGCCCTGGTCATGCTGGCAATGGTGCTCCTGCTGCTGGCAGCCGAACGCTGGGGCCGGCGCGGGCGCGGCTATTCCGGCACGGCACAGCGCCAGCGCGGCATGTCCCGCCATCGCCTGTCCGGCGCGTCGGTCCTGGCCGCCTTGTGTCTCGGCACTCTTCCCATCGCCATCGGTTTCCTGATTCCGGCGGCCTATCTGGTCCATTCCGCCATCGCCCGCGTGACCCGGCTGGGATTTCCCCGGGGAGTCATCGCCGAGGCGGGAAACACTCTGCTCTATGCCGGCCTCGCCACCCTGCTGGCGGCGATATGCGGCTTCCTCGTCGCAGCCGGACCGCGCCTCGTCGCTCGGCGTTTCGGGCAGGGGTTGATCCGTATCGCCGCCCTTGGCTACGCGCTCCCCGGCGCGATCCTGGCGATCGGGCTCCTCGGCCCGCTGGCTCTCGCCGATGCCTCCCTGTCCCGTGTCACGACGGCGCTCTTCGGCGTCGCCCCGGCCATCATCGGGGTCGGCGCGGGTGGTGCCCTCGTCATCGCCTATCTGGTGCGCTTCCTCGCGGTTGGCGTCGGCGCCTGCGAGGCCGGCCTGTCGAAAGTGCCGGTCTCCCTTGGGGAAGCCGGGCGCATGCTCGGCCGGGGGCCCGTCGGCACGCTGATGCGCGTCCACCTGCCGATGACGTGGCCGGCTTTGCTGAGCGGCGCGCTCCTCGTCTTCGTCGACTGCGTCAAGGAACTGCCCGCGACCCTGCTCCTGCGCCCGCTCAACGTCGAGACCCTCGCGACCCATCTCTACGGGGAGGCGGTGCGCGGTACTTACGAGGATGGCGCAGTGGCGGCCCTCCTCATTGTCGTCGTCGGCCTGATCCCGGTGGCTTTGCTCCTCCGCTTCGGCTCGCCGGAGCGGGCCCCGAGGGGCGGTTGAGGTTCAGGATCGAGGCCGTTCGCCGGGCGTCCGAACCTTATCGTATGCCGGCCCGGCATAGTCGCTGCCGACCAACGCGACAGAGGCTCTTGACGGGCGCGTGGGCCTCGCCCTAGAAGGCCCTCGGTCCGGGTGCGTAGCTCAGCGGGAGAGCATTCGCTTCACACGCGAAGGGTCACAGGTTCGATCCCTGTCGCGCCCACCATTCCCCTCAAGCCGCAGCGATAGCCGGCACGAGGGTCTCGACCGCATCCACCAAGTCATCGAAATGCTGGATCACCCGCGTGGGGCCGAGTTGCTCTACCGGCAGGTCGGTATAGCCGAACGGCACTGCGATCACCGGAATGCCGGCAGCCTTCGCGGCATCGATATCGGCGCGGGAATCACCCACCATCACCGCGCGCGAGACGTCGCCCTTCGCCTGCTCCACCGTGAGGGTGATATGGGCCGGATTGGGCTTGTAGACCGGGAACGTGTCGCGGCCGCAGATGGCGGCGAAGCGGCCGGCAACACCGAGCTCCTCAAGCAGTTGCTTGGCATGGGCCTCGACCTTGTTGGTGCAGACCGCCAGCAGGAAGCCGCGGGCGCTCAGCATCTCGAGCGCCGTCTCGACGCCGGGGAACAGGTAGGAATGCTCGCTGAGATGCCGGCCGTAATGGTCGAGGAAATCCACGAACAGGGTCTGCAGCCTTGTGTCGTCGAGCGTTTCCCCCGCCGCCTCGAAGCCCCGCTGGATCAGCGCCTTCGCGCCGGCGCCGATCATGTCGCGGGCTTGATCCAGGGGCAGTGTCGGCAGGCCTTCGCGGGTGAGGATCGCGTTGAGGGTGCCGACGAGGTCGCCCGCGGTCTCGGCAAGGGTTCCGTCGAGGTCGAACACGACGATGGGCGGCAGGCTTGGCATGGTGGCTCGCTGGGTTCTATGGGTCGGTAAAGGGCGCGATGGTGAAGAACCGGTTTGCGCGGCGGTCCCCGCCCGATAAAGCGGCATGGCCCATTGGGAAAAGCCGGTTAGGGGACAAGGACTTACGCGATCGACCCGGATCCGGTATCCGATTCCACCCTCTAGAATCGTGACGTGGTGCGATCAAGGCATTCGCGAGCGGGTCACGGTTGCGCCGCAAGGCCGCTATAGGGGAGCGGCCGTGAGATTCCCTTGTCTTCATCCGGACACGAAGGCGACCATGCGTTCGACCCTGCCGACCGATCCCGCGTTCACACTCATGGTTCCGGCCACTTCCGCGCGTTCGCGGGGACGGCGCTGGAGCAATTTTGGATGCCGGGTAGCGATTACCCTCAGCGTTCTCGCCGGCACTGTTGGCGCCGCGTCCGCCGCCTCCTTCGAGTTCGTGCCCGCGCCGCAGATCGACCTCAACAGGGTTTATCGCGTGGACAAGGTCACCGGCGAGGTCACGTCCTGTCAGTACGGTCTGCGCGAGGGTGCGGTGGGCAGCGTCGGCCTCACCGTGTGCTACGGCTCAGGGGAGGGCGCCAGCGCCCAGGCCCCGTCCGAATATGGCCTCGTCGCCTCCCGCCACACCCGGGAGGCCGGGGTGTTCCGCGTCAACTACCGCACGGGTGAGATGAGCATCTGCTACGTCCAGCTTCAGAAGGAAGCGGTGGTGTGCACGGCCCAGGCGAACCCGGCCACCAGCGGTCCCGAAGAGGCCGTGGCCACGGGGCAGGCGCCCGGCCGAGCGGGGCCGAGTGCCACGCCGCCCCAGAACACCCGGCCCTGACGACAATCGCTGCGTGTTCTCGGCAAGTGCCGCGTTCGGCAAGTGCTCCGTTGGACGCCGTTGCCAGCCGTGCTAGGGCCTCGGGACTTTCAGCGGCCCAGCCCGTAGCCCGAGAGCCCATCCATGCATCTGGTCCCCGCCCTCCCGACGAACCGGTCTCCCTCGTGAGCGGACCCGATCTGCGTCGTGCCGCCGCCGCCCGCGCCCTCGACCTCGTCGAGGATGGGATGCGACTCGGCATCGGTACCGGCAGCACCGCCAACGTGTTCGTGGAGCTTCTCGGCGCCAGGGTGCGCGAGGGACTCAAGGTGACGGGTGTACCGACCTCGGAGGCGACGCGAATCGCCGCCGAGCGCGTCGGCATTCCCCTGGCCACCCTCGAAGACCTGCCCGAACTCGACCTCACCATCGATGGCGCTGATGAGATCGATGCCGCGATGCGTCTGGTGAAGGGCGGCGGCGGCGCACTCCTGCGCGAAAAGATCGTGGCTTTCGCGAGCCGCCGTATGGTGGTGATCGCCGACGCGGCGAAATCCGTGACCACCCTCGGCGCGTTTCCGCTGCCGGTGGAGGTCAATTCGTTCGGCCTCGGCGCTACCCGCATCGCCGTGGGAAAGGCCATCGAGAGTGCTGGCTGCGCGGGCGATCTCGTGCTGCGCTTTGGACCCGGCGGCTCGCCCTTCGTGACAGATGGCGGCCATCTCATCCTCGATGCCCATCTGAAGGTCATCGCCGATCCCGAACGCCTGTCCGCCGCGCTTTGGGCGGTGCCCGGCGTGGTCGAGCACGGTCTGTTCATCGGGCTCGCCACGGGCGCTATCCTGGCGGAGGCCCGTGACGAGCAGGCGCATGTCACCTGTCTCGGCGCGGTCTGACGCGCTTCCCCATCCGCTTGATTTCTCGACCGACACGTCTTTCCGGAGCGCTCGCATGTCCCGCCGCCCCCTCTTTTTCGTCCTGACCGCCTCGGTCCTCGCCGGAATCCTCTCCGTCTCGGCTCCGACCGCCGGCCTAGCTCAAGCGCAGAAGCCTGCCGCGCCGGCCAAGCCCGGGGCCAAGCCCGCTGCGCCCGCGCCTTCGACGCCCGCGGCCCAGCAGCCGACCTACACGCCGAACCATCTGGCCCTGGCCCGCGAAGTCACCCTCAGCTCCGGCATCGCCCGGTCGTTCGACTCAATTCTTCCGGCCTTTGGCCAGCAGATCAAACAGGCGGCCATCACCCGCCCGGACCTGACCAAGGATCTCGATGAGGTTCTCACCTCCCTGGCGCCCGAGATGGAACTGCAAAAGCAGATGATGATCGAGACGGCGGCCAAGATCTACGCGAGCCGCCTGTCCGAGGCGGAGCTCACCGAGATCGTCGCCTTCTTCCATTCGGCGGCGGGCAAGCGCTACGTCGAGACCCAGCCGCAGGTGCTCGACGAGATCGTCCAGGCCATGCAGAACTGGACCCAGGGTGTGTCCGAATACATGATGGTCCGTGTGCGTGCCGAGATGGGCAAGCGCGGCCACGAACTCCAGTAACCGTCCGGTCCGCCCGTCTCCAATGATCTCTTTCCCGCCCCGATCGGAGACGGTCGCACGCCTACGCGCCGCCGGTGCCATCACACTCGCCATCCTTCCGGTGGCCATGGCGCTGGCCAATCGGTCGAGCCCGACCGTCGTCGGCCTCTCCGCCTCGTTCTTCCTCATCGCCGGGCTGATCGAGGATGCGCGCGGTACGGTGCGGTTCGTGGCGAGGCCGCTCGCCACGCCGATCGGTCTCGCAGTCCTCGGCTTCGTCGTCTGGTCGCTGGCGAGCATCTCCTGGAGCCCGGTGAAGGATCTGTCCTGGCGCAACATGCAGGAATTCCTGCCGACCGTCGCGGGGGCCTATCTCCTCGCGCGCCTCGCGCCCGGAAACATGCCGGCCTTCACGCCCCGGCTCGCCGCCTGGTCCATCGCGATCGCCGGCCTCTACATCGTCGTGGCCCTGGCCAACCACCTTCCCCTCCATCGGGCGATGGGCTCGCGGGTGGCGCTGTTCGTCTTCAATCGCCCAGCCCTGACGATCGCGCCCGTAATGGGGCCCCTGGCTTATCTTCTCTACCGGCGCGGGCATGGGATCGCGGCGCTTTTGGTGATCGTGATCAGTACCGGGGCCATCCTGCGATCGATCAGCGGCGCCGCCGCCATGGGTCTCGCAGCCGGTGCCATCACGGCCCTCATCGCCGTCCTGACCCCTCGCCGGGTCGGGCTCGCCATCGTGGGCGCTGCCCTGGCTCTCGCCCTCGTCCTCTCGCCGATCGAGGGGGATATTCTTCAGAAAGTCATGCCCGATGCCATCCACGAGCGTCTGGTCCAGAGCAGTTCGCGCGCACGGGTCGCCATCGCTCGCAGCTTCGGCGCGGCCGTAGCCCTCGATCCCTGGCAAGGCGCCGGGTTCGGGACCTCGGCGCGATTCATCGATACGCCCGTTGCCGCACGGATCGAGCCCGGCCTGCGCCCGATGCTGGCGGTGGGCCACCCGCACAACATCTTCCTGCAGATCTGGGCTGAGCTCGGTATCGTCGGCGCAACCCTGGCCGGGGCGATCCTGATGATGATGGTGGCGCTCATCGGACGCCTGCCGCGCGGGGAAAGCGTCATCGCCCTCGGCCTCGTGGGGTCGTGCACGGCCGTCGCCTTCGTGGAGCACGGGGCCTGGCAGGGCTGGTGGATCGCGGCTGTCGGTGCCGCCGTCGCCTGGACGCGCGAGGCTGGCAAGGAGCCGGCATGAAACCCGGCCCGTCCTGGCCGCTTCAGGCGGCCTCGGCCTCGACGCGGTTACGGCCGGAGGATTTGGCGCGGTAGAGCGCGAGGTCGGCCCGCTTCAGCATATCGGCCGGTCCCGAATCGTCGGCATGGCGGCACGCTAGCCCGATGGAGACGGTGACGTGGATGTCCCGCGTTTCCCGCTGGATCAGGAACGGCACCGCTTCGATGCGTTCGCGGATGCGCTCGGCGATGTGATGGGCGGCCTCCGGCTCCGCATCGGGCAGAATGATGACCACCTCTTCGCCGCCATAGCGGGCGACGATATCGATCTCGCGGGTATGCAGGCGGATGCGGTTGGCAAAGGAGCGGAGCACCTCGTCACCGGCATCGTGACCATAGGTGTCGTTGATCGTTTTGAACCGGTCGATATCGAGCATCAGCATCGAGACGGCGCGGTGACGCGGGGCGGCATCGGCGAACAGCACCGCGAGATGGCTGTCGAGGTAGCGCCTGTTGTGCAGCCCGGTGAGGCCATCCGTGACGGCCATTTCCATGGATGCCTGCACGGCGCCGCGCAGGGTTTCCGAAAAGCGGCTGCGACGCAGCTGTGTGCGCACGCGGGCGACGAGTTCGTTCCGGTCGACCGGGCGCAGCAGATAATCGTGCACGCCGAATTCGAGGCCGCGGATGACCCGCGCCCTTTCGTTCTCCTCGGCGATCATCATCACCGGCATGTTGCGGATGCGGTCGAGGGACAGGATCTGGCTGCAGAGGCGCAGGCCGTCGAACCCCTGAAGGTCGAGGCTCACGAGAGCCAGCTCGAAATCGCCTTCGATGGCCAGGACCAGGGCGTCGTGCGGATCGGCGACCACGGTGACCCGATGGTGCTGGCTGAGGGCCGCCGATAGCCGCTCAGCCGAGCTCGCCCGATCCTCGACCAGCAGGATCGAGGCATTCTGGCCGTCCTCGGCGGTGGCGAGGGCGAGGGGATCGCCCATGCCGAATTCCCGGGAGGCGAGCGCCCTCTGGCGCAGCTCGTCGGTGACCGCCTTCAGGCGGACGAGGTTGCGTACCCGCGCGAACAGGGCGGTGTCGTCGATGGGCTTCGTCAGGAAGTCGTCTGCCCCCGCATCAAGGCCGCGCAACCTGTCCGCCGGCTGGTCGAGGGCCGTCACCATCACGACCGGAAGGTGGGCGGTGGTCGGACTGCTCTTGAGGCGGCGGCAGACCTCGAACCCGTCCATGCCCGGCATCATCACGTCGAGCAGGACGAGATCGCACAGGCCCTTCTCACAGATCGAGATCGCATCCGGCCCGTTCATGGCCGCCAGAACGTCGAAATACTCGAGCGACAGCTTGGTCTCGAGCAGCTTCACATTCGGAAAGAGATCATCGACGATCAGGATGCGGGCCGACATCGTTCCTCGCTCAAGTTAACGGGCTCGACGGGACGACCCTGTCGACGGTGTGCTCCTCAACGGGCTCCGTCGCCGAGGTAGAGGCGGACGGTGGCAAGAAACTTGGCGACCGAGATCGGCTTCGACAGATAGGCTTCGCAGCCCCCCTCGCGGATGCGCTCCTCATCGCCCTTCATGGCGAAGGCCGTGATGGCGATGACGGGGATATGCTTGAGGTCGTCGTCTTCCTTCAGCCACTTCGTGACTTCGAGGCCGGAAACCTCGGGAAGCTGGATGTCCATCAGAATCAGGTCGGGACGGTGGGCGCGGGCGAGTTCGATGGCCTCGATCCCGTTGGCCGTCTTGAGAGTCGCGTAGCCATGCCCTTCCAACAGATCGTTGAAGAGCTTCATGTTCAGCTCGTTGTCCTCGACGATGAGCACTGTTTTCGGCATGGCTCATTGTTCCCGGCAGGCTGGCGGCGCATTTTGGAAGGACCGGCGTCCCGCTCGATGAGAACCTAAGGGATACATGTTGACGAAACGCAAATCCGACCGCCCCGATCAATCCGCGGAGCAGGTCGCCATCTCGGTGCTCGGATGGATCGCGGAGGACGGCGACAGGCTCTTGCCGTTCATGGCCTCCTCCGGCCTGACACCCGATACGTTGCGGGAGAGTGCTGCCGATCCCGCCTTTCTCTCGGCGGTCCTGGACCATGTCATGGGCGACGAAGCCGTGCTGATCGCCTGTGCCACGGCACTCGATATGAAACCGGAGCGCATTGCCGACGCGTGGCGCCGTCTCGGCCCCCCCGATCCCGATGCCGATTTCGGCTGACGCCTCGGTCTCACGGCCGACAACGTAAGGCTGCGCGCCGCTGCTCCCGTATGGGGGCGACAAGACACGAGTGGTCTCGAGCCTAGGCCCGCCCGCCTCGACGAGGCGGCGGGGCGCCAGGCGTCAGGGCTTGCATTCGGCCTCGGTCTTGGCCTCGACCTTGTGCAGGTCGAGACGGCTGAGGTCGCCCGCGATGGTGAAATCACCGTAGTTCAGGCTCAGTCCGCCGCTCACACCATTCTCGTAGAGGAGAAAGGAGAGGACGTAGACCGGGGTGCGCTCGCCCTGTCCGGCGGTGAAGTAGCTGAGGGTCACAGGCCAGCGCCGCATCCCCGCCATCTCGCCCTCCCGCAGGGGCTTGTCGCGGTCGGCCGCGCCATTCTTCGCGGGCTCGTCCGTGGTGACCGGCTTGCCGATCACCGCGAGCGTGTCGAAGATCTTGCGCCCGTCGTCCGACCCGTCGAACACCTTGGCCGACATCGTCGTCTCGCCGGCCTGTGCCGCTTCGATCATGCGGCGCATGTGGAAGGTCGGAAACAGTACGGGGCCGGTCTCGGTGTATTGGTCGCGCTTGGGCTCCTTGAGCTTGACCTTCAGCGCCTCGGCGCCGCTCTCGGCCGTTCCATCCACCGCCGTGGATGCGCTGCCGTTGAGTACCGTGTTGGTCTTGAAGCGGAAATGATGGCCGTCGCCGCCCTCGAAGGTGGTGTTGCGCAGATCGGAAAGACGCTTGCCGGTCTCGCCGCTGTCGAGTTCCGTCACCTGCCGGGTCTGCATCGTGTAGCCCTTGCAGGCATCGCCGCTGAATTCGAGGACGATGCGGCCCCGCGCACTCTCCACCGCCCGCGCGCCCCGGCTCTCGGCCAGCGACAGGTCGTAGACCGCGCGGTGGCCGGCCAGTCGCATCGGCGCGGCCTCAGCAATGGCCGTGAAGGCGGCGAGTGCGCCGAACGCGATGGCGAGGGTGGAACTTGGCAACCGCATGAGGTCTCCCGATGGACGCGCCGGTCGAAGGGAACGGCGTGCCGATGCGTCGACACAGATAGGGGGTCGATGCCGGAGCGGCAACGGCGGCGTATTCTGGTGCGGTGGGGCGGGCCTCGAAGGCGGCCGGGCATCGGCCTCATCCACCGAGAAGCGCGACACGTGATTCCTCGCCGGTTCGGTTCTCGCGGAAGCGTCCATGCCGAATAAAGCGCAGGGCGGCCGCGATCGCAGCCCGGTTCAGAATCATCAGGTCATGGGTGGAATGGATCGTCAGATGGTCGGTCATGCCGGCCACGCGGGTTCGCGCCACGCTGACACGGCCGTCGTTGGGGCGAGGCAGGATCAGGAAGGATTCGATCAGCCAGATCGAACGGTCCGCCGCGATGATCCCGAGGGGAAAATCGACCTCGCCGAGGAGCGCGACGAGATCCCGGTCGCGAAAGGTGGTGAGCTGCACCCCCGCCGGGCCGAAGAACAGGCGGTAGGGCAGCATCCGGTGGAGGAAATCGGCGACTTCACTGCCGCCATTCGGCGTTCCCAGCATCACCACGCGGCCGAGATTGGCCGGGCGATGCCGGTTGATGAGCCCGCGCGCGACGAGGCCGCCCATGGAATGGGTGACGAAATGCACCCGCGCGACCCCGGCGGCGAAACCCGCCACCTGTGGCGCCACCTCGGCGACGATGCTGGCGAGGTCTGCCTTCCGCCCCGGATAATTCAAGTTGAGTGTGTGGAATCCCTCGGCCTTGAAAGCGCGCTCCATCCGCCCGAGGGATGCCGAGCGCCGCGCGATGCCGTGAAGCAGCACGACGCCTTCCCGGGCGCGGGCTTCCCCTGGCCGATCGTCCGGGCCAAGGAAGGTGAGCGGCAAAGCCGTCATCGGGTGTCTCCCCGCAGCGCATCGCCCGATCATCGGGCTGCCGAAGGGGTAGAGCCCGCCACGGCCATGACGCAAGCGAGGAAACGTCCGATGCCGGCCACACTCGCGTGAGCGCCAGCGCCAAGGATCGCCGAAGCCTGTTCGGCCATCTCGCGCTGTTCACGGCGCTTTATGGCGGGTACGGCGCGCTGTCGCCGTTCCTGCCGCTGTTCCTCGAACAGCGCGGATTGTCGGCGCAAGAGATCGCCTGGCTCCTGGCGATCGCGATGCTGGTGCGGATGGGTGCCGGGCCGCTGGCCGGACGGATCGCCGACCGATGGGGGATCGTCGGCCCGGTCTTCACTCTTGCCGCCGCCCTGACGGGGGTGGCGGCCTCGGCCCATCTGGCGGTTGCTGGTTTCGCCGGTCTCTTCATCGTCGCTCTCGCCTATGCGGTCTTCACCGCGCCCCTGGCCCCGTTCGCCGATGCCCTCGCCCTCTCGGCTTCGGAAGGTGGGCGACGCTTCGCCTATGGCTGGGTGAGGGGGGCCGGTTCGGCCGCCTTCATCCTGGCCACCAGCCTCGCCGGCATGGTGGTGGTGACCGTCGGAATCAGAGGCGCG
The DNA here is from genome assembly GCF_979256025.1 of Methylobacterium sp. AC832. Taxonomy (NCBI): domain Bacteria; kingdom Pseudomonadati; phylum Pseudomonadota; class Alphaproteobacteria; order Hyphomicrobiales; family Methylobacteriaceae; genus Methylobacterium; species Methylobacterium sp. AC832. The sequence goes on from NZ_CEEDMV010000001.1 coordinate 607,221, forward strand.
ATCCTCCTCGGGGCGGGGCTCTTCATCGCCGCCGGCTTCGCAGCCTGGACGCTGCCGACCCAGCCGATCGCTGAGCCCGCGAGACCGGCCGCAGGGCGAGGCCTGATGATCGTCCTGGCGAACCGGCGGTTCGGGCTCGTCGTCCTCGCCGCTTCCCTGATCCTCGGCGCCCATGCCTTGCACGACGCTTTCGCGATGATCCTGTGGAGCCGCCATGGCATCACGCCGGATGTCGCCGGGTTGCTCTGGGCGGAGGCGGTGGCGTCGGAAATCGTGGTCTTCCTCGTCGCCGGCCCATGGATCCTGGCGCGGCTGGATCCGGGTCGGGCGATCGGGCTCGCCGCCCTCTTCGGGGCGCTGCGATGGGGGATCAGTGCCGAGATTGTGTCGCTGACCGCGCTCATGGCGATCCAATGCCTGCATGGGCTCACCTTCGCGCTCCTGCATCTCGCCTGCCTGAAGGAGATCGGCCGCTGCGTGCCGCAGGACCTCACCGCCACGGCGCTGACCCTCTATGGTCCCCTCGGCCTTGGCCTGTCCTCTGCCCTGTTCACGCTTGCGGCCGGTCCGCTCTTCGCCGCTTACGGGGCGTCGGGGTTCTGGGTCATGAGCGGGGTCAGTCTCGCGGCCCTTCCGGTGGCAGTCCTTCTGGCACGCGGCGAGCGGTCGCGATCGGGCGAGAGAGTACATAGATAGAACATGGTTCCCATGCAGAAGAGCCCATGCCCAGCGTCGCCGATATCCTGATCCCGCTCGCGCTCGACAACGCCTATAGCTACGCCGTGCCCGCAGGGCTGGTCCTTTCGCCGGGCGATGTCGTGCAGGTGCCGCTCGGGCCGCGTGAGACGGTGGGTGTGGTCTGGCAGGTGGCGGAGAGCCCCGGCGGCTCGAACCTGCGGCAGGTGACGGGGCGGGTCGAGGCGCCGCCCCTGTCCGACCCGTTGCGCGAGCTCGTCGATTGGCTCGCCCGCTACACCCTGGCGCCGAAGGGCTCGGCTCTGGCCATGGCCCTGCGCCTGCCCGATGAGGCGGCGCGCGGCGAGACCTCGCGGATCGGCGTGCGCGGTTCGGGCAAGCCGCCCGCCCGGCCGACCGCGGCGCGGATGAAGGTGCTGGCAGTCACCGCCGATGGGGCGATGCGCGGTAAGAGCGCGCTCGCCAAGGAGGCGGGCGTCTCGCTCAGCGTGGTCGACGGCCTCATCGACGATGGCGCCCTCGAAGCCGTGGCTCTGGCACCGGAGCCGGTGGCGCTCCCGCCCGATCCGGACCACGAGCGCGTCCCCCTGTCGGAGGCGCAAGACCAGGCAGCCCGTGACCTCATCGGCCTGGCCTTTCCCGCGCCGGAGGATGCGAAAGCGCCGACGATCCTCCTCGAAGGCGTGACCGGCTCGGGCAAGACCGAGGTCTATTTCGAAGCCGTGGCCGAAGCCGTCCGGCGCGGGCACCAGGCCCTCATCCTGATGCCGGAAATCGCCCTGACGGCGCAGTTCCTCGACCGGTTCGCCGAGCGGTTCGGCGTCCGCCCGGCGACCTGGCATTCCGGCATCGGCTCGAAGCGCCGCGAGCGCCTGCGCGCCGGCGTGGCGGCGGGCGAGGTCTCGGTGGTGGTCGGTGCGCGCTCCGCCCTGTTCCTGCCCTTCACTGATCTCGGCCTCGTCGTCGTCGATGAGGAGCACGAAGCGGCCTACAAGCAGGAAGACGGCGTGCATTACCATGCCCGCGACATGGCGGTGGTGCGTGGCCGGCTGGAGAACTGCCCGGTGGTCCTCGCCTCGGCGACGCCCTCAATCGAGACAAAGGTCAATGCCGAGAAAGGGCGCTACGCCCATATCGTCCTGCCCGAACGCTTCGGCGGGCGGCGGCTGCCGGATATCCACGCCATCGACATGCGACTGGACAAGCCGGAGAAGGGCCGCTTCATCGCCCCGCCCCTGGTCAATGCCGTCCGCGCCACGATCGAGGCCGGCGATCAGGCGCTGCTATTCCTCAACCGGCGGGGCTATGCGCCGCTCACCCTGTGCCGTGCCTGCGGCCACCGCTACCAGTGCCGCAACTGCTCGACCTGGCTGGTGGAGCACCGCTTCCGCAAGGCCCTGGTCTGCCACCAATGCGGCTATGCCGAGCGCCGGCCCGATGCCTGTACCGAATGCGGCACGTTCGACAACCTCACCCCCTGCGGGCCGGGGGTCGAACGCATCGCCGAGGAGGTGACGGAGCTGTTCCCCGACAAGCGCATCATCGTGCTCTCCTCCGACTTTCCCGGCGGCGCCGAGCGCCTGCGCGCCGAGTTGCAGAGCGTGGCCGACGGGGAATGCGACATCGTCATCGGCACGCAATTGGTCGCCAAGGGCCATAACTTCCCGCACCTGACCCTGGTGGGCGTGCTCGATGCCGATATCGGCCTGACCTCGGGCGATCCCCGCGCGGCGGAGCGGACCTTCCAGTTGCTGCAGCAGGTGACGGGCCGTGCCGGGCGCGGCGAGAAGCCGGGGCGTGCCCTGGTCCAGACCTACCAGCCCGACCATCCGGTGATCGCGGCCCTGCTGTCAGGCGACGCGACGCGGTTCTACGAGGAGGAAATCGCCGCTCGGGAAGCGGCGGGACTGCCGCCCTTCGGGCGTCTCGCCGCCCTCATCGTCTCGGCCAATGAGCGCGAGACCGCCGAGGCGCATGGACAGGCCCTGGCCCGTGCCGCCGATCCGCCCGACGGCGTGATGGTGCTGGGGCCAGCGGAAGCGCCGCTCGCGCTGATCCGGGGGCGCTACCGGTTTCGCCTGTTGGTCAAGACCGAGCGGGCCGTCGATCTGCAGTCGTATCTTCGCGATTGGCTGAAGCGGGGACCGAAGGTTCGCGGCAACGTGAAGGTCGCCATCGACGTAGACCCTCAGAGTTTCCTATAACCCTGGCCTGACGTTCGCTTGGGTAGCGTTCGACCTGAAGACCTAACGCCCTGAAGATCTTCGACCCCACGAGGAGTGCTGCACGTGCTGACCTACACCAAGAACCCGGATTCGACCGTCGCGGAAATCGTCGTGGATGGGCAGATCACCGACCAGGACATGAACACCGTGATCGCCGCCATGCAGGCCGACCTCGACAAGGGCGGCAAGCTCAAGCTTCTGGAGGACGTGCGCCAGTTCAAGGGCATGGAGCCCGCGGCCTTCTTCAAGGACGTCCGCTTCGGTCTCGCCATGATGAAGGGCGTCAGCCACGTCGCGCTCGTCACCGACGCATCCTGGCTGCGGATGATCGCCGATACGTTCGGCAAGGTGTCCCCGGCGCAGATCAAGACCTTCGACCGCGCCCATATCGATGAGGCACGGAGCTGGCTCGCCGCCGCTTAACGCACCCTACTCGGCCTGGGCGGTGCGCGTGGTCTGACGCCGCGCCGTCCAGCGCCCCGAGCAGAGCGGGGAAACCTTCCAGGTGCCGCTGCCCGAACGGGCGTCGAGCCGGCCGGAAGCTGCACCGCTTGCGCCGCCATTCGAGACATTGAGCCCCACCGTTCCGTCGGTGCCGACGCGGCCGGTCATCGTCGCGCGGTCGGCCGACGAGATGAGCCGAACCTGACCGTCCTGGACCGAGACCGAGTAGCTGTAGCGGCTGTCGCAGATGCCACTCTCGGTCACGAGCTCGACGGACCATGCGCCGTTGAAATTGCCGCCCTCGCGGCTGACGGCCGGTTGAAGATGAGCGGATGAGAGTCCGGCTCCGAGCGCCAGCACAGCCACGAGTTTCGACATGTTTCCCCCTGAGTTGAGATAGTTCACAGATTCCCACGGGCGGCCTTTCGGCGCTCTTGAGAGGAATCCTGCGTTCTGTGAGTTGATGGATTGTATAGATCTAGGATGCTCAGGGCAAATTTATGGCATCGGCCAAGGTAAGCTTCGCCGTTCTCGTATGCAGATGGTGTCGAATGCTGAGGCGAAATGTCGATCGGGAGCGGACAAAACAGGCGCGGCGTGACATGGCGCGCAAACTATAGCCAAGCCGGGATCGCTTCGATGTTTGCAATGCTTCGGTGCCGGGCGATGGCACCTCAGATGAACGCTCGTTTCAACGATCGAAATAGGCCTGCAACGCGTCGCGGTCCCGAGTGATCGGGAGCGCGAGGAGGGCGAGCACACGGGCCTTGTCCGGCGACAAGTCGTCGGCGAAGACGGCGCCCTGCGCCTTCAGGGTGCTTCCGCCGCCGGGGAAGCCGTAGACTGGCAGGGCGCGGCCGTTTTCCAGCTTGGTGGCGATGACGATGCCGACACCCTGGGCGATGGCGCTCCTGATCGCGTCGAGGAGCGCGGCATTGACGTTGCCCATGCCGAGGGCGGCCACCACGATCCCTTCCGCGCCGCTCTTCACGGCATGGCGGATCTGGCTGCCATCGGCACCGGCATACATCGCCACGATGGCGATTCTGGCGAGCCGTTCGGGCAGCAGCAGGGTCTGCCGTCGCGTGGGCGTCCGGCGGATCACCACGCGATCCTCGTCGATGGTGCCGAGATAGCCGGTCTCGCCCGAATGGAAGGTCTCCACATTGTGGGTGTGGGTCTTCCTCACCTCACGCGCCGCGTTGATCGCGTGGTTGAGGGTCACCGTCACGCCAAGGGATGCGGCGGCGGGCGTGAGGATCTGGCGCACCGCATTGAGGAGGTTGCGGGCCCCGTCACTGTCGGGGTCGGAGGCGTTGCGCTGCGCGCCGATGACCACGACCGGCTTGTCGCTGCGCAGCGTCAGATCGAGGAAATAGGCGGTGGTGTCGAGGGTGTCGGTCCCGTGCAGGACCACGACTCCGGCGATCTCGGTATCGGCGAGCAATGCCTCGACGGTCTGTGTCAGCGAGGGCCACAGGTCCGGGCCCATCTCCGCGCTCGGGATGTTGGAGAACTCCGTCACGGTGATCCGCGCGAGCTTCTCCAGGCCCGGCGCGGCGGCGACGAGGTCGGCTCCGGACAAAGCCGGCACCGGTGCATGGGTCACCGGGTCGGTTTTCATCGCGATGGTGCCGCCTGTGGCGACGATGGCGACGGTGGGGAGAATGACGTCCGTCACCTTTCGCCTCAATCGTTCAGGGGCCGCGCTTCCTCGGGCAGCATGATCGGGATGCCGTCCCGGATCGGATAGGCGAGCTTGGCCGAACGGCTGATCAGCTCCTGCCGGGCGGAATCGTACTCGAGCGACTGCTTGGTCAGGGGGCAGACCAGGAGTTCGAGGAGCTTGGGGTCGACGCGCGTGGCTTCCACGGCGTTGGGGATCTCGTCTGCCATCGTGTCCTATCCTCGGGTCAACGGAGTCACTGCAGGGTCGGTTCGGACCCCGATCCGCGCACCAACTCCATCTCGGTCACCGCAATCAAGACCTCGGCGCGGGTCTTGAGGTCGGCCGCCTCCAGCATCGCCTGTTTTTCGCGCGAGCCGAACGGGCTCATCATGCAGAGGGCGTTGACGAGGGCTTCGTTCGGCGCCTCGTCGATCCCGGCCCAATCGACCTTGAGGTCGTTGACCTCGACGAAGTCCCGAAGCGCCTTCAGTACGCCCTCGCGGTCCACTGCCTCTTCGCCGGCCCTCGGTTCAAAATCACTAAGGAAATCGTCGTAGGAGACTTGGCAGCGCCGGTAGCGGGTGGTGGTGGCGAGCTCGCTCTCCACGCGGAACCGGCTGATCCCGGTGAGCGAGATCAGGTAGCGCCCATCGCCGGTCTCGGCGAACTGGGTGATCCGGCCGAGGCAGCCGACGCGAAAGAGCTTCGGCGTCATCGGCGACGATACGCTCTCAACGTCGGGCTGGATCATGCCGATGACCCGGTCCGTCCTCAGCGCGTCGTCCACCATGGCGAGGTAGCGCGGTTCGAAGATGTTCAGCGGCATCTGTCCGCGAGGCAGCAGCAAAGCGCCGGGCAGAGGAAAGACAGGGATGACTCCGGGGCAATCGCCCGGTCCTTTATAGCCCGAATGGGTGCTCATCGCCTGTCTCCGCCCTGGCGTTTCTGCGTCACGCGAAGACCAGCGTCGAAAGTCGTCGCCGGCCGCGGATCGAGGCCTTGTCCATCAAGCCCCAGGCCTCGAAGAAGGTCAGCAGCTGCTTGCGCGCCGCGCCGTCGTTCCAGGTCTTGTCGCGGCGCTCGATCTCGATCAGTTCGTCCACCGCCTCGTCGCGCTTGCCGAGTCCGTTGAGCCCGAGGGCGAAGTCGAACCGGGCCTGGAAATCGGCCGGGTCGGCGGCGATGCGCTTCTGGAAGACACCGAGATCGCCGAGGGAGGCCGCCTGTTCGGCGAGCTCCACCGCCGCGCGGATGCCGGCGAGGGCCGGGTCACCGGTTTTCTCCGGCGGCGCCATGTCGAGGATCTGACGGGCGTTGGCGATCTCGCCAGCATCGAGCTGGATCTTCGCGAGCGCCGCAAGGGCCACCAGATTTCCCGGCTCCTCGCCCAAAACTGCGGCATAGAGCTCGGAAGCACCGGCGAAATCGCCTTCACCGAGCGCGACCTCCGCCTCGGCCATCATCGCCTCCACCGGCGTCGGGCCGGCGGGACCGGCGAGGCGGCCGATGAATTCCTTGATCTCGCTCTCCGGCAGCGCGCCGACGAAACCGTCGACGGGACGCCCCTTGTCGATGGCGATGACGGCGGGGATCGATTGCAGCCCGAGCTGCTGGCTGATCTGGCTCCAGATCGCCGGATTCTCGTCGATGTTCACCTTGGCGAGAATGACCCCGCCCTTGGCGGCGGTCACTGCCTTCTCGAGCAGTGGCGTCAGCTGCTTGCACGGGCCGCACCACGTGGCCCAGAAATCCACCAGCACCGGCTGCGTCATCGATGCGGTGATCACCTCTTCGCGGAAGGTCGCGGAGGTGACATCCTTGATGAGGTTCTGGGGGCCGCCGGCGGGGGTCGCCCCGGCGGTGGAAACGTCGTTCAGCATGCCATCCTCAACTCTAGCGGCCTGATCGTCGGCACGAGGCCGGTCTCGCCGATCACATATCACCGAGCCCTAGATGGGCGCGATGTCGCAGCGAGACCAGAGCGCCGTCGCGTCTATCCCGCTTCTCCATGCAAGACCCGGACGGCTCGTCCGCCTCAGGGCTTGGGTGCGGTCGGCGGGGCCTTCGCATCGGTGACGAACCGCGCCTCGTACCGACCCTTGGCGGCATTCGCCTCGCAGGTGATCGCGGTCTTTCCCTCGGATGGCGTGCTGAAGCTGCAGGAGCCGACGGCGACGAGCGGCCCACGGACCACCCCTTCGCTGGTCGTCTCGCTCGGCACGACGAGGTTGATCGGCTGAAGCGCGTCGGTCTCCTCGGTGCGCTCCTGTTGGGCGCCGCTGCCGCTGAAGCTCAGGCCGCGCCCATCCCATGCCGAGAAATCGAAGCTCGCCCGATTGCGGGACACGGTGTTCATCATCGTGTCCTTGCAGTTCTGGGTGATGTCCAACCCGGCGATGATCAGCTTTTCGCAAGAGCCTTCGAGCTTGATCGCCGTCTGGGCCGATGCAGGAGCCGCCATCGCAAGCGCCAGACAGAGACCGGGCAGGCTCGAGCGGGTCGCGGGCCGAAGAAAGGAGGATCGTGTCGTCATCACGCAGATGTATGTCCCCCATTCGATCTGTCGAGGGCCGATCGCGTCGAACCGCGTCATCTCAGGCTCCGAAGCGCGAGGCGCGATCATTGGGCGCGTCGAGATCGAGTTCGGGGCCTTTCGGCACGATGCCGGTCGGGTTGATGGTCGGATGGCTCTCGTAATAGTGGCGCTTGATGTGGACGAGATCGACGGTCCCGGCGACGCCCGGCAGGGCGTAGAGGTCGCGCAGGTAGTGCGACAGGTTCGGGTAGTCGGCGATCCGGCGCAGGTTGCACTTGAAGTGGCCGACATAGACCGGGTCGAACCGCACCAGGGTCGTGAACAGGCGGATATCGGCCTCGGTGAGCGCCGAGCCACAGAGGTAGCGCGCCCGGCCCAGGCGCTCGTCGAGGGAATCGAGTTCCGCGAACAGGGCGTCGAAGGCTTCCTCGTAGGCCTCCTGCTTCGTCGCGAAGCCGGCCTTGTACACGCCGTTATTCACAGCGTCGTAGAACCGTGCGTTGATTGCATCGATCTCGCCGCGCAGCGCCTCTGGATAGAGATCGGGTCCAGTCCCGCCGAAGGCGTCGTTCAGCATCCGGATGATTTCGGAGGATTCGTTGGACACGATGGTGCGGCGCTGCTTGTCCCATAGGATCGGCACCGTGACCCGACCGGTGAAGTCGGGCACAGCCGCGAGGTAGACCTCGTAGAGGCGGCTCGCGCCGTTCACCGTATCGGGCGTCGCCCCCGGCGTGTCTCCGAAGACCCAGCCGTCCGGCCCCATCAGCGGATCGACCACCGAAACGGAGATCGCGTCCTCGAGACCTTTCAGTGCGCGGACGATCAGCGTGCGATGGGCCCAAGGGCAGGCGAGCGAGACGTAGAGGTGATAGCGCCCGGCCTCGCCCGGAAAGCCGCCTTCGCCGGACGGGCCCGGCTTGCCGTCGGTTGTGACCCAGTTGCGGAACTTCGCGTCGGTTCGCTTGAAGCGGCCTCCGGTCTCCTTGGTGTCGTACCATTTGTCCTGCCAGACGCCGTCGACCAGAAGTCCCATGCCCGATCCCTCTCCCGTGCTTGGCTCGATTCAGATGGGCCACGCATCTTCGCCGAGTAGGGCCGGACGACTGGATTGCGCGTCGTCCCGCTCCATCTGGCGGGAATGAGCGAATCCCCCAGCGGCCCTACATCCGATCCCCTTATCCTCACGCTGGAGATGGACAAGGCGGCCTTCGCGCATTTCGACGGGTTGAGGCGGCGGCATTTCCCGGAAAAGCTCAACCATATCCCGGCCCATGCCACCCTGTTCCATCATCTGCCGGGACCCGAGGAGGAGAGCATTTCGAGGACGCTCGCCGAACTGACGGCCGCCGCGCCGCCGGTCGTCGTCGAGGTGACCGGTCTGCGCTTCCTCGGGCGCGGCGTCGCCTTCACGCTTGCCTCCGACGTCCTCGCCTCGGTCAGGGACGGCATCGCCCGGCGCTACGGCGATGCATTGACCGCGCAGGATCGACAGGGCTGGAGGCCCCACGTCACCATCCAGAACAAGGTCTCGCCGGAGGCCGCGCGCGCGCTGCATCGGGCGCTGGAACGGGATTTCGAGCCGTTCCGTTTCACCGCGACGGGGCTTCTGCTCTGGCGTTACCTTGGCGGACCATGGCAACAGCAGGGACGCTTCGCCTTCGGGCGGGCAAGTTCGCCTTCGGGCGTGGAAGTCGATCGAAGGACGAACGGATGATGAAGACCGCACCATGAAGGCTCCGCTTCCGACCTATCTCAACCATCCGCTCTTCGACCGGGCTACCGCCCTGTGGCTGCGTCTTCGCCTCAACGAGGTGGGTCCCCTGGTGGCCCTGCTCGGCGTGAGTTGTCTCGGCTACGGCTTCTTCTATCTCGCCGACGAGGTGGGGGAGGGATCCACGGCCGCCCTCGACCGCAAGATCCTCCTGGCCCTGCGCAACCCGGCCGACCTGTCCGACCCGATCGGACCGCGATGGCTGGAGGAGACCATGCGCGACATCACGGGCCTGGGAAGCGTCTTCACCATCACCTTCGTCACGCTGAGCGCGGTGGCCTATCTCGCCACCACCCGCCGGCACCGCATCGCCGTCTTCGTTCTGGGCGCCATCGGCGGGGGGCTCCTCGTCTCCACCGTGCTCAAGATGTTCTATCACCGGCCTCGGCCGGATCTCGTCCCCCACGGCATGGACGTGTTCACCGCGAGCTTCCCCAGCGGCCACGCGATGATGTCGGCGATCGCCTACCTCACCCTGGCGTCGCTTCTCGCCCGCGTCGATCCGAACCGGTCCGTGAAGGTGCTGGTCCTCATCGTCGGCGTCGGGATGACGCTCCTGGTCGGCGCCAGCCGGATCTATCTCGGCGTTCACTGGCCGAGCGATGTGCTCGCCGGCTGGTGCATCGGCGCGGCATGGGCCTCGCTCTGCTGGTTCGTCGCGCTCATTCTCCAGCGCAAGGGAGAGGTCGAGGCCCCCGATCCGCCTCCGGGATGACAGCATTCCGCGCTTTGACGCGTCGAACGACGGCATGGCGCATTGCGGCCCATCGATCCCCTGACCTATGGTCCCGCGCATGAACCTCCCCACCCCCGACCTCGCACTCGACCTGCCGTACCGGCCCTGCGTCGGGATCATGCTGATCGCCCCGAAAGGCGGCGTCTTCGTCGGCCGTCGTCGCAAGGAGGCGGGGCCGGAACATGTCGACGGCGACCTCGCCTGGCAGATGCCGCAGGGAGGGATCGACGAGGGCGAGGCCCCACTGGCGGCTGCCCTGCGTGAGCTTCACGAGGAGACCAACGTCTCGCCCGGTTCCGTCACGCTTCTCGGGGAATCGTCGGGCTGGCTCGCCTACGACCTGCCGCCGGCCGTGCTGAAACAGGCCTGGAAGGGCCGTTATCGCGGACAGACGCAGAAGTGGTTCGCCTTCGGTCTCGTCGGGCCGGAGACCGAGATCGACGTGATTTCACCTGGCGGCGGTCTCCACAAATCGGAATTCGATGCCTGGCGCTGGGAGCCCATGGCCGGACTGCCGGATCTCATCGTGCCGTTCAAACGCCCGGTCTACGAGGCCGTGATCGCGGAATTCGCGGGCCACGCCGGTTGGAGCGAACAGGCACAGAGGGCCGCTCCGTCGCAATGACGCGATTGTGGTGGATCCCGGTTTCCCTGGTTCTGGCGTGGTTCGTCTATACGCTGACGCCGTTCTGGATGCTCTATGACCTCGCCCGGGCCGTGCAGGCGCGGGACGTCGGCTATGTCGAGCGGCACGTCAATTTCCGCACCCTGCGCCAATCCATGATCCGGCAGGTCTCCGCAGCGGCCGCTCAGCCGCGCGGCGAGGCCGGTGCCGAGGTCGCACTCTCCCCGGACAAGCAGAGACTGATCGAGGCCGCTGCGGCCCTTGCCGAACCCTTGACCGAATCCCTGGTCACGGCACAGTCGGTCATCGACCTTCTCGATGACGGCATTCCTCAATCCCTCGATCTCGGCCCCCTCGGTGGGGATGGGGCGTGGTCGAAGGCCGAGCACGCAAGCAGCGCCGCCGGGTTGAAGATCGAGACGATCTTCCGGCTGGTCCCGTACTACTTCGCCTCCGACATGCGGGGGTTTCGTGCCCTGGTCATCGCCGTACCCCCCGAAGCGCCACGGGCGCAGCGGTTCCGCCTGCGCCTTCGCCTGCGTGGATGGTCGTGGCGGCTGGTCGAGATCGAACTACCGAGCGAGCTGCGGAACCGCATCGCCAGCAAGGTCGCCCGTGCCCGGAACCGGCCCGACCAGGATGCCGCGCCAGCTTCTTCTCCCTAGGGCATCGCTTTCTCCCTGGGGCATCCTTCGATCTTTGATCGGGGCCGGACGGTCCGTCTCTTCTCAATGCACCGTGTCGGGAAGCCGGCGGTTGGTGAAGCGGGCATTGCCGAGGCCGGTACCGATGGTGAGGACGCCCCACCGCGCGACGTCGGTCATGTCCGACATGGCCGACAGGCCCTGCACCACGGCGTCGTTGTGCATGAGCACCATGGTGTCATGATCGCCGATGGTGGGGATCGCCTCGACGAGCCGCTCGGTAAGGTTGAAGCGGCTGCTCTCCCAATTGCCGGGAAGGTTCTGGCCGCCGCGTTCGATGGTCCCGTCGGCGGCGATGACGCCGGGGCACCCTACGCCGATGAACGGCGCGAGCTTCAGGCGCGACCGCTCCGCCCGTGAGATCAGGTCGTTCAGCATTGCGATCAGCCGGTCCACCGCCTCGTCACGGCTGGGAGCCGGATCCTCGTCGCGGTGACGCCAGAGCTCCGAGCGCCAGATTTCGGCGCGTGACAGGTCGGAGGCCTTCTTCAGGTTCGTGGAGACGACTCCGGCCCTGATGTTGCTTCCGCCGATATCGACGGCCAGGAGGCTGTCGTAACCCGAGAAGATCCAGGATGGCGCGAGGTGCACGGCTCCGATCAGCCCCGCCTCGTCGGGATGATGGCGGATCGGTTCGAGCTTCAGGTTGAGGCCGCCGGCCCGGAGGATCACGCTCGCCCGGTCGATGGCCAGACGTCCCGCGAGACTGTCGCTGAAACCTCCGCCCACGACGATGCTCTGCGTATCGCGCCAACCTTTCTGGCGGAGGAAGCGCCGCACCACGGTGGCGAGCTCCTGCGCGAATTCCTCGACCGCGCCGAAGACCACTCCGGCGGCGAGCGGAGGGCCGTCGATCAGCAGATCGTCGAGACGCCGCTTGCTGAAATCGCGGCTCGCTTTCGCCCCCAGCGGATCGGGGCCGAGCTTGCGGAGCTTTTCCCGCCAATCTTCGATGAGATCCCGGAACGCCGCCTTCGACACGCGATCGCCGACGAAACCCTCTCCGTTCTTCAGTTCGATATTGTAATCGTCGAGGACGACCGAGGGCAGATCGTTCGACGCGTGAGAGATGCTCGATCCGCGCGTTGCCGTATCGGTGCCCATGCTCGATCTATCCTTTTCACCAAAGACGAAGGAAACGTGCGGGGGCTCGAGATCGCCCTCGTGGAGACCCGGCCACCGCTGGTCCGCCGCATCGAAGCGGAATGACCAGCGATGCAAGCATTCTTGTCGCAGGTCCGTTCCCTCGGGGGCCCTGGCACAGAGGTTCTACCTGCGGGAACGGCCCTTACGAGGGAAGGCGGTCATTTGGGCTTGGTGGGCGCGGCCTCACCGGCCGGCGCCTTCGGCTGGCGGGCCTCCATCAGGTCCTCCGCCTTCTCCTCGTCCGTATCGCCGCTCTGCTCGATCGCCTTCTCGGGATTGGCGGCCAGCGCCTTGATGATCGTGACGAGACGATCGCATTCGCTCTCGTACTTGTACGTTTCCAGGATGATCGCGGCGTCGCGCAGGGTGCGCAGGTCGCGCACGGCCTGTTTGTTGGCCGTCTCGCGGAGCTCGGTCTTGCCCGCGATGGCCTCTTCCAGCTTCGCTCCCTTCACGTCGCACGCGGCCTTCGCGTTCCCCGTCGTGTAGGCGCTGAGCGTCGTGCCGAAGAGGACGAGGGCGGTGGCGAGAAGGGTGCGCATGGGGAATGGGGCTCCGGATGGTCGGGCGCGGGGGCGCTCAGGCGTAGTGGGGGAAACGGCGCAGGAGGCCGTTGGCGAGGGCAATGAGTTGGCTCGGCCGATAGGGCTTCGGCACGAAGATTGATTCCGCTACCGCATCCGCCTGCGACAGGCTTCCGCGACCACCCGAGGTGTAGATGACCGGAAGGTTCGGGCGCAGGCGCCGCGCATGACGGGCCAGGGTGAGGCCGTTGGTGTTGCGGGCCAAATCGATATCGGTGAAGAGCAGGTCGATGCGTTCACGCGCCAGGATGTCCTCGGCCTCTTCGGCATCGGCGGCACTCAGAACGCGATAGCCTTCGTCGATAAGGGCCTCGACGGCCAGCTCGCACACCATGGCTTCATCCTCCACCACGAGGACGGTTTCGGCTCCGCGCACGGAGGCGAAGTTCGGCACCGCAAAGGCAGCGTAAGCGACAGGGATCATGACGCAACTCCAACTCACCCGGCTTAGAATGACCATTCCGACGCCGGATCGTCACACCAACGGGGCTCACGGCTTCGATGTTCGATCCCGTTCATTCGAATTGCGCGGACTTGGTAAGCAATGCCTTAACCCTACCGGACCGGTACCGGTCGTCCCGGGACGGAACGGGGCACCGGGCAGGCGCGCGCTGCCATGAGCCGGTCTCGGAAATGAGCCGGTCCCTGTCATGAGCCGTTCCTGGCATCTGGGCTTCGGCCTCATCCTCACGGCCCTGGCCGGCTACGTGGACGCGCTCGGGTTCATCCGGCTCGGCGGCTTCTACACGTCGTTCATGAGCGGCAACACGACCCAGTTCGCCGTGGCGCTGGGGCGCGACACGCCGTTTCTGGCGATCCTGCCGGGTCTCCTGATCGCCGCCTTCGTCCTCGGCGCCCTGTGCGGCGGCGGTCTCTCGGCGTTGACCCCGGCGCGGTGGAGCACGCCGGTCCTCCTCGGCTTCGAGACCGTCCTCGTGTCCGGCGCCTATCTGACGGCGGTGGAGGATCCCGGTCCCGGCCACGCCTCGCTGCTTCTCGCCCTCGCCATGGGCGCGCAGAATGCGGTGCTCGCCCATGTCCAGGGGTTCCGGGCCGGCACCACCTTCGTCACCGGGGCGCTGTTCAGCACCGGGCAGAAACTCGCCACCGCCCTGGGCGGGGCGCGGCCCTCGCTTCGGCTGGGTCGGTGACGGGCTCGTCTGGCTCTCGCTGCTCTGCGGTTCGCTGGCCGGAACGGTCGCCTATGGCCGCTTCGCGTTGTATGCCCTCGCCATTCCCGCCGGTATCGCCGGTTGTCTCGCCCTGGTCGCGACGGTCATGACCGTCGTGAGATCGGCGCCGGACGCCGCATCCGCGACCTGAGAGGTTTTCACCGATGAGCGTGAGCGCTCCGACACTCTTCGATCATGTCGTCCCGCTGGAGGCCGGCGCCCATGTCACGGGAGCGGTCTGGCTGAAGGATGTGCTGGCGCTGGCGCTGGGTGACGGGGCCGTGCTGTTGGTCGGCCCCGAGACGACCCGGCGCGTCGAGGCCCATCCCGAGGCCGGCATCCTCGTGGCGTCCGGCGATGGCCGCCGGATCGTGACGGGCGGCGACGATGGCCGCATCGTGGCCACGGCGGCGGACGGTGACATGACGCAAGTCGCCGTCGCCAAGGGCGGCGCCTGGATCGACGCCCTGGCGCTTCATCCCGACGGGGCGATCGCCTACGCGGCCGGTCGCAACGTCGTCGCCCGCGATGCCAAGGGCCGCGAGAAGATATTCGCGGCGCCGTCCACCGCACGCGGCCTCGCCTTCGCACCCAAGGGCTACCGCCTCGCCGTGGCGCATTACAACGGCGCGACGCTCTGGTACCCGAATCTCGAAACCACGCCCGATTTCGTGGAATGGAAGGGTTCCCATATCGACGTCACCTGGTCGCCCGACGGCCGCTTCGTCGTGACCACGATGCAGGAGAATTCGCTCCACGGCTGGCGTCTCCAGCCCGATCGCGGCCACATGCGGATGTCGGGCTATCCCGGCAAGGTCCGCTCGGTGAGCTGGTCCGGGGACGGCAACTGGCTCGCCACCAGCGGAGCGGAGGCGGCCATCATCTGGCCGTTCGACTCGAAGGAGGGCCCCACCGGCAAGGCGCCGCGCGAATGCGGGATCCGCCCGGCCCGGGTGACGCGGGTCGCGTTCCACCCCAAGGCCCTCGTCCTCGCCATCGGCTACGAGGATGGCTGCGTCATGCTCGTGCGCTTCGCCGATGCCTCCGAACTCTTGGTCCGGCCCGCCACCAAGGGCGGGGCGATCTCGGCTTTGGTCTGGGACGGGCGCGGCGGCCGGCTCGCTTTCGGCTGCGCGGACGGCATGGCCGGCATCCTGACGCTGCCGGGTTGAGGCGATGGCACTTCTCGGCTTCGGCCGTCGGCGTGACCCGCCCGACGATACCGCCCGGCGCAACGTCGAATCGTGGGTCCGCGCTCTCGTCGAGCCGGAGAGCGTGGTGAAGGTGAACGAGATCCTCTGCCCGGACCCCTCCTGTCCCGGCCTGGAGACCATTATCCTCGTCATGCTGCCGGGGCGGAAGACCCAGGCCGCGAAGGTGGAGAAGCCCCTGGCCGAGGTGACGCGCGCCGAGGTCGAGACCGCCCTGGCGGGTGTGCTCTGATCGTCCGGGAACCGCCGCGCGGCTCGGCCTTTTGTCTGAACGACGTCATGAGGGATGAATCGTGCTTCGTGTGATCCGGACCCTCGGCCTCGCCCTCGGCCTCCTCGGCGGCATCGTCGCCGCGCAGGGGCCGGAATTCGCCCAGCAATACGCGCAGCGGCTCGGGGGCACCCTCGATGAGTTGCGGCGTTCCCTCGCCGCGCTCGACGCCGACGCGGCGGCGAGTGGGACCGACCGGCAGGGCGCCGTCGACCGCCTGCGCGGCAACGGCGACACCCTGGTGGCCCGCCGCGGCGAAGCCGCCCGCGCGGATATCGAGCGCCTCGCGCATCTCGATGCGCAGAAGCGGGCCCTGACGGAGGCAAGCGGGCCCCTGGGACGCTTCGCGGCGCTGCTGCGCGACCCGGACATGTCCCTGGCCCGCGCCACCTACCAGGATTACGTGCCCGCCGTTCCGGCGAGCGCCGACGGGATCATCGCCGGCCTCCTCGGATTTCTGGCGACCTGGGCGGGCTGGCGCGTGCTCACTGATGTCGGACGGCGGCTCAGTCCGGCGCGGCGACAACCCAGGACCGCCTAAATACACGCGGCGGAGGAAGCGCGTGTGTTGCATGGCATCTACAGCGAATGTCCGCGCCGTGGACTACGACTCGACCGGTAGCGCACGGATGGACTCGTGGCGCCGTTGAACGGCTGCAATCGCACCATGCCTCCCCGCGCGACCACGTCACGACCCCCGATCGACCCGGCCCTCGACGCCGCGGCCCTGCTGCGGCGGGTGGGCTTCTTCGGCCTGTTCGTGCTGCTTCCGGTGGCCGCGCAGGTGGCCCGCCGCGCCACCGTGATCCTGGCACCCATCGCCATCGCACTCATCGTCATCGCCAGCGCCATCGACGGGAAACAGCGGCCGCTGCGGCTGACGGCGACGCGGATGCTGACATCCCCGACGTTCCTCGCCGGTGGGCTGGTCATCCTGTGGTCGGCCCTGTCCCTCGTCTGGACGCCGTTCCTCGGACCGGCGACGGAGCGCCTGCTCAATGTCATCGCCACCATCCTGATGACCCTGGCCGCCTATCTCGCGCTGCCGGACCGGATGCGCTCGGCCAACCTCTATCTGCTGCCCCTGGGCGTCATCGCCGCATCCATCGTCTCCATCCTGTTCGGCCTGTTCGGGGATACGCTCCTGCGCAACATGCCCGAAGATCAGAGCTCGGTGGATCGCGGCCTCACGCTCCTCGCTCTGCTGGTCTGGCCCTCCGTGGCATGGCTGCGCTCGCGTGGGCGTGACCTCGAAGCCCTCGGCACGGCCATCCTCGTGGCGGTCGCCCTCTCGTTCTCCTCCAACGTCACGCAGATCCTGGCCCTCGCCGTCGGCGCGGTGGCGTTTCTGCTCACCACCTACCGTCCGCTCGTCGGCGTGCGGGCCGTGGCCCTGATCTGCGGTGGCCTGCTGGTGAGCGCGCCTTTCCTGCCGTTCATCGCCCGGCCCATCGGGATCGTTGCCTTCGGTCCGACGGCCCCCGGCGTTCTGACCATTAAGGCGTGGCAGAAGGTCGTGACCACCGAGCCGGTCCGCCTCGTGACCGGGCACGGGTTCGAGACCGCCTCGCGCGGCCGGTTCGTGAACCTGCTTCCGAGCAATGCCCCGACGACGATGCTGTTCGAGTTGTGGTACGAACTCGGGATCGTGGGCGCCTTCGCCGCCGCCTTCGCCCTCCACGCGGCGATCCGGCATAGCGGGCGCTCGGCCACCGCCACCACGCCCGGCGCCATCGCACCGGGTGCGATGGCCATCTTCGCCAGCGCCTTCACCATCGCCTGTATCGGCGTCGGCCTGACGGCGATCTGGTGGATCACGACGCTGACGATCACGGTGCTGGTCTTCATCGCCGTGGAGCGCGGGCAGTTCCGCACGCGTCGTCCCAAGGCCAGCCTGCTCAGGCCGCGCGCCGCGAGCCCGCGCCCCGCCAACGACGATTGATCGGAGCGGGCGGTCGCAGCATCCGGGCCTCAGCCTTCCGCCGCCGCCTCGATGGCGGCCATGTCGTCGTCGGACAGGCCCATATGGTGCCCGATCTCGTGGACGAGGACATGGGTGACGAGGTGACCGAGGGTCTCCTCGTGCTCGGCCCAGTAATCGAGCAGCGGCCTGCGGTAGAGCCAGACCCGGTTGTGCATCTGCCCGGTCACCGTCTCGCCGCTCTGGGCGAGGCCGCTTCCCCGGAACAGGCCGAGCAGGTCGAATTCGCTCTCGCACTGCATCTCGCTCAGGGTCTCGTCGTCGGGGAAATCCTCGACATGGACCGTCACGCCCTCGCAAAGGGCGAGGAACGTCGCGGGCAGGCGGGCGAGGGCGTCCCGCGCCAGGATCTCCACATCGTCGAGGGAGGGCGATCTGACCTCTGACCAGTCCTGACCGGCTTCGCTCATCGGATCGCCGGGAGGACCCGCTCGTTCAGGAAGGCGGCGAGATCGTTGGTGATGTGGTCGATATGCGGCTCCTTCACCGCCTCCTGCTCGAACGCCTCGCGGAACGGATCGATGGTGCGGGGAACGACGAGGACCGTCGCCATCCCGAGATCGTGCGGCACGACGAGGTTGCGGGCGATGTCCTCGAACAAAGCCGACCGATGCGGATCGACCCCGTGTCGGTCGAGGAACCGCTCATAGGTGGAGCGCTCGGGCTTCGGGATGAAATCGGCTGCGGCGATGTCGAACACGTCCTCGAAATGGTCGAGGATGCCGAGCTTCGCCGCCACGTTCTCGGCATGGCGCCGGGAGCCGTTGGTGAGGATCAGCTTGCGACCCGGCAATTGCTCGATGGCGTCGCCCAAGGCCGCGTCGAGGCGGATCGTCGAATGGTCGATGTCGTGGGCGAAATCGAGGAAATGGTAGGGGTCGACCTTCTCCTCCACCATCAGGGCTTTCAGCGTGGTGCCGTAGCGATGGTAGAAATGCTTCTGCAGCGCCCGCGCCGAGATCCCGTCGAGGCCGTAGAGCTGCATGACGTAGAGCGTGATCCGCTCGTCGACCTGCGGCCAGACCCGCGCGTCGCTCGGATAGAGCGTGTTGTCGAGATCGAACACCCAGGTGTCGATGGTCGAGAAGCCGCGGGAGCCCGCGCTGGAGAGATGGCTTTCACCGGGAAGGAACAAGGGGGCTGAACGGGGTTCGAGACGGGGGACGGTGGTGACCGACGACGATCGTCCCTGGTTACGATGAAATTGTGCCTTGCGAAAGGAAGCGCTGCCATTCGGCCACGTGCGGCAGCGGGATGGCCGAGTTGCATGTCACGCCTGAACTGGCTGAATAACGAATGCGGAGCGAAGGAAACGGTAGGAATGTTGCAACGTTGATTTGCGTAACATGCCTCTGAAAGCCTCCGTCATGCATGGTCGATCACGGTCACGGGCAGGATGGGTAGCTTCGGATTGCTTCCCAGGATGGCGCGACGTGCAAGATCAGGCACAAGACCGAGGCGATGAAGAAGGCGTGGACGCTGTCGGACCGGATTCCACATCATGGATCGACCGTGACCCCGAGTTTCATCTCGACGCCGTGTGCCGTATTGCGGCCGCTCTATTTCGTGTTCCGATCGTCCTCGTTCCCCTCGCCGATACCGACTTTCTCCCCCTGAAGGCCGGACCGGGGACCGGGGAGGCCGAGCAGGATCGAGACGATGCGGTGTCTTCACACCACATCGCCGGCGAGACCGACAGACCGGTCGTGATCCGCGATCTCCTCGCCGATCCTCGTTTTGCCGATCATCCCCTGGCGAAGGGGGAGTTCCAGGCCCGATTCTATGCCGGCATGCCTCTGGCGCATCGTCCCGGTCACCGGGCCGGTACGCTCTGCCTGATCGATACCGTGCCGCGTCCGGATTTCACCGAGGAGCAACTGCTCCAGTTGCGGGACCTCGCCCTCATCGTCACCGGGCATCTGCGTCTCCATGATGCCAATGTGGAGCGCGAGGCCGAGCTGTGCGAGCGCCAGCGCGTGACATCCATCCTCACGCGCCGTGAAGCGCTTCTCCGGGCCGCCTTGGACTCCCAGCGCTTGGCCGAGGAGATCGCAGGGTTCGGACATTGGCGTATCCACATCCCCGAAGGGCGGGTCGAATGGTCCGAGGGAATGGCGCGGATCCACGGTCGCGAGCCCGTCGACCCTGCCTGGATTCCCCTCGACGAGCATCTGGCCTTCTACCATCCGGAGGACAGGGAGCGTGTGCGCTGGCATCTCGACGAAGCCGTGGCGGGGGTGGGCGCCTTCGCCCGCGACGATTACGAGCACCGGTCGCGCATCATCCGCCCGGGCGGGGAATGCAGGGTCGTCACCGAACGGGGAATCGTCGAGCGCGACCCGACCGGAGCCATCCGCGCCATTTCCGGAATCTGCCTCGACGTCACCGAACTGGCCCGTTCCGACCAGCATTTGCGCGAAACGACGAACCTTCTGCGCATCACCCTGGAAAGCATCGACGAGGGCCTCGTCATGATCGACATGGATGACCGGGTCCGGGTTCATAACGAGCGGCTGAACCTGCTGCTCGACCTGCCGCCGGGAATGCTGCACGACGGCGCGCCGTTCGACGATGTCCGCCGCTTCATCGCCGAGCGGGACGGGACGCTTCCCGCAGTTCTGGACAGGGGCGTCCGCGAGGCGAGACGCGAACGCGGCGAAGCGGGCGCCACCGGCGAGCACCAGCAGCGGGACGAGACCCTCCTCGAACTCTGCGGTGTGCCGCTGGCCGACGGCAGCACCGTCTACACCTTCGCCGACGTCACCGCCCGCCAGATGGCCGAACGCTCATTGCGCGAGAGCGAGGCGTCCTACCGCCTGCTCGCCGATTTCCTGCCTCAGATGGTCTGGATCACGAACGATCGGGACGACACCACCTACTGCAACCGCCATTGCGACCGTTATTACGGACGGCCCCTCGTTTCCCTGCTGGAGCGGGTGGAATCCTACCACCCGGACGATCGCGATCGCGTCTATGGCGATGTGTGCGACCGTCACAAAGCGTGGCAGGACTACGATTTCGAGATCCGCATCCGCCGCGCCGACGGCGTCTATCGCTGGCACAAGGTCAGCAAGCGTCCGATCCGCCTCCTCGACGGCGCGCCCGGGTGGCTCGCCACGGCTCTCGATATCGACGACATCATCACCGCCAGGATCGCGCTGGAGCGGACGGGCGACCTGTTGCGTCTGGCGCAGGACGCGGCGGAGGCAGGGGTCTGGGAGTGGGACCTGGTCACGGGCCGGGTCTGGCAATCCCAGGAAAGCGCGCGGATGCAGGGATTGCCGCTCGACGAGGCCGATCCGGCCGCCGGCCTTTCGATGACCATGGAGGAGTGGGAGCGGAACGTACCGGACGAGGACGTGATCCGGGTTCGGAACGAGGCCCGCCGGGCCATCGCCACGCGCACAAATCACAGGGTGGAGTTCCGCGCCCTCCACCCGTCGACCGGTGAATGCCGCTGGTTCCAGGGGTTCGGCCGCGCCGTCCTCGATCCGCGGACGGGCGAGGTCTGCCGCTTCGTCGGCATGAATCTCGACATTACCGCCCGCAAGGAGACCGAGGAAGCGTTCCGGGCCAGCGATGCCCGCCTGCGCGTGAGCGAGGAACGGCTCGCTCTCGCCCTCGACAGCGGCAGGGACGGGTTGTGGGACGCCGATCTCCAGACCGGCGCGGTCTGGTTCTCCGACCGCTCCCAGAGCATGCTCGGCTACGAGCCCGGTGAATTTGGCAAGTCTTTCAGCTACGTCCAGTCCCTGATCCACCCGGACGACATGGCGGCTTGCCACGTCGCCGCGACCGCTCATTTCGAAGGCCGCCTACCGGCTTTCGAAATCGAGGTCCGGGTTCGCAACAAGGTCGGCGGCCATAGCTGGCTCCTCGCCCGCGGCAAGGTCGTCACCCGCGCCGCCGACGGTGCCCCGATCCGTTTCGTGGGGACCTATATCGATATCACGGCGCGCAAGGAGGCCGACCAGCGGATCGCCCATCTCGCCCGCCACGACGCCCTGACGGGCCTGCCCAACAGATCGGTGTTCCACGATCGTCTGAAGCAAGTACTCGCGACGGTTCGGAACGGCGGCTGCGCGACGGCGGTGCTCTGTCTCGACCTCGACCGGTTCAAGGCCATCAACGACACGCTCGGGCATCTGGCGGGCGATACCCTTCTGAAGGTCGTCGCCGAGCGCCTGACCGACGTGGTGAAGCCCGGCGACTTGGTCTCCCGCCTCGGAGGCGACGAATTCGGCATCGTCCTGGTCGATCTGGACCGGAGTGACCAAGCCGCCGAGATCGCCCGCAGGGTGATCGATTCCATTGCCCAGCCGATCAAGCTGGACGGTCAACTCGCCAATATCGGGATCAGCATCGGCATCGCCCACGCGCCGGCCGACGGGCTCGAGGCCGACCCTCTCCTGCGGCATGCCGATCTCGCGCTCTATCGCGCCAAGGCCGGCGGTCGGAACACGTTCCGCGTCTATGAAGCCGGCATGGACGCGGCGATCGAGGAGCGGCTTCAGCTCGAGGTCGATCTTCGCCAGGCCGTGCTGCGCGGCGACCTCATTTTGCATTACCAGCCCGTGGTCGATCTCGAGACGGACACGGTGAGTGGCGTCGAAGCGCTGATGCGCTGGCCGCATCCCACCCGTGGGATGATCCCGCCCGCCACCTTCATCGAGATCGCCGAGGAGACGGGTCTGATCATCGATCTGGGCAACTGGGCCCTGCGCGAGGCCTGCCGGGAAGCCGCCTCATGGACCCATTCCGCCCGGATCGCGGTCAACGTCTCGGCGATGCAGTTTCGCGAGCCGGGCCTCGAACAATGCGTGATCATGGCCCTCTCGGCCTCGGGCCTCGCGGCGGACAGGCTGGAACTGGAAATCACCGAAAGCGTCCTGATCCAGGATACCGAGGCGGTGATCGGCTGCCTGCACCGCCTGCGCTACCTCGGCGTCCGGATCGCTCTCGATGATTTCGGGACGGGCTATTCGTCCCTCAGCTATCTGCGGCAATTCCCCTTCGACAAGATCAAGATCGACCGTTCCTTCATCCGCGAGATCGCCGATGCGGACACGGCCGCCATCGTTCGCGCCATCGTCGGGCTCGGCGAGCGTCGGGGGACCACGATCACGGCGGAAGGCGTGGAGACCCGTGCCCAGCTCGATCTGGTGCGAGCGGAGGGATGCGGCGAGGTCCAGGGCTACTTCTTCAGCAAGCCTGTTCCGGCGCGGGACCTGCCGGGCGTCATCGCGAGGCTGTCCTGTGCCGAGAGGGCCGCCTGACGCGGAAACACCGAGGGATCAGGCGCCGAGACTGGCGAGATAACCCGGCGCGAGCCGAAGGCCGAGGGGCAGGGTGGTGACCGGCGGCGGGGTTCGGATACATTCCTCGAGAAAGGTCATCGTGTCCCCGATGACGGCTTCCGAGAACGGCTTGGCGATCACCGCGACCGCACCGGCGAAGTCGTCGTGAAAGCGGCTGGCATTCGCGGTGAGGAAGACCAGGGTCATCGTGGGCTCGTCGGCCAGATTCCTGGCCACGTCGAGACCGGACGAGCCGCCCTTGAGTTGCAGGTCGATGAGGACGATGTCTGGCCGCGTCCGCCGGGCCACCGCGATGGCGTCGCTCGCGGAGACCGCCGTGCCCACGACCTCGTGTCCGGCTTCTTCCAGCAGCATTTCGAGCTGCATCACGATCAGGGCTTCGTCTTCGACGACGACGATCCGCAGAGGTTCACTCACGGTGCGTTCCTGTTGCCGGTCCCGTCGCGGGGGAGGCGGATCTCGATCCGCGTCCCGGGCTCGGCCTGATGCCAAGCGATAGCGGCATTCAGCTGGCGCACAAGGCTCTCGATCAGGCGTTTCCCGAAAGTCCGGTCTCGAGCCACGTCCGGCGGCATGCCGATCCCGTCATCGGCGATGGTGATGCGGATCATGTCGCCCTCGGGCTTCACCGAAAGCGACAGCTGGCCTGTGGCATCGCGTGGGAACGCGTGTTTCAGTGCGTTGGTGAGCAGCTCGTTCATGACGAGGGCGACCGGCGGCGCCTGTTCGACGGCGACCTCGACGGGAACCAGGTCGAAATCGAGCTCGATCCCCTGTCGCCCGGAGCCACGCACCAGATCGACGGCGAGTTCGCGCGCGAAGGCGGCGACGTCGAAACGCTGGACGTCGTTGGACTGGTAGAGCCGCTTGTGCACCGTGCCGAGGGCTTCGACGCGGGCCAGCATGGATTTGAGCGACGCCTTCGCATCGGGGTCGGTGATCGTCCGCGTCTGCAGGGTGAGCAGCGAGGCGATCATCTGGAGGTTGTTCTTCACCCGGTGGTCCACCTCGTGGACCAGCATCGTCTTGGCGGCCAGCGCTTCGGTCAGCTCTTTCGTACGCTTCTGTACCTCGCGCTCGAAATGCAGTCTTTCGTTGCGCGTCTGCATGAGCGTGTCGATCCGGTCCGAGACGTCGAGCTGCGAGGCGAAGAAATACACCGTCTCGCCGTCGTCGTTGATCACCGGGCTGACATACAACGCGTTCCAGAACTGGGTGCCGTCCTTGCGATAATTGAGGATGTCGACGGCGATGTCGCGTTTGGCCGTGACCGCGTCACGGATCTTGCGCACGGTGCCGGGATCCGTCTGCTCACCCTGCAGGAAGCGGCAATTCTGGCCCATGATCTCGGGCCGAATGTAGCCGGTCATCTTGAGAAACGCATCGTTGACGAAGACGATGGGATTGTCATCCTGCCGAGGGTCGGTGATCAGCATCGCCATACGCGTCGCGCGGATGGCCGCCGCGAAAGGATCGCCCCTGCCGTGCTCGGCCCCCAATCGGTCGGTGAGGTGCCAGGCGTCGTCCGGTTCCATTTTGCCTTCCTGTGCTGACCGGCGCGTCTCGCGGCCAGAGCAAATGTCGTCAGTCACGACAAGGTTGCCTTCAGTATCACGAGGATCCGCATCGATCCGTCATGACGCGCGAAAGTTTGGCGACAAAGCCGTTATGAACTGAGATCAACGACATAGAGTACGTCTTTCAATCGACAAGCTTCGTCTTTTGGTTCTGTTTCCCCTCTTTTGATGCATTTCTTACGGAGCGTGTGCCTGAACACGGCGGGATAACCGTTGCTGTTCCATCACGTGCTCAACGTTTCGGCACGACCGGGGGAGCGATGATTGCCCGCCGAACCCCGGAACGGTAGAATGGTCAAGCTCGTTATGGTCGAGCTTGACTGCTCCGTTGCCGGTCGAACGCCAGGATCATCCCGTCATGTCGACATCTCGCCGGTTCGGATGGGTCAAGGGCGCGGCCGCGCTCGCGGTGGCCGCGCAATTGGCCGCCTGCGGATCGATCCCGCGCGTGGCCTACACCGCCGATCAAGCCGCCGCCGCGGTTCCTTCCGGCATGGATCTCAGCGTGCGCGCCTATGCCGACGCGTCGGAGAGCACCTTCACCGAAATGGTGGCGCGGCCGGAGCGCTCGAAGCGCGCCTTCGCCTACCTTGCCCTGTCGGGCGGCGGCGGTGATGGAGCCTACGGCGCCGGTATCCTCAACGGCTGGTCGGAATCCGGCAAGCGGCCCGAATTCGCCCTCGTCTCCGGTGTCAGCACCGGCGCGCTGATCGCGCCCTTCGCCTTCCTCGGGCCGGCCTACGATTCCACCCTCACCGACATCTATACGAGCGGCGTCGCCTCGACCCTGGTCCAATCGCCGAGCGTGGCCAACATCGTGTTCGGATCGGGCCTGTTCGGGGATGGCCGCCTGCGCGATCTCGTGCGCCGCTACGTGACGCCTGACCTGCTCGCCGCCATCGCCGAGCAGCACGCCAAGGGCCGCCGCCTCCTCGTGGTGACGACGAACCTTGATTCCCAGCGCGCCGTCATCTGGAACATGGGCGCCATCGCGGCCAATGGCGGTCCCAATGCCGTCTCGCTGTTCACGGATGTGCTCACGGCCTCCGCCAGCATCCCGGCCGTGTTCCCGCCCCAGCTCCTCGACGTGCAGGCCGAGGGCAGGGCCTTCCAGGAGATGCATGTGGACGGGTCGGTGGTGACGCCGGTCTTCACCCTCCCGCAATCGTTCCTGCTGCGGGACAACCGCCTGCGGACGGCGGGCAAGACCGACATCTACGTCATCATCAACGGACGCCTCGAGCCGGAATTCGACGTGGCGCAGAACAACACGCTGTCCATCGTCGAGCGCTCCTTCACCACCGCGAGCCGGGCGCGCAGCCGCGCCACCCTGGCGGCCACCTACGCCTTCACCCGCGGCAGCGGCATGGGCTTCAACCTCACCTATATCGACGAGGCCGCGCCGAATACGACCACGGCGCGGGGCTTCGACACCGGCTACATGCGCCAGCTCTACGAGAGAGGGCGCGAGACCGGACGGACCGGAAGCTTCTGGCAGAAGAACGTCCCCACCGCTCCCCTCGTCAAGGCGATCGCCGCAGGCGCCGCGCGGAACTGACCGGCCGGCACCATCCCCCGGTGGGGTGGTGCCCTGCGCGGCCCGCTCTCGCGCTCGTTGCTGCACTGCGATAGGAGGATGGACATCCTCCCGTGTGGCCACCGGCCCGCATCTCCCCTGCGTTTGGCCGCTGATTCATGATCCAGATCGAAGACCTCACTTTCAGCGCCTGGGGCCGGCGCTTCTTCGACCGCGCGAGCGTGGCCGTCCCGCCCGGATCGAAGGTCGGGCTCGTCGGCCGCAACGGTGTCGGCAAGTCGACCCTGTTCAAGATCATTCTCGGCGAATTCCAGCCCGATAGCGGCGTGATCCTGCTGCCGAAGAATGCCCGCGTCGCCTCCGTCGACCAGGAGCATCCGGCGACACCCGTCACCCTCATCGACACCATCCTGGCCGCGGATATCGAGCGCGAGGCCCTGAACCTCGAACTCGAAACCGCCGAACCCGAGCGCATGGGCGAGATCTACGGCCGGCTGATCGAGATCGACGCCGACCGGGCGCCGGCCCGGGCGGGCGAAATTCTCGCCGGCCTCGGCTTCTCGGTGGAGGACCTGACCCGGCCGATGTCGGAATTCTCCGGCGGCTGGCGCATGCGCGTGGCGCTGGCCGCCGCGCTCTTCGCCGAGCCGGACATGCTGCTCCTCGACGAGCCCACCAACTACCTCGATCTGGAAGGCGCCCTCTGGCTGGAGGCGCGGCTGAAGCGCTATCCGCATTCGGCGCTCATCATCAGCCACGACCGCGAGCTTCTGAACAACTCGGTGGACGCGATCTTGCACGTCGCCAACGGCAAGCTCGAACTCTATACCGGCGGCTACGACGATTTCGAGAAGCGCCGGGCCGAGAAGGCACGGCTGCAGGCCTCGACCAAGATGAAGCAGGACGCCGAGCGCGCTCATCTGCAGAGCTTCGTCGACCGGTTCAAGGCGTCGGCCTCCAAGGCGGCGCAGGCCCAGTCGCGCATGAAGCGTCTCGCCAAGATGGAGCCCATCTCCACCACCATCGAGGAGCATGTGGCCCCGTTCCACCTGCCTTCGCCGAAGCGCCCGCTGGCGCCGCCGCTGATGCATCTCACCGATGCCACCATCGGCTATGGCAATGACGAGCCGGTGCTGCGCGACCTCAACCTGACCCTCGACGTCGATGATCGGATCGGATTGCTGGGCGTGAACGGCGCCGGCAAGTCGACCTTCGCCAAGATGGCAGCCGGCGCCCTGAAGGTGCGGGACGGGCGCATGGTGCGCGAGGGCCGGGTGCAGGTCGGCTGGTTTCACCAGCACCAGATCGAAGCCCTCGACCCGAAGGACACGCCCCTCGACATCATCCGCCGCGAGCGGCCGGACGACAGCGAATCCGGGCGCCGCGCGAAGCTCGCCAGTTTCGGCCTCGCCTTCGACAAGCAGGAGACCACGGTCGACGCGCTCTCGGGTGGCGAACGGGCGAGACTCCTGCTCAATCTCGTGGCGATGCAGGCACCCCACCTGCTCATCCTCGACGAGCCGACGAACCATCTCGACATCGACAGCCGCCGGGCCTTGCTCGACGCGCTGAACGATTACGGCGGCGCCGTCATCCTCATCACCCACGACCGTTCGCTGATGGAACTGGTGGCCGACCGCCTCTGGCTCGCCGCCGACCGGACGGTGAAGCCCTTCGCCGGCGACATGGACGATTACGCCCGCTTCGTCCTCGACCGGTCGAAGACCGGCAAGACCGCGCCGGGGCAGGGCCGGGAGAAGAAGAACAAGCGCAAGGCGGCGTGAGGACGAGAGGTTTCGCGTTGGGATAGAGCTGACGCGTATCGCCCTCAGGCCCGAACGAATCCGCCGTCACTCCTCTCCCCCGTGCTTCCTGGGATTCATACAACTGCTTTTCCCAAGCAGAGCGCGTCCCTCTCCCCCTTGTGTGGAGAGGTTAGGAGTGGGGGTGGCTCCGCCTGCCTCCGAAGCAGCAGGAGGGTCGCCCAACCACCCCCACCTCCAACTCCTCCCCACAAGGGGGAGGAGAGCCGCGCAGCCCTCGAACCATGTGAACTTCGTAGCCCCTCTCCCCGCGTGCGAGGAGAGGAGATGTTAGTCGAGCTTACTTCCGCAGGATCTTCGTCACGAGGCGGCCGATCGGGTTGCTCGAATCGTAGTTGCGGTCGTCGCGGACGACGGGGCGGTTGTCGTTGCCGAGAAGCTTGGTGACGAGGCGTCCGATGAGGCTCATGGCTGTATCCCTTCAAACCGGTTATGCGCCGCATTACGGCGCAGCTTGACGGTCAACACGCCGGACGTCCTCCCGTTCCGGATGACCCCCCACATGACG
Organism: Methylobacterium sp. AC832; assembly: GCF_979256025.1. Taxonomy (NCBI): domain Bacteria; kingdom Pseudomonadati; phylum Pseudomonadota; class Alphaproteobacteria; order Hyphomicrobiales; family Methylobacteriaceae; genus Methylobacterium; species Methylobacterium sp. AC832. The sequence goes on from NZ_CEEDMV010000001.1 coordinate 635,758, forward strand.
TGCGCCCGTCCCGGCATCGCCCTTGCTCCTCTCGGGCCGAAAGAGGGGGCACGATGACCGAGCGACTGCTCCATGCCGGCGCGAGCCTCGCGCTGCTCCTCGCGATCGCGATCCTGTTCTCCACCAACCGCCGGGCGATCCGACCCCGGACCGTCATCTCGGCCCTTGCCCTGCAGATCGCGATCGGCGCGGTCGTGCTGTTCGTGCCCGTGGGGCGGCAGGTCCTCGACGCGGCCTCCACCCTCGTCCAGACAATTCTGGCTTATGGCGATCGCGGGGTCCTGTTCCTGTTCGGCGGCCTCGTCGAGCCGCGCATGTTCGAACTCTTCGGCGGCAGTGGCTTCATCCTGGCCCTGCGGGTGCTGCCGCAGATCCTTTACGTCTCGGCGCTGATCGCGATCCTGTATCATCTGCGGGTGATGCAGACCCTGGCCCGCCTCATCGGGGCCGGACTCCAGCGGGTGCTCGGCACCTCGCCCATCGAGACCTTCTCGGCCGTCATCACCATCGTCATCGGCCAGAGCGAGATCGCCGTGGCCCTGCGGCCGTTCCTGATCCTGCTGACCGGGGCCGAATTGTTCGCCGTCATGTCGAGCGGGGCCGCCTCCACCGCCGGATCGATCCTGGCCGGCTACGCCGCCTTGGGTGTGCCGATGGAGTATCTGCTGGCCGCCGGTGTCATGGCAATTCCCGGCGGGCTTCTCTACGCCAAGATCCTGATGCCCTCGACGGAGCCGACGCGGGTGACGACGATGCGGGTGGAATTCGCCGAGACGCGGGCGGTGAACCTCATCGAGGCGGCGGCCGACGGCACGCAGAAGGGCCTCGTCATCGCGGTCTCGGTGGGCGCCATGCTGATCGCCTTCACCGGGCTCATCGCCCTTCTCAACGGCATTGCCGGATGGGGCGGCGGACTGGTCGGCTATCCGTCTCTCAGTATCGAGGGAGTACTCGGGCTCGCCTTCGCGCCGCTGGCCTGGCTCATGGGCGTGCCCTGGAACGACGCGGGTCTGGTCGGCGGTGCCATCGGGCAGAAGATCGCCTTCAACGAGTTCCTGGCCTATGCGCAACTCTCGCCGACACTGAAGGCCGGCACCCTTGATGCCCGGACGACGGCCATCCTGTGCTTCGCCCTGTGCGGCTTCGCCAATCTGGCCTCCATCGCGATCCAGCTCGCGAGTCTGGCGAGCCTCGTCCCCGAGAGGAGGTCCGAGATCGCACGCTATGGAATGCGCGCGATCCTGGCTGGTACGTTGTCGAACCTGACGAGTGCGACCATCGCCGGCCTGTTCATCGGCTGACGGCGGACCCTCACGCGGCGGCGCGCTTGGCCTTGGACGGCTTGGCCGCTGCCGGGGCGGCCTTGGCCGGAGCCGTGACCGGGAGTTCGATGTCGACGCCGAGGGTCGACATGTCCTGGCCCCGTTCCAGGCGGATCTGGACCTTGTCCCGCTCCACCGTGACGTGCTTGGCGATGACGGCGAGGATCTCCTCCCGCAGGAGCATCACCAGGTCGGAACCGCCGGCCCCGGCCCGCTCATGGGCCAGGATCAGCTGGAGACGGTCGCGGGCCGTGGGGGCCGAGGCGCGTTTGCTGAAGAGGTTGCGCAGGCTCATGCCGCCCTCCGGGTGAACAGCTTGTTGAGGAGAGACTTCTTGTCGGACGGCACGGTCATCGGCACGGTATCGCCCTTGAGGCGGCGGACGGCATCGATATAGGCCCGGGCCGGGGCGCTGAGCGGGTTGTTCATCGTCACCGGGCAGCCGACATTGGAGGCGCGCAGCACTTCCAGGCTCTCGGGGATGATGGCGAGCAGCGGGATCGAGAGGATCTCGAGCACATCGTCGACCTTCAGCATGTCGCCGCGGTCGGCGCGGGCGGGGTCGTAGCGGGTGAGGATGAGGTGTTTCTCCATCACCTCGCCGCGCTCGGCCTTCAGCGTCTTGGAATCCAGCAGACCGATGATCCGGTCGGAATCGCGGACCGAGGAGACTTCCGGGTTCGTGACCACGACGGCGAGGTCGGCGTGGCGCATGGCCAGGGTGGCTCCGCGCTCGATGCCGGCTGGGGAATCGCAGATCACCCAGTCGAACTTCTCGCGCAGCTCTTCCATCACCTTGGCGACGCCCTCGTCGGTGAGGGCGTCCTTGTCGCGGGTCTGCGATGCGGGCAGCAGCGACAGGTTCTCGAGCCGCTTGTCGCGGATCAGCGCCTGGTTGAGCTTGGCGTCGCCGTTGACCACGTTGATGAGGTCGTAGACCACGCGCCGCTCGGCGCCCATCACGAGGTCGAGGTTACGCAGGCCGACGTCGAAATCGACGACGGCGACGCTCTGTCCGGCCTGCGCGAGTGCTGCGCCGAGAGCCGCTGTGGTGGTCGTCTTGCCGACGCCGCCCTTGCCCGAAGTAACGACCAGAACCTTGGCCATGTTCGTATCTCTCCTTAATCCAAGGTTGCCATTTTGATGGAGCCGCTATCGAGCCAGATCTGCACGGGTTTCCCGCGCAGGGTCGTGCCCATGTCCTCGGCCGTGCGGACGAGGCGATCGATCCCGAGCAATTCGGGCTCGAACTTGCGGCAGTAGATGCGGGCGCGGGGGTTGCGGGCGGCGCCGGCGATGGCGCGCCCCCGCAATGCGCCGTAGACGTGGATCGAGCCGCCGGCGAGGATCTCGGCGCCGGAGGCGACCGAACCCATGACGGTGACGTCACCGGTCGGATGCACGATGGACTGGCCGGAACGGACCGACCCTTCGATCATGAGGGAGGTGGTCTCGGGCTCGGCATCGCCCGGGATCTCGATACTGGTCGCCGGCCGTCCCGCCACCAGAAGCGGGGGGAGGGCGATGCCGTCGAGCAGGGTCTTGCCCGAGAGCGTGGCTTCCGCTCCCTCGATGCCGAGGATGCGGATGCGGCGGGTGCCGAGATCGGCCAGCAGCTTGCCCACCACGTCCGGGTCAGACCCGAGCGCCGCGATGTCGAGGATGAGGGGGCGGCCGTCGAACAGGGTCGGCGACCGCTTCAGCGAGGCGTCCAGATCGGCGAACCAATCGGGAAGCGGAGCTTCCGGAGCCAGGATGAGTGCCTTGAAGGCACGGCCTCGTAGCGTCACGGATCGGCGGGATGGAGGGGCGTGTGTCACGGGCTCTCGCGATTCCTTACCGAACCATTGACGGTCCTTATGGTTACCGCTTGGTTAACGAGCCGGCTTTCTGTGATCCTGTGACCCTATAATCCTGCGATCCCGGGTTCCTGTGTCGGCGCTACTCCAGCGCGGCGACCTTGATCGCATCGCCTTCCAGGCGGATCTGCGCCGGCTGGCCCCGGCGGTCCGGCCCGAGATCGTCGGCCGTCCGGTAGAGACCGTCGATGGCAAGCAGTTCCGGCTCGAACTTGCGACAGGTGATGCGGGCATCGGGATTGCCGGAGGCCCCGGCGATCGCCCGCCCCCGCAGCGCTCCATAGATATGGATGGAGCCGCCGGCGATCACTTCCGCGCCGGAGGCCACCGATCCCATGATGGTGATGTCGCCTTCGAGATGCAGGATGGTCTGGCCCGACCGGACCGGCTGGTCGAGGATCAGAGATCGGGCGGGGCGGGGCGGCTCCGCGTGCGTCGGCGCGGGCGCGTCCGGCGTGGCGACCTCGTCCACCGGCCGTCCGCCGGCCGGGGCGGGGGGCAGCCCCTCGCCCAGGCTGCCGGATTTGGCTCCCTCGATCCCCATCACGGTAACGTCGCGGGCCTTGAGCTCGGAGACCAGGGCAATGAGGTCCGCGCGGTCGAGGCCGAGACTGGACACGTCGAGGATCACCGGGCGCCCCACGAAGAAGGCGGGGGAGCGCCGGGACAGCGCGTCGAGGTCTTCGAGCCAGTCATGCACCGGTGCCGAGGGGGCCAGCACCAGGGCCATGAAGGAGCGGCCACGGAAACGGATTGGGGGACGGGAATTCGGCTGGGTCACGCGGGGGCGTTTCTGTTGTTCCGGAATCGAAAAGGGACTTCTTGAGCCGACCATATCGGCAGATCGCCCGGAACGCTCCCCTCCCGGCATCGTCGCCCACGCCTGTTTCTCTCATGCCTCCGGCCAGTCGCCGTTTCCCCTTGCCATGTGCCCGGATCGAACATAAAGATATCTTTATGTCTCAAGAGAGCGCCAAGGCGACATTCGTCCTTCCTTTCTCCGATGCACTCGGTGTGCTGCGCGCCACCGCGGAAGAGACGCGCCTGCGCATCCTCGCTCTGTTGATGCAGGGGGAATTGTCGGTCTCCGATCTCACCGACATTCTCGGCCAGTCGCAGCCGCGCATCTCGCGCCATCTCAAGCTTCTGGTCGAGGCGGGTCTGGTGGAGCGGCATCGCGAGGGAGCCTGGGCGTTCTTCCGGCTGATCGAGGCGAGGACCGGGCTGGTGGAGCCCCTGGTCGGCGGTCTCGACCGGTCGAGCCCGCCTCTGTCCGAGGATCGGGCCCGGTTGGAGGGTGTGCGGGCCCAGCGCGCGGATGCCGCGCAGAGCTTCTTCGCCCGCCTCGCCCCGAAATGGGACCAGCTCCGCTCCCTCCACGTGCCGGAGGCGACGGTGGAGGCGGCGGTGATCGACGCCCTCGGATCGCGGCCCGTGCGGAGCCTGATCGATCTCGGCACCGGCACGGGGCGGATGCTCGGACTTCTCGCGCCGAGGGCCTCCCGCGCCACGGGGCTCGATTCGAGCCACGCCATGCTCTCCGTCGCCCGCGCCAATCTCGAGCGGGCCGGCCTGTCCGGCGTGGACCTGCGCCAGGGCGACATCCATGCGCCGCCCTTCGGCCGGGGCAGCTTCGACCTCGTGGTGGTGCATCAGGTCCTGCATTATCTCGACGACCCCGCCCGTGCGCTCCGCGAGGCGGCACGGCTCGTGGCGCCCGGAGGCCGGCTTCTCGTCGTGGATTTTGCGCCGCACGATCTCGAATTCCTGCGCGAGGAGCAGGCCCATCGCCGCCTCGGCTTCGCCGCCGAGCAGGTGACGGGCTGGCTCGCCGATGCCGGGCTCGGCATGGTGGCGACACGCCATCTCGCCCCGGCCGACGAGAGCGGGCACCAGCTCACCGTGACCCTCTGGCTCGCCGCCTCGGCGGCCGAGCCGACCCTCGCTTCCGAGGCGGAGCGCGCGGTGGCCTGACCGGCCGCCACGGATTCCCGCCTCGACGACACACGTCTGAACCGAAAGATCTTGAGGACGACCCGATGCCCACCGCTTCCCATCACCGCGCCAGCCGCGACGGCTACCGTCCGATCCAGGTCTCCATCGAGTTCTTCCCGCCGAAGACCGACGAGATGGAGAAGGTCCTGTGGTCGTCGATCGAGCGGCTCGCCCCGCTCCAGCCGAAATTCGTCTCGGTGACCTATGGGGCCGGCGGCTCCACCCGCGAGCGCACCCACAACACCGTGGCGCGGATGATCAAGGAGACGAGCCTCAAGCCCGCCGCCCATCTCACCTGCGTGGACGCCACCCGCGAGGAGATCGACGAGGTCGTGCAATCCTATTGGGATGCCGGGGTACGCCACATCGTGGCCCTGCGCGGCGACCCGCAGGACGGCGTCGGCACCGCCTATCGGCCGCATCCGGGCGGCTATGCCAGGACCAGCGATCTTGTGGCCGGCATCAAGCGCATCGGCGACTTCAAGGTCTCGGTCTCGGCCTATCCGGAGAAGCATCCCGAGGCCGCTACGCTCGATGCCGATATCGATGCGCTGAAGGCCAAGGTCGATGCGGGTGCCGACCAGGCGATCACGCAGTTTTTCTTCGAGAACGACGTCTATCTCCGCTACGTGGAGAAGGTACGGGCGGCGGGGATCGAGATCCCGATCATCCCCGGCATCCTGCCGGTGCAGAACTTCAAGCAATCCGCCAATTTCGCCCGCCGCACCGGCGCCTCGGTGCCGTACTGGCTGGCCGCCCGGTTCGAGGGGCTGGACAACGATGTCGATACCCGCCGGCTGATCGCGGCGGCGGTGGCGGCCGAGCAGGTGCTCGATCTGGTGGACGAGGGGGTCAACGACTTCCATTTCTACTCGATGAACCGCTCCGACCTCGTCTATGCCATCTGCCATCTCCTCGGCCTGCGCGCGCAGGCGCCGAAGGTGGCGGCGGCGAAGGCGGCCTGAACGACCCTGGGACGGGGACCTCTCCTCCCCCTTGTGGGGAGGAGCTTGAGGTGGGGGTGGTGTCGGATACGGCGCGACATCTTCGCGGCCACCCCCACCCCTGACCCCTCCCCACAAGGGGGAGGGGGATCATCTGCGACGGAACTTGAGAGACCCCATGACAGACCTCCGCCCCGTTGACGGAAAAGAGATCGAAACCGCCCTGCGCCAGCGGGCAGCGGAAAAAATCCTCGTCCTCGACGGGGCGATGGGCACCGTGATCCAGCGCCTCGGCTATGGCGAGGCGGATTTTCGCGGGGAGCGCTTCACGGATCACGGCCACGACCAGAAGGGCAACAACGACCTCCTGATCCTGACGCAGCCCGACGCGATCCGGCAGATCCACCTCGACTATTTCCTGGCCGGCGCCGACGTCTGCGAGACCAACACCTTCTCGGGCACCACCATCGCCCAGGCCGATTACGGCATGGAATCGATCGTCCACGAGCTGAACGCGGAAGGCGCGCGCCTCGCCCGCGAGGCCGCCGCACTGGCCGAGAAGCAGGATGGCCGCCGCCGCTTCGTTGCCGGCGCCATCGGCCCGACGAACCGCACCCTGTCGATCTCGCCGGACGTGAACAATCCCGGCTACCGCGCCGTGACCTTCGATGGGGTCAAGACCGCCTACATGGAGCAGGTGCGCGGCCTGATGGATGGCGGCGCCGAACTGATCCTGATCGAGACCATCTTCGACACGCTCAACGCCAAGGCTGCGGTCGCTGCCGCCTGGGCGGTGTTCGAGGAGCGCGGCATGGTCCTGCCGATCATGATCTCGGGCACGATCACAGATCTTTCCGGCCGCACCCTTTCGGGCCAGACCCCGGAGGCGTTCTGGAACGCGCTGCGGCATGCCAGCCCCCTCACCATCGGGCTGAATTGCGCGCTCGGCGCCAAGGAGATGCGCGGCCACATCTCGGAACTGTCGCGCATCGCCGACACCCTGGTCTGCGCCTATCCGAATGCGGGTCTTCCCAACGAATTCGGCCTCTATGACGAGAGCCCCGAAGCCATGGGCAGGCTGGTGGGTGAGTTCGCCACCGCCGGCCTCGTCAACATGGTCGGCGGCTGCTGCGGCACCACCCCGGATCATATCCGCGCCATCGCGCAGGCGGTGGAGGGCGTGAAGCCCCGCGCGATCCCGGAGGTGCCCCGCCTGATGCGCCTGTCGGGCCTCGAGCCCTTCACGCTGACGAAGGAGATCCCCTTCGTGAATGTTGGCGAGCGCACCAACGTCACCGGCTCGGCCAAATTCCGCAAGCTCATCACCGCCGGCGACTACGCGGCCGCCCTCGACGTAGCGCGCGATCAGGTGGCGGCGGGCGCCAGCATCATCGACATCAACATGGACGAGGGCCTGCTCGATTCCGAGAAGGCGATGGTCGAGTTCCTCAATCTCGTCGCCGCCGAGCCCGACATCGCCCGCGTGCCGGTGATGATCGATTCCTCGAAATTCCACGTCATCGAGGCCGGACTCAAATGCGTCCAGGGCAAGGCCATCGTGAACTCGATCTCCATGAAGGAGGGCGTCGAGAAGTTCATCAGTGACGCCAAGGTGTGCCGTTCCTACGGCGCCGCCGTGGTGGTCATGGCCTTCGACGAGCAGGGCCAGGCCGATTCTTACGAGCGCAAGGTCGAGATCTGCACCAAGGCCTACAAGGTGCTGACCGAGGAGGTCGGCTTCCCGCCGGAAGACATCATCTTCGATCCGAACGTGTTTGCCGTCGCCACCGGCATCGAGGAGCATAACGGTTACGGTGTCGCCTTCATCGAGGCGACCAAGACCATCCGCGAGACCTTGCCCCACGCCCATATCTCGGGCGGCATCTCGAATCTCAGCTTCGCCTTCCGAGGCAACGAGCCCGTGCGCGAGGCGATGCACGCGGTGTTCCTGTACCATGCGATCCAGGTCGGCATGGATATGGGCATCGTGAATGCCGGCCAGCTGGCGATCTACGCCGAGCTTCCGGCCGAGCTGCGCGAGCTGTGCGAGGACGTCGTCCTCAACCGGCGCGAGGATTCCACCGACCGGCTGCTCGATGCGGCCGCGCGCTTCAAGTCCGGCGGCGGCGTCCAGGCCAAGGCGGCCGATCTGTCCTGGCGCGAGGCTCCGGTGGCGAAGCGCATCGAGCATGCCCTGGTCAACGGGATCACCGAGTACATCCTCGTCGACACCGAAGAGGCGCGCCTCGGCGTCGAACGTCCGCTCCACGTCATCGAAGGCCCGCTGATGGCCGGCATGAACGTGGTCGGCGACCTGTTCGGCTCGGGCAAGATGTTCCTGCCGCAGGTGGTGAAGTCCGCCCGCGTGATGAAGCAGGCGGTGGCCTATCTCGAGCCCTTCATGGAGGCGGAGAAGCTCGCCAATGGCGGCGACGGCAAGCGCCAGGCCGCCGGCAAGATCCTGATGGCGACGGTGAAGGGCGATGTCCACGACATCGGCAAGAACATCGTCGGCGTCGTGCTGGCCTGCAACAATTACGAGATCATCGATCTGGGCGTGATGGTGCCGGCGGCCAAGATCCTCGACGTGGCCAAGCGTGAGAATGTCGACATCGTCGGCCTGTCCGGCCTCATCACGCCCTCGCTGGACGAGATGGTTCACGTGGCGGCCGAAATGGAGCGCGAAGGTTTTTCGGTTCCCCTGCTCATCGGTGGGGCCACGACCAGCCGCGTCCACACGGCGGTGAAGATCCACCCCTCATACAACCGTGGCCAGACCGTCTACGTGACGGATGCGAGCCGTGCGGTCGGCGTGGTCTCCAGCCTGCTCTCGAAGGAGACGCGGGACACCACCATCGCCAACATCCAGGCCGAGTACCGCAAGGTCTCGGACGCGCATGCCCGCTCGGAGCTCGACAAGCAGCGCCTGCCGCTCGCCAAAGCCCGCGCCAACCCGTTCAAGATCGACTGGTCGGGTTACCGTCCAACGAAGCCGAGCTTCACCGGCGTGCGGGTCTATTCCTCCTACGAGGTCGCCGACCTCGTGCCGTATATCGACTGGACGCCGTTCCTGCAGACCTACGAGTTCAAGGGCCGCTACCCGGCGATCTTCGAGGACCCGAACCAGGGTCCCGCCGCCAAGGCCCTGTTCGACGACGCTCAGGAGATGCTGAAACAGATCGTCGACGAGCGCTGGTTCAACCCGAAGGCGATCATCGGCTTCTGGCCCGCCAACAGCGTCGGCGACGACATCACCCTGTTCACCGGCGAGAGCCGGTCGGAGAAGCTTGCGACCTTCCACGGTCTGCGCCAGCAATTGTCGAAGCGCGACGGGCGCGCCAATACCTGCCTGTCCGATTTCGTAGCGCCGAAGGAGACGGGCATCGGCGATTACGTCGGCGGGTTCGTGGTCACCGCGGGCCTGGAAGAGGTGCGGATCGCCGAGCGCTTCGAGCGGGCCAACGACGATTACCGTTCGATCCTGGTGAAGGCGCTCGCCGACCGCATCGCCGAGGCGCTGGCCGAGCGCATGCACGAGCGGGTGCGCAAGGAGTTCTGGGGCTATGCCGCCGACGAGACCTTCGCCCCCGAAGATCTCGTGCGCGAGGAATATGCCGGCATCCGCCCGGCACCCGGCTATCCCTCCCAGCCCGACCACACCGAGAAGGTCACGCTGTTCGACCTGCTCAAGGCCGAGTCGCGCATCGGCGTGAGGCTCACCGAGAGCTATGCCATGTGGCCCGGCTCGTCGGTCTCCGGCCTCTACATCGCCCACCCGGAAGCGCATTACTTCGGCGTCGCCAAGGTGGAGCGCGATCAGGTGGAGGATTACGCGTTGCGCAAGGGCATGGACCTGCGCGAGGTGGAGCGCTGGCTCGGCCCCATCCTCAACTACGACCCGGCCCGCTACCTCGCGGCGGCCGCAGAATGACGCCGGATCTCGGTGAGCCTGACCGATGCGGCAGGCTCACCGAGGCGTGGCATAAGCCGTGCGATCTGGTGGAATGGCGCTCTGTGTGTCCGGCGGAGGCTTGACCGTGGTCTCCGTCGCGCTTCAATGCGATCCCTTGATCGATGGCTTGAGCGGAGCGCGACCACGTTGAACCGGACCACCGGAATTCTGGCCGTCGCGGTCACGCTCGCTTTGGGAGTCTCCGGCTGCACCGGTTTCTCCTATCTGTCGAAGAACTACGCCGCTGTGGGCGTCCAGATCGTCACGATCGGCTGCAAGGACCCGTATTCCGTCTACGACCAGCGCCGCGTGAACAAGATGCTCGTCGTCTCCGATGGATTGCGGGAGATCACGGGCTGCGGCATCGACGAGCGCTATGACGGGCAGGGCGGCCCGGCGGAGACCCGCGCCAAGCGCCTGCGCGAGGCGGCCCGCACCTTCCTCGATGAAACCGCCCGCGAGAATTGCAAGATCACCGGGGAAGCGGTCTTCTCCGACCTGCAGACCGAGTTCTCCTATATCTGCAAGCCGACGCCGGAAGAGCGCGGCCTGAAGGTGCCGAGACTTCCCGGTCGCTGAGGGAAGCGCCGGTCCGGCGCCCTAATCGCCGTTCGTGGAGGACGGGCGCGGGAACGTGCGTTCCGCCGCATCCCCCGATGCCGCGAGCAGGGCACGGGCGAGGTCGCGGGCCTCCCGCCGGTCGAGGGCCAGAATGGCCGTGAAGGGTGCCCCGGACAGGTCGGCGAGGCCGAGTTCGAGCCGCACACCGTCCGGCAATGCGGCGACGGCGAGACTCCAGTCCCGTTCCTGCTGCCTGTTCATGCGCCTGTCTCCCGTTCGGTTCGCCACGGCATCGGACGGGGGATGGGACGCGACCGAGCGAAGAACTCCGATGCCGCGATGCCTGGAACCGCGCATGGAATGACCGATTGCGGCCCTCAGGGCCAGAGCGGAAGCGCCGCCCGCGAAACTCTCTCGGCCGAGGAATATTGACGGGCGACGGCGGAACGGTGTTTCTCCGCCCGCGAAACGGCCGGATCGCCGGCCCGGCAGCCAATGCCCAGGAACAAGGAAACGCCGACATGTCCGAGATCTGGTTCCGCACCGGAGAGGCCACCGTCCTCGCCGCCGATGGCCAGTACACCGACGCGATGCCGGAGGTGCTGATCGGCTCCACCCGTGGCCCGGTGGGCCAGGCCTTCGCCGGCATGATGGGGCAGGTCCAGGGACATACCCGCATGTTCGTGGTGCGCGACCTGAACCAGCTCGTGCGCCCCTCGACGATGATGACCACCAAGGCGACGATCCACACCGTGGAATACGTCAACCTCCTGGGCGGCGTGGTTCAGGCCGCCACGGGCGACGCCATCGTCGATTGCGTGATCGAGGGCATCCTGCCGAAGGACGGGCTCGACGACCTATGCATGATCATCATGATCTGGCTCGACCCGCGCTGCGCCGAGGACGCCAATCTCGACCAGAAGGACCTCTACCGCACCAATTACGAGGCGACGAAGCTCGCCATCGCCCGCGCCATCAAGGGCGAGCCGACCATCGACGAGCTCATCGCCAACCGCAAGACGGTGAAGCACTACGCGCTCGAGGACATCGTCGAGTACTGAGAGACCGGGGGTGGGGGGATGCACTGGCATCCTTCCACCCGCTGCTGGATCCCGTCTCCGTCAGCCCGGCGGGATGCGGCCCACCGAGCACAGGGTGCGGATCGAGCCCAATGGATCGGTGTAGCAGCTCGCCGACCACCCGTTCTGCTGGATGAACGACTTGCGCCGCTCGCGGAGCGACGTCTCGTAGGCCTTGCCGATGGCGCTTTGAACCGCACCGGCGTTCTCACCGGTCGCCGCCGCACCGGCAATCGCCAGATCCTGGAAATAGACCGCCGAGGGTGTCGGATCGCCCGAGGCCGCCTGGACGATGGGCTCGGACCTGCAGGTCAGGTCGATCTTCGTGCCGTTCGGAATCTTGAGATCGATGCTCGGCCCTTGCCGCCTCCCGACCTTCGCGCCGATCTCGGAAGCCATCCTCGCCGCCAGTCCGTCGCACTCATCCGCATGGGCTGTGACCGCCACGGACAGGGTGATGGCCGCTGCGAGATAAACCGGCCGCATCACGCTGGAACGGCCGTCGGATTCCGCATCTGCGACCCGCCCGATCCGGCCCCGCCGCGCGGTTGCGCGCCCGACGCTTCGCGCAGGGAATCCACGGTTTCGTCGGAACCGGGGGCAACGAGATCACGCCGCCGTTCCGCCGTCGGCATCGGCATGCAGACCAGGATGATCGTGCCGAGACCCTCCTCGGACCGGATGCGCAGCGAGCCTCCATGAAGCTCTGCCATGGAGCGGGCGATGGCGAGCCCCAGGCCGGAGCCCTTATGGGTCCGGGTGAGGTTCGTCTCCACCTGCTGAAACGGTGAGCCGAGACGGCGAAGAGCGGCTTTCGGGATGCCGATCCCGTTATCTTCGATGAAGATGTGGACCCGGTCGCCGGCCGGCCGCGCCTTGACGATGATGCGCCCGTCTCCGCCCGGCGTGAACTTCACCGCGTTCTGGATGAGGTTCAGGAGGATTTGATGCAGGGCGCGGCCATCCGCCAGCAGGGTCAGGTCGTCTGAGACGTCGACGTCGATGCTGAGTGATTTCGCCCGGGCCGACTCGGCCACCAGCTTCAATGCGCCCTGGACGGCGGTGTCGAGGGGGACTTCCCGAAGCGCGAGGCGGACGCTGTGCGATTCGATGCGCGACATGTTGAGGATGTCGTCGATGACCGAGAGCAGGTAGTCGCCGCTGGAGCGGATATCCCGGCAATATTCCGTGTAGCGGGGCGATCCCAGCGTTCCGTAGACTCCGCTTTCCATCAACTCCGCGAAGCCCATGATGGCGTTGAGCGGCGTGCGCAGCTCATGGCTCATGGTAGCGAGGAACTCGGATTTCGCCTGGTTGGCGGTTTCGGCCTGGGCCTTCTGGTCGAGGTAGCGTTCGGCGAGGTCCGCGAGCTGCTGCGTCTGCAGTTCCAGGGTCCGGCGCGAGCGCTTGAGGTCCTTGACCGTCTCGATCAGTTCGCGTTCGGAGGCGACGAGCTGCTCCTGCTGGCGCTTGAGGTTGGTGATGTCGGTGCCGACCGAGACGTAGCCGCCGTCCTTGGTCCGCCGCTCGCTGATCTGGAGCCAGCGGCCGTCGGTGAGCTCCGCCTCGAAAGTGCGGGCGGTCGCCGACGAAACCTCGATCTCACGGAGTTCGCGGCGTACCGGCGGTAGGACGCCCCGGCCCATGATCTCATGGTAGCGCTTGCCCGGAGTCGCATCGTCGGGACTCAGAGCGTGGAGGTGGCGGAATTTCGAATTGCACAGGACGAGGCGGTTGCTCGTGTCCCACAGGACGAAGGCTTCCGAGATCGCCTCCACCGCGTCGCGCAGGCGCATGTCGGCGGTGGCGTTGGACTCGGCGAGCTGGCGCTGTTCGGTGACGTCGAGTGCGATGCCGACGAGGTGCCGGCCGCCATCGACCTGATCGGGGACGACCTCGGCGCGGGTGCGCAGCCAGATCCAGCCGCCATTGGCGCTGCGCATGCGGAATTCGTGATCGACGGTGGACTGGCTCGCAGCCAACTGGCGGGCCAGGGCGTAGAGGTCCCCGTCATCGGGATGGACCAGGGCGTTGACGTCGCCGAAGGACAGGAACTCGCGCTCCCGGCGATAACCGAGCAGGGCGTACATCGAATCCGACCAGTAGATCCGGCCGCGCGGAATATCCCAGTCCCACAATCCGCACCGACCGCGACCGAGCGCCGTGTCGAGCCGCTGCTTGATCTGCTCGCACAGCCTGTCGACCGCATAGGCCCGCTGGGTCTGTAGCGCGTAGGCGATGCCGATCCCGACGATCACGAGAGCCGCTGCGGCGTAGAGGACCGCTTGATGCCGCATCCGCGTGGCCCAGGCATCGAGAATGGGGGCGATCGGCTGGATCACCGCAACCTGGCCGCGACCTTTGGGAAGCGTCCGGAGGGCCGCGAAGGCCTGTTCGCCATTGGCGAGGGTCAGCGCCATCACGCCGGCGCGTTCGCCCAGCGTGCTCAGGGCCTGCATCTCTCCGAGGCGGTCCGCGATGGTCCCGCTCAGGTCCGTCAGGGCCGGGTGGGCGCCAAGAAGCGTTTCAGAGGACGAGGCCACCAGGATCTGGCGGCCCGACGGCATCAGCGAGGCGGGGAGCAGAGTCTCCAGGCGCGACCGGATCGCGGGCGGCGTCGCTTCCGCGTCCGACATGGCGGCCGTGACGAGCCGCGTGAAGGTCTCCATGTCCGTGACCGCATCGCGCAGGATCTCACTGCGCTCGCCGCGCAATTGAAGCGCTGCGCCGGCCGCCAGACAGACGAGAAAGGTGGCGAGGAAGGCGGGCACCGCATAGCGAAGCCAGATCTCGGCACGGACGAACCGGGTATGGGCCGCAGTCTGAGGGCGGTGAATACCGAGGATCGTATCCGCACGTGCGGAGAGGGAAGCGGAATCCGCCTCCAGCATGACAAGCCCCCGCAGCTGCTGGTGAGTCGTTCGGGGCATGTCGGTGAGTCACGCTCCGAATCGTATTCAATTCAGCATTTCCACAGCCAACTTGTCCACGAAATTCTTGGCTGTCCGCTTGACTCCTGGCGCAGTGTGGCAATCAGATTCAGAGAATCGATGGATCGAATTTAACCTTATTTTCGAGTGTGTTAACCATCACCGAGGGTCCTGGCCAGAATATCAGCCACATCACGGGAAAGCCCTGTCCTGGAGGCAATTTCTCCAAGCGTGGCCTTGGCTTGGCTACGCCGCACCGGCTCCCACATTCGCCACGAACCGAACGCGGTCAAAAGCCGCGCTGCGAGCTGGGGATTCGTCCGATCAGTCGTCTGAACCGCGTCCGCAAGCAGTCTGAAGCCCGCTCCATCGGGTCGGGCGAATTGCGTCGGGTTCGCCATGGCAAAGCTCCCGATCAGTGAGCGTACGCGATTTGGATTGGTGATCGCGAAAGCCGGATGCCGCTGCAGCCTCTCGATTCGCTCGATCGTGCCGTCTTCCGCGATCATCGCCTGGATGGCGAACCACTTGTCGAGAACCAGTGGTTCGTCGGCATAGCGGAGGTCGAAGGCGTGGAGCGCGGTTTCTCTGGCCGTTCCCGGGATCGAGGCCAGGACCGAGAGTGCCGCCAGTCGGTCGGTCATGTTGGTGGTGTCAGCGAGTTCGGCAGTGGCGAGCTCGACGCCTCGCTCCCCGTTCGAAGCGGCAATCAGGTCCAGGGCGGCGTTGCGCAGGGCCCGGCGACCCGCCGAGACCGCACCGGGGTCGAATGGCGCGTCCGCTCCGTCCGCCATGGCGGCGCGAAGGGTCTCCAGGCGCGGACCGAGTCCTCGTCCGATCTGGCGCCGCAGGATCTTTCGGGCCCGATGGATCGCATCGGGATCGACATCGGAGCCCAGATCGCCGGCGACGTCGCCTTCGCTCGGGATGCCGAGGACGAGGGCTGCGAAGGCAGGATCGCTTGAGGCCTCGTCGTCCAGGAAGGTAGCGAGCGCCTCGATGAAGGCTTGCGCGGCGGGGTCCGTCTCCTCCGTGAGCGATGCGTTGGCTCTCGTGCGTTCGACGATCAGGCGCAGGGCGATGTTCTGCGCAGCCTGCCAACGATTGAAAGCGTCGGTGTCATGGGCGAGGAGCGTCAGGCGGTCGGCATCGCTCGATGCCATGTCGGTGCGAACCGGGGCGGAGAAGCCTCGGAACAAGGACGGGACCGGCCTCTCGGCGACGTCTGTGAAGACGATCTCGTCCGACGTTCGGTCAAGGACGAAGACGCCCTCGCTGACGCGTTCGCAGGAAGCAGCGATCGGGCCGCGCTCGCCTACGAGGCCGAGGGCGATGGGGATGACGAGGGGCGGGATGCCTTCGGCGCCTGCCAGGCGCTGGCTAAAGCGCAGGCGATAGGTCCGTGCGGCAGCATCGTAATCTCCTTCGACGCTGACCGTTGGTGTTCCCGGACGCTCGTACCATCTCGCGAAAGCCGACAGGTCGTGCCCGGTCTCAGCGGCGAAGGCAGCGAGGAAATCCTCCACCGTGGCGGCTCGTCCGTCGTTCTCGACGAAATAGCGGTCCATCCCCGCGCGAAAGACATGGGGGCCGATCAGCGTGCGCAGCATCCGCACGATCTCGGCACCCTTTTCGTAGACCGTTGCCGTGTAGAAATTGTTGATCTCGGCATAGGCCCGGGGCCGGACCGGATGGGCCAGCGGCCCGGCATCCTCCGGGAACTGGCGGGCGCGCAGCGTCCTGACCTCGCCGATGCGATGGACCGCGCGCGAGCGCATGTCGGACGAGAATTCCTGGTCGCGGAAGACCGTGAGGCCCTCTTTCAGGCAGAGTTGGAACCAGTCGCGGCAGGTGACGCGGTTGCCCGACCAATTGTGGAAATACTCGTGGGCGATGATCCGCTCGATCGCCGCGTAATCGGCATCGGTGGCGGTGTCGGGCGAGGCGAGGACGTATTTGTCGTTGAAAATGTTGAGGCCCTTGTTCTCCATGGCGCCCATGTTGAAATCGGACACCGCCACGACGTTGAAGACGTCGAGATCGTAGGCGCGGCCGAACACCTCCTCGTCCCACGTCATCGAGCGGGCGATGGCGTCCAGGGCATAGGCGGCCCGGTCCGACTTGCCCGGCTCCACGTAGACGGCGAGGGAAACGGGGCGGCCATCCATCGTCGTGAACGGGCGGGACACCCGGTCGAGGCGGCCGCCGACGAGGGCGAAGAGATAAGCGGGCTTCGGGTGCGGATCGTGCCAGATCGCATAATGGCGGCCCGGGCCGGCAGGCCCGGCTTCCGTCAGGTTGCCGTTGCCGAGAAGGACGGGCGCTTCGTCGGCATCGGCCTCGATCCGCGTCGTATAGACCGACATCACGTCGGGCCGGTCGAGGAAGTAGGTGATCCGGCGGAAGCCGTCGGCCTCGCACTGGGTGCAGTAGACGCCGCTCGACCGGTAGAGGCCCATGAGCTTGGTGTTGGCGGTCGGGTCGATCCGCGTCTCGATCGCCAGCGTGAAGGGCTTTCGCGGCGGCTCATGCACCGTCAGCGCCGAGGCGGTGGCGGAATAGGCCGCCGGATCGAGGATTTCGCCGTCGAGCGACAGCCGCGTCAGCGTGAGATCGTCACCGTCCAGCACCAGGGGCGCGTTCGGGCGTCCGTCCGGGTTCGGGCGCAGGGCCAGGGTCGCGACGATCCGCGTCTCACGGGGATGGAGCCGAACGTCGAGTGCCACCGTGTCGATGAGGTGGTCGCTCGGCCGGTAATCCTCGAGACGGATCAGGGTCGGGCTTTCGGTGCGCATGCGGTTGGTCCTGATCGGGAGCGAGGATTAAGAACGGCTCCGCGTCGTCGGCCCGCTCGGCTTCCACCCTCGATGTATGAGAGGGGGCGGGAGCGTCGGGGGCATCGCGGCGTTGACGCCCGGCATAGCCGGGCCACATAGGCGGCATCAACCGGAGACGACCCAGCCCATGGAATACCTGCACACGATGGTCCGCGTGGCGGATCTCGACAAGGCGCTCGCCTTCTACGTGGACACGTTCGGCCTGCGCGAAACCCGCCGCGTGGAGAACGAGAAGGGCCGCTTCACCCTCGTCTTCCTCGCGGCCCCCGGCGATTACGACACGGCCCTGGAGACGAAGGCGCCCCAGGTGGAGCTCACCTACAACTGGGATCCGGAGACCTATTCCGGCGGGCGCAATTTCGGTCACCTCGCCTATCAGGTGGACGACATCTACGCCTTTTGCGCGCGCCTGCAGGACAAGGGCGTGACCATCAACCGGCCGCCGCGCGACGGCTACATGGCCTTCGTGAAGTCGCCGGACGGGATCTCCATCGAGATCCTGCAGAAGGGCGAGGCCAAGGCGCCGCAGGAGCCGTGGGCCTCCATGGAGAATACCGGCTCCTGGTAGGACGGCGAGATCGCGGGGCGCGTCATCGCGCGCCCCGCTCACCCGGTTTTAGATCTATGCGCCGCCCGCTTCGCTCGCCGGCGTGATGCCGAGTTCGGCGAGCTTGGCCGAGACGGCTTCGATCGGCCGCTTGAGCTTCAGGCTGATGATGGAGACCGGTACGCGCTCGCGCGCCAGCGTCCGGAGTTCGGATACGTTTTCGAGCGTCCAGGCCGAATCGCTCGTTGCCATGGTCACCTCCTCACGTGGGCGGGCCGCCGCGACGGGCGTGGCCCTATTCGATGAGCTAGGGCCACGTGGATCGTCGAGCAAGCCGCCGAACAAAATCCCGCCATGGCGCCCGGATGGGCATCCGGCTCCTTGACCTCGGGCGCAATGGCGGCGCACATCCGCGCCGGATCAGTCGGCCGGGCGGCCGCTCCGGTGCGAACCGGGGAGGAAAGTCCGGGCTCCATGGAGAGACGGTGCCGGATAACGTCCGGCGGGGGCGACCCCAGGGACAGTGCCACAGAGAGCAGACCGCCCTGCTTCATGCAGGGTAAGGGTGAAAGGGTGCGGTAAGAGCGCACCGCGGACGCGGCAACGCGGACGGCACGGCAAACCCCACCGGGAGCAAAACCGAATAGGGGCGACACGCCTTCTCCCGAAAGGGACGGGGCAGGCCCTCTCTCCAGGCTCGTCGCCCGGGTTGGTTGCTCGAGGCGTTCGGTAACGAACGTCCCAGAGGAATGGCCGCCACGTCCGGAAGTTCGCTTCCGGGCCCTACAGAACCCGGCTTAAAGGCCGGCTGATCCTCTTTCCGCCGGCATCGGCCAGCGCTTGGCGAGCTCTCTCACACCCGACGAATACGCTGCATAAAACCGACGAAACTTACCGTCGGTTAACCTTGCTGAGGTCTGATCGGACTCGGCGGCTCACATGCGAGTCCGCGCGTTGACGGTGCTCAGAGGCTCATGTTACCCGGAATCACTTCGTCAGCGGCGATTTTGGGAACGGCGGACGCGCAGGGCGCTCGCCGGGGGCGAAGTGCGGGCCGCGTCCGCGACGTCTCCTCTTTCTTTGCCGTTCCGTCTCCTCCGGCCGCCTCGAAGCGGTCGATGCCCGCCGCAGGGACGCATGCGTCACATCCCATCTTCCGCCGCCGCCTGGCGTCCCCGACTCGTTCTAGCCCGGTGCGGGTCTCCGCGATCGGTTCCGTTCCGACCCGCTGGTCGGGTTTCGGCATGACGCTCCCTCATGCCGCCGCCGCCGGCGCGGTTTCCGCTGCGCCGCATATTCCCGTCCTAATCGCCGAAGTCGTGGCATCGCTCGCACTTCCGGGCACATCACTTGTTGTCGACGGAACCTTCGGTGCAGGCGGCTACACCCGCGCGATGCTTCAAGCCGATCCAGGGATCCGCGTGCTCGCGATCGACCGCGATCCCACTGCCATCGCAAGTGGCGCCGGCCTCGTCGCAGCTTCCGAAGGGCGTTTGACCCTCGTGCCGGGCCGGTTCGGCACGCTGGATACGCTTGTCCGGGAGCAAGGCATCGAATCTGCCGACGCCGTCGTCCTCGATATCGGCGTCTCCTCGATGCAGATCGACCAGGCCGACCGTGGCTTCTCGTTCCGCAACGATGGGCCCTTGGACATGCGCATGGAGCGCGCCGGCCAGAGCGCCGCCGACCTCGTCAATGGCGCCGAGGAGGCGACGCTGGCCGACATCATCTACCATTACGGCGAGGAGCGCCGCTCGCGGGCGGTGGCCCGCGCCATCATCGAGGCCAGGCGGAAAGGCCCGATCGAGACCACGGCGGCGCTCGCCGAGATCGTGTCGAGCGTGGTCTGGGCGGATCCCGCCAGCGGAATCCATCCGGCCACCCGGACGTTCCAGGGGCTGCGCATCGCCGTGAACGACGAATTGGGCGAACTCGTCCAGGCGCTCCATGCCGCCGAGCGAATCCTCCGGCCGGGCGGACGCCTCGCCGTGGTCACCTTCCATTCCCTTGAAGACCGTATCGTCAAACAGTTCTTCTCCGCGCGCAGCGGTCGGGCGGCCCAGGCCTCCCGTCATCTGCCAAGCGCCGATGCGCCGACCCCGCGCAGCTTCACCATGGTGACGAAGGGCCCGGTGACGGCCTCCGACTCCGAGGTTCATGCCAATCCCCGCTCGCGCTCGGCCAAGCTCCGGGCGGCGGAGCGGACCATGGCGCCGGCCGCGCCGCCGCTGGCGGCCATCGAAGCGCTGGCGGCTCTTCCCGCCCAGCGCGGTCACCTCGTCTCGAAGAGCGGTGGAGTGCGTCGGTGATCCGTCTGCTGAACGTCGTCGCCATTCTCGGACTGATCGGCTCGGCGATTTACGCCTACTCGATCAAGTACGACACGCTGTACCAGGCCGGACAGGTCTCGAAGGCCAAGAGCCAGCTCCACAAGGAGCGGCAGGCCATCGCGGTGCTCCGGGCCGAGTGGCAGCTCCTGACCCGGCCAGACCGCCTTCAGGCTGCCGTCGAGCGTCATCTTGCCCTGGAGCCCATCGGCGTGAATCATCTCGGCCGTCTCTCCGACCTGCCGATGCGCCCCGACCGCGGTGACGAGATCGGTCGCCTGCTGGCCGCCACCGCAACGCCCAAGGAAAAATCTTCGGCGAAGACTGCCGATGAGCCGAGGACGACCGGGTCGATCACCACGCGCACGACCACCACCAAGCCGACTGTGACCGCGTCGACGATCAAGACGACCACCGTCCAAACCACCAGAACGCCCAATACGGTTTCGAGGTAGTCCCGTGTCAGACGAGACCGTTCACGATCACACGCTCCACGCCGCCGACGAGGCCGGTGATGCTCTTCCGCAGGAAAGCGCTCCGCAGCCCGTGGCCGCCACGCGCCCGCCTTGGACGCCAATGGGCTTGGTGCGGGCAATGTTCCACCTCGCTATCGAGCGGTCCTATGCTCGCGTCGGCCTCGTCGGCCTCGGTTTCGCGCTGGTGTTCCTGACCATCGCCGGCCGATTGGTGGCGATGGCGGCCTTCCCTCAGGCCGATAACGGAGACAACCGCGTCGCCGCCGCGGCCACCACGGCGATCCGCCCCGACATTGTCGACCGCAACGGTGAGATCCTGGCCACCGACATCCGCACCGTGTCGGTCTTCGCCGAGCCGAAGAACATCTACGACAAGGACGAGGCGGTCGAGCTTCTGACCGCCGTCCTACCCGAGCTCAACGCCACCGATCTGCGTGCCAAGCTCTCGACGAAGAAGGGCTTCGTCTGGGTCAAGCGTGAGATCACCCCGAAGCAGCAGCTCGAAGTGCATCGCCTCGGCATTCCCGGCGTCGGATTCCTTCCCGATCACAAGCGCGTCTACCCCAACGGCACCGCGGCGGCCCACATTCTGGGTGTGACCAACCTCGACAATATCGGCATCGCCGGTATCGAGAAGTACATCGACAATACCGGCCTGAAGGACCTGAACAGCCTCGGCTTCGTCGCCAAGGCCACCGACCTCCGCCCTGTCCAGCTCTCCATCGACCTGCGGGCGCAGTTCGCCCTGCGCGACGAACTGGCCTGGGGCGTCGATCACTTCAAGGCCAAGGCCGCGGCAGGCCTGATCCTCGACGTGACCACCGGAGAGGTGATTGCACTCGCCTCCCTGCCGGATTTCGACCCGAACAACCCGGCCGAGGCCAACAATCCCGACCGGATCAACCGGATGAATGTCGGCGTCTACGAGATGGGCTCGACCTTCAAGGCGATGACCCTCGCCATGGCGCTCGATTCCGGCAAGTACAACGTCAACTCGACCTTCGATACGCGCGGCGGCGTGCTGACCTGGGGCCGGCAGAAGATCCACGAATATCACGGTACCAACCGCACCATCACCATGCCGGAGGTGTTCACGCACTCCTCCAACATCGGCTCGGCCAAGATGGCGCTCGGCATCGGCGTGCCAGGTCACAGGGCCTTCTTGAAGAAGATGGGCCTCACCGACCGGATGCGGACGGAGTTGCCCGAAAGCGCCGAGCCCATCGTTCCCTCGCGCTGGACAGAAATCAACACCATCACCATCGCGTTCGGTCACGGCCTCGCGGTCGCGCCGCTCCAGGCGGCGGCGGCGGTGGGCGCGATCACGAACGGCGGTAACCTGATCGTGCCGACCTTCCTCAAGACGACGGAAGCCGAGGCGCTGAAGAAGGCGACCCGCGTGCTCAAGCCCGAGACCAGCGAGGCGATGCGCTTCATCATGCGCCTCAACGCGGTGGAAGGCTCGGCCAAGAAGGCGTCGATCCCGCTCTACTATGTCGGCGGCAAGACCGGCACGGCGGAGAAGGTCATCCACGGCCGCTACGTCAAGAACCGCCTGTTCACGACCTTCATGGCAGCCGCGCCCATGAACAACCCGAAATACCTGTTCGTCACCATCATGGACGAGCCGCAGGGCCTGCCGGAATCCGGCGGCTACGCCACCGCCGCCTGGAATTCGGGCGTCGTGACCGGCCGGGTGATCGAGCGCGTCGCCCCGATCATCGGCCTGCCGCCGCAATTCGATCCGCCGGTGAAGCCATTCCCCCTGATGGTGAAGCTCGGCGCCTATCACGCGACGATGCTCGACCCGCGATGAGCGACATGAATCTCGGTTCGCTGTTCCCGGACCTCGATGTCGGGCCGGCCTCCAGCGCGATCGTGACGGGCATCACGGCCGATAGCCGCCGGGTCGTTCCCGGTGGCGTCTTCGTGGCGGTGCCCGGCACGCGGGTGGACGGCAAGGTCTTCGCCGCCAAGGCTTTCGCAGACGGCGCCGTCGCCATCCTGGGCGAGGGCGATCGGCCCGCCGGCCTGCCGGCTGAGGCTCTCTGGATCCCCGTTCCCGACGTGCGACGGGCATTGGCTCTGGCTGCCGCGCGCTTTTCCGGGCGCCAGCCGGAGACCGTGATCGCCGTGACCGGTACCAGCGGCAAAAGCTCGGTGGCCGATTTCGTCCGCCAGATCCTGTCGCGTTTGGGGCTCGCCTCGGCGAGCCTCGGTACGGTCGGCATCGTCACCGATCGCGGCGCGCAATACGGCTCGCTGACCACGCCCGATCCGGTCTCGCTGCACGAGACCCTCGCGCGGCTCGCCGACGACGGCATCACCCATCTCGCCATGGAGGCGTCGTCCCACGGGATCGAGCAGCGCCGCCTCGATGGCGTGAGGCTCGCCGTCGCCGGTTTCACCAATCTCGGCCGTGACCACCTCGATTACCACGCCACCATCGAGGAGTATCTCCAGGCCAAGCTGCGGCTGTTCACGACCCTCCTGCCGGATGGCCGGCCCGCTGTCGTGAATGCCGATGGCCCTTATGCCGGTAGAGTAATGGAAACCGCCGATGCCGCTGGGCATGAACTCCTTACGACTGGACGCCACGGCGGCTATCTTCGCCTGACCGAGGCGACCACCGAGGGATTTGCTCAGGTTCTACGGGTGCATGGGCCCGGTCCGGGAGGGCCGACCGCCTATAGCGTGCGTCTGCCCCTCGTCGGCGCCTTCCAGGTGGAGAACGCGCTCCTCGCCGCCGGCCTCGTTGGCGCCGCCATCGGCCGCGACCGCATGGCGGAGATTCTTGCCACCCTCGAACACCTCACCGGCGTGCCCGGCCGCATGGAACGGATCGGCGAGGTCAACGGCGCCCTCTGCCTCGTGGATTACGCCCACAAGCCTGAAGCCCTGGAGAGCGTGCTCGATGCGCTTCGCCCCTTCGCGACAGGTCGCCTGACTTGCGTATTCGGCTGCGGCGGCGACCGCGACATAGGTAAGCGCCCGCTCATGGGCGCCATCGCGGCGCGGAAAGCCGACCTCGTCATCGTCACCGACGACAATCCGCGCAGCGAAGACCCGGCCTCGATCCGCGCTGCCATCCTCGCCGCTTCTCCCGGTGCCACCGAGATCGGCGACCGGGCGGAGGCGATCCAGACCGCCGTGCGCGGGCTCCGGGCCGGCGACGTGCTGGTGGTGGCCGGCAAGGGTCATGAAACCGGCCAGATCGTAGGCGCACAGGTGCTCCCGTTCTCAGATCACGCAGTTGTCCGGTCAGCGATCGCGGAGGTGGGGGCGTGAGATCGACTCAGGGTGAAACGCTGTCTTCAGCGCGTCTCTCCCTCCCCCCTTTGCGGGGGAGGGTGCCTGCGGAGCAGGCGGGAGAGGGGACGACCTCTCCGGAACTGGCGCTCCCCTCTCCCGACCCGCTTCGCGGGCCACCCTCCTCCGCAGAGGGGGGAGGGTACGCGCGCGGTCGCCCCATGCATGAGTCCGCCCGATGACGACACCCCTCTGGACCCCCGAGGCCCTGGAAGCCGCTACCGGCGGCACCTTGCGCGGCAACCCGAAGCCGATCACCGGCGCTTCCATCGATACGCGGACGCTGCAGCCGGGCGACCTGTTCTTCGCCATTCGCGGTGAGGCGCGGGACGGTCACGACTTCGTTCGCGATGCCCTGGCGCGTGGTGCCGGGGCGGCCGTGGTCGCCGCCGACCGAGCCGGGGAGTTCGCCGGGGCAGGGGGCCTTCTCGCGGTATCAGGGACGAGCGAGGACCCGATCCTCGACGCCATGCGGGCTCTGGGCCAGGCCTCGCGCGCCCGCAGCCAGGCCGGCATCGTCACCGTCACCGGCTCGGTGGGCAAGACCGGCACGAAAGAGGCTCTGCTGCACGTCCTCTCGGCTCAGGGCGAGACCCATGCCTCCATCGCCTCCTACAACAACCATTGGGGCGTGCCCCTGACTTTGGCGCGGATGCCGGCCGAGAGCCGTTACGGCGTGTTCGAGATCGGCATGAACCATCCGGGCGAGATCGTGCCGTTGACCGCCATGGTCCGGCCCGACATCGCGCTGATCACCACGGTCGAGCCGGTTCACATCGAGCACTTCGCCTCGCTCTCGGCCATCGCCGATGCCAAGGGTGAGATCTTTTCCGGGTTGAGTACGGGCGGGACCGCCATCATCAACCGCGACAATCCGAGTTATCCGCGTCTGCTCGCCCATGCGCATGCCTCGAAGGCGGGGCGGGTCGTCACGTTCGGTGAGCACGAGGAGGCGGATGTCCGCGCCCTTCGCATCGTCATGCGGCCCGATCTCTCGGTGGTGGACGCGGTGGTGATGGGCGTCCCCGTCACCTACCAGCTCGGCACGCCGGGCCGGCACGTGGCGATGAACTCCCTAGGCGTCATGGCGGTGGTCCATGCTCTCGGGGCCGATCTCGCCCGCGCTGCCCTGTCGCTCGCCGCGCTGAAACCGCCGGTGGGGCGTGGCGAGCGCACGGCCTTGCGGCTCAAGGAGGGCGAGGCCTTCCTGGTGGACGAGAGTTACAACGCCAACCCGGCTTCGGTGCGGGCGGCTCTGGCCACCTTGTCGGGAATCGAGACAGGGCCGCGCGGGCGCCGCATCGCGGTCCTAGGCGATATGCTCGAACTCGGCGCTTCGGCCGAAGATCACCACCGCGCGCTCGCCTCCGCCGTGGAAGCGGGCGGGATCGACCTCGTCTTCACCGCCGGCCCGATGATGCGGCATCTGTTCGAGGCGCTGCCGGTGAGCCGGCGCGGCGTCTCGGCGGGCGTTTCGTCGGATCTGGTCGATCCGCTCATCGGCGCCCTCCGCGCCGGAGACGCCGTCATGGTGAAGGGGTCGAACAGCATCCGCATGGGTCACATTGTCGAAGCTCTCAAAGCCCGCTACGCGGACGCGGTGGACCGCGCCGAGTCGGCGCAGGCCGCGATCCGCCAATAGACCTCCGTGTCAGGCCCGGCCTCGCACCGGGTTCGCCCGCCAGCCGGGTGCACGGCGGGGATGGAAAGGCGCGCGGCCTCCTCCAACCCCGATGATCCATTCTCAGACAAACCGCGACCGGGTGTCGGATGCTGTATCTCCTGTCGGACCTGAGCGGCACGCTCTCGCCCCTCAACGTCTTCCGCTACATCACCTTCCGCACCGGCGGCGCGCTGTTCACGGCGGGCCTGTTCGTGTTCTGGTTCGGGCCACTCATCATCTCGCTGCTGCGCCTGCGCCAGGGCAAGGGTCAGCCGATCCGCGAGGACGGTCCGCAGACTCATCTGACCAAGCGCGGCACGCCGACCATGGGCGGGCTGATGATCCTGGCCGGCGCCATCGTGGCGATCCTGCTCTGGGCCAACCCGCGCAATCACTTCGTTTGGGTAACCCTCGCGGTGACCCTGGGCTTTGGTGCCATCGGCTTCTACGACGATTACCTCAAGGTGACGAAGCAGTCGCATAAGGGGTTCTCTGGCAAATTCCGGCTCCTGCTCGAAGCCGCCATCGCCATCTCGGCCTGCACCCTGATCTCGTATTATTCGGCGCCCGCGCTCCAGAACCAGCTCGCCTTCCCGGTCTTCAAGGATGCCTTGCTGAATCTCGGCTGGTTCTACGTGCTGTTCGCCGGCTTCGTCATCGTCGGTGCCGGAAACGCCGTGAACATCACCGACGGCCTCGACGGCCTCGCGATCGTGCCGGTGATGATCGCCTGTGGAACCTTCGGGGTCATCGCCTATCTGGTCGGCAACGTCTTCACCGCCGGATACCTCCAGGTGAACTACGTCCGCGACACCGGCGAACTCGCGGTCGTCTGTGGTGCAGTCATCGGGGCGGGGCTCGGCTTCCTGTGGTTCAACGCCCCCCCGGCGCAGATCTTCATGGGCGATACCGGCTCGCTCGCCCTCGGCGGCCTGCTCGGCACCGTAGCGGTCGCCACCAAGCACGAGATCGTCCTCGCCATCGTCGGCGGCCTGTTCGTCTTGGAGATCATGTCGGTGATCATCCAGGTCGCCTCGTTCAAGCTCACCGGCAAGCGCGTTTTCCGCATGGCGCCGATCCACCACCATTTCGAGCAGAAAGGGTGGAAGGAGCCGCAGGTCGTCATCCGGTTCTGGATCATCGCCGTGATCCTGGCGCTCGCCGGCCTCGCGACGCTGAAGCTGCGCTGAGTGTCGTATGACGGTTCGTCACAACTGGTCTTCCTCCCGCCGATCCACCTCGTCCTGAGGCGCCGCAGCGGAGCGGAGGCCTCGAAGGAGCCCTCCACTTCGTGCATTGGGCTCTGAAGGCCTCCTTCGAGGCCCGCTCGCGCGGGCACCTCAGGATGAGGTAGAGGGAGGGGGACAGAGATCAGAGCATTGGCGAGTTCGAGACCCGCATGACCCCCGCCACCACCTTCGCCGGCCGCACGGTCGCCCTGTTCGGCCTCGGCGGCTCCGGCCTCGCCACGGCGGTCTCGCTCCAGGCCGGGGGCGCCCGCGTCGTCGCCTGGGACGACAGTACCGAGAGCCAGGCAAAGGCGCGAGAACAGGGCGTCACCGTTGCGGATCTGCGCAGCGCAGACTGGTCGGGTTTTGCCGCCTTGATCCTGGCGCCCGGCGTACCGCTGACCCATCCCTTACCCCATTGGAGCGTCGGTCTCGCCGAGGCCGCCGGGATAGAAATTATCGGCGATGTCGAGCTGTTCTGCCGCGAGCGGGCGAAGACCGCCCCCGATGCACCTTTCGTCGCCATCACCGGCACGAACGGCAAGTCGACCACCACGGCGCTGATCGCTCATATCCTGGCCAAAGCGGGCCGTGACGTGCAGATGGGCGGGAATATCGGCACCGCGATCCTGTCACTGGAGGCACCGGCGCCGGGGCGCTGTCACGTCATCGAACTGTCCTCGTTCCAGATCGACCTGACGCCGTCGCTGGCTCCGAGCATCGGCGTGCTCCTCAACATCACGCCCGACCATCTCGACCGCCACGGCACGATGGAGAATTACGCGGCGATCAAGGCGCGCCTCATCAATGGCTCCGCCCTTGCGGTGGTCGGGGTCGACGACGAGCCGAGCCGCGCCATCGCCGACCGGCATAGGGGGGCGCTCGTGCGGATCGGCGTCGCGGTGCAGGATGTGGATGGGCTGACCGTCCGCGACGGGATCGTGGCCGGGCGCTCCGGGGAGGCCATCGCCGACATATCCGGCATCGGATCGCTTCGTGGAGCGCATAACTGGCAGAACGCCGCCGTCGCCATCGCCGTCGTCCAGGCCCTCGGTGTGACGGGTGACGAGATCGTTTCCGCATTGGAGACTTTTCCCGGCCTGCCGCATCGGATGGAGCAGGTCGGCCGTCGCGAGCGGGTGCTCTTCGTCAACGATTCCAAGGCGACCAACGCGGATTCCACCGAGAAGGCTCTCACCGCCTTCCGCGACATTCATTGGATCCTCGGTGGCAAGCCGAAAGAGGGTGGTATCGACCTGCTGGAGCCTCTGTTCGACCGCGTCGCCCACGCCTACCTCATCGGCGCAGCGAGCGACGTCTTCGCCGCGACACTGGAGGGGAGGGTGCCCTATACGCGCTGCGGCACCCTGGATGTGGCGACGAAGCAAGCGGCGGAGGCTGCTGCGAGATCAGAGGCGCCGGAGCCGGTGGTCCTCCTCTCGCCGGCCTGTGCCTCCTACGACCAGTTCAAGAGTTTCGAAGATCGGGGCGATCAGTTCCGCGCGCTCGTGCGGGGGCTGATCGGGTAATCCGACGCCGGACCCCGTTTTCCGCGACTGGCTTTATCGGGATTTAACCGGCCCGGACTCATCATTCGCTGCGACCGGCATCATGCCGCTGGCGAGGCCGCGCCCTGTGAAACAGATCGTTTCCGTTCAGATCCTGCGAGGACTGGCGGCATTCATGGTCGTTTTCGGCCATGCCCAGCATCACACCCTCGTGCAGACGTTGAAGATCGGCGGTTCATTCGAGCGTGTTCATCTGTTACCTTGGCGTGCTGGTGTCGATATATTCTTCGTCATCTCCGGTTTCATCATGGTCTACGCGTCCGAAGATCTATTTGGACGAAAGGGTACATCGGTCGAGTTTTTGGCGCGGCGAGTGGCGCGGATCGTCCCGCTCTATTGGATGTTCACGGCCTTCTACACCCTGTTTCTCGTGATCGCGCTCGTGGGCACGACTAAGGACTTTCCAGGCTGGCCGAACATCGTCGCATCCTTTGCCTTCTGGCCAGCCTATGCCACGGGGCATGAGGCTCCAATGCCCGTCTTCGAACTCGGATGGACGCTGAATTACGAGATGTTTTTCTATGTCGTCTTCGCGGTCTTCATCGGCTTGCGACGCAGTCGGACGGTGATCGCTGTGGCGGCCCTGCTCGGTGGACTCGTTCTCATGGGATTCGTCCTGCAGCCGAGTGCCGCCGCCCCGTTCTTCTGGACCCGCCCGATCGTTCTCGAATTTGTCTTCGGCATGGGGATCGCTCTGCTCCTCCGCCATGGTGTGGTTTTATCGGGACTGATCCGGGGAGCCTTTCTCGTCAGCGGGGTCGCCATCCTGATAGCCGACCCGATCGACTCGTCGCATCAGGCCATCGATTGGACGACGCCCAACGACGCCTGGCGCGTCCTCGGCTGGGGACTCCCCGCAGCTTTGATCGTCTGCGCAGCCGTCCTCGGCCGTCAGGGGCAGCCTTCCCGTCTCTCCAAGCTCGGGGCCCATCTGGGCGACGCATCGTATGCGCTCTATCTGAGCCATCCTTTCGTGATCGTCGGGATCCGCAAGGCCATGCAATGGGCAGGCTTCGATGAAACGACGAGGGCTTGGCCGACGCTCGCCTTCACGGTCGTATCCTGCTGTGTCTTTGCCGTGTTCGTGCACCGGTTCGTGGAACGGCCGGTGACCCGCTTCATCCAGGGAATCCTGGTCCGCCCCCGGCCTCCCAGGACAGCGACAGCCTGACGCTTGGGCGACGGTCCTCAGCATGCGAGGGACGCAACGCCGCCTGCTTAAGCCTTCGCTGACGGGACTGCCTCATGCTGAGGCCGGGCGCTTATCCTGAGGCGGGTTGGACGGGTGAAATGGCGGCAGGCGAGAGATGGAGTGCAGAAGAGGTTGGCGTCACTCTGACGTCGGCTGATTCTCGCCGTGTCTCTTCGGGGCCGCTGCATACCCTCGGTCACGCCTTGTTGGCGCTGGTCATCTTCTTCACGTGCTTCACCTTCATGAAGCCGTCGCCCTATGATTTTCTGGCATTGCCGACGATCGCGTTGTGGTTCCTGCTGGGGATCAGGTTCTATCGTTCGACGATCGTCATCGTAGCGCTTCTGCTGATCTATCTGGTGGCGATCGTCATCGCGCTGATCCCCTATCTCGACGAGAGCAATTCGGTCGATTGGACCTATCAGGCCGTCTATCTCGGGTTGACCGGGATCTTCTTCGTGATGTTCTTCTCGGACGAGACGTCCGACAGGGTCGGTTTCGTCCTCAAGGCTTACCTCGCGGGAGCCCTCTTCGCCGCGATCTGCGGCATCTTCAGCTATTTCGACGTGCTCGGCGAAGACGTGCTGTTCAAGATGGACGGACGCGCCTCGGGCGTGTTCCAGGACCCCAATCTGCTCGGATCCTTCCTGATTCTGTCGGTGCTGTATCTCATCCGCAGGATGCTGGTGGGGGAGACGCGCGAGATGTTCCTGTCGGCGATGGCGCTGCTCGTCCTGCTGGCCTGCGTCTTCCTCTCGTTCTCGCGCGGATCCTGGGGAGCGTGCCTCCTCGGCATCTGCCTGACGATCGGCCTCACCTGGGCAACCTCTCCGTCGCGGGCCGTCCGGCGGCGCATCGCCCGGTTGTCGGCCCTCACCGTCCTCGTCGGCGCGCTACTGATCGGCGGCCTCCTGTCGATGGAGGGTGTCTCGGAGCGATTCACCGATCGGGCGCAGGTCACGAAGGATTACGACGAAGGCGAGACCGGACGGTTCGGCAACCAGCGCCGCGGCATCCCGATGCTCATCGATCGCCCCCTCGGTTTCGGGCCGCTGAGATGGCGCGTGGTCTTCGATCTAGAGCCGCACAATTCTTATATCGGCAGTTTCGCGAATGGCGGGTGGCTCGGCGGTTTCGCTTTCGTCTCCATCGTCCTGACATCGATCTTCGTCGGGTTTCGCCTGTGCCTCAAACCGTCGCCCTATCAGGGGCTCGCCCAGATCGTGTTTCCGGCCCTTCTGATGTTCTTCCTCCAGGCATTTCAGATCGATATCGAGAAGTGGCGTCACCTCTATATGATGCTTGGAATGGTATGGGGGCTCGAGGCGGCCCGCGTTCGCTGGCTGTCTCAACAGCGATCGACCATCTGAAGTCTCACGCTGGGTCCATTGCCGTGGCAGCGAAGTCTCGCCGGCGATGGAATGATGCTGTGCGCCGTCGAGAGTGAGGCGGCGGAGTGCGAAATTCTTATGCGAGACATAGAACGTTATCCTTGCGACCCGCACATGTGATGCTCCGCAAGGCTGCCGCCGCAGCTCAACGAGGCCCGATCCTTGATCACGCCGTCTCATGAAGCCGAGCGCGTCGCCGCGCTTCACGGCCTGGGTATCCTCGATACGCCCCCCGAAGAGCATTTCGAGGCGGTGTCGCGCACGGCCAAACGCCTTTTCGGGGTCGAGAAGGCCTATGTCGCCCTCATCGACTCCGACCGGCAGTGGATCAAGTCGGAATGCGATCTCGGCCGCAAGGAGATGCCGCGCCTCGAATCGTTCTGCCATCACACCATCGCCGGTGGCGACATGCTCGTGGTGCCGGATGCGCGCCTCGATCCGCGCTTCGCCGGGAACCCCCTGGTGACCGGCCCCGATCCCATCGTCTTCTACGCCGGCGTGCCACTGTGCCTCGAATCGGGTTTCCGCGTTGGCTCGTTCTGTCTCATGCACAGCACTCCGCGCCCGTTCGGCGTGGAGGATGAAGCGGCTCTGCACGACCTCGCGGCCACCGTCACCGCCCATCTTCGCCTCGCGGACGCCCATGTGAGGCTGGTCCGCGAGGCCGAGGAACGCGCGGCCCATCAGGCGACCATCGCCGACCAGCGGGAAGAGTTGCAGCAGCGCCAGAGCGCACTCGCCAGCGCGCATCACCTGCTCGCCATGGCGGAAGAGGTTGCCGGGATCGGCCATTGGCGCGTTCGGCTCGCCGATGGCCAGACCTTCTGGTCCACCGGCATCTACGGAATTGCCGGGCTCGATCCCGCGACCTCCGCGCCGACATTCGACGGGGCCATCGATCTGCATCATCCCGACGACCGTGAGCTGGTTCGGTCCAGCATCTCCAATGCGCTGGAGCGAAGAGGTGCTTTCGCCTTCGAAGCGAGGATGGTTCGTCCCACGGGAGAAATCCGGACGATGGTGGTTCGTGGCATCTGCGAATGCGACGTGGCGGGTCTGACCGTGGGTCTGGTCGGCACCGCCATCGACGTGACGGACGCCCGGAATTCCGACGCCGCCCTGCGGGAGCGGACGAGCCAGTTCCGCCGTCTCGTGGACGCGGT
The DNA here is from genome assembly GCF_979256025.1 of Methylobacterium sp. AC832. Lineage (NCBI taxonomy): Bacteria > Pseudomonadati > Pseudomonadota > Alphaproteobacteria > Hyphomicrobiales > Methylobacteriaceae > Methylobacterium > Methylobacterium sp. AC832. The sequence goes on from NZ_CEEDMV010000001.1 coordinate 668,102, forward strand.
GAGCGATTGCGCCTTCGTCACCCTCGACCGGACCGGGCATGTCGCCAACTGGAACAGCGGAGCGGAGCGTATCACCGGCTATTCCGCCCAGGATGCTATAGGGCGCCACGTCTCGCGCTTCTACACGAGGGAGGGGCTCGAAGCGGGGGCCCCGCGTATCGCGCTTGCGACCGCTGCTTATGAAGGGAAGGTCAAATTCGAGTGCTGGCGGGTTCGCCGAGACGGCTCGCAATTCTTCGCCAGTGTCGCCATCGACGCCATCCGCGACGAACAAGGGTCCGTGGTTGGCTATGCTGAGATCACCCGCGACATCACCGAGCGTCGGGCGGCCGAACTCGAACTCCAGCGCAGCGAAGATCGCTACCGCACTCTCGCGGAGGCGCTGCCCGCGCTGATCTGGACGACGCGTCCACCGGACGGGACGGCGACCTATGTGAATCCCGCCTTCACGGATTTCTATGGCGCTATCGGTCCCGAGAGGCCCGAGCGTACGGCGCGCAACCATCCCGACGATGCCGAACGGATGGAGGTCGCTTGGCGGACCGCCCACAAACGGGGGCGGACCTTTATGGTGGAGGGACGCCTGCGCCGCCACGACGGCGTCTACCGCTGGCACAAGATCGTGATGATTCCGATCCCGACCCATGACGACCGGGCGCCCGACGACGCCGAATGGCTCGGCACTGCCCTCGACATCGACGACATCATCACCGCGCGTCAGCGCTTGGAGGAGACGTCCGACCTGCTCCGCATCGCCCAGACGGCGGCCGATGCCGGTACCTGGGACCTCGACCTCCGGACAGACGCGATCACGCTCAGCCAGAAAGCACTGGGCCTGTTCGGCATCCCTGGGGAGGACGCCCAGGCGATGCCGGTCCGGGACTGGATCCGGCTCGTCCATCCCGATGACAGGCAGGCGGTCCGCGAGGAGGCGGCCCACGCGATCCGGAACCAGCTCAACTACGTCGCGGAATACCGCATCCTCGCGGAAACCGAGCAGCGCTGGATCTCCACCTGCGGACGCGTACTCTACGACGTAACTGGCGCGCCCTATCGTATGGTCGGCCTGCATTTCGACATCACCGGACGAAAGACCGTAGAGGCCGCATTGCAGGCCGCGACAGCCAGGGCCGAGGGGGCGAGCGCTGCGAAGAGCGAGTTCCTCGCTGCTATGAGCCACGAAATCCGCACGCCGCTGAACAGTATCCTCGGTTATGCCGACCTCCTGCTGGAGGAGCCGAGCCGGACGTCCGACGACAGGCACCGCCTCGAATTGATCCAGGGGGCGGGCAATGCGCTCCTCACCATCGTCAACGATGTACTGGACTTCTCGAAGATCGAGGCGGGGCAGTTCACGCTGGAATTGCTGCCGTTCCCGTTACGCGACCTGATCGAGAACACCGTGGAGATCGTGCGCGGCAGTGCGCTCAAGAGCCCCGTGACCATCCTCTCGCGGCTCGACCCCGCGCTGCCGCCCTGGACCATGGGCGATGCGAACCGGCTCAGGCAGGTTCTGCTCAACCTGCTCAATAACGCGGTGAAGTTCACACTCTCCGGGTCCGTCACCCTCAATGTCAGCCAATGCGGCGAGGAGGCAGCTGGTCCGGTCCTGCGCTTCGAGGTGGTGGATACCGGCATCGGCATCTCGGCGGAGCAGCAGGAGCGCCTGTTCCAGCGCTTCAGCCAAGTCGATTCCTCGATCAGCCGCCGCTTCGGCGGTACCGGTCTCGGACTCGCGATCTGCCGTCGCCTGGTCTCGATGATGGACGGGGAGATCGGTGTCACCAGCACTCCCGGGCAAGGATCGACCTTCTGGTTCACTCTCGTCCTGCCGCGCGCCGACGCGGCGAGCGGTGTCGCTGTAGAGGAAGCGGGAATGCAGCCCGTCCGGGCGTCCGCGTCATCGAGAAGGGCACGGATTCTCGTCGCCGAGGATGTGCCGGTGAACCAAGCCTTGGCCCGGGCGGTCCTCGAACTCGCGGGCCACAGCGTCGAGGTCGTGGGCGACGGTGCCGAAGCGGTGGCCGCGATCCGGGATGCCGCGGAAGGACCGAAGGCTTATGATCTTGTGCTGATGGACGTGCAGATGCCGGGCATGGACGGGCTTACCGCTACGCGCCTCATCCGCGCTCTGCCTGCGCCCGCCTGTACGGTACCGATCATCGCCATGACGGCCAATGTCCTGCCGCAGCAACTTGCTGCTTTGACCGCAGCCGGCATGAACGACCACGTCGGCAAGCCATTCAAGCGCGACGCGCTCTATGCCGCTATCGCCCGCTGGACCGATTCTTCGGCTATCCTCGGTGCGCCGGATTCCCCGCCCATTCTCGACCGGGAGATCTTCGACACGTTGAAGGACATGGTGGGGCCGGAGCGAGCCACCGCGCTTCTGTCCATGCTGGCGGATGAACTCGTCGACCGGTTCGGGGCCCCTCCGGACTCGGTCGACCTATCTGGCATCGATCCGCCGGAACTCGCCTACGATGCCCATGTCATGGTGTCCGCCGCCGGGCTGCTCGGCTTCGTCGGGCTGTCCGACCTCTGTCGAGAGATCGAGAACGCTTGCCGCAACGGCGACGATCTGGGCCCGCTGATCCACCGCCTCGCCGTGGTCCGGGACGGTACGCTCGGAACGATCAGGACGTTGCAGGCTGCTTGACCGTTCCGGCCAGGCTCATTCGTCCGCGGGGACCGGCTCGTCTTCCGGTTCCGGCTCTGCCGTCCAGGCGGTGGCAAAGGCGGCCAATTGCATTGCATCCTTGAAGGCCATCACCGAGACGCTGCGTTCCGTCGGCATCGCGCCCGGATAGGGAGCGATCAGCACGGTCTCCTGCGATAGGCGTGCGCCCGGCGCTTTCTCGGCGATCCAGGCCTCGGCCTCGGTGCACAGCCGTGCGGGATCCGAAGGATGGCGCGCCCGGGAATCCGAGCGCAGCACCAGGACGTAGGGGCCAAGGGTAGGATTGCGCTGCTGCAGGCCCTGAATGATGTCGATCATGCTCGTGTCTCGTCACGTTTCTGCCGTGGGCAAGGCGCGCCCCCCGCCAACCCGGCCGTTCTCAGTGAAGTTTGACCCGTGGTTCGGTGCGCCGCGTCAGCGCGCGAGCCATGGCATCGAGCGCCGTCTTGATCGTGCCGTGCAGGGCCTGCTCGTGCATCTTGTAGAGTGACCGGTACATCATCCGCGCGAAGAGGCCTGCGATGAACAGGTTCTTTCCCTGAATGAACCCCATCAGGTTGCCGACCGTGGAATACTCCCCGAGGGAGACCAACGAGCCGAAATCGCGATACTTGAACGGCTTCAGGGTCCCGCCCGCCATCTTGACCGGAATCTGCTTGATCAGGTGGCTCGCCTGCTGGTGCGCTGCCTGGGCGCGGGGGGGGATCGGGGTATCCGAGCCCTTCTCCACCAGATAGGCGCAATCGCCCATGGCGAAGATGTCGGGGTCGCGGGTCGTCTGGAGCGTCGGCGTCACGACGAGCTGATTGTTGCGCGTCGTCTCCAGGCCGCCGATCTCCTGCAGGAAGGGCGGCGCCTTCACGCCAGCCGCCCAGACGACGAGCTCGGAGGGGATAAAGCCGCCATCGGCGAGCTGAACCCCATCGGGGCGGACCTCGGTGACACGCGCTTGGGTGCGGACCTCGACACCGATCTTGTTCAACAGCGTCATGACGTCGGCGGACAGACGCTCGGGGACTGCAGGCAGAATCCGGTTCGCCGCTTCGACGAGGGTGATCTTCAGATCCTTGGCAGGATCGATCCTGTCGAGACCGGTGGAGGCCACGTCACGGGTCGTGCGATGAAGTTCCGCCGCGAGCTCGGTTCCGGTGGCGCCGGCTCCGATCACCACCACGTGGAGCTGCCCGGCCCGCACCGGGCCGACCTGGGTATGGGCGCGCAGCATGCCGTTGATCAGGCGCTGGTGGAACCGCACCGCCTGCTCCTGCGTGTCGAGGGCGATGGCGTTCTCCTTCACCCCCGGCGTGCCGAAATCGTTGGTGGTCGAGCCCACCGCGAGGACCAGCGTATCGTAGGGAATCGAGCGGACGGGCGTGACCTCACGCCCCTCGGCATCGTGGCTCGCGGCGAGCTGGATCGTGCGCGCGCCACGGTCGAGTCCCGTCATCGAGCCGATACGATAGCGGAAATGATGGCGGTGGGCGTGGTGGAGATAGTCCACCGCATGGTGGCCGACATCGAGGCTGCCAGCGGCGACCTCGTGCAACAGAGGCTTCCAGATATGAGTGCGGGCCTTGTCCACGAGGGTGACGTGAGCCTTGCCTTTCCTGCCCAGCGTGTCGCCGAGCTTGGTGGCCAGCTGAAGCCCCGCCGCGCCTCCGCCGACGACCACGATCCGATGCAGGTTGTCCACGGTTTCGCCCGGTACCATGCGTTCCTCGTCTTCAGCGTTGAGCGGCAGGCCGTACGCCCTTTTTGTCCGCTCGGGTATTATAGGCAAAATCTTTTTGAACGGCAGCCTTCGTCGTGCAGGCCGGCTCTACGTCTTAAGCAGGCGCACCCGGCTGGCGGAGGGGATGCGCTTTCGCGAAAGCCTCCTGCGACAGGCAATCCTCTGCGATCCGCTTCACGGTGGGATAGGGAGCTGTCTCGACGCCGAAGATGCCGGTGCCGACCCAGAGGCTCACGAGGCACAGATCGGCGTGGCTGATCGTGTCCCCTTGCGCGTAGCGACCGGTGCCGGGCTCGTGGGCGAGGCGGGTCTCGAGCGTCTTCAGCCCTGTCTCGAACCAGTGCCGTACGAAACCCATCATGGCGTCTTTCGGGATGTCGTAGGCCGACATCAGGTAGTTGCGCACACGCGGGACGTAGAGCGGATGGGTGTCGCAGGCGACGACCTGCGCAAGGGAACGGGCGCGTGCCCGCGCCCTCGGCTCCTTCGGCAGCAGGGCCGGTTCGGGGTGGATGTCCTCGAGATAGTCGAGGATCGCCAGCGATTGGGTCAGGGGAGGGCCGTCGCCATCGAAGAAGGCCGGTACTGCCGCCTGCGGATTGATGGCGAGGAAATCCGGCTTGTACTGGTCGCCAGCGTCAAGGTCGATGAAGGTCTCCTCGCAGGGAATCCCCTTCAGGTTAAGGGCGATACGGACCCGGAAGGCGGCGGCCGAGCGCCAGTTGCCGTACATCCTCATGCCCATCTCCCTCGCCTTTGTCTGGCGCGGACCACACCCGACAAAGGCGCCGGTTGCAAGGGATGATCTTGTCGTAGTTCATTACGAGCGTGGCACGAGAGGATGGACGACGTGTCGAGCTTCTTCATCCGCAGCGGCATCGCTACGCTCGATGAATGACCCTGTTCGCGTATCCTCGAGTGTCGGGTCACTCGGTTTGCTGCCCGATGGCCGCATTGCGCCAAACAGGAGAGCCAGGCGTGGCGGGATCCGGCCTGGCCCGTTCGAGCCCCTAGAACGACCGGCCGTAATCGTACCCGCCGCATCAGTCCGTTGCTCTCTCAAAAGCTTGCGATACTCCTCCCCCTACCTCTTGGGCGGCATCCTGCATCATCTTTGCCCTTCTGCCGCGACGTCGGGCACGTCAGAAGGCCGAATGCCTCGGAACGATCCGGCGTCTTGGCTTCCCCTTGCAGGCGAGGCGGCTTCACCGTGGAAGCACAATTCCGTCTGCGTCGATTGCGGGGTTGGCGGCAGTCGCACATTTGGCAGCGCCGCCCGGTTCGCGCATAGACGGCGGGACACGGTCGACAGCCCCCGATTGCGACGGATGCCAGCGCGATGCAGATCGAAACGCCCTACCTGATGTTCCTCGGCGACGTGCCGGATACGCTCGCCGCCAAAACGGCTTACGGCATCGCCGATTGGCGGCCCGAATGGTGCGTCGGCCAGCTGCGCCTTCCCGGATGTGCCGCCGATCTCGGCATCCCCGATCTTACCCTGAGCGACGCCGTGGCCAAGGGCTGCAAGACCATGGTGATCGGCGTCGCCAATGCGGGTGGTGTGCTGCCCCCGCATTGGGTGTCCGAGGTGGTCACAGCGCTCGATGCCGGTCTCGACATCGCCAGTGGCCTGCATGTGCGCCTCGGTTCGATCCCCGAGATCGCCGAAGCGGCCGAGCGGAACGGGCGGCAGCTTCACGATGTCCGCCACACCAGCGAGACCTTCGACACGGGCAAGGGCACGAGGCGGCCCGGCCGGCGCCTGCTCAGCGTCGGCACCGATTGTTCAGTGGGCAAGAAGTACACGGTCCTCGCCCTGGAGCGCGCCATGCGGGAACGCGGGCTCGATGCAGATTTCCGCGCTACGGGGCAGACCGGGGTGTTCATCTCCGGGCGCGGCGTCGCCATCGACGCGGTGGTGGCGGATTTCATCTCCGGCGCCGTGGAGTGGATCGCCCCGGCGGCGGACCCCGACCACTGGGACCTGATCGAGGGGCAGGGGTCGCTCTACCATCCGTCCTTCGCGGGCGTGAGTCTGGGGCTGCTGCACGGCGCCCAGGCCGATGCCTTCGTGGTCTGCCATGAGCCGAGCCGCACCACCATGCGCGGGGTCAAGCACTCGCTTCCCTCGATCCAGCAGGTGATCGACCTGACGATCCAGCTCGGAAGCCTGACCAATCCCGCCATCTGCCCTGTCGGCATCGCCGTGAACACGCAGAAACTTCCGGAGGAGGAGGCGCGAACCCTGCTCCAAGGCCTCACTCGCGATCACGGGCTGCCCGCCACCGATCCGGTTCGCTTCGGTGTCGACGGCATTATCGACCGGATGCTCGCGGAATTTCCCGCCGGGAGCGCCGCATGAGCCGCCGCCTCACCGTCGCCGTGGAGCGCTTTCCTATCGCTGGCGCTTTCACCATCGCTCGAGGCAGCCGCACGGAAGCCGTGGTGGTCCTCGCCACCATCGTCGATGGGGCAGACGGCCATGTGGGGCGCGGCGAATGCGTCCCGTATCCACGCTACGGCGAATCCCCCGAGAGCGTCTGCGCACTGATCTCTGAACAGGCCGACGCCATCGCCTCGGGTGCCACCCGCACGGACCTGCTCACGCGAATGAAGGCTGGCGCCGCACGCAACGCCCTCGATTGCGCCCTGCTCGATCTCGAGGCCAAGCAGATCGGCCGGCCGGCCTGGGAGATTGCCGGGCTCAGCGCACCGCAGGTCGCCACCACCGCCTACACGTTGAGCCTCGGTACGCCCGAAAGCATGGAGGAGGCCGCCCGGGGGGCTGCCCATCGCCCCCTTCTCAAGGTCAAGCTCGGCGGTGAGGGCGACCCCGAGCGCATCGCCGCCGTGCGTCGCGGCGCACCGCATTCACGCCTCATCGTCGATGCGAACGAGGCGTGGCGCGCGAACACGATCGAGGCGAACCTCGCCGCCTGCGTCGCTGCGGGCGTCGGCCTGATCGAGCAGCCGCTCCCGGCAGGGGAGGACGACCTTCTCGCCCAGATCCCGCGGCCGATTCCGATTTGCGCCGACGAAAGCCTGCACGACCGTGCCGGCCTTGATGCTCTCTCCAACCGCTACGATGCCATCAACATCAAGCTCGACAAGGCCGGTGGCCTCACCGAAGCAGTGATGCTGGCGCACGAAGCGAAGGCGCGAGGCCTCTCGCTGATGATCGGCTGCATGGTCGGCACCTCGCTCGCCATGGCCCCGGCGATGCTGCTCGCCCACCATGCCGATTACGTGGATCTCGATGGGCCGCTGCTCCTGGCGCGGGACCGCGACCCGGCTCTGCGCTTCGACGGCAGCCTCATCCATCCTCCGACACCCGATCTGTGGGGATAGGGCCACCGGAATCATCGCGGGGAGGCCAAACCCGGCTGACGCGGATCACGAAAGGGTGTTTCGGCAGGATCGGCCGCCTTTCAAATCTGCAGAGTTGATCCTGCAAAATCGTGCCGATCCGCACCATCGAGTTGACGGAACGGTGCCCGGACGGGCATGGCCCGATGCCTGCGACCGGAGTCCGGCTGCAAGCGTGACAGGTCCACCATGTTGAAGACCCGCATCATCCCCTGCCTCGACGTGAAGGACGGGCGCGTCGTTAAAGGCGTCCAGTTCCTCGAACTGCGCGATGCCGGCGATCCCGTCGAGGCGGCCAAGGCCTATGACGCGGCCGGCGCGGACGAACTCTGCTTCCTCGACATCACCGCAAGCCACGAGGCGCGCGGCACCCTACTGGATGTGGTGAGCCGGACCGCCGAGGCCTGTTTCATGCCGCTCACCGTGGGTGGAGGCGTACGCACGGTGGAGGACATCCGCACGCTTCTGCTCGCCGGGGCCGACAAGGTCTCCATCAACACGGCGGCGGTGAAGGATCCGTCCTTCGTCGAGCGTGGTGCTCTCAAATTCGGCAGCCAGTGCATCGTGGTCGCCATCGACGCCAAGCGCACCTCGGCGCCGGGGGAGCCCGATGCCTGGCAGATCTTCACCCATGGCGGGCGCACCCCCACCGGTCTCGACGCCATCGACTTCGCCCGCAGCGTGGCGGCTCGCGGCGCCGGTGAGCTTCTGGTCACCTCCATGGACCGCGACGGGATGCGCTCGGGCTACGACATCGCCCTGACCCGGGCGATCTCGGACGCGGTCTCCGTGCCGGTGATCGCCTCCGGCGGCGTCGGCGGCCTCGACGACCTCGTGGCGGGCGTGCGCGACGGGGGCGCCAGCGCGGTTCTCGCCGCATCGATCTTCCATTTCGGCCAGCACAGCGTCGCCGAGGCCAAGGCACATATGGCGGCGGCCGGCCTGCGCATGCGGCTCGATCCGTGATGCGCCCCCTCGACCCCACCCTTGCCCAATTCAGCCCCGTGCCGCAGGCTCCGGCCCGTGGAGCGCGCGGCCCCGCCCGCCAACGTCCCTAGGATCGCATGACCGATTTCACTCTGAGCGACCTGGAGGCCGTGGTGGCCGACCGCGCCGCCGCACCACCGGACCAATCCTATACCGCCAAGCTCCTTGCCGGCGGGCCGGCAAAGCCCGCTAAAAAACTCGGCGAGGAGGCCGTCGAGGCCGCCATCGCTGCGGTCCAGGGGGACCGGGCAGGCTTGGTGAGCGAGGCGGCGGATGTGCTCTACCATCTCCTTGTTGTGCTGCGTGCCGGCGGCATCGGCCTGCCGGAGGTGATGGCGGAACTTCAGCGTCGTACGGCGCAGAGCGGCATCGCCGAAAAGGCGGCCCGGAGGCAGACGTGACCGTCGAGCCCCAACGGCCCGTGGCCTCCGTGATTGGGCGCGAACCGGCTCTCGGCCGCGGCCTCGTGCTGGGCCAGGATCCCGTGACTGGGATCGGCCCGGAGCGACTGTCGCCCTACCGACTGTTTTCCCGGGACGAGTGGGCCCAATTGCGCGCCGAGACGCCGCTCACCCTGACGAGCGACGATGTCAGCCGCCTGCAATCCCTCAACGATCCCATCTCCATTGAGGAGGTGGTGGCGATCTACTTGCCCTTGTCGCGTCTTCTCTCGCTTTACGTCGCGGCCACGCAGGGGCTGTTTAAAGCAACCCAGCGCTTCCTCCTCGCTGAGCACGAGGCCAAGGTCCCCTACATCATCGGCGTCGCCGGATCGGTGGCGGTGGGGAAATCCACCACGGCCCGCGTGCTAAAGGCACTGCTGGCGCGCTGGCCCAATACTCCGAAGGTCGATCTCATCACCACGGACGGGTTCCTGCACCCGAATGCCGAGCTGAAGCGCATGGGCGCGATGGAGCGCAAGGGGTTTCCCGAGAGCTACGACACGGCGGCGCTTCTGCGCTTTCTCACCGACATCAAGGCCGGCAAGAAACGCGTGGCCGCGCCGCTCTATTCCCACCTCGTCTACGATGTGGTGCCGGGCGAGGAACGGGTGGTGGAATCCCCCGACATCCTCATCGTGGAAGGCCTCAACGTCCTCCAGCCGGCGCGCCTGCCGCGCGATGGGACCGCGATCCCCTTCGTCTCCGACTTCTTCGACTTCTCGATCTATCTCGACGGTCACGAGGACGACCTGCACCGCTGGTACGTCAACCGCTTCCTGCGCCTGCGCCAGACCGCCTTCCGGGATCCGCTCTCGTATTTCCGGAAATACGCCGAAGTGACGGAGGCCGAGGCCCTAGAGATCGCCGACAATCTTTGGACCACGATCAACCTGCCCAACTTGCGCGACAACATCCTGCCGACGCGCCAACGAGCGAGCCTGATCCTGGCCAAGGGCGCGAGCCACCGTATCGAGAGCGTAGCGCTGCGGCGGTTGTGAAACGGCCCATGAGCGTCGTTATCCTAGCGGATACGCCGCCTCCACCACATACGGTCCTCCGCCTCGCGATTCCCGCGCCGAGAACAGCGCCACCCGTGTTGCGGTGAACCTCAGCGTCGCAAAAAGCCCCGCCTCGGCGATGTACCCTGCCACATCCGCCGCCTGGGTGTCGCGGCGGTTGAGGCGGGCGAGCGTGACGTGCGGCGTGAACTTGCGCCGTTCCGGCTCAGCTCCGGCTGCCCGGGCGATGCGCTCGTGCTCGTCTTGCAGGTCGAGCAGGTCGGGTGAAGCCGCTACGCTGGCGATGATCGCGCGAGGTTTGTCCCCGCCGAACGCGTCGAGGCCGGACAGCGTCACGTTGATGAATGGGCGCGGGCGCGCGTCGACAAGTCCCGCATGAAACGCCTCGGCTACATCCTCTTCAACGTCGCCGAGGAAGCGCAGGGTGATGTGAAGGTCACCGCGCTCGATCCAGCGCGCGCCGCGAAGGCCGCATTGGTAGCGCGTCAGCGCCTCCGCTGCGTCGTCCGGGATTTCTATGGCTGTGAACAGGCGGGGCATCGGGTTACTTCGACGCCGTGCCGAGCTTGTCGAGGAAGGTCTCGACGGTGGGCAGGATGCCGGCCACGATCGTCTCGACGCCCTTCACATTGGGATGGAGCCCGTCTTCTAGGTTGAAGCGCCGGTCGCCCACGATGCCATCGAGGAAGAACGGGTAGAGGACGAGTCCGTATCGCGACGCCAGATCAGGATAAATCGCGTCGAACCGCGCGACGTAATCCGGCCCGAGATTGGTCGAGGCCTTCATGCCCGCGAGCAGGACCGGAATGTTGCGGGCCTTCAAGCGCGATACGATGGTGTCGAGGGCCTTCTTGGTCACGGCGGGGTCGGTGCCGCGCAGCATGTCGTTGGCACCAAGTTCGAGGATCACCCCATCGGTCCCGTCCGGAACGGACCAGTCGAGCCGGTCGAGGCCCCCGGTGCTGGTATCGCCGGACACGCCGGCATTGGCGATGGAGACCTCGCGTCCCCTTGCCTTCAACTCTCGTTCCAGCACTGAGGGGAAGGCCGCTGCCGAGGGCAGGCGATAACCGGCCGTGAGGCTGTCGCCGAAGGCCACGATGTTGAGCGGGCGGGAGGCGGCGTGGCCGATTCCTGTTCCAGCGCCGAGTGCGGCAAAGAGCGTCATCGCGAGGGCCGTCCGGCGCGAGTGCTGGCGCGGCGCTCTTTGACCGACCATATCGACGCCGATGCGTGACGTATGACACAGACCCATTCGCGCACAGCCCTGACCTATGGTGTTCATGACGATGATCTCACACAGATCGGTCCTGCCTTGATACCCGGCAAGGTCCAGAGCCCGGCGATCGCCCTTTCGAAGATCGATCTCAGTCTCGGCCGGGGGGCGGCCCGGGTGCATGTCCTGCGCGGCATCTCCCTCGAAGTAGCGCGCGGCGAGGCTGTAGGGCTGGTCGGCCCCTCGGGCTCCGGCAAGTCGACGCTTCTCATGGTGATGGCCGGCCTGGAGCGCGCGGAATCGGGAAGCATCCACGTGGAGGGCACCGATCTCGGGACGCTCGACGAGGATGCCCTGGCGCGGTTTCGTGGGCGGCGCATCGGCATCGTGTTCCAGGCCTTCCATCTCGTCCCGACGATGACGGCCCTGGAGAACGTCGCCCTTCCCCTCGAACTCGCCGACAAGGCCGACGCACATGAGCGAGCCAAGGCCGAGCTCGAAGCGGTCGGCCTCGGTCACCGTCTCCATCACTATCCGGCCCAGCTCTCCGGGGGAGAGCAACAGCGCGTCGCCATCGCCCGTGCCATCGCTCCGGACCCGGCAATCCTCGTTGCCGACGAGCCGACGGGCAATCTCGACGAAGCCACGGGCCGCCAGATCGTGGATCTGCTCTTCGCACTCAAGCGCGACCGGGGCGCGACCCTCGTCCTTGTGACCCATGATCCCGGCCTCGCCCGGCTCTGCGACCGCACCGTGCGCCTGCGCTCCGGGCGGGTGGATGAGGCGGTGGCGGCGTGATTCCGCTGAACTCCCGCGTTCGGCGGAAGGTCTGACCCCATGCACGGCACCCTGCCTCGGCCCGCTCCGAAACCGAGCCGCGTTCCACTGACGCTCCGCCTCGCATTCCGTGAATTGCGTGGCGGCCTTTCCGGTTTCGCGGTGTTCCTCGCCTGCATCGCGCTGGGCGTCGCGGCCATTGCCGGTGTCGCCTCGATCTCGCGCTCGCTCACGGATGGTCTCGGTCGCGAGGGCAAGCGCATCCTCGGCGGCGACCTGACCTACAGCCTCATAAACCGTGAGGCGACATCGGACGAGCGTGCCGTCCTCGACGCACAGGGCAATGTTTCGGTGGTGACGACCTTGCGCGCCATGGCTCTGGCTGGCGACAAGGGCGCCGCTCTCGTGGAAATGAAGGCCGTTGACGGCGCCTATCCCGCCGCCGGGGACCTCATGACCGACCCCGACACGCCGCTCTCCGGTCTGCTGGCCGAGAAGGATGGGGTATTCGGCGCGGTCGCCGACCCGCTCCTTCTTACGCGCCTCGACCTGAAGGTCGGCGATAGGATCGAGATCGCCGGTAAGCCGATTGCCATACGTGCCACTCTGGTCTCCGAGCCGGACAAGATCGCCAACGGCATCGGCTTCGGCCCGCGCCTCCTGGTTTCCGCCGCGACCCTACAAGCGACGAGTCTGATCCGACCGGGCAGCCTCAACCGCTGGAGCTATCGCATCCAGGCGCCCGAAGCCGACGATGCGGAGCTGGAGCGACGGATCGCAACCATCGCCAAGGCGGCACCGGATGCGGGCTGGGAGATGCGCTCGCGCTCGAACGCCGATCCGCGCTTTGCCAAGAGCGTCGAGCGCTTCACGCAGTTCCTCACTTTGGTCGGTCTCACCGCATTGATCGTCGGCGGTGTCGGCGTCGCCAATGCGGTGAACGCTTTCGTCGCGAGGAAACGCGGCTCCATCGCTACCCTGAAGAGCGTCGGCGCGCCGGGCGGACAAGTAGTCGCCATCTACCTGACGCAGGTGATGCTGGTCGCCGGCCTCGGTACCGCATTCGGCCTCGTGATCGGGGCGGGATTACCGTTCCTCCTCGACATGCTGTTCCACAATGCGCTTCCGCTGCCGCTGAACCCGACCCTAGCACCAGGGGAATTGCTGCTCGCCGCTGCCTACGGCCTTCTGACGGCGCTCGCCTTCGCCATCATTCCTCTCGGCCACGCCCATGACGTGCCGGTCTCCGGCCTGTTCCGAGACGTCATCGATCCCGACACCCGCAAGACGCGGCTCCGCTATCGCCTGATCCTCGTCGCTGCGCTCGCGACCCTGGTAACGCTAGCGCTCGCCACGGCGTTCGACCGCAGGGTGGCCTTGATGTTCAACGTGGCGGCCGGACTTGCCTTCGGACTCCTGCGCCTCGTCGCTCTCGGCCTCATGGCTTTGGCGCGGCGTCTGCCTCGCCCGCGCTCGGCCGCGCCCCGCATGGCGCTCGCCAACCTGCACCGCCCCGGTGCCCTCACCCCCGCCATCGTCCTGTCCCTGGGCCTCGGCGTGACATTGCTGGTGACGCTGAGCCTGATCGACGCCAATGTTCGCCGGACGCTGACAAGTTCCTTGCCGGCCCGTGCACCGAACCTGTTCTTCCTCGATATCCCGGCGGCAGAAGCGGACGGGTTCCACGCGGCACTCGGCCAACTCGCGCCGGGCGCCAAGATCGAGCGCGTGCCGATGATGCGTGGGCGCATCGTCGCCATCAACGGGGTTCCGGCAGCCGCGATCAAACCGCCGGAGGATGCCGCCTGGGTGCTCGATGGCGACCGCGGCATCACCTATGCCGAGGATCTTCCCGAGGGATCGAACCTCGTTGCGGGCTCTTGGTGGAACGCCGAGGAGGGGGCGAAACCCCTGGTCTCGTTCGACTCGGAATTGGCGCGCAGTCTCAGTCTCTCCGTGGGCGGCACCGTCACGGTGAACGTGCTCGGGCGGAATCTGACGGCCACGGTCGCCAATCTCCGCAAGGTCGAATGGCGCAACCTCGGCATCAACTTCGTCATGGTGTTCTCTCCCGGTACCTTCCGGGGCGCGCCGCATTCGGACCTTGCCACCTTGACGCTGGGCGGCGGGCCGGATGCCAAGGCCGAGGCCGTGATCCTACGCGATATTGCACGCGCCTTCCCGTCTGTGACCAGCGTGCGGGTGAAAGACGCTCTCGATACGGTCAACGATATCGTCGGCAAGCTGGTGCTGGCGATCCGTGGCGCCAGTGGCGTCGCCGTAGTGGCGAGCCTGTTCGTTCTCGCGGGTGCCATCGCGGCGGGGCACGGAGCCCGGTTGTACGACGCCGTCGTGCTGAAGGTACTGGGCGCCACCCGGGGTCGCCTGCTCCTGGCCTACACATTGGAATACGGCGCATTGGGGCTAGCCACCGCCGTGTTCGGGCTCCTTGCCGGAACGCTGGCGGGTTGGGCCATCGTCACCCGCGTGATGAAGCTCGACTTCGCCCTCGACCTCTCGGGCGCCCTCGTCGCATCCACCCTCGCGGTGGCGTTCGCGATCCTCCTCGGCCTTGCCGGGACTTGGCGCATCCTCGGTCAGAAGCCGGCACCTTACCTGCGCCGATTCTGATCCGGGCGAGGATAGGCCTATCCTCGCGAGTTCGGTGGGAATGAGCCGGCGAAAGTCATGCTTTATGAAATGTCACTATAGCTCTACCGTGCCGGGTGAATGATGAACCCGATTTAATCCGCGTGGCCGCAAATAAAGATCGCGCTCAGAAGCTATGATTCTGGGCGCACAAAGCTCGGCCGCCCCCTTGTGCGGAGCGGCATGACGGAACATATTTCGGCTCAAGGCGCGGTCACGTGCCAGAGGTCCTGTGCGTGAGCCTCGGTTCCAAATCACACGCTGAGAGAGCTTCCAAGGGAAACTCCCATGGCATTCGATAATAGCCCCTTCCGCTACGGCGCCCAGCCGCAGGGTTATGCCGGCTCGCAGGTCGAGGTCGACCAGGGCCTGCGCACCTTCATGCTCGGCGTCTACAACAATATGGTCATCGGCCTCGGGATCTCGGGCCTCGTGGCCCTTGGCCTGAACATGGCTGCGACCGCCCAGACGGCGACGGGCAAGCTCGCCCTGACCCCGTTCGGCCAGATGCTCTACACCAGCCCGCTGAAGTGGGTCCTCATGCTGGCGCCTCTCGCGTTCATCTTCATCTTCACGATGCGGATGGACAAGATGTCGGCCTCGTCCGCTCGACTGACCTTCTTCGCCTTCGCGGCGGTGATGGGCGCGTCGATGTCGACCCTGCTGCTCGTCTTCACGGGCGCCAGTGTCGTTCGGGTCTTCTTCATCACGGCGGCCACGTTCGGCGGTCTCAGCCTCTACGGCTACACCACCAAGCGCAGCCTTTCGGGGATGGGCTCGTTCCTGATCATGGGCGTGATCGGCCTCTTCATCGCCTCGATCGTGAATATCTTCCTTGCTTCCAGCGCGCTTCAGTTCGCCATCTCGGTTCTCGGCGTCCTGATCTTCGCGGGCCTTACCGCCTACGACACGCAGAAGCTCAAGGAGATGTTCCTCTACAGCGGTGCCGATGCCGAAGGCGCGGTCAAGCTGTCGGTGAACGGCGCTCTGACCCTCTACCTGGACTTCATCAACATGTTCCAGTTCCTCCTCCAGCTCCTCGGCGACCGTCGCTAAACGAGCTTTATGGGACACGGAGCGAGAAGGCCTCGGCGGAAACGCCGGGGCCTTTTGCGTTGGCTGCAGCAAGGCGAGGATGTTGCTGTGGGAAAGCCCGTAGTGCCGAAGATCGTGAGAGGTTCGGGGAGTGACACCCCACCTCCGAGCGATGTGCCGACTTACGCCATTGTCGGCGCGAGCGTTGCCGCCGCGATAGGCACAGGCGCATGGGCCGGCTTCGGTGTCGGCATCGTCGTGGGCATCATCAGTTTGGTTGTACTCGGCGGTCTGTATTCCGTGATCGCGTACCGGTTGGGTTGGCCCCCCATCCGATGGGAGACGATCCCGTTCTTCATTCCGTGATGTCAGGGTTCACACTACCCGTAAGGGCTTCTCCAGCACCGCTAGGACGCGGGCGAGGTCATGGCCGCGCTTGAGCACAATGCCGGCGGCAGAAATCACCGAGTAAGCGCCCTGTCGACGGGCGAGCTTAGGATCCTTCTCGACCCTGAACAAAGCCGTCTCGGACGAGCGGCGATAGATCGAGAACACTGCCTTGTCGCGGCGGAAGTCGAGGGCATAGTCGCGCCATTCTCCGGCGGACACCATGCGGCCGTAGAGGTTGAACAGGGTCCTGAGCTCGGAGCGGTCGAAGGCGACCTGTGGTACAACCGGGGCCGTCGGGAAAGGCACGACGCGGTTGGACGAATCCTGTGATCGCGGCTCGGCTCCGATCCTCTCGTCCATCCTCGCTCCTCGGTTTCGGCGACCCAACGGACGCCATGAGGAGCAGATGATGGGCCTCTCGATCCGAGGCCGCAAGCCCAGCCAGCCGTCGAGTGCGCTGCGGCACCGGCTACGGACGGGCAACACAACATCACGATTTCGCCGCGTTATTGCCCATCGTCGGCCTTGATAGAAGATGATACCTGTGGCCGAACCTCGTCGGTTCCGTGCTCGGTCGGGTGACCGATATCCATGCTCCCCAGCTTTCGGGAGCTCGCCGATGCCACGGAAGCGGCACTCCAGAGGTTTCGAGACCCAAGGACTTCAGGCCGCCTCTCCGGAGTGCGGCCTTTTTTTCTGCCATGCGGGCGTGCTCTGGTTTAAAAACCTCCCTGGCTGCGGCAGGCGCACAATCACTTCTCTCCCTGTGCATCTCGGCATTGGTCGCTAACAGGGTCCAGCGGTCATAAGCCCGCAATGAGGAGATGTCCGATCGTGACGAGTTTCGACCCCGGCTTTCGCGAGACGCTTGGCGACCTGATTGCCTGGCGTCGAGACGTGCGCCGCTTTCGGGCCGATCCGGTCGACGACGCCGTCTTGCGCCAATGCCTCAACCTTGCTTGTCTGAGTCCATCGGTCGGCAACAGCCAGCCGTGGCGCTTCGTCCGCGTCACCGATCCTGACAGGCGGGCGGCGGTGGTTGATAATTTCGAGCGCTGCAACGGCAGTGCGGCGGAAACCTACGATTCGGAGCGTCGGGAAGCCTATAACCGGTTGAAGCTTGCGGGTTTGCGCGAGGCGCCGATCCATCTTGTGGTCTTCTGCGACGAAGCGACGGAATGCGGCTACGGGCTCGGCCGCGCCACCATGCCGGAAATGTTGCGCTACTCGGTGGTGACCGCCGTGCATACATTCTGGCTGGCAGCGCGCGCCCATGGGATCGGTGTGGGCTGGGTCTCGATCATCGAGCCGGACGGGGTTACCCGCCTTCTCGATGTTCCTCCGACGTGGCGCCTCGTCGCTTATCTCTGCGTTGGCTATCCCGTGGAGGAGCACGAGGATCCCGAACTCGTCCGGCATGGCTGGCAGGAGCGGGACAGGGCGGCGACCGGGCTGCTGGAGCGATGAAGCTACCGGTCTTAACGAAAGCCTACCCGGATCATTCGCTTTTATTCGGAACACCCTAGGCCACGCTTAACTGCCCGGCGCGATATGCGTGCGTATCCCCCGGATAGGGCGCTCCGGTAACCGGAACCGCAACTTCGAGAGCTGCTTATCGTGAAGCTCACGGTCACGGTTTCGAGGACGACACCAAATGTTCGCGCGTCATGGGTTCACTGTTTATCTGGCCGGAACAATCCTCAGTGTCGGGTTTGCGGCGACACCCGCCGCATCCCGTGAGCTCGTTGCCTTCGATCAAGCGGTCATGCCCGGCACGGTCGTGGTCAGAACCTCAGAGCGGCGGCTCTACCTCGTCAACGGTGACGGCACGGCGATCCGCTATCCGGTGGCGGTGGGCAAGCCCGGCAAGCAATGGACCGGCGCCACCACCATCGACGGCAAGTATGTGGAGCCGGCTTGGTCGCCGCCGCGGGAGGTGAAGCGCGACAATCCGCGACTGCCCGACGTCATCGCCGGCGGCTCGCCGCATAACCCGATGGGCGCGGCGGCAATGACGCTTGCCGGCGGTGAATACGCCATTCACGGCACCAACCGCCCGAACTCGGTGGGTACATACGCATCTTACGGCTGCATCCGCATGTACAACCAGGATGTGGTCGATCTCTACGGGCGCGTCTCCGTTGGAACGCAGGTCTACGTCACGCGCTGAGACCTCGCTTAAAAATCGACGGCGATGCCTTTCACTTCCCAATCGTCGTAACGAACAGGCTCGAGGCCGCCACGGCCCTGGCGCTCTCGCGCGGCGGATATCTCCGCCGCCTTCGCATCGATGGCCGCGCGTCGGTCGGCAGCCTCGGCCAAAGCACGCTCGGCGGCGGGTGTCAGCCCCGCGCGGGGCGGGATCTCGGCGTTTTCCGCGTTGTCGGGCGTTGTCATGGCTTGCATCTCAGTGGGCCGGATGGGAGGGCATCCGTTGGAACTGGCTTCGGGTAACCGGGCCTCTGAGACGGAAAGTGGCATTCATGGCGACACGCCGCAACGCGGACGGGCCGACGACGACGATCGACCGCACCGTTCCGGGCCTCGCCGCCCGGCAGGTGGCGCATGCCGCCGTGGCCGATCTCCTCGTTCAGGGACGGGCTTTCGCGCTCGAAGACGCCCTCGCTCAGGCGGGTCGTGACGCAGGCCTCGATGCGGCCGATGCGTCCCTCGCTCGCGCCATTGCCACCGCCACCTTCCGCCGCCTCGGCTTCCTGCGGCGAATGCTTTCGGCTCGGATGAACCAGGGCCTGCCGCCGGATCAGCCACGTCTCGTGGCTCTCCTCGTGACCGGCGCCGTTCAGATCCTCGATCTCAACGTGCCGGACCATGCCGCCGTCGATCTTTCGGTGCGCCTCGCCAAGGGTGACCCCTACCTTCAGCACACGCCGGGCCTCGTGAACGCCATCCTGCGTCGGGTGATCCGCGAGCGGGAGGCCATCGCCGCAGAGGCGTCCGATCCCCTGGGGCAAAATACGCCGGACTGGCTCGCCGCTCGCTGGAGCGCCGCCTACGGGCCCGACACTGCCCGGGCCATCGCCTCGGCTCATCTCTCGGGCGCCGCGATCGACATCACGCCGCGTGGACCGGCCGCGGAATGGGCCGATCGCCTCGGCGGCGTCGCCCTTCCCACTGGCAGCATCCGCTTGCACGAGGTCCGTTCTGCGGTTTCGGAACTCCCCGGATATGCTGAGGGCGCGTGGTGGGTGCAGGACGCAGCCGCCGCCATCCCGGCGCGCCTGCTCGCAGTCGGGCCGGGGCAGCGCGTGGCCGATCTCTGCGCGGCACCGGGCGGCAAGACCGCTCAGCTCGCCGCCATGGGGGCGGAAGTGGTCGCCGTGGATCGTTCGGCCCAGCGCCTCGAGCGTCTGACGGAGAATCTCACGCGCCTCGGCCTCAAGGCCGAAATCCGCATCGGCGATGCTACTCAGTTGCCCGAGAGCGATGCCGACACGTTCGACGCCGTGCTTCTCGATGCGCCATGCTCGGCGACCGGCACGATCCGGCGGCATCCGGACGTCGCCTGGACCAAGGCCGGTGGCGATATCGGACGCCTTGCCGGTCTGCAGCGCCGCCTGCTCGATCGCGCCGCCACCCTTGTGAAGCCGGGTGGGCGTCTCGTCTATTGCACCTGCTCGCTGGAACCCGAGGAAGGTGAGGGGCAGGTCGCAGCCTTCCTCGCACGCAATCCGGCTTTCGAGCGGCTTCCGATCCGCGTCGAGGAGATTGGCGGCCTCGAAGAACTCATCAATGGCGACGGCGATCTTCGGACGCTGCCCTCGCACCTCTCCGGCGAAACGACCACCGGCGAGGAAGGGCCGCCTGCGGCGCGCGGCGGGATCGATGGGTTCTTCGCGAGCCGTCTGGTTCGGAAGGCGTAGGACGCGCGGTGCGTGCCCCCCGCCATGCCATTGCCGGCCTGTTCGGGGGGCTTCTTCTCTTCGGCCAAGCTGGGGCCGACGAGATCGACCGCCGAATCCTGCCGGTTGCGCCGACCTATACCCGCAATGCGACCTGCGCCTCGGTCTCGGCGACGATTCCTTTCGAGATCCATACAGGGACCCAGGATGTAGGCATCTCGCCCTCACCGAAGGACCTGCCACTGAACCAGGGTGAGAGCGCGATCTGCTTTGCCTATGCCACGGCGGACATGATTTCGCACCGCGTCGGCAGGCCGGTCTCTCCCTTGGATGTGGCGACGAAATTCTACTTCGCCGACCCAGTTAGGCTGGAGACGATCTCGGACCCGCATCTCAAGCGCCATCTCCGTGCGCATCCGGCCTACCGGGCCGACATCGCCTGGAGTCGCAATACTGCCGAGGTCACCAAGGACGGTAACCCAGCCCTGGAACCGTATTTCGACAAGATCGAAGGCGGTGAGGAGGACACGGCGGCGCTCCTCTACAACATCGGCGGGTATTGCGAGGACCGCGACCTGCCGTCCAATGACGGTTATCGCTACGTGATGCCGGCATTGCGTTCGCTGCGCTACCGGACGAGACTTCACCCGGCGCGGCAGAGCTTTCGCGCGGTGGCTGCAACTGCTTCCCACTTGCGTGGGCGGTGGGCTGATTCATTCAACGCAGCATGGATCGCCCATGTGGAGGCCGTCTGCCGTCGTGTGCCGCTGCCGGTGCCCCTCCTGCCAGTCTCCTACCGTGTGGCGGCAAGCCAGGCCGATTTCGCGGACATGCTCGAGTCCGGCCGTCATCCGAGTAAGCAAAAACTCGACCGAATCCTGGCCATGGTCGATTACGCACTCGACCACGGCCGTGTGCCGACAGTGGGGTACAGCTGGTACCTTCTCGAAGACCGCGATCCGAAGGACCCGGACCTGTTCGCCGATCATGCGAGCCCTGTCATCGGCCGCCGCAAGGTAGAGGGCGCCTGCCAGTATAGAATCCAGGACAATACCGGTGAATATTGCGGCCGCATGCGCGACGGCATCCGTGAACGTTGCGACAACGGTCGCATCTGGGTCACGGAAAGCGAGCTGAGGAAGACCTTGTACAGCGTCACCTATCTGAGATAGGCGTCTAAAACAGTATCGGTGTCGACCTTACGGCGTAATGATTCGCATGGAGACGGTCTGCACCTGCGCATCGCTGTTTTGATCGCTGGCAGGTGTGGTCTTCTTCAGCCGCGCCATGAACTTGCGCACCTCGTCGGGCGGCAATGCACCCATCGGTGCGATCATCATGGACAGGAGTGCCTTGGTCTTGCGATCGACCGAGGCGGAACGGTTCACCGGCTCGAAATCCCGCACCGTATGAGTCTTGTCCTCGTTGCCGGTAAAGACACGCGCACCATCCTTCAGCACGACAATGTCGCCCGGACGTAGGGTCGGATCCTTTAGCAGGGCGTTCATCGGTCCAGAAGACATGGAGATCGGCATCTGGCGCTCGGCGATATGAAGTTGCAGCGGCTCGCTCTTGGGCAGGGCGGCATAACGGATCTTCGGACGGGGGCGGCTGACTTCGCGCCGGATCGACGGAAGCCGGCGCTCAAATTGGGGCACGGGGACGGCTTGCTGCTGCTCGACAGCAGGACGGGCGGGAGAGAACAGCGCCTCGAAAAGTCCGCCCAAGCCACGGTCTTGAGCGTTTTGCGCCATCGCTGCGCTAGATGTGCACAATAACGCTGCTGCCGATATCAAGAGGCCGGCACGCTTGGCGACTGGGATGACAGTCATGGACACACTGCCATTGCTGGAGGCTACAGGGGAGAAGCTCGCTGGACGCTGTGTATAACCTGTGCAGCATTCAACCGTTCCAGCCGAGTTTGCCAAAAAATACAGTTCGGCGATTCAGCTTGGTGCCACGCCTCGCCCCAGTGGATGGCTCCGGCTCGAAGGCAAAAACCCGTGCGCAGATCGGCCTATGCATCGTGGGCAGTGTCGGCATCCTTAATCGTTGGTTAATACGCACGGCTTAGCTTTCGTGATGGGCGACATCTGGCGCGAGGGCCCAATCGGGTCTGGGCGCTGGAGGAAAGGTGTGCGTGGGTTGGGGGGCTGATCGCTGGCGGTTCTATCGGCTCGTCGGGCGGGAGATCGTCCGCTCGGCGCGGGGTGTGTCCGCACGCCTGACGGCGAGTCCAGACCTGCTCGCGCGGGCGCGCGTCAGCGCCCTGGTCATCGCCCCGCACGATCTGCGCACTAGCGACGCCACCTTTGCCGACGACATCTATGCCGGCCTCTTCGTTTTCGCGGGACGCTCTCTTTCCGTGAGCGGTCGGTCACCGTTCGACTATGCGCCGCCGTCACCGGAATGGGCGGATGCGTTCTACGGATTCGGATGGCTGCGCCATCTGCGCGCCGCCGATACGGCCCTGGCTCGAGCCAATGCCCGAGCCTTCGTGGCGGATTTCATCGCTGGCCGTGGCGATGAGACTCTGGCCGCGCCCGTCCCCGTTGCCGCGCGGCGGTTGATCTCCTTCCTCTGTCAGTCGCCGCTGGTTCTGGAAGGCGCGGACCATGCCTTCTACCAGGCGTTCCTCAAGGCCGTCGGGCGCGGCGCAAGGGACCTCGAACGCTCCCTGCGCCGTGGCCTGCCGCCGCAATCGCGGCTCTTGGCGGTGGTGGCGCTATGTTATGCCGGCCTGTGCTGCGAGGGCATCCAGCCGATCCTGCGCCGGGCCACCCGCATCCTGTCTCGCGAACTCGATCGGCAGATCATGGCGGATGGCGGGCATCGCAGCCGCGATCCGCGCTTCGCCATGGAGCTCCTGCTCGATCTCCTGCCTCTGCGCCAAAGCTTCCTGAGCCGCAGCCTCGACCCGCCGGAGGCTCTGCTTCACGCGATCGACCGGATGCTCCCGTTGCTGCGGCTCCTGCGCCACGGCGATGCGTCCCTGAGCCATTTCAATGGCATGGGCGCAACGGCGGCGGACCATCTCGCCACCTTGCTGGTCTATGACGGGGCCCTGGCGCAGCCGCTGATGCATGCGCCGAATTCCGGCTACGAGCGGCTGGAAAGCGGCCGTGTCGTTTTGGTCGCTGATGTGGGAGCGCCGCCGCCGCTGCCCTTCTCGATGAATGCGGGGGCCGGTTGTCTCTCCTTCGAGATGTCGAGCGGCCCCCAGCGGGTGGTCATCAATTGCGGGCTTCCGGCGAGCGGCCCGGAATTGCGTCGCCTCGCCCGCAGCACCGCCGCCCATTCCACGGCGACGATAGGGGATTCGTCCTCCTGCCGATTCCTCGGTGCCAGCGAAGGACTGGGCAGTCGCTGGGCCTCGGACTGGCTCATCAAGCGGATCGGTCCCGTGCTCGTGCGCGGCCCGCGCGCCGTCAAATCCGAGCGGACGAGCGATGGCGGAACGTTGATCCTGGCCGGACGCCATGACGGCTATGCCGCCGAGTTCGGGATCGTCCATGAGCGCCGCTGGCGCCTCCTGCCCGACGGGGCGGGGCTAGAAGGCGAGGATGCCTTCGTTCCGGTGGCCCATAAGGGCAACCGGATCCGGCTACGTCCGCCCGAGGCGGCAATCCGCTTCCATCTGCATCCCGCCATCGCGGCCAATGCGGCGGTCGGCGGTGGGGTCGATCTCGCCTCGCCCCTGGGGGAGGTCTGGCGGTTCGAGGCCGAGGGCGCTGCGGTAGCGCTGGAGGAGAGCGTCTATTTCGCGGGTCTCACCGGCGCGCGCCGAACCGACCAGATCGTCCTGTATGTCACGGCCGGGGAGGGCGCCCCGGTGCGATGGCGCTTCCTGCACATCGCACAGGCGCCGGGGCGGGGCGAACCCGCCGTGCGTGACGCTCCCATGGCCGATGACGCGGCGCGGTAGCCGATAGGGCGTCACATGTGGTACCCGCGCCTTTGAGGGGCAGGATTTGCTCTGTGCCGGACGGTTCTCGACGATGTCGCATGATCAGGCGCGGGTTGCCCGCGCACTTCTTTCCGTTTCCGACAAGACGGGTCTCGTGGATTTTGCCCGCGCGCTGTCCGAGCGTGGCGTGGCCCTGGTTTCCACCGGCGGCACCCATCGGGCGCTCACCGAGGCGGGGCTTCCTGTCACGGAGGTGGCCGAGATCACCGGTTTTCCCGAGATGATGGACGGACGAGTGAAGACCCTGCACCCGGCTGTGCATGGCGGCCTGCTCGCAGTGCGCGACGACCCTCAGCACCAGGCCGCACTTGCCGCACACGGCATCGGCGCCATCGATCTTCTCGTGGTCAATCTCTACCCGTTCGAGGCGACCATTGCGAAGCCTTGCGGCTATGACGACGCGGTGGAGAACATCGATGTCGGCGGTCCGGCCATGATTCGCGCTGCCGCGAAGAATCACGCTGACGTGGCTGTGGTGGTGGATGTGGCTGATTACGCTGCCATCCTCACCGAGCTCGAGGCCGGCAACGGCGCGCTCGGAGCGGCGACTCGGAAGCGCCTTGCCCAGAAGGCCTTTGCCCGCACCGCCTCCTACGATGCCGCGATTGCGTCCTGGCTTGCCGACCATGTCGAGATGGATGAGGCGCCTGCCTACCGCGCTTTCGGCGGCACGCTCGCCCAATCCCTGCGCTACGGCGAGAACCCACACCAATCGGCGGCCTTCTACCGGACGCCCGGCCTCGTTCGGCCCGGCGTGGCGAGTGCCCGCCAGCTCCAAGGCAAGGAGCTATCCTTCAACAACCTCAACGACACCGACGCGGCCTATGAATGCGTCGCCGAGTTCGATCCGGCCCGCGCCGCCGCAGTGGCGATCATCAAGCATGCCAACCCTTGCGGCGTCGCCGAAGGTCATACGCTGGCGGAGGCCTATGAGCGGGCTCTGGCCTGCGACCCGACCTCGGCCTTCGGCGGCATCGTCGCACTCAACCGCACACTGGATGCCGAATCGGCTGCGCGCATCGTCGAGATCTTCACCGAGGTGATCATCGCGCCGGACGCCACCGAGGAGGCGATCGCCCTCGTCGCGGCCAAGAAGAATCTGCGGCTCCTCCTCGCGGGCGCTCTTCCCGACCCGCGCGCCAAGGGCTTCGCCATGCGCAACCTCGCCGGCGGCATCCTCGTTCAGGGCCGCGACGCCGCGGTGGTCGACGACATGACGCTGAAGGTGGTGACGAGGCGCGAGCCCTCGGGCCAGGAATACGCGGACATGCGCTTCGCCTACCGCGTCGCCAAGCACGTCAAGTCGAATGCCATCGTCTACGCACGCGACGGTGCTACGGTGGGGATCGGCGCCGGACAGATGTCGCGGGTCGATTCCTCGCGCATTGCCGCCTGGAAGGCGGCGGAGGGCGCCAAGCGCATCGGAGCGGCGGAGAGCCTAGCCAAGGGCTCTGTGGTTGCCTCGGACGCGTTCTTCCCCTTCGCCGATGGCCTGATCGCGGCGGCGGAAGCCGGCGCCACCGCGGTGATTCAGCCGGGCGGATCGATGCGTGACGCCGACGTAATCAGGGCCGCCGACGAAGCCGGTCTCGCCATGGTGTTTACAGGGCATCGTCACTTCCGGCACTGATGCCGCGCGGTGCGCGGCAAACGGCCTGCGCGCATCGCCTTGTCGAGGCTTTCTTCCATGACGAACATCTCTCCTTCCCCCGATCGCGCCCAGCGCCGAGCGGCCGGTAAGCGCTTGCGCGATGCGGTTCCCCGTGAATCCCATGCCGACTGGTATCCTGCCGAGAACCGCGATCCGCTCGCGGTTCTCCGGGCGAACGATTCGGGCAGGTTGCTCGAGCTGATCCCTCTGCGGCACGAGCGGATGCGGGCAAACCCATTTGCGTTCCTGCGTGGGGCTGCCGCCGTGATGGCCGCCGACCTCGCGGGCGTTCCGGTTCCGGGCATTCCCGTTCAGGCCTGCGGCGATTGCCACATCGGCAATTTCGGCGTGTATCGCAGCGCCGAGGGCCAGACCCTTTTCGACATCAACGATTTCGACGAGACGCTCTGGAACGTCGATTTCACGATCGATGTGAAGCGCCTCGCCGCCAGCGTCGCCGTCGCCGCCCTGCCTCAGGGCGAGGACCGGGCACATCGTGCGGCTCGGGCAAGCGTCCGGGCTTATCGCGAACATATGCGTGACCTGTCGCATCTCTCGCCGCTCGCCATCTGGCACAGTCGGATCGATCTCGATCACGAAATCGGTCGCCTCGGCGACGGAGATCTGTGCCGCCGCCTCCTGTCCGACGCGGCTTCCGAGACCGCCGACGGCCTCAGCCATGGCGATGCTCCGGACCTCGATCCTGCGAGCTTCGGCGCCGATCCGTCTTTGTGGCGCATCGCCGACAAGGCCCCGACCGTCTTTCATGAAGGGCCGAACGGCCTGACCGAGGCGGTGCAGGAAGCGGCCGCCGCGTTGCTCGCCTATCCGCAAAGCCTTCAGGCCGACCGGAACCTGCTGGCTCTGCGCTACATGCAGCGCGATGTCGCCTTCAAGGTGGTGGGGATCGGCTCGGTGGGCACGGTCTGCGCCGTGGGATTGTATACCGACGCGGATGGTGCGCCGCTCTTTCTGCAGATCAAGGAAGCCCGACCTTCGGTGCTGGCGCAGCTCGCCCTGAGCCCATTCTTCCTCGCATCCGAAGGTCAGCGCGTCATCGACGGGCAGCGCATCATGCAGGCCGCGAGCGACATGTTCCTGGGCACCGCCTATTCCGATGCGAGTGGGCGCTCCTACTATGTCCGTCAGTTGAAGAACAAGAAGCTGTCGGCCGTCGCCGAAATCATGTCCGAGAGCGGTCCCAAGGCCTATGCCCAACTTTGTGGAACCACGCTTGCCCGCGCCCATGCCCGCTCAGGGGACGCAGCGATGATCGCCGGCTATCTCGGCAAGGGCGATGCCTTCGACGAGGCGGTGGCCGAATTTGCGATGCGCTATGCATGGCAGACGATGGCAGACCACGATGCGCTGAAGCAGGCCTATCAGGAGCCCGCCGAGGCTGCCTGATGGCAAGGGCCTCATGCAAGGTCTGACCGAACCCTGCGGCATAAGTCGAACCCTTCGACGACGTCGGAGATGACAAACGAAGAAGGCCCTGTCTCGCGACAGGGCCTTCTTCGTCTCTTCGCCTGACTGGCATCGGGTCTTCAAGGCACCGACGCCGTTGAAGCACTCGCTCAAGGTGGACCGGGGTTGAGCCCCGGCCCAGTTCTGCGCCCCGAACTCTAGCGTGCCGGGCGGTCGTCCCAGGTGAAGATGTCCCTGTCCTTGGTTTCGGGGATGAACAGGGCACCGATGACGGCCGTCGCGAGGGCGATGACGATCGGGTACCAGAGGCCGAAATAGATGTCGCCGGTCTGGGCCACCATAGCGAAGGCGGTGGCCGGCAGAAGGCCGCCGAACCAGCCGTTGCCGATATGGTAGGGCAGCGACATCGAGGTGTAGCGGATACGCGTCGGGAAGAGCTCGACGAGAGCCGCCGCGATCGGGCCGTAGACCATCGTCACGTAGAGGACGAGGATCGTCAGGATACCGATGATCGTCAGCTTCTGGACCGAGAAGATGTCGATCATCTTGGCGAAGTTCGACAGGCCGTCCTTCGGTTCGATGGCGATCTTCACGATGCTCGGGTTGGTAGCGCCAGGGTAGCCGGCAGCAGTGAGCGCGGCGCCGATATCCTTGGCGAAGGCCGGATCGGCGGCGGCGAACTCCTTGCCGGCGACGGTGACGGTGGCCTTGGTGCCGGGAGCGACCGGCTCGGTGGTGTAGTTCACCGCGGACCGGGCGAGCAGCGCCTTGGCGATGTCGCAGGAATTGGTGAACTTGGCCGTTCCCACCGGATTGAACTGGAACGAGCAATCCGCCGGGTCGGCCTTCACCACTACCTGCGTGCTCTGCTGGGCCGCGTGCAGGGCCGGGTTGGCGGCCGCGGTCAGCGCCTTGAACAGCGGGAAGAAGGTCAGCGCCGCGATGACGCAACCGCCGAGGATGATCGGCTTACGGCCGATCTTGTCGGAGAGCGCGCCGAAGAACAGGAATCCGCCGGTGCCGAGGATGAGCGACCAGGCGATGAGCACGTTGGCCGTGAACTGATCGACCTTCAGGATCGTCTGAAGGAAGAACAGCGCGTAGAACTGGCCGGTGTACCAGACCACGGCCTGGCCGGCGGTGAGGCCGAGGAGCGCGAGGAGCGCCCATTTGGCGTTGCGCCACTGGCCGAACGCCTCGGAGAGCGGCGCCTTCGAGCCGGTGCCCTCGTCCTTCATCTTCTTGAAGGCCGGGCTCTCCTGCATCTGCAGACGGATCCAGACGGAAACGCCAAGCAGCACGATGGAAACAAGGAACGGAATGCGCCAGCCCCAGGCGGCGAAGGGCGTGATCGTCCCGGCCGAACCGTCAGCGAGGGTGGTGGCGACGGGCGCGTAGTTCGCGTTGACGTAGATCTGGGTGAACAGGATCACCATCAGCGACAGCAGCAGCCCGAGGGTCGCCGTGGTCTGGATGAAGGCGGTGTAGAAGCCGCGACGCCCGGGGGGAGCGTGCTCGGCCACGTACACCGCTGCGCCGCCATACTCACCACCGAGGGCGAGACCCTGGAGCATGCGCAGAGCCAGCAGCGCCACGGGCGCGACCCAACCGACGCCGTACTCGTTCATCGTGGCGTAGGATGGCAGAAGTCCGACCACGAAGGTCGAGATGCCCATGATCAGGATGGTCACGAGGAAGGTGTACTTGCGGCCCACAAGGTCGCCGAGACGTCCGAACACCAGTGCGCCGAAGGGACGGACCAGAAAGCCCGCTGCGAAGGCCATCAGGGCGAAAATGTTGCGCGTGGCTTCCGGATAGGCCGAGAAGAACTGCGCGCCGATGATCGCAGCCAGCGATCCATAGAGATAGAAATCGTACCACTCGAACACGGTACCGAGCGAGGAGGCCAGAATGACCTTTTTCTCGCCGGCACTCATGGGCCGTGCGGCTTCCTTTGGTAATGGGACCGCTGACGTTGCAGACATGGGGGAATCCTCCAAAATTTTTTTACTTCCAGGCTTTTGCAGGCCTGGCTTTCATCACTTCAGAAACTTGGGCGCTGCGTCGGCGTTCGCAGTCGCTCAAGTCCTGGCGCGCATTGGTCTTGCCGCTCACGGAAACGAGAGCGATCGACGCTACCTCACGCCATGATTTCGCCCAAGAGTGAAAAAGCCGTACGGCCCAGGGATACTCACGTTTTTATGCAAACGTGTCACTTTGGTGCCGATTGGCAGGACCGCTGCCCGGTTGGATGCCATGAATGAGAAAGGGCGCGGCTTCCGCCGCGCCCTTTCACGCAATCGTAGTATGGTCTTGGAACCGTCAGTGAGCGTGGGCGCCGTCGGCTCCGATCCCAGTCTCCGAGCGCACGAACTGCTGTTCGAACAATGCGCGCTCGCGCTTGGCCCTGGCAGTATTGTCGAGCTTCGACACGACGTAGATCGTGAGGAAGGCCAGCGGCATCGAGAACAGGGCCGGGTTGTCGTAGGGGAAGATCGCCACCGGATTACCGAAGGTCGTCACCCACACTGCCTTCGACAGGATCACCATTCCGACAGCCGCGAAAAGGCCGACGAATCCGCCAATCAGTGCGCCCCAGGTGGTCGTGCCCCGCCATAGGATCGACATGGTGAGGATGGGGAAGTTGCAGCTCGCCGCCACTGAGAAGGCGAGGCCGACCATGAAGGCGACGTTCTGGTTCTCGAAAACGTATCCGAGATAGATCGCCACGATACCGATGACGACCGCCGAGATCTTCGAGAGTCGTACTTCGGACGCTTCGTTGGTGCGTCCGCGGGCGATGACGCTGGCATACAGATCATGGCTGACCGCCGATGCACCGGCGAGCGTGAGCCCGGCCACGACAGCAAGAATGGTGGCGAAGGCGACTGCCGAGATGAAGCCGAGGAAGTACGGCCCGCCAACGGCATTGGCGAGGTTCACAGCAACCATGTTGGTGCCGCCAAGCATCCCCTTCAGCTTGTCGAACGCACCCGCCGGATCGAGCTTGAAGTAGACCGGATCGGACATCAGCAGGGCGATGCCGCCGAAGCCGATGATGAAGGTCAAGATGTAGAAGTAACCGATCAGGCCGGTGGCGTAGAACACCGATTTGCGGGCAGCCTGAGCATCGGAGACGGTGAAAAAGCGCATCAGGATGTGTGGTAGGCCGGCGGTGCCGAACATCAGACCGACGCCGAGGGAAATCGCTTCGATCGGGTTCGAGACGAGGCCGCCCGGCGCCATGATGGCATCGCCCTTCGGATGAGTGGCGACGGCGGCCGAGAATAGGGCCTCGGGGTTGAATCCGTATTTGTAGAGGACTGCGCCGGCCATGAAGGTGGCACCCCCGAGGAGAAGGCAGGCCTTGATGACCTGGACCCAAGTGGTCGCCTTCATGCCGCCGAACGCCACGTAGACGATCATCAGCACGCCGACGATCACGACCGCATAGAGATATTCGAGGCCGAACAGCAGCTGGATCAGTTTCCCTGCGCCTACCATTTGGGCGATCAGGTAGAACGCCACCACCACGAGGGTGCCCACTGCCGAAATGATGCGGATCGAGGTCTGGTCGAGGCGAAAGGAGGCGACGTCGGCGAAGGTGAACTTACCGAGGTTGCGCAGCCGCTCTGCAATGAGAAACAGCACGATCGGCCACCCCACGAGGAAGCCTGTGGAATAGATCAGACCATCGAAGCCGGACGTATAGACGAGGCCGGAGATGCCGAGGAATGAGGCTGCCGACATGTAGTCGCCGGCAATGGCCAGCGAGTTGGTGCCGGCCGAGATACCACCGCCGGCGGCGTAGAAGTCAGAGGCCGATTTGGTGCCCTTGGCGGCCTTATAAGTGATGCCGAGGGTGAAGAGCACGAAGAACGCGAACATACCGATGGCCGGCCAGTTCGTCTGGGCTTTCGTGACGGCCCCGAGATCCGGACCGGCGGCGTAGGCCGCGCCAGCGAGGATGACTGCAAGGGTGGTACCCAGAGCGATGGGGTGGGCTGAGCGGATCATCGGCCGAGATCCCGCTTGAGGGCGGCAGTCAGTTCGTCGAAACGGCCGTTGGCACGCTGGACGTAGATGCCGGTGAGGATGAAGGCGAAGACGATCACGGCGACGCCGAGGACCAGGCCCAACGAGGTCGTGGCGCTCCCGACCTTCATGGCGAGCAGCGACTTGTCGAAGGCGATGAGGCCGATGAAGCCGAAATAGACGAGCAGCATCGCGATGGTCAGCGTCCAGCCGAAGCGGGTCCGCTCGTGGACGAGTTCCCTGAAACGCGGATTCTGCGCGATCCGCGCAGTCTCGATATCGGACATGGCGTAACTTTCCCTGAAGCTTCGGCCCTTCTGAACGGGGCCTCGGTCTTGGCGAATACTATGGCGATGGGAGGCGAGCGCGTGCGATGCCGCCGAGCCTGTCTCGTGTCGCGAGGCGTGCCGGCGCAAGTGCCGCACGGTCACGATATCGTCAGGACAGGCGGGAGAGGCGGCTGAAAATGCGAGCGGCGCACCTCCTTCGAGATGCGCCGCTTCCTTGTGCGAGGCCCGCAATCAGGACGCGCGGTTCTGGCGGTTCTCGATCAGGTCGTCGACGACGGCCGGCTCGGCGAGGGTCGAGGTATCGCCCAGAGACGAGAACTCGTCCTCGGCGATCTTGCGGAGGATGCGGCGCATGATCTTGCCCGAGCGAGTCTTGGGCAGGCCGGGGGCGAACTGGATCAGGTCCGGCGAGGCGATGGGGCCGATATCCTTGCGGACCCAGGCCACCAGTTCCTTGCGCAGCTCGTCCGAACCGTCCTCGCCCTCCATCAGGGTGACGTAGGCGTAGATGCCCTGTCCCTTCATGGAGTGCGGGTAGCCGACGACGGCCGCTTCCGACACCTTCGGATGGGCGACGAGGGAGGATTCGACCTCCGCGGTGCCCATGCGGTGGCCCGAGACGTTGATGACGTCGTCGACGCGGCCGGTGATCCAGTAATAGCCGTCCGCATCCCGGCGGCAGCCGTCGCCGGTGAAGTAGAGGTTCGGATAGGTGGAGAAGTAGGTCTGCTCGAACCGCTCGTGGTCGCCATAGACCGTGCGCATCTGGCCCGGCCAGGAATCCGCGATGCAGAGGTTGCCCTCGCAGGCACCGTCGAGCGGCTTGCCCTCCGCATCGACGATGAGCGGCTGCACGCCGAAGAATGGGCGTGTGGCCGAACCGGGCTTCAGCTTGGTGGCACCGGGCAACGGCGTAATGAGGATGCCGCCGGTCTCGGTCTGCCACCAGGTATCGACGATGGGGCAGCGGCTGTCGCCGACCACCCGGTAGTACCAGTCCCAGGCTTCCGGGTTGATCGGCTCGCCGACCGAGCCGAGGACGCGGAGCGAGGCCCGCGAGGTCTTCTTCACCGGGCCTTCGCCGCCGCCCATGAGCGAGCGGATCGCCGTGGGCGCGGTGTAGAAGATGTTGACCTTGTGTTTGTCGACGACGTCCCAGAAGCGGGAGGTCGACGGATAGGTCGGGATGCCTTCGAACATCAGGGTCGTGGCGCCGTTGGCGAGCGGGCCATAGACGATGTAGCTGTGGCCTGTGACCCAGCCCACATCCGCCGTGCACCAGTAGACCTCGCCCTCGCGGTAATCGAAGACGTATTGATGCGTCATCGCGGCGTAGACGAGGTAGCCGCCGGTGGTATGCACCACACCCTTGGGCTGGCCCGTGGAGCCTGAGGTGTAGAGGATGAAGAGCGGGTGCTCTGCCTCCACGGCTTCGGCCGGGCACTCGTCGGTGACCATGGCGGCGGCCTCGTCGTAATAGACGTCGCGGCCGGGCTCCATGGCGACATTACTGCCCGTGCGACGCACAACGACGACGTGGTCCACGGCATCCTTACCGAGCCTCGCGATCGCGGCATCCACATTGGCCTTCAACGCGACCTTGCGGCCGCCGCGCAGACCCTCGTCGGCGGTGATGACGAGCTTCGAGGCACAGCCTTCGATACGGCCGGCCAGGGAATCTGGCGAGAAACCGCCGAACACGATGGAGTGGATCGCGCCGAGCCGGGCGCAGGCCAACATGGCGTATGCGGCCTCCGGGATCATCGGCAGGTAGAGCGTGACCCGGTCACCCTTACCGACACCGCGATTGCGCAGCACATTGGCCATGCGGCAGACTTCCGAATGAAGCTGCCGATAGGTGATGTGCTTGGATTCGTTGGGGTCGTCGCCTTCCCAAATGATCGCTACCTGGTCGCCGCGCGTCGCGAGGTGACGGTCGATGCAATTGTAGGCGACGTTGGTCTTGCCGTCCTCGAACCATTTGATCGAGACGTTGCCGGGAGCAAAGCTTGTATTCTTGACGTTCGAATAAGGCGTCGACCAATCGATCCGCTTGCCGTGTTCACCCCAAAATGCAGCCGGGTCATCGACCGAGGCCTTGTACATCGCCTGATACCCGGCGTCGTCTACATGCGCACCGTCGATCCAGGTCGCGCGGACGTCGACCACCTTCTCGTCCATGACGTTTTCCCTACTGGTGCCCGATCGTATCGCGAAAACCGCGCAGCCGGGACTTCCAACTCGTTCTTAGGCGCAGGAACAGTCCTATCGCAAGCGCGAAGGGGGCGGATGCACCTGCGTCCGCACCCCCAATTTGGGCAATACTCTCGATCCATGATCGGCCGGCTGTCAGTTGCAGCCGATACAGATTCCCTTGATCCCCGAACCTTCGGTCTCGCCCTTCTTGCGGGCCTCATCGGGGGGTAGCCGGGTGTCGGGCGCAGCTGCGGCGCCGGGCGGCTTGGTGACGCCGGTCGGAGCAATATTTCGGAACGAGCCCGCCGATTCCAGGTTCTGACCGGTCGTCTGCGACGGACCCGCCGTTTGGGCTAGGACGCTTGTCGCTCCGGATATGAGCAGGCCAGCGAAAAGAAGCCTGAGGGTTATGTGCATGGGGTTTCTCCAAGACCTACCTGGAGAACGGGTGGCGCTTGCCTGGGTTGCCGACCAGCAAGCGTTCGCACCCACGTGAGAATACCCGTTTCAGGGAGGCGAACCACCTGGCTCGGTACGCGGCGACAGTGTCGGCTTGGCCCTTTGGGACTCGGCCACTATCGCATCGAGGCGAGATTGCTCGATATCGGTCAACCGACGCATGACGTGTCTCGTCATGACGCTCGTACCTAATCTGGCTCGCCGACGGTCGCCGCTAGGCGATCGCCCAAGGGCACGCGGCGTCGTGCCGGTCCACCATGCCTGATGCGTTTCCGCCAGACGAGCCTGGGCTCGCCACGCTGATCACGCCGTTCTGACCGCCGCCTGCGGTGGAAACAGCATTTCCACCAGGGTGCCTTCATCCTTCCGGCTCTCGATGCGGAAGCGGCCATGATTGGCCTCGACGAGCGCCTTCGTGAGCGGCAGACCGAGGCCGGTTCCGGTGCTTCGTCCGTCCGCACGTCCCCTGGCCGAGGCCGCCACGGCGATCTGACGGAACGGTTCGAGGGCGGTCTCTACCTCGTCGGGGGTCATCCCGATTCCAGTGTCGCGGACCCTGAGGGCGATCTCGCCACGATCCGCCATGGTGGTGGAGACGATGACCTGTCCGCCAGCCTCGGTGAAGGCGATGGCGTTGGCGATGATATTGAGCGCAGCCTGCCGTACCGAGCGCTCGTCCGCGACCAGCATCGGCAGGTCGTCGGAGAAACTCGTCCGTACGACGATTCGATCGCGCATCGCCTGCGGCTGCAGCATCGCGACGCAATGGGTGACGACGTCGTTGAGGGGGACCTCGGCGAAGGTCAGGTCGAGGCGGCCGGCTTCGATCTTTGCAAGGTCGAGCAGGTCGTTGACGAGACTGAGGACGTGCGTTCCTGAAGCGTGGATGTCGCCCAGATAGTCGCGGTAGCGCTCGTGGCCAACCGGACCGAACGGTTCGGCTAGCATCATATCGGCGAAGCCGAGGATGCCGTTCATCGGCGTGCGGATCTCGTGGCTGATCCGGGCGAGGAAATCCGATTTGCGTGCGCTGGCATATTCCGCAGCCTGCCGTGCGTTCGACGTTTCCGCTTCGATACGTCTGGTGGCGCGAACGTCCCGCACGGTCATGACCATGCGGCCGTCGTCCCGACCGGCGAGGGGGGTCACCTTGATCAGCAGCGGAGACATGCCGGCGGCGGTGCGACCGATCACATCCGGGGTCGCTTGCGCGAGGACGGTTTGCCCCGAACCGGCTATGCCATGGACGCTGGCGAGCACTGCTACCGCGCTTTCCGCTGCGAACAGGCTGAGGATGGCGGCACCGACGACTTCGCGCGGGTCGAGGCCGAAGGTCGTTGCCGCGCTGCGGTTGAGCCCGATGATCCGCCCATTCCGGTCGAGGGTGATGACTCCGTCATCGAGGCTGTCGAGAACGGCCTGCGCATCGGCGGCTCGGGCTCCCGCGAAGGCGTCGGCGATCTGCAGGGCAACGCGCTCACGGCCAGGCTCACCGGCAACGGCGTCGCGGATGAGGAGAAGGTGAGCCGGTGCGCCGCGCCAATCGAGCTCGGAGGCCTGCATGTCGACGCTCAGGCGGTGCCCCGAGGCGGCGGTGAGGATGGCGGGTGTGCCGTTGATCTTCCGCTCGTGCGGGACGAGGCCGCCGAACAGCTTGCCGATGCCGCCCGATGCCGCCAGTTCGGCCAGATCGGCGAAGCCCGCCATCGCCAGCAGGTGGCTGTTGGCGAACAGGACGCTGTCGCCGCGATAGACCATCACGCCGCCGGGCACCCGCTCCAGCGTCGCGCTGACGGCGGCATTGGGGTCTTCCGATGCAGGCTCCGCGAACCGCGTCATCGCCGTGGGAAACGGAGTCACAGAACCGCCGGTGGCGCGCTCGTCGCCGGTCCTGGCCTCCGAAACCTCATCGTCGGGCATGCTATCGCCGGCGAAGCGCGCGCCCAGGGCCCGCGCGATTTCGCGGAACGCCGCATGCTCGTTGCTGGACAAATGCGGGTCGTGCAACGGTGTCCAGGCGTCTTCGTCAGTCGTAGGGGGCTCTGTTCCGGTCGCAGACCGTTCGGTCGTTTCTTCCCCTGACGGCTCCACGTTAAGGAGAGCGGGGGAGGAATCTCTTACCGCAGCAGCGGCCGGATCATCACCGATCGTCGCAAAAGCGGGTTCCGCCACGGGCAGAGCTGATGTTTCTTCGTTTCTCGCCGAGTCCGTTTTTCT
This sequence comes from Methylobacterium sp. AC832, assembly GCF_979256025.1. Classification (NCBI taxonomy): domain Bacteria; kingdom Pseudomonadati; phylum Pseudomonadota; class Alphaproteobacteria; order Hyphomicrobiales; family Methylobacteriaceae; genus Methylobacterium; species Methylobacterium sp. AC832. The sequence continues at coordinate 704,499 of NZ_CEEDMV010000001.1, forward strand.
CGCCAAGTCCATGGCGCTGAGCTCCATGGCCGTTGGCGTCACAGCCTCGGCAGTATCGGCAGATGCTCCATCATCGGGCTCCACCTCCGATACAGGCTGATCGGTAGGATGAAGGTCGGTGATGATGTCCGCATGTTCTGGGCTCACCGACCCACTCTCCGATGAAGCGGTCGAAGACCGCACCATGGCGAAGCCGTTGAACCCGGTGAACTCGGCTGCCCCGCGTTGGATCGGCGTACCGGATATGTCGAGATCCATCGCGCCCGGCATGCCATCGGCCTGCAGCGTGACGGAAATTGCACGAAAGGTCCGGCGCTGGGCCAACGCCTGCAGGAGCCCTTCCGCGTCGAGCAGCGTGCGCGTGTGTGACAGCGCAGCCCAGGTCCTTCCGATTAGTACGGGTTTGACTGAGGCGGCGGCGGGTCCGGAAATGTCCGTGAGCCTGTCCTCGGCGTCGCTTTTCCAGGTTACGCGCCCAGTCCGCACCGCGCGGCTGTCCAATGGTGCGGACGTGTCTTCGAAGGCGGAAGGACGCGGCTCAGGTGCTGCCGTCGGATCGGCCTGTGCGCGCTCCTGTTCGCCTGCGCCTTTCTGAGGCGAGGCTCGGTGGCCCGGCAGGCGATCGAGAACCGCCACGATCACACAATTACGACCCGACGCATCCTTGGTCCGCAAAGCAAGGCAGGTCGTGGCCTGTCCGAGACGCCGCGTGTCGAATCGCAGCTTCATCAGCGATGGCCGATCCAGCGGCAGGGCGCGCGGACGAATTTGTTCGCCCATGCGAATCGCGTCGTCGATCCGGCCCGATTCGCCGTCGCTCAGAGACCGCGCAAGGCCATCCGCCGTCGAAGCCAGCAGGATTCGCTCCGCCGTACCGTCGAGCACAAGCCACACCGCGTCTGGGCCGCTCAGGCGAGCGCCAAACCGCGAATCACCGCTCCAGTGTCTAATAAGGTCGCCGAGGTCCGGTTCAGGGCCGGATATCGGTTCTTCAGCCCGTCTTTCGAACATTCGTACCCGTTTCGCGTGACACGTGAGTGATTCGCACCCTTTTTTAACCGCAACGCGCCGCGGATGTAGACACCAAGCGCCGCCGATGCGCGTTTACCTTTTGTCATCCTTAATGCCGTGATCGAGGGTGGCATAGAGCGGGCGCTGTGTTATTGTGCAGCGCACAACAAACGATCAACAAGCAAGTTCAGAGGAGACGGACATGAGCAACACCCCGAACTATGAAGTGCCCGCTGAAATGCGCGATTTCGCTGAGAAGAGCGTCGATCAGGCTCGTAAGGCCTTCGACTCATTCATTGGCGCCGCTCGTCGCACCGCCGACACGGTCCAGGGTTCGGCCGACACGGCCCGTACCAGTGCACATGACGTCTCCGCGCGCGGCTTCGAGTTCGCCGAGCAGAACGTGAATGCCGCCTTCGACCTCGCCCAGAAGCTCGTTCGCTCGCGCGACTTGCAGGAAGCCATGCAGCATCAGGCTGAGTTCGTCCGCAGCCAGTTCGCCGCGATCCAGGCCCAGGCCAAGGAGTTCGGTGGCATGGCGCAGAGTGCAATGCAGCAAGGCGCCGAGAAGGCCAAGGCAGCGATGCAGGAGACGGCTGAGAACACCCGCAAGGCGATGGAGCAGGGCACCGAGGCCGCTCGCAAGGCCGGCGCCGATGCCGAGCAAGCCATTCGCAACGCCAATTCCTGATATTTTCGAAATGCGACGGATCTGATCCGTCCGACGATAGAGGCCCGCCCCGCCCGCACGGTGAGGCGGGCCTTATTGTTTTTCTGAAGATGGACGCGATGACCCGGCTCGATATTCGGCTATTGACGCTCCCGGCCAAGCTGCCCTAGTCAAGTTTCGCCGCGCCAAGCGCGTGCCGTAAGCGTCTGACGTCAAGCAACGCATTTTCCGATCCGTCTTCCGGTCGGTGTCAGCGCTGCCCCGGATTGCGGTACAGACGTCGGGTTTTCATGAACCGCCTGCAATCGTTCAGCCTCCGCGGATGCCTGCCGCCGAGCAGTCAGTGGCTCATCATGCCGCTGGTGCTCTCGCTGCTGATGACGCTCGTCGTCTCGGCGATCTCCACCTACAAGACCTTGGGGGCCGATGCGGCTTTCCTCGTGCATTGGCCGCCGGCCTGGGCTTTGTCCTGGGTGGTGGCGTTCCCGACGCTTCTCCTGCCCCTGGTCCGCCGGATCGTCGGGTTCCTGGTCAGGCCCGCCTGATGCGTGCCGTGCCCGTCCCGGATTTCGAATGTGCGGCTCGATGAGTCGCTCCCAACGATGATCCGAGCATAAGCAGCGAGGGCGGAGGCAGGTTCTCAGACGAGCCGGCACGGCATATGAAACTGCCGTATCGCTCCTGAGACCTTGTCCGGGACGGTGCGGCAGTCCTGCTCGACAGTCTCAAGTCACCAAAGCTTAGGATGTCCACGCAGCGGAGATCGGGGGGAACGGGGATCGATGACCATCAAGCCGGGTGATTACGTGGGGTCTGACGACAACGAGGCGACAATGACCGTCGTCGAGATCGTGGACGACAAGGCCCTGTGCCGCTGGTTCGTGGATGGCGACGTCGACGGCGACGAACTGGAAGCGTGGCTGCCGATCGCCTCCCTCACAGTTCTTTGAAAGGTCCTCATTCGCCGGTGCCGTAGTCCCGTCGGCGACGGCAGCGAACGAGGTGCGACACGGCGCTTGCACCGCGACGGCCGGTCTCCTAACCCTGGCGCCCCGCCCGGATTTCGGGCTCGTCGAAGAGGGCGAACCTTCATGCGACCTGCTTTTTTGCGCGCCGCCCAGCGTTTCGGCCTGTTGGCCCTCGCTCTGGCCGGTGTGCTATCCGCTGGCGCCGCCAGCGCCCAGTATGACGACGGCTACTACCGCCCCGCGCCCCGGCGCGACTATTACGAGGATCGCGGGCCCCCGCCCCGCCGGGCCGTCGGCTTGAACTGCGATGCTGTCCAGTCGGGAATCAGCGGCCTGCAGCCCTTTTCCTGCCCGCTGCCCGGACCTCGTCCCCTCGGGGCGCGCTGTTTCTGCGACATGCCGATCGCGTCCTTCAGTTCACCGCAGACTGCGGTGGGACGTGTCGTCCCGTAAGGGTCGAACCGGAAAGAAACAACGCCGCGCCATCCTGGGATGACGCGGCGTTGTTCTGCAGAGACGTGGAATTCAGTTGAGGACGACGACCTTGGCGCCTACTTTCACGCGCTCGTAAAGGTCGGTGACGTCGTCATTGGTCATCCGGATACAACCTGACGAAACTGCCTGACCGATCGTGTCGGGCTCGTTGGATCCGTGGATCCGGTACTCCGTATTGCCGATATACATGGCGCGGGCGCCCAGAGGGTTCTCCACACCACCCGCCATGTAGCGCGGCAGGTCGGGGCGGCGGGCGATCATTGCGGCCGGGGGCGTCCATGACGGCCATTCGCGCTTGGCGGTAACGGTCTTCGTGCCTGACCAAGTGAAGCCGGGACGACCGACGCCAACGCCGTAGCGGATAGCTTCACCGTTCGGCAGAACGAAGTAGAGACGCCGTTCGGCGGTCGAGACGACGATCGTGCCAGGCTTGTATGCGCCGCGGAAGGTTACGATCTCGCGCGGGATTGGTGAGACCTGGGCCTGCGGAGCTGCTTGCGCGCCCTGACCGACGGTGCCCTGATAGCCATAAGGGTCGTAGGAGGGCTGGCTGTACTCGGTCTCGGGATAGTAATCGTCGCCCCCCGTTCCGAACGGATCGTAGGAGGAGGCGGCGAGAGCGGGGGTGGAAGCGAGGATGCAAGCACCCATCATGCCTGCAAAAGCGGTCGCCAACGTCTTCATGGTCGGATGCCTTACCTGTGCGGTAACCTTTGCTATACAAGCGTAGGCGTAGGCGCGTGGTTCCACCCCCGGTCGCGGATTTCGCGTCTCGTTAACGTGAGCTTATGAATTTAGTACACCTCGTCCGTATGCACGTCGAAACGGGCAAGGTGCGAATAACCAAAGTTGGTGGTGATCGCGACATCAGTGGCATCGCGACCGCGCGCCATGACGATGCGGCCGATCCGCGGTGTATTGTGACGGGCGTCGAATGTGTACCAGCGCCCGTCCAGATACACTTCGAACCATGCCGAAAAATCCATCGGGTCCGGCACTGGCGGGATGCCGATATCGCCGAGATAACCGGTGCAGTAGCGCGCCGGGATGTTCATGCATCGGCAGAAAGCAACCGCCAGATGGGCGAAGTCGCGGCAGACGCCCTGGCGCTGCATGAAACCGTCCCAGGCCGTGCGCGTGGCATCGGCGAGCATGTAGTCGAACCGGATGCGGTCGTGAACGTAGTCGCAGATCGCCTGGACCCTCGACCAGCCAGGCATCGTCCCTCCGAAGAGGGACCAGGCCGTCTCAGACAGCTTGTCGGTGTCGCAATAGCGGCTACCGAGGAGATAGACGAGGACATCGCTCGGCAGGTTCTGTACGTCGATCTGTTGCGCATGCGGAGCGTATTCGTCCGGCAATCCGGAATCGTAAACGGTAAAATCGGCCGAGATGTCGAGACGGCCAACCGGAGTGACGATGCGCGTGCAGATGTTGTCGTAGACGTCCCGATATTCCTGGAAAGGTATCGGCGGGTTGAAGCTGATGACGTGTGGGGTCATCACATCCGGCATGCGTGATGGATGCACGCTCAGTTCAAGAATCATGGGCGTCGGCTGAACCGATTCGAAGGCGATGTCGAACCCAGTCCTGATCTTCATCGTATTGGCCCCATGTCTGAAAAAATATGATTTGAACCCAGCCGCCATCTGATGGCAGCGGAATGAACGTCATCAACGCACCACCATCGCATCGGGTGTACGCTGCTCAAGGGAACTGAGTTCGACTTCATCGACCTCGACGCTCACGGACATGCCGAGATCGTCCGCGGGAAACCCGAAGAAGGAGCCGTGCAACGGCACCGCCTGCCGCGGATCGCGGGCGACGGCGACGCGGATGAGGTCGCGATTGCCGACGATGCCGTTGGTGGGATCGAACTCGATCCAGCCCGCGCCGGGCAGGTAGACCTGAACCCAGGCATGGGTCGAGCCACCGCCCACATGGCGGTTGCGGTCACCGCGCGGATTGTAGAGGTAGCCGGAGACGAAGCGGGCGGCCATGCCAAGCGCGCGCACGGCCTCGATCATCAGTACCGCGAAATCGCGGCAGCTTCCGCGCTTGAGGCGCAGGGTTGTGACGGGGTCCTGAACGCCTTTCTCCGAGCGCGCGAGATAGGCGAAGTTGCGCCGGACATGGCGCGTCATCTCGGCCAGCAGATCCTGCGTGCCGATGCGACCCGCAGGCGGAACGAAGCTACGCGCCCAGGCATCGACCTCGTTCTTCGGATCGCGATGTTCCCGCTCGATGGAGCGGCTGAGATCCGGCATATCGTCGGCGCCGTAGCCGAAAGGGTAGTAGGCCGCATGCGGCGCGATCGGAAATTCCGGTGCGAGCTCGGGTGTGTGATCGAGGGTGATCGAGCATTCGAAGGTCAGGGTGGAGGCGCGACCCTGGAATGTCGCCACGGCGACGCAATTTCCGAACACGTCGTGCAACCACCGCAGAGACGACGGCTCGGGCGTGATCTTCAGCGTCGCGGCGATCAGGCGCTGGTCATAGCTGTCGCGCGGACGAAACATGATCCGGTGTTCGCCCAAGCCGACGGGCTGGCGGTACCGGTAGGTCGTAATGTGACGGACGGATAGGATCGGCACGTTCACAGGCTCCGCAGCACCGGTCGGTACCACTCTCTTGGATCGATGCAATGCAAGAGGTGCGCCCAACGTCATGGCGGCCCGTGATGTCGCCTTCACGGCACAGGAGTATTGGCCTGAATATCACCGCTGGGGCAATGCTCCTTGAGCTGGTTCGATAGCGATCGTCATCAAAGTGAAAGCGGCCCTGGCCGATTCATCCGCGGTGGGCAGAGTTCAGGGCACTGGCGGAGGAGGATTGCTGGTTGCGTGCTCGGCTTCCACCAACACATCCTGGGGGCGCCAGGGTTTGGGGATGAAGACCACCCTTTCCGGCAATGCGTCCGGTCGCGGAGCACGTCGGCCGGATGTGACCACCATCCTCGCCGTAGGCCACAGCATCGCGACGGCACGCGCCAGTTGCAGGCCGTCCATGACGCCCGACAGCTGGATATCGGCAAAGACCAGAGCGACATCACCGCCCCTGTCCCGCATCACGGCCAGAGCCTCTTCCGCCGTAGCGCAGCCGATAGCATCGAGCTCAGTCTCGTCCAGCAGGGCGACTGCCAAGCCTTGTGTCGATGCGTCATCCTCGACCACGAGGGCGAGGCGGCCGGATTTACGAATCGGCGCGGAGATAACGGGATCGGGCTCAGGCGTGGCTTCCGGCTGGTGGACCTGACGAACGAGGGCAGCCAAGTTCTCCGGAATGCCCTCGGCGATCAGGTCGTCATAGAAAGACGCGAGGGCTTCGCCGATTTGGTCGAGGGCGAGGCCAGGCGCGAGCGTATCGTTGCCTGCGCGCTTTTTCGGAACATCCTTGAAAGGAGTGGGCGAACGATTGTTCGACGGGCCTTTCGGATCAAGCACGTCATCCCTCCGGTTTTCGTCATCTGCATGGTACCGCCGCGTGCGGCCCCAAGCTCAACGTAGGGACTCAGGCGTCAGTTGCTCCCATGGCGCAACAAGGGTTGGGCCGACGGCGAATCGGTCCGGGAAATGCGATTGCTGGTGTTCAGGACTGATAGCGAGATCGGCGCATAAAACGCGGTGAGGCGCGGTTACTCCACCGAGGCGTCGGCATAGGCCATGACGCCCGAGAGAGAGCGGACATCGCGGTAGCGAGCACCACGAGTGCTCATCATAGTCTCGAACTTCTCATGAACCTGGGCCACCGACAGGCTCGCTGCCTTGCGGCGACCGCGTTGGGCCGCGAAGAAGATGGAACGGTTGGCGCGCGCCGGGCCCGGCAGCATCTGGGCGGCGGCGGATGTCGGCTTGTCGACAACGGTAGCGAGGAACTCCTCGGCATCGTCGGGACCGAGGAAGTGGGCGAGATACACTTCGCCCAGGGTCAGCTCGCGGCCGATACGCAGGGAGATTCGCGCTGCGTCGCGTTTCAGCATCTCGCCTGCCATCAGTGCGGCGAGATAGGGGTCACGCCGCAATTCGAGGATGCGGGTCCGCTCGGCGGCATCTGCCACGCTCGGCTTGCCGTTATCGCCGGAGACCACGAGGGCCGCTTCCTGCGTCAGGCCGTATTTCGCTCCGAAGTCGCGCACAACACCGAGCCAGGTGCGCTCGATGAACTGGAATAGGCCGGTCGCCGAGGACGTCTTGGCCTGCACTTCGGTGATGAAGCTCGACTCTTTGTCGGCTACCGCCATCAGCAGGACGGGGTCGGTCTGTACGGCCTGCGCAGCGCGGACGATCTTCTGCACCAAGTGGCGGCGAATCTTCATCGGTCCGAATTCGAGGATATCGTTCGGGTCGCCGACAGCGCTTTCGGTCAACAGGTAATCGTAGGAGACACGATCGACGGCATTGGAGCCGATTTCGGTGTCGAGGTCGTGGACGGGGGCAAAGGCTGAGGATGACGTGAGTACGGTGGGTGGAGCTTCTAGAACTCCCGGGACCGCCGACTGAATTCTGGGCTTCGGCATCGACAGCTCGGTCATCGCCTGAGCCGATTGTACCACGGCGCCGAAGCCACTGGTGCCGGTACCGTTGAGAACGACGGCGCTCAGGCCTCCCGCGACCAGCATCATGGCCAGAACGGAGCGGGTGAGGGCGGGGCGGCTCCCATGGTCGTGTCCGACCCGATTCTTGAGCGTCAGCGCATCGGATGAAGTTGCCGCATCACCGCCAGCGCCGAAGCGGCGCGAGGGAGGGGTAACTCGTGATGATCCGACCTTCTGAACCCGCATCTGATCGACTCGTCTCCGTGTGGTGGCGCACATCGGCATTTACGAGGACAGTTGTGGCGACAAAACGGCTAGGCTCGTGATCATCCCGTGGCGTCGATGGCCACTTTGCGGCAGCTTAGCCATTACGAGCCTTTACCGTCCGCATGCGACAGGGTCGGACGGAAGACACCAGCAACCACCGGGCATTCACGACAACATTGTATAGGAACTGATCTAGCAAGAACGGCGCTGCCGTAATCGGGCGATACGCATCATTCTAGGCAGGCAAGGCCAAGCTGGGAGCTTTTAGAAACAGCTGCCAATTCTTAGCCTGCAAGGCGTCGCCAAAGACGCCAGGATAGTCGAATGGTACCACTGCCCCGGCTCGAACGGGGGACCTCTTGATCCACAATCAAGCGCTCTAACCAACTGAGCTACAGCGGCACTCGGGCTGCGATGTATCCTGAGGCTGCGGGCATTTCAAGCGTTAGAGACGCAAGGAATGCAGAATGGGGAAAACTCTTCGCCCCATCGATGCCGCCGGACGTGGAAATTCGGTCGACGGACCTTGCACCCCACCCCTAAGGTGCCGCGGTCTTCGTACCCCTTTCGTGCCAATCCCCCCGTCGGTCGATGAACTCAGAAACCGCGCCGCGCCGTGGATCTCCCGCCGGCCAGCTGCTGGTCCACGTGCCAAGCCGATTGCGTGCCCTGGTGCGCGGCAGCGAAGCCGGGCTCGTGGCGCTGGCCGCCTGCGTCGGCGCGATCGCCGGGATCGCAGTCTCGGCCATGAGTCTCGCGACGCAGGGCCTGCGCGAGATCCTCTATCGATTACCGCACGGCGCCCGTCTCAGCGCTTCGACGGATGTGGCCCCGATCCTCATTCTGGTCGGCCCGGCCGTCGGCGGTCTCATCCTCGGCCTGATCGCCCTGGGCTTGGCTCGTCGCCGAGGCAGCCCGCAGCAGCCGATCGTCGATCCCATCGAGGCCAATGCCCTGCATGGCGGGCGGCTCTCGCTGAAGGGGTCGGCTGCCGTGGCGGCGCAAAATGTGATCTCGAACGGCAGCGGTGCATCGGTCGGTCTTGAGGCGGGCTATACCCAGATCTGCGCCGGCATCGCCTCGCGTCTCGGCCTCTCCTTTGAAATGCGTCGCTCGGATCTACGTACCCTAGTGGGTTGTGGTTCAGCCGCCGCCATCGCCGCTGCCTTCGGGGCGCCGCTCACGGGGGCATTCTATGCGTTCGAACTCATCATCGGCACCTATTCCATCGCCACTCTCACACCGGTGGTCGTCTCGGCCCTGTGCGGTAGCCTCGTCGCCAAGGCGCTCGTAACGCAGAGTCCCCTGGTGACTGCCAACGGTTTCGATGTCCTGACGACGAGGGCGGTCTCCGGAATCGATACGCTACCGAGCCTCGCTCTTGGTTTCGCGTGCGCTGGGCTCGGAATTCTGATCATGCGTGGTGTCACCCTAGTCGAGCAGGGTGTGCGGGCGACCCGCATGCCGGCCTTCCTCGCCCCCGCCATCGGCGGTCTCTGCGTTGGCGTCCTGGCCCTAGCTGTCTCCCCGCAGATACTTTCCGGTGGGCACGGAGCGCTCCATCTCCATCTCGACACCAACATGCCTGCCATGGGGGTCGGTGCTCTGGCGCTGCTGTTCGTGGCGAAGGCCTCGGCCTCGGCGATCTCGATCGGCTCGGGTTTTCGCGGCGGCTTGTTCTTCGCTTCGCTGTTTCTCGGCGCTCTGGCGGGCAAGCTCTTTGCCGCGCTGATGGCGGAGGCAATCCCGGCCCTTTCCGGCGTTCATGGACTATCCGGCCTGGAGGGACTCACCTTCTTCGCTCTCACACCGCTGGCTTATGCGGTGATCGGCATGAGCGCCCTGGCGGTGGCAGTCATCGGCGGCCCGCTTACGATGACATTCCTCGCCCTCGAGCTCACCGGCAGCTTTCCGATCACCGGCCTCGTACTGGTGGCGGTGATCGCCTCGTCGATGACCGTGCGGAAGACCTTCGGCTATTCCTTTGCCACCTGGCGCTTCCACCTTCGCGGCGAAAGCATCCGTAGCGCGCATGATATCGGCTGGATCAGGTCACTCACCGTTGGGGCGCTCATGCGTCGCGAGGTCGAAACCGTGCCGGTCGATATGAAGCTCTGCGATTTCCTTGCGGCTCATCCCCTCGGCTCGCCGTCCCGCGTTGTGATGGTGGATAAGGAAGGGCGCTACGCCGGAATCGTGCTGGTGCCCGAGGCTCATGCCCTGGTGACGGCTGATAGCGAGGCCAGTCTCATCGAGGCCATGCGCTATACAGACGTGTTCCTCACCGCCGGCATGAATGCCAAACAGGCAGCCTCGGCCTTCGACAGCGCGGAGAGCGAAGCTCTGGCGGTGGTGGACGATCCGGTCTCGCGTCGGGTGATCGGGCTGCTCACCGAGAGCCACACCCTCAAGCGCTACAGCGAGGAACTCGACCGGCAGCGACGAGCGATCATGGGCGACGCTGCGTGAAACTGATCCAGTTCCTCGCTGCAAGTCTCGGCCATGCGGATGCGAAGGGCCAAATCACGCACATGCCCGACTGACTCGCACTGCATCGGAAATAGTCACCGACGATATCACCCGAACCGGATCACGGTTGCTGTGCGGCACTTATGTAGACGCACGCGGCGAGCGAACACCGCGTGCGTTTGACCTTTCGACAGAGCGGCAATTTAGGCGGGCAGCGCCCGGCGTGACTTGCGCATCAGCGCCTCTTCCACCGTGCCGTCACCGTCGAGATAACCGTGGCGCTTGGGGTTCGGCATGATCAGCGAGCCGATGAAGGCGATGGCGAGCATCGCCGTGACGTACCAGAAGAAGCTGCTTTCCGAGCCGATCTGCTTTAAATACAGGGCTACCGCCTCCGCCGTGCCACCGAAGATCGAGTTCGCTACCGCGTAGGAGAGGCCGACCCCCAGCGCCCGGACCTGGGTCGGGAACAGCTCTGCTTTCACAATGCCGCTGATGCCCGTGTAGAAGCTGATCACCGTGAGGCCGATCATGATCAGACCGAACGAGAGGTAGGGGTTCGTAGTGGAGCCGATCGCCGTCATTAGCGGCACCACCATCAGCGTGCCGAGCCCGCTATAGAGCAGCATGTTGGTCTTGCGGCCGATCCTATCCGAAAGCCAGCCGAAGAAGGGCTGGATCACCATGTAGACGAGGAGCGCCGCAGTGGAGATCTGCGATGCGGTGATCTTGTCGATATGCGCCGTGTTGAAGAGATATTTCGGCATATAGGTGGTGAAAGTATAGAAGCTCAAGGAGCCGCCGGCGGTGTAAACGAGTACCACGCAGAACGCCCGCCAATGCTTGAAAAGGGCCGAAAAGGTCCCCGATTCCTTCGAGGCCATGTCCTCTTTGGTCGCCGTCTCCGCGAGCGACGAACGTAGGAACAGCGCCACCACGGCCGCCATCGCACCGATGAAGAACGGGATGCGCCAGCCCCAGGCAGTGAGCTGCTGGGCGGTGAGGAAGCTCTGCAGAATGATCAGCACCAGCGAGGCCAGAAGCTGTCCGCCGATTAGGGTAACGTACTGGAACGAGGCGAAGAATCCACGCTGACCCTTCAGGGCGACCTCGCTCATGTAGGTGGCGCTGGTGCCGTACTCGCCGCCCACGGAAAGGCCCTGGATCATACGTGCGAGCAAGAGCAGGGCGGGAGCCCAGTGCCCCACGCTGGCATAGGTCGGTAGCACGGCGATCATGAGCGATCCGCCGCACATCATCAGCACCGAGATCATCATCGAGGTCTTGCGGCCAAGGCGATCGGCGATACGGCCGAACAACCAACCACCGATGGGGCGCATGAAGAATCCGACCGCGAACACGGCGGCGGATTTCAGGAGCTGACTGGTATCGTCGCCTTCGGGAAAGAAGACCGGCGCAAAGTAGAGGGCAAAGAAGGCGTAGCAATAAAAGTCGAACCACTCGACGAGATTACCCGACGACGAGCCCACGATGGCGAATATCCGCCGACGGCGGTCTTCCGGATCGTCAGGCTTCGAAGGATCGATCGCGATAGCGTCGGACATGGGCACTCCCTACCATCCTTGTCGGAGCCCTACCTGGGCCTCTTGGTCGGCGACGTTAAGCGGCGATGGAGAATTCACAAGCGCCTCAACGCGGCTTTCCTACAGCAGGCTGCAAATGTCATCCATTCCCTCATCCCCATCGCCCTTCCCGCCATGGCAAAGGTACGTCATCGTCTTCTCCAAGTGGAAATACTTGGAAGTCCGTTACCGTGAAGCTCGGGCTTAAGTTGCCTGTGCAGTGTGATGACGACGTGGGAAGTAGTTTTAAATCGCGGAACGGTTTTGGCAGTCTTTCCGTTTCGGCTTCGCGTCGGCGCCGCGTGGCGTCAGCAATCAACCAAGAGATGGACTGACTGACATGAGCAAGCTCTTGCGGAGTACGGTGACGGCTGCCGTTCTCGTCGTCGGTGCGGCGAGTGCTTTCGCCCAAGGTGGGCCTGGAGCAGGTGGCGGTGCGGGTGGCGGCGCAGCGGCAGGCGCCGGTGCGCCCGGCGGTGGCGCAGGTGGTGCCGGATCGGCTGGTGGCGCCGGCATGCGGGGCGCCGGTGGCGGCGGAGCCGAGCGTGGTGGAGCCGCAGGTGGTATGGAACGCGGTGGTGCCTCGGGGGATCGCGGCGGCCCTGCGGGTGAGCGCGGTGGCGCGGCTGGAATGGAGCGAGGCGGTGATGCTGGCGGCGAACGAAATGGCCGCATGGAGCAGGGCGAACGCCCGAGTGCTGGCAGCAGGAGCGATCCCGCAGCCCGGCCGGATCGAGACGGCAAGTCTGATCGAGACGGCAAGTCTGATCGAGACGGCAAGTCTGACCGAGACGGCAAGGCTGAGCGAGACGGCAGGGCCGATCGTGATGAGCGGATGGACGGAAGCGGCAAGGCCGATCGCGGCCTGAAGGATGGCAAAGCGGATCGTGGCGAGAGGAGCGACAGCGACCGGGGTGATCGAGCCGGGCGTAGAGATCGTGCGGGCCGAGGCGATAGCGGCGCCGTGCGCGGGGCTTATGGCCGACTGGGTGCTCCGCAGCGTACAGAATTTCGCCAGAGCGTACTTCGTCGCGGGATCCCCCGTCTTGCCGCTGGTGCTTTCGCTCTGACGGTGGGGACCGCAATCGCCCGAAGCTACACTCTCTACGACCTGCCGCCTGACATCGTGCAGATCGTGCCCGAATACGAAGATTACCGATACGTACTTGTCGACGACGACATCGTCATCGTCGACCCGGACACCTATGAGATTGTGGACGTCATCCGCGGTTGATCTTCATCTGTGGTGTCCTCGAGGGGAACTTCCTCTGGCGAAGCGCATACGCTGTCAAATTGTGAACCGTAGCGCGTGATGCTTTGCCGGATCGAAGTGGTGACGTGAGAACAGAGTCCAGGCTCCGGACAAGCTGTCATCAGCGATCCGGAGCCTGGATGTTTCAGGCAAGGGCTTATGTTTGGTCCGCGTATCAAACGACCTGCGAGGTTGGGCCTCTTCCTCTTACTAAACTCTGCAGCGCCGCATGAGTGCAACAGGCTAGGTTGAGAACGTCATTCTCAGGCTGCGCCTGACGCGTGCGCTTGGCGAGATCACAGCGAGGTGAAAGACTGAGACTTCTATGCGAGTGATCGCAGCGAGTTTCGCTTTCCGGCAGGAGGGCAGCTAAGTCAGGGCCTTTCAGCAGGCCTTTGGCTACTCATGTGCCGAGCTTCGAATAAAGGTCGCCAGTGTCTCGACATTAATCCCCGAAGCCGGGGCGTCGTCGACCATTGGTTCAGTTTCCTTCAAGTCGTGGCAGAGCTTTCTTGGAGAAGCGAAGTCTTGTCCGGTGAGATGAACGCAATGACGCTCAGCGCCCGTTGCGGTCGAGCATCTTCGAGACTACCCGAGCAGTGTAATCCACCATCGGCACGATCCGCGCGTAGTTAAGTCTCGTCGGGCCGATGACGCCAACGACGCCGACGATTTTCTGAGAACCGTCCCGGAAAGGTGCGGCGATCATCGACGAGCCGGAAAGCGAGAACAGTTTATTCTCCGAGCCGATGAAGATGCGCACTCCTTCTCCACCCTCGGCGCGGGAGAGCAGTTCGATCACATCCTTTTGCGTTTCAAGGTCGTTGAAGAGTAGGCGGATGCGTTCGAGATCCTCCACCGCGCGCAGGTCGTCGAGAAGGTTGGCTTGGCCGCGCACGATTAATTGACGTGCGTCGGACGGCCCGACGGTGGTGGCTAGGCCCGCATCCACCAGGCGCTCGGTAATGACGTCCAGTTCGCGCTTCATCGCCTCGCGGCCGGCCTCGATCTCGGCGCGCAAGCCTCCCAGTGTGCGTCCATGAAGGCGGGCATTGAGGTAGTTGGAGGCTTCCTGCAGGGCGCTGGCCGGAAGGCCCGGGGGCAGATCCAGGAGGCGGTTCTCCACCGAACCGTCATCCGACACCAGTACGACGAGGGCGCGGGCTGGATCGAGCCGGACGAATTCGATGTGTTTCAGGTGCACGTTTGTCTTGGTGGTCAGCACGACGCCTGCTCCCCGGGAAATTCCGGACAGCAGCGTCGAGGCCTCGGCCAAGGCGCTTTCGAATGTGTGGCCAGATGCGGCGGCACGCATTTGGGCCTCGATCCGCTCCTGCTCCTCGCGCCCGACATCGCCGATCTCCAGCATGGCATCGACAAAGAAGCGCAGGCCCATTTCCGTCGGAAGTCGGCCGGCGGATGTGTGAGGCGCGAAGATCAGGCCAGAATGCTCCAGATCCGCCATGACATTGCGGATCGAGGCCGGCGACAGCGCCATGGGCAGGATGCGTGCGAGGTTGCGGGATCCTACAGGTTCGCCCGTCGTGAGGTAGCTCTCCACGATCTGTCGAAAGATCTCGCGTGTGCGCTCGTTTAGAGCCGCGAGGGGCTGGAGCTGCTGAGAAGAGAAGGGGCGGGGGCGATCGTTCAATGGGTTCTTCCTGAGCGGCGATTGTGTCCGGCTCTGCCCTCGCGCACAACCTCTAGGCCCGCGGCATCGACGTTGTTCTCCGGCAATCCGCTTCGTCCAAAAGGAATGCCCTTTGCGTCGCGGTGCGGCCGGCCGCGAAACTCCGCCATCTGTCGGATGGCGCCGTGGCGGAGGCATGCGGGTTCCGTCTTGGCTCGCATCGATACCCGTTTCCTCGCAGATGAGCGACGCCGTGCCCGACCTTGATACCGTCGTCAGAGAAATCGCCGAGGAGATGGCTGACCGGCCAGACCGAGGTGAGGTCGCCACCTACATCCCGGAACTCGCCCGGGTCGATCCGAAGGCCTTCGGAATTGTCGTCATCGATGCTGACGGGCATGTGGCGGCAGGAGGTGACAGCGACACTTCATTCTCGATCCAAAGTATCTCGAAGGTGTTCACGCTGACTCTGGCCCTCGGCATGGCGGGAGATCGGCTCTGGCGCCGAGTCGGTCGCGAGCCGTCCGGCAGTCCTTTCAACTCCATTGTCCAGCTCGAGCGTGAGCGCGGCATCCCCCGCAATCCGTTCATCAATGCCGGTGCCATCGCGGTGACCGACACGATACTGTCGGGCCACCAGCCCCGGGAAGCGCTCGGTGAAATCCTGCGCTTCATGCAGTTCCTCGCCCAGGACCCGACCATTACCATTGACGAGGCGGTGGCCGCCTCCGAGCTGCGCACGGGTTTCCGTAATATCGCGCTTGCCAACTACATGAAATCCTTCGGCAATATCGATAACCCGGTCGATTTCACCCTGGGTGTTTATTTCCATCATTGCGCCATCGGCATGTCGTGCCGGCAGCTAGCCACGGCGAGCCGCTTCCTTGCTCATTCCGGCCGCAACCCTCTCACCGGGCATTCCGTGGTCTCTCCGGAGCGCGCCAAGCGTATCAACGCAGTCATGCTGACTTGCGGTCACTACGACGGGTCCGGCGAATTCGCTTATCGTGTTGGCCTTCCCGGCAAAAGTGGCGTCGGCGGCGGAATTATCGCGGTGGCCCCCGAAAAAGCGTCGATCGCGGTATGGTCGCCGGGCCTCGACGCATCCGGTAATTCGCATCTCGGCCGGATCGCCCTCGAGATGCTCACTCGGCGCCTTGGCTGGTCGATCTTCGGCGCGTGAACTCAGTAGGGACGGTAATCCCCTACGCCCCATCGTAATGTAGGCGAAAAGAAGCGTGTTGCACCGAGGTAGCCAAGCGACTTGTTCATTGAGACCCGCTTGCCTTCCAAATGAGCAAAAAAGAATGCCTGCCGCAGACCCTGCGACAGGCATCGATTATAATTGGCGCAAAAGCCTTAATTGTCTGCCTAATATTTAGGCGGCCGCTTTCGCCTCGTCGGCGGTTGAAACCGTCGCGATCGTCTTCAGGATCTGCGAGGCGATCTGGTAGGGGTCCCCCTGGCTGTTGGGACGGCGGTCTTCCAAGTAGCCCTTATACTCATTGTTGACGAAGCTGTGGGGCACCCGGATCGAGGCACCACGATCGGCGACGCCATAGCTGAACTCGTTGATCGCAGCGGTCTCGTGCTTGCCGGTCAACCGCATGTGGTTGTCAGGCCCGTAGACCGCGATGTGGTCGTCCAGGTTTTCCTTGAACGCTGCCATGAGCGCTTCGAAATAGGCCTTGCCGCCCACCATGCGCAGGTGCTCCGTAGAGAAGTTCGCGTGCATGCCGGAGCCGTTCCAATCCGTCGCACCGAGCGGCTTGCAATGGTACTCGACATCGATCTCGTAGGTCTCGCACAGGCGCTGGAGAAGGTAGCGAGCGACCCACATCTCGTCGGCGGCTTTCTTGGAACCCTTGCCGAAGATCTGGAATTCCCACTGGCCCTTGGCCACCTCGGCGTTGATGCCCTCGTGGTTGATACCGGCATCGAGGCACAGGTCGAGATGTTCCTCGACGATCTTGCGAGCGATGCTGCCGACTTCCTTATAGCCGACGCCACAATAATAGGGACCCTGCGGGGCAGGGTAGCCGGTGGCGGGGAAGCCGAGGGGGCGTCCGTCCTTGTAGAAGAAATACTCTTGCTCGAAGCCGAACCAGGCGCCGTCATCATCGAGGATGGTTGCGCGCTTGTTCGAGACGTGCGGGGTGACGCCGTCCGGCATCATCACTTCACAGAGAACGAGGACGCCATTCTTGCGAGTGCTATCGGGGAAGTGGCGCACAGGCTTCAGCATACAGTCGGAGCTGCCGCCCTCGGCCTGCATCGTCGAGCTGCCATCGAAGCCCCACAGCGGAAGCTGCTCAAGGGTCGGGAAGCCATCGAATTCCTTGATCTGGGTCTTGCCACGCAGGTTCGGCACCGGCGTGTATCCATCGAGCCATAGATACTCGAGCTTATATTTCGTCATTTCGAGCCTCTCGTACCTCAAGCGATCCGACAGCCGGGTTTCCCCTCACATCGTTCGCGGCCGTTCGTAGCCGGATTCGCCGTTAGCATATCTCATGCCAATGACTTGCACGGACGGTTGATGGCTGTGCGTTCCGCGGAGAGCGTGGCCGATGAGAGATAGTGACATGGCAGGGACGACGGTCTGGAACATGCCGGCTACCTGCCAACCTGAATCACCCAAGTGGGAGAAAAACGAGTTCGGGTCATGATTCTAACGGGCGTCTACAGACGATCACCGCTCACTCATTCCGGCGCATTCTGTCGAGCGAGGATGGAGGCTCGACGAATTCAAAGGAATAAAAGCCTTATTCTGATCGGCCTTTGCTTAATCCCGAAACAAAAAATATATAATCTCCCCAGGTCGTGCGTCGTTTTCCGTCGAACATGCGTTGCACCGCATCCGCACCCAGCGGTCGACGAAACAAACATCTTTCAAACGGAGCCCGTCCTGATGAAGAACCCAACCCTGTCCGCCATGGCGAAGACCTTCGCCATCGTGGTCGCCCTGGTGGGCGCGATGATCCTGGGAACGCCCCGTGGCGCTGAAGCCGCGCCGATGGCGGTATCCAGCGAAGTCGCCGGCGCGGCGAACGCGGCCGCCACCGAGGTTCAATACGGCGGCGGACACTGGCGCCACCACGGCCGGCATCATCGCCGCCATTTCGGCCATCATCGCGGTCGCCATTTCGGCCATCATTACGGTCGTCGCTTCGGTCATCACCATCACCGCCGCCATTTCGGCCATCATCACCGCCGCTTCTACCGCTACTGAGGCCCGAGTTTGGGGCGCACCGCGAGGCGCGCCCCTACCTTACCTCGCTGCGCTTGCCGGTAGCCGGACCGCGGCCTAAGAGCCCGGACGACCATCCCGGAACCCGACCAAGGAGAGTGCCCATGCGGCCCTCGAAGCGCGCGAACGACGAATTGCGCAACGTGACTCTGGAGCGCTCCGTCGCCCGTTATGCCGAGGGTTCGTGCCTCGTGACGTTCGGTCAAACGAAAGTTCTTTGCACCGCCTCCCTCGAAGAGCGCGGTCCGCCATGGCTGCGCGGCTCGGGAAAGGGCTGGGTCACCGCCGAGTACTCCATGCTCCCCCGCGCTACCCATGAACGCACCCGCCGCGAGGTAAATTCCGGCAAGCCCTCCGGACGGACGCAGGAGATCCAACGGCTGATTGGCCGCTCGCTCCGCGCCGTCACCAATCTTCCCGCCATCGGCGAGCGCCAGATCACCGTGGATTGCGATGTGATTCAAGCGGATGGCGGCACTCGCACTGCCGCGATCACGGGCGCTTGGATCGCCCTGCATGATTGTTTCACCTGGATGCGCGGGCGCTCCATCATTTCCGTCGATCCCCTACGTGAGCATGTCGCCGCCATTTCCTGCGGCATCTACAAAGGCACCCCCGTGTTGGATCTCGAATACGCCGAGGATTCGGCCGCCGAGACCGATGCGAATTTCGTCATGACCGGCTCCGGCGGCCTCGTGGAGGTGCAGGGCACCGCCGAGGGAAAGCCCTTTTCGGAAGCCGAACTCATCGAGTTGCTGCGCCTAGCCCGCGGCGGCGTCGAGCAACTCGTCGCCCTTCAGAAGCAGGCGATCGCATGAGCGCGCCGCGCATTCTCACCGGGCGAGTTGTCATCGCCACTCATAATGCCGGCAAGCTCGTGGAGATGCGTGAGCTGCTGATGCCCTTCGGTGTCGAGGCCGTCTCTGCCGGCGAACTCGGCTTGCCGGAGCCCGAGGAGACCGGGACGATGTTCGCGGAGAACGCAGCGATCAAGGCTATCGCTGCGGCGCAGGCTTCGGGCCTGCCCGCCTTCGCTGACGATTCCGGACTTTGCGTCAACGCCCTCGATGGCGCACCCGGACTGTTCTCCGCCCGCTGGGCGGGGTCGAGCAAAGACTTCTCCAGTGCGATGGCTCGCATCGCGGCCGAGCTCGACAAGCGCGGAGCCACGACCCGCCGGGCTCATTTTGTCTCGGCCCTCGTCATCGCTTGGCCCGATGGCCACACCGAAACGTTCGAAGGCCGCGTCTTCGGCGATCTTGTAGAGCCGCGCGGCTCACAAGGCTTTGGCTACGACCCGATGTTCCTGCCCGACGGCTACGACCGAACCTTCGGTGAGATCTCCTCAGAGGAGAAGCACGGTGTCGATTGGCAGAGCGGAAATGCGCTGTCGCACCGGGCACGGGCCTTCGTGCTGCTGGCCCAAAGTTGCCTGCAGCGTCCGGTCTGACCGGTCTCGTCTAGATTGAGATTGGATGACCCTGATCTCAGTCGTGCCGACGGGAGCAGGTGGATTCATCGACGGCCGCAACGGTCTCTCACCGAGACCTTCTTGTGGCGGATGAATCCAAGAAGGGGGCGTAGGCTGAGCGCGGGATGTCTCCGGGACCATTGCCAAAACTGTTATCCGCGCGCACATCCGTTGAATGACCGACTCTTCAGGACCGGACCACCCGACCCGCGACGCCGGGTTCGGAATCTATATCCATTGGCCTTTCTGCGCTTCGAAATGCCCCTATTGCGACTTCAATAGCCATGTCCGCCATGCCCCGGTGGATGAAGGACGTTTCCTGGCGGCATTCCGGACCGAGATCGCCCATGTCGCGGCGCGCGTTCCGGGCCGCACGGTTTCCAGCATCTTCCTCGGCGGCGGCACGCCGTCCCTCATGCAGCCGTCAACCGTGGCGGGGCTTCTCGAGGCAATTGACGATGCCTGGGGGGCGGCCCCCGATATCGAGGTCACGCTGGAGGCCAATCCCACGAGCGTCGAGGCCGGTCGCTTTCGCGGCTATCGGGCCGCGGGGGTGAACCGTGTCTCGCTCGGTGTCCAAGCCATGGACGACATCTCCCTGAAAGCGCTGGGGCGCCTCCATACGGCCGCGGAGGCAATGTCGGCGGTGCAGACGGCGGCTGCCCACTTCGAACGCTACTCCTTCGATCTCATCTATGCGCGGCCGAACCAGAGCGCATCGGCGTGGCGGGCCGAGTTGAAGGAGGCCATCGCGCGGGCGGCTGAGCACCTGTCCCTCTACCAACTCACCATCGAGCCCGGCACGCCGTTCTTCGGCCTGCATGCGGCCGGCAAGCTTGTCCCACCGGACAACGACATGGCGAGGGCACTCTATGATGTGACGCAAGAGGTATGCGACGCCGCGGGCCTCCCATCCTACGAGATTTCCAATCACGCTCGCCCCGGCGCGCAATCGCGTCATAACCTCCTGTACTGGCGCTACGGCGAGTATGCCGGCATCGGTCCAGGCGCGCATGGCCGGCTTGTGACGGAAGAAGGGCGGATGGGCACCGTCACTGAGCGGGCGCCGGAGGCGTGGCTTGCTCAGGTCGAGCGCAACGGTCATGGCATCATCGAGACCGAAGCACTCTCATGTGCCGACCAGGGCGATGAGTTCCTTATGATGGGTCTGCGCCTCAAGGAGGGCGTCGACCCCGACCGTTACGCGATGCTGAAAGGCCGTCCCATCGATGCGGCGCGTGTCGAGGCTCTGATCGGCGACGGGCTCGTCACCCGCCTGGACGGAGGCCGCATCGCCGCGACCCCGCGCGGTGCGCCGGTTCTCAACGCCGTGGTGGCGGAACTCGCTGCCTGATGCTGGCCCCCGTCCGCTTGCTCATGATCTATCACATTGACCAGGGTGCATGGCCGGCCAGTGCTACCTTCTGCGCAGCCTTTCTCGACCATACTTGACGCACAAGCCGGATCAGGTGCCAGAGGGGCCGAGCGTGCGCGGGGCCGGGCTCACGATAGCCGGTGCGCCGCTGCGGATTTCGTAGATGGCTAGAGCCCTATCGCTTACCCCCTCCGGCCGGAAGCGGAAGGTGCCGTCGATCCCCGAGAAGCCGGCCTGCGTCGTCAGCGTCGCGTCGGCGAAGCGCTGAGATCCATATTGCCGCGACAGCGCTGCCATGAGCGAGACAGCGTCGTAGGCCAGCGTCGCCACACGCGGAGGTGCAGTGCCGAACCGCGCCTGATAGCGCTGTGAGAAATCGCTGAATCCCTTCGAATCGGCCGCTGCGAACCAGCCGCCCTGCAGGGCAGGCAGGGCGAAAATGCGCGGGTCGTTCCACACCGCCGTGCCGATGGGCTTCACTCGGCTGGGAGAAAATCCCGCCTTGGCGAGCGCCGGTGCGACGATGGCCAAGCCCTCCGGGCTTTCCGGCAGGAACAGAGCGTCAGCTTGAGCGCCAGAACCATTGATGAGGCCCGCGAGGCGCGAAATAGCTGGAGCTGGCGCGCCAGGCGCATATCGCTCGATTCCCACCAGCCGAGCACCCTTTCTGGCCACCGCCTCACGGAATTGTGCCTCGACGGCATTGCCGTAGCTGCTCTCGGGAATCAGCGCGGCGAAGGAGCGTCGCCCGGCTGCCACCGCCTCGTCGACTACCCGGTCCACCTCGGTCTGCGGCAGGAAACTGAGGAGATAGACACTGCGTGCCGCGACGCTCGCATCGGTGGAAAAGGCGATGATCGGCTTGCCCGCTGCGCGCGTGACGCCGGCAGCCGCCTGGACATTGGCCGCGAACAGGGGGCCGAGCACCAGTTCGGCGCCCTCGGACAGGGAGGCATGGGCCGCCTCGCGTGCGCCATCGGGCGATCCGCGATCGTCCTTCACCAGAATCTGCAGGTCGGGCTTTTGGAAATCCTCGACGGCGAGTTCCGCCGCATTGCGGAGGGCCGTTCCGACGGTTGCACCGGGACCGGACAGGGGCAGGATGAGGGCGATCTTGACCGAGCCCGTGCCGATCTTCATCGCGCCCGGTGACGGCGCCTGCGGATCGCCAGCGGCGGCGATATCCGGGTCAGGAGCGGCTTTCGTGGCGCGTGGGCCGCCATCGGGGCCGCCGATGCAGCCGCTGAGCCCCCCGGCGAGCAGAAGAATCGCCACCGCCATCGCCCAAACGGGCATTGCCGGACGGTGGCCCCTTGCAAGGCTTTTCTCCATTGCACGGTACTCCTCGTCGCCGATCCGCATCTCACGCCCGATGCGCGCACGGTTAAAGCCTGGACGACAAAAGTAAATGTCGCGACACCCCCGGTGCAGGCATTCCTCCGGCCCGTGTCCCCGTGGCAATGTCTGCCTCATGACTCAGAGAATCGACAATCGGACGCGCCGCTCCAGGGCGGTCCACGATCCGGCCAAGCCCATCTCGACCTTCACCGCCTTCGGCCTCGCGGCAGAGGCGGAACCGCTCGACCCTGGCCTGCACGTGGTGGCGACCCCGATCGGCAACCTCAAGGATGTGTCGTTCCGCGCGCTCGCGACTCTGGCGGCGGCGGATACGGTGCTCGCCGAAGACACCCGCGTCACCCGCACGCTGTTGATGCATTACGGCATCACGACGCCGCTGGTCGCCTATCACGAGCATTCCAACGCGGCTGTCCGCGAGCGGATGATCGCACGGATGCAGAACGGCGATGCCTTGGCCCTGGTCTCGGATGCCGGGACGCCGCTGGTGTCGGATCCGGGTTTCAAGCTTGTCCAGGCTGCGATCGAGGCGGGTATTGCGGTGACGCCTATCCCCGGTCCATCGGCGGTGATGACCGCCATCGTCGCGGCGGGCCTGCCCACCGACCGTTTTTTTTTCGAAGGCTTCCTGCCGCAGAAATCCGGTGCCCGGCGCAATCGCCTAGCGGCGCTCGGGCAGATCCCCGGAACGCTGGTGCTGTTCGAATCACCCCACCGCCTGCCCGAAATGCTAGTGGATGCCGCCGCGATCCTCGGAGGGAGCCGGCCCGCGGCGGTCGCCCGCGAACTCACCAAGCTCTACGAGACGATCCGGCGCGGCACCCTCGCGACCCTAGCCGAGACGTTCACCGAGGAGGGGGCTCCCAAGGGCGAGGTGGTGGTGGTGATCGGGACCAATCCGGAAGAACCGCCGGAGGAGGAGGTCGAGGCCGGTCTCGATGCGGCAATCGAGGCCGCGCTTTCGCGTCACTCGATCAAGGATGCCGCTGCTCTCGTGGCCGATGCCACCGGCCAGCCCCGCCGGGTCGTCTATGCCCGGGCTCTCGTCCTCGCCAGACGTACCGATGCGGACGTCTAAGCTCCTCGATGCGAAAGGACGGCGGCGCGCCACCTACCTGCGCGGCCAGTCCGGCGAGACCTTGGCCCTCTTCGCCATGATCATGAAGGGCTATCGCCCTCTGGCCCGCCGCTTCAGCGCGAATGGCGGCGAGATCGACCTGGTCCTACGCCGGGGCGATACCGTTGCTTTCGTAGAGGTGAAGGCAAGGGCGAATCTCGAGACTGCGCTGGTCGCTATCGATGCAAAGAAACGCGCCCGGTTTTCCCGCGCCGTGCGTGCCTGGATCACGCGCAATCCCCGCTACGGGGGGATGACGTTCAGGGCGGATGCGGTGTTCGTTGCGCCAAGGACTTGGCCGCGCCATCTCCCTGACGCCTTCACGATCGAGGGACTCTGAGCCGAGAGGTAACCCTCCATCCGAGGACGGAGTTGTGTCGTGTCCGGACCCGCCCACGAGCTTGATGGGGCAGGGCTGCAGGCGCCGCTGTACTCTCTGGAAGAGCGGTCGCTGCTGACACGAGGCCATCAGCCAAGAACAGCGCCCGAGCGAGGTCGACCGAGGCTTATTTCTTCGCTGCTGCGAGGGCAGCGATCAGGGTGCGCTTCAGATCGGCCTGGCTGAATGGCTTCTGGACCACGAGACGATCACGGAACGGCTCACGAATCCCCGCGCCGCCGTAGCCCGTCGAGAAGACGATGGGCAGGTCGCGCTCGGTGATCGCTTCGGCCACCGGATAGATCGGCTCGCCGGCGACGTTGACGTCGAGGATCGCGACTTCGAAGGTCTCGTTCCGAGCCATTTCCAAAGCCGTCGCAAGACGCGCAGCGGGACCGACTACGGTACACCCGAAGTCGAGCAGCATGTCTTCGAGCAGCATCGAGATGGCCGCTTCGTCCTCCACCACCAGAACCCTGGCGCCGTCGAGGAGAGTGTCGTTCTGTTCAGCACTCACGCTGGGGATTCTTCCCTTCGATTCGTTCCTGCCCGGAACGGTGCCGTCATCCGTAGCCTCGCAGGCTTGCCATCTGTCGGGGTGGCGGGAATGACGTATGGCTCCTGCGGCAACGGTCGAGCCGTCGCCCGTTCCGCTTGGCGTGTCAAGGCGCAGAAAGTGGCCTCGGCGGTTCAGGATCGGGTTAATGTTATCGGACGATACATTTTCACGCACATCGCCGATACCTGTGGCATGCGGAGCAAGCGAGGGCGCGGCCTCATGACCACTCATCGTCGCGGCGCCCTGGTAATGCTGGGCGCGGCGTCCTTCGCGGCTGCATCTCCTGTCCGAGCTGAGCGGCCCCTCGTCGTGGCCTCGAAAAGCGATACGGAGGGAGCGCTCACGGGGGCGATGATCGCCCTGGCGCTCGAGCATCTCAACGTCCCGGTGGTGCGCAAGCTCGGCCTCGGCCCGACCCTGATCGTCCGCGGCGCCCTGCTGTCCGGCGACGTGGATATCTACCCGGAATATACCGGAAACGGAGCGTTCTTCACCGGCACCGAGGCCGATCCTGCCTGGAAGATCCCTCAGGACGCCTACGAGACCATCCGGCGGAGCGATGCCGAAAAGGGGCTGATCTGGCTCGCCAGGGCGCCCGCCAACAACACCTGGCTCATCGCCCTCAACGGCGATTTCGCGCGGGAGCGGCATCTGGTCACGATGGCGGATTTCGCCAAGGTGGCGAATGACGGCCTGATCCTGCTGGCCGCGTCAACCGAGTTCGTGGAGAGCCCGGCGGCTTTGCCGTCCTTCGAGGCGGCCTACCGTTTCAGCCTGCCCCTCGACCGCATCATCAGCCTGCCCGGTGGCGATACGGCGGTGACGGCGCGGGCGGCGGCACAGCGGATCAGCGGGGTCAATGCCGGGATGGTCTATGGCACCGATGGGGCCCTCTCTGCCCTGGACCTCGTGGTGATGAGCGATCCCGCTGCGGCCCAGATCGTCTATGAGGTCGCGCCGGTCATCCGCGCCGCCGCTTTGGAGCGATTTCCGGCGATCCGTCCGGCCCTGGCCCGCATTTTCGCCGGTCTCGACGCACCGACCCTTCGCCGGCTGAACGCGCGGATCACCATCGACGGCGAGATCGCGGAAAAGGTCGCACGTGACGACCTCACGGAGCGCGGGCTGATCGGATGAGAGCGGAATCGGACTGGCGTTCGAACCGCCATCGGGCGGCTTTTCATGCGTCATCGGCCGGGCTTTTCGGGGCCGGCCTTCTCATCGCATTCCTCCATCGGATGGCGCTGCTCGATATCGCGCCGAATCGGCTCCTGCCCGGCGCTCCCGTGGTTGCGTCCGGGTTTGGGGATGGATCGATCGGCCTGGTCTTGCTGCTGTCGCTGGCCGGTCTCGTCCTTCTCGCGACGCTGCCCCGACGCATGGGTGGTCTGCTCGCCGTCGGCCTCTTCGCGGCGGCCTGGGCTTTCCTCCTGCTCGGCCTCGGGGCGGAGGCCACTCGTCGCCTCGCCTCCATGCCGCCCGCCGCGAGAGCCAGCCTCGGCTCCGGCTTCTGGATGGCCTCGGCCTGCCTCCTGGCCTTCGCCGGAGCCAGCATCGGACGCGCCCGGATCCGCGGTCTCGGTCTGCTCGCCGCCCTCGCTGTCGCGGGAATCCTGATCGCGGCGTGGCACGGCGGCGGGTTGGACCGGCTCTCGCTGGTCATGGAATATGCCGGGCGGCGGGAGGCGCTCCACCAGGCCGTCGCCGAGCATCTGCTCCTGTCGGGCGGGGCGATCGTCCTGGCGCTTCCGGCGGCGGTGATTCTGTCGCTCTGGCGCTCGGGGGAGGGAATCGTCGGGCTCGTCGTGAGCGGCATACAGGTGATTCCCGCCGTCGCCTTATTCGGCGGCCTCGTCGCCCTGGTCTCCGGGTTGGTCCGCGCCGTGCCGGCCTTGCGCGATCTCGGTCTCTCGGCGCTGGGGCCATGGCCCGCCCTCATCGGCATCGCCGCCTACCTACTACTTCCGCTCTGGCGCGGGATCGGCACGGCCCTGCGCTCCGCCGACCCCGCCGCCATCGATGCCGCCGAGGCCATCGGCCTGACGAGGGGGCAGATCCTGCAGCAGGTCAGGCTGCCGCTCGGCGCGCCGGTGCTCGTGGGAGCCTTGCGGGTCGCGACGGTCCAGAGCCTCGGCCTCGCGACACTGGGCGCCCTCATCGGCGCGGGCGGCCTCGGGCGGATCGTCTTCGACGGCATGGCCCAGTTCGCGCCCGACCTGATCCTCCTCGGCGCCATCCCCATCGTCGCCCTGTCGCTGGCGGCAGAAGCGGCCTTGAGCGCGATGGAGGCAAGCTGCCGTGCGAGGTGGCGCGCATGACCCACCGCCTACGCCCGGCCTTCGGTATCCTCCTAGTCGGAGCCATCTTCGCGGCGATGAGCCATCCCTCCCTGGCCGCCTGGATCGTGGCCGGCCTCGGCGAGGAGCCGCGACGGGGCCTGAGCGCGGAACGGTTGCTGGCCCTCGCGACGCATCATCTCGGCCTCGCCGCGCTCGGGCTCGCCCTGGTGGCCGCCCTCGGCCTCGGTCTCGGCATCCTGGTGACGCGCGCGGTCGCCGCGCCCCTGCGCGGCGGCATCGACGGCATCGCCGCCGCCGCGCAGGCGGTGCCGCCGGTGGTGATGGTGGCGCTGGCCCTGCCCATCCTCGGCTTCGGCGGGCCGCCGACCCTATTGGCCCTCGTGGCCTACGGCATCATGCCGGTCCTGCGCGGCACGGTGGGCGCGCTGGAATCGGTCTCGCCCGAGGCCCGCGAGGCGGCGGAGGCCTTGGGCTTCACGCCGATCCAGGTCCTGCTCCGGGTGGAACTGCCCCTGGCGCTGCCGGGCCTCGTCGATGCCCTGCGCACGGCCCTCGTCCTCGCCATCGCCACCACGGCGGTGGGAGCCCTGGCGGGAGCCTCCACCCTCGGCACGCCCATCGTCGCCGGGCTGCAGAACCAGAACGTCCTGCCCATGCTGCAGGGGGCGCTCGCCACCGCCGCCCTGGCCTTCCTCTGCGACGCGGTGCTGCTCGGGCTGGGGAGTTTGGTTTCGGCGGACCGGGCGCGGCACTGAGCGGGTTTCGAAGACGCTCACCGGTTCGGCGATATGAAATCGGCGACGGGTCAGAGCCTGTTTGAGTTGTTTGTCCCAAGCATTAACCTCATCCTAAGGTGCCGCGTAGCGGCCTCGAAGGAGGGCTCCAGAACCCGCTACGCGAACTGGAAGGCTCCTTCGAGGCCTCCGCTGCATTTCGGCACCTCGGGATGAGGTGGTCGGCTGGGGATGATGAGTTCAGACACTCGGCGCGGTCGCTGCCGGGCCTGTTCGAACGTCACGAGGCGGTATGACAAACCCGACGGCGCAGGACATCGCGGCATTGCGGAGCGAGTGGATCACCGGAGGTCGGCTGGTCGTCGGGGACGATTCCTCTCCGTCGGACCATGAATCCGTCTACCGATGGGTCTTGAACTTCATCGACCGCAGCGCTGACGATCCCGACTACAGCACCGTCCTCGGCCTGATTTATCATAGCCTGAACTTCGATATCCCGTTCAGCGCGACCCAGTCCGTTCGGGACGATCTGATGCACATAGCGCGGAGAAAGCTCGATGATCCGCATTGGTGCAGACAAACGATCTAGCCGACAGGATGTGAGAGTTCCCCTGCATCAACTGGGACGCGAAGCTGCCGAGGGCGAAACGCGATAAAGCCGCCGGAGTGAAGGGCAGCCGAGGATGGCACGCCGACCGGATTGGTCACCGGGCCAAAGGTTGGACCCGATGCGCTCACGGGCCGCCTCAATGCCTTCTTGCGCGACGGTCCGGGGCGGATTGCCGTCTTGCATGGACCGCTCGAAGTTGTCGGCAAGGAGAAGCCTGAGGGGGAGCGGGGCTCCCCGACAGCTCTCCCCAGTGGTGCTCGCCTCGGAGATCACCTCGTCGGTCCGATGCTGAACGAGGATATCGAGCGGCGGCACAAATCGTAGACATGCCATTGCCACCCAATCGATCTTGGCTTTCACGGCCCTATCGGCCCGCCAACGGCTCAGATCGCCGGACGTTGGAAGCCGGTAACGTTGCCGGACCGTCGCGGTAGGGGCCTGGCCTTGCGTCCCGAAGCAGACGTTGCCGTTGATGCTGGACGTCGCGTGCCCGAAAACATCAGTTCTTCGTAGCCGGCGTGGAACAAGAAAACGCGGTATCAGGCCACAAGATCTTTCGAAGCACGGGCGTATTGAAGAGCATCGCGCGCTGAAAGTGGTTTGCTCAGCAAGTAGCCTTGTGCCTCTGTGAAACCCTCTCCACGTGCGTGGGCAAGCTGCATTTCGTCCTCGACACCCTCGGCGGTGATGCTCGCGCCCAGCCGTTCAGCGAGGCCGACGATGGCGCGCACGATCGCGGCCGTATCGGCATTGCCGATTTCGTGGATGAAGGAACGGTCGATCTTGATCTTGTCGAATGGGAATCGCCGCAGATAACTCAAGGACGAAAAGCCGGTGCCGAAATCATCGAGGGCTATGTGTACTCCAAGCTCACGCAGCCGATGCAGGCAACGGATTGCGCTTTCCGTGTCGCTCATCAGCACGCTCTCGGTAATTTCGAGCTCGAGACGATGCGGCGGCAGACCTGACGTCGCCAGCGCCGTCACAACAGCATGCTCCAAACCAAGTTCGGCGAATTGCACGGTTGAGGCGTTTACGGCGACCTTGAGGTCGCCGGGCCATCTCGCCGCTTCGCAGCATGCTTCCTTCAGGGCCCAGGCGCCGAGCCGGACGACCAAGCCGATTTCTTCGGCCAGTGGAATGAAGTCTCCGGGCGAGACGAGGCCCCGCGAAGGACTTCTCCAACGCATGAGCGCCTCGAAGCCGCTCAATATATCGTTCTCGAGGCGGATGATCGGCTGGTAGTACAACTCGAACTCACCCAGCCGAACGGCTTCGCGAAGGTCTAGTTCGAGCGCATTGCGTTCGGCTATCGCCGCATCCATCTCGGGCTCGTAGTAGCGGTAAGTGCTCCGACCTGCGGCCTTGGCGCGGTAGAGCGCGATATCGGCATTCTTGAACAACTGGTCCGGATTGCAGCCATCCTGCGGCCCCAGCGCGATGCCAATACTGATCCCGACACTGACTGCGCGGCCCTCGATATCGAAAGGCAGCTTCACGGCGTCGATGACCTGCTGCGCTGTAGTGCTGGAATTCTGCGGATGGTCGAGTCCTCTGAGAACGATCGCAAACTCGTCGCCGCCGAGCCGAGCGACGGTGTCTCCCTCACGGATCGCCGCGGTAAGCCGTTCAGCGACCTTGCGCAGAAGGGTGTCGCCCGCCGGGTGTCCCATGCTGTCGTTCACGGATTTGAAACGATCGAGATCGCAGGCGAGCACCGCGAAGAAGTGTCCGCGTCGTTCCGCGCTCACCATTTCACGGTCGAGGCGATCCCAAAATAGGGTGCGGTTGGGCAATCCGGTGAGCGCATCGTACAACGCCAGATACTCGATCTGCTGCTCCGCCTGTTTGCGCGCCGCGATGTCGATCTGTGTGCCGACGATGCGGAGTGGAGCCCCTGTGGCATCACGCGCGACGATCTTGCCGCGCGACAGGACCCACGTGTAGGCACCGCTTTTGTTGCGGACGCGTTGCTCGCATTCGTAGATCTTCGTCTTCCCCTCTATGTGGTCGGCCAGCTGCCTTCGAGACTGCTCGATGTCGTCAGGGTGCGTAAGTCGTATCAAGGACCGCACATGACCCTCGATCCCGCCCGGCTCGTAGCCGAGCATTGTCTGCGAGCGGTCTGAGAACCAGACCTTTCCTGTCGCGACATCCCAGTCCCAAAGGCCGTCGCTGCCGCTATCGAGGGCGAGCGCAAGACGCTCTTCGCTGATCCGTAATGCGGTCTCGCTGGTCCGCAAGGCGCGATTGGCGCGGCGCATGCGGTCGGCGAACAGGGCGAGCGCGGCAAAGCCCAGGATCGCAAGCATGACCGCGGCGATGCCGGAGGCGAGGGCGAGACGCGGCAGCCCAGACACCGAAGCAGGTTCCGCTCCGTCAGGGGTGATCTGCACAGCGCCCATGGCGGTGAAGTGCAATCCCGCGATCGCGACGGTCAGAAGCGTCGCAGCGACACCGATCGGATATTTCAGCCCCCGATGCCTGAAAGCGACGAATGCGGCGGCTGAAAAGCTACAACCGATCAGCACCGAGGCGAAGACGAGCGTTCGATCCCAGGCAAAAGCTCCAGGAAGCTGGATGCTCGCCATGCCGATAAAATGCATGGCCGCCACGCCCAACCCGAGAACGATCCCGGCGCCCGCCGCCATGGCTGAATTGGTGGCCCAACGTCCGAACGCCAGTGCGACCACCGACGCCAGTATGGCTGCCATCAAGGATAGCAGCGTCAAGCGCGTATTGTAGCTGACGACGAGTCCCGGATCATAACCGAGCATACCGATGAAATGCGTACTCCAGACCCCGGCTCCAGCTGAGAAACCCGCCGCCAACAGCCACGCCAAAGGTTCCAGGCCCCGGCTCTTAGTTGACTGGCGGGCAAGCCGCAGCGCGGTATGGCTTGAAACCCAGCATACGATAGCAGCAAGGGGCAAGACCCAGGCGTCGTGCTGCGCGCTTAGGCAGAGAAGGGCGCGGTACATTGACGAATACCCTGTGGTTTTATGTCGACCACGCTGCCGTCAAGAGCCTTAATAAATTTAAACTATTTCTCGATGAATACGATTGAAATCAGGGCTATACAGTGAACCTCCGTTCCTCCGGTCGTGCTCTCTATCCCGCTCGGTGGCCTGAGAGCCAACTTACTCACGAGCTGCTCGGGCCGGAGCCTGCCCCTCCTCCGTTCGAACTGCGCACGTCCCAACTCTACGCCCAAGTCGCCTCACTCGTCCTTGAACACCACCTTCGCGCCGCGCTCGATGCGGGTGGCGAGGTCGCGGGCGTCCCAGTTGGTCAGGCGGATGCAGCCGTGGGATTCGGTCTTGCCGACCTTCTCCGGCTCTGGCGTGCCGTGGATGCCGTAGGACGGGATCGACAGGTCGATCCAGACGATGCCGACCGGGTTGTTCGGGCCGGGGCGGATCGAGAAGGTCTTGTTCGTCTTCACGCCCTTGAACGCGTATTTCGGGTTGTAGGTGTAGACCGGCGCGAAGGCGACGCCCTTCACCTTGGCCTCGCCGGAGGGGGCCGGCTTCTCGGCGCTGCCGATGGAGGCGGGGTAATAGGCCCGTAGGATGCCGTCCTCGCCGAAGCCTCGGACATGCCTGGTGACCTTGTCGACCTCGACCCGCACGATGTCCTTCTTCGGGGCGTCATCCTTCTTTGGGGCGTCATCTTTCTTGGAGGTATCGTCGCTCTTGGGCGCATCGTCCTTCTTCGACGTGTCCGTGCCTTTGTCCGCAGCCGGCTTGTCCGCGGATTTGCCGTCCGATGCGTCGCGGGCCTTGTCTTCAGATTTGCCGCTGGACTTGCTCTTGGACTTCGCCTCGTCCTTCGCCGGCTTGCCGGTCTCGAGCGGAGGGACCGCCGCCACGACGATGCCGGTGCCCGCCTTGTCGAAGGCGGCGTCGGGGTTCAGGGCGCTGAGGAGGTCGCGCGACATGTGGAATCGCTCGGCCAGCATCTCGCGCGGATTGGTGTAGTTCATCGCCTCGAGATCGGCCTGCTCCTCCATCTTGGCGGGGATCTTTTCCGCGAAGGGGCCCGAGGCGTCGGTGTCGGTGATCGTGTAGGTGGCGACCACCGGGTCGGCGCTGGAGACGGCCAGCTTGTCGAAGAGCTCCTGGTTCAGGGTCTGGCTCGCAGGCAGCCCCTGGGCCACGGCGAAGGCCGACAGGGCGTTGCGCATGTTCTCGCCGTCCCGCCCGTCGATGGCGCCGGGGGAGAAATGCGCCCGGTCGAGCAGCACCTGGACTTTCACCAGCAGCGGCTGAGGACGCTTGTCCTTGCCCTTCGCCCGCGCTTTCTTGCTCTCCTTCTTGCCGCCACCCTCGGGCGTCTCTGGCGCCGAGAAGGTCGCGCCGTTGATCGCCTCGGCGGTCAGGGCCTCGCCGGGAGCCTCCTTGTCGGAGCTCGCCTTGCTGGACTCCGAGGATGTGTTTCCCGCCGGCTTCGCCACTGCCGCGTTCGGAGCCGCGAGGCAGACAAGAGCCATGAGCGCGACGGCGCTCGGCAGGGGCAGATGGGGCATCGGGAGATCAACTTTCGCCTAGGGATCGACAGCTTCGTTCCTTCAAGCCGGTCCGACCCCTCGGCGTTCCACCGCTCCTACTGGCAGAGACCAAGTCTTATTGGCAGAGGCGATGTCCCGCATTCCTCTCGCGTTCGTCGAGATGGAGGTGGTTGCCGTGGGAGGCATCCGACCCCGGCCCGAGCACGGTGCGGAAGAAGGCGCAGGCCTTGGCCCGGGTCGCGGCCTGGAACGTCGCCTCCGGCGCACCGTCGAGACCGGCTCCGACCTGGATCGGTGCCCGTCCTTCGAAGCCGTAGCCCATGATGTCCACGCCGTTGGCGAAGCTGTGCTCGCTGAGCTTGGCGTCGGGATCGTGGTTCTGGCCGCGACACTCGTAGGACGTGCCGATGGAGAGGTTCCGAAGCGGAGCCTTCAGGATGCGCTCCGAGGCTTCCTGGGCCTCCGTGGTCCAGCGCGCCAGGGCTTCGGCGGTGTTGCAGACCAGGGTCGCGGGCGGGGTGAGCGTCACCTCGCCGGACAGACGGCTGAGCTTCAACGGCTTCTCCGCGCCACATTGGCCGTTCGAGATCGGCGGCAGCGCCTCGAAGACCGCCCCCAGCCGTTCGAGGCGTTTGCGACAGGCGGTGTCGTCGAGGGGGGCGACCGTCAGCGTGAGGGCGGGCGTGGAGGCCGGCGGCGTCGAGAGTTCGGCCGGGCGCGGTGGCGGCGCCGGCATCTCCGCGGCCGGGCCCGTCTCCGAGGCGGCCGGGGCAGGGGGCGTGAGTTCGGCCGGGCGTTCGGGCGGTGTCGGAGCGTCCGGCAGGGGCGGGACCGTCGCGGGTGTCGGCGCGGGCTCGGGCTTCAGCTCGGCGGGCCGAACCGGCGGCTCCGGCATCGACGCGGGCGGAGGGGCCGACTTTTCCTCGGCGGCCAGGGCCAGTGGGGAGAGCGCAGCGACGCCCGCCGCGAGGCAGAGGGCGAGTGCCGTCCATGGCCGGGCGGGCAGGGGAATTCGAGCGAGGGCGGCCTTCATGTCGTCCTCGATCCCATCGTCACCGTTGCGTCACCGGGGAACCGGCCCCGCCATGGGGCCGATCCGGAGGCGCGGTTGTCAGCCTTCCGAGCGGGCGGCGAGCCGGCTCGCGCCGTAGGACAGAATCCCGGCGATGGCGAACAGGGCGACGAAGGTCTTCACCGTGGCGGAGAACAGCGCCGGCTCGATCCCGGTATCGGTGTAGAGCAGGAGGCCGATGGCGGAGATCGGGAGGAGCAGGACGATCAGGACGGGACCCAGCGGGTTCATGGCGTACTCGCGTGTATCGGGACCGGGGTTCGGCCCTTCTCTTGAAAGCGGCACCGGTCATAGCATCGGACTGCGCCCGAGGGGACACCCCGAACGCAACAAAATTCACAGGCGCTCCACCATCACGCCGGGATGCGGACGGTGGCACGCAATCCCCCCAGCGGACTGTCGTGAAGGGCGACGTCGCCGCCATGGGCGCGGGCGATGTCGCGGGCGATGGCGAGGCCGAGGCCCGACCCGCCGGCATCCTGGCGCGCATCGTCGAGGCGGACGAAGGGCTTGAACACCTCTTCGCGGCTCTCGGGAGGGATGCCGGGGCCGTCATCGTCGATGGAGACGACGAAGGAGCGTGCCTCCGTGCGGCCCCGGATCGCCACCGTCTCGCCGTAGCGGGCGGCGTTGGCGGCGAGATTGAACAGGCAGCGGCGGAACGCGTCCGGCCGCAGCGTCACCATGGCGCGGCCGTCGAACTCCACCTCGGCCACATGGGCGCCGAGACGTTCCACGTCAGTGCGCAGGTCGTCCAGCATCGCCCGCATGTCGGTGGACACGGCGGCCTCGCCGGAATCGCCGCGCGCGAAGGCGAGGTAGGCCTCCAGCATCCGGCTCATCTCGTCGACGTCGCGCTGGAGGTCTTCCACCTCCGAGGTCTGCTCCACCAGGGCGAGCGACAGCTTGAACCGCGTGATGATGGTGCGAAGGTCGTGGCTGACACCGTTGAGCATGGTCGTGCGCTGTTCCATCGCCCGCTCGATGCGCCGCTTCATCTCGATGAAGGCGTGGCCGGCCTGTCGCACCTCGCGGGCGCCGCGCGGCCGGAACTCGATCTCGCGGCCCTTGCCGAAACTTTCCGCCACGTCGGCCAGCCGGAGGATCGGCTTGATCTGGTTGCGCAGGAACAGGATCGCCACGCCGAGCAGGACCAGGGACGAACCGCTCATCCAGAGCAGGAAAATGTGCGAGTTCGAGGCGTAGGCCATGCTCCGCCGCGCGGTCACCCGCAGCACCCCGTCCGGGATCTCGACGCGGATCTCGATGAGGCTGGACCGGCCCACCGTGTCGATCCAGAACGGCCGGCCGATCTGCTTGGCGAGTTCCTCCGAGAGCGTCTCGTCGAGGATGGAGAAGAACGGGCGCGGCCCCGGCAGGGGGAGCTTCGCCCCTTTCAGGATGTCGAGGTCGAGGTTCAGCCGCGTGCCGGCGATGCGGGTGAGGGTATCGGCGTCCTTGTCCTGGGGGTAGCTCTCATAGACGTCGATCATCGCCGCCACGTCGGCCGTCACGGCCGCCGAGAGGCGGCGGGTCACGAGCTGCCAGTGCCGCTCCATGAAGGTGTAGGCGATGACCGATTGCAGCAGCACCACCGGCGCGATGATGATGATGAGCGAGCGGGCGTAGAGCCCCTTCGGCAGGGCGTTGCCGATGGCGCGCGCGAGCCTCTTCCACATCCGGCGCGGATGCGGTCTCGCGCGCCAGGCGGCGGCGGTGCTGGTTCTGATCCGCGACAGGTTCAGGCCGGCGAGGGCCATGGCGGGTCCTGTCTAATCGATCGCGAGGCGGTAGCCGATGCCGCGGACCGTCTGGAGGAAGAGGGGATTGCCCGGATCGACCTCGGTCTTGCGGCGCAGGCGGTTGATCTGCACGTCGATGGTGCGCTCCGCGGCCAGCCCGCCATTCCCGGCCAGCACGTCGCGGTCGACATTGCCGCCCTTGGCCTCCGCCAGGATCGTCAGGATCTCGCGTTCGCGCTCGGTGATGCGGATGGTCTCCTCGTCGCGGCGCAGTTCGCCCCGGTCGATCCGGTAGGAGAACGGCCCGAACGTCACCGTGGCGATGGTGCGGTCCGATGGCGGCGCGCCGTCCGGGCGGCGCTTGATGATGTTGTTGAGGCGCAGGATCAACTCGCGCGGCTCGAAGGGCTTGGGCAGGTAATCGTCCGCCCCGATCTCGAGCCCCATCACCCGGTCGTTGGGGTTGGAACGGGCCGTGAGCATCAGGATCGGCACCCGCGAGGTCTCGCGCACCTGCCGGGCGTAATCGAAACCGTTCTCGCCCGGCATCATCACATCGAGGACGAGGGCGTCGAAGACGAAGCTCTGTGCCCGCTGCCGGGCCTCCTCGACATTTCCGGCGGAGGTGACGCGGAAGCCCTGCTCGTAGAGATAGCGCGACAGCAATTCACGTACCCGCCGGTCGTCGTCGACCACGAGGATATGGGGCGCGTGGTCGGGAAGCTCGGCGCGGACCTTCAGTTCCGGCGATGCCATGTCAGCGACGGCTCCGGGCGCGCCGCGCCATCAGGCTCGTCACCGCCGCGCGCTCTTCGGGTTCGATCATCGCCATGAGAAACCCCTGTGCCGCTGCAAATCCGCTCTTGTCCCGGGCGTCCTTCGGACCATCCCCCACCGGGTCCGCGATGGCGCGGGCGACCCGCCGTACCTGCACCCGCGTCAGCTCGGCCGTGAGGGTGGCGCCCGTCTCCGAACAATAGAGCAGACGCTGCCGGCGGTCGCTCCGGCCGGTCTTCTGCACGATGTGACCCTGTTCGATCAAATCCTTGAGAACCCGGTTCAGACTCTGCTTCGTGATCCGCAGGATGTCGAGGAGTTCGGCGATGGTCAGGCCGGGATAGTGGTAGACGAAATGGAGCACCCGGTGATGCGCCCGCCCGAACCCGTATTCGGCCAGCATCCGGTCCGGGTCGCCGACGAAGTCGCGGTAGGCGAAGAACAGCAATTCGACGAGATCGTTGGTGATGCCGTTGTCGGATACGGGCACGCCTTCGGGCGCGAGACCTGAATCCGCCAGCCCGTCATTCTCCCCGGACGGGGGTATGGGGGGCGGGCTCGTTGCCAGGGTCGATTGGCGCGTCACGTCCGGCGACATCCTCAATATACGTCAGTGTTGTTGACATATCTCAGGGGCGTTGATACCCGTCAAGCCTCCCGGGACCGGCTCGCCGTAACGGCCGTCTTGCGGACCTCCGTCCTCGCGGATACTGCGCGGGGCATTGCCTGGCCATCGCGCCAACCCGATCGATCGACCCCGCAGGCGCCCGGATGCGAGCCCGCGGTTTCAAGGAATTCGTCATGTCCGTGATCCCGTTCGACGAACGCGAGGGCACCATCTGGTTCGATGGCGTGCTGGTGCCGTGGCGCGAGGCCAAGATCCACGTGCTCAGCCACGGCCTGCATTACGGCTCGGCGGTGTTCGAGGGCGAGCGCGCCTATGGCGGACGGATCTTCAAGAGCCACGAGCATGCCGAGCGCCTGCTCCGCTCGGCGCAGTATCTCGATTTCACGATTCCCTACGGCGTCGCCGAGATCGAGGCGGCCAAGGAACTCGTGCTCAAGACCAGCGGCCTCACCGACGCTTACCTGCGTCCCGTCGCTTGGCGCGGTTCGGAGATGATGGGCGTCTCGGCCCAGAACAACACCATCCATCTCGCCGTCGCCGCCTGGGAATGGCCGAGCTATTTCGATCCCGAGACCAAGATGAAGGGCATCCGCCTCGACATGGCCGATTATCGCCGGCCCGATCCGCGGACCATCCCCTCCGCCTCGAAGGCGGCCGGCCTCTACATGATCTGCACGATCTCGAAGCACCGGGCCGAGAACAAGGGCTATGCCGACGCCCTGATGCTCGATTGGGAGGATTACGTCGCCGAATGCACCGGTGCGAACATCTTCTTCATCAAGGACGGCGTGGTCCACACCCCGCTCGCCGACCGCTTCCTCAACGGCATCACCCGCCAGACCGTCATCGACCTCGCCCACCGGCGTGGCTTCGAGGTGATCGAACGGAGGATCAAGCCCGAGGAGATGGAGGGCTTCTCCGAGTGCTTCATCACCGGCTCCGCTGCCGAAGTGACACCGGTCTCCGAAATCGGCCCCTACCGCTTCACCCCGGCGTCCATGACCAAGACGCTCATGGACGATTACACCGCCGAGGTTCAGCCGAAGGCGGTCGCGGCGTAGTTCGGACCGCACTTCGCGGGGCCACGTCGCAGGCGCTTGCGGGGACGAGGCGTGAACGACGCCTTGCCCTCGCTCACCGGGGATTCCCATCGAGCTGGTCCTTCGTGACGAGGCTCGCCGTCCATCACGCAAGTGGGCGCGATGGACGATCCCGGTGTGGAAGCCTGCAGCTCCCAGACACCTGTCTGCTCGGATTTTTCAGCGGACGATCCTAAGCGAAATCGAACATCCAAGCAGATTTCCTCACCCTGAGGTGCCCGCGTCAGCGGGCCTCGAAGGAGGCCTCCAGTGGTCACGCGATCCCTGGAAGGCTCCTTCGAGGCCGCTATGCGGCACCTCAGCAGGATGAGGCGAAGCCCTGGAAAAACAGCCCGAACAGGCCCTAAGCCGCGTCGCCGTATCGCGCCAGGTCTTCCGGCCTCGGGACCTGTCCGCTGCGGTTCTTCACGGCCGGACGATCGGCAACCTTGCCGCGCCAGGCGTGAAGGGCGGTGAGTTCCGGGGCGATCGGCAGGCCGACGATCTCGGCGAACATCAGCCCGGCGAACAAGGTGATGTCCGGCATCGAGAAGCCGTCTCCGGCGAGAAAGGGCTGCTTCGCCAGCAGATCGTTGAAATAGGGCATGTTGGCGACGGCATAGGCGCCGCGCCGCTGTCCCCATTCTTTGGCCCCGCTCCAATCCGGCATCCGCCACGGCCGCAGCGCGCCGCCGAGGCCGGGGGTGCCGTAATGGAAATAATCGTCGACGGCATCGATCAGCATCATCTCGGCGCGCCGCTGCATCATGTGGATGACGCCTTTGTCACGCGGTGTCGTACCCGTGAGGGTCGGATGGCCGTCCAGGTTGTCAAGATATTCCGTGATCGCCGTGGATTCGGTGATGATCGTCCCGTCATCGAGTTCGAGGACCGGGACCTTCCCGATCGGGTTCATCGCCAGGAAACCAGGCTGCTTCTGCTCGGCGGCGATGAGGTCGATACTGACGAACTCGATCCTCTCCTCCAGCCCCTTCTCGGCGAGGACGATGCGGATTCGTGCGGGATGGGGACCCGCCTCACGGTCGTAGATTTTCATCGGCACACTCTCTATCTGCCAGTTGGTAGATACACCATGCAGGTCGATGAAGACACGTCAACGTCTACCTGCCAATCGATAGAATGCAGGTGTAGAAGCGGAGGATGAGCGAGAGCACCCGGGAACTGATCCTGAACGCCGCAAGGCTGACCGCGCAGGCACGCGGCTATGGCGGCCTGAACTTCCGCGATCTCGCGGAGGAGGTGGGAATCAAGGCGGCGAGCATCCACTATTATTTCCCCGGCAAGGCTGCCCTAGGGGCGGCGGTGGCACGGCGCTACCGGGAAGATGCGTTCGCTGCCCTGGAGGCCCTATCGGACGCATGTCCGGATCCGGTCGCCTGTCTGCGGCGCTACCCCGACACGTTCCGCACGGCGCTCCAGAACGACAACCGAATTTGCCTCGGCAGCATGATGGCCGCCGAGCACGACGACCTGCCGGACGACGTGAAGACGGAGGTACGAGCTTTCGCCGAGGTGAACGTGGCCTGGATCCGCAGACAGCTGACCGCCGCATCCCCGGTTACCGCCGAGACCGCCACGTCGAGAGCCTGGGCCATCTTCGCGGCCATCGCCGGCGCGCAACTTCTGGCGAGAAGCCGGTCGGATCTCTCCGTCTACGATGCGGCGATCGACACTTACCGTCAGGCGGGACTTCTGCCGGGCTAGAGCGCTCTCCGCCGAAGTGGATCCCGGTTCGGCGAAAAAGAGCGCGGCAAAACAAAGGCCTGGAGATGTCTCCCGACCCAACGTGGTCGGGCGCAGCTCTAGCGGGGCACCAACGATATGGCCGCCGGTTGCCGGAACGAAGGATCGTGGCGGAGTGAGGCTTACACCCCGCATCCCGGGGATGGTCAGGGTTCGGAACTCATCGGCGACCGCCTCGTTATGGAGAGAACAATTCATGAACGAGGTCGAGCGATGACGAAGAAGCAGGCGACGGACGAGAACGAGAACCCGAAGACGGCGGGTGGCGATGCATCGAACCGGATCAAGGATCCGAGCGAATGGACCACGGGCGACGAGCCGATGACCGGCGCGCAGGCTTCCTATCTCAAGACCTTGTCGGAGGAGGCGAAATCACCCGACTCGTTCGAGCCGGATCTGGACAAGGCCGAGGCCTCCAAACGGATCGACGCGCTGCGCAAGGAATCCGGAAAAGCTTGATGGACGGCAGCCCCGGTCGCGGGCTTGCGGCACGCGTTTTCGATAGGGCGAGACCCGATCCGTCTCGTCCTGCATAGTGATGTCTAGCGCGCCTTTGGCTCGGCCCTTCGGGGCCGGGCAACCCGGTGACGCTGAATGACGATGTGAGCGGTGAAAGCGCTGGGCCGTCGCTGCCGGATCGCGGCACATCGAACCGGATGTCGAGCCCCTGGTCGCGTTGGCGGAGGGGCACGTACCCATTGGAAGTCCGACGGCGTTTCGCTGGTATTTGTTTAAACCGTCGGCAATGATTTTCGTCGTAGGAAGGCGGGCGCTGCTTCTTCAGGGATCGCCTCGCTCGATGACGATTTCTGAAAAAAACGATGTGACATCTACGGTCGCCAAGCCGATCGCGTCCTCGGATGGCCCTCCGTCCCGTCTTTCACAAAGCGCTTCGCGGTTCGCTCGAGATACAAGTGGGACGTCCGCGATCGAATACGCGCTGATTGCCAGCGTGATCGTCCTGGGGATCGTCACGGCGCTGCTGAATTACACCAACCGGGTCCGCGAGCTTTACGAGTCTGTCGCGCAGGCTTTCACCCGGAGTATTTGAGCGTTCGTGCCCCGCGCGTCTCGTGCGGCGCCGGCTTCAGCGGCGCGTCTGGCCGGGCCGGTTCGGCGTCGGGTTGTTGGCTTTCGACGAGCCCACGGACGCCATGCCGTCACGCCACAGGCTGTCGAACAGGCTCTGCATCGTCCTCGCGTTTTCCTGCTGAACCTCCAGCCCGGACTGAAACATCTGCTGCAACAGATCGAACGGGTTCAGTGCGGCACCTTGCTGCGCGCCGGCCGAGGCCTGACGGGATTCGGGCGTGGGGGAAGAATCCTGCGCCGGTCGGGCCGCCGGGAACAGGCGTGCGGGCGGCAGGCTCTTCTGTGCCGGGGCGGTGCGAGTAGGGGGGGCGGCCTGCATCGGCGAAGACAGCATCGCACCGCTCGCTTTCATGAAGCCGTTCATCATCTCGGTCCAATAGGGATGGGTCGGGATGCCGAAGGGCGAGGGCGGGGGAGGCGCGGGCTGGGGAGCGGGCTGCCCCGGATTCATCATCACGTGGACGATCCCCGCCACGACCATGCCGGCCATGAGCGGCAGCATCTGCCGGAGGGCGGGCGTCGCCACGCCGCTCACCGCAGCTGCCTGTTGCAGGACGGCCTGGCTCAGATGCTGCGAGCCGAAGAGCTGGCGCATCATGGCATCCATCTGCGGCTTGGCCTGCGGGGCGGCGAGCGCGGCCGGGTCCATGAAGCTGAACATCTGGGTGAAGCCGGTGGGATCGGCGGCGGCGTTGCGCTGGAGGCCGAGCGTTAGGGCCGGCATCAGCGCTTCCATGGCCCGACGGGTCTGATCCGGCGACAATCCGAATTGCTGGCCGAAACCGTTGGCGCCCATGAAACCATTGGGGTCCATGCCGCCCTGCGCCTGCAAGAGATCGAACAGGTTGAACATGGCGGCAGCCTCTTGATCCCATCGCGGCCAGGCCGAATTGCTTCGGCCTGCTGTCGAGACGCGAACTCTGTCGCATCCCAGTCGTACTTACCAGCCCGAGATCATGCCCGTCCCGGCTCTAAACCAGTGCGTTCGGCCTCTCCGGGGCCGGAATATCGCCCCCGGAGGCATCCGCATCGGCCTCCGAGGCCAATTCGCGCGCGAAACCGGCCCGTTGCTCGAGCTGCGTCACCGTCCGGAAGGCGAGGGCGATGCCGATCGCCCCGAAGGCGACGGAGCCGAACCCCACCCCGGCGATGATGCCCTCGGGGCCATAGAGATAGCCGCCGAGAAGCGCCGGGGGCACGGTTCCGATGGTGGCGCGGCCCCAATTGAGGAAGGTCGACAGGAAAGGAAAGCCGAGATTGTTGAACGAGGCGTTGGCGAGGAACAGTAGCCCGGTGAAGAACCACACGCCTCCGCTCACGAGGCAGAAGAAGACGAACAGGTCGGCGGCGGTGCCGGTCAGTTCGAACAGGCCCGTCAAGGGGCCGCGAAAGGCGATCAGCGCGGCCCAGACCACCACGACATAGACCGCCGTCACCAGTGCGCCGTTCCTCAGCACGCCGCGCATCCGGTCGAACCGCCCCGCTCCCCAGTTCTGGCCGAGGATTGGCCCGATCGAGCCGGACATGGCGAAGAGGCCGCCGAAGGCGACCGGCGTCAGCCGGTCGATCACCACGTTGCCGGCCACCGCCACGGCGCCGAACTTGGCCAGCGCATGGGCGATGAAGGCGCTCGCCACCGAGGGGGCGAGATTGGTGAGCACGGCGGGCAGGGCGATCCTGAAGACGATGGGCGCGTCCGAGATCACATCCGCGACGCTCGGCGTGGCGAGCATCCGGTGCTGGCGCACGCCCCAGAGACCGACGAGGACGAAGGTCGCCCGCGCCACGCAGGTGGTGATGGCGGCCCCGTCGATCCCCAGCCCCGCCGTGAAGATGAGGAGGGGATCGAGACCGGCGGTGACGATGGCGCCGCCCAGCGTCACGTACATCGCCTGGCGCGCCGCCCCGACGGAGCGAAGCAGGCCCGAGAACATCATGCCCGGTCCCATGAGCAGGTTCGAGGGCAGGGCGATCCAGAGGAAGCGCTCGGCGACGGGCAGCGTCTCGGCGTCGGCGCCGATCCAGGACAGGATGGTCGGCAGAACCGGCAGCATGGCGAGGACGAGGATGCCCGAGACGATGATGCCGTGGATCGAGGCGGATGTGGCCAGCCGCCGCGCGCCCGCTTCGTCGCCCGCGCCGATGGCCCTTGAGACCAGGGCCCCGGCGGCGATCATCAGGCCGATATTGATGGCGATGGCGAAGAACTGGACGATGGTGGCGAAGCCCACCGCCGCCGTGAGCGTCGGGTCGCCGAGTTTCGAGACATAGATCAGCGAGAGCAGGTCGACGACGAAGATCGCCATCAGCCCGATCGAGCCCGTCCCGCTCATCACCACGACGTGCCGCAGGATCGATCCCGTGACGAAACGGCCCGTCTCCCGTCGGGCGGCGGGTTCCACCGCCGCCGCGCTCGTTTCAGGCATCCGCTGGCGTGTCCTGCAATGGGGAATCCTGGACTTGCAACGTGCGGGTCGCGGCTTCGCGCTGTTCCAGGCCGATAATATCTCTGGTTTCGGCGCTGAGGGCGCGCGACGGGCGCTGCGGACGGGTCAAGGGTTCGGGTTTGATCTCGGGGCTGCCGCCGATATAGCGCGTTTCCTCCGGAAGGGCGCCGGCCTGCTGCAGGACGAGGCGCGCCACGTCACGCTTGCGCACGTCCTGCGCCGTGGCGGCGGCGGCCTCGGCCGAGATGCCGAGCCCTTCCAGGGTCGCGCGGCCGAAGGCGATGGCCGATTCCACGGTCTCGCGAAGCTGATAATCCACGTCGCGGTTCATCAGCTCCACGGAATGCATCCGGTCGAAGGCGCGGACATAGGTGCGCACTCCGGTGAATTCCTCATGCACGATATCGACGATCTTCAGCGCCGCCTGGGGATCGTCGACACAGATGCAGAGCAGCTCGACCCGGCCGATTCCGGCCGCGCGCAGCACGTCGAGGCGCGTGCCGTCGCCGTAATAGATGCGGAACCCGAAGCGCGAGGCGGAACGGATCTGCTCCACGTCCTTGTCGATGACGGTGACGCTGATTCCCTCGGCCAGGAGCACCTGGGTCAGGATCTGTCCGAAACGGCCGAACCCGACCACGAGGACGCGGGCCTCCGTGCTCTCGATCTGGTCTGGTGCGTGCTCCACCGCGTCCGGCCGGTGGCGCGACAGGTAGCCGTCGAGGGCCTTGGCGGCGACGGGGCCGACCAGCATGGTCAGGGCGGCGAGCGCCACGGCGAACCGGGTGGAGGATTGGTCGATCAGCCCCAGTTCGGACCCGGCGGGAAGCAACACGAAGGCGAACTCGCCCGCCGGCGCGAGGATCGCCGCGCCGCGCACGGCATCGAGCCAGGGCGATCCGAACAGGCGGAACAGGCCGGCCACGATGGCGACCTTGAGCAGGATGGCGGCCGCCGTCGCGCCGAGGAGGGCGGGCCACGCGCTCTTCAGCAGGCCGCCGTCGATGGACATGCCCACGCTCATGAAGAACAGGCCGAGGAGCATGCCGCGGAACGGCTCGATATCGGCCTCCAGCTGGTGGCGGAAGTTCGATTCCGCGAGAAGCACGCCGGCGAGGAAGGCGCCCATCGCCATGGACAGGCCGACATGCTCCATCAGCATCGCGGTGCCGAGGACCACGAGGAGGGCCGCCGCCGTCATGACCTCGCGCGCGCCGCTGGCCGCCAGCATGCTGAAGAACGGATTGAGGCCGTAGCGGCCCACCAGCACCACGGCCAGGATCGCCGCCCCGACGGTTCCGGTGGAGGCGAGCGCGTGTCCCAGCCACTCGTCGTTGCCGGTGCCGCCGCTGGAGGCGAGGAGCGGCATCAGGGCGAGGATGGCCACGACGGAGATGTCCTGGAACAGCAGCACCGCGAAGGCGCGTCCGCCATAGGGCGTGCCGAGATCGCCGCGCTCTTCCAAGAGCTGCAGGGCGACGGCGGTGGCCGACAGGGCGAGGGCGACGCCGATGACGAGGCTCGCGGCCAGGGTGAGGCCGAACAGGGCGCAGGCGCCGGCAAGCAAGATCGTGCAGAGGAGCAGCTGTGCC
The DNA here is from genome assembly GCF_979256025.1 of Methylobacterium sp. AC832. Lineage (NCBI taxonomy): Bacteria > Pseudomonadati > Pseudomonadota > Alphaproteobacteria > Hyphomicrobiales > Methylobacteriaceae > Methylobacterium > Methylobacterium sp. AC832. Next base: position 749,232 of record NZ_CEEDMV010000001.1, read on the forward strand.
GCACCGAGCCCGAAAATGTCGCGCCGCATCGAAATCAGCCGGGAAATCTCGAGTTCGAGCCCGACGATGAAGAGAAGGAGGACGACGCCGAGTTCCGCGACGCTCGCGGCGGTCTCCGGCTCGGCGATGAGCGAGAAGCCGAAGGGGCCGATGATGACCCCGGCGACGAGATATCCGAGTACCGCGCTCTGCCCGATGAGACGGAAGATCGGCACGCCGATCACCGCCGCCGACAGGAAGGTCAGCACCGGCGGCAGGAAGCTCACATGGGTGGAGGCGCTCGCCATGTCGATCCGGTCTATGAGGAGTGGGGTCGCCCGCGGCCGGTGCCGCGAGCGCGTCGCCGTGCTCTCCTCTTAGACCAGGGGCATCGCCCCCGCCACGCCTGCATGTGGTGGATGGGCCGTGTCGCATCCACTACCGGTGCGCAGCGGCACGCGGTTCAGGCGAAGCGGCGCATGACGTGTCAGGCGAAGCGGCGCGTGACCTGGCGGACGGCGCGATGGGCCAGGATCACCTTGGTGGCGTCCGAAGGCGAGGGCGCGTCGTAGGCGTCCAGGACGTCCCAGCGGGTGAGGCCGATATCGTTCAATTCGCGCTCGGAAAGGGAGCCGAGCTCCACGAGGCCGCGCTTGTCGGCGTCGTTGCGCGAGACCAGGGACGCGGCCTTGGAGAAGAGGTTGCCGATGAAGCGGGTGGCCCGGCCGACCTGTTCGGCTGCCGCGTCGCCCGGGGTCCAGTTGAGGGTGCTGTTCATGATCCTGAGTTCCAAATTCTCGACGCCCAATCTTTGCGGCGAAGGTGATGGGGGTGATGTGCGCCCCCTCCGCCCCGAAAGACGTGCGATCGAGCACTTAGCCCAAATAGACTTGCGGTGCCTGCAGGTCTGGTAGAACCGGACCACGGATAAACCTCAATCACCAACCGAATGACCAGTTTGGCAGCATGCCGAATTCGAAGTCATGCTCAATAATGCACGTTCCGCCATCTTGATCAGATCTTAACGCCTCGGGTGCGGCGTGCTTCCCGTCTCTCGTCCTGGCGGACCAGCAGGAACTGGGAGGCGTCGGCCTCAACAGCGCCTGCATCCATCACGTCCTGCCGGATCAGGCCGATATCCTTCAATTCCCGATCGGTCATGACACTGAGCTTGCGCAGGACACGCCGGTTGATCGCTTGGCGCGACAACTCGGCGGCCAGTCCGGCGAACAGCCGGGCGGCGGCGAGCGAGACGCGCCGAGCGAGGTCGCCCGTCCGCGTGGTGTTCCGCTGCTGCAGGATCGTCGTCATCGATGGGCCTTTCCTTCGCCGGCCTGCCGCGCGGGCCTGACGGCGTTTCGTCGGAGGGCAGGGATGGCCCCGTCCCGCTGGCGGAGACAGGGACAGTCCAGTACGCTTTGGCTGAATTGTCCGGGCGAAGGATCAGTACAGATGGCGGGATCGGCGCGGACCACGGTCACCCTGGTGGATACGGTGTCGTCCGCGATCATGGAGCGGATCGCCGGACGCCAGCTCATGCCCGGCGCGCGGCTGCCCTCGGTGCGGGCTTTCGCCGAATCCATGGGCGTGTCGAAATCCACCGTTGTGGAGGCCTATGAGCGCCTCGGCGCGGAGGGCGCCATCGTCGCGCGCCGGGGCTCGGGCTTCTATGTGGCGGGCAAGACCCGCCCTCTCTGCCTGAAGGAGATCGGGCCGCAGCTCGACCGCGCCGTGGATCCGCTCTGGATCACCCGGCAATCGATGCAATCCGGGCCGGACCTGCTGAAACCCGGTTCCGGCTGGCTGCCCTCGTCATGGATGCCCGAGAAGGCGATCCGGCGCGCCCTGCGCCACATCGCCCGCGACGCCGATTCGAACGTGATCTGCTATGACAAGCCCCTCGGCTTTCCGCCGTTGCGGAGCCAGATCGCCCGGCGTCTCTCCGAGAAGGGGATCGAGGCGGGGGCCGACCAGATCGTCCTGACGGATTCGGCGACCCAGGCCGTGGACCTGCTGTGCCGGTTCCTCCTCGACCCGGGCGACGCCGTGCTGGTCGATGACCCCTGCTACTTCAACTACCATGCGCTGCTGCGGGCGAACCGCGCGAAGGTCGTGGGCGTGCCCTTCACCCCCGCCGGGCCGGACGTCGCCGAGCTCGAGCGGCTGATCGTCGAGCACCGGCCCCGGTTCTACCTGACCAATTCCGCGCTCCATAACCCCACCGGCGCCACCCTGGCCCCGGCCGTGGCCCACCGCGTCCTCAAGCTCGCCGAGGCGCATGACATGCTCATCGTCGAGGACGACATCTTCGGAGATCTCGAAGCCGACCCGGCCCCGCGTCTGGCGGGGTTCGACGGGCTCGACCGGGTGATCGCGGTGGGCAGCTTCTCGAAGACCCTCTCGGCCTCGATCCGCTGCGGCTACATCGCCCTGCGCCCCGACTGGGTGGAGGGGCTGATCGACCTGAAGCTCGCCCTCAGCCTCGGCAACGGTCATCTCTCCGCGGCGCTGATGCATCGCCTCATCGCCGATGGGGCCTATCGCCGCCACCTCGCGGAAATCCGTGAAAAACTCGCCCGCGCCATGGGCGAGACCGCACGGCGGCTGGAGCGCTGCGGCCTCACCCTCTGGACCGAGCCGCGGGGTGGCCTCTTCCTCTGGGCGCGCCTGCCGGACGGGCTCGATTCGGCCGATATCGCGCGCAACGCCCTGGCGCGGGACGTGGTCCTCGCCCCCGGTGCGGCCTTCAGCATCGGCGCAAGCGGGCGTGACTTCCTTCGCTTCAACGTGGCCCATTGCGCCGATCCGCGCCTGTTTCGCGTGCTGGAAGAGAGCATGGCGGCGGCCTGACGACTTTCTGGTGCGCCGCGCCAGGTGGAACCCCTGAGCCGAAGCGAAGCTTTGCTGGATAAGGGCGACGCCCAACACAAATCTCGGGAGGAACCATGTCGAAGTCGGAGCTGAAGCAGCCGCGTCCGCCGGAGCTGTTCTCCCCCTGGCGCACGGAGGCGCGCGCCAGGCTTCAGCAGGAGGCGCGCGACTTCGCCCGGGACGTGGTGCTGCCGCTCGCCGACGAACTCGACCGGCAGAAAGCCGAGATGCCGCGCTCGCTCATCGACCGGATGGCGGCCAAGGGCTGGTTCGGCATCACCATTCCGGCCGAGCATGGCGGACTCGGCCTTGGCGTGTTCGAATATTGCCTCGTCTCGGAGGAGCTCGCCCGCGCCTGGCTCTCCGTCGGCAGCATTCTGGCGCGGGGGCAGGGGCTCGGCACCCAGACCCTCGACGAGGAGCGCCGCCGCGCGCTCCTGCGAAAGTCAGCGCGCGGCGAGTGGATCGGCGGCATCGCCCTGTCCGAGCCCACCGCCGGTTCCGATCTCGCCGGCGTCCAGACCCGCGCGGTGCGCGACGGGGACGACTGGGTGCTCACCGGGACCAAGCGCTGGGCCGGTTTCGCGCTCGCAGCCGATTTCATCGAAGTCCTGGCCCGCACCCGCGAGCCGGAGCCGGGCGAGCCGCGCTCGGCCGGGCTGGAGCCGTTCCTCGTGGTCAAGAAGCCCGGCACCTTCCCCGAGGGCATGACGGGCCATGTCATCGACAAGATCGGCTATCACGGCTTCCTCACCTTCGAGCTCGAACTCGACGGCGTGCGCGTGCCCGAGGGTGACCGCCTCACCGGCCTCTACGGCGATGGCGGCGCGGATGCGGATTCCGGCGGCTTCGCCTCGGTGCAGCGTGGCCTCAACATCGCCCGCGTCCACACCGCCGCCCGCGCCGTCGGCGTCGCCCGCGCGGCGGTGGAGGATTGCCAGCTCTACCTGCAGGAGCGCGAGCAGTTCGGCCATCCGATCGGCGAGTTCCAGGCCCTGCGCTTCGCGCTGGCCGACATGTCGGCGGAGGTCGATCAGGCCCGCGCCTACTGGCAACAGGTGGCCCACCTTCTCGACGAGGGCGAGGCGGCCGAGAGCGAATCCGCCAAGGTGAAGCTGCTGGCCACCGAGATGGCGGTGCGCGTCACCAACCAGGCGATGCAGCTCCACGGCGGCAACGGCTACACCACCGAACGCCGGGTGGAACGCTACTGGCGCGACGCGCGGCTCACCACGATCTTCGAGGGAACCAGCGAGATCCAGCGGCGGATCATCAGCGACCGGATGCTGGGGCGCAGGTAAGTGACGCAAGGGAGGGGCGCATCCGATCCTGCCCGGGTGTGCCCCCTCCGCCCTGACACCGCCGCGCATTTTACGCTATAGGAGGTTGACAGGGGCGGCCTCGCCTCGCCACATCCCGGCTATCATGAGCGATCCTCTTTCGAAGACCTTTCCCGACGGTTCGGCCAAGCCGCCCCTGGAGATCCTGCTCTGCGCACCGCGGGGATTCTGCGCGGGCGTGGTTCGCGCCATCGACGTAGTGGAGCGGGCGCTGGCGATCTACGGACCTCCGGTCTATGTGCGTCACGAGATCGTCCACAACAAATACGTGGTCGAGAGCCTGAAGCGGAAGGGCGCGGTGTTCGTCCGTGAGCTCGACGAGGTGCCGGACGGCAACGCCCCGGTGATCTTCTCGGCCCACGGCGTCGCCAAGACGGTGCCGGCCAATGCCGACAATCGCGGGCTCGTCACCATCGACGCCACTTGCCCGCTGGTGACCAAGGTCCACCGCGAGGCCGAGATCCACCACAAGCGCGGCCGCCACGTCCTGCTGGTCGGCCATTCCGGCCATCCGGAAGTCGTCGGCACCATGGGCCAGCTGCCCAAGGGCTCGATCACCCTGGTGGAGGATCTGGAGCAGATCGCCGCCCTGGAGCCGGAGAATCGCGACAACCTCGCCTGGGTCACGCAAACGACCCTGTCGGTGGACGATACCCGCCACATCGTCGCCGCCCTGAAGCAGAAGTTCCCGACCATTACCGGGCCGCACAAGGACGACATCTGCTACGCCACCACCAACCGCCAGGAAGCGGTGAAGCAGGTGGCTCCGCTGGTGGATGCGGTGATCGTCGTCGGCTCCTCGAACTCCTCGAACTCGCAGCGTCTCCGCGAAGTCGCCGAGCGCGTCGGCTGCCCGATCACCCGCCTCGTGCTCCGCGCCGAGGAGATCGACTGGCCGGCCTTCGAGGGCATCCGCAAGCTCGGCCTCACCGCCGGCGCCTCGGCGCCCGAGGTGCTGGTGGAAGAGATTATCGACGCCTTCGCCGCCCGCTACGACGTCACCGTCGATACGGTTTCCACGGTGGTGGAGGACATGTCCTTCCCGCTGCCGCGCGAATTGCGCAGCGAAGCCGCCGAGTAACACGGCCGCATCGGCTCTCTATCCGGGGGCGCCTGCGGGCGCCCCTTCGCGTTTCCGCCCTCGAACCTCAGCGAAGCCCGTGGCCGTCTATACCGAGGTCTCCGACGAGGCGCTGACCGCCTTCCTCTCCGAATACGAGATCGGCACGCTCCTGTCCTACAAGGGCATCGCCGAGGGCGTCGAGAACACCAACTTTTTCCTGCACACCACCGCCGGCTCCTACATTCTCACCCTCTACGAGAAGAGGGTGAATGCCGGCGACCTGCCGTTCTTCCTCAACCTGATGCAGCACCTCGCCGCGCGCGGCCTCGCCTGCCCGCAGCCGATCGCGCGGCGCGACGGCGTGGCGCTGGGCACGCTCTGCGGTCGTCCGGCGGTGATCGTGAGCTTCCTGGAGGGCGTATCGGTCAAGCGGCCGACCCCCGACCATTGCCGGGCGCTGGGCGTCGCCCTTGCGGGGCTGCATCGCGCCGGCAGCGATTTCGGCATGACCCGCGCCAACAACCTCTCCGTCGAGGCATGGCAGCCGCTGTTCGAGGCTGCCGGCCCCGCCGCCGACACCGTCTCCGAGGGGCTGACGGAGCGCGTGCGCGGCGACCTCGCGGTGCTCCAGGTCGGCTGGCCGCGCGGCCTGCCCTCCGGCGTGATCCATGCCGACCTCTTCACCGACAACGTGTTCTTCATCGGCGACGACCTGTCGGGCCTGATCGACTTCTATTTCGCCTGTACCGACGCCTTCGCCTACGACCTCGCCATCTGCCTCAATGCCTGGTGCTTCGAGGCGGACGGCACGTTCTTCCCCGAGAAGGGCGAGGCGATGATCGCCGGCTACCAATCCGTGCGTCGTCTGCAGGACGACGAGGTCGCGGCGCTGCCGATTCTGTGCCGGGGCGCGGCCCTGCGCTTCATGCTGACCCGGCTGGTGGACTGGCTCAACGTGCCGCCCGGCGCTCTGGTCCAGCCGAAGGACCCGCTGGAATACGACCGCCGGCTGGTGTTCCACCGCGCTGCGACGCAGGCGCGGGATTACGGCTGGCGCGAATAGCGGCCACGCAGAGGTCGGGGCCAAGAAAAAGCCCCGGCCGTTTCGGGCCGGGGCAAGGTGGTCTCGTACCCTGAGGCCTAGAAGAAGCCGAGCTTCTTGGCCGAGTAGCTGACCAGCATGTTCTTGGTCTGCTGGTAATGGTCGAGCATCATCTTGTGGTTCTCACGGCCGATGCCGGACTGCTTGTAGCCGCCGAAGGCCGCATGGGCCGGATAGGCGTGGTAGCAATTGGTCCAGACGCGGCCGGCCTGGATGGCGCGGCCGAAGCGGTAGGCGCGGGTTCCGTCGCGGGTCCAGACGCCGGCGCCGAGGCCGTAGAGCGTATCGTTGGCGATGGAGAGCGCGTCGGCATCGTCCTTGAAGGTCGTCACCGAGAGGACGGGGCCGAAGATTTCCTCCTGGAAGATGCGCATCTTGTTGTGGCCCTGGAACACGGTGGGCTTCACGTAGAAGCCTTCCGCCAGATCGCCTTCGAGGGTGTTGCGCTCGCCGCCGGTGAGGACCTTGGCGCCTTCCTGCTTGCCGATGTCGATGTAGCTCAGGATCTTCTCGAGCTGCTCGCCCGAAGCCTGGGCGCCGATCATCGTGGTCGGGTCGAGGGGCGAGCCCTGGACGATGGCCTCGACGCGCTTGATCGCCCGTTCCATGAAGCGGTCGTAGATCGATTCGTGCACCAGCGCGCGGCTTGGGCAGGTGCAGACCTCGCCCTGGTTGAGGGCGAACATGGTGAAGCCTTCGAGGGCCTTGTCGAAGAAGTCGTCATCCTCGTTGGCCACATCGGCGAAGAAGATGTTCGGCGACTTGCCGCCGAGTTCCAGCGTCACCGGGATGAGGTTCTGCGAGGCGTATTGCATGATCAGGCGGCCCGTCGTCGTCTCGCCGGTGAAGGCGATCTTGGCGATGCGGGGCGAGGAGGCGAGCGGCTTGCCGCATTCCAGGCCGAAGCCGTTGACGATGTTGAGGGTGCCCGGCGGCAGCAGGTCGGCGATGAGCTCGGCGACCACGAGGATCGAGGCCGGGGTCTGCTCGGCGGGCTTGAGCACCACGCAATTGCCGGCGGCGAGCGCGGGCGCCAGCTTCCACACCGCCATCAGGATGGGGAAATTCCACGGGATGATCTGGCCGACGACGCCGAGCGGCTCGTGGAAATGGTAAGCGACGGTGTCGTGGTCGATCTCGGAGATCGAGCCTTCCTGGGCACGGACGCAGCCGGCGAAGTAGCGGAAATGGTCGATGGCCAGCGGGATGTCGGCGTTGGTCGTCTCGCGGATCGGCTTGCCGTTGTCCCAGGTCTCGGCGAGGGCGATCAGGTCGAGATTCTCCTCCATCCGGTCGGCGATGCGGTTGAGGATGAGGGCGCGCTCGCCCGGCGCGGTGCGGCCCCAGGCCTCCTTGGCGGCATGGGCCGCATCGAGGGCCTTCTCCACGTCCTGCGCGTCCGAACGGGCGACTTCGCAGATGACGCGGCCGGTGACCGGTGAGGTGTTCTCGAAATACCGGCCGGCGACGGGGGCGACCCACTGGCCTCCGATGAAGTTCTCGTAACGGGCCGAGAACGGTGCCTTGGTACCTGACGACAGGAATTCGGGCTTGTTCATGTGCGTTTCCTCCGTGTTGTTCTTGTGTGCGCCAGCAGAAGCCGGGCGGATTGCCAAATCAAGATAGACTTTTGGCCTAACCGGCTCGGAGCGACGGCATCGAACGGGTCGGCGCGTGGTCCCGCTTCTGTGGCGGGGAGCTACGCGCTGAAGCAGTCTAGCCCCTCTGCGGCGGTCTGGCGATGCCGTGGGAAGGCGCGGAGACCTTCGAACTCGGGTCGATAGGGGTCGGCATGACCTCGGGTCGATAGGGGTCGGCATGACAATGAGCGGGACGTCCCGTCATCCCGGGGCCGCGCAGCGGAGCCCGGGATCCAGATCCGCGACGAGTCTTGAGGACGGCTCGATCGTGCGACCGACCCAGCGACGATGCTGGCATCCGTAGCGGTTCTGGATTCCGGGCTCGCCTTCGGCGACCCGGAATGACGGTCAGGGTGTCGGAACCGGCGTGAAACTCCCCACAAACCGGACGGTATCAACCCGAGTTTGGGGTCAGGGAAGACATTTACCGTCCCGACGGCAGCCGGGTGAAGCGGCGTGCGGTGATCCGCCGGGCGATGGCCCGATCGATCCTGGGACCGGCCCGTTCGGTGCCCTCACGGTGGATCATCACGCCCGTGGCGCGTCCGTCAGGTTCGATGTCGAAAGCCACGCGGATCGCGCCGTTATCCGCCGCGAAGGCCCTGTCGCTCTCGGCGACGAGGGTGATGCGGGACTCGGCCGATCCCTGACCGACCGCCTGTGCCGTGAGACGGTCGCCGTCGCGGGTGACGCCCAGGACCGAGCGCGGTCCGGTCCGGTAGAAGCCGACATAGCGGTCGAGAACGGTCTGGCTCACGTTGATCTCAGTGCGCGCCGGCTCGCCCAGATAGAGGGCCGCGAGTTGTCGCGAGAGGGCCTGGGCCGGCACGATCTCGGAATTGCCGAGCACCACGATGGTGAGGCCGAGATCGGGATAGGAATCCTTGATCGCGCTGAACCCGCTGATGAACCCGCCATGCGACCACAGGCGCTGCCCGTAGGCGGTGCCGATATACAAACCGAGGCCGTAGCCGTGGCCGTAATCCGTCACCATGGCCCGGCGCGACGCCTCCGACAGGATGGGGCCGGAGAACAGCGCCCTGTCCCAGGCGACGAGGTCGTCGAGGGTCGAGGCCAGCATGCCGGCACCCGACGGGGCGCTGGCGGCCAGCGGCAGGGCGTGGCGCCATTCGCCCGAGACGCGGCGGTAGCCGGCGGCACGCCGGGGGAGGATGGCGCCGGGATCGGCGTCCCGGGTCGAGGCCAATCCGGCCGGCGCCAGGATTGCGTCGTCGAGATAGCGCGCAAAACTCTGGCCGGTGATCCGCTCGATCAAGCCGGCGAGGAGGATGTAGCCGGTATTGCTGTATTCGTGGCCGCTCCCCGGCGGGAACAGCAGGTCCTCGCGGTAGAGGAGGGCCACGGTCTCCATCGGCGAGCGCTCGATCCGCCCGAGTTGCGTCGCGTAGCCCGGCAGGGCGGTGACGTTGGGCAGGCCGGAACTGTGGTTGAGCAGCATCCGGATCGTCATCGCAGCCCAGGCCGGCGGCAGTTCCGGCAGGTAGCGGATGGCGGGATCGTCGAGGGAGAGGGAACCGGCCTCGGCGAGTTTCAGGATCGCCGCCGCGGTGAACTGCTTCGTGATGGAGCCGATGCGGAACGCCGTGTCCGGCGTGTTGGGAATCGCCCATTCGCGGTCGGCCATGCCGTAGGCGTGGCGGAACAGAGGGATGCCGTCCCGCGCCACGATCACGGCACCCGAGAAGACGCCGCCATCCGCATGGGATTCCATCAAAGCGGCGGCCTTGCGTGAGAACGCCTCCGTTTCGCCGCCGATGGCCGCGCCGGGAGCACGCTCCTGCGCGGTCGCCGCGCCGAGCAGCAGCAACAGGGCGCAAGCGCCGACGAGAAAGCGTGAGAGCATAGGGCGCGGTGATCCGTCGGCTGCAATCCTGCCAAGGTTGCGCGGGAATGTGGCGTGGTTGCGCGGGAGCGCCACCCCCCGGTCGACATCGCCGTCATTCCCGCGAAACCGTGATCGGCCTCGGCGCCGAGATCACTGTTTCGCCCCGAAGCTCGGCAACATGGCCCGCCTTCGTGCCGACGGACGAAGCCATCCGTCACGGTCGGACCCGCTCCGCCGATGACGGCCCTTCCCCAACCACGCAACAGGAAGAGACATCCATGAGCCGCACCACTCGCGCCCTGCTGGCAGCGTCCCTCGCCTTCGGTACCTCCGCCCTGGTCTCGCAGGTCAGCTTCGCCCAGGCGCCGCAGAAGGCGCCGGCACCCGCCAAAGCCACCCCAGCCCCCGCCGCTCCCGCTCCGGCCCCCGAGGCCGAGGAGCAGAAGGAGGTCGCCCTGACCCAGGCGCTGATCGACGGCCTCGTGGCCGCGCAGCCCGAACTGGCGAAACTCCCTGGCGGCAACGCGGACAAGCCTGATCCGAAAGTTCAGGCCCAGGCCGTGGCGATCGCGAAGAAGAACGGCTTTGCCAGCGTCGACGACCTGCAGGACGCGGCCGACAGCGTCGAGGCGGTGCTGGAAGGCATCGACCCCGAGACGAAGACCTATGTCGGCGTCGTGCCGCTGCTGAAGAAGCAGCTTACCGCCGTCGAGGCCGACAAGAAGATGAAGCCGAAGGACAAGGCCGCCGCGCTGAAGGACATCAACGAGGCGATCGCCGCCGGTGAGCCGAAGAAGCCGTCCGACGGCAACATCGCCCTCGTCACCCAGAACATCGACAAGCTCGGTCAGGTGGCGGGCGGCAGCCAGTAACGCCACTCGGCATGGCGGGCGACGATGCCGGGCAACCGGGATGCGATCGGGTGACCATCGTCGCCGCCGGTACGGAGCCTCGTCTCGAACGCGCATCCCAGCGAACGGGCGCGCAACCGAAGGTCCGGCCGCGCACTTTCCACCATGACATCGCCAGCCTGGGAGCCGGCGATCGCAAAGAGGCTCAAGACGAGTGACTGTACCCTCGAGGCCGGTTCCGCCGGGCGATCAGCCGGGATCGGCACGGGCTCTCCCGCCCGTCGGACCGGTCTGGAACGGTCCGGGCTTCGGCGAATTCGTCGGCATCGTCGCCCTGATGATGGCGGTAACCGCCATCTCCATCGACAACCTGCTGCCGGCCTTTCCGGCGATCCAGGCGCGGTTCTCGGTCGCCGATCCGAATGCGCTGCAGCTTCTCGTCTATGTCTACATGATCGGGTTCGGCGTGGCCCAGATCGTCTACGGGCCGGTCTCGGACGCGCTGGGGCGCCGGCGGGTGCTGCTCGGGAGTCTGGCGGTCTACGGGGCGGGCACGGGCCTCGCCATGGTCGCGCCGTCCTTCGAATGGCTGCTGGCCGCCCGCGTCATCCAGGGGATCGGGGCGGCGGGTGGGCGCGTCCTCTCCACCGCCATCGTCCGCGACCGTTATTCGGGGCGCGAAATGGCCAGCGTCATGTCGCTGATCATGATGGTGTTCCTCATCGTGCCGATGATCGCGCCCGCCATCGGCGGGGCGATGCTGCTGCTCGGCTCCTGGCACTATGTCTTCGTGTCCATGCTGGCCCTGGCCGGCATCCTCACCCTCTGGTTCTCCTGGCGCATGCCGGAGACGCTGCACCCGGAATACCGGCGTCCGCTCTCGCTGCGCTCCATCGGTCAGGCGGTCGCGCTGACTTTCCGCACCCGAGTGGCGGTCGGCTATGCCACCGCCCTCGGGCTGCTGACCGGCTGTATCATGGGCTATGTCGGCTCGGCCCAGCAGGTCTTCGATACCGGGCTCTACCAGCTCGGCGCGCTGTTCCCGCTCGCCTTCGCCCTCGTGGCCGGGGCCATGGGGGCGGCGACGCTGGTCAATGCCCGCCTGGTGCGACGGCTCGGGATGCGACCGCTCTCGCATGTGGGGCTCACCCTGTTCGTGGCGGTGGCGCTGGCCCAGGTCGCAATCGGTCTCGCCTATGCCGGGCATCCGCCTTTGTGGCTGTTCCTGACGGTGCTCGCCTGCAACCAGTTCATGATCAGCTTCGCCATGCCGAACTTCAACGCGCTGGCCCTGCAGCCCCTCGGCGAGATCGCCGGGACGGCCTCGTCCTTCCTCGGTTTCTACACGACGATCCTCGGCGCTTTCTGCGGCTTCGTCATCGGCCAGGCCTTCGACGGCACCGTGCTTCCCCTCGGCATCGGCTATGCCGGACTCGGTGGCTCGGCGCTTCTCGTCGTCGCCTGGACCGAGCGCGGGCGGTTGTTCCGGGGTGGGGTGTCGGGGTGAGGAACGCACCGGTTCGACGGCGACCATAAGTTAAACTTCGAGTCTGCCACGCTTATCGTTGATGGAAAAGCGGGCGATCCGATGAAGCCATCTATGATCGAGCAGACGAAGCTGCTCGCCAACGCGTTGGACCGGGCCTCGACGGCGTGCTTCACGGTCGGGATCGCCACGCCGGTCGCGGGCTTCCTGTACAATGTAGGAAATTTTCGAGCCCTGTCTGGGCCGTTCGAGATGATCGGCGGCGTCCTCGTTTGGATTCTCGGCGCCGGAGGCCTACATCTGGCTGCACGCCGTGTCCTGAAAGGGCTCGATCAATGAGCACCTCCTACGCGATCGCCTTCGTCTTCACGCCGTTACTCGCCGTCGGCGTCGGCTGGCTCGCAGTTCTGCTGCATGAGCGCTCGCTGGCGAAGGCGGAGCGTCGCTCCCCGGGCGAGTGAGCGCCGGCTCCAAGCTTTAACGCCGTCTTCAACCGGTTTCGTCGGGGGGAGCGGCGCGTCGGCGAGATGTCCTTCGCCGCATAGGGGATACCTGATAGCGATGATCGGGCGATGACCGGTCCTAGACCATGACCTCCGGTAGACAGGGAGCGGCGGCGATGCCGACAAGTGCCGACCTCGGCCCCAGGATCGAGAGCTACGTTTCAACACTCGTGGAGAACGGGCGCTTCCAATCCCGTAGCGACGTGTTGCGCGAGGGCGTGCGCCTCTTGGAGGAGCGGGAGAATCGACTGGCGGCGCTCGACGCTGCCATCGAGCGCGGACTTGCCGATGCCGATGAAGGCCGGCTCAACCCGGCAAGCGAAGTCGCCGCGCGTCTGGCGACACGGTACGGCAACCGGTCGACCGTCGCCGAGGCAAGATCGTCGTCTTCGCCGAAACCGCCGAAGCGGATCTGGAACGGATCGGCGATTACATTTCCAACGACAATCCGGCTCGCGCCGCCGCTTTCGTCCAGGCGTTGATCGCCTGTTGCGAACGTCTGGCCGATGCGCCTCTCGGTTTCCCTCTTGTGCGGCGATACGAGCGCAGGGGCATCCGGGTCCGGACGTACGGAAACTATCTCATCTTCTATCGTGTCGGTGCCGCGACGATCGACATCGTCCACATCCTGCATGGCGCCCAGGATTACGGGCCGATCTTGTTCCTCTCTCCATAGCCATGTCCGATTCGCCTGTTTCCCCAGGTGAATGAGCCCGGTTGACACCCCTTAACGCCGTCTTCAGCCGGTCTCACGCATTCTCCCGATCTCGATGGGTCAGGGACGGAGTTCGCGCGTGTTCGGTCGGAGCCAGGACGGAATCCTCCTTGCGTCGCGCCTGTTGCTGGCGGCGGCGCTGCTGCCCACCGGCATCGCGCGTGCGCTCAACGTCTCGGGCTTTGCGCTGGCGCTGGCCGGGGCCGGGATGCCGTCTCCCAATGCCGTCGCCACGGCGGCCGTGGTGGTCCAGGTCTTCGGACCGCTGGCGCTCATCCTCGGCGTCCTGCCGCGTATCACCGGTTTCGCCCTGGCGGGGTTCGCCGTCGCGATGGCGGTGCTGCTGCACGGGTTCTGGGCCTATTCCGGCGCGGCGGCGTTGACCGAGCGCACCCTGTTCCTCGCCGATCTCGGCCTGGCCGGCGGCTTCCTCATCTACGCCCTCACCGGTCCGGGGGCTTGGAGCTGGCAGGGTTGGCGCCAATCCAGCCGCGAGGCGCCCGTGCGCGCACCTGCCCGGCCGCAATCCGCCAACGCCAATGCGAAATCCGCGAAGGGGCCGAAGCGCAGCCCCGCCCGGCCGTCGAGCCGCGCGGCGGCCTAAACGCCCTTCGACGCGAGGCGCTGACCCGACACCTCCGCGCCCGCATCCGGCTTCAGCCGCAGGAAGGCGAAGAGGGAAGCGGACGAGATCAGCGCGACGGTGAGGAAGGCGGGCCAGAAATCGCCAGCCTCGATGGCCGTGCGGCCATGCTGCGCGGCGGCCGTCTCCAGGGCCAGGGCGCCGATGGAGACGCCGAGGCTGAGCGACAATTGCTGCGCGACGCTCGCCAGGCTCGTCGCCGAACTCATCTCCCGCTTGTCGAGATCGGCATACGCGATGGCGTTGACGCAGGTGAATTGCAGCGACCTGACGCAGCCGCCGACCAGCAGGATGCCGATGATGAGCCAATGCGGCGTCTGCGCCGTGAACAGGCCGTTCACCGCGAGGAAGCAAGAGGCGACGACGGCGTTGAACAGCATCACCCGGCGGAAGCCGTAGGCGCGCAGGATGCGCGGCCCGATGATCTTAATGAGGAGCGCGCCGGCCGCCGCGGCGAAGGTGAGAAGGCCCGATTGCAGCGGATCGAGGCCGAAGCCGATCTGCAGCATCAGCGGCAGCAGGAACGGGATCGCCCCAGTGCCGATGCGGAACAGGCTGCCACCGGTCACCGCCGCGCGGAAGGTCGGGTATCTCAGCAGATCGAGGCGGATCACGGGATGCTCGACCCGGCGGGAATGGGCGAGGTAGAGCGCGAGCAGGATCGCGCCGCCGCCGAGGCAGCCCCAGGACACGTAATCCGGCAGGAGATGGCGCCCGAGGGAGGCGAGGCCGAGCATCAGCGTGGCGAGGCCGGCTCCCGAGAGCAGGAAGCCGAGGACGTCGAGGGGTGGCCGGGACGGCTCGCGGATGTTCTCGAAATAGATCGTGGACAGGACGATTCCGGCCAAGCCGATCGGGATGTTGATTAAGAAGATCCAGCGCCAGTCGAGATAGGTGGTGATCAGCCCACCCAGAGGCGGCCCCATGATCGGGCCGATCAGGGCTGGGATCGTCAGGTAGGCGAGGGCGCTGACGAGTTCGCTCTTCGGCACCGCCCGAAGGATGACGAGACGGCCGACCGGCACCATCATCGCCCCGCCAATGCCCTGGAACGCGCGCGCGGCGACGAAGGCGCCGAGCGAATCGGACGCGGCGCAGGCCAGCGACCCCGCCATGAACACCACGAGGGCGGCGCGAAAGATCGTGCGCGCGCCATAGCGGTCGGCCATCCAGCCGCTGATTGGGATGAAGATCGCGAGGCTGACGAGATACGCCGTGAGCGCGAGCTTCAGGGCGATCGGATCCTCGCC
This sequence comes from Methylobacterium sp. AC832, assembly GCF_979256025.1. Lineage (NCBI taxonomy): Bacteria > Pseudomonadati > Pseudomonadota > Alphaproteobacteria > Hyphomicrobiales > Methylobacteriaceae > Methylobacterium > Methylobacterium sp. AC832. The sequence goes on from NZ_CEEDMV010000001.1 coordinate 764,521, forward strand.
GAGGCTGCGGGCGATGGCCGGCAGGGCCGTGGCGATCACCGTGGAATCGGTGTTCTCCATGAACAGGGCCGTTGCGACGACGAGGGGGACGATTTGGGATGGGCGCATGGGGATCGCGTAGGTAGCGCGGCTAAAGCCGCCCGGTTCCGTCACGCTGACGACGGGGCGCGCAACTCGACTCTCGAACGAACATGCACACAAATGATGGTCTCTGTGGATGACGCGTGCGGTGTCGCACGTGGTGGACGACCGTGACCCACGAGCCACAGGTGCGGGCTTCAAGTCGTCAGGCCGGTACGGCCGCCTTTCGGGGGCGTCGATACGGCCTTAAGCTCAGCAACAATTCGGCTGTCTCGTATCACGTCGGTCGAGCGAGCCACCGCCGCCATTTTGCGCGAAAGATATTGAATGCCCTCGCGGTTCGAAACCTGTCGACGCTCGCCCCTCATCGGTGGGGCTCTGGGCCTGCTGCTTATGGTCGCCGGTTGCGGCACCGTCATTCTCAATGAAAGCGGGTCGCTCACCCGCTACGACCGCCTCAATGGAAGCACCGAAGTGGCGACCGGGGCGAAACTCTATGCAGATCAGCCGACCCTCGCGGCGACGCGGACGGTCCGCATCATCCCGGCGGCATTTCCGGAATCGATCTCCGGGCCCGGTCTCAACAGCGTCGAGCGCCGCCTGATCGCCAACGCGGCCGACCGTGCGCTCTGCTACGAGTTGTCGCTGCGCTACGACGTGGTCTCCACCAAGAAGGCCGACCTCACGATCCGGTCCGCCGTCACCCGTGTGGAACTCACCAACGTCCCGGCCGCCGGCGCGACCATCGCCACCTCGGCGGGAATCACCGTCGCGTCCCAGCTCGGCGTCGGCTTCGCCACTGCTGTCGGCCGCGTGCCGATCCCGCGTATTCCCATCGGCCTCGGCAGCATCACCATCGAGGCCGAAGCCCTCGATAGCCATCATCAGCAGCGGGCGGCGATGATCTGGGGTGGTGGCGCCAACGCCTTCACCAATCAGGCCCGCTTCTCGGCGGCCGGGGACGCCTACGATCTGGCGGGTGAATTCGGCCAGGATTTCGGCACGCTCCTCGTGACCGGACGCGACCCGTTCAAGGAGCCGCTGTCTATCCCGAGCTGGAATCGTATCCGCATCACCACCCTCGGCGAGGCTCCGCTCGATCCGGATTGCGAGCAGTTCGGCCGCGCGCCCGGCATCGACGGTATGGTCGGCGACTATATCGGCCTGCCGCCGGAATGGACCGACAAGGGCCCCCGCGACCCGATCAACTGAGTTTTCCATTGCGATGCCGCGATCCTGCCTTTGCGCAGGGTCCGGCCCCATGATACTGCGCCGTGCCAACGCAGTCGGCGCCGACAGCTGTTTCCAGTCCGGCGCCTCTCACCGTTTCGGGAGTTGGCACATGGCTCGTATCACCGCGGATTCCATCATCGAGGGCCTGACCTTCGACGACGTGCTTCTCCGCCCCGCCGCATCCTCGGTGATGCCCACCGAGGTCAGCATCGCGTCGCGGCTGACCCGCTCGATCCACCTCAACATGCCGATCCTGGCCTCGGCCATGGACACCGTCACCGAGGCGCCCATGGCCATCGCCATGGCCCAGAACGGCGGCATGGGCGTGATCCACCGCAATCTCGAGCCGGCCGAGCAGGCCGAGCAGGTCCGCCTCGTCAAGAAGTACGAATCGGGCATGGTGCTCAACCCGATCACCATCCATCCCGACGAGACCCTGGCGGACGCGTTCTCGCTGATGAAGCAGAACCGCATTTCCGGCATTCCGGTGGTGGAGCGCGGCCCCAACGGCTCGCGCGGCAAGCTCGTCGGCATCCTCACCAACCGCGACGTGCGCTTCGCGACGAACCCCTCCGAGACCGTCGCCGAGCTGATGACCCGCGACCGGCTCATCACCGTGCGCGAGGGCGTGAACCAGGAGGAGGCCAAGCGCCTGCTTCACCAGTTCCGCATCGAGAAGCTTCTCGTGGTCGACGACCATTACCGCTGCATCGGCCTGATCACGGTGAAGGACATCGAGAAGCAGGTGGCCTATCCGGGCGCGGTGAAGGACGAGCAGGGCCGCCTCCGGGTCGCCGCCGCCACCACCACCGGCGATAACGGTTTCGAGCGGGCCGAGCGTCTCATCGATGCCGGCTGTGACGTGATCGTGGTCGACACCGCCCACGGCCACTCCATCAAGGTGCTCGACGCCGTGCGCCGGGTGAAGCAGCTCTCCAACACCGTGCAGATCGTGGCCGGCAACGTCGCCACCCGCGACGGCGCCCAGGCGCTCATCGATGCCGGTGCGGATGCGATCAAGGTCGGTATCGGCCCGGGTTCGATCTGCACCACCCGCATCGTGGCCGGCGTCGGCGTGCCCCAGCTCACCGCCCTGATGGAAGCGGTTGAGGCGGCCGACCGCGCCGATGTGCCGGTCATCGCCGATGGCGGCATCAAGTTCTCGGGCGATCTCGCCAAGGCGATCGCGGCCGGTGCTTCCGTGGCGATGCTGGGCTCGCTGCTCGCCGGAACCGACGAGGCGCCGGGGGAGGTGTTCCTGCACCAGGGCCGCTCCTACAAGAGCTACCGGGGCATGGGCTCGGTGGGCGCCATGGCGCGCGGCTCGGCCGACCGCTACTTCCAGGCCGAGGTCAGCGACACCCACAAGCTCGTCCCCGAGGGAATCGAAGGGCAGGTGCCCTACAAGGGACCGGTGGCGGCGGTGCTGCACCAGCTCGCCGGTGGCCTGCGTGCGGCCATGGGCTATGTCGGCGCGCCGACCATCCCGGAGTTCCAGGACAAGGCGCAGTTCGTCCGCATCACCAATGCGGGCCTGCGCGAGAGCCACGTCCACGACGTGACGATCACCCGCGAAAGCCCGAACTACCCCAGCCGCGCTTGAGCGCGAAACGCAGCCCGATCCGTCCCGTCGCCCGGCTTTGGCCGGTGGCGGCGCGGATCGGACTGGCATTCGGCCTCGATGGCGTGCTGATCGGGGCAGATGCATGGCCGAGTGTCACGCGCCTCATCCAGCGATCGTCCAATCCGTTCGAACCGCCCGTCATCGTCCTCCCCTGCGACGGTCCGCTTGCCGCCTCGGCCGGTGATGCGGACCAACAGGCTTCATCATGACCGTCCAGGCCATCCTCGCCCCCGTCTTCGCGCAGGTTCTGCTGATCTTCGTGCTTATGTTTTGGCTCGGCCGCGTGCGCCTGGCGGAGGTCAGGGCCGGCTCGGTGAAGGCCGGCGAGGTCTCGATGGGGCAGCGCAACTGGCCGCCCCGCGCGCAGCAGGCAGCCAATGCGTTCTCGAACCAGTTCGAGCTGCCGGTGCTGTTCTTCGCCCTGGTGCCGCTGGCCCTCTACACGAAGAAGGCCGATCTTCTCTTCGTAGTCCTGGCCTGGATCTTCGTCGCGTCCCGCGTCATTCATGCGGGCGTCTACGTCACCTCGAACCACGTCCCCTACCGTTTCCAGGCCTATACGCTCGGGGCGTTGGTGCTTCTGGTGATGTGGATCGTCTTCGCGGTGCGCGTCTTCCTCGCTCCGATCGGGGTCTAAGGTTCGGAATTTCCGTTCACGCCTGGAAAGTCGCCACCCTCGTCCGGTAAGGAGGGAGACTTATCGAGGTTGAGGATCGTTCCATGCGCGTGCTCGTCGTCGGCGCCGGTGCCACCGGTGGATATTTCGGGGCGCGTCTCGTCGAGGCGGGCAAGGACGTCACTTTCCTCGTGCGGCCGGCCCGGGCCGAGGCTCTGGCCGCGTCGGGGCTCCGAGTGAAAAGCCCGGTGGGCGACGTCCACATCGCCGAACCGGCGACGCTCACGGCCGCCGATCTCGCGGCGGGGAAGGGCGGTGGCTTCGATCTCGTCCTCCTCAGCTGCAAGGCCTACGACCTCGACGCCGCCATCGCCGACGTGGCACCGGCCGTCGGTCCCACGACGCTTGTGCTGCCCGTCCTCAACGGCTTGCGCCATCTCGACATCCTCGACGCCGCTTTCGGGCCGGAGCGGGTTCTCGGCGGCTCCTGCGCCATCGCGGCGACGGTGACGGCGGATGGCGAGATCCGCATGATGAGCCCGCTCCATAGCCTCACCTATGGCGAGCGGGCCGGCGGCCGTTCCGAGCGGGTGGAGCGGATCGAAGCCTTGATGCAGGGCGTCGCGTTCCAGGCCCGTCTGAGCGAGGCGATGGTTGTCGAAATGTGGGAGAAGTGGACGTTCCTGGCGACCCTCGCCGGGGCGACCTGCCTGATGCGGTCGACGGTCGGCGACATCGTCGCCGCGCCGGGCGGTCTCGCCTTCATCGAGGCGCTGATGGAGGAATGCCGTGGGATCGCCGAGGATGCCGGATATGCGCCACGGGACAAGGTGATGCGGAACACGCAGGCGACGCTGACCGCGCAGGGGTCGGCCTTCACCGCCTCGATGCTGCGTGACATCGAAAACCAGGCGCGGATCGAGGCCGATCACATCATCGGCGATCTCATCTCCCGCGGGCGAGAGGGCGCGCACCCGATGCTCGACCGGGTCTACACGCATCTCAAGGCCTACGAGAACCGTCGCGCCCGTGAGGCGTCCTGAGCGGCGGCCCCGAAAGTCGGTCGCTCAGTAGCGCGGGGCCGGCGGCGGCGGGGGCGGGTTGCCGTATTCCAGCTGAGTTTTAGCATCGTAGGGGCGCTGGGGCGGAGGCGTCAGATCGACGGCGGGGGCGGTGGAGCAGGCGGCGACGCTCGTGAGGACGATGCCCGCGAGGGTCAGGGGAATGATGGGCGACATGACGATTGCGAAGCTCCGTACGTTGACGCAGTGGGCTCTGGCGCAGCAAGGCCACGAGACAGATCCGCCACCCTGCCTGTCTGAGGGCTGATCTCGCCGGAAGCTTGGCTGTAATGTGTCCAACCCCGGCTCAAAGCGTGACCGTATCGCGGCGACGATCGACCGCGGTCACCCTTCCCTAACCTTGAGGATTTCGTCCTGACCCCTCCCGCCCGTCTCTCCGCCGCCATAGAAGTGCTCGCCGACATTGCCGGGCGACGCCGTCCGGCCGCGGATGCCCTCAAGGATTGGGGCCTCGCCCATCGCTTCGCCGGTTCCGGCGACCGCGCGGCCATCGCGAGCCTCGTCTACGATGCCCTGCGCCGCCGGGCTTCATCCGCCTGGATCATGGGGGACGAGGCCCCGCGCGCCATCCTCATCGGCATGCTGCGGCTGCAGCACGGACTCGCGGCGCCCACCATCGGCGAGCTGTTCTCCGGCGAGCGCTTCGCGCCCGATCCCCTGACCGATGTCGAACGCACCGCCATCGCCGAGGGCACGCTCGCCGATGCTCCGGCCCATGTGGCCGGAGACGTTCCGGACTGGATCCTGCCTTCACTCAGCCACCTGTTCGGCGATGTCCTCCTCGATGAGCTGCGCGCGCTGGCCCGCCGCGCGCCCCTCGATATCCGGATCAACACCCTCAAGCGCGATCGCGAGACGGCCCTGGCCGGGCTCGCGCATCTGACGCCGGCGGTGACGCCGCATGCCCCGAATGGCCTGCGCATTCCCATCGGCGAGGATGGTCGAGGTCCCGCCCTGCATGTGGAGCCGGAATTCCTCGACGGCTGGTACGAGATCCAGGACGAGGGCTCCCAGATCGCCGGCGCCCTGACCGGCGCGCGCGCCGGCGAGACCGTGGTCGATCTCTGCGCGGGCGGCGGCGGCAAGACCCTCGCCCTCGCGGCGATGATGGGCAATGGCGGGCGGCTCATCGCCACCGACGACGACCCACGCCGGCTCGCGCCGATCCATGACCGGCTGCGCCGGTCGGGTGCCGAGGCCGAGATCCGCACTCCGCGCGGCGGACGCGCGCGGGCCGATGTGCTCGGCGACCTCGACGGCACCGTGGACCGGGTGGTGGTCGACGCGCCCTGCACCGGTTCGGGGACATGGAGGCGCAACCCCGACGCCAAGTGGCGGCTGCGCCCCGGCTCCCTCAGTGCGCGTGTCACGGACCAAGCCGAGGTGCTCGACCGGGCGTCGCGCCTGGTGCGGCCGGGCGGGCGGATCACCTACATCACCTGCTCCCTGCTGCGGGAGGAGAACGACGCCGCCATCGACGGTATCCTCGCACGGGCCAATGGCGGGCTGACGGTCCTGCCGGCCGAGAAGGTCGCCGCCGACCATGGGCCGGGCCTCGCCGGGGTGGTGCGGTTCACCGAGCACGGCCTGCAGATGAGCCCGGCCCTCACGGGCACGGACGGCTTCTACGTCGCCACTCTGGAACGCCGCGGCTGATGCGCCTCGACCGCCGGCCCTCCTTGCCGGGCGGCCGACGACACCGTCGCCATCGTGGCTTCCTCCGGGCGTGAAAGCCGCTGGAATGGCTCTGAGAGCGAGCCATTCCAGCGGCGCCTTCGCGCCACCGAGTCGATGGCGCGAAGGTCGGTGCTCAGAAGCAGCGGCGCGTACGCACCATCGTCACCCGGCCATACGGACCCCGACGCTTCGTCACGACCGTCCGGCAGCGGGGGCCCCTGACGACAGTGCGCGAGACGACCCGCGCCTGCTCGATCGCGGTGGCGGGGGCGGAAAGGGTCATGCCGGCGAGCGGCAGAGCCGATGCCGAGCCGATGCCAGCGAGGGTGATGGCTGCCAATCCGAAGAGGGTTGCTCTCATTGCGTAAGCTCCTGTCTGTTGGAAGGGCGGGATGAATCGCGCAGATTGTGTGAATCCTTTGTTAATTATCCCGCCTTCCGTCCTTCGCTAGGCAGGGCCACGCCCGATGCATGTGGGCGACGTGTGCCCTGCGGACGCTGCGCGTTGCACCATGGCGGGGCCTCGTCTAACTCCGATCCATGAATACCGACCACGACAAGATCCTCATCGTCGATTTCGGCAGCCAGGTGACCCAGCTCATCGCACGGCGCGTGCGTGAGGAGGGTGTCTATTGCGAGATCGTCCCCTTCACCAAGGCGGCTGAGGCCTTCGCCGAATCGAAGCCGAAGGGCGTGATCCTCTCCGGCGGCCCCGAATCGGTGACGACCGAGGCCTCGCCCCGCACGCCCCAGGTGGTGTTCGATTCGGGCGTGCCGGTCTTCGGCATTTGCTACGGCCAGCAGACCATGGCGGCCCAGCTCGGCGGCGAGGTCGAGGGCGGGCACCATGCCGAGTTCGGCCGCGCCGAGATCGAGATCATTTCGGACTGTCCCCTGTTCAAGGGCGTCTGGCATGTGGGCGAGCATTATCCGGTCTGGATGAGCCACGGCGACCGGGTGACCAAGCTCCCCGACGGTTTCACCACCGTCGCCCTGTCGAAGAACGCGCCCTTCGCGGCGGTGGCCGACGAGTCGCGCAACTACTACGCGGTCCAGTTCCACCCGGAGGTGGCCCATACCCCGCACGGCGCCCTGCTGATCCGCAACTTCGTGCGCGACATCGCCGGCTGCACCGGTGACTGGACCATGGGCGCCTACCGCGAGGAGGCCATCGCCAAGATCCGCGAGCAGGTCGGCAAGGAGCGGGTGATCTGCGGCCTGTCGGGCGGCGTCGATTCCTCAGTGGCGGCGGTGCTGATCCACGAGGCGATCGGCGACCAGCTCACCTGCGTCTTCGTCGATCACGGCCTGCTCCGCATGGGCGAGGCCGATGAGGTCGTGCGGCTGTTCCGCGACCATTACAACATCCCCCTGGTCCATGTTCAGGCGCAGGAGCTGTTCCTCGGCGAGCTCGAAGGCGTCAGCGACCCGGAGATCAAGCGCAAGACCATCGGCCGCCTGTTCATCGACGTGTTCGACGAGGAGGCGAAGAAGATCGGCGGCGCGGCGTTCCTCGCCCAGGGGACGCTCTACCCCGACGTGATCGAGAGCGTGTCCTTCACCGGCGGTCCCTCGGTGACGATCAAGAGCCACCACAATGTCGGCGGCCTGCCCGAGCGCATGAACATGCAACTCGTGGAGCCCCTGCGCGAACTGTTCAAGGACGAGGTCCGGGTGCTCGGCAAGGAGCTCGGCCTGCCCGAGGCCTTCGTCGGCCGCCATCCCTTCCCCGGCCCCGGCCTCGCCATCCGCTGCCCCGGCACCATTACGGCCGAGAAGCTGGAGGCTTTGCGGAAAGCCGATGCGATCTATCTCGACGAGATCCGCAAGGCCGGCCTCTACGACACGATCTGGCAGGCCTTCGCGGTGATCCTGCCGGTGAAGACCGTGGGCGTGATGGGCGACGGCCGCACCTACGACCATGTCTGTGCGCTCCGCGCGGTCACCTCGGTCGACGGCATGACGGCGGATTTCTACCCCTTCGACATGGCCTTCCTCGGCCGCGTCGCCACCCGCATCATCAACGAGGTCAAGGGCATCAACCGGGTGACCTACGACATCACCTCGAAGCCGCCCGGCACGATCGAGTGGGAGTGATTTCGGGCGTCGCTGACGTTGCGCCGAATCACCCCACGACACGCTGATAGAGTGGGATAGAATTCGCCGTTCCGAGCCGTTCGGGACCCCGGCGCTGCATCAGATCGATCCGCGCATAGGATTGAGGATTTCGACTCCGGCGAAATCCTTTTCGTTGTCGGTGACGACCACGCAGTCATTCGCACCGGCGATTGCGGCGATGATCATGTCGAGCCCGCTGCGCGGGTTGCCGGCCGTTTTCCCCGCCGCCATCAGCTGTGCCCAGATCAGGCCTGCTCTGTCGTCGAACGAGAGGACACGGCCCATAAACAGCGCTTGGGGTCCTTCCGGTCCGGAGAACCATCTCTCGAGCGCCTCGCGCTTTTCCCCCCGTGGCTTCTCCAAAATCCCGCGGCGGATTTCAGCGACGGTCAATGACGCAATGAACAGGTCCTCATCGCGCTGAGTCGACATCCACGCCAGAAGTGAGTCCGACGGCTGCGGCTTGACGACGTTGCTGATGATGTTGGTGTCCAAGAGATAGCGCGTCACAAGTCGACCTTGCGTCCCTCTTCACGGGGGCGGGAAAGATCGAGTTCCGCAGTCACCAGCGGCGAACGCCGCAACGCAGCGAGGATGCCGCCCGGTTTGGGCGGAGCGCCAGCGATCGACTGGCTGACGGTCGCACGAAGCTCCGAGGCTTCGGGCGTGTCTTCGGACAGGCGTCTGGCGAGCGACCGGATGAGGTCGCGATCGGTATCTCGGCCGAGCACTTCGAAACGCGCGAGGCCACGCTCGCCAAGGCGAGAGCGATAATTCCGGATTGCGCGATTCTGCGAACTTCCCATGATCGGCTCCAGATGTATCCAGTAATATAGCCAGTGCGGCCGAGGGCAGCAAGGTTGCGCGGTCGGCAGAGGGGGCGGTCGGGGTCCATCGGACATCCGTCCGACTCGACACCGTGCGCCGGGGTGGCATCTCTTGCCGCCCCGTGAAGGCCCGCTTTCCCGTGAGTCCGTCTAAGATGGCCCGGTCTGTCGGCGCCGTCATCATGCCGGAGTGGATGATGAGAGCATTGAAGCTGGTCTGGATTCTGTTGGCGTTCACCTATGCCGCGAGCGAGAGCAGGGCCGAGCCGGTCGCGGGTCCATCGTCTCCCGGGGGCGGGCCCATACCGGGCGCCGTGGCGCTCGACGACATTCCCGTCTCGACCGTGCCCCTCGGCGGCTTTCCTTATTTCGCGCTGCCCGCGGGCTACCAGCCGGTGAACCCGCCAGAGTCCCGCGAATTCGGGCATTTTCCGTTCTGGACGGGCACCGCGCTCCACGACGTCGACGGCAAGGTTTTCCTGTCCCTCATCGGTGCCAAGGACGGTAAGACCTACTCGTCCTATGAGTTGAAGAAGAACATCGAGGCCGTGCTGACCCAGGCGGGCGGACGAAAGCTCACCGACAGCCAGATGCCCACCTCAGTGACCGATACCCTGCCGGAGGAGGTCAAGATGGGCATGTATGAAGGCCTCGGTAACGTCTACTCCGAACGGACGCAGACATGGGTGATCCGCCGTCCGGACCGGCAGATCTGGGTACATTTCGTGCCCGGCAGCAACAACGCGAGTTGGACCATCCTCGAGACGAAGCCGTTCGCCCAGACCGCCTCCCTGCTGCCCGCCGAGCAGCTGAAGCAGGACATCGACAAGACCGGGCGGGCGGTGATCCATGTCAACTTCGCCACCGACAAGACCGCGATCCTGCCGGATTCCGCGGCTCAGATCGAAGCGGTGACGAGCCTGCTGAAGACGAATCCCGGTCTCAAGCTGGCGATCAACGGCTACACCGACGAGACCGGGTCCGCCGGGCACAATCAGTCGCTCTCCGATGGCCGCGCCAGGGCGGTGATGGCCAGGCTCATCTCGTCGGGCGTTGCGAAGGATCGGCTGAGAGCCAAGGGCTTCGGGGCCGCCAGCCCGGTCGCCTCCAATGGCAGCGAGGAGGGCAGGGCAAAGAACCGGCGCGTGGAACTGGTGAAGTTCTGACACGGAGACGTGCGATGCCGCCGGGCCGGCAGGTTCCTCTCCACTGGCACGATCTCGGTGGCGAAGTCCGCCCCATGCCGGATACGGGCCGGCCGTGATGACGATCCGCTTCCGCCTTACGGCCAGACCTTGAGCGCCAATGGTCTACGGACGAGGTCCCGGTCCGAGGTCACCTGGCAGCCCTCCCGGCGCAGCGTCACGTAGGTGAGCAGGGCGGTGTCGCCCACATCGTCGAAGTTGCGGCCGGTCGCCTGTGGATCGAGAATCGACGGATAAGCGATGAGGTCGCCCTTGGCCGTGCAGGGATCGTCGTAGAGCGTGGAGCCAGCGAGGAGCAGGCGCGGCTGATCCCAGGTAAGGAGGTCGCGTGACGTCGTCCAGTAGAAGCCGGATTGCGGAACCTTGGCGCCGGCCGCGGCCATGAAGACGGCGATCCAGGCCCCCGTACCGCGATGGCGCACCACCGCGCCCACGGGCAGGCCGAACGGCTCCAACGGCTTGCATGGTTCGGTGAGCAGGGTCGGCTTGGCGTAGGGATCGGGGAAGGCGGCAGTGAAGCCGAGCCCGGTCCAGGCGCGCCAGCGCGTCGGATCGGAGGGCGTGTCGGTGCGGAACAGGCAGGCCCCGGCGGATTGCTCGCTGCCGCCGGAAGACCAGCCCGTGGTGGCGATCAGCACGTAGCGCCAGCGCCCGTCCGCCACGATGTTCGACGGATTGAAGAAGCCCCGTTGCCGGCTCTGGCCGACCTCCTGGCGGAACGGCGCTCCCGCCACCACCATGGGGGGCCTGGCGCGGGTGAAGCTGCGCCCGCCATCACCGGAGGAGGCGGCGACGATCGTGTTGTACCAGCACTCGATATAGACCTTCGAGCGGCAGCGGCCCTCGTGCTCGTTGGCTTGGTACTCGTGGTGGAGGAGGGCCGAGACGGCCTTGCCGTCCTCCGTCCATGTGGCCGTGATCCAGGAGCGGTCGTCATAGGCCGCCGGATCGGCCTTCTCGCCGGATTCGAGCACCACGGCGCAGTCGAGCTTCAACTGGTCGAGGCTCGGTCCGCGCAGGGCCCTGTTGCGGTAATGCATGCCGAACAGGGCGACGCCGCCCGCTGAGTCGCGGAAGGCTCGGGCGGAGGCGTCCGGCACGTCCGCCCCGTCGCAGGCATCGCGACCGGCCTTGAATATCGTCGTCGGCGCTCCGACCAGGGTGAGGGCGGAAAGCGGCGGTTCGGACCGCGCCGCGACCTCTTGAGGAAGCAGGACGAGCAGGAGGAGCGCGAGAAGCCGCGTCATCGGATGAGCCTGGACATCCGCGCCGGTTTGGGTTTTGAACCGTTACAGTCTGCTTCACCCGGCCTGGCGCGGCTCCCGCGATCCACAGGCTCGATTCGAAGGCCCTTCATGCTCATCCTCATCCTCGGCCTCGTGCTGTTCCTCGGCACGCACGCCTTCTCCATGCTGAGGGCCAAGCGCGCGGGCGTCATCGACGAGGTCGGCGAGAGCCGGTTCAAGCTCGGCTATACCGTGCTGTCGATCGTCGGCATCGTGCTCATCGCCTATGGTTTCGGACAATACCGCGCGGATGGCTACATCCAGGTCTGGAACCCGCCGGTCTGGACGCGCCATCTCGCGCTGCTGCTGACGCTCCTCGCCTTCATCGCTCTGGCCTCCGCCTACCTGCCCGGCCACATCCGGGCGCGGGCCAAGCACCCGATGCTGCTGGCGGTGAAGATCTGGGCGACGGCCCATCTCCTCGCCAATGGCGACCTCGGCTCGATCCTGCTGTTCGGTAGCTTCCTCGCCTGGGCGGTGATCGCCCGGATCAACGCCAAGCGCCGCGCCCTGTCGGCTGGCGCGGTGGCCGCCCAGCATGGCGCCGTCGCAGCCCCGGCCGGCTGGCGCAACGATGCGATCGCAGTCGTTGTCGGCTTCGTCGTCTGGTTCGCCTTCGCCAAATATCTCCACCCGTTGCTCATCGGCGTGGCGGCCTGGCCGGGGCAGGCCTGAGACCGGCCGCACTCACAGCTCGCCGCTCTCCAAGCTATCCAGTCGCCAAGCCGGCTGCGCTGTGCTACGCGCCGGGCTTGGATTTTCCTCAAGGCCGTCGATCGTATCGCGGTCGGCGTGAGACGATATGGCCGAGAACAACGAGTTCATCCGCGAGGTCAACGAAGACTATCGCCGTGATCAGGTCGCCCGGATCTGGAAGCGCTACAGTGGTCTGATCATCGCTGTTGCGATTCTCGTCGTGGCCGGCGTCGGCGGTTATCGCTACTGGCAGCACGATCAGCGCGTCCGTGCGGAAGCGGCGTCGGAGAAGTTCGAGGCCGCCAATCGTCTCGCCAAGAATGGCAAGGGTACGGAGGCCGACAAGGCCTTCGAGGCGCTGGAAGCCGATGCACCGGGCGGCTACCGGATGCTGGCCCGGTTTCGCTCCGCCACCGAGACCGCCAAGCGCGACGCCGCCGCCGGCGCGACCGAGTACGATGCGCTGGCCGCCGACACCCAGCTCAGCGATGGCCTGCGCGACCTCGCTCGCCTGCGCGCCGCCCTGATCCGCCTCGACCAGCAGAATCCCGATACCGCGCTCGCCAGTCTCCAGGGGCTCGCCGCCCCGACCGGCGCGTTCCGCCACACCGCTCGCGAAATGCTCGGACTCGTGGCGCTGAAGCGCGGCGAATACGATGCCGCCGGGCGCTGGTTCGACCAGATCGTCGCCGATCCGCAGACGCCGGCGAACCTGCGCCAGCGTATCGAGGTCTATGCTGCCCTCGTGGCCGGCGGTCCGGTCACGGTGACCGCGGCTCCCGCTTCCGAGCCGGCCGCACCCCCGCCCGTGACGCGCTGAGCCGAATTTCGGCACGACGCCTGCACGACGAATTTTCTCCGTACGACGACTGAATCGAGACCACCATGGACATGCCGACCGTCGCTATCGTCGGACGGCCGAATGTCGGCAAGTCGACCCTCTTCAACCGTCTGGTGGGCAAGAAGCTCGCCCTCGTGGACGATCGCCCCGGCGTGACCCGCGACCGGCGCGAGGGCGACGTCAACTTCGGCGGATTGGTGTTTCGCATCATCGACACGGCGGGGCTCGAACAGGCCGATGCCGATTCGTTGCTCGGCCGCATGCGCGCGCAGACCGAAGCCGCGATCCTCGAAGCCGACGTCGTGCTGTTCGTCATCGATGCCCGCGCCGGCATCCTCCCCGCCGACCAGCCCTTCGCCGAACTGGTGCGCCGCGCCGGCTGCCCGGTGGTGCTCGTCGCCAACAAGGCCGAGGGCGGCACCGGCCTGTCCGGCGCTTACGAGGCGTTCTCGCTCGGCCTCGGCGACCCAATCCCGTTCTCGGCCGAACATGGCGAGGGTATCGGCGAGCTGCATGACGCACTTACCGAGGCTCTGCCCAAGCTCGACGACGAGGAGGAGGGATACGACGACGACCCGTCGAATCGCTCGCTGAAGGTCGCCATCGTCGGCCGCCCCAATGCCGGCAAGTCCACGCTCATCAACCGGATGCTCGGCGAGGAGCGCCTGCTCGTCGGCCCCGAGGCCGGCATCACGCGGGATTCGATTTCCCTCGACTGGGAATGGCGCGGGCGCCGCATCAAGCTCCACGACACCGCCGGCATGCGCCGCAAGGCCCGCATCGACGACAAGCTCGAAAAGCTCGCCGTGTCGGACGGCCTTCGCGCCGTGCGCTTCGCCGAGGTGGTGGTGGTGCTCCTCGATGCCACGATCCCGTTCGAGAAGCAGGACCTGACCATCATTGATCTCATCGAGAGCGAGGGCAGGGCCGTGGTCATCGGCCTCAACAAGTGGGATCTCGTGGCGGACCAGCCCGGCCTGCTGAAGAAGCTACGGGAGGATTGCACCCGCCTGCTACCGCAGGTGCGCGGTGTCTCCGTGGTTCCGTTGTCGGGGTTGGCCGGTGACGGCATCGACGCGCTGATGAAGGCCGTGACCGAGACCTTCGAGGTCTGGAACCGCCGCGTCTCCACCTCCAAGATCAACGATTGGCTCAGCGCGGCGACCCAGCGCAACCCGCCGCCGGCGGTGGCCGGCCGCCGCATCAAGATTCGCTACGCCACCCAAGTGAAGAGCCGACCGCCGCACTTCGCCCTGTTCGGCAACCAGCTCGACGGCCTGCCGAAATCCTACACGCGCTATCTCGTCAACAACCTGCGCGAGGCCTTCGACCTGCCCGGCGTGCCGATCCGGCTGTCTCTGCGCACCTCGAAGAACCCGTTCGACAAGGACAACAAGGGCTGAGCCTCACGACCCGCAGGTCGTTTCGCTCAGCCAATCCACCACGTCGTCCAGTCCCTGGCGGTTGGTGCGGCCCTTCTCGCGCGCGGCTTCGAACACGGCGATCTGACGGTCGGCGCTGGTGCCCTTCGCCACGATGGTGCGGGCGCGCTCGACCTCCTCGCCGCAGCCGAGCGCATCGGCATCCGCATCGATGAGGGCCAGAACCTTGTCGAGGGCGTCGGCGAAGGGGAGGGCATCCTCACTGGTTTCGTCGATGATCTCGGCCTCGGTGCCGCTGCGCTGGGTGCGCCAGAGATTTTCCTCGGCCAGGGCGCGAGAGACGCCGTCGAGATCGGCGTTGAGGTCCGGCTGGCGCACGACGCAGCGCACGAGGCAGCGAAAGAGTGCCGCCACCGTGAGAGCATCCTCGAGCCGAGTGCAGGAATCCGCCACGCGAAGCTCCAGCGTGGGAAACTTGATCGACGGACGAAGCGACCACCACAGGAAGCTGGCATCCTGGATCGAACCGGCCTTGGTCATGATCCGCAGATAGCGCTCATATGCCTCCGGACCGGAGAAGAGCTGTGGCAACCCCGTTCGGGGCAATTCGCCGAAGGCACTCAGGCGGTAGGCGGTGAGCCCCGTCGGCTTGCCCTGCCAGAACGGGGACGAGGCCGAGAGCGCGAAGAGCAGGGGCTGGAACGGCAGAAGCCGGTTCATCAGGTCGATCCGGGCCGCGGGATCGGGCACTTCCACATGGACATGCATCCCGCAGATCAGACTGCGGCGGCCGGCGAGCCCCACATCCTTGAGGATGCCGCGATAGCGCTCCCCCTTCGTCGGCAATTGCCGCGCCCAATCCGCCACCGGATGGGTGCCGGCGGCGAAGACCATAAGCTCGTGTTTTCTGGCCAGCCGGCCGAGGGCGTCGCGCTGCCCGGCCAGGATCTCTCTTGCCTCGCCGAACTCCGTGGAGGGCGGGGTGCAGACCTCCACCTGACACTGCAACATCTCGCGCCCGATCTCGGGCAGGCGCTCGCTCGCTTCGGTATGGAACGGCTTCACCGACCGCCGCGGCGTCCCTCGCGTCTCGGCATCGGCCAGGAAGTATTCCTCCTCGATGCCGAAACGGTAGCTATGCGCGGTCATGCCATCATCCTGCGAGCGACCTCCATCAACTCGTAGGGCGAAAGGTCGTTGCTCCTCAGCTTCGCAATGCGCCACCCACCAGCCAGGCCGGATCGAACCAGCGGTCGGCCTCGCCGTCATAGGGCAGGCGGGTGATGTCCCAGTTCTGGATGTACTTGGCGTAAACGTTCCAGACCGTGATGCCGCCGCCGACGAAGATGCGCCGGCCCGGATAGCGCTTGAGCACCTCTTCCGGGTCCTCGTGGCTGCGGATGACGTCGATGGTGCGGTCCTTGAAGGCGAAGTCCGGCACGGAGGCCACGGTCTTCGGCCCGGCGATCAGCACGTGCCCCATGGTCAGCGCGAAGAAGCGCGTCACGTCCTCGACGAAGAGCGGATCGGTGTTGCCCTCCCAGGGCAGGTGCCCGTTGAGGCCCAACTGGCCGCGCAGGCCGATGGCGCAAATGCAGCGAACGTCGATCATGATGGAAACCTCGATGAAGGCGGGTCACTCCCGCCACCGACCTCATCCTGAGGTGCCGCGAAGTGGCCTCGAAGGAGGGCTCCAGACCGCACTGCGAGTCCTGGAGCCCTCCTTCGAGGCCTTCGCTTCGCTCCAGCACCTCAGGATGAGGTCGCGGGCAGGTTATGGGTGACAGAAAAGCTAAGCCGCCATCTGCGGCGTCAGCACCCGGTCGCTGGGGAAATCGTAGATCTTGCCCGATTGATCCCAATCCGGGCTCGCGAGCCGCACGAAATGAGGGGCGAGGTCGTCCGGAGTCTTCAGTGTCGTCTCGTCCTCGCCCGGCATCGCCGCCTTGCGCATGGAGGTGCGGAGGGGGCCGGGATTGAGCAGCATGGCCTTGATCGGCGTGGTCTCGGTCTCCGCCGCATAGGTGCGCACGAGGGCGTCGAGAGCGGCCTTCGAGACCGAGTACGGCCCCCAATAGGCCTTGCATTTCTGCGCGGCGCCGGAGGTGACGAAGATGGCGCGGCCCGCATCCGACCTCCGCAACAGCGGGTCGACGGAGCGGAGCAAGCGCCAGTTGGCGGTGACGTTGATGTCCATCACCTGCGTCCAGGTCTTGGGCGTCACGTGGCCGAGGGGCGTCAGATTGCCGAGGATACCGGCATTGCCCACGACCACGTCGAGTTTCTGCCAGCGCTCGTAGATGCTTAGGCCGAGCCGGTCGATCGCGTCGAAATCGGTCAGGTCGAGGGGCACGAGCGTCGCGCTCGATCCCGCCTGCCGGATCGCGTCGTCCAGTTCTTCCAGCGCCCCTTGGGTCCTGGCGACGGCCACGATGTGCGCGCCGGCCTCGGCCAAGGCCAGGGCCGCCGCCCGGCCGATGCCGCGCGAGCAGCCGGTGACGAGGGCGATGCGGCCGTCGAGGGGCTTCGTCGTCATCGGTCGAATCAATCCGCTTCGGCGAGCATCGCGAGACGCTTCGGCCCGGCAATGGCGAGGTCGGTCAGGCCGGTCGGGTAGTCGCCCGTGAAGCAATGGTCGGTATATTGCGGGCAGGATTCGTTGCGGCTCTCCTCGCCCATAGCCTTGTACAGGCCCTCGATCGACAGAAAGGCCAGGGAGTCCGCGCCGATATAGCGGCGCATGCCTTCGAGGTCGTGGGTGGCGGCGAGCAGCTTCTCGCGCTCGGGCGTGTCGATCCCGTAGAAATCCGGATAGGTAATCGGCGGCGAGGCAATGCGGAAATGCACCTCCTTGGCACCGGCCTCGCGCATCATCCGCACGATCTTCACCGAGGTGGTGCCGCGCACGAGGCTGTCGTCCACGAGGACGATGCGCTTGCCTTCCACCACGGCGCGGTTGGCCGAATGCTTCATCCGCACGCCGAGTTCACGCACCGACTGGGTCGGCTGGATGAAGGTGCGCCCGACATAATGGTTGCGGATGATGCCCATCTCGAAGGGCAGGCCGGTCTCCTGCGCGAAGCCGAGGGCTGCCGGCACGCCGGAGTCCGGCACCGGGATCACCACATCGGCGGCGGTGGCGGATTCGCGGGCCAGTTCGTGGCCGATATTCTTGCGGACGGAATAGACGCTCTTGCCGTTCACAACGGAATCCGGCCGGGCGAAGTAGATATACTCGAAGATACAGGGGCGCATGGGCTGCGCCGGCGCGAACCGGATCGATTCGATGCCCTCCTCGGAGATGACGACGATCTCGCCGTTCTCAACGTCGCGGATGAACTTCGCGCCGATGATATCAAGCGCACAGGTTTCCGAGGCGAGGATGTAGCGTCCGTCGAGTTCGCCGATGACCAGCGGGCGGATGCCGAGGGGGTCGCGGGCGCCGATGAGCTTCTTGTTGGTGAGCGCGACGATGGCGTAGGCGCCCTGGACCTGCCGCAGGGCCTCGGTGAAGCGCTCGACGATGAGGGGCGCGCGGCTGCGGGCGGCGAGGTGCAGGATCACTTCCGTGTCGGAGGTCGACTGCGTGATGGCGCCGTCGCGGACGAGGTCGCGGCGGATGGAAAGGGCATTGGTGAGGTTGCCGTTATGGGCCACCGCGAGGCCACCGCTGGCGAGTTCGGCGAAGAGCGGCTGGACGTTGCGGAGGATCGTGCCTCCGGTCGTCGAGTAGCGCACGTGGCCGATGGCGGCCGAGCCTTCGAGGTGCTCGATGGTGGAGCGGTCGGAGAACGAATCGCCGACGAGGCCGGGCCGGCGTTCGGAATGGAAGATGTGCCCGTCGAAGGAGACGATGCCTGCCGCCTCCTGGCCCCGGTGCTGGAGGGCGTGGAGGCCGAGCGCCACGATGGCGGAGGCGTCCGGATGGCCGAAAATGCCGAAGACGCCGCACTCCTCGCGCAGCGTGTCCCCGTCCCGGTCCAGCCCATCCACCACGTCGACCGAATGGCGGGCGCTCGCGCTGCGTGCTGACATCTGGTTCTGCGATCCTAAGGTGGCCCGCCGCTGCCGGTTTCGGCACCGTCCACGGACCGGCTTGCATCCTGCGACCGTTTTATGACGACGGCTGCTTCCTGCAAGAAGCCGTCATTTAGTCGGCCTTGGTTCCGCAACCAAGCGGCTTGCCACGCAGATCAGACGCGCTGCGTGAGAAGGTCAGCGTCGTGCGGGCGACTCCGTCCGGCGTTGCGCGGGCGCCGTGTCGCCCTCACCGGCCGGCTCGACCGGGTCCGCCGTGCCGTCGCCCTTGGACTTCTTGAACTGCTTCAGGAACCCTTCCGGGTTCTCCGGCAACTGAGCCACGAGGGCGTCGCCCGATTTCTCGAGCATCGGGCGGCTGCGGGCCTGCGCCGCCCAATCGGGCATCTTGCCCTGGACCAGCCAGGCCAGGAACACCCAGCCGATCACGCAGATGAGGAATCCGCGCCCCGCGCCGAAGACGAAACCGAGGGACCGGTCGATCGCGCCGATGCGCGAATCGAGGATCATGTCGGAGACCTTCACCGTGATGATCGACACGATGACGAGAGTGAGGAGGAAGATGGTGGCGATGGAGGCCACCAGCGCCACGGTGGCGTTGGAGACGTGCTGGCTCACCGTGGGCAGCAGCAGGGGATAGAGCTTCCACGCCACTGCGGCGGCGGCGACCCAGGCGACGATGGCGAGAACCTCGCGCGTCGCGCCGCGGACGGCGGCCAGAAGGGCCGAGATGACGACGATGCCGAGAACGGCCAGATCGAGAACGGAAAACGGCATTGATTGGTATGGTCGCACGGGGCAGAGGGGCTGACTATTGCCTGCTCGTGCGGCTCCCCCTCGCCGCCGCGCCTGTATATCGTGCGGAAACTCGGCCGTCACCCTCCGCTACGCCCTCCCTTCGCCAGCCTCACTCGTCGTCTTCGTATTCGTATCGCGCCGGGTTACGCTCGGGCCGGCCGCGTTTGGGCGCGCCGCTGGCGATGCCGGCCACGAGATCCGCAATGTGGCGCAGGGCTTCCGTGGGTAGGGAATTGTCGCCGACCTCGTTACGCCCCTGTGGCGTGACGGCCTTGGCGAAGCCGAGCTTCAACGCTTCCTTCAACCGCGATGGTGCCTGCGCCACCGGACGGATCGCTCCGGAGAGACCGATCTCGCCGAAATAGACGGTCTCGCCCGGCAGGGCCGCGCCCGACAGCGACGAGACCAGGGCGGCTGCTACTGCGAGGTCGGCCGCCGGCTCCGTGATCCGCAGGCCCCCTGCGACATTGAGATAGACGTCGTGGGTGCCGAGCCGGATACCGCCATGAGCCTCGAGCACCGCGAGCACCATGGACAGGCGGTTGGGATCCCAGCCCACCACGGCGCGGCGCGGCGTGCCGAGGGAAGAGGGCGCTACTAGGGCCTGGATCTCCACCAGCAGGGGCCGCGTGCCCTCCATGCCGGCGAAGACCGCCGTGCCCGGTGCCGCATGGTCGCGCCCCGCGAGGAAGAGCGCCGAGGGGTTCGGCACCTCCGCGAGGCCCCGATCGGTCATCTCGAACACGCCGATTTCGTCGGTGGGGCCGAAGCGGTTCTTCACCGCCCGCAGGATGCGGAAGTGATGGCCTTGGTCGCCCTCGAACGAGGCGACGGCATCGACCATGTGCTCCACCACGCGGGGACCGGCGATCTGTCCGTCCTTCGTCACGTGGCCGACGAGGATCACCGCCGTGCCGGTGGTCTTGGCGAAGCGGATCAGCGATTGGGCCGAGGATCGGACCTGGGTCACCGTGCCGGGGGCGGATTCCACCGTCTCCGTCCACATGGTCTGGATCGAATCGATAATGGCGAGTGCCGGTGGGCGCCCCTGGCTCAGGGTCTCGACGATATCCTCGACATTGGTCTCGGCGGCGAGATCCACCGACGCGCTCGACAGGCCGAGGCGCTCGGCCCGTAGCCGCACCTGCGCCACCGCCTCCTCGCCGGAGATATAGACGACCCGTTCGCCGGTGCGCGCCATGGCGGCGGTGGCCTGCATCAGCAGGGTCGACTTGCCGATGCCGGGATCGCCGCCGAGCAGGATCACCGAGCCGCGCACGAAGCCGCCGCCGGTGACCCGGTCGAGCTCGCCGATGCCGGAGGGAATGCGCGGGGCCTCGCGGGCCTCGCCGGTGAGCCCTTCCAGAGGAAACACCCGCCCCCGCGCCCGGCTCGGCCGCGTCTTGACCGGCCCGGCCTGCGGGCCGCTCGCGCCCGTTTCCTCGACGATCGTGTTCCAGCCGTTGCAGGCTTCGCAGCGCCCGCGCCAGCGATTGTAGACGGCGCCGCAGGATTGGCAGACGAAGGTCTGGTGGATCTTGGCCATGATCGCCTTTGAGGAAGCACGGACGACAGTCTGCGGCCATCCAACCCGCGCCCTCATCCTGAGGTGACCGCGCCAGCGGGCCTCGAAGGAGACCTCCAGGGCCGGCGGCGCCATCTGGAGTTCTCCTTCGAGGCCTACGCTTCGCTTCGGCACCTCAGGATGAGGCGGTGGATTTGGAATCGCCGGATCAGTCGGTAGACTCTACATAACGACGAACATATCGTGAACCAAGGCCGGTCAGGATTTCGTAGCCGATGGTGCCGGCGGCGTGGCCTACATTGTCCACATCGAGGGAATCACCGATGAGAACCGCCGGTTCGCCGCGACGGGCCTCAGGCGCATCGGTGACGTCGAGGATGATGAGGTCCATGGAGATCAGGCCGACGATGGGGCAGGGCACCCCGCCGACGAGGGCATGGCCGCGACCGCTCGCCGAGCGCGGATACCCGTCGGCATAGCCGATGGAGAGGGTGGCGAGCCGTCGCGGACCGGGAGCGGTCCAGCGGGAATTGTAGCCGGCGCTGTCCCCCGTCTCCACGTCGCGGATCTGGGCGATCCGCGCTTCGAGGCGGACGACCGGCTGCATCGGGTTCGGGCGTCCCGGCATCGGGTTGCCGCCGAACAGGGCGTAGCCCGGCCGGAGCATGTCGTTCGCGATGCCTGCGCCGAGATAGCAACCGGAAGAATTGGCGAGCGAACCCGGAATGCCCGGAAAGGCGCGGCGTACCGTGTCGAACTCCTCGCATTGGCGTCGGTTGATCGCCTCGTCCGGCCGTTCGGCACTGACGAGATGGCTCATCAGCAGGTCGATCCCCGCCGCTGGGATGATCGGGTCTCCGGCGAGCGCCAGGGCTTCGGGGACTGTCAGGCCGAGGCGGTTCATACCCGTATCGATGTGAAGGGCCGCGGCGAGCGGCCGGCCCATCTCCGCCCCCAGAGCCGCCCATTCGTCGAGTTCCTCGCGCGATCCGAGGACTGGGCGCAGGGCGTGCGCGGCGAGGGTGGGGCCGCTGCCAGGAGCCAAGCCGTTGAGGACATAGATCGTCGCTTCCGGCAGGAGCGACCGCGCGGTGACTGCCTCGCTCGCATGGGCGACGAAGAACGTCCGGCAGCCGGCCTGCCACAGGACCGGTGCGACCACGGCCAAGCCGCAGCCATAGGCGTCGGCCTTCACCACGGCGGCGCAGGGGATATGCGGGGCCTGCGCGCCGAGCCGGCGCCAGTTCTCGGCGATGGCCGCGAGGTCGATGGTGAGGCGGGCGCCGTGGATGGCGGCCTCCGGATGAGCGATCGCCATTGCAGGATCTCGTTCGAGCGCGGTGATGGGGCAGTCTCCGCTGCCTGCAAATCTCATGTGAGGAACCGGAGTCTACCGTCTCTCGCAGGCTGGACCATAGAGTCGACGGTCTCTGTAGCGCCCTTCGCTCCTCAGGGCGGCGCTAAAGGATTTACATCCGCTCTTTCAAGCGGGCCGCGTCCATCTCAGCCTTGTGGCGAGAGGTTAGGAGCGGGGGTGATTGGGGGCCCCTCGATTGGCTGAGGCTAGGGGACCGATCCCCGCCTCCAACTCCTCCCCACAAGAAGGAAGAGGGTCACCCTCACTCGGCAGTATGGAACCGATTACATGCGCTCCGGCATCCGGTCTTCGCTGGCCAGATCCGAGAAGCGCGTGATGTTGGCGTCGAACTGCAGCTCCACCGTGCCGGTGGGGCCGTGGCGCTGCTTGCCGAGGATGACTTCGGCCTTGCCGTGGACGCGGTTCATCTCCGCCTCCCAGGCGAAGAATTCCTCGGTGCCTTCGCGCGGCTTCTTGTTGTTGACGTAATATTCCTCGCGGAACACAAACATCACCACGTCGGCGTCCTGCTCGATCGAGCCCGATTCGCGAAGGTCGGAGAGCTGCGGGCGCTTGTCGTCGCGGTTCTCCACCTGACGCGACAGCTGCGACAGGCCGATGATCGGCACCGCGAGTTCCTTGGCCAGCGCCTTCATGCCGGTGGTGATCTCGGTCATCTCCTGCACGCGGTTGTCGCTGCGCTTGCCCGAACCGGAGAGCAGCTGCAGATAGTCGATGATGAGAAGGTCGAGACCCTTCTGGCGCTTCAGGCGGCGGGCGCGGGCGGCGAGCTGCGCGATGGAGATGCCGCCGGTTTGGTCGATGTAGAACGGGATCGTCTGCATGTCCCGGGCGGCATCAGTGATCTTGTAGAAGTCCTCCGGCCGGATGTCGCCGCGGCGGATCTTGTAGGACGGCACGCCGGATTGCTCGGCGATGATACGGGTGGCCAGCTGCTCGGCCGACATTTCGAGGGAGAAGAACCCGACGATGCCGCCGTTCTTGGTCTCGATCCGCCCGTCGGGCTGCTTCTCGCCCCGATAGGCCTTGGCGACGTTGAAGGCGATGTTGGTCACCAGCGAAGTCTTGCCCATGGCCGGACGGCCGGCGAGGATGATCAAGTCGGAGGATTGCAGACCGCCCATCTTGGCGTCGAGATCCGACAGGCCGGTAGCGATGCCCGAGAGCTTGCCGTCGCGCTGGTAGGCCTTGGCGGCCATGTCCACGGCGGCAGTCAGCGCATCGGAGAATTTCTGGAAGCCGCCATCGTACTTGCCCGATTCGGCGAGCTCGTAGAGCCGGCGCTCGGTGCCCTCGATCTGGTCGCGGGGCGAGGATTCCACCGGTGCTTCGTAGGCACCGTTGACCAGATCCTCGCCGATGGTGATCAGCCGGCGGCGAATGGCGAGATCGTAGATGGTGCGGCCGTAATCACCCGCATTGATGACGGTGGTCGCCTCGGCCGCGAGGCGGGCGAGATACTGCATCACCGTCTGGCCGCCGAGATCGGCGTCACCGAGATAGGTCTTGAGCGTGATCGGGGTCGCGAGCTTGCCGACCTTGATCAGCGAGGCGGCGACCTCGAAGATCTTGCGGTGGACATCCTCCATGAAATGCTCGGGCAGGAGGAAGTCCGAGATCCGGTAATAGGCGTCGTTGTTGACGAGAATGGCGCCGAGCAGCGCCTGTTCCGCATCGATGTTGTGAGGCGCGACGCGGAACTCCTGCGTGACGCTCTGTAGGTTTGCCGTCAGGGCGTTGGGCAGGGCCATGGGCTGACTCGAGGCTCCGACTTCTTCGACACCGCGCGGCGATTCCGTCGCCGCATCATTCCGCTACCGCACGACCATGGCCCAGGCATGGTTAGCCGAACCTTAGCCGATTCGCGCGACGCGCCTTTCGCGCCACCCTCTCACCTCATCCTGAGGTGCCCGCTTCAGCGGGCCTCGAAGGAGGGCTCCAGAACCCACCGCGCGAACTGGAGGCCTCCTTCGAGGCCTCCGCTGCGCTCCGGCACCTCAGGATGAGGTGGCCGGGTGGGATGGAGTGCGCCCGGATTGCGACACGAAAAACGCCTGCCACCCCTTTCGGGATGACAGGCGCCATGCTGGAACAAATCGGGAACCAGTCAACCCCTTCGGGCGACGATCCCCGTTCTCCACCGGTCGTGGATGCAGCTTACTCGCGGTCGTCGCCGGCCTCGGCGAGAGCGGCGCCGACTTCGAGGCCGAGGTCGTCGAGGTTGAACGCCTCACGCTCGGTGGTCGATTCGCCGCGGGCCTGACGCTCGGCCTCTTCCGGCGAACGGGCGACGTTGACGGTGACGGTCACCTCGACCTCGGGGTGCAGCACCACCGGCACGTTGTGCAGGCCCAGCGTCTTGATCGGCTGGTTGAGGGCGAACTGATCGCGGCCGACGGTGAAGCCCTCAGCGGTGACGACTTCGGCGAGATCGCGGGTGGAGACCGAACCGTAGAGCACGCCGGTCTCGCCCGACTGACGGATCAGCACGAAGCTCTTGCCCTCGAGGGTCTCGGCGACGGACTGGGCCTCGGTCTTGCGCTCCAGGTTGCGGGCTTCGAGCTGCGCGCGCTGGGTCTCGAAGTGCTTCTTGTTGCCGGCGGTGGCGCGCAGGGCCTTGCCGCGGGCGAGAAGGAAGTTGCGGGCGTAGCCCGGCTTCACGTTCACGGTCTCGCCCATCTGGCCGAGTTTGGCGACGCGCTCGAGGAGGATGACTTCCATGATCTTGGTCCTTGCTGGGGTTGGGTGTGTCGAGAGAGATCCGGCCGCGTGACGCGGGAGACGGGCCTCAGGTTCGTCCGGCGTCCTCCTTGGGACGGCGCCGGTTGAAGGCGGTGTCGGCGAGGCCGAACAGCGTCAGGGCGAAAAGGGCGACGCCCTGCGTGAAGAACAGGATCAGATAGAGCCCGAACAGGAGGGCCATGCGTCCGGGCCGGCCACGGCTGCGGTCGTGGAAGGCGGCGAGGCCCTGCATGGCGAAGGCGGCGGTCAGCGCACCGATGAGGCAAACGCCGAGGACGCCTGGATAGCCGGGCACCAGGGCCAGCACGAAGGCCGCTCCCAGGATGCCGAGGACGGAGCGCGGCATCGCGGTTGAGGGGATGTCGGGCCAGGGCCGAGGCAGGCGGCCGGAAATGCGCACGATCCGGCCCGCGGCCCAGAGATAGAAGGTGAGCAGCACGGCAAGACCCTGCGTCGCCAGTCCGGGGGCGATCGTCGCCAGGGCATCTGCCACAGCGTTCTGCTGCTCGGTACCGGGTTCGGCGGAGGGCGCCGTCTTCGTATCCGATTCCGCCTGGGTCGCGGGTGACTCTGTGGGCGTGGGACTCTCGGAGGCCGAGGGATTCCCCGTCGTCGAAGGGGTTCCTGCAGGTGCAGCGGCGGGGGGCGTCGCACTGGTCTTGCCCTGCATCGTCACCAGCGTGCGCGTCATCCCGCGCAACTGGGTCTGGAAGGTCTCGAAGTTCGGCGACGCGATGACCGCGATGGCGACGAAGGCGAGCCCGGCCGTGCCGGCGGTCCAGGCGAGAAGCCGCCCGGTCGGGTACCATTCCATGGTGCCGTCGGCATTCGGGCGGCCGAGCAGGGCGAGATAGGCCAGCCACCAGGCCGGCAGCGCCAGATAGGCGAGGAAGCCGAGGCCGAGGAAGGGCTGCAGGAAGGAGAGTGCGATGGCGCCCGTGATCGCAGCGACGAGGGCTGCCTTGTGGCTCCAGCCGAGGCCCACGATCAGGATCGGGAGCGGGGCGAGCAGATAGAGAACGATCGACAGCAAAGTGCCCTTCAGCAGGACGCCGAAGAGGAGTGCGGAGACGAGGCCCGCGCCGATGCCGATACCGAGAAACTGTGTCATCGATCCCGCTGTCCCGCTGTCCCGGAAAAGGGCAGGGTTAGAGGCGTTTCATTTCGCCCCAACGACGTCCGGCAGCGCGCATGCGGCCGATACGAAGAATGTTTCCGCCGACTTGTGGCAGCGGAAGTGAAGATTCTGCGCCGCCGCGCGGGCGGCGGGCGTCCTGGCCCGGATCGAACCGAGCCAGGACGATGGTCTTACTTGATCACGTAGGGGAGGAAGCCGAGGAAGCGGGCGCGCTTGATCGCCTGGGCGAGTTCACGCTGCTTCTTGGCCGACACCGCCGTGATGCGCGACGGCACGATCTTGCCGCGCTCGGAGACGTAGCGCGACAGGAGCTTGACGTCCTTGTAGTCGATCTTGGGAGCGTTCGCGCCCGAGAACGGGCAGGTCTTGCGACGACGGAAGAAGGGACGACGTCCGCCGCCCGCACCACCACCACCACCAGCGGCAGGAGCCGCACCAGGTCCAGCACCGAAACCCATGGCTTAGTTCTCCCCGCCGAAGCTGCGCTCGGGACGGTCGCCGCGATCACCGCGGTCGCCACGATCCCGGTCGCCACCGAATCCACCACCACCGAAGCCTTCGTCGTCACGACGACGGCCGCGCTCACGATCCTTGCGGTCGTCGCGGTCACGCTTCTGCATCATCGCCGACGGCTCGGACTCTAGCTCTTCGACGCGGACGGTCATGAAGCGCAGGACGTCCTCGGAGATCTGCATCTGGCGCTCCATCTCGGCGAGAGCCGCCGGGGGGGCGTCGACGTTGAGGAGCGTGAAATGCGCCTTGCGGTTCTTCTTGATGCGGTAGGCGAGGGACTTCACGCCCCACATCTCGATCTTCTCGACCTTGCCGCCATTGGCTTCGATGACGCCCTTGTAGGTCTCGACCATGGTCTCGACCTGCTGGGCCGTCACGTCCTGGCGCGCCAGGAAGACGTGTTCGTAGAGAGGCATAACGGGCCCTTCATAGCAAAAGGGGCCCGACGGCACGGATGTGCGGATGTCGATCGTCGGGCCGGTTCAACGCGTTTCACCCGGCGCCAAGCCCTTCGAGCCGTTTGAAGGCCCGAGCGGTTGATCGAAGGCGGAGACACGGGACGATGGAGCGAACTCCGCATGCCGGACAAGCCGGCACCGTCCGTTCAGCCCCCAGCCGGAGCGAACGCGAGCTGCGGCGCATAGACGAGTTCGGGCGGGATGGCAAGGATGACGGTACACAGGATCGCCCCGATCCCAGCGGCAAGGAAGCCCGCGAATCGATCCGCATCCGGTGATAGAGGAGCCGCCGGAACGCGCATGCCATCTTCGAGGATCGCCGATGTCAGCTATGAAACGAGCCGCGGCCCTCCTGCTCTGTCTCATTGCGTCCGGCCCGGCCATCGCCGACGAGCCCGTGCTGCAGACGGTCGATTACGCCAATACGCGCTATTCGAAGCTCGACCAGATCAATGCCAGCAACGTGAAGCAGCTGCAGGTGGCCTGGACGTTCTCGACCGGTGTCCTGCGCGGCCACGAAGGCTCGCCGCTCGTCATCGGCAACATGATGTACGTGCACACCCCCTTCCCGAACATCGTCTACGCCCTCGACCTCGACAAGGACGGCGTGATCGTCTGGAAGTACGAGCCCAAGCAGGACCCGAGCGTCATCCCGGTGATGTGCTGTGACACGGTCAACCGTGGCCTGGCCTATGCCGACGGCGCGATCATCCTGCACCAGGCCGACACCACCGTCGTCTCGCTCGACGCCAAGTCCGGCAAGGTGAACTGGTCCGTCGTCAACGGCGACCCCAAGAAGGGTGAGACCAACACCGCGACGGTTCTGCCGGTCAAGGACAAGATCATCGTCGGCATTTCCGGCGGCGAGTTCGGCGTGAACTGCCACGTCACCGCCTACGACTCGAAGTCGGGCAAGAAGGTGTGGCGCGGCTACTCGCAGGGCCCCGATGCCGACATGATCATGGACCCGGAGAAGACGACGTCTCTCGGCAAGCCGGTCGGCAAGGATTCCTCGCTGAAGACCTGGGAAGGCGATCAGTGGAAGACGGGCGGCGGCTGCACCTGGGGCTGGTTCTCCTACGATCCCAAGCTCGACCTGATGTATTACGGCTCGGGCAACCCCTCGACCTGGAACCCCAAGCAGCGTCCGGGCGACAACAAGTGGTCGATGACCATCTGGGCGCGTAACCCCGACACGGGTGCGGCCAAGTGGGTCTACCAGATGACCCCGCACGACGAGTGGGATTACGACGGCATCAACGAGATGATCCTCACGGATCAGAAGATCGACGGTCGGACACGTCCGCTCCTCACCCACTTCGATCGTAACGGCTTCGGCTACACGTTGGATCGGAGCACCGGCGAATTGCTGGTGGCGGAAAAATTCGATCCGGTGGTGAACTGGGCTTCCAAGGTCGACATGGACAAGGGCTCCAAGACCTACGGTCGTCCCCTGGTCGATCCGCGCTACTCACCGGAGGCCAAGGGTGAGGACGAGACCACCGTGGGGATCTGCCCCGGTGCCATCGGCGCCAAGAACGAGCAGCCCGCCGCCTATTCGCCCGACACGCACCTGTTCTACGTGCCCACAAACCACATCTGCATGAGCTACGAGCCGTTCCAGGTGAGCTACACCCCCGGCATTCCCTATGTCGGCGCCACTGTCACTCTCCAGCCGCATGAGAGCGGCCCGGAGACCGGGCGTTTCATCGCCTGGGACGGCACCGGGGGAAAGATCGTCTGGTCGAACACCGAGCCGTTCTCGGTCTGGTCAGGCGCCCTCGCCACGGCCGGCGACGTGGTGTTCTACGGAACGCTGGAAGGATACCTGAAGGCCGTCGATGCGCGAACGGGCCGCGAACTCTACCGGTTCAAGACGCCGTCGGGCATCATCGGCAACGTGACGACCTACCTCCATCGCGGCAGGCAATACGTCGCCGTGCTCTCGGGCGTCGGCGGCTGGGCCGGTATCGGGCTCGCCGCCGGCCTCACCGATCCGGCGGACGGCGCCGGCGCAGTGGGCGGCTATGCCGGCCTGTCGCGCTACACCGCACTGGGCGGCCAGCTCATGGTCTTCGCCCTGCCCGAATCGCGGGACTGACGTCTCACGAGACGCTCGTCACGCCCTCGCGTGCCCGGAGCGCGGTCACGATCTCGTCGAAGCTCTTATCCGGGATATGCACGTAGGACACCTCGATCGTATCGATCCCGTCCTCCTCCGTCGGCTGCGCCACGAATTGTACGAGGCGGGAGGCGAAGGGGCTGGACATCGTTCGCAGGGACTCGATGGTGATCACCCCGCGCTTGGCCGTGATGGTGAGGGTCCGCGTCTGCGCCCGCTCGCGGTAGCGCTTCTCCAGGGGCTTCATCCCAGCGAGGATCAGCAGCACGATGACGGTCGTAGCGGTCGCCGCCACATAGAGGCCGGTTCCTGCAGCGAGGCCGATGGCGGCCACGGCCCAGAGCCCGGCCGCCGTGGTGAGACCCTTCACCATCTCCCCGCGCAGCATGATCGTGCCGGCGCCGAGGAAGCCGATGCCGGATACGACCTGCGCCGCCATGCGGGAGGGATCGAGGTTGACGTTCGGGGTGCCGAGGATGTCGGAAAAGCCGAAGGCCGAGACGATGACGATCAGGCAGGAGCCGACGCAGACGAGCATATGCGTCCGCATACCCGCCGCCCAGACGTGGCGCTCACGCTCGAAACCCACGGCGCTGCCGAGCAGCGCCGCGAGGAGGAGACGGCCCAGGATCTCGAAATTGCCGATCACGCGCTGTCCATCCGCTCAGAGCCAGTCGGTCGCTCCTAAGCAGAGACAAGGACGGCGACAATCCTGCCGCCGTCCCTATTCACCTGTCGTAAGACCTATTTGTCGGGCTTCTCGGAGATGATCGCGCCGGTTTTCGGATCGGCGTGGAATTCCATCTTCACGCCGTTCTTCATGCCCTCGCCCTCCCAATGGCCGTCATCCGCCTCGAACTCGGTGATGTCGGTATAGCCGGCCGCCATCAGCTTCTGCTTGACCTGCTCGGCCGGCATCCAGTCCGCGCCGGGCTTGTCGGCAAGGGCAATGCCGGTGGATCCGGCGGTCAGGAGAAGTGCGAGGAGTGCGGGTTTCAGGGCTCTCATGGGTTCCTCCGGGGTTTCTTCTGTGCGGTTTTGTTTGCCGTCTAAGGGCAAACACCCACACGGGTTTTCCGGTTCCGGAGAAGAATCGCCTGAGGGAGAGGTCACCCGAGGGAGGAATCACCTGAGGGAGGCGGCGATGGCCTGCTGGATGCCGAGGATGTCGGCGCCGCGCTTGAGCGTCTTCCGGATCGGCTCGGGCCGTCCCGAGACCCAGATCGCCAGTTCCGAATCGAAGTCGAAACTGCCCGCCGTTTCCACCGAGAAACAGGTGATCGCCCGGTAGGGCACGGTCATGTAGTTGACTTTGCGCCCGGTCATCCCCTGCTTGTCCACCAGGATCAGCCGCCGGTCGGTGAAGACGATGAGGTCGCGGATCACCCGGAACGCCACCTGCACCGTCTCGCCCTGGGTGAGAACGCCGCCGAGCGCCTCGTGCACCTCCTGCGGGGAGAGGTCGCTGCCATGGCCGAAGAGCCCGTCGAGAATTCCCATTGCGCCGCCTATCCCGAAAATGCCGCCTGACCCCTATCTAGGGACGAAACGGCCGTGCGCATCGCCTGCCGGTCGTCCTTCGTCGCGGGAAGCGCCTGCCGTCCGGAGTTACCTGATGTCCGCCAAAGCACCTGTTCCCCTTCGCCTCGGCGTGAACATCGACCACGTCGCCACCGTGCGTAACGCTCGCGGCGGCATCCATCCCGATCCCGTCGCTGCCGCCCTACTGGCCGTCGAAGCCGGGGCGGACGGCATCACCGCGCATCTGCGCGAGGACCGCCGGCATATCCGCGACGCCGATATCGAGGCGCTGATGGCGCGGCTCTCGGTGCCGCTCAATTTCGAGATGGCGGCCACCGACGAGATGGTGGGGATCGCCACCCACCTGCGGCCGCACGCCTCCTGCCTCGTTCCAGAGAAGCGCGAAGAGCGCACCACCGAGGGCGGCCTCGACATCGTCGGACAGGCGGCCCATCTCGCGCCCCGGATCGCCGCCCTGTCGAGTGCCGGGATCCGCGTTTCGCTGTTCGTCGAGCCCGACGAGGCGGTGATGGACGCGGCGCTCCGCCTGGAGGCGCCGGTGGTCGAGCTTCATACGGGAAGCTATTGCGAAGCGGTCGCCGAGGGCGACGGCGCACGGGTCGCGCATGAGCTTGCCCGCATCGCGCGGGCCGCCGCCTATGGCTCCGGAATCGGCCTCGAAGTCCATGCGGGTCATGGTCTCGCTCTCGACAGCGTCGGTCCGGTGGCGGCCCTGCCGCAACTCGCCGAGCTCAATATCGGCCACTCGCTCATCGGCGAGGCGATCTTTCACGGGCTGGGTCAGGCGATCCGCGACATGCGCGCCGCCATGGGTCGGGCCCGGACGGGGATCGCGGCATGATCGTCGGCATCGGCTCGGACCTCTGCGACATCCGCCGGATCGAACGGTCCCTCGAGCGCTACGGCGAGCGCTTCACCCATCGGGTCTATACCGATGGCGAGCGTGCCAAGTCGGACCGTCGCGCCGCCCGCGCACCGTCCTATGCGAGGCGCTTCGCCGCCAAGGAGGCCTGTGCCAAGGCGCTCGGCACCGGCATGAGCCACGGTGTTTTCTGGCGCGACATGGAGGTGGTGAGCCTGCCGGGAGGGGCACCGACCCTGCGCCTCACCGGGGGCGCTGCGGAGCGTTTGAGGGCACTGATTCCCGCCGGGCACACGGCCAAGATCCACGTGACGCTCACCGACGATCCGCCCATGGCGCAAGCATTCGTGATCATCGAGGCCTTGCCCTCCTCGCTGCCGTCCCCGATGGCGGATGCTGAGCCGGCCACTGCTCGCGTTGCGGCTCCCGACGGCATGGTCTAGACCGCCGGTCATCACCGACAGTCGATCGGGTTCGCGCGTCGAGCCGGAGATTGCAGACAGATGGAACGAGCGCGCGTGGATCACCAGACGAAGCGAGACCTGAGGGCGGCCGATACGGGCGCCTGGGCGAGCATCAAGGAAACGGTCAAGGTCGGCGTCCAGGCGCTGCTGATCGCCCTCGTTGTGCGCACGCTGCTCTTCCAGCCATTCAACATTCCTTCGGGATCGCTGGTTCCGACGCTTCTCGTGGGCGACTACCTGTTCGTGTCCAAGTACTCCTACGGATATTCCAAATACTCGCTGCCCTTGAGCGAGTACCTGCCGTTCAAGGCCGATGGCCGGATCTGGGCGGCCGAGCCCAAGCGCGGCGACATCGCCGTATTCAAACTGCCGAAGGACAATGCCACCGACTACATCAAGCGCGTCATCGGCCTGCCCGGCGATAAAATCCAGATGAAGGCCGGCATTCTCTACATCAACGATGTGGCGGTGAAGCGTGAGCGCATCGCCCCCTACGAGACCACCGGTCCGTACGGCGAGGAAACGAAGGTCGAGCAATATACCGAGACCCTGCCGAACGGCGTGGTGCATCAGGTGATCGAGCGCGAGGGCGATAACGGCTACTGGGACAACACCGAGCCCTATCTCGTGCCGCCGGGCCGTTACTTCATGATGGGCGACAACCGCGACAATTCCACGGATTCGCGCGACCTCGCCAATGTCGGCTTCGTCCCGTTCGAGAATTTCGTCGGCCGCGCCGAGATGATCTTCTTCTCCATCGACGAGGGCACCCCGGCCTGGCAGATTTGGCAATGGCCGGCGAAGGTGCGGTGGGGCCGCATCTTCAGCAGCATCCATTAGGACGATCGACCGTGAGTGAGGAGACGCGTCCTTCCAGCCGGGCGCGTCGCGCACCGCGACCCAAGCCCGGCCTGAACGTGCTCGAAGAGCGGATCGGCCACGTCTTCGCCGACCGTAGCCTTCTGTCGCTGGCCCTGACCCATGTCAGCAAGGCCGGCGGTGGCGGACGGGTGGGAAGCTACCAGCGCCTCGAATTTCTCGGAGACCGGGTGCTCGGCCTCGCCATCGCCGATCTCCTCTACGAAGCCTTCCCGCAGGCCGATGAAGGCGACCTGTCGCGGCGTCTCGCCGGGCTCGTGCGCCGGGAGACCTGTGCCTCGGTCGCCACGGCCTGGGATGTCGGGCCCCATCTCGCCCTCGGCCCGGGGGAGATCCAGAGCGGCGGCCGCCGCAACCAGACGATCCTGGCCGATGCCTGCGAATCGATCCTCGGCGCGGTTTTCCTCGACGCCGGATACGAGACGGCGAAGGCCATCGTGGCCACGGCTTTCGCGCCCGGCACCGACACGGCGGCACCGCGCGGACGCGACGCGAAATCTGCCTTGCAGGAATGGGCGATGGGGCGCGCCCTGCCGATCCCGGTCTACGACGTCGTGGAGCGGTCCGGCCCGGACCACGCCCCCGTCTTCAGGATCGCCGCGCGTGTCGAGGGCCTCGAGCCCGGATACGGCACCGGCCCCTCGAAACGCCTCGCCGAGCAGGAGGCCGCCCGCCTCGTGCTCGAGCGCGAGGTTCACGGCACGGGCCCTCAGGCCGGCGTCACCCCACGGAACGGAATGGAGACGTCGGCGGACGTCGGTGAAGAAAGCGACTCCGATGCCTGACGACCACAACGATTTCGACGACGAAGACGACCTGCCCCGGCAGGCCCCGATGCCCGAGATCAAGCCGCTGCCGGTCATCCCGGCCGATTCGAGCGCGGGCTTCGTCGCCCTGATCGGCGTACCCAATGCCGGCAAGTCGACCCTGCTCAACAGCCTCGTGGGCACCAAGGTCTCCATCGTCTCGCGCAAGGTCCAGACGACCCGGGCACTCGTGCGCGGCATCGTCATGGAGGGCAGTGCCCAGATCATCCTGGTGGACACGCCCGGCATCTTCGCGCCCAAGCGCCGCCTCGACCGGGCGATGGTCCATTCCGCCTGGAGCGGTGCCGCCGATGCCGACGCGGTCTGCCTGCTGGTCGATGCCCGCAAGGGCGTCACCGAGGAGGTCGAGGCGATCCTCGCCCGTCTGCCCGAGGTGCGCCAACCCAAGGCCCTGATCCTCAACAAGATCGACCTGATCCCGCGCGACCGGCTGCTGGCCCTGGCCGCCTCGCTCAACGAGCGCATCGCCTTCGCGCATACGTTCATGATCTCCGCGCTCAACGGCGACGGCATCGATACGCTGAGGAAGACCCTGGCCGGGATGATGCAGCCCGGCCCCTGGCTCTACCCAGAGGATCAGGTGTCGGACGCTCCGCTCCGGATGCTCGCCGCCGAGATCACGCGCGAGAAGCTCTATGACCGGCTCCACGAGGAGCTGCCCTACCGCTCCACCGTCGAGACCGACCAATGGGTGGTGAAGACCGATGGTTCGGTGCGGATCGAGCAGACGATCTTCGTGGAGCGCGAGAGCCAGCGCTCCATCGTGCTCGGCAAGGGCGGCCAGACCATCAAGGCGATCGGGCAGGCGGCCCGACGCGAGATCGCCGAGGCGGCCGATCAACCCGTCCACCTGTTCCTGCATGTGAAGGTGCGCGAGAACTGGGCCGATGATCCGGCACGCTATCGGGAGATGGGTCTCGAATTCCCGCGCGGATAGGTGATGGGCTGGTGCGTCACGATACGGTTCGAGGTATCCAGAGCCGTTTCGTGCTGCATTGCCGCATAACTTGCAGTAACGTTCCGCACAGCGTCGCCGTTTTTGAAACGCAGGTTAAAGAACGAGGCCTGTTTGGGATGTTTGTGCATAGAAGAGCTTGGCAATGACTTGACACGGTGTTGCCAACCGATTCGCTCGATTTTGTAAATTTATTGGATCTGGCGAAGATAACCTTTTCTTCGGGGCCATCGCCGGCTACCAATCGCGAAGCCGGACTCGATTCCGAGTCGTGGCGCCCAATATCCTTCCTCTTAACGCCCAACTCTCGAGGCGCGCGCGCTGTCGCGCCGGATCCATGAATGATGCCTGCTCCCACCGTCCCGGATGCTGTCTATGGGTCTCCTCCTCCCGAATTGGCCGACGTGTCCGCAGGGGCGGCCCAACTCTCGCCGCTGATCCCCGGTTCTGTCCGCCTCGAGGACATCGCCGAGGGTAGCCTCGAGAGCGTGACCATGCTGGCCCCGGCGGGGACGATCGAGCGTCGCTATGCCTTGTCCCTATCTTTGCGCGCCTTGCGTCCGGGTGGGCGCCTGCGCGCGCTTGCGCCGAAGGATAAGGGTGGGGCCCGTCTCGGCCGCGAGCTCAAGGAGTTCGGCTGTGAGCCGGCGGAGACGGCCAAGCGGCATCATCGGATTTGCGAGGTCGCCCGACCCACCGCGATCATCGACCTCGACGAGGTGATCCAGGAAGGCGCGCCGCGCCACATCGATAATCTCGCTCTGTGCACGCAGCCCGGCGTCTTCTCCTGGGACCGGCTCGACCCGGGCACCGCTTTGCTCCTGGCCAACCTGCCGTCGCTTTCGGGCCGGGGGGCGGATTTCGGCTGCGGGATCGGCGTCCTTGCCCGCGCCGTCCTGGCCTCCCAGGGCGTGACCGCGCTGACCCTCATCGACATCGACCGGCGCGCCGTGGAGATGGCCCGCCACAATGTCGGTGACCCGCGCGCGGATATCCGCTGGGCCGATATCCGTTCGGCCGACGTGGTGCTGGAGCGCCTAGACTTCGTCGTCATGAACCCTCCCTTCCACGATGGCGGGATCGAGGACCGTTTCCTCGGCGAGGTCTTCATCCGCCGCGCCGCCGAGACCTTGAGGCCCGGCGGCACGCTCTGGCTTACCGCCAACGCGCATCTGCCCTACGAGGCGCCGCTGAACGCCGCCTTCAGGAACGTCACGCTCAAGGCCTCGGCCGGCGGCTACAAGATCTACGAAGCGCGCAAGTGAAACCACGGAACTTGGAAGTGAGCACCGGTCGTTGAGCAAGAGCCCGAGCCTCAGGCTCGATCGCCTGCTGGCGAATCTCGGATATGGCTCGCGCAGGGAGATCGGCCTTCTCGCCAAGGCCGGCCTCGTCGTGCTCGACGGTGCGCCGCTGCGCGATGCCAGTCAGCGCATCACCGCGACGCCTGATCTGTCACAGCGCATGGTCGTGGATGGCGATCCCCTGGATCCGCCGCCGGGCCTCGTCCTGATGATGAACAAGCCGCTCGGCGTGACCTGCTCCCACAAGGAGGCCGGTCCCCTCGTCTATGGGCTCCTTCCCGAGCGCTGGCGCCGGCGTGACCCGGCCCTCTCCACCATCGGCCGCCTCGACAAGGAGACTTCGGGTCTCCTGTTGCTCACCGATGACGGGCCGTTCCTGCACAAGGTGATCTCGCCGAAATCGAAGGTCGCCAAGCACTACCGCGTCGCCCTCGACCGTCCGCTCAAGGGCGACGAGGTCATGGTGCTGGGAAGCGGATCGATGCTGCTCGAAGGAGAGGACAAGCCCCTCCTGCCGGTGGAGATGGAGGTGGAGGACGAGACCCATGTGGTCGTGACCCTTCACGAGGGCCGCTATCATCAGGTCCGCCGCATGTTCGCGGCGCTCGGCAACCATGTCACCGCCCTGCATCGAGACCGGATCGGCGGCTTGACACTGCCGGCCGACCTGGAAGCCGGAGCGTACCGCATCCTCAGCGAGGCGGATGTCGCGGCCTTGTTCGGCGAGGCGCCGGCTGCCTGATTCGATACCTGCGATGTCCTTCGCATAGCCTTGCCTCGGCGGATATCCTCTGCTAAGGCCCCGCCCATTCCACACGCGGAGCCGGCCTCATGCCTGAATGAGGCGTTTCCGGTGATCGTCCCTTTCGAGGGTCGGTCGCTTCCTCCGCGGCGGCATCAACCGGAAGAGAAAACGATCATGGCCGTTGATTTCACGATGCGTCAGCTCCTCGAAGCGGGCGCCCATTTCGGACACCAGTCCCACCGCTGGAACCCGAAGATGCAGACCTACATCTTCGGTACCCGCAACAACATCCACATCATCGATCTCGCCCAGACCGTGCCGGCCCTCCACCAGGCCCTGCAGGCCGTGAGCGACACCGTCGCCAAGGGCGGCCGTGTGCTGTTCGTCGGCACCAAGCGTCAGGCCGCCGACACGATCGCGGAAGCCGCCAAGCGTTCGGCCCAGTACTACGTCAATTCCCGCTGGCTCGGCGGCATGCTGACCAACTGGAAGACCATTTCGGGCTCGATCGCCCGTCTGCGCAAGGTCGACGAGACCCTCGAAGGTGGTGGCCAGGGCCTCACCAAGAAAGAGCGCCTGATGCTGTCCCGTGAGAAGGACAAGCTCGAGAAGGCTCTCGGCGGCATCAAGGACATGGGCGGCGTGCCCGACCTGCTGTTCGTGATCGACACCAACAAGGAGCAGCTCGCGATCAAGGAGGCCCAGCGCCTCGGGATCCCGGTGGCGGCCATCGTCGACACCAACTGCAACCCTGACGGCATCACTTACGTCGTTCCCGCCAACGACGATGCCGGCCGCGCGATCTCGCTCTATTGCGACCTCATCGCCCGCGCCGCCATCGACGGTATCTCCCGCGGCCAGGGCTCCAGCGGCATCGACCTCGGTGCCTCCGAGGCTCCGACTGCCGAAGAGCTTCCCGAGGAAGAGGCTGCTCTCTCGGTCGAGTCCGGCGCTCTCGATCCGGCCGACGTGGCCGCTCTGGTGGAATCCACCGAGCATTTCGAACTGCTCTCGGCTCCCCGCGGCGCTCCAGACGACCTGTCCAAGCTCCATGGCGCCGGACCGCAGATCGTCCAGAAGCTCAACGATGCCGGCGTCTACCATTACTGGCAGATCGCAGCGATGACCGATGCCGAGGTCGCCAAGGTCGATGCCGATCTGAAGCTCAACGGCCGCATCAGCCGCGATGGCTGGGTCGACCAGGCCCGTGGCTTCGCCGAGGCTGCTGCCGCCGCCTGATCGCCCAGGCATCCCGGTGACGGGATGCCGCCGATGACGTCGAACCAATCCACGAAGCCCGGCGCTCCTAGCGCCGGGCTCCTTTATCATTTGAGACAGACCCGAAGAGAGGACTCGCCATGGCCAACATCACCGCCGCATTGGTGAAAGAGCTCCGCGAAAAGACCGGCGCGGGCATGATGGACTGCAAGGGCGCGCTGAACGAGACGGATGGCGACATCGAAGCCGCCGTCGACTGGCTGCGCAAGAAGGGCTTGGCCAAGGCCGCCAAGAAGGCCGGCCGCGTCGCCGCCGAGGGCCTCGTGGCCGTCGAATCGTCGGGCCATCACGCCGCCATCGTCGAAGTGAATTCCGAGACCGACTTCGTTGCGCGTAACGACAGCTTCCAGGCCTTCGCCCGCGAAGCCGCCAAGCTCGCCCTCGACACCGATGGTTCGCTCGAAGGCCTCGAGGCCGCTCACTTCCCCGGTGGTTCGACCACGGTCAAGGAGTCGCTCTCCAGCCTCATCGCCACGATCGGCGAGAACATGACCCTGCGCCGCGTGGCCAAGCTCGACGTGACCAAGGGCGTGATCGCATCCTACGTCCACGCTCAGGTCGCCGACGGCCTCGGCAAGATCGGCGTGCTGGTCGCGCTCGAATCCGAAGGCGACGTGGAGGTTCTCTCCACCCTCGGCCGTCAGATCGCCATGCATGTCGCCGCGACGAACCCGGTGGCGCTGGATGCCGCTGGCGTCGATCAGGCCGTGCTCGAGCGCGAGAGCAACATCCTGCGCGAGAAGAATGCCGGCAAGCCGGACCACGTCCTCGCCAAGATCGTCGAGAGCGGCCTGAAGAGCTACTACAAGGAGGTCACTCTCCTGGAGCAGCCCTTCGTGCATGATGGCTCCAAGACGATCACGCAGGTGCTGAAGGAAGCCGAGGGTAAGGCCGGCGCGCCGGTGAAGCTCACCGCTTTCGTGCGCTAC
This sequence comes from Methylobacterium sp. AC832, assembly GCF_979256025.1. NCBI lineage: Bacteria > Pseudomonadati > Pseudomonadota > Alphaproteobacteria > Hyphomicrobiales > Methylobacteriaceae > Methylobacterium > Methylobacterium sp. AC832. The sequence goes on from NZ_CEEDMV010000001.1 coordinate 803,686, forward strand.
GCGCTCGGCGAGGGCATCGAGAAGGAAGAGGCTCCCGATTTCGCCACCGAAGTCGCGGCTGCCGCGCGCGGCTGACGCCGCCATCCTTCTGGATCGACAACTGTTTCCTGGAACGGGCGGTGGCAGCGATGCCGCCGCCCGTTCCGCGTTTTCCGACCATCGATTCCGCCTCGTCTCTCCACAGGCCCGGCGACCGATCCCCGAGATGACATACTAAGACGGTCCTGCCCCTCGACCTTCGCGACCGCCTTGCGATAGACAGCGGGCGCTTCCGATTGAATCGTTCGGCCTTGCGCCGGTGCTTGAGGGGACTGGCGCCATGCCGGAGACCAAACCGTTTCGCCGCGTCCTCGTGAAGCTGTCGGGCGAGGCCCTGGCCGCCCCGGACGGGTACTGGCTGCATCCCCCGCTCCTGGCGGCCCTGGCGGACGATATCGCCAAGACCCTGGAGGCCGGCTTTCAGGTCGCTCTCGTGGTCGGGGGCGGTAACATGATCCGGGGCGCGCGCATCTCGTCGGCGGGGTGGATCGATCGCGCCACCGGCGACTCGCTGGGCATGATCGCCACGGTGATGAACTCCCTCGCCCTTGAGACGGCCCTCAATGCCGCCGGCGTGCCCGCCCGGACGATGTCCGCGGTGTCGATGCCGACGATCTGCGAGACCTATGCGCGCCAACCGGCTCTGCACCATCTCGACAAGGGCCAGGTGGTCGTCCTCGCCGGGGGCACCGGCAACCCGTATTTCACCACCGACACCGCCGCCGTTCTCCGCGCGGCCGAGCTGCGCTGCGGCGCCGTGCTCAAGGCGACCCAGGTCGATGGCGTCTATTCGGCCGATCCGAAGAAAGATCCCTCGGCGGTGCGCTACGACCGCCTGACCCATGACGATGCCATCGCGCGCGACCTCAAGATCATGGATACCGCCGCCTTCGCGCTGGCCCGCGAGAGCCGCATCTCCATCGTCGTCGGCTCTGTTCATGCCCCGAGTTCGGTCACCGCGATCCTCACGGGGAACGCTCCTTCGACGCACGTCGTGCCCTGACGACATAGTATCTCAAGTATCGGGTTCGTCGTTGCGAGTTGATGCGCAGCGGCCCCCCAGTTGCTCGCTCGATTTCGGCATCAGGGTTTCTTGAGGATTTTCGCTCTTCCTGTGAAAGGGAACGCCTGCCGCCTGCCCGATGCGGCTGCCGAGCATAGTCGATGCCCTTGTCGCAGTTCGTTTTCTACAGCCGGAATCTCGTCAAGCTGACGGGTGGTTCGATGCGTGACATGGTCAGGGACATCCTGGCCTCCTGCAACCGCTACGATCATGCGTCGGGCATGACGGGCGCCCTCGTGTTCAACGAGGATTTCTTCCTCCAGGCCATGGAGGGCGAGACGTCGACGATCTCGGAGCAGCTCTGGGCGCTGGCGGCGGACAGCCGTCACAGCGGCATGGTTCTCGTCTCTGCCGTTCCATTACAGCAGCGTGCGTTGCGGGGATGGATGGTCGGTTATGCAGGCCGCTCGGAGGCCCTCAACGCCCTCTATCTCCAATACGGTCCCACTGCGAAGTTCGACCCTACGGAGATGTCGGCGGGAGCCATCATCGCGCTGCTCCAGGCGTTCACGGAGCTCGATGCAAACCATTTCGTCCAGCGCTCCGGCCCGCCGGGACTAGCGGAGAGGAAGCCGGTCGCGCGATAGGCAGATCGCGAAGCCGCCTCGCATGGTCGATTTGATCCGCCGCGCGCGCGAACGCCATTTGCGACCTGTCGGATTTTGGTTCATTGAGGCCGCACGCACGGGCCCCGGCGGCCCAAGGCCTTTTCTCTCATTCTCGTCGGGACACACAGTATGGCGACCCCAGAGTTCGACCTGAACGATATCAAGCGCCGGATGCAGGGCGCCGTCAGCGCGCTGTCGAAGGATCTCGGTTCCCTGCGCACCGGACGCGCGACCCCGAGCATTCTCGACCCGATCAATGTCGATGCCTATGGGTCGTCCATGCCGATGGCCCAGGTCGCCACGGTGAGCGTGCCCGAGCCGCGCCTTCTGTCGATCTCGGTCTGGGACCGCAGCATGGTCGCCGCCGTGGAGAAGGCGATTCGTGAATCCGATCTCGGCCTGAACCCTCAGACCGAGGGTCAGACCATCCGCCTGCGCGTTCCGGAGATGAACGAGCAGCGCCGCAAGGAAATGGTCAAGGTCGCTCACAAATATACCGAGGAGGCCCGCGTCGCGGTCCGCCACGTCCGCCGCGATGCGCTCGATCATCTCAAGAAGCTCGAGAAGGAAAGCGCCATCAGCGAGGACGACGAGAAGCGTCAGGCCACCGAAGTGCAGAAGGTGACCGACCAGCACATCGCTGACATCGACGGCGTTCTCGCCTCCAAGGAAAAGGAAATCATGCAGGTCTAAGTTGTGGACAGGTATGGAATCGACGGAATCAGGGACGGGGAGAAGCGCGTTGGGTCGCTCAGAGGGCGCGCGTCAGATCGAGGTATCTGCGGCCGGGGATAGGGACACCGCCAGCGTCGCGGTCGGCCTCGCCTCGCGCGATACCGAGACTTCGGGGTCAGGCCCGTCTTCCGTCACCCGTCCGGCGGCGCCCGCTCATGTCGCCATCATCATGGATGGCAACGGCCGCTGGGCTGCGCGCCGTGGTCTTCCGCGGGTGGAGGGGCATCGCCGCGGCGTCGAGGCGGTGCGCCGCGCGGTCCGCTCCGCGATCGAACTCGGCGTCTCCTATCTGACGATCTACAGCTTCTCCTCCGAGAACTGGCGCCGGCCGCCGGCCGAAATCGCCGATCTCATGGGCCTGCTGAAGCTGTTCGTGCGCCGCGACCTCGCCGAGCTCCACGGCAACAACGTGCGCGTCAAGATCATCGGCGCCCGCGAGGGCCTGAGCACCGATATCGCCGCGCTGCTCGACGAGGCCGAGTCGCGGACCCGCGGCAATACCGGCCTCACCTTGGTGATCGCCTTCAATTACGGCGGGCGCCAGGAGATCCTGCGGGCGGTCCGGACCCTGGCCCAGGCAGTGGCCGACGGGCGGATGAGCCCGGCCGAGATCGGCCTCGAGGCCATCGCCCAAGCCCTCGACACCACCGGCATCCCCGATCCCGACCTCGTCATCCGGACCTCGGGCGAGCAGCGTTTGTCGAACTTCCTCACATGGCAGACGGCCTACGCCGAATACGTGATCGTGCCGGAATTCTGGCCGGATTTCGATCACGCCTGCTTCCATGCGGCCATCGATGAGTATCATCGCCGTGATCGCCGCTTCGGTGGCCTCAGCGGCAAGGCCGGGTGATGGCCTCGCCCGGCGACGCGGCATCCGCGCCGAGGCGCGGCCCCCTCGGCGGCCGCGAATTCCAGCTTCGCACGGCGTCCGCCATCGTACTGGCGACCATCGTGCTGACCACGCTGTTCCTCGGCGGCTGGGCCTTCGCCGCCATCTGGCTCATCGCCGGTATCGTCTTCGCGGGCGAATGGATCACAATCAGCCGGATCGCGCCGCTCAGGCCTACCGTTGCGATTACGGGCCTGGGGCTGTTCGCCCTCGCCCTCTGCCTGCGCCTGGATGCTCCGGCACTGGTCTGGCTCGCGGTCGCGGTTCTGACCCTCGTTGCCCTCGTCGTGATCGTCCGGGATTCGGGCGGACGGGGCCGCGTCTTGATCGGCTTCCTCAGTGCCGCGGTGCTGGCCCTGGTTCCCCCGGCTTTGCGTGACGACCCGGCCATCGGCATCTTCGGGCCGGCCTGGATGTTCGCCGTGGTCTGGTCCACCGACATCGTCGCCTACATCACCGGTCGGACCTTCGGCGGGCCGAAGCTGATGCCGTCGGTGAGCCCCAAGAAGACGTGGTCCGGCTCACTCGGCGGTCTCGCGGCGGGCATCGCCGCCGGCACCCTGCTGGTGATGGCCGCGCGCTCGCAGGGGTGGAGCAGTCTGGCGAACGCACCCCTCGTCGCGGTCGCCATTACCAGCGCCCTCGCGTCCATCCTGAGCCAGGCCGGCGACCTCGCCGAATCGGGGCTCAAGCGGCATTACGGCGTGAAGGATTCGGGCCGTTCGATCCCGGGCCATGGCGGTGTCATGGATCGGCTCGACGGCTTCTTCGCCGTGGCCGTGCTCGCCGGCCTTTATCTCGTTGCCCACCGCTTGGCGGTGGTCTGAAGGAATCGATCCGTTGACCCATACCGTCACCATCCTCGGCGCCACCGGGTCCATCGGTCGTTCCACCACCGACCTGCTGGCGCAGCATCCCGAGCGCTTCCGGATCGGCGCCCTCGTCGGTGGCCGCGATGCCGCCGCTTTGGCAAAGCTCGCCCGTGAGATCGGCGCGGATTTCGCCGCGCTCGCCGACGAGAGCCAGGGACCCGCCCTGCGCGAGGCGCTGTCCGGCACCGGCATCGCCAACGGGGCAGGCGACAGCGCCGTCCTCGAAGCCGTGGCTCGTGATGCCGACATCGTCGTGGCTGCGGTGAGCGGTGCGGCGGGCCTGCGCCCGACCCATGCGGCCCTGCGCCTCGGACGTACCGTCGCCCTCGCCAACAAGGAGAGCCTCGTCTGCGCCGGCGACGCCTTCATGCGCGATGCCGCGCGGTTCAAGGCGACGCTGCTGCCGGTCGATTCCGAGCACAATGCCCTGGCCCAGGCGCTCGGGAACGGTCGCGTCTCGGACGTGACCAAGATGACCATCACGGCTTCCGGCGGCCCGTTCCGCACTTGGACGAAGGAACGCATCGCCGCGGCTTCGCCCACCGAGGCGGCGGCTCATCCGACCTGGTCGATGGGCATGAAGATCAACATCGATTCGGCCTCGCTGATGAACAAGGGCCTCGAACTCATCGAGGCGCATCACCTGTTCGCGATCGAGGCCGAGCGCCTCGACGTGATCGTGCATCCGCAATCGATCGTGCACGGCCTCATCACCTGGCGCGACGGCGCCGTGACGGCGGGCCTCGCCATGCCGGACATGCGCGTTCCCATCGCCCATTGTCTCGGCCTCGGCGACCGCCTGACCATCGAGCGGGGACGCTCCCTCGATCTCGCCGCCGTCGGCAGCCTCACCTTCGAGGCGGCGGACGAGGCGCGTTTCCCCTGCCTGCGCATCGCACGCGCCGCGCTCGCGGAGGGCGGCGCCGCCCCGACAGTGATGAACGCCGCCAACGAGATCGCGGTGGCCGCCTTCATCCGCGGCGAGATCGGCTTCTACGGCATCGCCGAACTGGTGGAGCGGGCCTGCGAGCATTTCGCCCTCGAGTATCGCAGCGCGCCGGCCGACGTGGACGAGGCTCTGGCCATCGACGCCCATGTCCGCGCCTGGAGCGCCAAGGCGCTCCCATCGGCCGCCTGAGGTCCGCTCAAAACAGGGCGAATCGCGGTTTCGCCGTCATCAGCCAGACGATGGCGAGCATGGCGGCGAAGGCGGGAAAACCGCAGGCGAACCAGATCCGGTACAGCCTGTGATAGCGCGGCGGCAGGGGCATTCCAAATGCCGCCGCGGCCCCGGCGAGATCGCGCAGGGTCATCTGGATCCTGACGACCGGCAGCCAGAACAAGCCGATGACGACGTAGAGAATCAGCGATAGGGCGATCCATCCCTCCGAGAGGGGCCAGCCCACCGCGCGCGCCAGGAGCCAGCCCGTCACCGGTTGGATGAACGCCGCCGTCGCCGTGAAGAGCAGGTCGGCGACGACCACCGTCCCCGCCACATGGGCGATCAGGTCGGGCCGCCCCGTGCGGTGCGCCATCGTCATGAAGAAGGCGATGCCGGTTCCGGTGCCGAGCAGGATCGTCGCGCCGATGACGTGCAGCCAGCGCAGGAGATCGACGTACTCCATCGGGGTCAGCGCTCGTCGGCCAGCGCATAGGCCACGAGGGCCAGCATCGCTCCCGGCAGGGTCTTGAGATAGGCGCCCAGGGGATCGAGCCAGAGGCCGGCGGCGATGGCCGAGCCGAAGAAGAGGTAGACTCCAGTCATCGCCACCATGCCGAGGGCGGCGAGCGGCATGGTGCGCCTGACAAGGATCGCTCCCCCCAGCGCCAGGTCGACGAGGATTCCGGCGAGCACCGTGACACGCGCGGTCGCCGCATCGATGCCGTGGGCGGTCATCGCCGCCATGGCGGCGTCGAGATGCGTCAGGGCAATCAGGCCTGAGAGCAGCCAGAACAGCGAAAGCGTGGCGAGGATGGCCGGCTTCAGCAGCCAGAGCCGGCTGAACCAACGTTCCTGCACCCCGAATGGCATCCGGCGAAGGCTGTCCGACAGCGAGGAAAGCGGAGCCTTGGTGACCTGCATCCAGACGGTCGGGTCCCCGCTCACGCCGGCCTCGATCTGGATCAACGCCGTGGTGCGGATGGGCGTCCGCCAGCCGAGACGGCCGACGAGGTCCCCGATGCGGAACCCGAGGCGAAGGAGCGGGGAGGGCATCGGCAGCGCGAATGCGGCGGTGGGGCGTCCAAGCCGGGCGCGAAAGGCCGCGACGATCTCCGCGAGGGAGTGGCCCCGCTCCTCGACGAGGTCGTAGCTCGCGCGCGGACCGATCCGGCCCTCGACCGCGAGCAGGACCGCCTCCGCCACATCGTCCACATGGACGGTCTGGATCGGCTGCAGATCGGACATACCGGTGAAGGCGACCGGGAGCGATGCCAACGCACGGATGAGGCCGGTCGCCCCGTACGAGATCGGCGACAGGACCAGTCCCGGTCTCAGGATCACCCAATCGAGATCGAGGGAGGCCAGGCTCGAATCGGCTTCCGCCTTGCTGCGCATGAATTCGGTGGCGGCGTTCAGAGCGGCTCCCGCCGCCGAGACCTGGACGACGCGCACGATACCCAGCTGACGGCAACGGGCAAACAGGGCGCACATGGCGGTCGCCTGAAGAGCGCGGACATCGTCGCGCGGGCCGTCCTGCAGGGCGCCCGCGCAATTCACCACGGCATCGATGCCCCGCAGCGTGTCGCTCCAATCCTCCGGCGCGACGAGCCGGGCGATGTCGTGCTCGATCCAATCTGCTTCGGGACGGTGCAGGCGCGCCGCCCGGACGTCTCGCCCGAGACCCGTTACCGCATGCCCGGCGGCGAGGCAGCGGGAGACCACGGCCGAGCCGATGAGGCCGTAGCCTCCGAGAACCAGGATTCGCATAAGGGGTGACCTGCCGTTCCGGTCGCGTCGCGGGCCGACCTTGCCCGGATCGCCTGAATCAAGCGTGACCTCTCGTCATGCGGCGGGTCGTCAATCCTCGGGTCCATAGGCCGCGAAGAACACACGGATGGCTTCGGTCACGCGGGTCCCGATTTCGGCTTCGGTCACCGGACCGCCCGCGGCGAAGAGCAGGCGCGTGAGCAAGCCCGCCTGGCACAGATGCAGGAAGTGCTTGGCCGCGAGTTCCGTATCGGCGTGGCGCAGGCGGCCCGCCACGACATGACGGTCGAGATAGGCGGTGAGCCTCGCGACGCCCTGCGCCGGTCCCGCTTCGTAGAAGGCCTGGCCGAAGCGTGGAAACTTCTCTGTCGCGCCGATCACCATGCGGATGATCGCCACGTGGTCCGGGCGTATCATGTGGACGAGGTAGCTCTGCCCCAGGCGGGTGAGCGCGCCGCGTACATCCGGATCGTCGGCATCGAACTGGAACAGAGCCTCGGCGAGGCAGCGCTTTTCCTCCAGCGTCAGGGCCTCGAACAGAGCCTCCTTGCTGTCGAAATAGACGTAGAGCGTGCCTTTCGAGACGCCGGCCGCCTTCGCGATCTCGCCCATGCTGGCACCGTCGAAACCAGAGGCCATGAAGACCGAGCGTGCGCCGTCGAGGATCTGCCGACGTTTATCCGTCTCCGGCGCGGAGCGGGTGCTCGCCTTCTCGACCGTCGGGCGCTCTGCCTGGACTGCACTCACCGCTCACCCCAATTGACCGAACCGTTCAGTCATCATACCTAAGGGGAACTCGCGGCGTCGGTCAACCTGATGCCGAATGACCGAACGGTTCGGTCAATTCGTTGATCCCGGGATCAGACCATGTCTCTCCGTGACGAAGGCAGTCATTCTGCCGCCTCTGGCAGCGGCGACCTGCCGAACGACGCAGCGCCACTGGCGACTTCGGTCGTTGCGCATTCCCCGGTGCCGGTCGCCGCCACGGTGGCAACGCCGCCGAAGCCGCGGTTGCTCCGCAAGGCCATGATGCTGACCGTGCTCACGCTCGCGCTCGCGGGCGGCGGCTACAAGGGCTACGAATGGTGGACGGTCGGGCGCTTCTTCGTCTCCACCGACGATGCCTACGTCCAGGCCGACATCTCGATCCTGGCGGCTAAGGTTCCCGGCTATCTCGCCGCCGTGCCGGTGATGAACGGGCAGGCGGTGAAGCAGGGCGACGTGATCGCCCGCCTCGACGACGGCGATTATCGCCTCGCCGCCCAAGCCGCGCATGACAAGCTCCTGACTCAGCAGGCTACCATCGCCCGCATCGGCCGGCAGGTGGAGGCCGCACAGGCGCAGCTCCTCCAGAGCGCGGCGCAGATCGATGCGGCCAAGGCCGATTCCATCCGCGCCGCTGCCGATTATGCCCGGCAGCAGCAGCTGGAGAAGGTCGATTTCGTCGCCAAATCGCGGATCGAGCAGGCCCTGGCCGATCGCAACCGCACCGAGGCCACGGTGAAAGGAGCCGAGGCGAACCTCGCCATGATGAAGGCCAATGTCGAGGTCCTGCGAGCTCAGGGCCGGGAGGCGGAAGGGCTCGCGGCTGAGTTGAAGACCGCCGAGGACAGGGCCGACCGCGACCTCGCCTTCACGGTGATCCATGCGCCCTTCGACGGTGTCGTCGGCAACAAGGCAGTGGAGGCGGGCGCCTATGTTGCGCCGGGCTCGCGCATCGCCGCCCTGGTTCCCCTGGAGAGCGTGCGGGTCGATGCGAACTTCAAGGAGACGCAGGTCGAGCGGATGCATGCCGGCCAGCAGGTCCACATCGCAGTGGATGCCTATCCGGGCCGTGACATCGTCGGCGAGGTCGAATCTTTGTCGCCGGCCTCGGGTTCCGTCTTCAGCCTGCTGCCGCCCGACAACGCCACCGGCAACTTCACCAAGATCGTGCAACGCCTGCCGGTGCGCATCCATGTGCCGGCGGACGTGGCGCGGGAAGGGCTCCTGCGTCCCGGCCTCTCCGTCACCGTGCGCGTCGATACCCGTGGCGAGGACGAACGCGTCCGCACGGCGTGGCGGCATTAGGGGTCGATCATGGCCGATACCGCCACCATCGCGCCCGCACCCGCCGCCGAGCCGCCCCTCGATCGCCGCCGCATGGTGGCCTTCGTCTGCATGGTGTTCGGGATGTTCATGGCCATCCTGGATATCCAGATCGTCTCGGCGTCGCTGGCCGAGATCCAGGCCGGGCTCTCGGCCTCGGGCGACGAGATCCCCTGGGTCCAGACCAGCTACCTCATCGCCGAGGTCATCGCGATTCCCCTGTCGGGCTTCCTCTCGCGGGTGATCTCCACCCGCTGGATGTTCGTGGTCTCGGCGGGTGGGTTCACCCTGATGAGCCTGATGTGCGCGACCTCCACCTCGATCAACGAAATGATCCTGTGGCGCGCGCTGCAAGGCTTCATCGGCGGCGGCATGATCCCCACCGTCTTCGCCTCGGCCTTCACGATCTTCCCGCCCTCCAAGCGTCCCATCGTCTCGCCGATGATCGGTCTCGTTGCGACGCTCGCCCCTACGATCGGTCCGACGGTGGGCGGCTACCTGACGGATGCGTTCGACTGGCACTGGCTGTTTCTCATCAACGTGGTGCCGGGCATCGTCGTCACCGTCTCGACCTATCTGCTCGTGGATTTCGACGAGCCCAACCTCGACCTGTTCAAGCGCTTCGACTGGTTCGGTCTCGCCTTCATGGCCGCCTTCCTCGGCTGCCTCGAATACGTGCTGGAGGAGGGGCCGAATCATGACTGGCTCCAGGACGAGGCGGTCTTCGCCTGCGCCATCACCTGCGTCGTGGGCGGTGTCGCCTTCTTCTGGCGCGCGCTCACGGCGGCCGAGCCCATCGTGGACCTGCGCGCCTTCTCCGACCGCAACTTCGCGGCGGGCTGCATCTTCAGCTTCGTCCTCGGCATCGGGCTCTATGGCCTGACCTATCTCTACCCCGTCTATCTCGGACGCGTGCGCGGCTACTCCGCCTTGCAGATCGGTGAGACGATGTTCGTCTCCGGTCTGTGCATGTTCGCCACCGCGCCCATCGCCGGCCGGTTCTCGGGCAAGGTCGATCCGCGCATCCTGATGGGGATCGGCTTCACCGGCTTCGCCGCCGGCACCTGGATCGTCACCGGGCTGACCAAGGACTGGGATTTCTGGGAATTGCTGTTGCCCCAGGTCCTTCGCGGCTGCTCGCTGATGCTGTGCATGATCCCGATCAACAACATCGCGCTCGGCACGCTTCCGCCTGCGCGGATGAAGAACGCGTCCGGCCTCTACAACCTCACCCGCAACCTCGGCGGGGCGGTCGGCCTCGCTCTCATCAACACCGTCCTCAACGACCGCTGGGACCTGCATCTCGCCCGGCTGCACGAGCGCTTCACCTGGACGAACAACACCGTGCTGGAGCGGCTCGATATGACACGCCGCCAGTTCGATGCGCTGGGCCTCGACGGCAACGCCATGGCCCTGAAGGCGATGATGAACACGGTGCGGATGCAGGGGCTGGTGATGGGCTTCACTGACGTCTTCCTGGTGCTGACCTTCCTGTTCCTCGCCATGGCCTGCGCGACCCCGTTGATCCGCCGGCCGCGTGCCGCCGCGCCAGCGGGAGGCGGGCATTGATGCGGTCGTCATCGCCCGGCCCTTAACCGTCCACCGAGGAAAGCGGGGACGGGAGAGCCGCATGCGACGATCTCACCGGCCCCGCCCGGTTTGCGTTCGCTCGTCCGCGATCCGATCTGCTATGGACGTGTGTTGGCCCCTCGCGAGGCCCTGAGGATCGACGAATGGACTTTCTAGCTTCGATGGGGGGAACCGCCTCCGGCTTCTTCGGGTCGGTGATCCCCTTCGTCATCGTGCTCAGCATCGTGGTCTTCGTCCACGAGATGGGCCATTTCCTCGTCGGTCGCTGGTGCGGCGTCGGCGTTCACGCCTTCTCCATCGGCTTCGGTCCCGAGCTCTTCGGCTTCAACGATCGGCACGGCACACGCTGGAAGGTGTCGGCGATCCCGCTCGGCGGCTACGTCAAGTTCCATGGCGACGCCAATGGCGCCAGCGTGGCCGATCCCGCCGCCCTGGCGCGGATGACGCCCCAGGAGCGTGCGACGAGCTTTCCCACGCAGAGCCTGGGTAAGCGGGCGGCGATCGTGGCTGCCGGCCCCATCGCCAACTTCCTCCTCGCCATCGCGCTTTTCGCCGGGGCGATCTACTTCGTCGGCCGCTACGAGCTTCCGCCGCGCATCGATGGCGTGATGCCGGGCAGCGCCGCGGAGCGTGCCGGATTCCAGCCCGGCGACGTGGTCACATCCATCGACGGGGCGAGTGTCACCAACTTTCTCGACATGCAGCGCACCGTTTCCGGAAGCGCCGGCGCCAGCCTCGCCGTCACCGTGGATCGCGGCGGCGAGACCAAGACCCTGACCGCCGTGCCCGACGCGGTGGAGGAGCGGACCCCGTTCGGTAAGCACCGCCTCGGCCGCCTCGGCATCAAGGGGCCGAACGGTGCCGATGCCCAGGTTCGGCATTACGGCCTGTTCCAATCCCTCGGGCTCGGCGTGTCGGAGACCTATTTCGTCGTCGACCGCACGATGAACTACCTCGGCAAGCTGGTGACGGGCCGGGAATCCGCCGATCAGCTCTCCGGTCCGATCGGGATCGCGCGCGTCTCGGGCGAGGTCGCCAAGGTCGGCGGCGTCGGGGGGCTCATCGGTCTCGTGGCGCTTCTCTCCGTCTCGATCGGCCTGCTTAACCTTTTTCCGGTTCCCCTCCTCGATGGCGGGCACCTGTTGTTCTACGCGTTCGAGGCCGTTCGCGGCCGCCCGCTGAGCGAGAAGACCCAGGAGATCGGGTTCCGGATCGGGCTGGCGCTGGTCCTGTTCCTCATGCTGTTCGCCGCCTGGAACGATATCCTGAACCTCGGTGCGTCCTGGTCCGGCCGGGGCTCCTGACCGGACGCCGCCGTCTCGGCGGCGGCGCGGAGCAGGCCTCTCGCAAGGTTGTGGATTTCTCCACAACATATTGATTGCACTCGACATTCGAAAAGCCCGCCCGGTCACCGGAGCGGGCTTTTTGCTGCAAATTGACGATTGATTCACCTTATCGAGCGATGAACGGGAACCGTTAAGTGACCGGAAGGCCACGTCTCCCCAAAATCCCCCCTACAGCCCAGGTCCGAGCGTTTGCTTCGCTCGGGAAACTCGGTAGAAGCTGAGCTTGGGACCAGGTGACGGGACGGTCGGATAACGACCGCCTGTCTGCGGGTGCAAACCCGGACTGTTAATAAATAGAGACGGGCGATTACATGATGTCGATGACGGGGAAGCGCCGGCGTAAGTCGGCCGAACGGACCATCGTCCTAGTCGCTGCCGCGGCCGCAGGGCTGGTTCTGGGCGGCACGGCTCAGGCGCAGCAGATCGTCGTCCAGGGTAACAAGCGCGTCGATGCCGACACGATCCGGTCCTACGTGACCGGTACGGCTTCCGGATCTCCCGAAGAGGCCCGCCGCAACCTGCTGGCGAGCGGCATGTTCTCCGACGTCAAGGTCTCGCGCAGCGGCGCCGGGACGGTGGTGACGGTTCGCGAGAACAACCTGATCAACCGGGTCGTGTTCGAGGGGAACAAGAAGGTCGAGAAGGGGACGCTCGAAGCCGAGGTCGAGGCGAAGGCCCGCGGCGGTTTCAGCGAGGGCATCGTCCAGGCCGATCTTCAGCGCATCCGCGAAATCTACCGCCGCGCCGGCCGTGGCACCGCCAAGGTCAGCTTCCGCACCGTCGATCTGCCGAATGGCCGTATCGACCTGATCTACGTGATCGAGGAAGGCGACAAGACCGGCATCAAGGCGATCAACTTCGTCGGGAACAGCGCTTATTCCGAGAGCAAGCTGCGCGAGCTGATGAGCTCGTCGGAGATGAACTTCCTCTCGTTCATCAAGACGTCCGACGTCTATGATCCCGACCGGATCACCAACGATCTCGACCTCGTGCGCCGCTACTACCTGAAGAACGGCTATGCCGACTTCCGGGTGGTGAATGCCGATGCGCGCTACGTCGAAGGCGAAGGCGATGCCGGCTGGGTCATCACCGTGACGGTGGACGAGGGTCAGCAATACACCGTCGGCGCTGTGGCCATCGATTCGCGTCTGCCGGGTGTCGACACCCAGATCCTCGACGGCGAGGTCCGCGCCGCCGTGGGCGACGTCTACAATGCCGAGGACGTGGAGAAGACCCTCTCCGGCGTGACCAATCAGGTCGCCCGTCAGGGCTTCCCCTTCGCTCAGGTTCGCCCGACCGGTCAGCGCGACCGCGCCACCCACACCGTGGCGCTCGGCTTCGTCGTCGAAGACGGCCCGCGCGTCTATGTCGAGCGCATCAACATCCGCGGCAACACCCGTACCCGCGACTATGTCATCCGCCGCGAGCTCGATATCACCGAGGGCGACGCCTATAACCGCGTCCTGACCGATCGTGCCGAGCGTCGCCTCAATGGCCTCGGCTTCTTCAAGAAGGTCCGCTTCTCCAACGAGCCGGGCTCTTCCGCCGACCGCGTGATCATCAACATCGATGTCGAGGATCAGCCCACGGGTTCGTTCTCGGTGGCAGGCGGCTACTCCACCCAGGACGGCATCATCGGCGAAGTCTCGGTCTCCGAGTCGAACTTCCTCGGTCGTGGTCAGTACGTCCGTGTCGCCGGCACCGGCGGCCAGTACTCGCGCGGCGTCGATTTCTCGTTCACCGAGCCATACTTCCTCGGCTACCGTCTCGCCGCCGGCTTCGACGCCTTCTACAAGTACAGCGATCTGACCCGCTACTCGCGCTACGAGACCACCGTCTACGGCGGTCAGATCCGCGTCGGCCTGCCGATCACAGAAGAGTTCGGCGTCACGCTGCGCTACTCGCTCTACAACACCGAGTTGACGATCCCGAACAGCACCAAGCGACCGTATAACGACTGTTCGAACCCGATCCCCGGTTTCACGACGGTGAACCCGGCGGGCACGATCGATCCCGTCTCCGGCCTCAACACGGGTGGTCTGGCTTCCTACCCGAACAACTGCGCCTTCAATGGCGAAGCCTCGATTGCTCTGAAGGGTTCGACTGGAAACACGCTCACCTCGCTTGCCGGTGTGACGCTTGCCTATTCGACGCTGGACAACCTCGCCCAGCCGCGGAACGGCCTCTATGCCGAGCTGAAACCCGAAATCGCCGGTCTCGGCGGTGACTCGAAGTTCTTCCGCGTGGCTGGCGACGTTCGCTACTACAAGGAATTCTACGAGGACGTGGTCGGCTTCGCCCGCTTCCAGGGCGGCCATATCTCGCCGCTCACCGACGAGAAGCTGCGCATCACCGATCAGTACTTCCTCGGCCCGTCGCTCGTTCGCGGCTTTGCGCCCAACGGTATCGGTCCGCGCGACGTCGGCAGCGCCGACTCCCGTTCGAACGCTGTCGGCGGTACGACCTACTTCGGCGGTACGCTCGAAGTTCAGTTCCCGATCTACGGTATTCCGCGTGATCTCGGTCTGAAGGGCGCCGTCTTCGCCGACGCCGGTACGCTGTTCGGCTACAACAGCCGCACGCAGTTCAACGTGAACGGCGACGCGATCATCAACGGCATCGCCCCCGGCGGGGCCTGTGCCTACACGGCGCTGGGTGCCGGAGCGATCACCGTCGAGCCGGAATGCCTGAACGTCCGCGACAAGATGACGATCCGCTCCTCGATCGGTGCGTCCATCCTGTGGAACTCGCCGCTCGGCCCGATCCGCTTCGATTACGCTTACGCCCTGACCAAGGACGAGGGCCAGAAGATCTACAACGCCGATGGCAGCTTCCTCGGCCGCGTGGGCAAGGATCAGCTCCAGGCCTTCCGCTTCTCCGGCGGTTCGCGCTTCTGAGCCAAGACGCACGGGCTTCATTCTCGAAGCCCGTGCGTTGTCGCATCATGTCTGATCCCATCTTCTTCGCATCCAGCACGACCCTCAGCCTCGGTGACATCGCCGGGGCTGCAGGCATTTCGCTCCCCGAGGGAGCGGATTCCCAGCTGATGGTCAGCGGCGCGTCTCCTCTCGAGACTGCCGGCCCGAGCGACCTCGCCTATATGGACAATGCCCGTTACGGCGATGTCCTGGCCCAGACGAAGGCGCTGGCGTGCCTCGTCTCGCCGCGCTTCGCGGCCAAGGTTCCCGCATCCACGGTGGCGCTCGTCACGCGCGATCCCTACCGGGTCTATGCAGGCCTGTTGGCGCGCTTCCATCCGGAGACCATGCGGCCGCTTTCGCAATTCGCCACCGAGGGCGTATCACCGGGCGCCCATGTCCATCCCAAGGCGCATCTCGAAGACGGCGTGATCGTCGATCCTGGCGCCGTGATCGGTCCCGGTGCCGAAATCGGTTCAGGGACGATCATCGGACCGAACGCCGTCATCGGTCCGAATGTCCGCATCGGCCGCGACTGTTCCATCGGTGCGGGGGCGACCTTGGCCTATGCGCTGGTCGGCAACCGCGTGATCCTCCATCCTGGTGCGCGCCTTGGCCAGGACGGGTTCGGCTTCGCCATGGGGCCGGGCGGGCACCTCAAGGTTCCCCAGACCGGCCGTGTCATCGTGCAGGACGATGTCGAGATCGGTGCCAACACCACGATCGATCGCGGTGCCGGCCGCGACACCACGATCGGGGAGGGGACCAAGATCGATAACCTCGTCCAGATCGCCCATAACGTGGTCATCGGTCGCCACTGCGTCATCGTCTCCGGAGTCGGCATTTCCGGCTCGACCACGCTGGAAGATTACGTGGTCCTCGGCGGTCAGGTCGGCGTGGTCGGGCACCTCCGGATCGGCATGGGCTCGCAGATAGCCGGTTCCTCGAACGTCAATCGCGACGTCCCGCCCGGAAGCCGCTGGGGCGGTACGCCTGCAAAGCCCGTGCGCACTTGGTTCCGTGAGCTCACGGCCCTGGCCCGGCTCGCGGAGAAGTCCGGGCGCGACACGAGCGAGCCGCAGAAGGATTGAGAGAGATCCAAGACCGGTCGCATGGGATTGCCGACCGGTCTCGGATCGCCGACGTCATCCCTCCGCAAGACTTCGCAACCGCAAGACTTGCATCGGGTGGCGTTTATGCCGAAGACAACATTCCATTTTTCAGGGGATGAGGCGAGGCGTCAGGGGCGCCGGCGCGCCATGGGATTGTTCGATCGATGAGTGACATGCCGAAAGATCTGGGCTCGGCCGACATCCAGAAGATCCTGGAACTTCTGCCCCATCGCTATCCGTTCCTGATGATCGACCGGATCTTCGAGATCGACGGGGACCGTTCCTGCATCGGCATCAAGAACGTGTCGTTCAACGAGCCGCAATTTACCGGGCATTTTCCCGGTCTGCCGGTCTTTCCGGGTGTTCTGCTGATCGAGGGCATGGCCCAGACCGCCGGCGCCATCTGCTGCCAGCACATCAAGACAGATGACATGCGGGCCAAGCAGGTCTTCTTCATGACCATCGACAAGTGCAAGTTCCGCAAGCCCGTCGTACCGGGTGACACGGTGCGGTATCATATGACGAAGATGAACCAGCGCCGGACCATGTGGTGGTTCCGGGGCGAGGCCCGCGTGGGCGACACCCTCGTGGCGGAAGCCGAGATCGGTGCCATGCTGGTGACGGAGTGAGCGACGTGGCTGAAATCCATCCGAGTTCCGTTGTCGAGGATGGAGCCATGATCGGCGAAGGCGTCCGCATCGGCCCCTTCTGTCATGTCGGACCGGATGTGGTTCTGGGCGAAGGCTGCGAACTCATCAGCCATGTCGTCGTGGCCGGGCGAACCGGCATCGGTGCCCGCACCAAGCTCTATCCCTTCGCCTCCATCGGACACCCGCCGCAGGATCTGAAGTTTCGCGGCGAGGTATCGACGCTGACCATCGGCGCCGATTGCCTGATCCGTGAAGGCGTCACCATGAATCCCGGGACCGCCGGAGGCGGGCTCGAGACGACCGTGGGCGACAAGTGTACCTTCCTCGCCAATTCCCATGTGGGCCACGATTGCCGTGTGGGCGATGGCGTCGTCTTCTCCAATAACGTCATGCTCGCGGGCCATTGCACTGTCGGCGACCACGCGATCCTCGGTGGCGGCGCCGCGGTGATTCAGTTCGCGCGGGTCGGCGCCCATGCTTTCGTCGGCGGTCTCTCCGGATTGGAGAACGATTGCATCCCCTACGGCATGGCGCTCGGCAATCGCGCGTATCTGTCTGGCCTCAACATCATCGGGCTGCAGCGCCGTGGTTTCGCGCGGGAAGACATCCATGCCCTGCGCCGGGCCTATCGCCTGCTCTTCGCCCAGGAGGGCACCTTGATGGAGCGCGTCGAGGACGTGGCGGCGGAGTTCGAAGCGCATCGTGCGGTGGCCGAGATCATCGCTTTCATCCGTGAGGGCGGTAAGCGCTCGATCTGCACCCCGCGTGAGAATTCGGGCTCGGCTTGACCGCCTCTCTCCAGCCAGTGTCCCTCCTCGATCCGCATCTGGAAGAGCGTCTGGTTCTGGTGGCGGGGGCCGGCCGGCTCCCCGAACTGGTCGCCGACTCTCTCGACAGGGCGGGGCGCTCGTTTCGGGTGCTGGCCATTCGCGGCTTTGCCGAACGTCCGATGCGCGCGCGAGCCGACGCCACGGTCGATCTCCTCGACATTGCCGGAGCGCTCGCCATCCTGGAGGCCTGGGGGCCGGCCTGCGTCATACCGGTGGGCGGAGTCTCACGCCCCAATCCGGCGGCGATCCTCAACGCCGCGGCAGCGTTGCGGAACCGCGAGGCGCTCAGAGCCATCTCGGGGGGAGGGGACGATCGGTTGCTACGGGGCGCCCTCGTCCTCCTCGAGGATAACGGCCACCGCGTCGTCGGCATCCATGACGTGGCGCCGGACCTCCTGAGCCCGGAGGGGCAACTCGGCCGGCTCGCTCCCGACCTCGCGGCTCAGGCATCCATCGCGACCGGCTGCAATATTCTCGCGGCGCTGGCCGCCCATGATGTCGGCCAGGCCATCGTCGTGGCGGCGCAACGGGCGCTCGCGGTGGAGGGACCCGAGGGAACGGACCGGATGCTCGCCCGTGCGCGTGCCCTCGGCCGCAAGCCCTTCGGATTGGGCTCAGCCCAGCCGGGCACCGTGCTGGTCAAACTCGCCAAGACGGGCCAGGATCTGCGCGTCGATCTGCCGGCCATCGGGCCGCGGACGGTCAAGGCCGCCGCCGCGGCGGGTTGTGCCGGCATCGCCATTCAGGCCGGTTACACCCTCATCATCGACAGGGACGCCACGGTGGCCGAGGCCGACCGCGCGGGCCTGTTCCTCATCGGTTTGCGGATCGAGGCATGAATCGCGGCATGACGACCACGCCGTCCAAACGAATCTGGCTCGTCGCCGGCGAGGATTCCGGCGATCAGCTCGGCGCCAAGCTGATGCGGGCGCTGTCGGACCTCTCCGATGGGCCTGTGGCGTTCGGTGGGGTCGGTGGCGAGGCCATGGCGGCGCAGGGCTTCGTCTCCCTGTTTCCCCTCGATGACGTGGCGGTAATGGGCTACCTGCCCGTGGCTGCGCGCCTGCGCACCCTCCTGCGCCGCATTCGGCAGACCGTGCGCGACATCGTCGAATCGCGTCCCGACATTCTCGTCATCATCGACAGTCCCGGTTTCACCCACGCCGTGGCCTCACGGGTGCGAAAGCGCCTGCCGAGCCTTCCCATCGTCGATTACGTCTCTCCCAGCGTCTGGGCGTGGAGACCCTGGCGCGCAGCGAAGATGCGGCCTTTCATCGACCACGTCCTGGCGCTCCTGCCCTTCGAGCCGGACGCGCATCGCAGGCTCGGCGGCCCGGACTGCACCTATGTCGGGCATCCCCTCATCGAGCGACTCGCCGAATTGCGCCCGAAAGCCGATGAGGCGGCGGCTCGGGAGGGGACGCCCCCGGCTCTCGTGATCCTGCCCGGTTCGCGCCGCTCCGAAATCGAGCGGCTGATGCCGGTCTTCGGTGCCACCCTGGATCTGCTCGTCCAGCGCTACGGGCCGATCGATGCCGTGCTCCCGGCGGTCACGCGCCATCGTGCGATGATCGAGCGCCTGGCCCTGTCCTGGTCGCGGCCGGTGACCATCGTGCACGGGGAGGCGGCGAAATACGCAGCCTTCCGGCGATCTCGTGCCGCTCTGGCGGCTTCGGGCACGGTCACCCTCGAACTCGCTCTCGCCGGCGTGCCGATGGTGGTGGCCTATAAAGTCTCGCGCCTGGAGGAGGTGGTGGCACGGCGGCTCATCCAGGTGCCGACCATCGTGTTGCCGAATCTGATCCTCGGTGAGAATGCCATGCCCGAATTCATCCAGGCCGAATGCACCCCCGGCCGCTTGGGCGAGGCCATGCTCCCGCTTCTCAAGGGCGGCGAGGCTCGTGACGCGCAGGTGCGGTCGCTTCAGCGCATCGACGGGGCGATGCGGCTGGCGGGCGATGACGAACCGAGTCGCAAGGCAGCCAGGATCGTGTTGTCGATGGCGCGCCCGCCCGTCAGCGGATCGTCGTCGGCATAGCCGCTTTGGGTCGCCCGCTTCTCATCGCCTCGGAGGCTTGGACGGCGCTGGGCGGTAGGGCCCTCTCGTCCGCCTTGGGCGACGATGACAGCGAGGGCAGGTCCGGGCTTGTAGCGTTTCGTTCGCGTCCGAAAGCGTAGCCTGCATTCACGCCGGCATAGAAGCCAGTGAAATCCTCGGCCTTCGCCAAGCCGCTGAAAGCCAGTTGCAGGCACAAGCTCATCGTCAAGAAGACGGCACGCATCGCTGCTCTCAGCACCTGAAATGTCTCACCGGATCGACGGGCCGGATCCTGTCATCCGGTCGTTCCGACGATGCTGACGACGAAAAACGGCGACCCGAAGGCCGCCGTCATGTCTCTTCGATGATCTCGAAGGCCCCGCGAACGCGACCTTCTCGAGAGGCATCGACGTCGATCAGTAATCGGCGTTGATGCTCTGGGCCTCGCGGCCCTTCTGACCGTCGATCACGCTGAGGGTGACCTGCTGGCCTTCGGCGAGGGACTCGAGCCCAGCGCGCGACAGAGCCGAACGGTGCACGAACACGTCCTTGCCACCGTCATTCACGGAGACGAAGCCGAAGCCCTTGGCCGGATCGTACCACTTCACGGTGCCGCTCATTTCGACCGAGGGTCCGCTGGCGAAACGACCACCGCCGCCGCCGGCTCCGCCACCGCCGCCGAAGCGATCGTTGCCGCCGCCGTAGCCGCCGCCACCGCCGCTGAAGCGGTCACCGCCGCCGAAACCACCGGCGCGGTGTGCAGGCGCACGACGCGGGGGCTCAGCTTCGGCCGTCGACGTGTCGACGCTGGTCACGTCCGTCACCTGCGGACCCTTCTGGCCCTGCGCGGTGTGGACGGTCAGGCGCGTGCCGGGGAGGAGGTCGGCATGGCCGGCGGCCTCGACAGCGCGGATGTGAAGGAACGCATCGCCCGAACCGTCAGCCAGTTCGACGAAGCCGAAGCCCTTCTCCTTGTTGAACCACTTGACCGTCGCGTCGCGCTCCGGCCCAGAAGGAGCGGCTGCCGCACGGGCCGGACCGCGATCGAAACCGCCGCCGCCACCGCCGTACCCACCGCCGAAGCCACCGCTCGGGGGTGCCTGATCCGGCCAGCGAGGCTCGGCACCACCCTCATCGAAGCCGCGCTTCTGCGGCCCCCTGAAATCACGACCACGTCCCATCGAAAGCTCGCAAAAACCGTCCGCCGACCATCTGTCATCGAATACCGGGTGCGCGCCGTCCCAGACGGGCGCTTCACCACACTATCATCACTCTCGGCAGCGGTGACCAAGAATAACGCCATAGTCCTGACTGAATCTGGGCTTCATCGCAAGATGCTTGTCGCCCCTCTCGGTAAGGTTCCTCTGATTTCCTGCGGCAGATTACGCAAGCAAGTCGGGGAGAGGTGCCCCGGCGCGCCGGCAGGGCAGTGCGTACAGAATCCCCAAATGTCATGCGGCTGAACGACTTCGCGTCTCGAATTTTTCTCGGTCGCGTTAGGAAAATGCAAATCGATGGCCGTTAAGATGCGCCGAGGCACCTGCGAAAACAGGTGGCCCGGAACCCCTGTCCGATGATCGCTACCCCATCATTTCCGGATCTTTCGGCCCTCGTCGTCGACGAGAGCCTCTATATCCGCCGAATCGTTCGCGACATGCTGATGCGCGTGGGGATCAAACGCGTCCTCGAAGCCCCCGATGGTGCGGAGGCGCTCGGCGTGTTGGCGGAGAGCAAGCCGGACATTACGATCATCGATTGGGATCTGGCGATTCTGTCGGGCGAGGAGTTCATCCGGCTCGCGCGCACCCCCACTACCTCGCCGTCGCCCACCGTGCCGATCATCCTGATGCTGGCTCAGCCCCGCCGCAACGTCGTGGACCGCGCCATCTCCCTCGGGGTCAACGAGATCATCGCCAAGCCTTTCTCACCGAAGACCTTGTGGTCGCGTCTGGACGAAGTCATCAATCGGCCGAGACCGTTCTCCCAGGTGAAGAGCCTCCTGAGGCCTGTCCCCAGAATGTCGGCTGCCGGCAAAGGTCTCTAAGCCGATCATAGATCGAGGCTTTGCACTGACGCCCAAGGCCTGTAGGCTTCCTATCGAATGATGGCCGGCCTATCCGGTGGGGCCACGATCGAGGATTCCGGCAAGGCCGATGAGGGAAGAGAGTGCCGCCATGACGCCGGCCCGCCCCATGGCCGGCACGACTTCACCGAATGCCGCCCCCGCCATGCTGGATACGGGTCGTTCACCGGCGGCGGGATTTCGCCCCGGACGGCGTAACACCTATGCCGCCCTCGACCTGGGGACCAACAATTGCCGCCTGCTGATCGCCGAGCCTGCCTCCCATGGCTTTCGCGTGATCGATGCGTTTTCCCGGATCGTCCGCCTCGGTGAGGGGCTCGGGACGTCCGATCGTCTCAGCGATGCCGCCGTGGAGCGAACTCTGGAGGCTTTGCGGGTCTGCCGCGCCAAGATGGAATCGCGTGGCGTCGCCCGTGCCAAGATCATCGCCACGGAGGCGTGCCGGCTCGCCGTGAACGGGGCCGATTTCGTGGCACGCGTACGGGACGAGGTGGGCCTCGACCTCGAGATCGTCGACCGGCAGACCGAGGCCTATCTCGCGGTGACCGGTTGTGCCGCCCTGGCCGATCCTTACTCCGAATCGGTCGTCATCTTCGATATCGGCGGCGGGTCCACGGAGATCGCCTGGCTCGATGGCGCGGCCACGAACCCGTCGGCGGACCCCACCTTGCGGATCCGTGCTTGGGATTCGCTTCCCGTCGGCGTCGTGACGCTGGCCGAGCGGCACGGTGCCGCCGACGTCACACGCCTGATGTTCGAGGGCATGGTGGAGGAGGTAGCCGACATGCTGTCGCGCTTCGCCATCCGCGCCGCACCCGCCGCGAATGCCCGGCATTTCCATCTTCTCGGCACCTCGGGAACGGTGACGACCCTTGCCGCCATGCATCTGCGTCTCGCGCGCTATGAGCGCCGCCGCGTCGATGGGCTGTGGATGAGCGATGGCGACGTGAGCGATGCCATCGACGATTTGCTCGACACCCGCCTGGACCAGCGGGCAGACAATCCCTGTATCGGCCGCGATCGCGCCGATCTCGTCCTCGCGGGTTGCGCCATTCTGGAAGCGATCCGCCGGGCATTCCCCTCCGAACGGCTTCGCATCGCCGACCGGGGGCTGCGCGAAGGTCTCTTGATGAACATGATGCGCGAAGACGGCGTCTGGCGCCGCGGAGGCTACCGTTGACCGACAGGCGTGGCGCGGGCGGCGGGTTGCGAGGCGATCTCAAGCAGCGGGTGAAGACGGGGCGCGGCCGCACCGCGTCTCAGAAGCGGTGGCTCGAACGGCAACTCAACGATCCCTACGTGGCGCGGGCCAAGCGCGAGGGCTACCGCTCGCGCGCCGCCTTCAAGCTCCTCGAGATCGACGAGCGTTTCAAGATCCTGAAGCCGAACCAGAAGATCATCGATCTGGGCGCGGCGCCCGGAGGCTGGTCTCAGGTCGCCGCCAAGATCGTTGGGCCGAGCGGCCGTATCGTCGGCATCGATCTGCTCGAAATCGAGCCGATGGTCGGCGTCGAGTTCATCACCCTGGACTTTCTCGATCCCGACGCTCCGAAGAGGCTGATCGATCTCCTCGGCGGTCAGGCCGATATCGTCATGTCCGACATGGCGGCCAACACCACCGGCCACAAGCAGACGGACCATCTGCGCATCATCGGCCTGGCCGAGACCGCCGCGGAATTCGCCCGCGAGGTGCTGGCGCCCGGAGGCACCTATCTCGCCAAGGTCTTCCAGGGCGGAACCGAGGGTACCCTGCTCGCCGACCTGAAGCGCGACTTCACCCTGGTGCGCCACGTGAAGCCTTCGGCGAGCCGTGCCGATTCGAGCGAGCTCTACGTGCTGGCCACCGGGTTTCGCGGGTCGGCGGAAGCCGTCGAGGACGATTCTTGATATCTGGCGGCGGCGAGTGGGCTCAAGGTTGTCTGCTCATCCACCGAACGGTCTGATCGCGATCGGCCAGGATCAGCGTCGCTCAGTACGAGGCGCCGCGCCTAAAGACCCGGCGGGATCAGGATCGGGTAGCACCGCGCGCCGGCACCCGCCGCCAGAACCTCGACGGCGCCCACGGTGGAGGCATCCCCCGCCACATGCACGACATCGGTGGTCTTCAGGCCACTGAGATGCGCAGTGAGGGGACCGGGACGCACGTCCGGAGGCCGCTGCCTCATCCTGTCGGCGACGAGGGTGATCCGCGACACACCCGTGGCCTTGAGCCAATCGAGCGACGGACGCATGTACAGGTCGAGGGGATCGCTGGCACCGATCACCACCACGATCTCGCGGTTGGGCTCGATGTAGCGCGCCGCCCGGGCGATCGACCAGATCGGGGCGAAGCCCGTCTCCCGGCCCACCAGCAGTAGTCGGCCGCCGCCGGGGCGATAATAGCCGCGTCCGACCGGCCCCTTGATCTTGACCGGATGTCCGAGAAGGATCTCCTCGCCGAGGGCGTGAGTGATCGCGTTGCACGCATGTCCGAGGCGGAGGTGGAAGACGAGCTCGTTGAGCTCCGTCGTACCGTCGAGGCGCAGGGTCGGGCTCACGTCGATCGGTTCGAACCCTTCGAACGTGGCGGTCACCTGGTGACCGGGCTCGAGATCGAGTCGGCGCGTGATCGTGACGACGACCTCGATCACATGGGCGCCGAGCGGCGCGATCTGCGTGACCGTACCGACCCGACGCGCCTGCGCGGCCGGCTTCACTTCGGCGAAGACGAGGCTTTCGCCCGCCTTGGAGGGGCGGAGTGAAGAGAGCTTGACGGGTTCGGCCCGGTGCAGACGGGCCTGCGCCCGGCGCGGCGAAGGGTTGGAACCCTGCCCGAGAAGATGGGAACCGTGCAGACCGGTCGTGGGGGCGATGACGCCGTCGGCAAGGGCGGCTTCGAGCGGCGTATCGCCGGTCGAGACCCGCACGGCCTTGCCGTTGACGACAAGCGAGCAGCGCGCGCTCATGGTCGAGCCTCGGAGGATGAGAGAAGTCGAAAGGAGGCCGGCGTCGAGTGACGTGCGCCGGCCGATGGCGGAAACCTCAACGAGGTCCGTCGAGAAGCTTGTCCACGAGGGCGGCCCAGCGGTCGCGCACGGCACGGGCTTCCGGCGACAGCGGCTCCGGTCCGGCAAGGCGTTCGACGCTGGCGCGGATGCCGGCGTTCTCTTCCCGCTCGGCCCGCAGCACCGCCTTCATCACCAGGATCTCTGAACGCAGCCGCGCCAGATCGGTGTCGAGAGCGATCTCTTCGACCGCCTCCACTACCGGCTCGGCCGGCAAAGCCACCGGGGAGGCGTCCGCGCGCTTCGGGGTGGCGCCGGTGCGGATCGGCCGGGCCATCAGACGCCTGACGATATCCGAGCCGAAATCCTCGCCGTGACCGAATTCGTTGCCTAATCGCAATGCCGCTTCGGCCATCACGCCCGCCTCCTGACGAACGGCAGGTCATGCCGCGCCGTTCGATCCATCTCGATCGTGACGATGCGCGATCATGGTTAAGGGACGTTTAATTCAACCGTGACGGTTTGACGATCAGGCCGCTTCCGGCGCCGCGCCGACCAATTGGCGGGCCTGAAGCATCGACATCGGATCGCCGAATGCCGTCCCCTGGGCGTATTCGCAACCGAACTCGGCCAGGGTCTGCGCGTCGGATTCGTTCTCCGCCCCATCAGCGATGATGGCGAGGCCGAGTTCCTGGGCCATCTTCACGATGGAGCGCAGCATGACCGACTGCCCGCCCGCCATCTGGCGCACGAATGTCGGATCGATCTTGATCGTGTCGAACGGGAACCGCTGGAGATAGGACAGGGCCGAGTAACCGGTGCCGAAATCGTCCAGCGACAGGCCCGCGCCGAGTTCGTGGATGCGGCTCAGCATCTGGGCCGCATATTCCGGGTTCTCCATCACCAGACCCTCGCCGAATTCGAGCTTGAGCGAACCGGGAAGGACGCCCGACCGGGCCATGATCGTCTTCACGTCATGAAGCAGGTCGTGTCGGAGGATCTGCCGCGAGGACACGTTCACGCAGGCGAAGATCGGGGGATCGACATCGAGCGATCGCTGCCATGCCGCGAGTTCGAGGGCGGTGCGTTCCAACGCGAAGATGCCCAGCGTGACGATGAAGCCGCTCTCCTCCGCGATCGGCATGAAGGTAGAGGAGGGGATGCGGCCGAGCTTGGCGTGATCCCAGCGCAGGACCGTCTCGAAACCCGCCACCGTGCGGTCCTCGAGGCGGACGACGGGCTGGAACAGCACCTTCATTTCGTTGCGCTCGATCGCCCGCTGCAGGTCGGCTTCGAGCATCAGCCGGTCGCTGCGCTCGTTGCGCATGGAGGCACGGAACACTTCGGTGCGGTCGCCGCCGTTGCGCTTGGCCTGGATCATGGCGATCTCGGCGTTCTTGAACACGTCTTCGCGTTTGAGGGCGGTGCCGACCTCATGCAGGACGATCCCCACCGAGACCGTGAGGAAGATCTCGCGGTCGGCATAGGTGATGGGCGTGGCGATCGCCCGGCGGATCATGTCCGTGAAGGCGATGATGCGGTCGGGCTCCCGCTCCGACAGCAGGATCAGTCCGAATTCATCCCCGGCGATGCGGGCCAAGGTATCCTGAGGGCGCAGCAGCCGGCCGAGACGGCGCGACAGGGTGAGCAGGATCGAATCGCCGGCCGAGAGGCCGATGGCATCGTTGATCGCCTTGAACCGGTCGACGTCGAGGAGGATCGTCGTCGGCTTCAGGCGCGCATCCTGACTCGCGAAGGCGAGGGCGGCGTCGAGGCGGTCGTTGAACAATTCGCGGTTGGGCAGGCCGGTGAGGCTGTCATGAATCGCGTCGTAGAGCAGGCGCTCCTCGGCCGTCTTCACTTCGGTAACGTCCGAGATGGTGCCGACGATGCGGATGACTTCGCCGTCCGGCCCGATCACCGGCCGGGCCTTCAGCCGGTACCAGACATAGAGGCCTTCCGTGGAGCGGAGGCGGAAATCGTGAACGATGCGGCCGCGCCGCTCTTCGATCACCGTGTCCAGCGCCGTCGAATAGCGGTCGACGTCGAAGGGATGGACGAGGCCGAGCCAGTTCGAGGCCGGGCCTTCCAGGGTGCCGCGCTTCAGGCCGAGCTGGCTCTCGATCTCCTGGCCGGCGAAGACCCGGTCACCCGGTACATCCCAATCGAACACCACATCGCCGGCGCCCGTCAGCGCCAAAGCGCGGCGCTCCGTGTCGGAGACCAGGGAATGGGTCATCCCGCCCCCGCTAAAGGCGTGCTGCATCACCGTGAAGCCGATGAGCATGACGATCAGGACGAGACCGCCGATCAGGGCCGGCTGGACGAGGTCGCTGCCGATCTGTCCGGTGATGGCGAAGCCCGCAGCCACGACCCAGACGAGGAGGAGGAACCAGGTCGGTACGAGAAGGATCGCGCGGTCGTAGCCGTTATGAATGGCCAGATAGACGATCAGCAGCAGGCCGACGCCGGCGACGGCGGCGATGGAGATGCGGGCAACGCCGGCCGCTACCGGCGGATCGAAGACCGCAAGGCCGACGAGGCCGGCGAGAAAGGCGAGCCAGAAGAACGCCACGTGGCCGTAGCGTACATGCCAGCGGCTGAGGTTGAGATAGGCGAACAGGAAAACGAGGAGCGTCGCGCCGAGCACGGCCTCGGCGGATGCGCGATAGACCCGCTCGGCCACCTCGGTGACGGGAAAGACCCGCTGCAGAAAGCCAAAGTCGATACAGGCATAGGCGAGAACGGCCCAGGCCAGAGCCGCGGCTGCCGGAAAGATGATCGCACCCTTCACCACGAAGATGATCGTGAGGAACAGGGCGAGAAGGCCGGCAATACCGATGATGATGCCCTTGTAGAGCGTCAGGCCGGTGGACTTCTTGCGGTAGGCTTCCTGGTCCCAGAGATAGACCTGCGGCACGTTCGGCCCATGCAGCTCGGCCACGAAGGTCACGGTCGCGCCGGGATCGAGGGTGATGACGAACTGGTCGGCTTCCGGGTTCTCGTCGCGTTCGGGCCGGATGCCCTGGCTCGCCGTGATCGCGGCGATGCGCGAGCCTCCCAGATCCGGCCAGATCACCCCCGACCCGACGAGACGGAAATGCGGGGCCACGAGAACCCGGTCGATCTGCTCGTCGGTGTCGTTGGTGAGCGCGAACACCATCCAGTCCGGTCGTGCGCCGCTATCGCGAGCCTTCACCACGATGCGGCGGACGATGCCGTCCTTGCCGGGGGCGGTGGAGATCTGGATCAGGTCGCCATCGGAGCGGTAGCGCTCGATCATCGGCGTCAGGTCGATGGCCGGAGCGTCGAGGGTCACCCGCACGGCTTCCACGGCCGAAGCCGGCGCTCCCGTTACCAGGATGCCGATCAGCAGGGAGACGAAAACGTTGAGGACGTAGAGGGATCTGCGCAACGGGCGAGTGTTCCGGCCGGGCGGGCACTGATGAGGAATACGGCTCAGCTTGTAGCCCAGTCGTACCGGCGGGGGGGTCCACGGACAAGGCGAGCGGTCTGCCTCGCATTGCGGCACCCACTGCTTCTTGGCGTAGCGCCGAGGAGGATGGGATCGCGCTCCTTTGCGGCCAAAACAAGCCGGTAACGCTTCACGATGGTGGAGCTTCACCGCCAAAATGCTGCGCGCGGCGGCATTGACGGGGCAGGACCCATTCCGACCAGGAACTTTCCGTTTTTCTGTTCCCGGTCCGGCGCATCCGCGTCGAACCGGGAACGCTGCTCAGCTTGCCTGAAGCACGCCCCTCATCTTCTCCAGGGACGGAAGCTTTTTGATCGGCCCGATCGCCGCCAGCGTCGGAGCGCCCGAGAGCAGACGCAAACCCGCGGCTCTCACATCGTCCACGGTGACGGCGTCGATCTTGGCGATGACCTCCGGCGGCGGGATCACCCTGCCCCAGGCCAGCATCTGACGGGCATTGCGTTCGATCCGACCGCCGGGGGTCTCCAGGGCCGACAGCAAAGCCACCTTCACCTGGGCCTTGGCGCGGGCGACCTCGACCGAATCCGCGTCACGCGCCGCCTTCGCCGTGGCGGCCAGGGTCACGTCGACGAGTTCGGCGAGATCCGAGCCGGACGTGCCGGCGCCAATGCCGAACAGGCCGCAATCGACGAAGGACCAGTGGAACGCCTGGATCTCGTAGGCGAGGCCGCGGGTCTCGCGCACCTCGTGCCACAGCCGCGAGGTGAGACCGCCGCCGAGCACCTGCGCGAACATGTGAAGGGCGTAATAGCCTTCGTCGCGGAAGGAGAGTCCGGGGAGCCCCAGCACGAGATTGGCCTGTTCCAGCTTTTTCTGGATCCGCTTCTCCCCACCCACATAGGTGCCGGGGACCATTTCCGGGGCGACCGTCGCCGGCATCCCGCCGAAATGGTGCTCGGCCGCCTCGACGATGGCCTCGTGGGAGATGGCGCCCGCTGCGGCCACGACGATGCGGTCCGGGGTGTATTCGCGGGCGAGATAGGCTTCGATGGCGTCACGGTCGAAGCTCGCGATGGTCTGCGGCGTGCCGATGATCGGACGGCCGATCGGCTGATCCGGGAAAGCCGCCGCGGTGAAGGCCTCGTAGACCACGTCGTCCGGCGTATCCTCGATGGCGGCGTATTCCTGGAGGATCACCCCCTTCTCGCGGGCGAGTTCGCCCGCGTCGAAGACCGATCGCGTGAGGATGTCGCCGATCACGTCGAGGGCGACGCCGGCATCCTCGCCGAGCACGCGCGCGGTGTAGCTGGTTCCTTCAGCGCTGGTGGCGGCATTGATGTCGCCGCCGACATTCTCGATGTCCTCGGCGATCCGGCGGGCGGAGCGGGTCTCGGTTCCCTTGAACGCCATATGCTCGATGAGATGGCTGAGGCCGCCCTCATCGGCCCGCTCGTGGCGCGATCCGGCGCCCACCCAGACTCCCAGTGTCGCGGTCGCGACACCCGGCATCGTCTCCGTGGTGACGGTGATGCCGTTGGAGAGGCGGGATACTTTCAGGCCGGGAGAGGCGCCATGGGTCGCGAAATGCTGGTTCATGCTGTCTCAGTTCCCGGCCGTGATGCGTGAATGTGCGCGGATGAAGGCTTCCACCGCCGCCTGGTCGTTGGCGACGCGGTCGAAGCGCTCCTTCCGATCCAGCAGGTCGGCGAGATGCGGTGGCAGCACGGGGCGAAGGCCGCTCGTCGCCTGGGAGACCGCATCCGGAAACTTGGCCGGATGAGCGGTGGCCAGGGCGACGACCGGCGTCTTCGCATCCTTCTCGAGAAGGCGGCGGCCGGCATGAACGCCGATGGCGGTGTGCGGGTCGATGACCATGCCGATCTCCCGGTGCACCCGTGCGATCTCGGCGATCACGGCCTCTTCGGGGACCGAGGCCGCGTCGAACTCGTCACGGACGGCTTTGAGTACCGTCTCGTCGAGATGGAAACCGCCCGATTGCTTCAATCCCGCCATCAGCCGTGAAAGGCTCGACGCATCGCGGCCCAGGGCCTCGAACAGAAGCCGCTCGAAATTCGACGAGATCTGGATGTCCATGGAGGGCGAGGTGGTCGGCTGAACACCGCGAACCTCGTAGGCACCGTGTTCCAGGGTGCGGGCCAGGATGTCGTTGGCGTTGGTGCCGATCATCAGGCGTTCGATGGGCAGGCCCATGCGCTTGGCGACCCATCCGGCGAGGATGTCGCCGAAATTGCCCGTCGGCACCGCGAAGGAGACGGGGCGGTGCGGGGCGCCCAGGACCACGGCGCTGGTGAAGTAATAGACCGCCTGTGCGGCGACTCGCGCCCAATTGATCGAGTTGACGCCGGAGAGCCGCAGCTCATCGGCGAAATCCGCGTGCTGGAACAGGGCTTTGACGATGTTCTGGCAATCGTCGAAATTACCGTCGATGGCGATGGCGTGGACATTGTCCGCCCCCACCGAGGTCATCTGGCGGCGCTGCACCTCGGAGACGCGGCCATAGGGAAACAGGATGAAGATATCGACCTGATCGAGCCCGCGGAAAGCCTCGACGGCGGCGCTGCCGGTATCGCCAGAGGTGGCGCCGACGATGGTGGCGCGCGAGCCGCGGGACCGCAGGACATGGTCCATCAACCGGCCGAGAAGCTGCATCGCCACGTCCTTGAACGCCAACGTCGGACCGTGGAAGAGCTCAAGCAGAAACAGGTTGTCGTCGAGCTGCACCAGCGGGCACACCGCCGGGTGGCGGAACGTGGCGTAGGATTCCTCGATCATCCGGTCGAGATCGGCATCCGCGATCTCACCGTCGATCAGCGGCCGCAGGACGAGCTTGGCCGCATCGGCATAACGCTGTCCCGCCAGTCCGGCGATCGCGTCACGGGAAATCTGCGGCCAGCTCTCGGGCAGGTACAAACCGCCGTCGCGGGCGAGACCGGCGAGGAGAGCATCGGAAAAGCTGAGGGGCGCCGCGGCGCCGCGGGTCGAAACGTGTAGCAAAGGGGCCTCCGGGAAGGGCGCCGGTCTACACGATGTGGGTCGGTCTGTCGAAAGCGGGAAATTGCCGCCTGCGCGAAGAGAGTCTGCCGGCCCGCGACGGAGACGCCGAGGGACGGGATCGATCGGCGCGTCCGAACCTCATCGAGAAACCGCTCGACCCACGCCTTCGTTCGGCGCCGAGGTATGTCGACCGGTTCATCCTCTTACGCGGCGCTGCCCGGCGCCTTGACGAGGCGGCATCCGCTGATCCGCCAATCGCCGTCGCTCTGCTTCTCGAGACTGTAGAGCGCCATCCAGTCGATACCGTTTTCGTCCTGCAGCTTGACGCCGAGGGCGATCCCATCCTCGCCGCTCTCTTCCACACGGTCGATGCTGAAGCTGCGGGCGCGGTAGACGGCGGCGTATCCCTTCCGCACCATCTCGATGAATGTCTCGGGCGAGGTGAACACCCCTTGGATCGACGGGGCGGCCTGGGCATAGGCCGTCGCCGCGTCGTCTTTGCGGAACGCTTCGATCTGCCGCTCCACGGCCGCCCGAGCTTTCAGCTTCGCCGCTTCGTCGGCGGCATGGGCCGGCGAGGCCGAATGGATCGCGGCCAGAGACAGGAAACCGATCAGCAGGGAGGAGACAGCGCGCATGGATCACACTCCGTAATCGGGGCGACCCTGTGCAGGATAGCGCGGCGCCTGCCGCCGACAAGAGCCGGCGATCATCGGCGACGAAGCGCCAGCGCTAGCGGGCCGGGTTCGCTGCCGTATCGTCTCCCATGTCGGAGAGACGTTTCCAGGCGAAGACGCCGAAGACGCCGACGAGGCAGGCCGCGATGCCGAACCACGTGAAGGCGTATTGCATGTGGTTGTTGGGAAGATCGACCCGGAGTTGCCCCCCCTTCGGCCAGCCGCCGGGATTGGGCGTGGCATCCGCCTCGATGAGGTAGGGCATCACGGTCAGCCCCCGAGCCGCAGCGATGCCGTCGATGTCGCGATGGAACCACTCGCCCTTGGCGGGCTCCGGCGGCGGCACGAACATGGTGCGGGTCTCCGGACCGCGCAGCATACCGGTGATCGTCGTCGATCCGGCGATCTGCCCTGATGGGCGCCGCGACGGGCTTTTCAATTCGGTGGGGACGAAGCCACGGTTGATGATGACGAGACTTCCATCGTCATCCCGCTTCAGGGGCGTCAGCACGTAGAAGCCCTGCAGGGCATTACCTGGTACGGCACCGGCCGCGAGACCGTGGACCAACGTCTCCTGGTCGTTCAGCAGCGTCCCTGTCACCCGTACGCGCTTGAACTCGTCCCGCGCCACGTCCCAATCCCCGCGCGCCGGGAGAGGCGCGGGAGGCTCGACACGCGAACGGGCCACGATGCGGCCGATCAGGGCTTCCTTCTCGCCCTTCCGCTGCAACTGCCAGATACCTAGGCTCAGCAGAATGGCGAGGCAGATCAGCGAGACGATGCCCGGGGCGAGCAGCGACCGCAGGGCACCGGGACGAACTTCCGTCGACATCAGCGAAAGCGCCCCTCCTCGGCTTTATTGGCGAACTGCAAGGCGGCCAGCATCCCCTTCAACGGTCGAACCAGCAGCAGGCTGAGACCGACCGAGAGGGTGATGGCCACGGAGGCATGGACCCAGATCGGCGGTTCGAAGGTGATTTCGAGCCAAAGCGCCAGCCCGACGACGACGATGCCGACGATGGACATGACGAAGAAGGCCGGCCCGTCGCCGGCATTGAAGGTCGAGTAGTCGAGACCGCAGACCTCGCAGGACGGTTTGAAGGTCAGGAATCCGTCGAACATCGCACCCTCGCCGCAGCGGGGGCAGCGGCAACGCAATCCGGTCGGGATGGGAGGCGGTAGCGGCCGCTGCTGATTCACGATGCATGCTCCTCGGCGACGGACATGTCAGTCCTCCGCCGCATATGGGAAACCGAACGATCCATCGCACGAAAAAGGGCGGCTCGCGCCGCCCTGTTTCTCATACCTGTGTCGCTTCGCCGTACCGTTCGGCCCTGATCGGGCCGACGCCTCAGTGAGCCGCCGTGCCGGCGCCCCAGACGTAGATCGAGGCGAACAGGAACAGCCAGACCACATCGACGAAGTGCCAGTACCAAGCGGCGAACTCGAAACCGAGATGCTGCTGGACCGTGAATTGGCCGAGATAGACCCGGTAAAGGCAGATCGCGAGGAAGATCGTCCCGATGATGACGTGCGCGCCGTGGAAGCCCGTCGCCATGAAGAAGGTGGCGGAGTAGATGCTGCCCGAGAAGCCGAAATGCGCGTGGCTGTACTCGTAAGCCTGGCAGGCCGTGAACAGCACGCCGAGGATGATCGTGAGCCACAGGCCGTATTTCAGACCCTTGCGGTCGTTGTTGAGCAGGGCGTGGTGAGCCCAGGTGATGGTGGTGCCCGAGGTCAGCAGGATCAGGGTGTTGAGCAGCGGCAGGTGCCAGGGATCGAACGCCTCGATACCCTTCGGCGGCCAGGTTCCGCCCGTGAAGTCCAGGCGCGTGGTCTGGATCGGGTCGGCCGTGTAGAGGGCGGCCTCGAAATAGGCCCAGAACCAGGCGGCGAAGAACATCACCTCGGAGGCGATGAACATGATCATGCCGTAGCGGTGGTGAAGCTGCACGACGCGGGTGTGGTCGCCGGCATTCGCCTCGTGGACGACGTCACGCCACCAGGCGAACATCACATAGAGCACGCCGATCGTGCCGGCGCCGAAGATGTAGGGGCCGGGGCTGAGCGTGCCGATCTGAAGGCTCTTCATCCAGAACACGGCGCCGAACGCCATGAGGAAGCCGGAGAAGGCACCCAACAGCGGCCAAGGGCTCGGGCTCAAGATATGGAAGTCGTGATTCTTGGCGTGCGCCTCGGCCATCTTAACTCTTCTCCTCACCCCGGGCCCAATGCCGCGAACGGCTCTGACCTTCTGAACGTTCGGCTACACCGGAACCCTTAATCGGGACGGCGCAGTGTTGTCACGCTTGAGACCTCAAAAATCTGGCGCGTCGAAAACGCGTCCCGCCAAAATATTTGATGGCCTCAGAAATTGGTTTTCGCATTCTTGCCGTCCGTCGTCGCGAGCGCGGCCGAGGGTTGGCCATTCTTCGACGCGAAATACGTGTAGGAGAGCGTGAGCTCCTGCAGGTGGGCCGTGTTCGAGTCGGATCTCACGGCCGGATCGATGTAGAACACCACCGGGAAATCCATCGTCTCTCCGGGCTGAAGAGTCTGCTCGTTGAAGCAGAAGCATTGGATCTTCACGAAGAAGCTCCCCATCAGTCCCGGCTGGACGTTGTAGGTCGCGATCCCCGTCGAGGGGGTCGTCCCCGTATTCTTGACCCGGAAGAACACGGTCTTCGTCTCGCCGAGGCGAACTTCGATCTTCGGCGTCTCGGCGACGAAGCGCCAGGGCAAGGTCGACGCGACGTTTGTGTCGAGATGGACGACCATGCTGTCATCCGTGGCGACCTGCGTCGATGCGAGCCCGACGCGAGGCGTGCCGTCAAAGCCAGTGGCCTTGCAGAACATGTCGTAGAGCGGCGCCGAGGCGAAGGCCAAGCCGATCATGCCCACCGCCAGACCCGCGCAGGCGAGGGCCGTGACCGAGGCCTTGCGGTTCGGATTGCCGCTTCGCGGGCTTTTTACGTCGGTCATGATGACGTCCGACTTTCTTCGCTGAACGACCCGGTCGATGCGGTCACAGCGGGCGATTGAGGATCTGCGGTCCGAGCTTGGCGATGGTCAACGCGTAGAAGATGGCCACGAGGACGAACAGCACCGTGGCGATGGCGATGGAGCGCCTGCGCTGGCGCTGGCGCTCTTCGGGCGTCAGCTGCCGCGGCGGAGTGGATTTACCCGGCACCGAGGTCACGCGAGCACCGCACGGAACAGTCCCAGGCCCTGCTCGGCCAAGACCGCCGAGAACAGCAGGAAGAGATAGAGGATCGAGAAGCCGAACATGCCGAGCGCGGCCTTGCGTTCCGCCTCGCCCTCACGGTTGCGGTAGACGTGGACGCTGAAGGCCAGCATCCCGAGGCCGCCGAGGAAGGCGGTGACGCCGTAGAGCCATCCGCCGAAGCCGAGGAAGACCGGGGCGAGGCCCACCGGGAACAGCAGGATCGAGTAATAGATGATCTGGCGTCGAGTGGATTGAGGCCCGGCGACGTTCGGCATCATCGGGATGCCGGCCTTGGCGTATTCGCCGGCCTTGATGAGCGCGAGCGCCCAGAAATGCGGCGGCGTCCAGATGAAGATGATGAGGAACAGGACCGTCGATTCGATGCCCACCGATCCCGATACGGCAGCCTGGCCGATCATCGGGGGGAGGGCGCCGGCGGCGCCGCCGATGACGATGTTCTGTGGCGTCGCCCGCTTCAGCCACATGGAGTAGACGACCGCGTAGAACACGATCGTGAAAGCGAGCAGCGAGGCGGCCAGCCAATTCGAGGCGAGGCCGAGCACCAGGACCGAACCCACGGACAGGACGAGGCCGAAGGCCAGGGCTTCACCGGGCTGGATACGGCCGCCGGGGATCGGGCGCGTCGCCGTGCGGGTCATCACCGCGTCGATATCGGCGTCCCACCACATGTTGAGACAGCCGGAGGCACCGGCGCCCACCGCGATCATCAGGAGCGAGATCACTCCGACGACCGGCTGGATCTGGACATGGGACACCACCATGCCGACCAGCGCCGTGAAGATCACCAGCACCATCACGCGGGGCTTCAAGAGCGCGAAGAAGTCCGAGACCTCGCCGCCCACCATCATCGGGGCGGGGGCGAAATCTTGCGGCTCGGCGGCAGCGGATACGCTGTTCGACAGGCTCGTCATGGGTACCTGATGCTGTTGTCGGTCTGGCCGGTGTTCGGATCACGCCGTCTGAGGCGCCGCCCTTTGCGGGACGCCCCTCGCTGGGAGAGGCATCCGGGAAAGAGCGAGGACCGCTGGCGCGGTCCTCGCAATCCGTATCGTTTCGGTTCGCGTCTTAGTGACCGTGCTCGTCGACGATGGTCGGGAGGGTCTCGAACTGGTGGAAGGGCGGCGGGGAGGAGAGCGTCCACTCGAGGGTGGTGGCGCCTTCGCCCCAGGGATTGTCTGCCGCGCGGACCTTCGAGCGGAAGGCGAGAACGACGCCGATGAAGAACACCACCATGCCGAGGGCGAAGATATGACCGCCCCAGGTCGAGACCTTGTGCCAGCCGGCGAAGGCCTCCGGGTAATCGGCGTAGCGACGCGGCATGCCGGCCAGACCCAGGAAGTGCATCGGGAAGAACAGGATGTTCGCACCGATGAAGGCGAGCCAGAAGTGCAGCTTGCCGGCCCATTCCGGGATGACGTAGCCGGTCATCTTCGGGAACCAGTAGTAGACACCGGCGAAGATGATGAACACGGCGCCGAGCGACAGGACGTAGTGGAAGTGCGCCACGACGTAATAGGTGTCGTGCAGGTACTTATCGACCGCCGAGTTCGCCAGCACGACGCCGGTGACGCCGCCGACCGTGAACAGGAAGATGAAGCCGACCGCCCAGTGCATGGCGGCGGTGAAGCGGATCGAGCCACCCCACATCGTCGCGATCCAGGAGAAGATCTTCACGCCGGTGGGCACCGCGATGACCATGGTGGCGAAGACGAAGTAGGATTGCGTCTGGAGCGACAGGCCGACCGTGTACATGTGGTGCGCCCACACGACGAAGCCGACGACGCCGATGGCGACCATGGCGTAGGCCATGGCGAGGTAGCCGAAGACGGGCTTGCGCGAGAAGGTCGAGATGATGTGCGAGACGATGCCGAAGGCCGGCAGGATCATGATGTACACTTCGGGGTGACCGAAGAACCAGAACAGGTGCTGGTAGAGCACCGGATCACCACCGCCGGCCGGATCGAAGAAGGTCGTGCCGAAGTTGCGGTCGGTGAGCAGCATCGTGATCGCGCCGGCGAGGACCGGGAGCGACAGGAGCAGCAGGAACGCGGTGACGAGCTCAGCCCAGGCGAACAGCGGCATCTTGTGCAGGGTCATGCCCGGCGCGCGCATGTTCAGGATGGTGGTGATGAAGTTGATGGCGCCGAGGATCGAGCCAGCACCGGAAAGGTGAAGGGCGAAGATCGCGAAATCGACGGAGGGGCCGGGATGGCCCGAGGTCGAGAGCGGCGGATAGACGGTCCAGCCGGTGCCGGCGCCCGACGTTCCCGGCGCGCCTTCGACGAAGAGCGAGCAGAGAAGGCTCGCGAAGCCGGAGACGGTGAGCCAGAACGAGATGTTGTTCATGCGCGGGAACGCCATGTCCGGCGCGCCGATCATGAGGGGCACGAACCAGTTGCCGAAGCCGCCGATCAGCGCCGGCATCACCATGAAGAAGACCATGATGAGACCGTGGCCGGTCACGAACACGTTGTAGGTGCCGGGATTCGAGAAGTACTGCAGGCCGGGCTCTTCCATCTCCATGCGGATGCCGAAGGAGAGGAACGCGCCGATGATGCCCGCGCAGAACGCGAACAGGAGGTAGAGAGTGCCGATGTCCTTATGGTTGGTCGACAGGAACCAACGGGCGAAGAAGGACGGCGTATGGGAGGCGTGGGCGTCGTGATGCCCTGATTGTGCTGTGGCGGTTGCCATCGATGCAGACCCTGTTCAGGTTTCTCTAAATCTCTCGATTTGCGAACGAACCGGCCCGATCAAGGGCCGGTCCAGCCGGAGCCGTCGGGCGGCGCCGGAAAAAGCCGCTACTTGGCTTCT
Source organism: Methylobacterium sp. AC832 (assembly GCF_979256025.1). Classification (NCBI taxonomy): domain Bacteria; kingdom Pseudomonadati; phylum Pseudomonadota; class Alphaproteobacteria; order Hyphomicrobiales; family Methylobacteriaceae; genus Methylobacterium; species Methylobacterium sp. AC832. The sequence goes on from NZ_CEEDMV010000001.1 coordinate 841,652, forward strand.
GCGAACTTCGAACCGTCGTCGAGGCGGGCGAACTTGGTCTTCCCCTCTGCGAGCCAGGCCGCATAGGCTTCGTCGCTCACCACCTGCACCGTGATGGGCATGTAGGCATGGCGGGCGCCGCAGAGCTCTGAGCACTGGCCGTGATAGGTGCCCTCGCGCTCGGCCTTGAACCAGAACTGGTTCAGGCGGCCGGGGATCGCGTCGATCTTGAAGCCGAAGGACGGCATCGCCCAGGAATGCAGCACGTCGGCGGCGGTCACCTGGATCTTCACGATCTTGTTCACCGGGACGACCATGTCGTTGTCGGTGCCGAGCAGCTTGGGCTGCTTCTCTTCGTCGATATTGGCGTCGAAGGTGAAGCCGCCGCCATTCTCGACCGCGGGGTACTCGTAGGACCAGTACCAGGCATGGCCGATCACCTTGACGATGACGTCGGCCTTCGGATCCGAGAGCTGGGTGCGGAGCAGGCGGAACGAGGGGATGGCGACCGCCACCAGGATCAGCACCGGGACGATCGTCCAGGCCACTTCGATCATGGTGTTGTGCGTGGTCTTCGAGGGGACCGGGTTGGCCTTCGCGTTGAACTTGAAGATGCAGTAGACGATCAATCCCAGCACGAAAGCCGAGATGCCGAAGGAGAGCCAATGCATCCCCTGCTCGAACGTGTGGATGTCCCGCGCGTTCTCGGTGACGGCGACCTGACGGTCCATCTGCCACGGCTCGGGCTGGCCGATGCCGGCCGCCAGGGCAGCTGAAGAAACGAGGGTGGTGCCGAGCGCAGCAAGAGCGCCCGCAGCAAGTCCCCATGATGACCGGTGTTGCGCCTGCGTGGTCCGCATGTGCCTCTCGTGGCTCCCCTTTGGTATCGTTCTACGTCGTCCCGAAGCGTCTTGCGACTTTTGACGTCGCGCGCAAGTCCTCGCTTAACGGGAAAGGCGGACCTCGGATGTGAAATCCGGGTCGCCATTGCGGGTGTCAGACCACATGGAGGTCGATGGCGCAACCGCAACAGCGTCGCATGGTTGTGCCTTTCCCCGTAGTGCAGCACCCGTGGAGCCCGAATGACTGGGGGAATCAAAGCAATTTTGCTCGACGGCAAACTTAAATTTGTATTGCCGCCGTCTTCGACCGTGAATCCCTCGCCAGTATAGCGCGGTTCCCGCTATGGAGAGTGACCGGCTCCGCAGGAGACATGCGGGCGCATATTCCGGGAAGCGAATTCGGGGATGAACACCATAAGGTCGTGGCGGTGATCGAACGCCTCGAATTCCTCCTTGCCCTGGCTCGCGAGCGGCATTTCGGCCGGGCCGCGCAATTCTGCAACGTTTCCCAGCAGACGCTCTCGGCCGGAGTGAAGCAGCTCGAAGAGCGGCTCGGCGTCCTGCTGGTGGAGCGCGGGTCCCGATTCCAGGGTTTCACCCCGGAAGGTGAGCGTGTTCTCGACTGGGCACGCCGGATCGTCGGTGATGCGCGCGCCATGCGGGAGGAAGTCGCGAGCCTGCGACGGGGATTGTCGGGCACTCTTCGCCTTGCCGCGATTCCCACTGCCACGCCGATCGTCGCCTCGTTGACCACCCCATTCCGCGCCCGCCATCCCGACGTGCGATTCTCGGTGCAATCCACCACCTCCGGCGAGATCGGCCGGCTGATCGCCGACCACGAGATCGATGCCGGGATCACCTATCTGGAGAACGAGCCGCTCGGCAAAGTCATTGCCGTGCCGCTCTATCGCGAGCGCTACCGCCTGCTCACCGCGGTGGACGGCATCTACGGAATGCGGGATTCAGTGACCTGGGACGAGGTCGGCCGTCTTCCTCTCTGTCTTCTGACGCCGGATATGCAGAACCGCCGCATCGTTGACCGGCACCTCCAGAATGCCGGATGGAATGCGGAACCGTTGCTGCAGTCGAACTCGATGATCGTCTTGTTGACCCATGTCCGCACGGCCAAATGGGCCAGCGTGATGCCCGCCGTTCTTGCCGACAGTTTCCGCCTCAGTGAGCGGGTGCGCTCCGTGCCCATCGTCGAACCCGATGTCAGCCACATGATCGGGCTCGTCGTGCCGGAGCGCGATCCGATGACACCGCTCTGTGCCGCACTCATCGTCGAGGGGCAGGCGATCGCACCGACGATCGCCGAAAACATCTCGTCACTCTGAGTTTTTGCGCCGCACAATGGAATTATAACAAAAAAGCATTGTCGAACGACCGAACCGGACGATTGATTCATGGGTGGAGATATACCACCTTGGAATGACAACAAGTTCATCCGGGTAGGAACAATGCTGCAGCATGAGCCATGGAGCGCGCAGCGTGCGGCCGGCATCATCGCCGACCACACGCATCTCGAAGGCGCCACGCTCCCCATCCTCCACGCCTTGCAGGAAACCTTTGGCTACGTCGACGAGGGCGCCGTTCCGCTCATCGCGGACGCGCTGAACCTGTCGCGGGCCGAGGTGCATGGCTGCATCACGTTCTACCACGACTTCCGCCGTGCGCCCTCGGGCAAGCATCAGGTGAAGCTGTGCCGCGCCGAGGCCTGCCAGGCCATGGGATCGGACGCTCTTCACGCGGATATCCTCGCCCGCCTTGGCATCGATTGGCACGGCACGACGCCGGACGGCCAGATCACGGTGGAGCCGGTCTACTGCCTCGGGCTTTGCGCCAACGGCCCGGGCGCCCTGGTCGACGATGAGCCGCTGGCGCGCCTCACCGCAGATTCCCTGGAATCGGCCCTCACGGAGATGAAGTCGTGAGCATCACCATCTATGTCCCGCGCGACGCCGTCGCGCTCGGTCTCGGCGCCAACCGTGTCGCCCGCGCGATTTTCGCCGGCGCCGAGCGCCGCGGTCTCGACGTCACCATCGTCCGCACGGGCTCGCGTGGGATGCTGTGGCTGGAGCCCATGGTCGAGGTCGCGACGCCGGAGGGCCGCATCGCCTACGGTCCCGTCACTCCCGGCGATGTCGACAGCCTTCTCGATGCCGGCCTGGTGAATGGCGGCGAACATGCCCTTCGCCTCGGCAAGCCCGAGGAGATGCCGTATCTCGCCCGGCAGCAGCGCCTGACCTTCCATCGCTGCGGCGTGATCGATCCCGTCTCGGTGGAGGATTACCGGGCGCATGGCGGCTATAACGGCCTGGATGCCGCGCTGAAGCTCGATGCCGCCGGTATCGTGGCGCAGGTGCGCGATTCCGGCCTGCGCGGACGCGGTGGTGCCGGCTTCCCCGCCGGCATCAAGTGGAACACGGTGATGCTCGCCCAGTCCGAGCAGAAATACGTCGTCTGCAATGCGGACGAGGGCGATTCGGGCACCTTCGCAGACCGTATGATGATGGAGGGCGATCCCTTCAACCTCATCGAGGGCATGACCATCGCGGGCATCGCGACGGGGGCCACGCGCGGCTACATCTATCTGCGTTCCGAATATCCGCAGGCTTTCGCGACGCTGAAGGAAGCGATCGTCAATGCCAAGGCCGCCGGCTATCTCGGCGACAACGTGGCGAGCTCGGGAAAGGCCTTCCACCTCGAAGTGCGCTTGGGCGCCGGCGCCTATATCTGCGGCGAGGAGACCTCGCTGCTGGAGAGCCTGGAGGGTCGTCGCGGCATCGTCCGCGCCAAGCCGCCGATCCCGGCACTGAAGGGCTTCCTCGGCCAGCCGACCCTCGTCAACAACGTGATGACCTTCACGGCCGTGCCCTACATCCTGGAGCACGGTGCCAAGGCATATGCCGATTACGGCATGGGCCGTTCGCTCGGCACGCTGGCGATCCAGCTCGCCGGCAACATCAAGCATGGCGGCCTGATCGAGTTCGCGTTCGGCATCACCCTGCGCGAGATCATCGAGGATTTCGGCGGCGGTACGCAGAGCGGCCGTCCTGTCCGCGCCGTGCAGGTCGGCGGCCCGCTCGGGGCCTACTTCCCCGACCATCTCCTCGACACGCCGCTCGATTACGAGGCGATGGCGGCCAAGAAGGGCCTCGTCGGCCATGGCGGCATCGTGGTGTTCGACGACACCGTCGACATGGCCAAACAGGCCCGCTTCGCTTTCGAGTTCTGCGCGGTGGAATCATGCGGCAAGTGCACCCCCTGCCGCATCGGCGCGACGCGCGGCGTCGAGACGATGGACAAGGTCATCGCCGGCATCCGCCCCACTGAGAATCTCGCCGTCGTGGCCGATCTTTGCGACGTCATGACCGACGGGTCGCTCTGCGCCATGGGGGGCCTCACACCGATGCCCGTCATGAGCGCGATCACCCATTTCCCCGAGGATTTCCAGCAGCGCGGACCGATGTCCGTGGCCGCTGAATAAGGAGGCGCGACCCATGGCCCTCATCAAAGAGATCGATTACGGCACCCCGATCCGGGTGAACGAGCAGACCGTCACCCTCACCATCGACGGCATGAGCGTCACTGTTCCCTCCGGCACCTCGGTGATGGCGGCGGCGATGCATGCCGGCACGCAGATCCCCAAGCTCTGCGCAACCGATTCGCTGGAAGCCTTCGGCTCCTGCCGGCTCTGTCTCGTGGAGATCGAGGGGCGGCGCGGCACGCCCGCCTCCTGCACGACCCCGGCCGAGAACGGCATGGTGGTCTCGACCCAGACGGACAAGCTCGCCAAGCTCCGCAAGGGCGTGATGGAGCTCTACATCTCCGATCACCCCCTCGACTGCCTGACCTGTGCCGCCAACGGCGATTGCGAGTTGCAGGACATGGCAGGCGCGGTCGGCCTGCGCGACGTGCGCTACGGCTATGACGGCGCCAACCACGTCAAGCCGTCTTCGGACCAGTACCTGGCCAAGGATACCTCCAACCCGTATTTCACCTACGATCCGTCGAAATGCATCGTCTGCAATCGCTGCGTCCGCGCTTGCGAAGAGACGCAGGGCACCTTCGCGCTCACGATTTCGGGCCGTGGCTTCGACAGCCGGGTGGCTGCCGGCCCCACCGATTTCTTCAACTCCGAATGCGTGTCCTGCGGCGCCTGCGTTCAGGCCTGCCCGACGGCGACGCTTCAGGAAAAGTCGATCATCGAGCATGGCCAGCCGGACCATTCCGAGATCACCACCTGCGCCTATTGCGGCGTCGGCTGCTCGTTCAAGGCCGAGATGCAGGGCACCCGCATCGTCCGCATGGTCCCCTACAAGGGCGGCAAGGCCAATGACGGCCATTCCTGCGTCAAGGGCCGCTTCGCCTACGGCTACGCCACCCACAAGGACCGCATCACCAAGCCGATGATCCGCGACAAGATCACGGACCCCTGGCAGGAAGTGTCGTGGGAGGTCGCGATCGATCGCGCTGCTTCCGAGTTCAAGCGGATCCAGGCTCAGTACGGCAAGGATTCCGTGGGCGGCATCACCTCGTCGCGCTGCACCAACGAGGAAGCCTACCTCGTCCAGAAGCTCGTGCGTGCCGCCTTCGGCAACAACAACGTCGATACCTGCGCCCGCGTCTGCCATTCGCCCACCGGCTACGGCCTGATGTCGACGCTCGGCACCTCTGCCGGCACGCAGGATTTCGCCTCGGTGGCGCATTCCGACGTGATCCTCGTCATCGGTGCGAACCCGACCGACGGTCACCCGGTCTTCGGCTCGCGGATGAAGAAGCGCCTGCGTGAGGGGGCCAAGCTCATCGTCGCCGATCCGCGCAAGATCGACTTGGTGAAGTCGCCCCATATCGAGGCCGATTACCACCTGCCGCTGAAGCCCGGCTCCAACGTCGCCTTCATCAACGCGATGGCGCATGTCATCGTCACGGAAGGGCTGATCGACGAGGCCTATGTCCGCGAGCGCTGCGACCTCAACGATTTCGAATCCTGGGCCCGGTTCATCGCCGAGGAGCGTCATTCGCCCGAGGCTCAGGCCGACAAGATCGGCGTGAACCCCGAGGACATCCGGGGCGCCGCCCGCCTCTACGCCACCGGCGGGGCCGCGGGCATCTATTACGGTCTGGGCGTCACCGAGCACAGCCAGGGCTCGACCATGGTCATGGGCATGGCCAACATCGCCATGGCCACCGGCAATATCGGCATGCTTGGTGCCGGCGTGAACCCGCTGCGCGGACAGAACAACGTCCAGGGCTCGTGCGACATGGGCTCGTTCCCGCACGAGCTACCGGGTTACCGCCACGTGTCGGACGACGCCACCCGCGAGACCTTCGAATCGCTGTGGGGCGTCCAGCTCGACAAGGATCCGGGCCTGCGCATCACCAACATGCTCGACGAGGCCGTCGATGGCGCCTTCAAGGGCATGTACATCCAGGGCGAGGACATCGCCCAGTCCGACCCCGACACGCACCACGTGACCGCGGGCCTGATGGCGATGGAATGCATCGTCGTCCAGGACATCTTCCTGAACGAGACGGCGAAATACGCCCATGTCTTCCTGCCGGGCGCGTCGTTCCTCGAGAAGGACGGTACCTTCACCAATGCCGAGCGTCGCATCTCCCGCGTCCGCAAGGTGATGCCGCCGCTCTCGGGCGTCGGTGATTGGGAGGGTACGATGCTGCTCTCGAACGCCCTCGGCTATCCGATGAACTACTCGCATCCGAGCGAGATCATGGACGAGATCGCCTCGCTCACCCCGAGCTTCAAGGGCGTGAGCTTCGCCAAGATCGACGAACTCGGCTCGATCCAGTGGCCGTGCAACGACGCCGCTCCCAACGGTACGCCGATGATGCACGTGGACCGGTTCGTGCGCGGCCTCGGCAAGTTCATGATCACCGAGTACGTGGCGACCGAGGAGCGCACCGGACCGCGCTTCCCGCTCATCCTCACCACCGGCCGCATCCTGTCGCAGTACAATGTCGGCGCACAGACGCGCCGCACGGAGAACTCGCGCTGGCACGAGGAGGACGTGCTGGAGATCCACCCGTTCGATGCCGAGGTTCGCGGCATTCTCGACGGCGATCTCGTGGCTCTCGAGAGCCGCTCCGGCGACATCGCCCTGAAGGCGATCGTCTCCGAGCGAATGCAGCCGGGCGTGGTCTACACCACGTTCCACCATGCCAAGACCGGTGCCAATGTCATCACCACCGACTACTCGGACTGGGCCACCAACTGCCCCGAGTATAAGGTGACGGCGGTACAGGTGCGGCGGACGAACCGTCCGTCGGATTGGCAGGCGAAGTTCTTCGAGGAGGACTTCTCGCTCACGAGAATCGCGACGCAATTGAATGCTGCCGAGTGAACGGAACGATCTGAACGACATCGACGCGCCGGCTCCGACGAGCCGGCGTGTGCCGACCCTGGTCGTGGCCTACGACGATCCCATGGCCCGCGAAGGGCATCGCGATCTCGCCGTCGAGATGCCCGTCAACCTCGTCTATGGCAGCGTGCCCTACGCGGTCATGATGACGACCCCGTCCGACCTCGAGGATTTCGCCTACGGGTTCAGCCTCACTGAGGGGATCGTCGAGTCCGCAGACGAGATCAGGTCGGTTCGGGTCGAGGACGGAGACGGGGGATTGCGCCTCGTCGTGGATCTCGCTCCGGGGCGGCTGCGCGAGCATCTTGCGCGGAAACGCGCCATCAGCGGTCGCACCGGATGCGGCGTCTGCGGCATCGACGATCTCGCGGCCCTGCCGAAGGCGGAGGCGCGTTCTCACGCGATGCAGGTAGTCGGGATCGAATCGATCCAGCGCGCCCTGCTCGGAATGGGCGATGCGCAGGTTCTCAACCACACGACCCGCGCCGTCCATGCCGCGGCCTGGGCGGATCGGAACGGCAATCTTCTCGCCGTCCGCGAGGATGTCGGGCGCCATAACGGCCTCGACAAGCTGATCGGTGCGCTGATGCGGGCCGGGACCGATCCCAACGATGGCTTCGTCGTCATCACCAGCCGCTGCTCGTTCGAGATGGTGGAGAAGACTGCGACCTTCGGCGCTGCCGTTCTGGTGGCGATCTCCGCCCCGACCTCCCTCGCCATCGACCGGGCGCGACTGCACGACATCACGCTCTGCGCCATCGCCCGGTCGGACACCCTCACGGTCTTTTCCGGCCGTGAACGTCTTCGTCTTGCCGCCGAACGCTAAGTCGCGCGCGGCCGATCCTTCACCCGTCGACAGAGCCAGTCCCATGAGCGCCCTGACCACCAACGACAAGCTCGTCCGCATGGCGAACCAGATCGCCGGCTTCTTCAGATCCTATCCGGATGACGAAGCCGTGGCGGGTATCCACAAGCACATCGTGGCGTTCTGGACGCCGAAGATGCGCCGTGCCCTCGAAGCCTATGGCCCGACCGAGGGAAGCAACCTCGACCCGCTGGCGTTGAAGGCGATCACGACTTCGCCGAGTCAGAGCGACAGCCCCGTCCGGGCGGCCACGAACGACCCCCATCTACAGGGCGCCGGCGCGAGCGATGCTGGCTGATTGGCCGCGAGCGTGTTCAAGAAAAAGGCGCCGAGCCTTCGTCGCTCGACGCCTTTGTTCGTCTCGGTAGGCGATGATGACGTCTGCTACTCGGCCGGACGGTCGCCTTGCTGATCCTTGTCGGTCGATCCCGGTACGACCGTCGCGCCACCGATGACCCGAACGGCTTTCCTGTCCGCAGGCGGATCGCTCCACGCCTGAGCCTTGGGCGAGGGAGCCTGCGCGGCGTCTCGGCGGGGCTGATTCGCGGCGGGTGTCGAGGGTTCGACCTTCGGCTGCTCGATGGCGGCAACCGGAGGCGTGGTGGTCCGGGCATCGGACGTTGCGTCCGTCGCGGCCGGGGAGGGGGCTTCCGGAGCGAGCCGGGGCGCTGCCGGCTTCGCCGGCGGGGCCAACCTGGTGATTTTGCGGGCTGGCGCCGGTTCTGCCGGGCGTCTCGCGTCGCCGGTGCGGGCATCGGGGTTGAGACCCAACGGGTTGCGATCGGCGGGTTCCGCGCGGGCAGGGGCGTCTGGGCGCGCCGCCACGTCGAAACGCGGCTGCCGGCTCACACCATCTCCGTTCGGGATCCTGCCGGGGGGAACAGGCCTTGCCGCCTCGCGCATCGGTTGACGGGGCTGCTCGTCCGCCTCGGTCCAGCCATAGCCGGGCGCCGCCGGACGGGCGACGGGAATCGGTGCAGGCGGCAACGGTGCACCGAGACGCTGGCGGTCAAGGACCGCGCCGTCCCGTGCATCCACGAAGAGCCGCACCCTGTCGCCATAGGGGCCCGTCGCTTCGACGATATAGGCACGGCCGTCGAATCGCGGCCGCGTCACCTCGGTGAAGCCGCGGTCGTTCAGGCGCCAGACGACGGCGCGAGGGGGAAGGATAAGGTCGGGCTCGTAACCGTATTGCGCTTGAGCGGTGACAGTCCCGAGGGCCGACAGGGTGATGAACCCCGCCAGCATGGTCAGGCCAATCTGAGACCGGCTGAACTTATGGGAGCGCACAGGCGCCCTGCGGCTCGATTCCATGGTGCCTCGTCTTGCTTGGTCGTTCGTTCCGTAGCCTACTGTTGACGCAGGTCTATGGAGGTCTCCGTGCGGTCCATCACCCCGCATGCCGCTTGTGCTTGGCGAGCCCTGTAGAGCGCCCGATTGGGGCGGGAATGCGGGTGAAGCGCGGCAAGTCGCGGGCGATCGGTATCCGTCGGTTTCCCGGCCCTGTCACCGATCCCGCTGTCAGCATCGGCCCGTGTTGTTGACCTCAAAACGTATGCATGGTCGCAGCGCACATCAAACCTGTCCAACACGCGCGCGAGCCTCTTGCTGGAGCGTTTAAAATCTGTCACCTTCCGTAATTAGGACAGTACGGCTGTCCCATTTTTTGGCAGGGTGTTCCGGCGGCGATTCGTCTCCGAGGACAATTGCCGTCGAGGAACGCGGAAGGTCTCGAGCGGGTGTCGAATCTCACGAAAAAACGAGATTCCAAGCCGGTCGCCATTACGGCGATCCGGGCCCGCACGGCTTGAACTCAAGCCGGCGTTGAGCCCGCGGAGTGCGGGCGCTTCCTTACCGAAGATCCTGCACGAATCCGACCGCGTCGAGGTAGGGGCCTGAGTGCCGGATGGCATTCGGGCATGAAACATGCTCGCATGCGGGCACGGACGAATGAGGCTGAGGGGTTATGAGCATGGCCGCATCTGAGGTTGCCGGGATCGTCCAGAACCCGATCCCCGCCACGCGGGACGGCGTCGCGCCGCTCGTCGTTCGCGATTCCGCCCTGCCGCATAAGCAGGGTCTTTACGATCCGGCCCGTGAGGGCGATGCCTGCGGTGTCGGCTTCGTCGCGGACATGCATGACCGGCGGACCCATGCCATCGTGGCTCAGGGCCTGCTCATCCTCGAGAATATCGACCATCGCGGCGCCGTCGGCGCCGATCCGAAGATGGGCGACGGCTGCGGCATCCTCACCCACATCCCGCATTTCCTCCTGAAGGAAGAGTGCGAGGGCCTCGGCATCGCTTTGCCCGAGCCTGGCCATTACGGTGTCGGCCAGTTCTTCATGCCGAAGGACGAGGAAGGCCGCCGCATCGTCGAGGAGATCGTCGAGAAGTCCCTCCAGGACGAAGGGCTCCCCTTCCTCGGCTGGCGCGACGTGCCGGTGGATGCGAGCGACCTCGGCGTGCGCGTCAAGGAGACGGAGCCGCACCACAAGCAGGTCTTCATCGGCCGCCCGGCCGCGATCACGGACGAAGACGCTTTCGAGCGCCGTCTGTTCATCGCGCGCAAGGTCATCTCGAACAAGGTCTACGGCCTCAACGATCCGCGCGTGAAGGCCTATTACCCGGTCTCCGTCTCGACTCGGACCATCGTCTACAAGGGCATGGTTCTGGTCACGCAGCTCGGCCATTACTTCAAGGATCTGCAGGACGAGCGCTACGTCTCGGGCCTCGCCCTCGTGCACCAGCGTTTCGCCACCAACACCTTCCCGACTTGGCAGCTGTCGCACCCCTACCGGATGGTCGCCCATAACGGCGAGATCAACACCCTGCGCGGCAACGTGAACTGGATGGCGGCGCGTCAGGCCAGCGTCGATTCGGATCTGTTCGGCAACGACATCTCGAAGCTCTGGCCGATCTCCTACGAGGGCCAGTCCGACACCGCCTGTTTCGACAACGCCCTCGAATTCCTCGTGCAGGGCGGCTACTCGCTCGCCCATGCCATGATGATGCTGATCCCGGAGGCCTGGGCCGGCAACCCGCTCATGAGCGAGGAGCGCAAGGCGTTCTACGAGTATCACGCCGCCCTGATGGAGCCGTGGGACGGCCCCGCCGCCGTCTGTTTCACCGATGGCCGCCAGATCGGCGCGACCCTCGACCGTAACGGCCTGCGCCCCGCCCGCTACATCGTCACGGAAGACGGCCTCGTCGTGTTGGCCTCCGAGATGGGCGTTCTGCCGATCCCGGACGAGAGCATCGTCGAATCCTGGCGCCTGCAGCCGGGCCGCATGCTGCTCATCGACCTGAAGAAGGGTCGCATCATCTCCGACGAGGAGATCAAGAGCGAGCTCGCCGCGGCCAATCCCTACGCACAATGGGTGAAGAACACCCAGATCGTGTTGGAAGACCTGAAGCCCGTCATCCCGCGCGCCTCGCGCTCCGACGTGTCGCTGCTCGATCGGCAACAGGCGTTCGGCTATAGCCAGGAAGACCTCAAGCTGCTGATGGCCCCCATGGCCGTCACCGGCCAGGAGGCGGTCGGCTCCATGGGAACCGACACGCCGCTCTCGGCCCTCTCCGATAAGCCCAAGCCGCTCTACACCTATTTCAAGCAGAACTTCGCGCAGGTCACCAATCCGGCGATCGACCCGATCCGCGAGGAGGCCGTGATGAGCCTCGTCTCGTTCATCGGGCCGCGCCCGAACCTGCTCGACATGGAGGGGGCTTCCCGCAAGAAGCGCCTCGAGGTCCGTCAGCCGATCCTGACCAACGGGGACCTCGAGAAGATCCGCTCGATCTCCCATTTCGAGGACCGTTTCGACACCAAGACCCTCGACATGACCTTCCCGGCCGAGTCCGGCGCCGTCGCCATGGAAGGCGCGGTCGACCGGCTGTGCGACCGGGCCGAGGCGGCGGTGCGCGGCGGCTACAACATCATCATCCTGACCGACCGCGGCGTCGGACCGGACCGTATCGCGATCCCGGCTCTGCTGGCCACGGCGGCGGTGCACAATTACCTGATCCGCAAGGGACTTCGGACCTCCGTCGGTCTCGTGGTCGAGTCCGGCGAGCCGCGCGAGGTGCATCACTTCGCCTGTCTCGCGGGCTACGGCGCCGAGGCGATCAACCCCTATCTCGCCTTCGAGACGGTGATCGCGATGAAGGACGAGTTCCCGCCGGATCTCACCGACGACGAGATCGTCTATCGCTACATCAAGTCGATCGATAAGGGCCTGCTCAAGGTCATGTCCAAGATGGGCATCTCGACCTATCAATCCTATTGCGGCGCGCAGATCTTCGACGCGATCGGCCTGAACTCGTCCTTCGTGGCCCGTGACTTCTTCGGCACCAAGACCACGATCGAAGGCATCGGCATGGCCGAGGTCGCCGAGGAGACTGCCCGTCGTCACGCCGACGCGTTCGGCGACGCTCCGGTGTTCCGTCACGCCCTCGATGTCGGCGGCGAATATGCCTACCGCCTGCGCGGAGAGAGCCATACCTGGACGCCGGATTCGGTGGCCACCCTTCAGCATGCGGTGCGTCTCGGCCTGCCCGAGCGCTACCGTGAATATGCCCGGCTCGTGAACGAGCAGGAGAACCACCTCAAGACCATCCGCGGCCTGTTCCGCATCAAGCAGGCGGCCGAGCTCGGCCGGGCGCCCGTCGACATCTCCGAGGTCGAGCCGGCCGTGGACATCGTCAAGCGCTTCGCTACGGGCGCGATGTCCTACGGTTCCATCTCCAAGGAAGCCCACGAGACCCTCGCCATCGCGGTGAACTCGTTCGGCGGCCGTTCGAATTCCGGTGAGGGCGGCGAGGAGGTGGAGCGGTTCAAGCCGATGGCCGACGGTCGTTCGCGTCGCTCGGCGATCAAGCAGGTCGCATCCGGTCGCTTCGGCGTGACGACGGAATATCTCGTCAATGCCGACATGATGCAGATCAAGGTCTCGCAGGGCGCCAAGCCCGGTGAGGGCGGCCAACTGCCCGGCCACAAGGTCGACGCCAAGATCGCCAAGGTCCGCTACGCCACTCCTGGCGTCGGCCTGATCTCGCCGCCGCCGCATCACGACATCTACTCGATCGAGGATCTCGCCCAGCTGATCTTCGACCTGAAGAACGTCAATCCGGCCGCCGATGTGTCGGTGAAGCTCGTCTCCGAGGTCGGTGTCGGCACGGTCGCCACCGGCGTCGCGAAGGCGCGCGCCGACCACATCACCATCTCGGGCTTCGACGGCGGCACGGGCGCGGCGCCGCTGACCTCCATCAAGCACGCGGGCGGGCCATGGGAGACGGGTCTCGCCGAGACCCAGCAGACCCTGGTGCTCAGCCATCTGCGCGGTCGTGTCGTGCTTCAGGCCGATGGCGGCATCCGCACGGGCCGGGACGTGCTCGTCGCGGCTCTGCTCGGCGCCGACCAGTTCGGCTTCTCCACCGCGCCGCTCATCGCGGCCGGCTGCATCATGATGCGCAAGTGCCACCTGAACACCTGTCCGGTGGGTGTGGCGACGCAGGACCCCGTCCTGCGCAAGCGCTTCAAGGGCACGCCGGAGCACGTGGTGAACTACTTCTTCTTCGTGGCGGAGGAGTTGCGCGAGCTGATGGCGGAGATGGGCTACACCAAGCTCGAAGACCTCATCGGTCGCGCCGACTTCCTCGACACGCTGGAGGTCATCAACCACTGGAAGGCGCGGGGCCTCGATTTCTCGAAGCTCTTCCACCGTCCCGATGTCGGCCCCGACGTGGCGATCCGCCATACGGAGAAGCAGAAGCACCCGATCGACACGGTGCTCGACCGCCGCCTGATCGAGGGCGCCAAGGCGGCCATCGAGACCGCCGAGCCGGTGGTGCTCAACGAGGTGATCCGGAACTCGGACCGCACGGCTGGGGCGATGCTTTCGGGCGTCGTCGCCAAGCGCTACGGCCATGAGGGATTGCCCGACGACACCATCACGGTGAACCTGTCCGGCACCGCCGGCCAGAGCTTCGGAGCTTGGCTCGCCGCCGGCATCACCGTGGTTCTGACGGGTCATGCCAACGATTACATCGGCAAGGGGCTCTCGGGTGGTAAGCTGATCATCCGGCCGAGCGACGCGTTGCGGTCACCCGCCGGGCGGACGATCATGGCCGGCAACACCGTCCTGTACGGGGCCATCGCGGGCGAATGCTACATTCGCGGTTCGGCCGGCGAACGCTTCGCCGTGCGGAATTCCGGCGCCATCACGGTGGTCGAAGGCATGGGCGACCATGGCTGCGAGTACATGACGGGCGGCGTCGTCGTGTCCATCGGCGAGACCGGGCGTAACTTCGCGGCCGGCATGTCGGGCGGCATCGCCTACGTGCTGGATGCGGACGGCTCCTTCGCCGCGCGCTGCAATCTCTCGATGGTCGATCTGGAGCCCATCGAGGAGGAGGACGACGTCATGCGTCGCTTCCACCAGGACGGCGACCTCGAGACTAAGGGCCGCGTCGATATCCTGGCCGACATGTCCGGGCACGACGAGGAGCGGCTGAGCCAGCTCATCACCAATCACCTGAAGTACACGGGGTCCCCGCGTGCCAAGGCGATCCTCGATGATTGGGCGGGTTACCGCACCAAGTTCGTGAAGGTGATGCCGGTGGAATACCGCCGCGCCCTGCGCGAAATGGAGATGGCGCGGATGCCGGTTGCGGCTGAGTGAGGCCGGTATGCGGATCTACGGTGATCTCGTCTCGGGCAATTGTCTCAAGGTCAAGATCGTCGCCGATTACCTCCACCTTTCCTATCGCTGGGTGCCGATCGACATTCTGAAGGGCGAAAGCCGAACACCCGACTACCTGTCCCGCTTTCCGGCGGGGCAGGTGCCGGGGGTCGAATTCGAGGACGGCCGGTGTCTGGCCCAATCGAACGCGATCATCCGCTATCTTTCCCGCGGGAGCACGTTGATCCCGTGTGACGCGTTCCTCGCGGCGAAAATGGACGAGTGGCTGTTCTGGGAACAGTACAGCCACGAGCCCGCCATCGCGGTCTGCCGGTTCGAGATGCGTTCCCTCGGCAAGCCGAAGGAGGCGCGCGATCCGGCCCGTGTGGCCCGCGGCGAAGCGGCTTTGGACGTGATGGAGCGCCATCTCGGCGGTGTCGAGTGGCTGGTTGGAGAAGAGCTCAGCGTCGCGGACGTGTCGCTCTTCGCCTATACGCAATGGGCCGATGAGGGCGGATTCGACCTCGCGGCGAGACCGTCGATAAGGGCGTGGCTCACCCGTTGCACGAATGTTTTCGAGCGCGCCGACCACAGGCTGAAGACGGGTTAGTCGGCGGCACCGGGCGGCACAACAGGGATGACGAGCTGAGGCGGACCGGGCCGGTCAACCGCCGCTCGACGGATCAGACAGACTCGCGAAAGACGATCACGATGGGCAAGATCACGGGTTTCCTCGAGTTCGACCGGCAGGAGCAGAAGTACCAGCTCGCAGCGGACCGCGTGCGGCACTTCCGCGAGTTCACGCTGCCCCTCGACGAGCACGACCTGAAGAAGCAGGCCGCGCGCTGCATGGATTGCGGAATCCCGTTCTGCCATGGGCCGACCGGCTGCCCCGTGCACAACCAGATCCCGGACTGGAACGAGCTCGTCTTCCAGTCGGATTGGGAGGAGGCCGCGCGCAACCTCCATTCGACCAACAATTTCCCCGAATTCACCGGCCGCGTCTGTCCGGCGCCGTGCGAGGAGGCCTGCACCCTCAACCTCGAGAACCAGCCCGTCGCGATCAAGACGATCGAGCAGGCCATTGCCGACCGCGCCTGGAACAACGGTTGGGTGAAGCCGGAAATTCCTGCGTCCCGCACCGGCAAGAAGGTCGCCGTCATCGGCTCGGGGCCGGCGGGCATGGCCGCAGCGCAGCAGCTCGCGCGCGTCGGCCACGACGTCCATGTCTTCGAGCGTGAGCCGAAGGCCGGTGGTCTGCTGCGCTACGGCATCCCCGACTTCAAGATGGAGAAGCGCCATATCGACCGGCGCGTGAAGCAGATGGAAGCGGAGGGCGTGACCTTCCATTACGGCGTCAATGTCGGCGTGACGAAGCCGCTCGACGAACTCACCGCCGAGTTCGACGCGGTGCTCTTCGCCGGCGGCGCCGAAGATCCGCGCAACCCGCAGCTCCCCGGCCAGGAACTCGCCGGCGTGCATTACGCGATGCCGTTCCTCGTCCAGTCGAACCGCAGGGTGGGTGCCGAGCCGATGCCGGGCAACGGCGAATTGCCGATCCTCGCCACCGCCAAGAACGTCGTCGTGATCGGTGGCGGCGATACGGCGTCGGATTGCGTCGGCACCTCCTTCCGCCAGGGCGCCCTCTCGGTGACGCAGCTCGACATCCGGCCGCGTCCGCCCGAGCGCGAGGACAAGCTCTCGGTCTGGCCCTACTGGCCGACCAAGATGCGGACCTCGTCGAGCCAAGCCGAAGGGGCCGAGCGCGAGTTCCAGGCCGCCACCCTGCGCCTGGAAGGCAACAAGAAGGGCAAGCTCACTGGCGTGGTCTGCACCCGCGTGGATGAGAAGCGCCAGCCCATCCCCGGCGGTGAGTTCACCCTGCCGGCCGATCTGGTGTTCCTCGCCATCGGTTTCGCCGGTTCGGTTCGCAAGGGCCTACTCGAGGAATCCGGCGTCGTCATGGACAAGCGCGGCAACGTCACCGCCAACGAACTCGATTACCGGACGTCCAACGAGAAGATCTATGCCGCCGGTGACATGCGCCGTGGGCAGTCCCTCGTGGTCTGGGCAATCCGCGAAGGCCGCCAGGCGGCGCGCTCGATCGACGAAGCCCTGATGGGATCGAGCGTCCTGCCGCGCTGAAATCAAGGTCCGGGGCCGGCTCCATGCCGAGCCCCGGCACCGGATCTCTTCGCGCTACCCGGCGCAGACGTGCCGGGATCAGCCCGGCGGCCATTTGAAATCGTCGGCCCGGCCCGGCTGTGGCATCGGCGCCGAGCCACGCTGAAGCACCCGCTCCACGTTCCCCGATGCGTCGCCGTCGCGCGGCCGCCCGCTCATTAGAGTCCCGCCCGGCGTCACCTCTGCACGGCCGAGGGGAATGACCGGGCCAGCCGCCGGTTTCACCGGCAAGGCGGGGATGCCCGGGGGCTCCGGCAGGCTCGGCAGCATCGAGGTGATCTGGCGATCGATCGCCGCGGTGTCATCAAGCTTCGGGGCCTCACCATCCAGGAGGGGACCCGGAACCGTCGCTACGGGCGCCACCGTCGGCGCCTCCGTGGGGTTCGTGCCCATGAGACGCTTGAGTTCGACATCGGCGAAATGCGCGACCTTGCGGGAGCCCGCCTTGGTGAAATGCACGCCGTCCGACGTCCGCAGCTTGGCCTCCTGCCCCTCCAGGTCGGGCCCCGTCATGGTGAAGCGATTGCGATCGTCGACGAAGCCCGGCCAGATGTCGACATAAGTCCCGCCCGCCTTCGCCACGCGGTCGCGGATGAGGTCGTTGATGGTGGCGATGTCCTTCGTCAGCGGCTCGCTGCGCATCGGCGGCGCGCCGACCCAGATGAAGGGGATCTTTTGGGCGGCGAAGACCTTGGCCAGGGCATCGACGCGGTCGCGGTAGATCTCGCGCCAGCGTTCCGTTCCCGGTTCCACGGTCTCGTTCCCCTCCCTGATCGGCTGGCGGTCGTTGGCGCCGAGCATCACGACCGCGTAGGCGACTTTCGGGCTGGTTTTCAGAAAATCCTCCGCCGCCTTAGGCCAGTCGACCACGTCTTTCCGGACGAGACCGCTATCGGCCTTCGAACGGTCGAGGATCGCCACGTCGGCATTGTCCTCGAACACGTCATCGAGGCCACGGCCGAGAGAGTTCGCCAGGGAATCGCCGAAGACCGCGATGCGGATCGACGGCTCCGCCTTCGGCTGGACCGGTTTCGGCTGGGCGACCACGGGGGCCGGACGCGGCCGCCTCGTATAGGAGCGCTGGCTCTCCCCGATCGTCGGTGGCCGTGGCCGGGTGGGTCGGGCCGATGGCACGGGCGCGGGGGTCGGTTGTACCTGCTGCGGACGATCTTCCCAGGGCCAGTAGAACTGACGCGGCGCCTCCTGCGGGGGAGGGGCGTAGCGCCGGTTGGCTTGGCGGCCACCGTAATCTCCCTCCTCGCGCGGCCGGCGGCGCGGCGCGTAGTAAGAATCGCCGCGAGGGGTATCGTAGGAATCGCCCCATTGCGCCGCGGCGAACGGGCCAGAGGCGAAGAGCAGGGGCGTCGCGAACAAGGTGAGGAGGCAAACACGGAGAAGAGCGTCCCTCACCTGCCCCGCAACGGCCACCCCGTACGCTACGTTCTTGACTGTCCTTGGTGCCACGCTGCGACCTGCCTGCTGATCGTCGAAGGACGAGACCGCGCCATCCTATCGGACGATCGGCCCCGCGTCTAAATCCGCCTCACGAGGCGGAGCCTTAGGGGCGCGCCGTAACGTGCTCCAGAAGGCTGGGCGTGGCGTAGCCGTCGGCCACCAGACCTTCCTTGATCTGATATTGGCGGACCGCCTCCCGCAGCTTCGGTCCGGCGCGGCCATCCGCATCGCCGGCATAGAGGTTTCGGGCGGCCAGGGCTTTCTGCAGTGCCTGCAGGCCCGCTTTGTCGAGGCGTGGCACGCCGGTCGGCCAAGGTGCCGCCAGTGGCGGCCCGCCGGCAAGACGGTCGGCGAGATGGCCAACGGCGAGTGCATAGGAATCCGAGGTGTTGTAGCTCCGGATCACCTCGAAATTGTCGGTGATCAGGAAGACCGGGCCGCCCGAGCCGCCGGGCAGGAACAGGCTGGCCGCACCCGATCCCGGCAGCGCCTCGCCATCGATCCTGCGGACGCCCCGTCTGGCGAAGTCCGACAGGTCCGCCCGATACGTCGTCAGGTCGAATCCGCCTGGAAGCGTCACGGCATAGCCCCAGGACAGGTCGCGGTTCCAGCCGAGAGACTGGAGATAGCCGGCGATGGAGGCCAGGGCATCCGGCTCCGATCGCCAGATGTCTCGGTGACCGTCCCCGTCGAAATCCACCGCATGCTTCAGGAAGGTCGATGGGAGGAACTGGGTCTGGCCCATGGCGCCGGCCCAGGATCCCTTCATCGCCTCGGGGGCGATGTCGCCGCGCTGCAGAATCGTTAATGCGTCGAGGAGCTCGTTCCGGAACAGCGTGCCGCGAAAGCGCGCCTGCGCCAGGGTCGCCAGGGCGCGGATGGTCGGGACGGTCCCGCCGCTCGCTCCGAAATCCGACTCGACCCCCCAGAAGGCGAGGACGATCCAGCGCGGGACGCCCGTCCGGGCCTCGATCGCCGCCAGCGTGGTGGACAGACGGGCCGCTTGTGAGCGGCCCCGTGCGATCCGCCCGGTCGAGACCGCACCGACGAGATAGTCCCAGACGGGGCGTCCGAACTCCCCTTGAGCGGTGGTCTTGGCGAGGATGCCGGGATCGGGCGAAGACACGCCGCGAAACGCCGCGTCGAAGGTCGCAGCACTGACCCCACGCGCCTCGGCATCGGGCCGCAGAGCATCGACGAAGCTGCGGAACGAGGCGTTTGCTGCCGCCTCCGGTTTGGCAGGCGGTGTCTGCCGGGCGGAATCCTTTGCCCAGGCCTCCGCTGCAAGAAATGCGCAGAGGGCAATGGCGGCGCGGAGGGCTGTCTTCATAGGCGGTTGCGCCGGGCCAGGGTCTCTTCCCAGGCGAGGGCCTGGGCCACGATCCCGTCGAGGTCGTCGTAACGTGGCTGCCAGCCCAATTCAGCGCGGATCCGGTCGGCCTTCGCCACGATCTGCGCCGGGTCGCCGGGCCTGCGCGGCGACAGCCTCACTTCGAAATCACGGCCCGAAATGCGCTTGACCACCTCGATCACCTCGAGGACCGAGTAACCGCGCCCGTAGCCGCAATTGAGCGTTTTGCTCGCGCCACCCGAACGTAGATGATCGATGGCGACGCAATGGGCATCGGCGAGATCGGAAACCTGGATGTAATCGCGGAGGCACGAGCCGTCGCGGGTGGGGTAATCCGTACCGAACACGCTCAGATGACTGCGCCGGCCCAGCGCCGCCTGAGTGGCGACTTTGATGAGATGGGTGGCTTCGCTTGAAGATTGGCCGCTGCGTCCGCGAGGATCGGCACCCGCGACATTGAAGTAACGCAGGATGACGTAGCTGAAGCCGTGGGCCTTGGCTGCGTCGTCGATCATCCACTCGCTCATGAGTTTCGAGCGGCCGTAGGGGTTGATCGGCGCGGCCACGAGGTCCTCCGGCACCGGGACGATTTCGGGCTCGCCGTAGATTGCGGCGGTGGAGGAGAAGATGACGTGCTTCACCCCGCCATGCACCGCAGCCTCGATGAGCGCCCGGGTCTTGACCGTGTTGGCCAGATAGTAGCCGAGAGGGTCGGCCACCGAATCCGGCACCACGATCTTGGCGGCGAAATGCGCCAGCACATCGATTCCGTGTTCGGCGATGACCCGTTTCACCAGGGCCTGATCGGCCACGTCGCCCACCACCAACGTCACGTCGGGGGGAAGCACCCAGTCGAAGCCGGTGGACAAATCATCGATGACGACGATGTCCTTGTGGCCGGCATCCAGCAACGCCAGCACCATGTGGCTGCCGATATATCCCGCGCCGCCCGTCACCAGAATCGCCATGGCCCCACTTCCATTCCCGCGCACGTCGCGGAAGATATACCTCAAACCCTCCGTGTGATCATGCGGCGCTTTAGGCTGAGTCGGGCGTGGAAATGGTTTTGTTCTTGCTCGCTCCATCACGACAACGTGCTATCGTCCCCCGCCTCCGGGTTGTTCCCACCGCATTTTAAGAGACCGGGTCCCGCTTGATGAAACCGATTCGTAAAGCCGTCCTGCCTGTCGCAGGGTTGGGTACCCGCTTCCTGCCCGCCACCAAGGCCGTCCCGAAGGAAATGCTCACCGTGGTCGACCGGCCGGTCGTCCAGCATGTGGTGGACGAGGCGCGCGAGGCCGGGATCAAGCATTTCATCTTCGTCACCGGCCGCGGCAAGGCCGTGATCGAAGATCATTTCGACATCGCCTTCGAACTCGACCGCATGCTGCAGGAGCGCGGCAAGGAGGCGATCTACGAGGAGTTGAAGCGGGATCTCCCGGCTGCCGGGCAAACGAGCTTCACCCGCCAGCAGGCTCCCCTCGGCCTCGGCCATGCGGTCTGGTGTGCCCGCGAGATCGTCGGCGACGAGCCCTTCGCCGTGCTGCTCCCCGACATGCTAAGCAAGGGCTGCATGCAGCAGATGCTCTCCGCCTATGAGCGCCATGGCGGCAACGTCATCGCCGTGGAGGAGGTCAAGCCGGAGGAGACGCATCAATACGGTATCGTCGGCGTCGGTGAGACCTATGGGCAGACCTTCGAGATCAACGGCATGGTCGAGAAGCCCAAACAGGGCACCGCGCCATCGAACTTCATCATCTCCGGGCGCTACATCCTGCAGCCGGAGATCTTCTCGATCCTAGAGAAGGGCGAGAAGGGTGCCGGCGGCGAGATCCAGCTGACCGACGCGATGATCAAGCTGGCCGAGAAGCAATCCTTCTTCGGCATGCATTACGAAGGCCGGACCTACGATACCGGTTCCAAGCTCGGCTTCCTCACGGCGAACATCGCCTACGCGCTGCAGCGCAAGGAACTCGCCGAGCCGCTCAAGGCCGAGATCGCCCGGCTGCTCAAGGAACATTGAGGGAAGGCTCGGGAGGAGTACGCGCAAACCGAGACTGTCGAGCCAAGACCTGCAAGCTGCGCCGTACGGTGCGTGCGACGCGGGCATGGCATGCACCGAGTGCAGACTTTCGACGGCGAAACACTCTTGCGCTTTGTGCGGCGCACTGTACTTTGTGCATTGCGAGATCGCGATGGCGTCGCGGTCCCGTAGCCCTTCTTGGGCGTTTCCTCCCTAGACTTCGGGCCGCTCTTCGGAGCGGCCTTTTTTCTTGGGAAATCGGTTTGTGATTTGGCGGTTTGTGATTTGGCGGTTTGTGATTTGGCGGTTTGTGATTTGGGACGTCTGCTCGCGCGATACGCGCGGCAGAACCCATCCGGTCTATTCGGCGGCAATCCTGCGGAGTGTCAGGCTGTCCATTTCCTCGGCCACCGCCTTCACCACCTCGCGTAGCGTCCAGACCAGATCCGCGAACCCCTGCGTCACCGCGAGGTTGCTCTCGTTCATGTAGAGCCCGCGGTTGATCTCGATCTGAAGCGCGTGGCGGCCGATATTCGGCTCCCCGTAATGTTCGGTGATGAACCCGCCCGCATAGGGCTTGTTGCGCAGGGTGCGGAAACCGCGCGCGCGCAGATGATGCTCGAACGCCGCGATCAGGATCGGCGTGCAGCTCGTCCCGAACCTGTCGCCCAGCACGAAATCGGCCTTCGCATCCTCGTCGCGGGGGAGGCTCGAGGACGGCATCGAATGGCAATCGATCAGGATGGCGTGGCCGAAGGCACGTGCGGTGCGCTGAATGAGGCCGCGCAGGGTACGGTGATACGGCTTGTAGAGCTCCTCGATCCGCGCGACCGCTTCCTCCACGGGGAGCCGCGTGCGGTAGATCTCCTGACCATCGGCCACCACCCTCGGCACCGTACCGAGGCCGCCGGCGACACGCATGGACCGCGTGTTGGCGAAGGGCGGAAGGCGGCCGTCGAACATGCGCGGGTCGAGCTCGTAGGGCTCGCGATTCACGTCGAGATAGGCCCGTGGGAAGTTCGCGCGCATGAGCGGCGCGCCGAGATCGACCACGGGCGCGAACAGGCGGTCGACATAGGCGTCTTCCGAGCGGCGGAGCGCCAACGGGTCGAGGCGTGAGCCCGCGAGGAAGGCTTTCGGATAGACCGCCCCGGAATGAGGCGTGTTGAACACGAACGGAAGCGTGTGCTCGCCCGGCTCGTCGATGGCGAAGGGCGGTACGAAATCTCCCGGATTCGCTGCATTCCAGCGAGGGCTAGGCTCGGTCATCGCGGCGTGTGCGCCCAGGTGCTGGAAGGGAAACGCATGGCCGCACTTTGCGGCGTGTGACGGTGCGTGTCCACTGCGACACCCCCCGTCGCGAAGTGATCGGTGTGCCGTCCTGCACCCGGTCCGGGTGCCAATCTCAACACCTTGTTTACCAAGTCTGCGCTTTATGGAAAGAACACAGCGACTCAAGGGTGCGGGACACCGACCGATGAAGATCCTCCTGGCCGAAGACGACAACGACATGCGCCGGTTCCTGGCCAAGGCGTTGCAGAATGCCGGCTATGACGTGCTGTCGTTCGATAACGGCCTCTCGGCCTATAATCGTCTGCGCGAGGAGCCCTTCGAACTGCTCCTGACCGATATCGTGATGCCGGAAATGGACGGGATCGAGCTGGCGCGCCGCGCCACCGAACTCGATCCGGACATCAAGGTCATGTTCATCACGGGCTTCGCGGCGGTTGCCCTGAACCCGGATTCGAAGGCTCCGAAGGACGCGAAGGTGCTGTCGAAGCCCTTCCACCTGCGTGACCTCGTCAACGAGGTCGAGAAGCTGCTGGCGGCCTGAAACCGATTCGCGCGTCGGCGCAATGACGCCTTCGCGGTAGGAAGACGTCCGCCATTCCCCTATATGCTCAGGGGAGCGAAGCGGGACGTCTGCAAACCATGCCTCCGGTGACCATCTACACGACAGCCTGGTGCCCTTACTGCACCGCCGCCAAGACCTTGCTGCGCGAGAAGGGCGTGACCTTCACGGAGGTCGACGTCGAGAAGACTGTCGGCTCCCGTGCGGCCATGACCCAGCGTGCGGGCGGCCGAACCAGCGTGCCGCAGATCTTCATCGGCGAGACGCATGTGGGTGGTTGCGACGACCTCTACGCCCTCGACCGGTCGGGCAAGCTCGATCCGCTTCTGTCGACCCAGGCGCCGCAATCATGAGCGACGGTTCGCCGACGGAACAGGACAAGACCGAGCCTCGCTTCGTCGCGGCCTGCGTCCAGATGCGGTCCGGGCGCGATCCGCTTGCCAATCGGGATGCCGCCGTCGCCCTGGTGCGAGAGGCTGCGTCCCAGGGGGCAGACTACGTACAGACACCGGAAATGACCTCGCTGGTGGAGCGGGATAAAGCCAGCCTGTTCGCCAATGTGCGCGAGCAGGACGAGGACGTGACCCTCGCCGCCCTGCGCGATGTGGCCCGCGAGCGCGGCATCGTCGTCCATATCGGCTCGCTGGCCGTGCGGAACGGCGACAAGATCGCGAACCGCGCCTTCCTCATCGATTCAAAGGGGGCAATCACCACCTCCTACGACAAGCTCCACCTCTATGACGTGGACCTTCCCAACGGCGAGCGCTGGCGCGAATCCAATACCTATACCGGCGGTGCCTGCGCGGTCGTCGCCGAAACGCCCTGGGCGCCCCTCGGGATCGCGATCTGCTACGACCTGCGTTTCCCGGCCCTGTACCGGGCTCTGGCGGAAGCCGGGGCGACGATTCTCAGCGCTCCGGCCTGTTTCACCAAGCAGACGGGCGAGGCGCATTGGCATGTCCTCCACCGCGCCCGCGCCATCGAGACCGGATCGTTCATGATCTCGGCCGCTCAAGGCGGTCGCCACGAGGACGGCCGCGAGACCTACGGCCACTCGATCATCGTCGATCCCTGGGGCAAGGTGCTGGCGGATGCCGGCGGTGCCGAGCCCGGCGTGATCCTGGCCGAGATCGACCTCGCCCGCGTCACCGAGGCGAGGGGGCGGATCCCCGCCCTCAAACACGCACGCCCCTTCACGGTCGAGCGCGTCGGGCGGGCTGGGTGACCATGCGTCCGGTCCAATCCCGCCCATGATCCGCTACACGCTCGTCTGCGAGAACGGACACGATTTCGAGGGCTGGTTTCGCTCGAGCGATTCCTACGACGCACAGGCGGCGGACGGTCTCGTGGAATGTCTCGCTTGCGGCTCGACCCGGGTCGCCAAGGCCATGATGGCGCCGGCGCTGGCGAAGACCGTCGCATTGGCGCCGGATCGGAGCCGCTCGACTGCCGAACCTGCTACGAGCGCGCCCGTTGCCGTGCCTTCTGCGGACGTGCCGGTGATGGCTGAGCCGGAGCGGCAGTTGCGCGCCCTGATGCGTGCCATGCGCGAGCACGTGATCCGGACGGCCGACAATGTCGGTCCGCAATTCCCCGAAGAGGCGCGGCGCATGCATTACGGCGAGGCCGAGTCCCGCCCGATCTACGGCGTCGCCAGCCCTTCCGAGGCCCGTGCCCTCGTGGAGGAGGGGATCGACGTGGCCCCGCTCCCCGCCTTGCCCGGCGACCTCAACTGAAGATTCGCCGCCGCCCGTTCAGCGTTTGAGGGCGGCCGTTCCGGCGATGGAGGCCAGGATGAAGGCGATGGCCGCATTCCAGCCGGCCAGCGAGATGCCGAGGAAGCGCCAGGCGGCGGTGGAGCAATCGGCGACCCGCGTTGCCTTCAGGGTATCGAGAAAATCCCCGACATCGCTGGGGTTGGCACCGCTGCCGCCGCCGCAATCGGACGGCCCGGCCCAGAGCGCCCATTCGGCACCGGCATGATAGACGCTGAGGCCCGCACCATAGAGCAGGCCGAGGGCGGCGATCCCGAGGATCAGCCGCGTCACGCGCTCCGGGGTGAACAGGGCCAGCAGGGCCAGCGGAATGGCCGCGTAATAAGGCAGGCGCTCCGTCAGGCAGAGCTTGCACGGCACGTAGCCGAGAACCCACTGGAAATAGAACGCGCCGGCAATCGCCAGGACGGACCCGATCAGGACCGCCAGCGCGGCCCGGCGAAGACGGAGAAGGGTGGAGTAATCGATCACAGCAGCACCTTGAACAGGACGAAGCCGAGGATGATGACGGCCACCGTGATGGCCGCGACGACGTTCAGATGCCGGTCGAGGACGGCGCGAATGGATACGCCGTAGCGCTTCAGAAGCCCAGCGAGGAGAAAGAAGCGCGCGCCTCGTGTGATGAGCGAGAGCAGGACGAACCAGAACAGGTCGTAATGGGCGAAGCCCGACGTGATCGTCACCAGCTTGAACGGGATCGGTGTCAGGCCCTTCAGCAGGATCACCCAGTGACCGTACTGAGCGTAGGAGGCCTGAAAGCTCGCCGCCTTCTCGTTCAACCCATAGAGCGAGAACAGCCAGACCCCGATGGAATCGTAGAGCAGCGCGCCGATGGCGTAGCCGAGCAGACCGCCGGCCACGGAGGCCAGGGTGGTGATCGTCGCGTAGAGCCAGACCTTGTCGGGCCGGCTCACCGCCATCGGCACCAGCATCACGTCGGGTGGGACCGGAAAGAACGAACTCTCCGAGAACGCCACCGCACCGAGCGCGTAGGGGGCCGATGGCTTGCCCGCGAGCGCGAGTATCCACTCGTAAAGGCGGCGGATCATGAAGAGCTTCTATCCGATAGGGGAGGGCGCGAGGCCCTTTGAGCACAACCCGGCCGGACTTGCGAGCGGGAACCACCGCGGCGCGGTCTCGCTGCAAAACCCCTCTGGCCGTCGGCGCGATCCTGTGCCATGAGGCGGATGTTGCGGGCGTGGTGGAACTGGTAGACGCGCCGGACTCAAAATCCGGTTCTGGTGACAGAGTGTCGGTTCGATTCCGACCGCCCGCACCAATCGTCCCGGCAACGCGGCCCGTGAGCCAGCCCCGGACGGTGCTTATCTCGATTGCAGGAAGCGGCGGATCCAGTCGCCCACGCGGGGAGCATCGCTCTCGCCGCGCAGTGACGCAACGGCTGCTGCCTGGAACGCCTCGTCATGGGGCACAGCGGGTCGGTGTCCTGCAATGAGGGCCGTGGCGTACTCGCCCTCGAATTCCGGATGGACCTGGAACGAGATCGCCCGACGTTGCGGGTAGGACAGGATGCCGTAGGGCGTGAAGACGTTGCCGCCGAGAACGCGCGCGCCCGAAGGGGGGACGATCACCTGATCCTGATGGATCGCCGGCACCGAGACGCGGCGCGCGTCGTCCATCCAGTCCGCGCGTTCGAACAGGTCATAGGTGTGGAGGCCGATGCCCCAGCCCTTGGCCGATTTCTCCACCGTACCGCCGAACGCCGCCGCGAGGATCTGGTGACCGAAGCAGAGCCCGACGAGCTTGGCGCGCCCGTCGACGTCGCGCAGGAAGCTCTTCAGCGGCGCGATCCACGGCAGGTCGTCATAGACGCCCGCCGCCGATCCCGTCACCACGAACGCGTCGAACGCCTCGGGGGCGGTGGGAAACCGTCCCTCCGCCACCGGAAAGATCGTGACATCAGCGGGGTCGCCGAGGAGCCTCTTCACCATGCGGCCGTAGGACGGGTAGGATTCGGCCAGGCGAGCGGGCGGTGCGCCCGCCTCGATGATACCAATTTTCATCGCTGCCTTATGGCCAAGCCCCGCGCGTGATGCGAGCCCCAGCCCCTCAGATAGCCGGATCGAGCGTCGGGGCGGGAACGGTTGCGACCGGCTTTGCCAGGAAATGCGAGGCGGAAACGGCCACGACCATCACGGCCAGGAAGATCGCGAAGATCACTGGATTGAAGACGACCAGAGCGATGAAGCAGATGCCGGCCATGGCCAGGGCGAAGGCGGGGGCGATGGGGAAGAACGGTGCCCGGTAGGGACGTGCGAGGTCGGGCTCGCTGCGGCGCAGCTTGAACAGGGCCGCCATGCTCATGCCGTACATCACCAGCGCGCCGAACACCGCCATGGTGACGATGCTCGCGGTGAGGGACTGGCCCGCGATCTCGATGAGGTTGTCGCTGTAGATGGCGGCGATGCCGACGAGGCCGCCGGCCACCGTCGCCACGTGAGGAGTCTGGAAGCGGGGATGCACCTTGGCGAGGAAACCGGGTAGGTAGCCGGCGCGGCCGAGGGCGAAGATCTGGCGCGAATAGCCCATGATGATGCCGTGGAACGACGCCACGAGGCCGAACAGGCCGAGCCAGACCAGCATGTGAAGCCAGCCGCTCGACTCGCCCACCACCGTCTTCATGGCCTGGGGCAGCGGGTCGTTGAGGTTGCTCAGGGTGCGCCAGTCGCCCGAGCCGCCAGCGAAGATCATGACGCCGAAGGCGAGGACCGTGAGCGTCAGTACGCCGGTGATGTAGGCGATGGGGATCGTGCGCTTGGGATCCTTGGCCTCTTCCGCCGCCATGGCGACGCCCTCGATGGCGAGGAAGAACCAGATGGCGAAGGGAATGGCCGCGAACATGCCGCCGATCGCGGCGAGGCTGAATGTGGATTCCCCGGCCCAGCCATGGGCGGCGAAATTGGTGAAGCTGAAGGCGGGGGCGACGACGCCCATGAACACCAGCAACTCACCCACCGCCAGGATGGTCACGAACAGCTCGAACGTGGCGGCGATCTGAACGCCGACGATGTTGAGGGTCATGAAGATTAGGTAGGCGGCGAGCGCCGCGTGTTTCGGGTCGAGGCCCGGAAACTGGATGTTGAGATAGGCGCCGATGGCGAGTGCAATGGCAGGTGGCGCGAAGACGAATTCGATCAACGTCGCATAGCCGGCGATGCAGCCCCCGATGGGGCCGAAGGCGCGTCGGCTATAGGCGAAGGGGCCTCCGGCCTGCGGAATGGCCGTGGTGAGTTCGGTGAAGCTGAAGATGAAGGCGACGTACATCGCGGCGATGAAGGTCGTCGTCACCAGGAAGCCGAGCGTGCCGGCGCTGGCCCAGCCATAGCTCCAGCCGAAATACTCGCCCGAGATCACGAGGCCGACGGCGATGCCCCAGAGATGGAACGCGTTCAGGCCCTTATGCAGGCCGGTGGATTCGCTTTGCATGGTGGGTTCCCGTCATCGGCGAAGGCTGCCGTCGGGGAATGGCCAAGCAAGAGTTTTGCCGTACGAGAAAGAGGGCGTGCGACGCCCGTATCCGGTCAGGGCTCAGAACTCCGGTGAAAGCGCGATGGTGTGACATTCGTCGGCACACCTCCGTCATTCCGGGTCGCCGACGGCGAGCCCGGAATCCAGAACCACCGAGGCTGCCATGTCGAGCACAGGTTGAGGCTCTGGATTCCGGGCTTCGCTCCGCAGACCCGGAATGACGGTGAGGGGACAAAACCCCGGAGGCCGTATCGAATAAGTCTGTGCCTTAAAGCCGGGTTCGTAGCTTGGCGTATCGGCAGTCAGGCCGCGGTGGCGCGGGTGCGCAGGCGCGGCGTCTCCTTGGGGCGGATGTCCATGGCGTTGCCGCGCCAGACGATGGCGCTCTGCATCCAGGCGCTCACCCACATGATGGGGAGGATGGCGTCGCGAAGCAGGAAGGCGAGGAAGAGCCGGGGCGAGCGGTGCCACCCGGCGCGGGCCGCGAGCGCGTATTCGGCCCCGTACCAGAGCATCGCCATGACGATGACGCCGGTCAGAACTGGAACGCTGGGAACGCACAGGGCCGCGACCGCGAAGGGCAGCATCGTGCCGGAGCCGATCTCGGGCGCGAAGAAGTGCGGGAAGGTTACCCGACGCAGACGCGCCCAGCGGACCTGCCGCGACCAGACTTCGCGAAACGCGCGGGTGCCCAGGGGCTGGTCGAAGGGCGAGGCCACGAGGTGGACCCGCTTGCCGGCCGCGCGGACGAGCTTCGTCGCCGCGGCATCCTCGGCGATCTCGGCGGCGAGCGCCCGGATCCCGCCATGCCCGTCGAGGAACGGCTTGTGCCAGAGCATGCTCTTGCCCTGCGCGAAGCCGAGGCCGAGGCTCTCTCCGGTATATTGCCAGCGCGCCTGGAGCGTATTGAGGAAGGCGCATTCCAGTTCGGCGAAGAAACCGTGCGGCCGTGCGCCGATGGGCGTGGAGCAGACGAGGCCCGTATCGGGTCGCCACGAGGCCTGCAGCCGCTGCAGGTAGTCCGGCGGCATTAGGACGTTGGAATCGGCCAACACGACCCATTCGTGGCGGGCTGCCTCCCAGCCCCGCACGCAATTGTTGAGCTTGGGATTGTCGCTGATCCGCTCGTCGCCGACGATGAGCCGTGCCGGCACCGTGGGATGGGCCGCCATCAGGCGGTGCAGCAGCGGCACGATGGGATCACGGCCATCGGCGACGCAGAAGATCAGCTCGTAATTCGGGTGGTCGAGATGGAAGCCGCGCTCGAGCATCTCCTCGCTGAACGCTTCGAGGCCGCAGACCGGGCGAACGAGGGAAATGGGCGCGGCGCTGGGAAAGCTCGAGGTCCCGCAATTCCGGCCGATGCGCCATGTGGCGATGGCGATGCTGAGGAGATTGACCGAGGTCAGTGCGGCACAGAGCGAGAGCGCGACGATCGCGCCGGTCTCGATACTGCCGAACATGCCGCGCTCCCTCCGGGCCTCCGCCACCTGACGGAACCAGCCCCTGCCCAAGGCCGTAACAGACGGGCTATTTCAGTCGTATGACAGCGGCGCGGCCCCGATCTGCCGCCCCTCAGAGGGAAGGCCAGGGCGTGAGCGAGACGAGACCCGTGGCCGTTCGCGGAACTGCCGTTCGGCCCGGCCGGTTCGATCCGGCATGACCCCGCCCATCGTCGTCCACCCTGCCTATCAGGCCGTCCTGCCGGACGGGCATCGCTTTCCGATGCGGAAATATGGCCGTCTCGCCGAA
Source organism: Methylobacterium sp. AC832 (assembly GCF_979256025.1). Lineage (NCBI taxonomy): Bacteria > Pseudomonadati > Pseudomonadota > Alphaproteobacteria > Hyphomicrobiales > Methylobacteriaceae > Methylobacterium > Methylobacterium sp. AC832. The sequence goes on from NZ_CEEDMV010000001.1 coordinate 872,278, forward strand.
ACGCTCGCGGCGCTCGGCCTCGCCCCCGCCGGTTTCGTCAGACCGGAGCCGGCCGACGCGGACATGCTGAAGCGCGCGCATCGATCGGATTACGTCGATGCCGTCCTGTCCTGTTCGGTCTCGCGGGAGATCGAGCGCGAGATCGGCCTTCCGGTGGATGAGAGCGTCGTGGCTCGCTCGTGTGCCTCGGCCGGCGGCACCCTCGCGGCGGCGCGGCTCGCGCTGGAGCATGGCCTCGCAGGCAGCGCCGCCGGCGGAAGCCACCATGCGCGGCGGGAGACCGGCGCGGGTTTCTGCGTGTTCAACGACGTCGCCGTCGCCGCCCTGGCGCTTCAGGACGAGGGCGCGATCCGCCGGGCGCTGGTGGTCGATTGCGACGTGCATCAGGGCGACGGCACCGCGGATTGCCTCGCCGGCTCACCGGACCTGTTCACGTTCTCGGTCCATGCGGAAAAGAACTACCCGACGCGCAAGATCCCCGGCGATCTCGATCTGGGCCTCGTAGATGGCGTCGACGACGCGGCCTACGCGGCCGTTCTGGCGGCGCATCTGCCGGGCCTGCTCGACGGCCTCTCGCCGGACATCGTGTTCTACAATGCCGGGGTCGATCCGCACATGGACGACCGGCTCGGGCGATTGGCCCTCACCGATGCGGGCCTCGCCGCACGGGATCGCTACGTCATCGGAGAGGCGCGCAGACGTCGCATTCCCCTCGTGGCGGTGATCGGCGGCGGCTATGCCACCGATATCGACGCCTTGGCCGCCCGCCACGCCCTCGTGTTCCAGGCCATGGCCGCCCTCGCGTGAAGCCGCTCAGGGCGTCCCGCACGCATCCGGCGGGATCTCGCCCTCGGTCACGCAGCGCGCCACCTTTTCGAGGCCGTCGAAGAGCCGTTCGAGCTGCGCGCCCTCCATGGAATGGAAGCCCAGCGTCCGGGTGATCAACAACCCCAGTGTCGAGAACACCAAAGCTGCGCCGATCCCCGGACAGGTCTCGATCTTCTCAAGGCCGGCGAGCCGTTCGCGGAGGAACGCGTTGAAGCCGGCGAATGCCTCTGGATTCTCTGCGGAGGCCAGCAGGAAGGCCCGCGGGAAGCCCTCTTCCTCAGCGTAGACCTGCCTCGCATGGGCGATCAGCGCGAGGGGGAGGGCCGAGGGACCCGGAACCTGCTCCGCTTCGAGCCGGGCAATGCCCTCCTTGACCTCCTTCAGCTTGCGCTCGGCCATGGCCGTGATGAGCGCTTCCTTCGAGGAGAAATGGTGGAGGACCCCGCCCTTGCTCAAGCCCGCCTCCGCCGCGACCGCGTCGATCGTCAAGGTGCGCGTACCCGCACGACGGATCAGGCTCTCGGCCGCATCGAGGATGATGCTCGCCCGGTCCTCGCGCCGTGTGCGCGGCTTTGCCATGTCATTGCCTTTTAGAAACCGTCTGGACGGTCGGTAAGATACCCGATAGAGAAGCGGTTCGATAGAGCTTATCCGGAATGGGGTCGTGGTGTCTGGTCTGACCAAGTCCATTCGACGAATCCGTGGCGCGGGGGCGGTCACCCTCCTCGGCCTTGCGGTCTCGGCCTCGCTTCCGGCTTCTGCCAAGGAGGCAGAGGACGTCTCCGCTGCCGGCGCGGCCAAGCAGAGCCTCGCCATCGTCCGGACGGCGAAGGCCGAGCGCAGCACCATCTCGGCCGATCTCGTCTTCACGGGCGACATCCAGGCCCAGTCGCAGGTCAACGTGGCGTTCCGCAACAACGGCAAGATCGCCACGCGACTGGTGGAGGTCGGCGATCACGTCACCGCCGATCAGGTCCTGGCCAAGCTCGATCCGCAGGAGCAGCGCGCCAACCTCAACAACGCGCAGGCCGCGCTGACTTCCGCCGAGGCCCTGCTGACCCAGGCAAAGGTCAATTTCAAGCGCCAGGAGATGCTGCTCTCCAGCGGATACACCACGCGGCCGAGCTATGACGATGCCGAGCAGCAACTCCGCACGACCCAGGCCTCGGTCGAGTCCGCCAAGGCGGCACTGGGCACGGCCCAGGAACAGTTCTCCTACACCGATCTGAAATCGGGCGTGGACGGCATCGTCCTGAGCCGCAGCTTCGAGGTGGGGCAAGTGGTCCAGGCGGGCCAGACCGTTCTCACCATGGCGGAGGACGGGCCGCGCGACGCGGTGTTCAACGTGTTCGAGGCGGTTCTCGCGACCCCGCCCGAGAGCAAGCAGATCGACGTCACCCTCCAGGCGGACCCGAAGGTGCGGACCGTCGGCACGGTGCGGGAGATTTCCCCGAGTGTCGATGCCGCCTCCGGCACCGTGCGAGTCAAGGTCGGGCTGAAGGACACGCCTTCCGCCATGACGCTCGGGGCCATCGTCGTCGGCACCGGAAAGTTCCGGCCGCAGACGGCCATCGTCCTGCCCTGGTCCTCGCTCTACCGCTGGGAGAACGCACCGGCCGTGTGGGTCCGGGATCCGGCCAGCGGCAAGGTCGCGCCGCGCAACGTGACCATCGACCGCTACTCGCCCAACACCATCGCCCTGTCCGGCGGTGTCGAGCCGGGCGAGGAGGTGGTCATCGCCGGTATTCAATTCCTCCGCCCGGGCCAGACCGTGTCCGTTGCCGAGGAGATCGGCCGATGATCCATTCCGGCTTACGCCTGACGCTGATCGCAGCGGTCGTGTCCACTCTCGGTGCCTGCCATGGTGAGGAGGAAAATGCCGGCCCGCCTCCGGTGCGGCCCGTCCTCTACACCGTGGCCAAGCCCATCGACACCATCGTATTCGGGCCGTTCGCGGGCTTCGTGGCCCCCCGCTACCAGTCCGAGATCGGATTCCAGATCGCGGGCCGGGTCATCGCCCGCGACGTGACCGTGGGGGATGTGGTGAAGAAGGGCCAGCGCATCGCCGCCCTCGATCCCGTCGTCATGCGTTTCGCGCTGACGCGGGCGGAGGCGGAACTCGCCGATGCCACGGCACAGGCGGAGAACGCCATCGCCACCGAGGCGCGGCAGCGGCGGTTGATCGCCAACGGCAATGTCAGCCAAGCCCGGCTCGACAGCGCCGTGGCGAGCCGGGACACGGCCCAGGCCCGTCTCGCCCAGGCCCAGGCGAACCTGCAGAAAGCCCGCGACCAGATGGGCTATACCGAGCTGCATGCGGATTTCGACGGCGTCGTCACCGTCCGTAGCGCGGAGGTGGGACAGGTGCTTTCGGCGGGACAGGCGGTGGCGACCCTGGCGCGTCCCGAAGAACGCGAGGCCGTGGTCGACATCCCCGAGGATCTGGTCGGAGCCATGCCGAAGGATGCGGTCTTCACCGTGGCGCTCCAGAGCGCGCCCGACGTGACGGCCACGGGCAAAGTCCGCGAGGTCTCGCCCTTCGCCGACCAGAAGACCCGCACCCGCCGCATCAGGATGACCCTGCTCAAGCCACCGGACGCGTTCCGCCTCGGCTCCACCATCACGGTCGGACTGTCACGCCACATGGCGCCGCGTTTCCAGTTGCCGGCGACCGCCGTCTTCGAGGCCGACGGGCGAAGCGCGGTCTGGATCGTCAACGAGGCCGGGGATGCCGTGTCCCGCCGCGACGTCACCGTCGCGGACAGGAACGGCGAGCGTGTCTCCATCACCGAGGGGCTGAAGCCGGGGGAGCGCGTCGTGCTCGCCGGTGCCCGCAGTCTCGGTGAAGGCCAGCGCGTCCGCCTCGCCGACACATCTCAATAGCCGCGCCGATCCGACCAGCGTCACGCGAGAGCCGCCCCGTGAAGAACTTCAACCTGTCCGAATGGGCGCTCGAGCATCGCTCCTTCGTCTGGTTCCTGATGCTCATCTCGATGCTGGCGGGCTTCCTCGCCTACGAGAAGCTCGGCCGCGAGGAAGACCCGCCCTTCGCCATCAAAACGATGATCGTGCAGGCGCGCTGGCCCGGCGCCACGATCAGCGACACGCTCGATCAGGTCACCGAACGGATCGAGAAGGAATTGCAGCAGATCGACGCCGTCGATTTCAGCCGCAGCTACACCACGCCGGGCCAGACCACGGTCTTCGTGCAGCTGCGTGAGACGACGCCGCCCAAGACCATTCCGGGCATTTTCTACCAGGTCCGCAAGCGCATCGGCGATATCGGCAGCACCTTCCCGCAAGGGATTCAGGGGCCGTTCTTCAACGACGAGTTCGGCGACGTCTTCGGCAATGTCTATGCGTTCACCGCCGACGGCGTCTCCATGCGCCAGCTTCGCGACTACGTGGAGCGGGTGCGCGCCGACCTGAAGAAGGTCAACAATGCCGGCAAGATGCAGCTGCTCGGCGCGCAGGACGAGGCGATCTACCTCGACTTCTCCACCCGTAAGCTCGCCGGCCTCGGCGTCGACCAGGCCGCCGTCATCGCGACGCTGCAGGCGCAGAACGCCATTGCCCCCTCCGGCGTGATCCAGGCCGGGCCCGAGCGCGTCTCCGTGCGCGTCGGCGGTCAGTTCGTCTCCGAGGACAGTCTCAAGACCATCAACCTGCGGGTGAACGACCGGTTCTTCCGCCTGTCCGACGTGGCGGAGATCTCGCGCGGCTTCACTGATCCGCCGACTGCCTTGTTCCGGTTCAACGGCCAGCCTGCGATCGGCCTCGCCATCGCCATGCAGCCCTCCGGCAACCTGCTGACCTTCGGCCACGACCTGAAGGCGCGGATGAAGAAGCTCGAAGGCGAGCTACCTTACGGCGTCGGCATCCACCTCGTCTCCGACCAGCCGAAGATCGTCGAAGAGGCTGTGGGCGGCTTCACCAAGGCGCTGATCGAGGCCGTCGTCATCGTCCTCGGCGTCAGCTTCATCAGCCTCGGATGGCGCGCAGGGCTCGTGGTCTCGTTCTCCATCCCCCTCGTCCTCGCCGTGGTCTTCGTGGTGATGCAGGTCATGGGCGTCACGCTTCAGCGCATTTCGCTCGGCGCCCTCATCATCTCGCTGGGCCTCCTCGTCGACGACGCCATGATCACGGTTGAGATGATGGTCGCGCGGCTCGAGGTCGGCGATACCCTGAAGAAGGCGGCGACCTTCGCCTACACCTCCACCGCCTTCCCGATGCTCACCGGCACCCTCGTCACGGTGGCGGGCTTCCTGCCCATCGGCTTCAACGGCTCGGCGGCGGGCGAGTACACCTATAGCTTGTTCGTGGTCATCGCGGCCTCGCTCCTGATTTCCTGGGTCGTGGCGGTGCTGTTCGCGCCGCTCATCGGCGTGAAGCTGCTGCCGAAGACCATCAAGAAGCATCACGACAAACCGAGCTTCCTGCTCCGGACCTTCCGGGCGATGCTGCTTCCGGCCATGCGCTTCCGCTGGATCACCGTGGCCTTCTGCGTCGGCCTGCTCGGCCTGTCGCTCTACGGCATCCAGTTCGTGCAGCAGCAATTCTTCCCGGCCTCCGACCGTCCCGAGATCCTCGTGGACATGACGTTGCCGCAGAATGCCAGCATCACCGAGACCAAGGCCCAGATGGACCGATTCGAGGCGACGATGAAGGGCGATCCCGACATCCTGCGCTGGAGCTCCTATGTCGGGCAGGGCGCGGTGCGCTTCTATCTTCCCCTCGACCAGCAGCTCGGCAACGCGTTCTTCGGCCAGATCATCGTGGTGACCTCGTCGCTCGAGGCGCGGGACAAGATGATCCAGAAATTCGAGGCGCTGGCGGCCAAGGAATTCGTCGGTACCGACGTGTTCGTCCACTCCCTCGATCTCGGCCCGCCGGTGGGACGCCCGATCCAGTACCGGCTGAGCGGACCCGATCTGCAGAAGGTGCGGGGCCTCGCGCTCCAGCTCAGCAACATCGTCGCCTCGAACCCGAATGTCGGCCTGCCCAACCTCGACTGGAACGAGCCCGGCAAAGTGCTCAAGGTCGAGATCATTCAGGACAAGGCGCGCCAGCTCGGGGTCACTTCGGAGGATATCGCCGGCCTGCTCAACGGCATCGTCGGCGGCCGCGCGATCACTCAGGTCCGCGATTCGATCTACCTCGTGGACGTCATCGGCCGCGCCCAGGCGGTGGAGCGCAACTCCGTCGAGACGCTCCAGAGCCTGCAGGTGCCGCTATCGAACGGCAGCGTCGTGCCGCTGCTCGCCTTCGCCACGGTGAGCTACGAACTCGAACAGCCCATCGTCTGGCGCCGCGACCGCCTGCCCACCATCACGGTCCGGGCGGCCATCGTGAACGACACCCAGGCCCCGACCATCGTCAACGCCCTAGATCCGGCCATCAAGGCCTTCGAGAAGACCCTGCCGGATGGCTACACCCTCGCGGTCGGCGGTGCGGTGGAGGAGAGCGCCAAGGGCAGCGGACCCATCGCGGCGGTGGCGCCGGTGATGCTGCTCGCCATGGCGATGTTCCTGATGATCCAGCTTCAGAGCTTCCAGAAGCTGTTCCTGGTGGCGAGCGTGGCGCCGCTCGGCCTGATCGGCGTGGTGGCGATCCTGCTGCCCTTCGGCAAGCCATTGGGCTTCGTCGCCATCCTCGGCGTGCTCGCCCTCATCGGCATCATCATCCGCAACTCGGTGATCCTGGTGATGCAGATCGACGAGTACGACCGCGAGGGCTACGCCCCGTGGGATGCGGTGGTGGAGGCGACCTGCCACCGGATGCGGCCGATCCTGCTCACGGCCGGGGCGGCGAGCCTCGCCCTCATCCCCATCGCCCGCGAAGTGTTCTGGGGTCCGATGGCCTACGCCATGATCGGCGGCATCATCGCCGCCACCTTCCTGACCCTGTTCTTCCTACCCGCCCTCTATGTCGGCTGGTACCGCATCAAGGCACCCAAGGGAGACAGGCCGGAAGGCGGTGCATCGACGGCACCGGCGGCGCCCCATCACGCCGGGGCCTGATCAGGGCCTCTTCGCGCAGAGAGCGGGCTCCAGGGCCCGCATCACGCGGCGGTAATCCGCGATGTGCAGATCGTCACGCAGGGTGCCGGGCAGCGCGAACCCGGTATCGCCGTCGCGGAGCTCCGCGAAAGGATCCGCATAACCGCAGGACAGGCGTTCGCACAGGACCCTGATCCGGGCCGAATAGGCCGCTACCGCCGCCGGTTCGAGTCGCTTCTCCACCGAACGCGAGATGGGCGGAATGGCGGCAACCACGACGCGGTCGCTTTCGGCCTGCAGCCGTTTCACGATCCGTTCCACAGATTCGTCGAAGATCTGGGCCGTTCTGTCGGATAGCGGCTCCTTCTTCCGCAGAAGATCGTTGGTTCCGATGAAGGCCACCACCGCGCGGGGGCGGGTCTTCACGGACAGGTTGGCCACGAGATCGGCATAGACGGAGGCCGAGGCGCCGCTCACACCGGCATTGACGATCTCCGCGCCGCAGACCCGCTGCGCCGGGTTCTGCAACTCGGCCTGCGAATCGCCGGCGAGGAGGATGTAGCCGTCCGGTGCATCGTCGAGATGGGCCTGGATCGAAGGCAACCGGTCCGTGGCGTAGAGCCGGGTGTTCAGGCGCAGGGGCTTCTCGATCCATCCGATGGCGAAGCCGACGCCGAGGATCGCCAACCCGGCAAGGCCCAGGCGCAGAGCCCTCACCGGGGCGCTCCCGACCCGTCCACGATTTTTGCCGTGCCGGCTCGGTCGATGGTCGCCTCCGGCCGCGAATCGGTGCTGGCGTAATAGGGCTTGATATCGAGGAGCGGCGTGCCGTCGAGGCAGTCGAGCCCTCTGACTCTCAGGGTCGTCCCCTCGATGCCGAGGAGTTCCACCACAGACAGCGCGATGAGGTTGGGACGCGCCGGCGAGCGCAGGGAGAACGTGCCCCGGCTGCCCTCCGCATGGCGCGGCATCTGGCGCACGATGTCCCGGGCCGCCCGGTCCATCCAGTAGAGCACGATGAGGTGGCTCGCCCCCTCCACGTTCTGCAAACCGGGAGCGAAGGCGGCATCCACCTCCAGGGTGCAGATGGCGTCGGTCTGAAGCCCGTTCTTCGGGCATTCGGCGCGGGTCGCCCATGGGGTCCGGACACGGCCGATGAAGTAGAGCCCGGCATCGTGGGAGGCGGGCAGCGTGACGGTCTCTTCGCCGGGCCGCCGGTCGATTGGGTCGCTCATCTTGCGCATCAATTTTGGAGAGGCGTTACCCGGCGGGACCGCGCGAGCCGTTCGCAGCGAGCATGTCGGACAACTCGCCCCCGTGCGCAAGCCGGTCGACAACGCGCCGCCATGCGGGCCGCATCGTTCCATCCACGGCCGGCGGGGTATAGGTTTCCGTCGGCAAATCAATCTACCCAACCACCTACGGGCCGAAGCCTTTCGAGGAGAGAGCGTGACCACCAGCGAATGGCGCCCGATGGAATCCGTGGGCGATGCCGAGACCGCCGTCGATCGCCTCGCCGCCTTGTACGCGGGTGCGATCCAGTCGCTCCAGACCGCCCTAACCCGCTATCTCGACGGGGGCGCCGCGCCGGACCATGCCGAGCGGCTTCAGTTCCGCTATCCCGAACTACGGATCACCTATCACCCGTCCGGGCCGATCCCGCGTTTTTCCCGCGCGACGGCGAAGTTCCAGTCTCCCGGCACCTACGCCACCACGGTGACGCAGCCGGCGCATTTCCGGCCGTATCTGCTGGAGCAGCTGACGCCCCTGGTGCGGGATTACGGTGCCACCCTCGAAGTCGGCCTGAGCGCCCAGGAAATTCCCTATCCCTATGTGCTGGAGCCCGGCGCCAACCTCTCGGGCAGCGGGATCACCCCGCGCGACCTGGCGACCTACTTCCCCGTCCCGCTGCTCTCGGTGGTGGGTGACGAGATCGCGGACGGCCTCTGGGTCGCTCCGGCGGAGGAGCCGAAGCCCCTGGCGCTATTCGACGCGATCCGGGTCGATTATTCCCTGCGCCGTCTCGTCCATTACACCGGCTGCGACTGGCGCGACGTCCAGCCCTGGATTCTGCTGACGAACTACCATCGCTATGTCGACGGCTTCATCCGGCACGGTTTGGAGCAGCTCGCCAGCGGAAAGGATGGCTATGAGCGCATGATCCTGCCGGGCGGAATCACCGTCTCGCGGGCGGAGGCGGCGAGCATCGATCCGGCGGCCCTCATCGCCGCCTCGCCCTGGCACAAGTTCCAGATGCCGGCCTACCACCTCGTGGCGCGCGGCCCCGACGGGTCGATGCAGGGCACGACGCTGGTGAATATTGGCGTCGGCCCCTCCAACGCCAAGACGATCACCGACCATCTGGCGGTCCTGCGTCCGCATTGCTGGCTCATGGTGGGCCATTGCGGCGGGTTGCGGCAGTCGCAGACCATCGGCGATTACGTCCTCGCCCATGGCTACCTGCGCCGGGACCGCATCCTCGACGAGCTCGTGCCGCCGGACGTGCCGGTGCCGGCCCTGGCCGAAGTCCAGCTCGCGCTCCAGGCCGCGGCCGCCAGCGTCACCGGCGAGACCAGCGACGACCTGAAGCGGCGCCTGCGCACGGGCACGGTGGTGACCTACGACGACCGCAACTGGGAGCTCCGCTTCAGCCAGGAGCGGCGGCGGATCAACCTGTCCCGCGCCATCGGCGTCGATATGGAGAGCGGCACCATCGCGGCGCAGGGCTACCGCCTGCGGGTTCCCTACGGCACGCTCCTCTGTGTGTCCGACAAGCCGCTCCACGGCGAGATCAAGCTGCCGGGCGCGGCCAACGCCTTCTACGAGCGGGCAGTGGCCGAGCACCTGCTCATCGGCCTGTCCGCCCTCGATATCCTCCGTGCCGACCGCAACGGCCTGCATTCGCGCAAGCTGAGGAGCTTCGACGAGCCGCCGTTTCGCTGACCGGTCCCAGACGGGAAAAGTCGGCGGATCGTAGGTATCAGCGCTCGCGCCGCCACAGGCCGGCGCGCTCGGAGCGAGCCTGCTCTTCGGCGGCCAGAAGGTCCGATGGGGCATCCTCCGAGGCGCGCGCGCCGCCGGCCGTGAGGATCAACGATGCGAGGTCGTCGCCGTCGATCTGGCAGCGCAGGCCCGCAGGCTGCGCCTCGTCGACCGCGCCGTTGGCCGCCGGCTCGCAGACGACTTCGCGCCGGCGCAGATAGCGGGCGAGCTGGCGTGCCAGGGCACCGCGTTCGCCATCGACGCCGAGGAGGCGCACCGTCCGGCCACGGAACGACAGGGTTCCGGTATCGATCACCTCCGGCACGCCGCGCAACGCTCCGGCGGCGGTGGTTTCCTTGGCGGCGGGGGCCGGCTCGGCGCGGGCGGTGGAGGGGCGCTTGCGCCGCGACGCCATCTGGACGGTGGCACGCTGGGTGAAATCCTTGAAGATCGCCGCCGGCAGGTCGCCGCCGCCGACCTTGTTCATCGAGGTGTTGTCGTCGTTGCCGACCCAGACGCCGACGACGAGGTCCGGCGTCACCCCGACGAACCAGGCATCGCGGTAATCCTGCGTCGTCCCGGTCTTGCCGCCCACCGCGAGGTTGGTGATCCGCGCGGCCCGTCCGGTTCCGCTATCCACCACCGCCTGGAGCGAATCCAGCATCATCGCGCGGCTCTCGCCCGGTAGGGGCGTCGTCGGTTTGGAATCGGGGCGCAGGTAGAGCGGGTCGGGACCGGGGCCGCGAATGGCATGGACGCCGTAGGTGTCGAGGGGCTGGGCGCTCGCCAGCACGCCGGCATAGGCCCGTGTCATCTCCAGCAGGGAGACTTCGGCCGAGCCGAGGGCGAGGCTCGGGACGTTGGGAAGATCGGAGGTAACGCCGAGCTTGCGCGCGGTCTCGATCACCGAGGCCATGCCGATCTCGTCGGCCAGTTGTGCGGCGATGGTGTTGATCGATTGCGCGAAGGCCGTGCGGAGGGGGACCGCCCCACGGAAACGGCCGCTCGCATTCTGCGGCTCCCAATCGCCGATCTGGATCGGCCGGTCCACCAGCACCGTCTCTGGCGACAAGCCCTTCTCATAGGCGGTGAGGTAGACGAACAGCTTGAACAGCGAGCCGGCCTGACGCTTGGCCTGGATCGCCCGGTTGAACTGGCTGTCCTCGTAGTCGCGCCCGCCGACCATGGCGAGGATCGCGCCCTCCTTGTTCAGGACGACCATGGCGCCCTGGCTCGCCTTCTTCTTCGCCCCTTCCGCATCGAGCCGGCGGGCGACGACGCCCTCCGCCAGGCTCTGCAGATCGAGGTTCAGGGTGGTGCGCAGCGTGACGTCGCCGGGCGTGTCCGACAGACGCTTGGCGTCCGCCGACACCATGTCGAGGAAGTAGTTGGTGCCCGGCGGCGTCTCGGGCGGGGTGCGCAGGGTGATCGTCTCGGCACGCGCCTTGTCGGCCTCGGCGGCGGTGATCGCGCCGGTCTCGACCATGGTCTGCAGCACGATGTCGGCGCGCTCCTTGGCGCCGCCGAAATTGCGCGTCGGCGCCAGTTGCGACGGTGCGCGGACGAGGCCCGCCAGCATCGCCGCCTCGGGAAGCGTCAACGCCTTCGCGCCCTTGCCGAAATAGCGCCGCGACGCGGCGTCGATTCCATAGGCGCCGGCCCCGAAATAGGCGGTGTTGAGATAGCCGAGGAGGATGTCCTCCTTCGACATCGTGCTCTCGACGCGCAGGGCCAGGAACGCTTCCTGGATCTTCCGGCGCAGCGTCTTCTCCTGGGTGAGGGAGGTGAGCCGGACATATTGCTGCGTGATGGTGGACGCGCCCTCGCGCACCCCGCCGCTCACGGTGTTGCGCCAGAGCGCCCGCACCAGCCCGCGCGGATCGACTCCCCAATGCGAGTAGAAGCGCCGGTCCTCGATGGCGACCACGGCCTGGGCGAGATGGGCCGGCATGTCGGCCGCGGTCAGCTTCTGGCCCTGAAAGGCGCCGCGCGTCGCGAAGACCCGTCCGTCATCCGCCTCCACCGTGAGGGCGCGCTGGCCGCCTTCCGGCACTACCCCACCGAGCGGCGGCAGGGTCGCGAAACTGTAGAGGACGAGGCAAGCGACGAAGACCAGCGGAAGGGCGAGGGCCGCGAGGCCGGCGGCGAGGTAGGGCCGTTGCCGCAGACGGCCGCGCCAGCCGGATTGTGGCGTGTGCGCCGCCGGTGCGATCCCTGCCGCAGGGAGAGCGCCCGCGCCGCTCGTCCGCGCGGAGGCGGCGGGTGCGGTGAGCCTCGAGCTGAGGGTGCCGAGCGTTCGGCTCGCAGTGCGCCGCGCTGAAAGCAAGCCCCGCGCGAGGCCGCGTAAGGCCGTTACGAGAAGGAAGCCGAGATGCCTGAACAGGACGCGCGCCGCTTGTCCGGCTTCGCGGGCGGCGGTTCGGGCATCCGGCGTTTCGCCGGTCTTCGGCCGTTCCGGTTCTTGATCTGTCATCGGCCGCCGGTGGTCATCCAAGAGCACAGGTCCCGTCGGCTTACCGTCGGCGCTGGCTTGGCGGTTCTAGACCGGAAAGAACCTTGGACGCCATGCCGGAGGCAGCATCGTCACGTCCTTTGGTCCCGTGCCGCCCGAGCGACGAATCTCGGCCGAAGCTCTATTCTCTCGGCAAGGCCTCGGTGACCTGCATCCGCCCGGTCGGGGCCGAAACGCGCAGGCTCGCATCGAGGAGGGCCGAGGCCTGGCTCGGATCGCTGTTCGTCTCCGGTGTGGCGTCCTGGGTGCCGACCAGGGCGGTGACGCCTTCATACTGGTCGAGCCGGCGGTCGATCATGTCGCCGAGGCGCTCGCGAACTTCCGCGACGGTGAGGCTGCGGCGGTGCTTGCCGGCCTTCGCGGTGAAGAGGCTGCGGTTGGCGCGGGCGGCGGCGCGGAAAGCCTGCTTGGCCACGAGGTCCGGGTTGTCGTCGCTCAGCGTCAGGAACTTGCCGGCGCTCGACGTCCCGAGGAAATGGGCGAGATAGAGTTCGGAGGTCTTCAGTTCGCGGCCGATGCGCTGCTCGATACGGGCGCGGTCGCGCTTGATCAGCTCGCCGGCCATCAGGGCCGCCACATAGGGGTCCTGCCGAAGGCGCAGCACGCGGGTGCGGGTGGCTTCGTCCTGAATCGTGATCGCGCTGCCGCGGCCGGTGATGGCGTTGGCCTCGGTCTCATAGCCGTAGCGGGCGCCATAGGTCCGCACCAGTTCGAGCCAGGTGGCGGAGAGGAACTGGAACAGGCCCTCGGCCGAAGAGGTCGAGGCCTTTACGGTGGTCGAGAAGCTCGATTCCTTGTCGGCCAGCGCCATCATGTAGACCGGATCGACCCCGGTCTCGGACGACGCTTTCAGGATCGTCTCGACGATGTCGCGCGGCACATTCATGTCGCCGAACCGAAGCACGTCCCGGCCGTCGCTTTCGCGGCTCTGGGGAAGAGAGGCCAGGTCGTTCTCGATCAGGCTGGCCGTCGCAGGTTCCTGGTCGAGGAGGGGAACCCCATCCCAATCCGTGGGTTTGTCGATCGTGGCCGCCGCGAAATCGTTGGCTACGTAGGCGCGGATGTCGATGCGGTCATGGGCGGTCGCTGCCGGCGCCAGTGCGCTCTGCGGCAGTCCCGAGCCGAGCAGCAGGCCGATCGCGATCTTCGCGACGGTGAGTTTGGCCGATACGGTGGTGCTTGCCTTCTTCCTGCCGTGAAGGGAGCCGGGCTTGAGCCAAGCCACCGTCTCGTCACGATCCAGGGTCTCGTTAGGCACGAGACGGCACGCGTCGTCGGCGCGGTGCGCCGGCTCCGGGAAAAGCCCCATCATTGTTCCTTGTTCGTGCCGCGGCGTTCTAGGACGCGGCTTCGATCAGTTCAGCGAGCGGACATCTCGCTGGGAGCTGTGACCACAATGGGACAGCTCCGTGATTCAAGCGTGGCACGCTTAAGGAACGGTTAAGGCTATGATTTAACGATATTTTAAGTAATCGTTCGGGCGCGGTTCAGCGTGGCCGCGTCAAAAAGGCATTCTGGCCGGGGTTGGAACGAAGGCTCCGTAGCCCAGTTACGATGGTCCCAGAGGGCGATCTCGAAATATCGACGAGACACGCCCCGATGGACCCATTGAAGGAAGCCTTTTTCCAATGAGCATGCAGACCGGTCGCCGCGTCGGCGTTGCCTTCGTCGGTATGGGTGGCGCTGTCGCCACCACCGCCATCGCCGGCATCGAGATGATCAAATCCGGATCGAACCGCCTCGACGGGTTGCCCCTCGCGGGTCTCTCGGTCGCGGGATTGGCCGATTACAAGGATCTCGTCTTCGGCGGCTGGGATCTCAACGACGACGATCTCGCCTCCGCCGCCACCGGGCACGGTGTGCTCACCAAGCAGGATATCGAGAACGGTGCCCAGGTGCTGAAGGGCATCAAGCCCTGGCCGGCTGTCGGCAGCGCCAAGTTCTGCAAGAACATCGAGGGTGCCAACCGCATCGTCGCCGCCGATCACCGCGAGGCGGTCTCCGTCATCGCGAACGACCTTCGTCGTTTTCGGCTGGAGAGCAATCTCGACGAAGTCGTCGTGATCAACCTCGCCTCCACGGAACGCTGGCCCAACCTGGATGCGCCGGCCCTGAACTCCCGCGAAGCTTTCGAGAAGGGTCTCGATTCCAGTGACGAGGCGATCAGCCCGGCAATGCTCTACGCCTATGCGGCGATCCAGAGCGGCGTCCCCTATGCCAACTTCACCCCGAGCGTGGCCGCCGACATCCCGGCTCTGCTCGAACTCGCCCGCGAGAACGGCGTGCCGTTGGCGGGCAAGGACGGCAAGACCGGCCAGACCATGATGAAGACCGTCCTGGCCCCGGCCCTCAAGGCTCGCGCCCTCCACGTGGATGGTTGGTTCTCCACCAACATCCTCGGCAACCGCGACGGTCTCGCCCTGAACGACAAGGATTCGCTCCAGTCGAAGCTCAACACCAAGGGTACGGTGCTGGATTCGATCCTCGGCTATCCGGTCGAGGACCATCTGGTCCACATCCACTATTACCGTCCGCGCGGTGACGACAAGGAAGCCTGGGACAATATCGACGTCACCGGCTTCCTCGGTCAGCGGATGCAGATCAAGGTCAACTTCCTCTGCAAGGATTCCATCCTGGCAGCCCCCCTGGTGATCGAGATCGCTCGCGTGCTCGACCTCGCCAAGAAGCGCGGCGAGAGCGGCCCGCAGGAGCAACTCTCCTCGTTCTTCAAGGCGCCCATGGTCGCCAACGGCCACGGACCCGAGCACGATTTCGGCAAGCAGCAGCACATGCTGCTCGAGTGGCTCGGCGGCCAGCAATGATCACGTCCGATACGGGGGGCGGCATGGCCGCCCCCTTCGCGCTGCGCGAGGTGTTCGTCGAACTCAACGACCTCAAGCGCGTGCATTCCGCCGGCCGTATCGGCTCCATTGCCGAGCGGCTGTTCGCCCAAGGGTGGTCGGCGCTGACGGGCGGCGCCGATCCTGAGACGGTCGCCATCGACATCACCGCCAAGGCGCTCGCGGCCTCCCGCCTCTGCGACCTCGATGCCGCTTTTCTCGCCTCCGCCGGTCTGGCCGAGGCGGAAATCGGCGACGTTCTGACGTCCGGACTCGACGCCGTCACCGCAACGGTCGACCCCGAACTGAAGCGGCGTATGGCCGTCGCGTTGCGCTCGAACGAGGGGTTGCCTGGCGGTCCTTTGCCCGCCTTCGTGGCGGCACTGAGCCACCAGCCGCGCGCCGGCGTGACCTGTCCCGGCAAGCCTCGCATCCTGCTCGAGCCGCCCGAGAACCATGCCGAACATTGCCTGATGGTTGCGGTCTACGGCGTCGTCCTCAGCCCCTTTTACCGGGCTGATCCCACGCTGGTTTTCCTGGCGGCCATGAGCCACCACTTCCACAACGCGGCAATGCCCGACGCCGGCTTCACCGGCGAAATGCTGCTCGGCGACCACCTCGCTCCGATCATGGCGCGGACCACACAATGGGCCCTCGACGAGTTGGACGCCCCCTTGCGCGAGACCATCGAGCGGGCGCGTGCCATCCTGCCCGACGATGCGACAGCCGAGGGCAGGGCCTTTCACGCCGCCGATTGCATCGACCGGGTTCTGCAGATTTCACAGCACCTTAGGGCCGCATCGCTGACCATGGACACCGTGCTGGTGGAGATGGAACTGGTCCATGCCGGTCCGGTGAAGGGCTTCCACGACCGGGTCCTCAGGGACATGCGGATCCCGTGATGGTTCGTCGCCGCATGACGGGACATCACAGATGATCCCGTTCGAACTCCTTTCCCCGGAGACGGGGAACGCGCTCAAAGCCGATACGCCGCATTCCCTCCGCGACGTCGTCACCGGTGAGCGCTGGCCGGTCATCGACGGGATCCCCTATCTGCGAATTGGCCGCTTGGAGCTTCTGGGCGCGACGCTGGACCTGCTCGATCGGGATAAACACGAACTGGCACTGGAGGGTCTGCTCGCCGATCAGGACGATTGGTGGACCGGCCCGCCAGCAGATCCCCTCGATCTTCATGCTCTTGTGCGAGATCGTGACAGGGCGAGCCTGCGGGACGCAGTGCGGTTGCTCGGCTGGGGCAGAGTCGGCGACTATTTTCTGCATCGCTGGACCGATCCGACCTTCCTCGCTGGCTTGACGTTACTCGAAGCGCATTGGAACGACCCCGTCTGCGCCTTCGAATTTGCCTGCGGCATCGGCCATTACCTCCGCGAGATGCAGATGCGCGGCGTCAAGGTAGCCGGGGCCGATGTCGTTTTCGCCAAGCTCTGGGTCGCCCGGCACTGGGTCGTCGGCGAGAGGGCGCAGCTCGTCTGTTTCGATGGTGCGTCACCGCACTGGCCGATCCCCGGCGCCCCCGTAGATCTCGTGGTGTGCAACGACGCTTTCTACTTCCTCGATGACAAGCCCGGCATTCTCGAATGCCTCCGCCACAACGCCGGCGACGATGGTTGGCTCGTTCTCAGCCACATTCACAATGCCGAGCGGCCCGGCTTCTCGGCCGGTCGCGCGGTCTCGGCCGAGGAGATCGAGGACCTGTTTCCCGATGCCCTCGTCTATGATGACGACGAACTCACCCGTGCCCTCGTGGAGAAGCGCGCGCCCTCGCCACAGCGGCCGTCCGACCTTCGCCATGTGGAAGCGTTCTCGGTGGTCGCCGGTGCAGGGATGCGGCCTGCACCCCGCGCCATCCTCGACGGACTGACATGGCCGCATGAAGGGACGTCGCTCCGGTTGAACCCCCTCTATGAGCCCGATCCTTCCGGCGGCTACGTGGTCGCATGGCCCTCGGATCGCTACGAGGCCGAATATGCCCCCAGGGTCACCTATCCACTTCGCTCGGAAGGACCGGAGACCCTCGACTGGGTCGGGGGCGAGCAATCGCCGCACGAGGATCGCGTCCGCCGCCGCGAATTCGTCGACTTGCCGGAGCGCTGGTGATGGGTGATTCCATCGGATGGGGCATCGTCGGCTACGGCTGGGTGGCACGCGATTACATGGCTCCGGGCATCCGCGCGGCGGGTCATCGGCTCGTGGCCGTGTCCGATCCCGGAGAGGCTTCGTGCGCCGCTGCCGAGCGAGAAGGCGCGCGTGCCCATCCTGATTTGGCCGGATTACTGGCCGAGCCGGAGGTCGAGGCCGTCTATGTGGCGACCCCCAATCACCTCCACCGTGAGGCGGTCGAGGCCTTGGCGGCATCGGGCAAGGCCGTGCTGTGCGAGAAACCGATGGCGGCCTCGCTCTCCGATGCCGAGGCCATGGTCGCGGCTGTGCGAAATGGTGGCATCTTCTACGGCACGGCCTTCGACCAGCGCCATCATCCGGCCCACCGGGCCATGCGCACCGCGATCCGCGACGGGCGCATCGGCGCCGTGACCACCATCCGCATCGTCTATGCCTGCTGGCTCGATCGGGCTTGGACCTCGTTCGCCGGCCAGGACAATTGGCGTATCGACCCGCTTAAAGCGGGCGGCGGCGCGCTCATGGATCTGGCTCCTCACGGCATCGATCTCGTCGATTTCCTACTCGATGAGTCGATCGAGGATATCGCCGCTCTGACGCAGGCAAGGGCGCAGGACTACGCTGTCGACGACGGCGCGCTCCTCATCGGCCGCACCGGCTCCGGCATCCTCGCCAACCTGCACGTCGCCTATAATTGCCCGGATGCCCTGCCGCGTCGCCGTCTCGAAGTCATTGGCACCGGTGGCGCGCTCACGGCCGTCGATACGATGGGACAGGTGGCCGGAGGCACACTTTTCATCACCGATGGTGCGAGTGGGCAGACCGAGCCGGTCGCCTTCGATGCCGAGGCCTCGCCCTTTCTCGAACAGGTCCGTGCCTTCGGCTCTGCCCTGCGCCGACCCGCCGAGCGCGACGCATACAGCGCTGAGCGCGACCTCCACACGATGCGGCTGCTGACGCGGGCTTATGCCGGCTGTCGGAGTGCCCGGGTCAACGAGGACTAGATCGGGACGCAACCCTTCTTCCTAACGCGGTCTCATCCTGAAGGTGCTGCCAAGCTGCTTCGAAGGACTTTTCCCAGGATCACCCTCGGCCCTGGGAGCCCTTTCGAAATCGCAGCTTAGCTGGGGCACTGCGGGGTGAGGTCGGCGGTTGGATTACCTGAACCTGAGGGACGATCGACGTGAGCGAACACGACCAGGACGCCAGGGCGCGTGATCCGCGCATCAAGGCCCCCCGTCCCTACACCTACGGCGGGCCACGCATCATCGAGGGTCTGCCTGCGTCTTTGCCCGAGCCGGTGCGTGCCTATCTCGATATTCTTCCGAAGGGGCGCATCGTCGGCTTCCCTCTGGCCCCTCTCGACCGGACGGGTATTCCGGTCTGGTTCGTCTCATTGTTCCTCGACGATCCGTTCTTTATCGGCGCCATGCCGAGCGGCATCGGCTACGGCGCCACCGATGACGAGGCGCTCATCGGCGCGGTCGCGGAGATCGCCGAGAATCTGATGCCGTCGCTCGCGGTGATGCCGCGTAAGAAGGAACGGGGCTCCTACAACGACCTCGCCAAGGTCTTCGGCGCCGCGGCGGTGGCCGACCCGCTCACCCTGTGCCTGCCCGCCGGTTCCCCGGTCGGCCGGGACACGGTTCTGGAATGGACGCCGAGCGTCCGGCCGCGCACCGGCGAAACCGTGCTGATGCCCCTCGACATCGCGGCCACCGATTATTTCGAGCTGTCGGAAGGCTACAAGCCTTTCACCAACCTGATCACGAACGGCCTCGGCGCCGGGCCGGACGTCGATTTCGCCCTGGGCCACGGCCTGCTCGAACTGCTTCAGCGTGACGGCAACGGGCTGCTGTTCCGCGCCCTCGACCAGGGCGTCATGCTCGATCTCGACGGGATCGGTCCCGAGAACAGGGCGATGCTCGACCGTCTCGACGATCTCGGTATCCGCGCGCTGCCGAAATTCGCCACCGACCAGTTCGGTCTCACGAACATCTATGTCGTCGGCTACGACAGGAATCCCGCCGACGCGCCGGTCCCCGTCGCCCTCTCCGCCTGTGGCGAAGCCTGCGACCCGGACCGCGAGCGGGCCCTCCGCAAGGCACTCCTTGAATTCCAGGCGGCCCGCGTTCGTAAGGCCTTCGGGCATGGTCCCCTGAGCTTCGCTGAGCGGGTGACGCCGCCGGGCTACGTCCAGGCTTTCATCCAGAAGGCACTGCCGAGCCTCGATCTGGAAGAGAGCCGTGCCCTGAGGGCAATGCTGGAATGGATCGTCCTGCCGCCTGAGGGCCTGCGCGACGTCCTGAAGGACAGTGTTTATTCCGAGCGAAGCACGAAGGCCTTCACCGATCTGCCGACCGCCCCGGCACGGGATGGCCATGCTCGCGGCCGCATCGCCCGCGAACGTCTCGAAGCGTCGGGTTTCGACGTTCTCTATGTCGATTGCTCGCCGCCGGGTGGTGGCGTCGGCGTGGTCAAGGCGATCGTGCCGGGGCTGGAGGTCGAGACGATGAGCTATCACCGCATCGGCGAGCGCAACACCGCCAAGCTCATCGAGCGGGATCACCCGCTGATTTCATTCGGCGAGCCCAGCGAAACGAGGCTGCCCGTGCGGCTTACGCCCGAAGCGATTGAGCGTCTCGGCGGCCAGCCGCTCTTCGACGTCGCGTTGGCAGACGAAATCGTCGGGCGTCATTACCCGCTCTATCGCGAGCCGGAATCGCACCACGCGCCGTTCCGTCTCGAGCAGCAGGGACGCGCCGCATGAGTCTGCGCTTCGCCTACAACACCAACGGTACGGCCAACCATCGCCTGGACGACGCCATCGATCTCATCGCCGATGCCGGCTATCAGGGCGTGGCGCTCACCCTCGACATCCATCATCTCGATCCGTTCTCGGAGAATTGGATCCAAGAGGCCCAGCGCCTGTCGAGCCGCCTACAAAGGCTCGGCCTCGGGAGCGTCATCGAGACGGGTGCCCGCTTCCTCCTCGACCCCAAGGCCAAGCACGAGCCGACCTTGGTAAGCGGCGACGCTTCCGGACGCGCGAGGCGCATCGGTTTCCTGAAGCGCGCGGTGGACATCGCCGTCATCCTGCATTCCGAAGCGGTTTCGTTCTGGGCCGGCGTGCCCAAACCCGGCATCGATCGTGATGAGGCCCGGCTCTGGCTCGGCGAGGGCATCGCCGAGATCGTCACCTATGCTGCGGAGCAGGGTATCGTCGCCTGCCTGGAGCCCGAGCCGGGCATGCTGATCGAGACCCTCGACGACTTTGCCGACCTGAACATCGAAGGCCTCAGGCTTGCTCTCGATACCGGCCATTGCCTCGTCACGGGCGAGCGCGACCCGGCTCTGGCCGTTGCGGAATTCGCCGACCGCATCGGTACCGTCGCCATCGAGGACATGGCGCGCGGCGAGCATATCCATCTGCCCTTCGGCGAAGGCGACATGGACGTCCCGAGCGTCCTCGACGCCCTCGACGGCATCGGCTTCCAGCGCCTCGTCTGCGTCGAACTCTCCCGCGAGAGCCACCGCGCCGATGTGATGGTGCCGATATCGCTCGATTACCTGCGGACCTGCCGCAACCACAAAGCCGAGGTAAGCGCTTGAGGATCTGCTTCGTCAGCCGCCGTTATTTTCCGGCGATCTCAGGCATGAGCGTCTACGCGCAGAACCTTCTGCGCGAACTCGTGGCCGCCGGCCATGACGTGACGATGGTCAGCCAGTACCGGGGCGACGCGTTCGGCACTCGCGTCTATGGCGGTGGGCCACCGCCATCCGTGCCGGGCGTACGCGTCATCGGCCTCGAACAGGTGGGCGAGCAGACGAACGGCGATTTCGAGCGCGACATCGACACGATGGTCGAGACCATCGTGAAAGAGCATCGCGAACGCCCGTTCGATGTGCTTCACGCGCAATACGGCTACCCGACCGGCTGGGCGACGCTACTCGCGTCGAAGCGGATCGGAATTCCCAACGTCGTCTCGATCCAGGGGGGCGATGGCCACTGGGTCGGCTCCTGTTGCGAGACCCATCGCATCGCCATGTGCGAAGTGCTGGCCCATGCCAACGCCCTCCTCATCGGTGGCCGCTCCTTCGTCGAGGAGGTCTGCGACCGGCTGGGTTCCGACCCGGACCGCTTCACCATCGTGCCGGGCGCCGTGGACACAGCGCGCTTCACGCCCGGTGTCCCCGGGCATGCGGGGCCGGTGCGACTGTTCTATCATGGTCGCGTCGATCGCCGGAAAGGCGTGCTCGACTTCATCGACGCCCTGGGTCTGTTGCGCGCGCGCGGGGTCCCGTTCGAGACGACGATCTCCGGAATCGGGCCGGACGTGGATTCCTCGAAGGCACGCGCCGCTGAATTGAACTTTTCCGAGGCCGAGATCCGCTTCACCGGCTACGCCGATTACGACACGGTACCCGACCTCTACCGCCAGGCGGATGTTTTCGTCTCGCCGACCTATGCGGAGGGTTTCTCCAACACGATCCTCGAGGCCATGGCGGCGGGGCTCGCCGTGGTTTCCACCCATGCGGTGGGCGTGTCCGACTGCCTGCGCGACGGCGAAAACGGCCTCTTGGTACAGCCCGGCGACGTGGCTTCCCTGGCGGATGCGCTTCAGCGCGTCATCGAGGACAAGAACTTGCGCCAGCGGCTTGCAGCGGACGGGCTCGATGAATGCCGCCGCGTCTATTCCTGGACCGCCGTCGGTCGCCAGATCATGGACATCTATGCCGAGGTAGTTGGACAGCGGCCGCATACGACGTTCGATGAGGTTCTGCCGCACGATCCGAACTGCCGCTTCCGCGCAGAACCGCATCTGCTCTGACCATGCCCGTCGCCCTCGCACTCTCGCCTCATCTCGATGACGCCGCCTTCTCCTGTGGCGGCACTCTGGCAACGCTGGCAGATGCTGGCTGGACGATCGTGATGGCGACGATCTTCACGGCCTCCGTCCCCGATCCCAAAGGCTTCGCGCTCGCTTGCCAGACCGACAAGGGTCTAGGTCCGGAGGTCGACTACATGTCGCTTCGGCGGGTCGAGGATCGACGAGCAGCAGAGGCGCTCGGCATCGCTCCTCCTTTGCATGTCCCGTTCCACGAGGCCCCCCATCGCGGTTACGGCGCGCCCGCCGACCTTTTTGCCGCTCCAAGGGATGACGATGACATCGTCGGTGCGCTCGCCGATGCGGTCTCCGCCCTTATCAAAGACGTGTCGCCCGATCTCATATTCGCCCCTCAATCCGTGGGCGGCCATGTCGATCACGTCCAGCTAGTCCGGGCCATTGGTCACGTGGCGGGGGATGCGCCCATCCTGTGGTGGCGGGATTTCCCCTACACGGTGCGTCATACGCAGCCGCAGGAGCCGTTTGGGTCCCGCTTCGCCAAATTGCCCGAGCACGCGGTTCACTATTGTGCGAGCGCGGAAGAGAAGAAGGCGCTCGCCTGCGCTGCCTACGCCACCCAACTCGGATACCAGTTCGGCGGCGTCGAGGGTCTGCTGCGTCGGCTCGCAGATGAGGCACGGTCAGAGCGGTTCCGACTCGCGGGCGTGCTCCCCTTGCAAGCCGCCGTGTTGTTCGAGGATCATGCTACCGTTTCCTGAACCGACCCGGCCCAGGAGCTTGGCCGATCCGGAGCAGCTCGCTATCCGCCGCTCACTGCTGGAGGCTGATCGCTTCATCCCCCTGCGACGCCTGGCGCGGTCGATCGCCATCGAACGATCGGCGGAGGTGCCGGATCCCGATCCGCTCGATGGCGGTACGGAAGCACGGCTCCTCCTTCTCCTCGAAACACCGGGCCCCGGCATCGGCCGTACCGGCTTCGTCTCCCGTGACAACCCCACCGGGACCGCTGCCAACCTGTTCCGCTTCATGGCGGAGGCTGGCATCGCTCGGCGCGAGAGCCTCATCTGGAACGCAGTACCCTGGGTCATCCACGCGCCGGGAGCCGTCAACCGTGCTCCGCGGAAAGCCGAGATTGCGACGGCCACCACCTATCTCGCTCCCCTCATCGAGTTGCTTCCGGCGCTCGAGGTCGTTGTCCTCGCCGGCCGTGTCGCTGGTCTGTCGCGTGAAACGCTCCGGCGCCTGCGGCCGGTAATACCGCTCATCGCCGTCCCGCATCCGAGCCCAACCTACGTCTGCACGTCGCCAGAGGTCGCCCAACGGGTCGCTCTCGGGCTTAGCGAGGCAGCTGCGATCCTGCGGGGGATCTCTTCGTCACCAACTCAAGAGGGCAGATGACTGGCCTTCCGGACACAAAGACCCTAAATGCCGGGTCACGGGCCGCGGTCCGGCAAAAGCTCGGTCCCGTTCCACGCCGCCGTCGAGGTTGGTCGGGAAGGCCGGCGGAGGCGGACGCCGACGACATGAATTTTGCGGGAGAGCATCAGCGGCGCGCCGAATCCGAGGCGGCCAGCGCCTTGGCGACGTCCGAGGCCGAAGATTGCGCGCCGCCCGTGCCCAAGCGCTCCTACAAGAACCGATACGCCTGGCTGGGCACCGCTGCCAGCATCGTCATCTTCGCCGTGTCGCTCGGCGTGCTGTGGAAGCTCTCTCAGCAGGTCACCTGGGCCGAATTGCACGCGGCTTTGACGGCGGCGACCGGGGAACAGCTCGGCCTGGCCTTCCTGTTCGTCGGGGTGAGCTATCTCTTCCTCACCTGCTACGACGCTCTCGCACTCCGCCAACTCAAGATCAAAGTCCCCTACAGGACGACCGCGCTCGCCTCGTTTACCAGCTACGCCGTGAGCTTCACCCTGGGGTTCCCCCTCCTGACAGCGGGGACGATCCGCTATTGGATCTACTCGAAGAAGGGGTTGAGTGCGTCGAAGATCGCAGCGCTCACCGTTATCGCCGGCTTTACGTTCTGGCTTGGCATGGGCGTCGTCCTTGGGCTCAGTCTCGTCGCCGAGGCCGGGCAATTAGCGGCGCTGACCTTTACCAGCATACGCCTCAACCAGGGCGTTGGCTTCGCGGCCCTGCTCATGGTGTTCGGCTATCTCGGCTGGGTCTCGCTCAAGCGCCGCCACGTGAGGGTGAAAGGCTGGTCCCTGGAGCTTCCCGGCGCGACGGTGTCCATGAGCCAGATGGTGGTGGGCATCGGCGATGTCTGCGCGGCAGCGGCCACGCTCTACGTCCTGCTTCCGGCGGGTTCGACCATCGGTTTCACGACTTTCGTCGGCGTCTACGTGCTAGCGGCCATGCTCGGTATCGCCTCGAACGCGCCGGGCGGGCTCGGCGTGTTCGAGGCCACGATCCTCCTCGCCCTGTCGAGCCTGCCACGGGATCAGGTCCTCGGCTCGCTGCTGCTGTTCCGGGTTTGCTACTACCTCGTTCCCTTCGTCGTCGCCCTGGCGATGCTCGGATTCTACGAGATCGTCCGGCGTATGCGCGAATCGTCTCCTTCAGCGTCCGACGAGTCCTGAGCAATGTCTCCAATCCTGGAACGCTAAGCGATGGCCCGGGGCGCGCGAAGATCGGCCTGGATCGGCGCAGGGATCGCCGTCGCGATCACGACCTCGGCCACGTCCCTCAAAGGTGATCTCGATGTCATTACCATCGCCTTTGGGGCGGCTGCCATCGCCGCCGGTGGCCTTGCCGGCAGTCTGAGCCGGCCCCGAACAGTCGCTCTCCCGGAGAGAACCGCTCGCCAGCGGCATTCCATCGCCGAAGCCCTGCTGGCGAACATCCCCGATCCGGTGATCCTCGTGGATCGGCGTAGCGTGGTTATCGAAGTCAATCCGGCTGCACGTACGCTTCTGCCGGCATTGAAGGTCAAGCACCCGCTTTCCTTTGCCTTGAGAGCCCCAGACGTACTGGACGGGATCGAAGAGGTGCTCCGCACGGGCGCCCCGCTGAAGACGCTCTACACGACGCGTGTGCCGACGGAACGGGCCTTCGAGGTTCAGATCGGCGCGCTGCCCATGCCGGACGGGCCGGGGGGCGGACAGCCCAACGTGGTCCTGTTCCTTCGCGATCTCACAGCGGCGCGTCGCCTCGAGGCGATGCGGGTCGATTTCGTCGCCAATGCCAGCCACGAGCTTC
Source organism: Methylobacterium sp. AC832 (assembly GCF_979256025.1). NCBI lineage: Bacteria > Pseudomonadati > Pseudomonadota > Alphaproteobacteria > Hyphomicrobiales > Methylobacteriaceae > Methylobacterium > Methylobacterium sp. AC832. Next base: position 897,629 of record NZ_CEEDMV010000001.1, read on the forward strand.
GCACGCCGCTCGCCTCACTTCTGGGTTTCATCGAGACCCTGCAGGGGCCGGCTAAAGGCGATGCACCCGCAAGGGAGAAATTCCTGGGCATCATGAAGACCCAGGCACAGCGCATGGCGCGCCTCGTCGATGACCTGCTTTCGCTCTCTCGTATCGAGCTGCGCGAGCACGTTCCGCCGACACAGATCGTCGATCTCGGTCAGATCGCGCGGCAGATGGTGGATATGCAGGGGCCGCTGGCGCGCGAGCGCGGCGTGACCATCATCCTCGACGCACCGGACGCTGCCTATCCGGTTCTAGGAGAACGCGACGAACTCACTCGCGTGGTCGAGAATCTTGTAGAGAATGCGGTCAAGTACGGCGGCGGCAACGTGGTGGTCGGCCTCGAACGGACCTTGCGCTCGGCATTCGGAAAACCACTGATCGCACTGAGCGTGAAAGACGACGGACCCGGCATCGCGCCCGAGCATATTCCCCGCCTGACCGAACGGTTCTACCGGGTCGATGTCGCATCGAGCCGCCAGAAGGGCGGGACGGGCCTCGGCCTCGCCATCGTCAAGCATATCGTCAATCGCCACAGCGGCAGGCTCGTCATCGAGAGCGAACTCGACCGGGGCACGACCGTCCGTGCCCTGCTCCCGGAACAGCCATCGACCGGAGGAGCGTCGACGACCGGATGATCCGGGTCGGTCAGTTCCGGCTGGTGCCGAGGCGCCTATATTGCGCCTCGATGATGGCCTTCAGCACAGGCAGGAAAGGGGAGGGGCTCAAGCGCTGGTCGACGGCACGGTCGAGCATGCTGAGAGCGGCCACCTGCTTCGCCGGGCCGGGAAACGTCGCGAGATAGGTCTCGATACAGGCATTCGCCTCTGCCTCACCCGCCGGGATGTCGGAGGTGATCAGCGCGCTCAGGGTTCGCATGCAGGTGTCGAGAGGCTGTATCATCGCCTCCCTATGACAAGGAAACGCCCCGGACGCCATGCACACGCGACGTGATGAGCCATGCGTCGCAGCCTTGACCTTCCCACGATGGGAAGCCCCACATAGTCGTGCATGGATAACGTGATCGCTCCCCCGAAGCAGCGTCCCGGCATGGGACGTCGTCTCACTCTTCCCGTTACCGGCATGAGCTGCGCGTCCTGCGTCGGCCGCGTCGAGCGGGTGCTCGCCGCACTTCCCGGCGTATCGGACGTCTCTGTCAATCTCACCACCGGACGGGCCAGCCTCATCCTCCACGGCGACCCTGCCCATGCCGTGGCTGCCATCGGAAAGGCCGGTTACGAGGTGCCGGAGGCGGTGACGGAGTTGTCTGTCCGTGGCTTGTCCTGCGCCTCATGCGTCGGTCGCGTGGAGCGCGCGCTTCACGCCGTCGCCGGTGTGACGATGGCCAACGTGAACCTCGCCACCGGGCGGGCGACTGTGCGCCATGCTGACGGCGTCGTTACGATCGCGGATCTCGTCGAAGCGGTTAACGCTGCCGGTTACGACGCGTCGGGCGTCGAGAACGGGGGAGGGGATGCGCAGGCGAACCGGCATGAGCGCGAGACCACCGGCCTTCGGCGGGATCTCATCCTCTCAGCCATGCTGTCGGCGCCCATCGTCATCCTCGACATGGGAGGACATCTGCTCCCTGGCTTCGGCGACGCGATCCATGCCCATTTCGGAGATGCAGCCGGAATGGTGCAGGCCGTTCTGGCGACGCTCGTCCTGGCGTGGCCGGGGCGGCGCTTTTTCCGTCGAGGGATTCCCGCTCTATTGAACGGCCATCCCGATATGAACGCCCTCGTCGCTCTCGGGTCGGGAGCGGCCTATGTCTACTCCCTGGTTTCGGTCCTCGCTCCCCAGATTCTGCCGCCGGGAACGGCGCATCTGTACTTCGAGGCCTCCGTTCTCATCGTCACCCTGATTCTCCTCGGCCGCGTCCTTGAGGCCCGCGCAAAGGGGCGCACGGGGGCGGCGATCGCACGCCTGGTCGCCCTGGCGCCTTCCACGGCCCGAATCGTGCGGGACGGTCGTGAGGACGAGATTCCCCTGGCTGACTTGCGGCTCGGGGATATCGTTCGAGTCCGCCCGGGGGAACGTGTGGCTGCCGATGGAGTCGTTGTAGCGGGTAGGAGCTTCGTCGATGAGAGCATGATCACCGGCGAGCCGGTGCCCGTGGCGAAGGGCGAGGGTGGCCGCATGGTTGGCGGTACGCTGAACACCAATGGCAGCCTCGATCTGCGCGTCGATACGATCGGCGCGCGGACCGTGCTGGCGCAGATCGTGGCGATGGTCCAGGCGGCGCAGGGCAGCAAGCTTCCGATCCAGGCGCTCGTCGACCGGGTGACGGGTTGGTTCGCCCCGGCGGTTCTCGGCGCTGCGTTGGTGACGTTCCTGGCGTGGCTGGCATTCGGACCGAGCCCCGCCCTCGGCTTCGCCCTCGTGAACGCCATCGCCGTTCTGATCATTGCCTGCCCCTGCGCCATGGGGTTGGCGACGCCGACCTCGATCATGGTCGGCACGGGGCGTGCGGCAGAACTGGGCGTGCTGTTCCGCAACGGTGCCGCCTTGCAGGCTCTCCGCGACGCCAAGGTCGTCGCCTTCGACAAGACCGGGACGCTCACCGAGGGTAAGCCCGCACTCACCGACTTCGTGGTGGCTCCGGGCTTCGAGGCGGATATAGTGCTGGGACTTGTAGCATCCGTCGAATCCCGCTCGGAGCATCCGGTCGCGCGCAGCATCGTCGATGCGGCTCTGAAGCGGGGCCTGACTCTTATTCCCCCAGATCGATTCGAGGCTTTACCCGGCCACGGTGTCGAGGGGAGCGTCGACGGGCGGAAAGTCATCGTCGGTGCGCGACGCCATATGGACAAGCTGGGCATCTCCGTGGCCGATCTGGCGGAAGCTGCATCCCGGCTGGAGGGTACGGGGAAAAGCCCCCTCTACGTCGCTGTCGAGGGACGGATCGCCGCCCTCGTCGCCGTATCCGACCCTATCAAGGCAGGTGCAGCCGAGGCCGTCTCGGCGCTCAAGGCACAAGGTCTGGTCGTCGCCATGGTGACGGGTGATGCGCGGGGAGCTGCCAGCGGCGTCGCGGCAAGGCTTGGGATCACCGAGGTCGCCGCCGAAGTGCTCCCCGGCGGTAAGGTCGAGGCCGTGCAAGCCTTGCGGGCCCGGTTCGGACCTGTGGCTTTCGTGGGGGATGGTATCAACGATGCGCCAGCCCTCGCCGAAGCCGAGATCGGCATTGCCATCGGGACCGGTACCGACATTGCCGTGGAGAGCGCCGACGTGGTGCTGATGGCGGGTGCTCTATCCGGCATCGTCTCCGCCATTGCGCTCTCGCGTGCAGTGATGCGCAACCTCGCGCAGAACCTGTTCTGGGCTTTCGCCTACAATGTGGCCCTGATCCCGGTTGCGGCGGGCCTGCTTTACGTTTTCGGCGGACCCCTGCTGTCGCCGGTTCTGGCCGCGGGCGCCATGGCACTGTCGAGCGTATTCGTCCTCGCCAACGCCCTTCGCCTCCGGCATGCCGGAGATCGGGGATGAGCGGTTCCGTCACCATCGGCGAGGCGGCGAAGGCCACGGGCGTCTCGGCCAAGATGATCCGGTATTATGAGGAGACCGGCCTCCTGCCACCGGCAGACAGGACGGCCTCCGGTTACCGGCTCTATGCCGAGAACGACTTGCACACCTTGCGCTTTGTGCGCCGATCCCGTGATCTCGGCTTTTCCGTTGAGGATATCGCCGGCCTCCTCGCCCTTTGGCAGGATCGCGGACGTGCCAGCGCCCAGGTGAAGGCCCTGGCCGTGCAGCATCTGACGGATCTGCGTCGCCGCATCGGCGAGTTGGAGGCGATGGCTCGCACCCTGACGTCGCTTGCGGATCATTGCAGCGGTGATTCCCGGCCGGATTGCCCCATTCTCGATGACCTCGCCGCAGAGCATTCGCAACAGTCACGACGCCCTCGCCGGACGAAGCCGCTCTCCCGCTAGCCCCTGGCGCCACGTTCTGCACATGATCCGTCGGCCGTAGCCTTTTAAATCGATCTAAATGGCCTCGCCTTTGCTGGGATGCGCTATGGTCGGGAGGCTCTGCCCGAGACGAGCCAAGACGCGCGAAGAGACGTGACACCATGCCCATCGTCGACCGGATCGCAGCTCTGGCGGATGAGATCACCGCATGGCGGCACGACCTCCACGCCCATCCGGAGCTGCAATACGACGTCCATCGCACTGCCGGCTTCGTCGCCGACAAGCTGCGGGATTTCGGCTGCGACGAGATTGCCACCGGCATCGGCCGCACCGGGGTCGTCGGCCTCATCCGGGGCCGGTCGCACGGTTCGAACCGCGCCATCGGCCTGCGCGCGGACATGGACGCGCTGCCGATCCAGGAGGTGCGGGATCTGACCTATCGTTCCACCGCGCCGGGGCGTATGCATGCCTGTGGCCACGATGGCCATACCGCGATGCTTCTCGGCGCCGCCAAGTACCTCGCCGAGACCCGTGATTTCGACGGGACCGCAGTGATGATCTTCCAGCCCGCGGAAGAGGGCGGCGGCGGCGGCGAAGCTATGGTCCGAGACGGAATGATGGAGCGTTTCGGCGTCGAGACCGTCTATGGCCTGCATAATATTCCGGGCCTGGAACTCGGGCGTTTCGCGATCCGTCCCGGCCCGATCATGGCGTCCACCGACCGCTTCACCATCACGATCGAAGGGCGCGGCGGCCATGCCGCGCAACCGCATCTCGCCATCGACAGCGTTCTCGTGGCGAGCCATGTCGTGATCGCACTGCAATCGGTGGTCGCGCGTAGCATCAACCCGCTGGAAAGTGGCGTGGTGTCGGTCTGTGCCCTCGAAGCTGGCGATGCGTTCAACGTACTGCCCCAGCAGGTGACCATGCGGGGCACCATGCGCGCGCTTTCGAAGACGGTGCGCGCCACCATGCAGGAGCGCATCGGCGCCATCGTGACGAACACCGCCGCCGCCTACGGTGCCACCGCCCGCGTCGATTACAGCGGCGGATATCCGGTGACCGAGAACCACCCGGCCGAAGCGGATTTCATCGCCGACGTGGCGGCGGGCATCGTAGGCGAGGAACGAGTGGAGCGTGATGTCGCGCCGATGATGGCGGCGGAGGATTTCTCCTACATGCTGGCTCACCGGCCCGGCGCCTATATCTTCATGGGCAATGGTGACAGCGCAGGCCTCCACCATCCGCATTATGATTTCAATGATGCCGCCATTCCGTACGGCGCCTCGCTCTGGGCTCGGGTAATAGAGACGGCGCTGCCGGCTCGCTGATCGTCGTCCTGATCGTCTCGGAGACAGCAAGCCGTCGCAGCCGCCACGGACTGCGATTGATCTGTCACGTTGCGGGGCAGGGCACGCCACCGGGGAGTATGATCTCCTTCCCGTTGGTGGCGCGAATTGGCCAAGTCACTTCTTTCTCGAACGAGAAGGATGTCAACGCCGGAAAGACAGGAAAGACAGGCTTATAGGAGATCGTCATCTTTGCGATGACATAGCGAGCCCGCTTCATAGCTTCCGATGGGGGTGGCGCACCAAGGATCGTGGAAGCTGCATATTTCGGGGCGTTGACCGCCGTGCTCGAGCAGACCTTGGCTATGAGGGATCCGTCGTTCTGCTGGTAGACGCCTGCCGCCGTGAGGACGATCTTTGCTCCGCTGGCGTCGTAGGGCGCCATGATGTTGCGGCCAAGTTTATAGACGCCCTCTATCTCCGTCGTGGTCAATGTCGTTCGGGAGATCAGATCCGCCATGGAACGCGCGGCGCGATTGGCATGCTGTCCTGTCGTGTAAGCACGCGGCAACTCGATCGAACCCATGAAAAGCAGAATCATCACGGGGGCGATGAGGGCGAATTCCATGGCGGAAACGCCCGACTGGTCGGTGATCATCCGTCGACACTGAATGATCGCCCGCATCAATTCGCCTGACATTTTCCCTGCGCGTATGGCTCCGCGCGAAAGACCACCATCGAACGGATCATTTGCTCGTTGTTGGGGAGAGGCGGCAGCATCAGCTTCGACGTTGGAAAATAGCGAGGTATCGCCGCGATCGCGCAGATCGTCACGATGTCGTCTCCGTTGGGACACTCGAACTTCTTTCCGAAGCCCGTCGCTATCGACTGGCTCACATTATCGTAGGGCGAGCAGGTCACGAGAGTGTTGCTGCTCTCCGTAGCAGTGACCTCGATCTTGATCTTGTCCGTGCTGCAGTCGAACAGCGTGGCACCTCTACACATTTCCTGAATGAGCCGGATCGCTGGACTACTACTGTTGGATCCTTGCTGAAACGTGCCGGTGAAGACGGCCCGCGCCGCCCGATCGAGGGCGTTGTCGAACGAGATCTGGGCGACCATCAACATGGCGCCTTCGATCAACGCACCGAGCAGCATGAAGAACGGAACACCGACGATCCCGAACTCGACCGCCGTTACGCCGCGACGATTGCCTGGAAAATCACGGAATGAGCGCGAAAGCAGGCGGGACGGCCAGCGGATCCTCATCGCGAAATCCGCATCTCGCTCATCTGCGACCCAATAGCCCTGAAGGCGTCGGTCAGCGTCGCGGAATTCTGGACATCGTAGAACTTGTCGGTGCCGCTCGCACAGTTGCGGAGGATGTCGCTGGCCCCTTCAGTGACCTCGACGCGGACCGTAAAGATGGTGATGCCCGCATTCTTTATGTTCGTGCAAAGGGTTGAGAGCCGTGCATTCATGGCCGCCGTCCGGGTCGCGGTCGTGTTGGCATTGGTCCACATACGATTCTGCCAGCTGAAGCCGAGGCCAGAATAGATCGATGCATTCGCGGACGAGCTGACAGAGGAGGCGTTCTGTCCGTCCGTCATCAGGATCACGAACTTCCGAGTGTTCTTTTCGTCATACGGCACACCCTCCGCGAAGGGGCCGTTCGGCGACAGCAGATGCCATCCCCAGACCAGACCCATAGCGATGTTCGTATCGCCGACGATGGTCATCGCGTTGATTGCGTTGGTAAGCGTAGATTGTGACGTGGTGAGACGCGTGATGGGCTGGAGCTCGCATCCGGAATTAGGCCCGTAGCGATAGGGGACGGTGTCGCTGATCCGGCCCTTTTGTAAGATGGGATTCCTGGAATATTTTGTGATCTGGCCCTGCCGCGTCCGATGGTCGGCCACTGTCGATGTCGTGGTGTAGTCGCTCATGTAATCGTTGACGGCGTTCCGGTCCTTATCGGATTCGTCGGGTGCGAAGAAGGGCACGAACAGGGTATTGGGATTGGCGATCGACGGCGGTGTATCTTGAACGTCGTAGGGCGCTGGCCTGCTCTCGACGCACCCGCCCCAAGCGACCCCCATTTGGCGGAAAAGGGTCAGGCGGTTCGCCGAGGAGACAAAGATATCCGAGTGATAGGAGGCCTTCGCATCCTTATCGAGCCATGACTGGGTTGCATTCGATGGACCGACATTCACGGTCATCGAGAACGGGACGATTCCGATTTTCAGGGCGTTGGGCTTAGCGGGATCGGCCTCTCTGAACAGACTCGTGACAAGGTCGTTAGCGGCTGCCTTCAAGTTGGTGATCTTCGAACCGCTCATCGATCCGGTATTGTCGAGAACGAGGGCGATCTCGAGATTGCCCGATCCGCGTATACCTGCTGCCGTGACTGAGACAGGGAAGGAATTATAGCCCGCGATCCTGGTCATGCTGGTCGGGCTCTTGGCGATGACCGAAACGGTGATCGTATTCTCCACCCGTGCAACAGTGATCTTCGTGTCGGCGTCCACCAACCTGGGCGCGGCAGCCCTGATCTGGTTCTCGGCCCTGGTCTGAAGCTCGGCAGTTGTCGTGGCCACTGGGAGCTTGAGCAGCGAGATAACTGTTGAATCGGCGGCATCCTGAAGACCCTGTTGGGCCATCGAATTCACGCCGTAATCGATCACCAATCCCGACAGCATCAGCAGGGGAACAGCGAGCAGGCCGAAGAAAATGGCGATCGCACCGTCGGTATCCCGGCGGAAGCGCGTCAGCAGGATCGTTGCAGAATGTTCGCTTCGGCTCGTCATAGAGCCACGCGTAGAACGAACTTTCTAATGGAAAAGTAAATCTCTCCCGCCAACGGCTGTCGGCGGGAGATAAGAAGATGTGAGCGTAAACAACTCGTAAGTTAAACCGAAGAACTTGAGCCTGTCGATACAATCGGCACTCGATAAGATGCTACTATCAGTAGCAGTGCTTCTGCCTATTTCACGACTGACGCGCGGTACCACCAAGATGGAAAACGCGGTGCGGGACGAGTTCACCGCGCTCGACATCGCCTACGGCCACGAGGATGCCGCCGCAGGTCGCAAAGGCCTTGCCTTCCGTGGGGGCATCTTGTCCCCGCAGCAGGACGGGTTGGCCCCGCATGAGCCGTAACGCCATGTCCCGTGAGACGGCCACCGAAACGACCGCATCAAGCGCAGTCTCCACCGGACGGAGATGTGCGGCGTTTCCATCCGGTCCACCCTCTTCGAGGGTGGCGACGAGGCAGGACTCAGCCTCCGCGAAGGGCCCGACGCGCGTGCGGCGCAAGGCGGAGACATGCCCGTAGCAGCCGAGCACCCGGCCGAGATCGCGGGCGATGGCGCGCACATAGGTGCCCTTGCCGCACTCTGCCGCGATGACCGTGCGATCGGGCGTATGTTCCACCACGGAGAGATGGTCGATCTGGACCGGACGCGCCACGAGCTCCACCACTTCGCCGTCGCGCGCGAGATCGTAGGCACGTTCACCGGCGATCTTGATCGCCGAGTAGCGCGGTGGGACCTGCTCGATGGCTCCGACGAAGGCGGGCAGCGCGGCCTCTACGAGCGCGCGGTCAGGCCGTGTGTCGCTCGTCGCAACCGGACGGCCTTCCGCATCGTCGGTATCCGTCTCGATGCCCCAGGTCACGGTGAAGATGTAGGCCTTGCGGCCATCCATGACGAAGGGAACGGTCTTAGTCGCCTCGCCGAGGGCGATAGGCAGGATGCCGGAGGCCAATGGATCGAGCGTGCCGGCATGGCCCGCCTTCTTCGCATTGAAGGCACGCTTCACCACTGCGACCGCATGGGTCGAGGTCATTCCGACGCCTTTGTCCAGGATGACCCAACCGTTCACATCGCGACGCTTGGGCCTGTCGGAGGCTTGGCCGCGCTGCTGGCGGCGACCCTGTGAGGGTCTTTCCTCGCCGGAACGGTGGGGCGACGGAGTGGCGACGTCGGGATTCTCGATCGTTGGATCGTTGATCATGATGTCCTCGTCGGCGGCGCGATGGAAGCGGCAGCTTTGGCAGCTCCGTAATACCTATCGACGCCAGGGTCAGTTCTTGATGGGGTGTAACGCGAGGCGTCCGCTTTCCGGGTCCAATGAACCTCGTCGAGATGGCCGAACCTACACGCCTGCGTCTGGCTCGTCCGCATCGCGCGGCTGCGATTCGAGATCGCGCCGCACCTTCTCGGACCTGAGAAGGGCGTCGATCCGATCCGCTTCGTCGAAGGTCTCGTCTCGCAGGAAGCGTAGATCGGGCGCAAATTTCAAATTCACCCGGCGGGCAACTTCCTGACGCAGTGCTTTCTTGTTGCGTTCAAGAGCCGCGATGACCGGTTTCTCGTCGAGGCCGCCGAGCGGCATGATGTAGGCCGTGGCGATCTTGAGATCGGGCGACATACGCACTTCCGGCACGGTGATGACATGCGAGCCCAGGACAGGATCCTGGATGTCGCCGCGCTGAAGCACTTCTGCGATGGCGTGGCGGATAAGTTCGGCCACGCGCTGCTGGCGCTGCGAAGGACCACTAGGATTGGGTTTCTGAGCCATTGTCGCTTGGGTCTCGGATCCGGGATCGCCTGGACTGGGCGCCCCGTTTTGCGGGGGCGCTCAGACGTACCGGCCGTCTGCAAAACAAAACGGCGGCTGCAGCGCGCGCTGCAGCCGCCGGGTTCGTCAAGCCGCGTCGCTTTTAGAGCGTGCGGCGGATCTCCTCGACCCGGTAGCACTCGATCGTGTCACCAGCACGCATGTCCTGGAAGTTCTCGAAGGACATACCGCACTCGTAACCTGAACCGACTTCCTTCGCGTCGTCCTTGAGGCGCTTCAGCTGAGACAGCTTGCCCTCGTGGATCACGACGCTGTCGCGGATCAGGCGGACATGGGCGCCACGCTGCACGACACCGTCGGTGACGCGACAACCGGCAATCTTACCGACCTTCGACACGTCGAAGATCTGCAGGATCTGCGCCTCACCGAGGCGCTCTTCGCGCAAGGTCGGCGGCAGCATGCCCGAGAGGGTCGCTTTGATGTCATCCACGAGGTCGTAGATGATGTTGTAGTAGCGGATCTCGACGCCCTTGTTCTCGGCTGACTCGCGCGCTTCCTTATGGGCACGCACGTTGAAGCCGATGACGACGGCCTTCGAAGCCTCCGCCAAGGTCACGTCCGACTCGGTGATGCCGCCGACGCCCGCGAGCAGAATGCGCGCTGACACCTCGTCGTTGCCGAGCTTCTCCAACGCGCCGATGATGGCTTCCACTGAACCCTGCACGTCGCCCTTGATGACGAGAGCCAGTTCCTTGCGGCCGAGGCCTTCCTTCAGGTCGCGCATCATGTCCACGAGCGAGCGGTTCGCACCGCCAGTTCGTGCAGCAATCCGCTCACGCTTCTGACGGGCGCGATACTCGGTGACTTCGCGGGCACGGGCTTCGTTCGGTACCACCGCCACGCGGTCGCCCGCATCCGGAGTTCCGTTGAAGCCGAGTACCTCCACCGGCACCGACGGGCCGGCATAAGGGATGCTCTCGCCCTTGTCGTCGATGAGGGCGCGGACACGCCCCCACTCGGCACCAGCAACGACGATGTCGCCGGTGAAGAGGGTGCCGCGCTGCACGAGCACCGTGGCGACGGGACCGCGACCGCGATCGAGCTTGGCCTCGATGACCGTACCCTCGCCGTCGCGTGCCTCGTTGGCACGCAGGTTCAAGATTTCGGCCTGCAGCTGCAGACCTTCGAGGAGATCCGGCAGACCGTCGCCGGTCTTGGCGGAGACTTCGAATTCCAGGGTCTCGCCGCCCATGGACTCGACCTGGATGTCATGCTGCAGAAGCTCGGTACGCACCCGCTGCGGGTTCGCATCGGGCTTGTCGATCTTGTTGATCGCCACGATGAGCGGCACGCCGGCCGCCTTCGCGTGGCTGATCGCCTCCACCGTCTGGGGCATGACACCGTCATCGGCCGCCACCACGAGCACGACGATATCCGTCACCTTGGCGCCACGGGCGCGCATGGAGGTGAACGCCGCGTGGCCGGGGGTGTCGATGAAGGTGACCATGTCACCGGATGGCGATGCGACCTGATAGGCACCGATATGCTGCGTGATGCCACCGGCTTCGCCGGAGACGACGGCCGTCTTGCGGATGGCGTCGAGCAGCGAGGTCTTGCCGTGATCGACATGGCCCATGATGGTCACGACGGGCGGACGCGGATCGAGATCCTCTTCGAGATCCGGCTCGTCGTTGAACAAGCCCTCTTCGACGTCGGACTCGGCGACGCGGCGTACGGTGTGGCCGAGTTCCTCGGCGATGAGCTGGGCAGAATCCGAATCGATCACGTCGGTGATCTTGTGGATCTCACCCTGCTTCATGAGCAAGCGAATCACGTCCACGGCCCGCTCCGACATGCGGTTGGCGAGTTCCTGGATGGTGATCGTCTCGGGGATCGTCACCTCGCGGGAGAGCTTCTCTTTCTGCTCCACCTGCCGGTTGCCGCTCATGCGCTGCTGGCGGCGACGGAACGAAGCAACGGAGCGTGTACGCTCGTCCTCGCCTGACGTGGCGGTGGCGATGGTCAGGCGCCCACGATTACGGTCGCCGCCCGGCTGCTTGGGTGTCTTGGGCGGCGTGATGATCTTAAGCGGCATGCCAGGGCGGCGGATGACGCGCTTCTGCTCGCTCTCCTCCTCGGCAGCCTGAGGCCGACCCGGCGCGCGGGCGGCAGGCGTCGCACCGGCCGGACGTGCGGCCGTGGCAGCGGTGGGAGCCGCCTCAGGCTCGGGTGCGGGAGCCGGGCGGGCCATGAAGTTCAAATCGCGCGGCTTGCGCACGTCGGCCGTGATGGTCTTGCGCGGCTCTGCAGGCGTCGGGCGAGCCGTCAGAGGGGGACGGGCAGCGGGAGCTGCCGGACGCGCGGGCGCCGCAGCCTGCGGTGCGGGAGCGGGTGCTGCCGGAGCGGGCTTCGGGGCCGGCGAGATCGGAGCCGAGACAGGAGCCATCGGCACGGTCTTGGAAACGGGCCGTGCGGGCGCAGACGGAGCAGCTGCGGCAGGAGCCGCCGCGGCGGCTTCCTTGGCTGCGGCTTCGGCAGCGCGAGCCGCCTCGCGAGCAGCCTCTTCCTCGGCACGCAGGCGAGCCTGCTCCTCGGCGCGCTGACGCTCCTCTTCCTGGCGGCGACGCTCCTCGGCCTCGCGCTGGCGGGCTACCTCAGCCTCGCGAGCACGCTGCACTGCAGCCTCTTCCTCGACCTTGCGGCGGGCTTCCTGCTCACGTCGCTGGGCATCGGCGAGGGCAGCGGCGCGTGCATCGCGCTCCTGCTCGCTCAATGTCCGAAGCACGACGCCGGACGCCGCCCGCTGGGCGGGACGCGGGACCGCGGGAGCGGGCGGCGCCACACGGGACGCCGGAGCGACCGGTTGCGTTTCGCGAACAGGAGCGGCCGGTGCCGCCCCGATGACACGGCGCTTCACAGTCTCGACCACGACCTGCTTGGAGCGGCCATGGGAGAAGCTCTGACGCACCGTTCCCTGCTCGATCGGGCGCTTCAAGGACAGCGGCTTCGAGGGGGGTCGTGCCTGCGTCTTGTCGCCCGGATTATTCGTATCGCTCATTCAGTCCAAACCCTGAGGGTTTCCATCGTCCCGTGAACCGGCAAACTGCTGTGCGCCGGGTAAATCCGTCTCGTCGTCGTCCTGCAGAGTCGAAGCGGTTTGCCCTGCTCGGGCGTAACCGGCCTCCTCGGCTGTCGTAGGCCTGCCCTCGAAAGAGCGTAGCCGACGCCAACGCGCAAGGCAGCCGGTGCTCCCGACTCCTGCGACAAGCGCCGCATGTATCACATGATCCCGACCCAAGGCCATGTCCAATTCTGCATTGGACAAATCATCGATGACCGGGACACGGGATATGGCATCGCCATGCCTCCGGTGCAATGCCGCGGCGATCTTCCTTCTACCGTCCGCGCTACCGTCGGAGGCTTGAATCACTGCTGCGACACCTGCCTTGTCCGCAATGGCGGACTCGACCTTGGCGAAACCGGCGACCAGGCAGCCTGCCTTGTTGGCGAGCGACAAGGATTGGCGCAGGTCTTCCCGCAGGATCGCTGCGATCCTGTCACCGAGGTCCGCCGGTGCGGCCGCATCCTTGGTCTTGAAGGCGCGTTGGAACAGCCGCTTCTTCAGCGCGGCCTCGACCGTGACGCGACTGGCAGTGAGCCATGCGCCGCGTCCTGGCAGTTTCGCCTTCAGATCCGTCACCACTTCCCCGTCGGGAGACAGAACGAAGCGGATCATGCCTTCCAGATTCTGCGACATTCGGGTGACAAGGCATGTGCGCATTGCATTGCGCCGACCGCGCCCGAAGCCGGAATCGAGCAAAGTGCTCGGCTCCGGCTCAGCGGCATCTTGCGCTGCATCTGCGTATTCGCCCGTCATATGGCGGTTGGACCCTTCTACGTCTTGGGCTGTTCGGCCGTGCCGGACCTGCCAAGTCACGTTATGGCAGGGTAGCGATTCGAGGCCCGAGCATTGACCCGGTCGTTCTGCGCTTGGACGTTGTCGTCACCTTCTCCCTCGATTTCGTCTCCGACGATCGTTGAGGGAGAAGGCGGTGAAGTCGCCTGGGATCAGACTGCCTCGGGTTCCCCGTCGGTCTGTTCGCCCTCGTCAGCCTCAACGGGTGCTTCGATCCAACCAGCCTTGACGCGAGCCGCCATGATCATGGCCTCAGCCTCGGCACGGGAGATTTCGAACCCGTCGAGATAGCCCGCATGTTTGGTGGCCTCGGGGCCGCGACCTTCGGTGTAGCCGACAAGGTCATCCGTGGCGCAGCCGGCGAGATCCTCTATCGACTTCACGTCGTTCTCGCCGAAGGCCACGAGCATGGGCGTGGTCACGCCATCGATCTCGCGTAAGTCGTCAGCGACGCCGAGTTCCTGGCGCTTGGCATCGAATTCGGATTCGACGCGGGCGAGGTGATCCTGGGCGCGAGCCTGGATCTCCGTGCCGCTTTCCTCGTCGAGGCCCTGAATGTTGGCGAGCTCGCCCGGCTCGACATAGGCGATTTCCTCGACGTTCCGGAAACCCTCCGCCGCGAGGAGCTGACCTACCGTCTCGTCGACGTCGAGGGCCGCCATGAAGACCGCGGTACGCTCGGCGAATTCCTTCTGGCGCCGCTCGGATTCCTCGGCCTCGGTGAGGATGTCGATGTCCCACCCGGTGAGCTGTGAGGCGAGGCGCACATTCTGGCCGCGACGGCCGATCGCCAGCGAGAGCTGGTCGTCGGGCACCACCACCTCGATGCGGTCGGCCTCCTCGTCGAGGACCACCTTGACCACTTCAGCGGGCTGGAGCGCATTGACGATGAAGGTCGCCTGGTCTTCCGACCACGGGATGATGTCGACCTTCTCGCCCTGCAATTCGCCCACAACCGCCTGGACGCGGGAGCCGCGCATGCCGACACAGGCACCGACGGGGTCGATGGAGCCGTCCCGCGAGATGACGGCGATCTTGGCGCGCGAGCCCGGATCGCGGGCGACCGCCTTCACTTCGACGATGCCGTCATAGATTTCGGGCACTTCCTGGCCGAACAGCTTGGCCATGAATTGCGGGTGGGAGCGCGACAGAAAGATCTGCGGTCCACGCACTTCGCGGCGCACGTCGAACAGGTAGGAGCGGATACGGTCGCCGGGGCGGAAGGTCTCGCGCGGGATCATCTCGTCACGGCGCACGATGCCCTCGCCGCGTCCCAGATCGACGATGACGTTGCCGTACTCGACCCGCTTGACCAGGCCGTTGACGATCTCGCCGATGCGGTCCTTGTACTCGTCGAACTGACGGTCGCGCTCGGCGTCACGCACCTTCTGAACGATGACCTGCTTGGCTGATTGAGCGGCGACGCGGCCGAAATCGAAGGGCGGCAGCGTGTCGGAGATCACGTCCCCCACGAGCGCGCCCGGATTGTAGCGCCGAGCCTGATCCAGTGTGACCTCGCGGGCGTCGTTCTCGACCTCGTCCACCACCACGAGATGGCGGGACAGGCGGAGCGCGCCGGTCTTGGGGTCGATCTCTGCATGGACATCCGTCTCCGCGCCGTAACGGGAGCGAGCGGCCTTGGCGATGGCCTCCTCCATGGCGTCGATGACGATGGAGCGGTCGATCACCTTCTCGCGGGCGACCGCTTCGGCAATCTGCAGGAGTTCGAGTCTGTTGGCGCTGACGACAGCCATCGGATTTCGTCCTTCTTTTCGTCGTATGTTCTTCTCGGAACCCTCAGCGCACCATTGGGCGCCCGCCGGAGTTCCGAACGAATGCTCTAATGAAGCTTGCCGTCGTCCTTGACCCGTACCGCCTTGGTGCGGACTGGCTTGGCCTTGTTGGCCCGACTTGCCTCGGTCTCGATCTTTTCCGGCTTGGGCTTGGCCGACGCCTTGGGCTTCAGCGGCCGCTCGACCTTTTTCTTGAGAGGGACGGGAGGCGCGACTTCAGCCTCGTCACCCTCCTCGCTCTCGTCTTCGTCCTCATCGTCCAGCATCGGCGGTGGCCCGCCGCCACGTCGGAGCGATTCACGCACGAGATCGTCGGTGAGGACGAGGTAGGCGTCGCCGAGATCGCGGAGGGGAAGGTCGATGCGGCTCGGCAGGCCCTCCTTCACGTCGGGCAGATCGATCGGCACCGTGAGGCCATCCGGGTTGGGGGCTCGGATGATCCCGCGAAACCGCTTCCGGCCGTCGAGGGGTATCGCCAGCTCGATCTTGGCTTCGTAGCCGGCCCAACGCTCGAAATCGACGGCCCGTACCAGCGGCCGGTCGATGCCGGGGGAGGAGATCTCCAGATAATAGGCCTTGCCCACCGGGTCATCGAGATCGAGGAGGGGAGAGATCGCCCGGCTCACGGTCTCGCAATCGTCCACCGTCATGGTGCCGTCGGGCCGCTCGGCCATGATCTGCACGGTGCAGCCATTGGCGCTCGACACCCGCACCCGGACCACGCGATAGCCGAGGCCCTCGATCGATGCCTCGATGACCTGCACGACCCGTGCGGCGACGCCGGTCTCAGTGATCAGACGTTTTTCGGAAGTGTCCGCCATGCTGCGCTGTATGTCCGGCCTTGCGTGAAGCGATCCGGTGCGAGAGGCGTTGCGGCAATAAAAAAGAGCGGACCCGGTGGGGCCCACTCCCGAACCGCAGCCTCAAGACTGCAACCAGAACTGATGCTCTATAGCTAATCCGATCGTCGCCTCGTTTCAAGCTATTTCACGTGGCGTTCCTCGGTAGAGCGCGCCCATCCCGCTTCTTCCCCAAACCCTTTTCAGGAAGCTCCGACTATGACTGCCGATTCGTCATTCGGACCCGATCCAGACTGCCTCCACCCCGTCCCGGGACACAGCCGCATCACCTTCATTCGCAATCTTGAACTGCCGCCGAATGTCGAGGTCGGCGCCTACACCTATTACGACGACCCTGCCGGCCCGGAGGCCTTCCTCGACAACATCCTTTACCACTTCGCCTTCCTGGGCGACCGCTTGCGAATCGGTCGCTTCTGCGCGTTTGCGGCGGGCACGCGCTTCCTCATGAACGGGGGCAACCACCGCCTCGACGCGCCCTCCACCTACCCGTTCGTTATCTTCGGCAGCGCCTGGGCCGGACGCTTCCCCGAAGAGATGGCCTTTCCCAACCGGGGCGACACGGTGATCGGCAGCGATGTCTGGCTCGGTTACGACAGCACGATCCTACCGGGAATCCGCATCGGCGACGGAGCCGTGGTCGCCGCCAAATCCGTGGTCACCCGCGACGTACCTCCCTACGCCATCGTCGCCGGCAACCCGGCCACGCTCGTGCGGATGCGCGTACCGCCCGATATCGCCGCGCGGCTCCAGGCCGTGGCGTGGTGGGACTGGGATGCCGAGCGGATCACCCGGTGCCTGCCGGCGATCAGTGGTGGGGATGTGGCGGCGTTGGAGGCATCGGTCTAATGCCGGCTTGCCTGTCGCCCTAGTCTTCTCGCCCACTTACGGGGCGGCCGATGCATCCTCCTCCAGGGGAAACAGGCTCGGTCTCCAAAATGGTTCGAGGGGACTTCCGACGATGGTCTCGGCTTCCCAGCGATGCAACAAGGTGGCGAGAGCGTCCCGATCGTCGGCCATGAGCGGCTCGCCGATGAGGCAGGTCCGGTCGTTGATCAACTGCCAGTGCACATCCTCCATCACGGCCCCGTTGCGGTAATGCTTACCTATCTTGGACCAGATCGTCCGAGCCTCATCGAGTTCGCCGAGCGCAATGCAGGCGACGAGATGCCAGTCCAGACCGAGACGTCCGACCGTGGCGGGACGGGTGCGGGCGAAGTCGAGACACTTTCGCGTCGTGTCCAGGGGGCGAAGGATCGCCAGGGCATCCGCTTCGACGCGGGTGAGGAAATCGTCGTAGATCGTCGGGTCGGACCAGAACCAGCCCTGGCCACCCTCGAAGCCTTCAGAACGGGCAATCCTTTCGCTGCATCGCCCGAGTGAGGACGATGAACGAACTCCGGGCATGAAGAACTCGACGAGGTACCAGCTTGCAACGCAATAGGCCGGATTGCTCGTCCGATCGAGGTGGATCAATCGTCCTATAGATTCGATGGGGAGAAGCCAGAAGGAGTTTCTACCAGCAGCGACAAGATCAATATTTTTGTCAAGCAAATTATTGGCAAGGCCTTTAATTTGTTTAATGGTCGTCATTTTATCGGCCTCACTTGAATGATAATTATACCATTTGATTGCGGCCAAAATTTCTTGGCGGATCTGCCTAGAAACAACGCTCTTTTTGAGCTTAGCCCCGCCGATCCAGTTTTATAATCATAGACGCAGACTGTTTGATTTGGTGAGAGTTCGAAAAGATCGAGGCGTGCTGAACCCTTTTCTCCATAATCTGCTTCATCGCCGGTACTGCTTATCGAAAATTCGACGCGCACATCGGGATAAGCCCTGGCAATGAATGTGTGTGCGATATCGACATGGATCATGGTGCCGAGTTGCTGTCTCGTCAGAAGGGGATTCAAGGCTGTCAGCCGTTTCGTCGCCTCGTCCGTTACGGCTTGCACTTCGGCGTTGCGTGGACAAGCTTGGTCGAGTGTCGTCTGATCGACCGGACCAACCCAAATGAGGGGAAGTTTTTTGTCCGGATCTGGGTCGAAGTCGTAGCGCAGTGCCGTTCTGCCCGGTGCCTTGCCGAATCCCGGCCTCCGAGCTTCCAGATAGGTGAAGAGAAGCGCCGCCGCTTGAAGAGTGACCTTGACGGCCGGAGCGACGACGAAAGCCGGCAGAAAGACCTGTTGTATTGTGGGCTGGGATTGCGATTCGGATAACGCGAACGCGCCACGCGAGAGAACCTCTCCCGATGCCCCGTCGCGGATGGTCTGAACGTCGCCCGAATTCTCGAAAATCCTGCTTTCGCCATCCGGTGTGACGACGGCGTGCTGGTCGTCCCACTCTCCGCGTCCCGAGCGAATACGCAGCGATAGAATCCGAGCCCCGTTATTGGTGACGGTTTCCTCTCGCGTGGACCTGCCTGACGTGCTTCCGTTATCGATGGAGGATCGGAGTGTCTGACCGGTTGATGGACGATCGGTCAGGCGACTGCCTCCGACGCCTCCGTCGGAGACCCACCGCCCACCATCGCTTTGGCCGGCGGGCGCACGGGGCTGGGCTGGATCGTACTTCCGGTCCAGGCTCTGCTGGAGTCGGATCAGTTTTGTCTCCGTCGCCAGTATGGCGAGTTGGCGACGGAGGGTTTCGGCTTCATGCCCGCGTTTGGAAGTGCCCCACATCGCGATCACCAATGTTCGTGTTTTGTTCTAATCCTGGCTATCCTAAAATAGGAACATTTTCAATTGAAATGCATTTCCTCCTGCTTCGTTAGGGGGATTGGCCATAAAAAAACGCCGCCCCGTGAACGGGACGGCGTCAATGACAATGGCCGGTCGATGGGTTTCGGCCCGAGGACTGGAAGTGGAGTGATCAGGCCGCTGCCCGCTCCTTCAGGAGCTTCCGGTTGATCAGCATCTCGGCGATCTGCACCGTGTTCAGGGCCGCGCCCTTGCGCAGGTTATCGGCGACGCACCAGAACGAGAGGCCGTTATCGACCGTCGAATCCGCGCGGATGCGCGAGACATAGGTTGCGTCCTCGCCGGCCGCCTCGTGCGGGGTCATGTAGCCGCCGGGCTCACGCTTATCGACGACCAGGATGCCTGGTGCCGAACGGAGGAGGGCGGTGGCCTCTTCGGGAGAGATCGGGTGCTCGAATTCGACGTTCACCGCCTCGGCATGGCCGATGAACACCGGCACGCGCACGCAGGTCGCCGTCAGCTTGATCTTAGGATCGAGCATCTTCTTGGTCTCGGCCACCATCTTCCACTCTTCCTTGGTGGAGCCGTCGTCGAGGAACACGTCGATCTGCGGGATGACGTTGAAGGCGATGCGCTTGGGGAACTTCTCCATGGTCATCTGACCGGCGGTGAAGACCGAACGGGTCTGCTGGAACAGCTCGTCCATGGCTTCCTTGCCGGCGCCGGAGACCGACTGATAGGTCGCCACCACCACGCGGGTGATCTTGGCCACGTCGTGCAGGGGCTTCAAGGCGACGACGAGCTGCGCCGTGGAGCAGTTCGGGTTGGCGATGATGTTCATCTTCGAGAAGCCGGTGATGGCTTCCGGATTCACTTCCGGAACGATCAGCGGCACGTCGGGATGGTAGCGAAAGGCCGACGAATTATCGATGACGACGCAGCCGGTCTGGCCGATGCGCGGCGACCATTCCTTCGACGTCTCGCCGCCAGCGGACATCAGGCAAATATCGGTGTCGGAGAAATCGTAGGTGTCGAGCGCCTTCACCTTCAGGATCTTGTCACCGAAAGAGACTTCCTGCCCGGCGCTGCGGCGCGAGGCGATAGCCACGACCTCATCGGCGGGGAACGCCCGCTCCGACAGGATGTCGAGCATCTCACGGCCAACATTGCCCGTGGCACCGACGACGGCGACCTTGTAACCCATCTCTCCAACTCCGCTTCGTGATGCCCTGGTTCCCCGCCAGGGCCGGGCTCATCGCCTCGGCACCGCTGGCAGGGTCGTTGGCAAGTCTCCGTGTACCGGTCCCATGAGAATCCGCAGGGTTTCCCGATCACGACCTGATTAACCGGCCGGCTGCGAAAACGCGTCGTCCCGCGGACTTGCCGGCACGCCCCGTCCCGTTCGACCCTTCGATAGGACCACTTTGACTTCAAGCGGCGGAGCAAGACGCCTCGTCTCCGCGACTGTCAAGAGTTGCGCTGCACGCGAGACTTTCGTCGCGGCACAAACAGGACCTGCCGATAGACGCAAGGTGTATCGGGCAACGATTGATTCACCGCAAAATCGAAAACCCTCGTCCGGTCACCCGGTGTGAAACCCGGCCTACGGAGCCTCGAGAGCATGGTCGCTCGCACGCGGCGAAAGCCTCCAGAAGAGTCACCGGTTTCAGGGTTTCATGCATCGCATCGCCGTACAGGACGAAACCAGCCATCGGCTCCCCAAGCGCAAGGCTCGCTCGTCATTGCGGCTTGCCGTGCCTTGTGTCGCGGCACTCGCTTGTGTCGGCGCAGCCGGGCAGTTCGTCGGTGGTGAGCCGAAACACGATGAGACGAAGTCGGGGGCGATTGTCTCGACCGACACGAATGCCCAGCCGTTCGTCCCCACCGCCGCCGTGAATGTTCGCCAGGCTCTGCCCATTGCCGAAACGGCCCCGCGTTATCGGCTCGACGATCCTGACGCCCTCGATCAGGCGAAGATCGAGCCAGCACGGATCAACCCGGCCACGGGCCAGCGGGAGGACCGTCTCTCACAGGGTAAATTCGACGCGGCGGATGCACCCTATCTCAGCCTCACCGTCACAGAGGGCTCCACACCTCCCGTGAGCCTGTTCGTCACCATCGCTCGACGGGCCGCGGACGGGCAGGGACTCGCCGTCGTACGATCCGGCGAACGAGGGTTGATCGCTACCAAGTTCGGTCCGCTCGAGACCTTGGAAGCCACGTTGAGCGGTCCGGTGACGCGGATCTGTACCGGTTTCTCCAATGCGGGGCAGAGCGGGCTGATTCCACTGACCCCGCGCATCGATGGCTGGCTCTGCGCTCCGTTGAGCCAGCCGCCGGAGCCGCGGGCCATCGTCTGCGCCCTGGACAAGCTCGTTCTGAATGGCCAAGCTTCCGCAGGCCTCGAAGCGGCGTATCGCGTGTTCGAGGAACGGCGGGTAGAGGGCTGCGCGCCGCGTGTCGCGGCCGTCCCCAACCGAGAGGCCGCCGGAGAAACCGGATCGATCTCGAAACGCCGAATCCGACATAATGAGGCGAAACTGCGGCGAAGCGACCAAGCGCGGCCTTAGGCCGGGAACAACAGCGCCGCTGGCACGTCTACTCACCAAGAATGGCCGAGTTTCTTAAGGAAATCGGGCCTAATCTCACACAGGTTCAACGAAGGTCCGTCATGCGCACTGCCACGATTGCCCTGATGGGCGCACTCACCCTTACCGCTGTCGGCGCGAGCACCGCTGTCGAGGCGCAGGGTCGTTACGCCCCCGGTATCCGCGTCAGCCAGCCGCTGCCGATCCGCATCCGTCCGCGCAGCTGGCTCGATGCCGGCAATGTCGTCGAGGCGAATAACGGTTCGATCAGCAACCCGGCGACCAACCCGCACTTCATCACGGCCAGCTACCTGAATTCGCCGCCCTACGGCCGCAACGATCGTTTCGGCGGCGCGATCTTGCCCGATCCGATCACCAACGGCCCGTTCGTGGGCGCCCGTTCCAGCGCGATCCACAACATCGACTTCTCCGGTGTCGATGCAATCGACCCCACCTCATACGTCTCTCGCAACGGCAACCCCTACTAAGAGCAGTCTTCGGACGATGGACCGAAAAAGGCGCCGACCCGGTTGGGTCGGCCCCTTTTTCATGTCCGGACGAGACCGCGGTTCTCGCTTCAGCGCACCCGCGACTTGAGAGCCGCCACGACGGCCTCGCCCATCCCGGCGGTCCCCAGCGGCGTCACGCCCTCTCCGGCGATATCCTTCGTTCGGGCACCCGCCGCGAGCGCATCGGTGATCGCGCCGTCGAGTAGGTCGGCCGCCTCGCCGAGGCCGAACGAGTAGCGCAACGCCATGGCGAGCGAGCCGATCATGGCGATGGGGTTGGCGAGATCCTGGCCCGCAATATCGGGCGCCGAGCCATGGACCGGCTCGTACAGTGCCTTGCGGCTTCCCTTCGAATCCACTGCTCCGAGCGAAGCGGAGGGCAGCATGCCGAGGGAGCCGGTGAGCATCGCCGCTACATCCGAGAGCACGTCGCCGAAGAGGTTGTCGGTCACGAGGACGTCGAACTGCTTCGGGCGGCGCACCAGCTGCATGGCGCAATTGTCGGCGAGCACATGCTCGAGCTCGACATCGCTGTAATGCTCGGAATGGACCTTGGTGACGACCTCCTTCCACAGGACGCCGGATTTCATCACGTTGTGCTTCTCGGCCGAGGCCACGCGGCCCGAGCGCTTGCGCGCCAGATCGAAGGCCACATGGGCGATCCGCTCGATCTCGCCCGTGGTGTAGACCTGGGTATCCACGGCGCGCTTGGTGCCGTCGGGGAGGGTGGTGATTTCCTTCGGCTCACCGAAATAGACGCCGCCGGTGAGTTCGCGCACGATCATGATGTCGAGACCCTCGACGAGCTCGCGTTTCAGCGCGGACGCATCCGCCAGCGCCGGGTAGCAGATCGCCGGCCGCAGATTCGCGAACAGGCCGAGATCCTTGCGGAGCCGCAGAAGCCCGGCCTCGGGGCGGATGTCGTAGGCGACGCCGGACCATTTTGGGCCGCCCACCGCGCCGAGCAGGATCGCATCCGCCGCGTCCGCCCGCGCGAGGGCCTCGTTGGTGAGGGGCACGCCGTGAGCGTCGATGGACGAGCCGCCGACGAGGTCGGTCTCGGTCTCGAACGTGGCGAGACCGGTCTCGGCGAGTGCACCGATCACGGTCTTCACCTGGGCCATCACCTCCGGGCCGATGCCGTCACCGGGGAGGAGGAGGAGCTTGTAGGCGGTCATGGGAGCACTCGCGGGCAAGGGGTGATGCGTCGCGCGGCTGTAGCGACGGGCTCGGGCGCTTGGCAAGTCTCCCGCTCGATCCCGCTCGTCCCGTCGATCAGTGACCCGGCCCCGCGAGGGCCGCACCGGGCTTCTGATGGGTGCCGACCCGATCGACGAGGGTGGTCGTCGCCGTGTTCATTCCGACGATCTCGACAGGTATGCCGTGGTTCCGGAATTTCAGCACCACCCTATCGAGAGCACTGATGCTGGTGATGTCCCAGAAATGCGAGGCGGAGAGATCGATCACGACCCCGTTCAGGTCGTCCTCGCGGAAATCGAAGGCGGAATGGAACGCCTCCGCGGTGGCGAAGAAGATCTGGCCCGTCACCCGGTAGGTGCGGATGCGGCTGGCCTCGTCGCGTACCGACGACATACCGAAGAACCGCGTCACCTTGTGGGCGAAGAACAACCCCGAGAGAACGACCCCGAACAGCACGCCCTTGGCGAGGTCATGCGTCGTCACGACGACGGCCACCGTTCCGAGCATCACTGCGCTCGAACTCTTCGGGTGGGTCAGCAGGGTCCGCACGGAGTTCCACTGGAAGGTGTTGATCGAGACCATGATCATTACCGCGACGAGGGCCGCCATCGGGATTCGCGCCACAGAGGGGCCGAGAACCACGATGAGGAACAGCAGGAACGCGCCCGCCCACAGCGTCGAGAGACGGCCCCGCCCGCCGGACGAGACGTTGATGACCGATTGCCCGATCATGGCGCAGCCGGCCATGCCGCCGAAGAGGCCGGAGGTGACGTTGGCGAGGCCCTGGCCGGCGCATTCGCGGTTCTTGTTGGAGGTCGTGTCGGTCATCTCATCGAGGATGGCCGCCGTCATCATGCTCTCGAGCAGGCCGACCATCGCCAGGGTGAGGGCATAGGGCAGGATGATCTGCAGCGTCTCCAGAGTGAACGGCACCTGGGGGAGGGCGAAGACCGGTAATTCGCTCGGCAGGGCACCCATGTCCCCCACGGTCCTGATGTCGAACCCGAACCAGACCGAGATTCCGGTGAGAACGAGGATCGTGATCAACGGTGAGGGGACGGCCTTCGTCAGGTAGGGGAGGCCGTAGATCATCGCGAGGCCGATGGCGGTCATGGCGTAGACGACCGGCCCGCGGCCGATCAACTCCGGCATCTGCGCGAGGAAGATGAGGATCGCCAGGGCGTTGACGAAGCCTGTGACCACCGAGCGCGAGACGAAGCGCATGAGGTTGCCGAGGCGTACGGCACTGGCGACGATCTGGAGCAACCCGGTGAGAATGGTGGCCGCGAACAGGTAGCCGAGCCCATGCTCCTTCACGAGCGTGACCATGACGAGGGACATGGCGCCGGTGGCAGCCGAAATCATGGCAGGACGGCCACCGGCGAAAGCGGAAATGACGGCGATACAGAACGAAGCGTAGAGCCCGACTTTCGGGTCGACGCCCGCGATGATCGAGAAGGCGATGGCCTCCGGGATCAGCGCCAGGGCGACCACCGTGCCGGCCAGGATTTCACGCGTGACGTCGGGAGCCCACTCGCTCCGGAAGGACTGACGGTTCATGGGGAATGGCTTTCATCGTCCCCGCGCGCGAAGCGTCAGCAGGGACAGGCATCTTGATGACCGGGCGCTCAAGCGCTCTCCGGTCACGGACGGAACACGATTCGGTAGGCTTAAGCCTACGGCGGCGTCAGGCCGAGAAAATCGATGAACCGCTTGAGATGCATGAAGGCCTGATATCACGGACCTGCCGCAATGCAACATCGCGGCAGAGTTCAGTGGGGCGATCGCATCACACTTTGCGGGCGACCGTGAAGCGTGCCGCTTCGCGCAGTGTCTGGGCTTTGTCGCCCCAGGAAGAAACGGCCTCTTCGCACATGCCGACGAGGCGGTCGCATTCCGCCCGGGCGCCGTCGATGCCGAGACGATCGACGAGTGTCGCTTTTCCGGCATCCTTATCCTTGCCGGTGGCTTTGCCCATCGCTTCGGGAGAGGCTTCGCGGTCGAGGATATCGTCGGCGATCTGGAAAGCTTGGCCCAAGGCGAGGCCGTAGCGCCATAGGGAGGCACGCTGATCCGGCGTCGCACCGCCCACAAGGGCACCCGCATCCACCGAGAAGGCCAGGATGGCGCCGGTCTTCATCGCCTGAAGCTGCAGCGTGTCCTCGACATCGAGGGATACGGCGCCGAAGCGACCTTCCGCCCCGAGATCGAGGATCTGGCCGCCGACCATGCCGCCGAGGCCGGACGCCTTTGCAAGGCCGAGAACGAGGTCGGCACGGATCGACGGATCCGGCTGCCAGGTCGCATCTGCCAGAATCTCGAAGGCCAGCGTCTGCAGCGCGTCGCCGACGAGGATGGCGGTCGCCTCGTCATAGGCCTTGTGGACCGTAGGCTTGCCCCGGCGCATGTCGTCGTCGTCCATGGCCGGCATGTCGTCGTGGACGAGGGAGTAGCAATGGACGAGCTCAATGGCCGAACCGGCGGCCAGCGCCCCGGCCTCGGAGCCGCCCAGCATCCGCGCCGTCTCCACCGCCAGGAACGGGCGCAGACGCTTGCCGCCGCCGAGCACGGCATGGCGCATGGCCTCCATCAGCCGCGTGGGACGCGTGATCTCGCCCGTCTGCGTCTCGGGACCGAGGCGTTCGGCCAGAAACGCCTCGACGGCGTCGGCCACGCTCGAAAGCTTGTGGGAAAACGCTTGAGATGCGTCCGCCTTGACCGAAGCGTGGGATGCTTTTGGTGAGGTCATCGTAAGAAGGGCCTTGGTCAAGAATGGGCGCGTCGTTGTGCGGGAGGTACGGATTCAGGAACGGCGCGACGGTGCGGCAGATGACAGCGATTCGCGATCACGCCATGCGCGCGATCTCGGCTCCATCCGCCAAGGACGAAGGAAGCATTGGGTGAGGCGGCTGGTCGGCCTCTTCATGCTGCTCCCCGTCATGTTGCTGGCCCTGATTCTTGTTCTGGGGCTCGTCTATAGTGCGCTGACGCCGCCCTCAACCCTGATGCTGGCGCGATGGTTGACCGGCAAACCCGTCAGCCGCGAAGCGGTCACCCTGGACGCGATCTCCCCGCTCCTGGTCCAGGCCGTCATCGCTTCGGAGGATCAGCGCTTCTGCCTGCATAACGGCGTCGATTGGGGCGCCCTGCGCGACGTGGTGGATGACGACGAGGGGCCGAGCCGCGGCGCCTCGACGATCTCCATGCAGACGGTGAAGAACGTGTTCCTCTGGCCCGGGCGTTCGGTCATCCGTAAAGGAATGGAGATTCCTCTAGCCGTTATCGCCGATACCCTATGGGGCAAGCGGCGCATGATGGAGATCTATCTGAATATCGCCGAATGGGGGGACGGTGTGTACGGCGCCGAGGCGGCGGCGCAGCGCTGGTTCGGAAAGAGCGCGCGGAACCTCAACCGCAGCGAGGCGAGCCTGCTCGCCGCCGTTCTGCCGAACCCGATCCAACGCAATGCGGCCCTGCCGTCTCGCGGCGTGCGTGCGGTCGCCACACGCATCCAGGGGCGGATGAATGGGGTCGGTGGATTGATGGGCTGCCTTCGCTGAATCCAGACACGTGGAGGCTTGCCGCAACACGTGTCATAGAGCCGTCCATTCTCCGGCAGGCGGCCGGGGCCGGCCCGTGATGGGGCGGATGCGAGACACGACGCACACAACACCGATAGCGGACGCGACATGGCCGACAGCACAACCTTCGACCTCACCCTCGAGCGGATCGCCCTGATCCGCCGGATGGTGGTGGCCTGGAACCCGGCTGGGCAAGGCGCGCCCATCGTGCATCCCGACGCACCCTATGGCAGCACCGACCGTGACGGCGACATCTTCAACGTCACCGGCGACGATGATGGGGCGGACGAGGAACACCGGGCGCTCGGCGACGCGCTCGCGGTCTTCATCCACAATGCCGTGTTGAAGCCGGGCCGCTACGCGTATCACAACACCCTGGCCAAGCTTTCGTCGGAGGATGTCGGCGACGTGTTTCGTGACGAAGGGACGGGAGAGACGCCCGAGCACGTCACCTTCGATGTGACGGACGAGCATCTGGCGCTGGTGAGGAAGCTGAACATCGTCTGGGACGACGGCCGCGACGTGCCTGCCTTCGACACGGCCGAGCCTTATGGAGCGGGGACCGAAATACCGGCGGTGCATCACGAGATGCAGCCGGCCCTGCAGATCTTCCTGCGCTACGGCGATCTCGGCCCCGGCCCCTTCGGTAAGGCGGGCAACCGCTGGTCCGCCGTCTAAGCGCTGCGTAAACCCCTCCCCGCGACGGGGGAGGGGTGGATCCCAAGGCCTATGCCCCGAGCTTCTTCTTGCGCTGAGCCAAGGTGCGCAGGCGCAGGGCGTTGAGCTTGATGAAGCCCGCCGCGTCGCGGTGGTCGTAGGCCACGGCGCCCTCCTCGAAGGTGACGAGGTCCTGGTCGTAGAGCGAGTTCGGGCTGGTGCGGCCGATGACGTGGATGCCGCCCTTGTAGAGCTTCAGCCGAACCTCGCCGGTGACCATCTCCTGGCTCTTGTCGATGAGGGCCTGGAGCATCTCGCGCTCCGGCGAGAACCAGAAGCCATTATAGATCAGCTCCGAATATTGCGGCATGATCTGGTCCTTGAGGTGCGCCGCGCCGCGATCCAGCGTGATCGACTCGATGGCCCTGTGGGCCGGCAGCAGGATCGTGCCGCCCGGCGTCTCGTACATGCCCCGGCTCTTCATGCCGACGAAGCGGTTCTCCACGAGATCGAGGCGGCCGATGCCGTTGTCATGGCCGAGCTGATTGAGCTTGGCCAGGAGAGTGGCAGGGGTGAGGCGCTCGCCGTCGATGGAGACCGCGTCGCCCTTCTCGAAGCCGATCGTGACGATGGTCGGAGTGTCGGGGGCCTCTTCCGGCGAAAGCGTACGGGAATAGACGTAATCCGGCACCTCATCGGCCGGGTCCTCCAGAACCTTACCCTCGGAGGAGGCGTGAAGAAGGTTCGCGTCCACGGAGAACGGGCTCTCGCCGCGCTTGTCCTTGGAGATCGGAATCTGGTGCTGCTCGGCGAAAGCGATCAGCTGTTCGCGGCTCTTGAGATCCCATTCGCGCCAGGGGGCGATGACGGTCACATCGGGCTTCAAGGCATAATACCCGAGCTCGAACCGGACCTGATCGTTGCCCTTGCCGGTGGCGCCGTGACAGACCGCATCGGCGCCGAGACGTTCGGCGATCTCGATCTGCTTCTTGGCGATGAGCGGGCGGGCGATGGAGGTGCCGAGGAGATAGACGCCCTCGTAGACCGCGTTGGCGCGGAACATCGGGAAGACGTAGTCGCGCACGAATTCCTCGCGCAGATCCTCAATGAAGATGTTTTCCGGCTTGATGCCGAGCAGCTCAGCCTTCTTGCGCGCCGGCTCAAGCTCCTCGCCCTGTCCCAGATCGGCCGTGAAGGTGATGACCTCACAGCCATAGGTGGTCTGCAGCCATTTCAGGATGATCGAGGTGTCGAGGCCACCGGAATAGGCGAGCACGACCTTGTTGACGGGCTTCGGATTCACGTCTGACATCGGGCTCGCTTCGGTTCTCGTGGAGTCGGGGCGACTTATCAGCCGACAGCCGCGTCGTGCAACCGGCATGCCGCAGGAGACGTTGCAGAGGTGTTCGCTCCCGCTTTCCACCACCGCGTCAGCGGAGCCCGTTGCTGCCCTGGCCCCGACGGCCGAAACTGCGTAATTCAACCCCGCTTGTCACCCCACGCCGGAGATTCGACGAATGCCGCGACGGCCGACCCTCGAATTCTGGTACGAGTTCTCTTCCACGTATTCCTACCTGGCGGCCATGCGGATCGACGAGATGGCGGAAGCCGCCGGCGTCGAAGTGCGCTGGCGGCCCTTCCTCCTTGGCCCGATTTTCGCCAGCCAGGGCTGGAATTCCTCGCCCTTCAATCTCTTTCCGGCCAAGGGACGGCATATGTGGCGGGATGTGGAGCGCGAGGCGGCGAGGCAAGGCCTGCCTCCGTTGAAGCGGCCCGACCCGTTCCCGCAGAACAGCTTGAGCGCGACCCGTGCAGCCACCTACGGCATGGATCACGACTGGCTCGTTCCGTTCTCGAAAGCCGTCTACGAGACCCAGTTCTCTCTGGGGCGCTCCATCGCCGAACCGCCGGCCATCGTGGGGGTCCTCAACGGGCTCGGTCTCGATGGCACCGTGATCCTCAAGGCTGCGGCCCTAGAGGGCAACAAGGGGCGTCTGCGCGTCAACGGCGAAGAGGCACGCTCGCGCGGTATCTTCGGCGCCCCGACCTTCCTGACCGGCGATGGCGAGCTGTTCTGGGGTAACGATCGGCTGGAACAGGCGCTTGCCTGGGCGATAGGCGACCGGCCGGGAGCGATGCGTTAGGCGCTTCGCCCCCGGCCAAAGGAGGGCGCGGACGTCGTTGGAGCGAAGCGTCGAGGGACCGGCAGAGGGGACCCTAGGCGGCTTCCTGGGAGGCGACCCTCACCTTCTGAGTGGCCGAATCGACCTCTTCGGTGGAGCGGGCAATCTCACTGAGGCTGCTAGTGATCTGGCCCACGCCGTTGGAGGCGGTCTGCATGCTCGCCGACATCTCGCGGGTCACCGCGCTCTGCTCTTCGACCGCCGCCGAGATCGCGCTCGCGACTTCGTTCAGGGTCATGATCGTGTCCTGGATCGAGGTGATGGCACCCACCGCATCCTGAGTCGCTTGCTGGGTCGACATGATCTGAGCGCTGATCTGCTCGGTCGCCTTGGAAGTCTGGGCGGCCAAAGCCTTCACCTCGGTCGCGACCACGGCGAAGCCCCGACCCGCTTCTCCCGCCCGTGCCGCCTCGATCGTCGCATTGAGAGCGAGCAAATTGGTTTGCGCGGCGATGCCCTGGATCAAGGCGACGACTTCGCCGATCCGGGTCGCCGCGCCCGAGAGACCGGCGATGATAGTGCTGGTTTTCTCGGCCTGCTTGACCGCCTGACTGGAGATCTCGGAGGCGTGGGTCACCTGCATGCTGATCTCGGACACCGAGGCCGCGAGCTCTTCGGCGCCGGACGCCACGGTCTGGATGTCGGAAGAGACCTGAGTCGAGGCCTGAGCGGCTTGACCGGCCTGTAGCGACGCGCCCGAAGCGGCACCGGCGATGGCGTTGAGGTCGGTGGCAATGGAGATCTGCAGAGCGGCGCGGCGCTGGCGCTCCAGCACCTGCCGCGTGACGTCGATGCAGAATTTGACGACCTTCAGCGGGCGTCCGTCCCGGTCGAAGATCGGGTTGTAGGTCCCCTGGATGAAGACCTCGCGGCCACCCTTTGCGATCCGCCGATACTCGTCGGCCTGATACTCACCTCGGCCGAGTTCATCCCAGAAGCGCCTGTACGCCGCGCTTGTCCGCAGATCGGGACCGACGAACATGCTGTGGGGCTGGCCCTGAATCTCGGACAGGTCGTAGCCCATCACGTCGAGGAAGTTCCGGTTGGCCGTGAGGATGGTGCCGTCGAGGGCGAACTCGATGACCGCCTGCGAGCGGTCGAGGGCTTTGATCTGGCCCTCATGGTTGATCGAGCGCATCACGCGCTCGGTGATGTCGGATGAGAACTTGACGATCTTCTCGGTCTTTCCATTGCGACCGAGGATGGGATTGTAGGTGGCCTGCAACCAGATCTCGCGCCCGCCCTTGCCGATGCGCTTGAACTCGCCGGACTGGAAGGTGCCGGCGGCCAACGCGCTCCAGAAGGCTTTGTAATCCTGGCTCTCCCGGAACGCCGGCTCGACGAAAAGGCTGTGATGCTTGCCCTGGATCTCGGACAATTCGTAGCCGATCGCGGCGAGAAAATTCCGGTTTGCAGTCAGTACGGTGCCATCGGTATCGAACTCGATGACCGCTTGCGAACGATCCAATGCGGCGATCCGTGAGCGGAATTCGGTATTCGAAAAAAAGTTCATCACCCTATTTGACGCGTAAGGGTTGTGGCGGGCCGCCGCGCTCAGCCCTGTGTCATTCGATATAGGAGATTCCCTATCAATTGAGTTAACAATCCCTGCGACGGATTATGAAAACTAGAAAATTTCCGTCACGGCTGCGCTATAAAGGTTGCGAATAAATATTGTTGCTTAATACTGGCGCACAAAGCTCCAATATGCTCCTAGTTTATTGCGGTACGGCTCAATCTATCCCCTGTATATTTCATTTTAATCTGCCAGAAAGTTTATCGGATATGCACATTGCCTCAGAATACACGAATGTTGCTTGGAATCGGAGGGGGAATCGGTCGAGGTACTCTCTGTGAGGAGTTAGAACAATATTTCATCGACGGGATGCGTGCGACCTCCGGAGCGAGCACTCCCCCCGGGGGAGCAACGGTCTGGATACCATCTCGAACCGGGATTAAGAGGCGCGACACGCGACGCCGAATGATCGGTGATCCCGCACCTTCGAGGCCCCGTTCGCATGTCCATCGACCGTCGAAAGTTCCTGGCCGGTTCCGCGAGCCTGGCTTTCCTTGTCGCGTCACTACGCGGCGGCCATGCCCAGGGCTACGGCCAGACCTTCAAGGTCGATAACGACGATGGCCGGCCAATCGCGAACACCCGGCTCCCGGGTGAAATCGTCGGGGAAATCCCTGCTCTGAAGGGCGTGACCTATGTGGGGGCCCGCGAGGCGGAGATCACGCTCTACGAGTTCTTCGACTACAATTGCCCGTATTGCCGAAAGGCGGCGATCGACATGACGTCTCTCGCCGCGAGCGATACTGCTTTGCGAATCGGGCTTATCAACAATCCGATTCTCTCGCCTCAATCGGCTCAGGCGGCGAAGGTCGCATTGGCGATCCAGCGCAAGATGGGGTCGGCCGCCGCCTGGACGCTCTATCAGAAGCTGCTCGCCAGACCCGGCCGGATCGACGGCACCGGTGCGCTTCAGGTCGCCGCCACCTTGGGCGTCCCCGCCTCGGAGCTCGAGACGATCGCCGATAGCGACGAGGTGCGTCTCGCGTTGAAGGCGCAGATGCGCATGGCGGCCGATCTCGGTCTCGTGGCGACTCCCTCCTACGTGCTCGGCAATACCGGCCTTCTCGGACATCCGGGTGCGAAGTCCCTCGCTCGGATGATCGGGGCCATGCGTCGCTGCGATCAGATCGCCTGCTGACGGCCTGAACTTTCGCCGGCGGCCTGACGCCTCACCTTCGCCATCGTTCTCGCGGATTGGACATGAGTGCACGACCGCGCGCCGCACAAGCTTATGCAGGCCCGTCTTCGTCTTGCGCCTCCCCAACACGCATGCTAGGCCCTCGCCGCGCCGGGAGGACGGGTTTCAGACCTGTATTTCGAGGCGGTTCCCATTCCTGACGGTTTCAGAGCCGACGCCGAGAACGGTGTCACGGGCCGGAACCTCGGGCCGGATTAAAAGAGAGAGTGGCGCGTGGCGCAGACCAGTTCCGAGGCGGGTTCCCCGGTTGCAGGCGTAGCAGGTCGCTATGCCTCCGCACTGTTCGAGCTGGCCCGCGACGAGCGCCAGATCGATGCGGTCGCGGCGACCCTGCAGAGCTTTGATTCCCTTCTCAAGGAGAGCCCCGATCTGGCTCGCCTCGTTCGCAGCCCGGTTTTCACCGGTGAGCAGCAGGAAGCCGCCATCGGCGCCATCCTCGACAAGGCCGGTCTCACCGGCCTCGGCGCGAACTTCATCCGGCTCGCGGCCTCCAACCGCCGTCTTTTCGCGCTGCCCGACATGATCCGCGCCTTCCGCCGTTTGGTGGCGGAATCGAAGGGGATCGTACGTGCCGAGGTGACCGTGGCCGAACGCCCGTCGGACGCCGTTCTCGAAGAGATCAAGGCGTCCCTGCGCGATGTGGCTCGCTCGGAGATCGACCTCGATCTGCGCGTCGACCCGGCCCTGATCGGCGGTCTCATCGTCAAGATCGGCAGCCGGATGGTGGATGCATCCCTGCGTACCAAGCTCAACGGTATTCGACTCGCGATGCGGGAAGCCTGAGGTCGGCGCTTCGGCGCAGGCCCGCTCCCGTTTCTCCACAGCAACTTCGTTTCGATTTAAAGAGGCCAGACGATGGACATCCGCGCTGCCGAGATCTCCGCGATCCTGAAAGAGCAGATCAAGAATTTCGGCCGGGAAGCCGAGGTAACCGAGGTGGGCCAAGTGCTCTCCGTCGGTGACGGTATCGCCCGCGCCTACGGGCTCGACAGCGTCCAGGCCGGTGAGATGGTCGAGTTCGAGTCGGGCGTGCGCGGCATGGCCCTCAACCTCGAGCAGGACAACGTCGGCATCGTGATCTTCGGGTCGGATCGCGACATCAAGGAAGGCCAGACCGTCAAGCGCACCGGCGCTATCGTGGACGTTCCGGTCGGCAAGGCGCTGCTCGGTCGCGTCGTCGACGCCCTCGGCAACCCGATCGACGGCAAGGGCCCCATCGCCACCACCGAGCGTCGCCGCGTCGACGTGAAGGCTCCCGGCATCATTCCGCGCAAGTCGGTTCACGAGCCGATGGCCACTGGCCTCAAGGCCATCGACGCCCTGATCCCCGTCGGCCGCGGCCAGCGCGAGCTGATCATCGGCGATCGCCAGACCGGCAAGACCGCCATCGCCCTCGATACGATCCTGAACCAGAAGCCGGCTCATGCCGGCACCGACGAGAACGCCAAGCTCTATTGCGTCTATGTCGCAATCGGTCAGAAGCGCTCCACCGTCGCACAGTTCGTGAAGTCGCTCGAAGACAACGGCGCGCTCGAATACTCCATCGTCATCGCCGCGACCGCTTCGGACGCTGCGCCGATGCAGTTCATCGCCCCCTTCGCCGGCTGCGCCATGGGCGAGTATTTCCGCGACAACGCCATGCACGCCGTGATCGTGTATGACGATCTCTCCAAGCAGGCCGTCGCCTACCGCCAGATGTCGCTGCTGCTGCGCCGCCCGCCGGGCCGCGAAGCCTATCCCGGCGACGTGTTCTACCTGCACTCGCGCCTGCTCGAGCGCGCCGCCAAGATGGGCGATGCCGCCGGTAACGGATCACTGACCGCGCTTCCTGTCATCGAGACCCAGGCCAACGACGTTTCGGCCTACATCCCGACCAACGTGATCTCGATCACCGACGGACAGATCTTCCTCGAGACCGACCTGTTCTACCAGGGCATCCGCCCGGCGGTGAACGTCGGCCTCTCGGTGTCCCGCGTGGGCTCGTCGGCCCAGACGAAGGCGATGAAGAAGGTCGCCGGTAAGATCAAGGGCGAGCTCGCCCAGTACCGCGAGATGGCCGCCTTCGCACAGTTCGGCTCTGATCTCGATGCGTCGACCCAGAAGCTCCTGAACCGTGGCTCGCGCCTCACCGAGCTCCTGAAGCAGCCGCAATTCTCGCCGCTGAAGATGGAAGAGCAGGTCGCGGTGATCTATGCCGGCGTGAACGGCTATCTCGATGCTCTGCCCGTGTCGAAGGTCCGTCCCTTCGAGGACGCGCTGCTCTCGACCCTGCGCACCAAGCACGCCGATCTGCTCACCAAGATCCGTGACTCGAAGGATCTGTCCGACGACAGCGCGAAGACGCTGAAGGGCGTCGTCGAGAGCGTCGCCAAGTCGCTGGCCTAAAGCCAGTCGATGATCCCCTCCCTTAGCGGGGAGGGGACTGGGGTGGAGGTGTGCCGGACCGGCCGAGACCTCTTCGACACCACCCCCACCTCCGGCTCTTCCCCACTCAAGGGGAAGAGAGATGGCGTCGAACCGCACCGAACGGATCTGGAAGTCACCCCATGGCGAGTTTGAAGGATCTGCGTAACCGCATCGCTTCGGTGAAGGGCACGCAGAAGATCACCAAAGCGATGCAGATGGTCGCCGCCGCCAAGTTGCGGCGCGCCCAGAATGCCGCTGAGAATGCCCGTCCCTATGCCGAGAAGATGTCCCAGGTGCTCGGCAACCTCGCCGCGAACCTCGTCGGCGGTGTCCAGGGACCGAAGCTCCTGTCCGGCACGGGCGCCGACAAGGTTCACCTGCTGGTCGTCTGCACGGCTGACCGCGGCCTCTGCGGCGGCTTCAACTCGTCGATCGTGCGTCTGGCCCGCGAGCACATCCGCACGCTGACGGCCGAAGGCAAGACGGTGAAGATCGTCACGGTCGGCAAGAAGGGCTACGACCTCCTGCGTCGCCAGTATCGCGACCAGATCATCGAGAGCCGTGACCTACGCGGCAACAAGCCGGTGGATTACGAGTTCGCTGCCGAAATCGCGCAGAGCATCATCTCGCGTTTCGACGACGGCGAGTTCGACGTGGCGACGCTGTTCTATTCGCGCTTCCGCTCCGTCATCGCCCAGGTGCCGACCGCCCAGAAGCTCATCCCAGCCGAGCTGCCCGCAGCCGGCGGTACCGCTCCGGATGCAGCTCTGGAGTTCGAGCCGAGCGAGGAAGCGATCCTCGACACGCTCCTGCCGCGCAACCTCACCGTCCAGGTGTTCCGCGCGCTCCTCGAGAACGCGGCCTCCGAGCAGGGCGCACGTACCGGTGCCATGGATTCCGCCACGCGCAACGCGGGCGAGATGATCAAGAAGCAGACGCAGATCTACAACCGCACGCGTCAGGCCATGATCACCAAGGAACTCATCGAAATCATCTCGGGTGCCGAAGCGCTCTAAGCGCTCCCCGTCGCCCTGACCGCAACATATTCGAAGGACCCGTAACATGGCGAACACCGCTCTCCCCGGCGCCGGCTCCAACAAGGTCGGCAAGATCACCCAGGTCATCGGCCCCGTGGTCGACGTTCACTTCGACGGCCACCTGCCGGAGATCCTCAACGCCCTCGAGACCAAGAACAACGGCAACCGCCTCGTCCTCGAAGTAGCCATGCAGCTCGGTGAGAGCACCGTGCGCTGCGTCGCCATGGACACGTCGGAAGGCCTCGTTCGTGGCCAGGAAGTCACCGACACCGGCGAGGCCATCAAGGTGCCGGTCGGCTTCAACACCCTCGGCCGCATCATGAACGTCATCGGCGAGCCGATCGACGAAGCCGGCCCGATCCAGTCGGACACCCTGCGCGCCATCCACCAGCCCGCGCCGTCCTACGCCGAGCAGTCCACCGAGTCGCAGATCCTGGTCACCGGCATCAAGGTGGTCGATCTCCTCGCCCCCTACGCCAAGGGCGGCAAGATCGGCCTGTTCGGCGGCGCCGGCGTCGGCAAGACCGTGCTGATCATGGAGCTCATCAACAACATCGCCAAGGTGCACTCGGGCTACTCGGTGTTCGCCGGCGTCGGTGAGCGCACCCGCGAGGGCAACGATCTCTACCACGAGATGATCGAGTCCAAGGTCAACATGGACCCGAAGGAGAACAACGGCTCGGCCGAAGGCTCCAAGTGCGCGCTCG
Organism: Methylobacterium sp. AC832; assembly: GCF_979256025.1. Classification (NCBI taxonomy): domain Bacteria; kingdom Pseudomonadati; phylum Pseudomonadota; class Alphaproteobacteria; order Hyphomicrobiales; family Methylobacteriaceae; genus Methylobacterium; species Methylobacterium sp. AC832. Next base: position 934,362 of record NZ_CEEDMV010000001.1, read on the forward strand.
TCTACGGCCAGATGAACGAGTCCCCCGGTGCCCGCTCGCGTGTCGCGCTCACCGGCCTCACCATCGCCGAGGATTTCCGCGACCAGGGCCAGGACGTGCTGTTCTTCGTGGACAACATCTTCCGCTTCACCCAGGCCGGTTCGGAAGTGTCGGCTCTCCTCGGCCGCATCCCCTCCGCCGTTGGCTACCAGCCGACGCTGGCCACGGACATGGGCGCCCTGCAGGAGCGCATCACCACCACGACCAAGGGCTCGATCACCTCGGTGCAGGCCATCTACGTGCCGGCCGACGATCTGACCGACCCGGCGCCCGCCGCCTCGTTCGCCCACTTGGACGCCACCACCGTGCTCTCGCGCTCCATCGCCGAGAAGGGCATCTACCCGGCCGTGGATCCGCTGGACTCGACCTCGCGCATGCTCAACCCCGCCGTCCTCGGTGAGGAGCATTACGACGTCGCCCGCCGCGTCCAGCAGACCCTGCAGCGCTACAAGGCCCTGCAGGACATCATCGCGATCCTGGGCATGGATGAGCTCTCGGAAGAGGACAAGCTCACCGTCGCCCGCGCCCGCAAGATCGAGCGCTTCTTCTCGCAGCCCTTCTCAGTGGCCGAGATCTTCACCGGCTCGCCCGGCATCCAGGTCCCGCTCGCCGACACGATCAAGGGCTTCAAGGGCCTCGTGAACGGCGATTACGACGACTTGCCGGAGGCGGCGTTCTACATGGTCGGCACGATCGAGGACGCCAAGGAGAAGGCGAAGAAGATCGCGGCTGCGGCCTGATCCATCGAACGCCAAGGCCTTCCGCCGAAATGGCGGACGGCCTGACCCGACAATCACGGCGCGGCCTTCTCGGGACCGCGCCGCTTTTCCAACACGACAACCCGAAGCGGGACCTCCCTCGCCATGGCCACCTTCCAGTTCGATTTCGTCGGTCCCGAGCGGACGGTCTATTCCGGCCAGATCGAGGCCGTGCAGCTTCCCGGTATCGAAGGGGAGATGACCGTTCTTCCGGGCCATGCCCCCGTTCTGACCGCGCTCAAGGTCGGCGTGATCGTCATCAACGAGGCCGGCCATGCCGGTAAGCGCGTTCTCGTGCGCGGCGGCTTCGCCGATATTGGACCGACCATGGTCACCGTGATCGCAGAGCGTGCCAACCCGTTCGAGGAGATCACGCCCGATTCGCTCGACAAGGACATCGCCGCCCTCGAGTTGCAGCGCGATGCCACCGAGGATTTCGCCAAGAAGGACGAGATCACCGGCCAGATCGTCCAGCTTCAGGACGCCAAGGTCGCCCTCAACTTCTAACGTCCTTCGCTACGCTCAATCACCCGAGCGGGCGTGAGTCACCGCATGGTCGAGGAGGAGGGCGCGCTCCTCCTCCCCGGTAAGACATCCCCGCTCGAGCCAGAGAGAGCGGCTCGCAGAGAGACCCCGACCCACTGAACGGCCTGGCGGGATGCCTGCCGTGATGAGGTCGTCCCCGCTGAGGGGAAAGGTCGGCGCGGTCGACGTGCCATCGAGCAGGCCCCTCAGTTCGCGGCGAGCCTCCGTGTCGATTCGATTCACGTTCGTCTCATCCATGACGGCGATCACCAGCGCCAAGCCAAGTAGATCCTCTGTCGCCGCGAGCCGACGCATCTCGATGGCTCCCACGTGCTGCAGGCGCGCGATGGCCCGTCGTGCAGCCGCGTAGGCGCTCAAACGGTCATGCTCATCGTTCGATAATCGCAGCTTCTGTCGCAGACGGTCCACATCGTCGTCGTTGTCGACGGCCAAGGCCGCGAGCGAGTTCACTGCCCTCATCGGGTCGCCATGATCCGGCGTCGATGCGATGGCGCGTTCCAGGCGATCGACGTGACCCTCGGCGCCGATGATGCGCGCGAGCAGCCCGGCCTTCTTCATTTCCGCGACCGCCTCGAGTGCGCCTGGCGCTTCCAAGAGTTTCAGAAATTCCGCACGGACCCGTTCTCGCGAGAGGGTATCGAGGGCCTCCGCTGCATCGCGCGCGGCCTGCAGGCCGTCCGTGTCCGGCGCTCCGATCCCGTAGCGGGCGTGGAAGCGGAAGAAGCGCAGGATGCGCAAGGCGTCCTCGCGGATGCGGGTCGCCGCTTCACCGATGAAGCGGACACGGCCCGCCCGGAGATCCTCTTCACCTCCGGTCGTGTCGTGGAGTTCGCCATCCGCGCTCAGGGACAGAGCGTTGATGGTGAAGTCGCGACGCTCCGCGTCACGGGAGAAGTCCCGTCCGAACCTGACCACCGCGTGCCGGCCGTCGGTCTCGACATCCTCCCGCAGGGTGGTCACCTCGAAGGCCCGTCCGGCATGGAGGAGGGTGATCGTTCCATGCTCGATGCCCGTTGGGATCGCCCGTAGGGAACCAGCCGCCGCGCGCCGAATCGTCTCCTCCGGCAGAAGAGTGGTGGCGAGATCGATGTCCGATCCCACCTGGCCGAGCAGGGCGTCGCGCACTGAGCCCCCGACGATCCGTGTTTCCTCCCCATCCGCCTTCAGCACGGAAAGCACGTGCGAGACGGCTGGATCCACGAGAAGGGCATTGAGCCCCTCCCGCCGGAGATCGCGACCAGTCATTGGAAATGGCCCGGAACGACCTGTCCGTTCTCGATCCTGGGTGGGACGTAGCCGCCGCGATGCTTCTCGCCCGCCAGACCGGCAATGATGAAGGACAGGATCACCAGAGCAAGCCCTCCCATGGTCAGTCGAAACACGAACCCTTCCCAATGAGCGCCGTGGCTCGGGTTGCGGCCTCTGATCGTGAGATAGAGGCCGAACAAAATGAAGGGCAACAGGAAGATCAGGACTTCTTCGACGAGGCGGCGGATCATGGAGCTTTCGCTGGGCGAGGGAAGGCCGTCATGTCACGGAAACAGGCGTTCGTGGAGATTGTTCACGATCCCCGCCGTCACACCCCAGATCATGCGGTCGCCGAAAGGGATGGCGTAGTAGCGTCGCGGGCGATCCTGCCATAGCCCGACGCCGAGGCGCCGACGGACCGGGTCCATCAGGCGGCCCAGCGGGACTTCGAACACCTCCGCCACCTCCGCCGGGTCTGGGGCGAGCCGGACTTCTTCGGTGCAGAGCCCCACCACCGGGACCACGAGGAATCCCGTCGCCGACAGATAGGGGTCGAGATAGCCGAGGATGCGGATGTCGTCAGGCCGAAGGCCGATCTCCTCTCGGGCTTCGCGCAGGGCGGCATCCGCCGGGTCCCGGTCCGAGGGTTCGATCTTGCCACCGGGAAAGGCGATCTGACCGGAATGGTCGCGCAGGTGCGATGCCCGCACGGTGAAGAGCACCGCCAGTTCCTCGTTCCTGACAACGATAGGCACCAGGACCGCTGCTGACCGGTGCGGTTTTACCGGAGGGGTCGCGATGCCGGCTGGATCGAGGTCGTGGTCGCCGCGCGGGTTCGAAACAGGGTCGTCGGCTTTGGGGGGAGTAGGGGAGAGGCCCCGCCCGGCCCTGTCGAGCAGGTCCGACAGCGCGTCGAAGCTCATGCGCCTTCGCTGCGAGCGATAGGGTGAAACCCGCCGCCGCCGGCGATGCCGAACCACGACACACCATCGACCAGGCGTTCCTCACCCAGCGCCAGCAGGTCGTAGGTCGTTGCGCGGGTAAGCAGTGCCCAGAGGCCACGGCGGATATGGATATAGGGGCGCAGACCGCCATCCCCGCCCTCCTCGAACCGCAGAGCATGATCGGCATCGACGGTCACGAGATCGTCGACATTCGTGCGGAACGCGATGCGCCGGGTCTCGCCCTCACCTTCCACCGCCATCTCCACTGCGGCGAAGGGCGCATCGTCCACCACGATTCCCACGCTCTCCACCGGCGTCACCAGCACGATGCGGCCATCGGGCTCTCGCCGGAGGATAGAGGAGAACAGCTTGACGAGGGCCGGGCGGCGGATCGGTGAGCCGTTATGGAACCACGTTCCATCCGCGGCGATCCGCATGTCGATTTCACCGCAATAGGGTGGGTTCCATCGCTCGACGGGCGGCAAACCCCGTTGGGGTACCCCGCCAAGGGCGAGGCTGAGCCGGGTCAGGGCCGGGTCCGGTGGCGGTTGTTCCGACTGGGTCATGGCTTCAGGAAATAACGCGTTCCCACATTTTTGAAACCGTCCCAATCCATGGGAATCGATGCCCTAGCGTGAATCAATGCGCAAAGTTTCGCTGCGCCGCGTTACGAGTTCGGTAAGAGACGAAGAGGTTCGAATGCGAGTGATTTCAATCAAGCGCTTAGTGAATTGTGCAACGCAAAAATAATCGCAAATGAAAGAGCTAAGCAGGATTTGCTCTTGCCGCGGAAGTTTGGCAATCAGAGCAGGCATCCCAGGGAGGGAATGCCTAAAACGCATCAAGCGTCTCGTCCCATAACCAGCCGAGCTACGTCATCACGATAACAACGCAAGGACGGTAGAATGACCGCATTGTTGCTTATCATCTTGGGCGGACTATGCGCCGTCGCCTACGGAATCATCACGATCAACGACGTGATGAAACGCGACGCCGGCACCCAGCGGATGCAAGAGATCGCCGGGGCGATTGCGGAAGGGGCACAGGCCTACCTGCGCCGGCAATACGCTACCATCGGCATCGTCGGCGTAGTTCTGTTCGTGGCGCTCGCCTATTTTCTCGGACTAAAGGTCGCCATCGGCTTCCTCATCGGCGCGGTCCTCTCTGGAGCGGCCGGCTTCATCGGCATGAACGTGTCGGTGCGCGCCAATGTCCGGACGGCGCAGGCGGCCTCGACCTCCCTGGGGGCTGGGCTCGACGTCGCATTCAAGTCCGGTGCCGTCACCGGCATGTTCGTGGCGGGTCTCGCGCTCCTTGGGGTCGCGCTCTACTACACCTTCCTCACCCGCGTTTCGGGCCTCGCGCCCGCCAGCCGTGAAGTCATCGATTCCCTCGTGGCACTCGGCTTCGGCGCCTCGCTGATCTCGATCTTCGCCCGTCTGGGAGGCGGTATCTTCACTAAGGGCGCCGATGTCGGCGGCGACCTCGTCGGCAAGGTCGAAGCCGGGATTCCGGAAGACGATCCGCGCAACCCGGCCACAATCGCCGACAATGTCGGTGACAATGTCGGCGATTGCGCCGGCATGGCGGCCGACCTGTTCGAGACCTATGCGGTGACCGTCGTCGCCACCATGGTGCTCGCCGCGATCTTCTTCGCCGGCCAGACCGATATCGCCGGACGCAACGTGCTGGAGGCGATGCTGCTCTATCCGTTGGCCATTGGTTCGGCCTGCATCCTCACCTCGATCGCCGGTACTTACGCCGTTCGGCTCGGCGCCAACCAGTCGATCATGGGCGCGCTCTACAAGGGCCTCATCACCGCGGGCGCACTCTCCATCGTCGCCATCGCGCTGGTCAATTTTGCGCTGTTCGGCGGATTCGCCACCGAGTTCAAGACGAATGCCGGCGTCACCTTCACCTCAGGCGGATTGTTCGGCTGCGCGGTGATCGGCCTCGTCATCACGGCGCTCATCGTCGTCATCACCGAATACTACACCGGCACGAACTTCCGCCCGGTGAAGTCGATCGCCGACGCCTCCGTCACGGGTCACGGCACCAACGTGATCCAGGGGCTCGCGATCTCGCTCGAATCGACGGCGCTGCCGGCGCTCGTCATCGTGGCGGGCATCATTGCCACCTATTCGCTGGCAGGCCTCTTCGGCATCGCCATCGCGGTCACGGCCATGCTCGCGCTGGCCGGGTTCATCGTCGCCCTCGACGCGTTCGGTCCCGTCACCGACAATGCCGGCGGTATCGCCGAGATGGCCGGTCTGCCGCCGGAGGTCCGCAAGTCCACCGACGCGCTCGATGCCGTCGGCAACACCACGAAGGCTGTCACCAAGGGCTATGCCATCGGCTCGGCCGGTCTCGGCGCCCTCGTCTTGTTCGCCGCCTATACCAGCGACCTCAACTACTTCATCGCCAATGCGAGCCCGACCCAGTACCGCTTCTTCCAGGGCGTGAGCGTCGATTTCTCCCTGTCGAACCCCTACGTCGTCGTCGGCCTCCTGCTCGGCGGGCTCATCCCGTTCCTGTTCGGCGGCATGGCGATGACGGCGGTCGGCCGTGCGGCCGGTGCCGTGGTCGAAGAGGTGCGGCGCCAGTTCCGCGAGAAGCCCGGAATCATGGCGGGCACCGACCGACCGGATTACGGGCGGGCCGTCGACATGCTCACCCGCGCGGCGATCAAGGAGATGATCCTCCCGTCGCTCCTGCCGGTTCTTTCGCCCATCGTCATCTTCTTCGTGATCCAGGCGATTGCCGGCAAGGACCAGGCCTTCGCCACGGTGGGCGCATCCCTGCTGGGTGTGATCCTGACCGGGCTCTACGTGGCGATCTCGATGACATCCGGCGGCGGCGCCTGGGACAACGCCAAGAAGTACATCGAGGACGGTCATCACGGTGGCAAAGGCTCCGATGCGCACAAGGCGGCGGTGACCGGCGACACCGTGGGCGACCCCTACAAGGACACGGCCGGCCCTGCCGTGAATCCCGCGATCAAGATCACGAACATCATTGCCCTGCTCCTACTCGCAGTGCTGGCCCACCTCTGAATCTTTGCCGGAAGGGCGTTCGCGGAGCCAAAGCTCAGTCAGATGCCGGAAAGGTGATTGCCGGGGTGATGATCCCGGGCGTGGTGGCGTGCGGCGGCGCACAGGCGGTGTCCGATGCTCCAGCCGTCCCCCTGACGGTCTCCCGTCAGCGCCATACCTACGGGCAACGAAGGCGCGGCCGAACGGTCGCGCCTTCATTGTCGTAGTCTGACGAGAGATCTTCATGCCCTCACTGCACGATCCGATCCGCATCGGCGCGATCGACTCGAAGAACAGCATCTTCATGGCGCCGCTCACCCGTGCCCGCGCCACGAGGGAGCATGTACCGACCCCGATCATGGTCGATTATTACAGGCAGCGGGCGAGCGCGGGCGTGATCCTCACCGAGGCGACGGGCATTAGCCAAGAAGGGCTCGGTTGGCCCTTCGCGCCGGGTATCTGGTCTGACGAGCAGGTCGAAGCCTGGAAGCCCGTCGTGAAGGCAGTTCACGAGGCCGGAGGCCGGATCGTCTGCCAGCTCTGGCACATGGGCCGCATCGTCCATCCGAGCTTCAATGGCGGGAAGGCGCCGATCTCGTCTTCCGCCACTACTGCGCCGGACCACGCCCATACCTACGAGGGCAAGAAGCCCTACGCCCAGGCGCGTGCCCTGCCGATCGAGGAGATTCCGCGTCTCCTCGCCGATTATGACCGCGCCGCGCGCAATGCCATCGCGGCCGGGTTCGACGGTGTGCAGATCCACGCAGCGAATGGCTACCTCATCGACCAGTTCCTACGTGACAACAGCAATCACCGCGATGACCGCTATGGCGGCTCTGTCGAGAACCGCATCCGCCTGCTGACGGAGGTCACCCAGACCGTGGCCGACGCCATCGGGAAGGACCGCACGGGCGTGCGCCTGTCACCGAACGGCGAGATCCAAGGCGTGGACGATTCGAATCCGGACGCTCTGTTCGGGGCCGCTGCCGCCGCGCTCGGCAAGATCGGTATCGCTTTCCTCGAACTGCGCGAACCCGGCCCGAACGGGACCTTCGGCAAGCCGAACCATCCGCCGGTCGCGCCCGTGATGCGGAAGGCTTTCGGCGGCCCGCTGATCCTCAATTCGGATTACGATCCGGCCGCCGCCGAGGCCGCCCTCGCCGAGGGCAAGGCCGACGCCATCGCGTTCGGCCGGCCGTTCATCGCCAACCCGGATCTCGTCGAGCGGATCGCGGAGCATGTGCCGCTCAACAAGGACGAGCAATCGACCTGGTACAGCCAGGGACCGGAAGGGTATATCGACTACCCGACGCGCACCGCGTCGAAGGCGGCCTGACGCGGTCCTTCCAGACCTCGATGGGTTCGACTCATCGAGGTCTGTCCTCGTTACTGCGTGGCGCCGGCTTCGGGGCCGCTTGAGGTTCCTTTTCCTCAGGGGAGCTGAACCATAACGGGCGACCCACCGGCGTGATGCGCACATCCTACAAGCTTGCCATCTTCGACTTCGACGGGACGCTTGCCGACACGTTCCCGTGGTTCTGCAGCGTTATCAACGACGTCGCTGTTCGCTATCGTTTCCGGCAGATCGATCCGGCCGAGACCGATGCGCTACGGGGTCTTTCGGCCCGCGCCCTCATTCGTGAGCTCGGCGTATCGCCCTGGAAGTTGCCGTTCATCACGCGGCACATGCACGGACTTGCGTCGCGCGACATCGCCACGATCTCGCTGTTCCCCGGGATACGGGACATGCTCTGCAACCTCGACGAAGCAGGCGTCACCCTCGCCATCGTCAGTTCGAACAGCGAAGCCAATGTCCGGCATGTCCTCGGACCCTGCGCCCTGCGCTTCCGGCATTACGCCTGCGGCACCTCGATGTTCGGTAAGGCCAAGCGCCTGAACGCAGTGATGCGAAAGGAGGGATCGCTTGGCGGTGCCATCTATATTGGCGACGAATTGCGGGATCATGATGCGGCCAAGGCGGCATCGTGCGATTTTGGAGCCGTGACCTGGGGGTATACGCGAGGAGACGCGCTGGTAACCGCTCGCCCCGACATGGTTTTTCGACACCCCGCCGATATCGTGGAGACGATAGGAACGGCGCCAGCCTGACGATACCCCTCGCCGGCATCGAACTTGCTGGGCGTTAGGATGTCTTCAGGGAGGTCGTCCCGATGCATAGCCCAAAGCCGGAGCAACACCCGAGAAACCGACACCCTCTGTTGCCACGGATCTCGGCAATGGCCGCTGAGCAACCAGCTCATCCGTCGAATCGCGACGATTTCGGTGCAGGCGGGCAAAACCATGCGGCGGTGTACTTTGACCGGTGGGCGAACGATCAACGGTCTGATCGACGGGCTGAGAAACGCCTCTCGCATCAAGGATCAGTACGCGGCGTCCATGATCGTCGCGGAAGTCATTACTCGTCTTCGACACGCCGAGGACGCACGGGGGTGACGTGTTCGGCCTTCAAAGACTAGACGTGTCACACAGCGTCTACTCGCGCAGTGCTGGCGATCTCAGTATTTCCGAATGACGACGAGATGAGATCCCGTCGCTCTCTCAGTCCTCCATCATCCGCAGAACCTTTTCCCCGAAGAGGCGGACGACGCAGAGAACGAGGACGGGAATCAGAGCGATGGCTCCGATATTCGGCCCCAAAAGAAAGGAAAGGCCGACTCCGAGGCCGGCTGTGAAAGCAGCTGGTACCATGGTGAACTCACAAATCGGTTTCGTTGGCTGGCGAAGCAATTCATCCCTAGCCGCATTAAAATGCAATTCAAAGCAGAAAAATTCCAGTTTTAATGTCGATTAATACGAAATATCCTGCCTACAGGATTAAAGTCTCTCATAGGACTTGAGCCCAGGGCTGCTGTGCCCCATACACACCCTCGGCTTTCCATGATCGAGTAACCGCTTGATCTGGCTCGAAACGCAATTGGAGTCAGCGGACCGAAAGGATGGTTGCCGGCGACAGCAGTCAGTCTTGGCCGCTGATGGCCAAAGCATTCCGCCTTGAATCACCTGTTCGACCGGCTCGGCCTCCCATGGGTCTTGGTTTTGTTGAGTAGATGTCGTCCTTCGACGTGGAGGACGTATCACCTACGCTCAAGCGGCGCCCATCAGGCGCTCACGAGCCGGCCCATTTGCGTGGATGGCTGGGGCGGGAGGATTCGAACCTCCGAATGGCGGTACCAAAAACCGCTGCCTTACCACTTGGCGACGCCCCATCGACGCAAGGCCGCGCGTTGTCTAGACGCCGCGTCGGCCCGTTGCAACAGCCTGTTCGCTCCGGCCGACCAGGAAATGGAGAGCGCGCATGTCGAAGCGGATCGCGATCGTCACAGGGGCGGGGTCCGGGATCGGCCGGGCGGTGTCGCTCGGGCTCGCACGAGCCGGGTTCGATCTGGCTTTGGCCGGGCGTCGACGGGGGCCGATCGATGAGGTCGCGGATGCCGTGCGTGCGCTTGGGGCCGAGGCCATGGCAGTGGAGACCGATGTCGGCGATGCCGCAGCAGTCGGGCATCTTTTCGCCGAGGTGAAGACGCGGTTCGGTCGCCTCGATCTCCTGTTCAACAATGCCGGCCTGTTTGCGCCCTCCGTGCCGCTGGACGAACTCACCTTGGCGCAATGGCAGGCCGTGGTGAATGCCAACCTCACTGGCGCGTTCCTGTGCACGCAGGGCGCCTTCCGGATGATGAAGGCGCAGAACCCGCGCGGCGGCCGCATCATCAATAACGGGTCCATCTCGGCCCAGGTGCCGCGTCCGAATTCGGCGCCCTATACGGCGACGAAACACGCGATCACCGGCCTCACGCGGTCCACCTCCCTCGATGGACGCGACCATGACATCGCCTGTGGGCAGATCGATATCGGCAATGCCGAGACGGATATGACCAAGCCGATGGCGGCCGGCATCCGCCAGCCCGACGGGTCGCTGAAAGTCGAGCCGGTCATGGATGCCCGTCACGTGGCCGATGCGGTGGTCTATATGGCGGGCCTGCCCCTCGACGCCAACGTGCAGTTCATGACCGTGATGGCGACGAAGATGCCCTATATCGGGAGGGGCTGAGGCCCCGCGCTTTCGCCCGGTCCCCGTTCGCATTACAGACGGGGCACGCCCCCGACCTTGTACAGACAAGCCCGCCCCGGCGGACCAGAGAAGCAACCGCCCGCGATGTTGATGCAGACAGAACCCAAGGACGCGACCGCGAAGGATTCCGCCGGCAAGGCGCAGGATCCCGTCGCCCGCCGGCGTACCTTCGCGATCATCTCCCACCCTGATGCGGGCAAGACCACGCTCACCGAGAAACTGCTCCTGTTCGGCGGCGCGATCCAGCTCGCCGGCGAGGTCAAGGCGAAGCGCAACCGCGTCTCGACTCGGTCCGACTGGATGGGAATCGAGAAGGAGCGCGGCATCTCGGTCGTCACCTCGGTGATGACCTTCGAGTATGGCGACTGCGTCTTCAACCTGCTCGACACGCCGGGCCACGAGGACTTCTCGGAGGATACCTACCGCACCCTGACGGCCGTCGATTCGGCGGTGATGGTGATCGACGCCGCCAAGGGCATCGAGGCGCGCACGCGTAAGCTGTTCGAGGTCTGCCGCCTGCGCGACATCCCCATCGTCACCTTCATCAACAAGCTCGACCGTGAGGCGCGCGATCCGTTCGAACTTCTCGACGAAATCGAGAAGACCCTGGCGCTCGATGTAGCTCCGGTCACTTGGCCCATCGGCCGGGGGCGGAGCTTTGCCGGCACCTACGACCTCGGCAATGGTCGTGTTCGCCGGCTCGACGCGGCGGACGACGCCGGCACCGTGGCCGTGTCCGGCGTGGACGATCCGCTCTTCGACCAGCTCCTCACCGAGGAAGGCGAGGTGGCCACGTGGCGGGAGGAGGCGGAGCTCGCCGAATCCGGCCTCAAGCGGTTCGATCTCGAGGCGTTTCGCGAAGGGCACCTCACGCCGGTCTTTTTCGGCTCGGCCCTGCGCAATTTCGGCGTGCGCGACCTCATCGACGGGCTTGCCCGCTTCGCACCACCCCCGCGCGGCCAGGATTGCGACAAGCGCCTGGTGGAGCCCACCGAGCCGAAAATGACGGGGTTCGTCTTCAAGATCCAGGCGAACATGGATCCCAACCATCGCGACCGCATCGCCTTCATGCGGGTCTGCTCGGGCAGGCTCAGCCGCGGCATGAAGGCGAAGCTCGTGCGCACCGGAAAGCCGATGTCGCTGTCCGCGCCGCAATTCTTCTTCGCGCAGGACCGAGCCATCGCCGACGAGGCCTTTGCCGGCGATGTGGTCGGCATCCCCAACCACGGCACCCTGCGCATCGGCGATACGCTCACCGAGGGCGAGGAGATCGTGTTCCGCGGCGTGCCGAGCTTCGCGCCGGAAATTCTGCGTCGTATCAAGCTCACCGATGCGATGAAGGCGAAGAAGCTGCGGGAAGCGCTTCAGCAGATGGGCGAGGAAGGCGTCGTCCAGGTGTTTCGTCCGCATGACGGCTCACAGGCCATCGTCGGCGTCGTCGGCGCGCTGCAGCTCGACGTGCTGAAGGAGCGGCTCCAGGCCGAGTATGGCCTCCCCATCGATTATGAGCCGACACGCTTCTCGATCTGCCGCTGGATCGAATCGGATGTGGAAACCGATCTCGATTCCTTCATCGGTACCCATGGCTCGGCCATGGCGAGCGACCTCGACGGTGCGCCCGTCTTCATGGCGACCACCGCCTTCTCCCTCCGCTACGAGGAAGAGCGCGCGCCGAAGGTCCGCTTCACCGACATCAAGGATTATCAGAAGCGCGCCGCCTGATCCTGGGCGCAGGCTTCATGAGAAAGGGCCGCGCGGTTTACACCGCGCGGCCCTTTCTTGGTTTCGACCGATGCCGTTGAGGCGATCAGCGACCCTGCTGGATCGCCGAGAGGATCCAGCGCCCGCCGCGCTCGCGCACGAAGGTCCACAGCTCCAGGGCCTCCGGCTCGCCGGTCTCGACGGTCTGGTTGGTCCGAAGGTCGATCGTTACGTCGGTGATGGCGTAGCGCATCGCCACCGTGGCGTATTCCATCCGGCCCTCGCTCCATGATTCCGACAGGTCGCCCTGCAGTAGCTTCACGTTCGAGATCCGATTGACGACCCCGCGGGATTCGTTGCCGCGCAGCTCATCGGCGAAGTAGCCCGCCATTTCCGGTGTCGCGAGGTTGCGCAACGCAGCGACGTCGCCACGGCCATAGGCCGCCTGCACGTCGTTGAGGGCGATCTCGAAGCTCTGGAAGTCGCCCGGGCCGATATCGACCTTGCCGACGGTCGGCTGCGGCGCGCCGCGCGAAGCAGCACCCATGGCCGAACCGGCGCCCATGGCGGGACCAGCACCCGCGCCGGGCGCCGAGCCGTAGCCCGCCGGGTTCGAATTGCCCGACATGCTGGAGCGGGCCATGCCGGCGGGAGCCGGATTTCCCTGACGGCGGCGGAACCAACGCACCGCGAAGGCGACGACCATCACGATGAGGCCGACCTGCAACAGCAGGCCGATCATCGAGGCGATGCCGCCGAGACCACCGAAGAAGCCACCACCCAGGAGCGCTCCGAGGAGGCCGGCGCCGAGAAGGCCGGCCATGAAGCCGCCACCGAAGCGAGGACGCTGCGTAGCAGCGCTCGTCATGCCGGGATTACCCATGGTCGAACCGGGCTGCGTCTGCGAGCGCTGGATCGGCGCAGCGCTCGGCGCCGTGTTCGTGGACGAGGGCGCGTTGAAGGTCTTCGAGCCGCGCGAGCCCATGCCACCGCCGCCGCCTGGACGGGCCTCGGCAACGGGCGCAGCAACGGCCAGCATCGCGGCGAGCGCGAAGACGGTCGCGGCGCGGGTGCGACGCGTGGAGGGGATGAACATGAATACGCCTCTGAACGAAGTCTGAGAGAGTCCCGGCGGGAATGCCGGATCTTATATGGTGACGTTCGACGACAAGTTTTAGTCCGGCCGCGCCCTGCTTTTGTGATGACGGCAAGACTTGAGAAAGCCGGTGCATTTCAGAGAGCGGCCGGAAAGATCATCCGTACCGTCGTTCCCTCGCCGGGCTTACTGTCGAGAGACACGGTCCCGTTCTGACGCTTCACCAGGCCGTGGACGATGGCGAGCCCCGCTCCCCGTCCGGCCTCGCGCGTCGTGATGAAGGGCGCCAGCGCCCGTGCCGCCATCTCCGGTGTCATCCCGTGCCCGGTATCGCGGACGGAAAGACCGACCGCGCCATCGCCCGGACGGCGGATCGCCGGGTCGCTCGGCGGCACCACGAAACTCGCGATCTCGATGCTTCCGCCGGACGGCATCGCCTCGCAGGCATTGGCGACGATGTGAGACAGGGCCAGATCCACCTGGGTCGGGTTGGTGAGCCCGTTGGGCAGGTCCGGCGCCGCGCGGATCGTCAGGGCGACCCCCGGGGGAAGCGTCGCTTGCATGCGCGCGGCGAAGGCGGTGATGAGAGCATTCATATCGACCGGGCGGACATCCGGCGCGATCCGCCGCGAGAAGGTCAGAAGCTGGCGCGTCAGGATCGTCGCCCGCTCCACCGCGTCGGTGGAGCGTATCACCGCCCGTTGGATGAAGGGTTCCTCGCGGTCGCCGAGACGTCGCTTCAGCCCGTCGATATAGCCGATGAGAATCTGCAGGAAGTTGTTGAACTCGTGAGCGACGCTGTTCGTGAGCAGGCCCAGCGCCTCGCGTTGCCGCGATAAAGCCAGCGCACCCTCCGCATCCCTCCGCCTGGTCACGTCGATCACCTGGACGAGGAGAAGGTCGGTATCGGGCAGGCGGGCTGCGAAGATCTCGGCCCAGAAGGTCGAGCCGTTCCTGCGCCAGGCCAGCACCTCGATTCCCTCCGGACGCTTTCCCGCCAACGCGGCGGCGAAAGCGGCGCGAGCGTCCTTGTCGGTATTGGCGCCGAGAAGCAGATGGGCATCGCGTCCGACGAGATCCCCGGTATCGTGGCCGGTCAACCGGGCAAAAGCGGGATTGGCCGCAACGATCGTCGTCTTGGATTGGTCGATCAGCAGCGTGGGAAGGGCGCTGGCATCCAGGGCCGAGCGAAGATCGATAGGCGGGCTCGGAGCCTCATCCCGTTCGCCGTCCAGATCGTGCAACGCCATGCTGTATCCAGGCCTGTCGGAGCGGAACGGGCTCCAGCGTTAGTCGCATCGGACGGAAGCGCCAAGACGTCACGGAGCCTCCCCACGATGTCTACTGCCGGACCCACATCACCCGCGCGATCCAGGCGATCTCCGCCACTTGGACGATGCGTTCCGGGTGGCTCGGGTTGAGCGACAGCAACTCGATCGTCCGGGCGGTCTTGCGGCGCAATTCCTTGGCCAGCACTTCGCCGCTGGCCAGCCGCACCACCACGCGATCGCCTTTGCGGACGCTGGCGGTGGGAGACACGATCAGCACGTCGCCATCGCGGTAGAGCGGTTCCATGGAATCGCCCTGCACTTCGAGGGCGAAAGCGCGATCCTCACCGAGATCGGGAAACTCGATTTCTTCCCAGCCCGGCCCGCCGGTGGGCATGCCTTCCTCAGTGAAGAGCCTGCCCGCGCCCGCCTGGGTCATGCCGATCAGCGGCACCATGGTGCGCGGCATGCCTTCCCGAGCTTCGATGAGGCGAAGGAAATCGTCCAGCGTCGCATTGGTGGCCGCGAGCACCTTCGACACGGATTCGGTGGAGGGCCAGCGCTTGCGCCCGTCCGGCCCGATCCGCTTCGAGCGGTTGAAGCTCGTGGCGTCGAGCCCCGCACGGCGCGCGAGACCCGAAGCGGAGAATCCATGGCGTTCCGCGAGACGGTCGATCGCGGTCCAGATCTGCTCGTGGGACAGCATGGCGAGACTCGATTAGAATGGCTAAGACATCCAGCCTAGCTTTAGGAAAGTAGAACTAAAAAGCGGCGGAAGCAACGGCGCGCCGCCACTATCCTCGAGATGGAGAAATTACAAACTCACGACCAAAGGTAGAAATAGCCGCTGGTTGCGACGGATGCCTGCCCGTTCTATCGCGGTCGCGGTCGAACCGGAAGGCAACGCGCGATGTCAATGATCTACAAGATATGCCCGCGTGCCTTGTGGCGCGAGGCCGAGGAAGCGGGCCGGTTCACCGGTGCTCCGGTCGACCATGCCGATGGGTTCATTCATTTCTCCACCGCCGACCAAGTGGCTGAAACTGCATCTCGGCATTTCGCCGGTGTTCCCGATCTCGTCCTCGTCGGGATCGACGCCGATGCGTTGGGAGATGCCCTTCGCTACGAGCCCTCGCGCGGCGGGGCGCTGTTCCCGCATCTCTACGGCGACCTCCGGCTCGATGCGGTCAGGTCCGTCACCGATCTTCCGATTGGGCCGGACGGCCGGCATCTGTTTCCCGCCGATCTGGTTTCGCCCACTCCTCCCTCGACCGGAGCATAGGCATGATCGGCGCGCTCTTTCCCCTCGCAAAGCCGATCCTGCATGGCCTCGACGCCGAGACGGCGCACAACCTCACCTTACGTGGGCTGGCTCTTCTGCCACCCCGCAAGCCGGCCCCGGACGATCCGAGGCTCGCGGTTGATGCCTTCGGCCGTCGGTTCCCCAACCCGGTCGGACTGGCGGCAGGATTCGACAAGGGCGCGCAGGTGCCCGATGCGCTGCTCGGCCTGGGCTTCGGCTTCGTGGAGGTCGGCGGCGTCGTGCCGAAGCCTCAGGGTGGCAACCCACGCCCGCGCGTGTTCCGTCTCAGCGCCGACGGCGCCGTCATCAACCGCTTCGGCCTCAACAGCGAAGGGCTCGACATCGTGCGCGGCCGCCTCGCGGCGAGAAGCAGTCGACCCGGATTGGTCGGAATCAATATCGGCGCCAATAAGGAGTCGAGCGACAGGATCGCCGATTACGTGGCCTGCACCTCGGCACTGGCGCCGCATGTCGCCTTCGTCACCGTCAACGTCTCTTCGCCGAACACGCCCGGCCTGCGTGACCTTCAGGGCGAAGCGTTCCTGGATGATCTGCTCGGACGCGTGGTCGAGGCTCGCGACAAGGCCTCCGCCGGGACTGCGATTCTGCTGAAGATCGCCCCCGATATCTCGCTCGAAGCGCTCGATTCCATCGTCGCCACCGCTTTGCGGAGGAAGGTGCAGGGGCTCGTGGTCTCCAACACCACCATCGCGCGGCCCGCCGGTCTCGCCGACGCCTCCCTGGCCAGGGAGACCGGAGGCCTCTCCGGGCGTCCGCTTTTCCAGCCGGCGACCCGCCTGCTGGCGGAGACCTACCTGCGCGTGGGCGGCACCATCCCGCTCATCGGCGTGGGCGGCATCGACTCGGCCGAGGCGGCCTGGACCAAGATCCTCGCAGGGGCGAGCCTGCTGCAGCTCTACTCTGCGCTGGTCTATGTCGGTCCTGGGCTCGTCGGATCGATCAAAGCCGGCTTGCTCAGAAAACTCGCCGCGGAAGGTGCTCGCGACCTATCGACGATCGTCGGCCGGGACGCGGCGACGCTGGCCAAACTCGGGACAGCTGCCGCTTAGTCTTTCGAGAAAGCCCGGATCCCCGGCGTCTCACTCCAAAAGGGGGAGGACGCGGCAGGACCGTCTTCCGCATCGCGGCACGAACCTGTGTCGGCCGGGTGCTAGTCAAGACGCGCGAGATCTAACCCGGCTTTCGTCGCATGCGGTTCATGCGTCTGACGCGGGGTCGAGTTTAGAACTTCGAAAGACTGCTCGGTTTCGCGCCAATGCATCGTCGTAAGCGCATGACTGGCCCGCGTTTATCCGTGTTTGAGTGACCCGTGTGCGGTGCGATATCGCTGGTGGTAGAGGACGTGGTTTCGCATGGCGATTCCGCCGTCCAGGCCATTTTTTGCCGAGCCAGGATCGTACATGGATCACCCGGTCGCGTCCCCCAAGCGTTCCTCCGCCGCTGGCGGTTGGGGCGCGCTAAAGAGCTGCGGCAAGCACCTGCTGAGCAGCCGCGCCCCGCTCTCCGGGGCCCGCGCCATGCTCAAGGCCAACCAGCCCGACGGGTTCGATTGTCCCGGCTGCGCCTGGGGTGACCCGGCGCACGGTTCCTCGTTCGAGTTCTGTGAGAACGGCGTGAAGGCCGTCTCATGGGAGGCGACCGACAAGCGTACGCCGCCGAAGTTCTTCGCGAAGCACACGGTGACGTCGCTGCGGACATGGACGGATTACGCCCTGGAAGGCGAGGGCCGCCTGACGCATCCCATGCGCTACGACGCAGCGAGCGACCGATACCTGCCGGTCAGCTGGGATGCGGCCTTCACCGAGATCGGCGCCACTTTGCGTGGTCTCGACAGCCCCGACCGGGCCGAGTTCTACACCTCCGGCCGCGCCTCCAACGAGGCGGCTTACATCTACCAGCTGTTCGCCCGGCTCTACGGCACCAACAATTTCCCCGATTGCTCCAACATGTGCCACGAGGCCAGCGGCATCGCCCTTCAGGCGGCCATCGGCATCGGCAAGGGCACCGTCCTGCTCGAGGATTTCGAGAAGGCGGACGCGATCTTCGTGGTCGGCCAGAACCCCGGCACCAACCATCCGCGCATGCTCGGCGACCTTCGCAAGGCGGCGACCCGCGGCGCCCGCGTCGTGGTCTACAACCCCGTGCGCGAGCGCGGTCTGGAGCGTTTCGCCGATCCGCAGAACACGGTTGAGATGCTGCGCGGCGCCAGCGCCCCGGTGGCGAGCCATTATTACCAGCCGCGTCCGGGCGGCGACATGGCGGTGTTCCGCGGCATCGCCAAGGCGGTTTTCGCCGCCGACGACGCGGCGCTCGCCGCCGGCCGGCCTTCCGTCCTCGATCGCGCCTTCCTGAGCCACCATGCCGAGGGGCATGAGGCCTATCGCGCCGTCGTGGAGGCGACCACCTGGGAGGCGATCGAGGACCAGTGCGGCCTGTCCCGCGCCGATATCGAGGTCGCGGCCGACGTCTATCTCGGTGCCGACAAGGTCATCTGCACCTGGGCCATGGGCGTGACCCAGCACAAACACTCGGTGGCCACCATCCGGGAGATGACCAACGTCATGCTCCTGCGCGGCAATATCGGCCGTCCCGGCGCTGGCCTCTGTCCCGTGCGCGGCCATTCCAACGTACAGGGCGACCGCACGGTGGGCATCAACGAGAAGCCGCCCGCCGCCCTGCTCGACGCCCTCGAGCGTGAGATCGGCTTCGTCGCCCCGCGCAAGCACGGCCACAACGTCATCGGCGCCATCGGCGCCATGCTCGACGGATCGTCCAAGGCCTTCATCGGGCTCGGCGGCAATTTCGCCCGCGCCACGCCGGATACGGCGCTGGTAGCCAAGGCGCTCGCTTCCTGCGCGCTCACCGTCCATATCGCCACCAAGCTCAACCACTCGCATCTGGTGCCGGGCCGGGTAGCCTACCTGCTGCCTTGTATCGGCCGCACCGAGATCGACCGGAATTCGAAGGGCAAGATCCAGATCGTCACGGTCGAGGATTCCATGAGCATGGTCCACGGCTCGGGCGGCATCAACAAGCCCGCCTCGCCGGAGCTGCGCTCCGAGATCGCCATCATCGCCGGCATGGCCGCGGCCACCGTCGGGTCGGACAAGGTCGATTGGGCGGCCCTCGCCGACGATTACGATGGCATCCGCGCGTTGATCGAGCGGACCATTCCGGGGTTCGCCGGTTACAACGCCCGCGTCCGCCGTCCGCGCGGCTTCATGCTGCGCAACCTCGCCGCCGAGCGCAATTTCGAGACGACCACCGGCAAGGCAAATTTCTCGGCCGAGCATTTGCCCGAGGCGACCGAGCATCAGCAGGCGCGGTCGAAGGCCGGCACCTTCGTGCTCCAGACCTTCCGTAGCCACGATCAGTACAACACCACCGTCTATGGCCTCGACGACCGCTATCGCGGGGTCTACGGCGAGCGTCAGGTGCTGTTCGCGCATCCCGACGACCTGGCCGAGATCCGTGCCATCGCAGGCGACCGGGTCGATATCGTCGGCACCCATGACGACGGCGTGGTGCGGGTGGCCGAAGGCTTCCGTCTCGTGCCCTTCGACATGCCGCGCGGCAGTCTCGCGGGCTATTATCCCGAACTCAACGTGCTCGTTCCCCTGTCGTCCTTCGGCAAGGAGAGCGACACGCCGACGTCGAAATCGGTCATGGTGTCGCTTCGCCGTCCGGCGGAGGCCGCGTGAACGAGCCTCCTGCCGATGCCGAGACCTTTCTCGCCGTCACCGATTCCATCGCCGACCTCCAGCCCGGCCTCTCGACCCTGGAGGCCGGGCTACTCGCGGGCCTTCATCTGAAGCTCGCCGCCGATAGCCGAAGCTTCGCCCGCGTCTTCGGCGTCGAGCACGCGCTCGTCCTGCGTGCGGTGGAGACCCTGTCCGGGGAGGCCGAGCTTCTGGCGGTCACCGAGCGCAATCAGAAAACCCAGCGGGCGCGCTACGAGGCGACCCCGGCGGGTCTCGCTATCCTGGATCACCTGCACGGCTGATTCTCTGGGTTGCCGCCGTCAGCTTCCGTAGCTCTGGATCAGCGATCCGGCCACGAGGGTCCAGCCGTCGACCAGCACGAAGAAGATCAGCTTGAACGGCAGGGCCACCGTCGCCGGCGGCACCATCATCATGCCCACCGCCATCAGGATCGAGGCGACGACCAGATCGATGACGAGGAAGGGGATGAAGAGCAGGAAGCCGATCTCGAAGGCGCGGCGCAACTCCGAAATCATGAAGGCCGGCGTGACGATCTCCAGGCCGATGGCCTCCGGCCCGGCGGGAGCGGGGGCCTTCGCCATGTCGAGGAACAGCTTCAGGTCCTTCTCGCGCACGTTGCGCAGCATGAAGGTCTTGAACGGAGCCGAGGCCCTCTCGAACGCCAAGCCCTGGGTGATCTGGCCCGCGATGAGCGGCTCGATCCCGGTGCGATAGGCCTCGCGCGCCGTCGGCGCCATCACGAAGGCGGTGAGGAACAGCGCGAGGCTGGTGATCACGGCGTTCGGCGGCGCGCTCTGCGTCCCCAGCGCCGAGCGCAGGATCGACAACACCACGACGATTCGCGTGAACGAGGTCGCCATCACCAGCACCGAGGGCGCCAGCGCCAGGACGGTGATGAGGGCGACGAGTTGGAGCGCCCGCTCGGTGACGCCGCCCTGACCGAGATCGACCGAAACGCTCTGTGCCGTGGCCGCGCCGATGCCGACGGCCAGGAAGCCGCCCGCCGCCAGCACGAGTCTGGCGGAGCGGAGGGAAACGGAGGTGGTTCGGGTCAGGGGTGCCATGGCGGGGCGCAACCTGCGTCGGCCTGAGCTTGGGTGCAAGCGCCCAAGGCCTGGAAGCCCCTTCGTTGAAAACCCGAGTGACACCGTGGCGAAAATGCCGACGGGACACTTTGCGCTCGCTTGCCGGGATGACTAGGTTCCCCCGCATAGGCCCGGACGACACCAAAGGACGACCATGACGAGCGCAACCGCCACCGAGACCCGGGACATCGGACCGTTCGCCGAGGCCGTATGGGACACGCCGTTCGGCCTTCCGCCCTTCGAGCGGATCCGCGCGGAGCATTATCTGCCCGCCTTCGAAGCCGCACTCGACGCGCATGATGCCGAGATCGCCGCCATTGCCGGCAACACCGAGCCGGCACGTTTCGCCAACACCGTCGAGGCGCTGGAGCGCGCCGGCCTCGATCTCGACCGCGTCGCCTCCGTCTTCTTCAACCTCAGCGGCAGCAACACCAGCCCCGAGCTCCAGGCGGTGGAGCGGGCGATCACCCCACGCCTCGCGCGCCATGGCAGCGCCATCTATCTCAACCCGCTGCTCTGGGCGCGGATCTCCGCCGTCGATCCGGATGCGGAGGCACTCGGCGACGAGGAGCGCCGCGTGCTCGACCGCTACCGCACGCGCTTTCGCCGCGCCGGTGCCGATCTCGCTCCCGAGGCGAAGACCCGGATGGCGGAGATCGCGGGGCGGATGGCCGAACTCGGGACCACGTTCAGCCAGAACCTGCTCGCGGACGAGGGCGCGTTCATCCTCCCCCTCGACGGTGAGGAGGATCTTGCCGGGCTCCCCGAGTTCCTTCGCTCCGCTGCCGCCAGCGCCGCCAAGGATCGGGGCGGCGAGCATGCGCACATCATCACCCTGTCGCGCTCACTGATCGAGCCGTTCCTGGTGTTCTCGACCCGGCGGGACCTACGCGAGAAGGCTTATCAGGCCTGGATCCGGCGTGGCGAGAGCGGCGGCGCCACGGACAACCGGGCCATCATCGCCGAGATCATCGCCCTGCGCGCGGAGCGGGCCCGCCTGCTCGGCTTCGACAGCTTCGCCCATTTCAAACTGTCAGACACCATGGCGGGCTCGCCCGACGCCGCGATGGAATTGCTGCGCAACGTCTGGACGCCGGCCCATGCCCGTGCCGCCACCGAGCGCGACCGCCTGCAGGCCCTTGCCACGTCCGAAGGGGCCAACATCGCCCTGGGGCCGCATGATTGGCGCCACTATGCCGAGAAGCTGCGGCGGGCCGAGCACGATCTCGACGAGGGCGAGATCAAGCCCTACCTGCCCCTCGACGGTGTCATCGCGGCCTCCTTCGACACGGCTTCACGCTTGTTCGACCTGCGCTTCGAGGAACTCACCGACTTTCCCCGCTACCACCCCGATGTGCGAGCCTGGGTGGTGCGCAATGCCGACGGTTCCGAGGTCGGCATCTTCCTCGGCGATTATTTCGCGCGCTCGTCGAAGCGCAGCGGTGCCTGGATGAGCGCCTTCCGCTCACAGGAGCGGCTCAACGGCACCATCACGCCGATCATCGTCAACGTGATGAATTTCGCCAAGGCGCCCGAGGGTGAGACACCGCTGCTCTCCTTCGACGACGCCCGTACCCTGTTCCACGAGTTCGGCCATGCGCTCCACGGCCTTCTCTCGGACGTCACCTATCCGCTCCTCTCGGGCACGGCGGTGGCCGGCGATTTCGTGGAACTGCCCTCGCAGCTCTATGAGCACTGGCTCGAACAGCCCCAGGTCCTGCGCGCCCATGCCAGGCATCACCGCACCGGCGAGCCGATGCCGGAGGAGTTGCTGAAGCGCCTCTTGGCGGCGCGGGCCTTTAACCAGGGCTTCTCCACCATCGAATACACCGCCTCGGCCATCGTCGACATGACGCTGCACCTGTCGAGCGGCGGCGAGGACGGTCTCGATGTCCTGGCCTTTGAGGCTGACGCGCTCCAGCGCATCGGCATGCCCGCGGAGATTTCCATGCGGCACCGCTCACCGCACTTCGCCCATATCTTCTCCGGCGACGGCTATGCGGCTGGGTATTACAGCTACCTCTGGTCCGAGGTGCTCGATGCCGACGCTTTCGACGCGTTCCGCGAGGCGGGCGATATCTTCGATCCCGAGACGGCGGCGCGGCTGCGCAAGTTCGTCTACGGCGCCGGAAACCTGCGCGATCCCGGTGAGGCCTACATCGCCTTCCGCGGCCGCCTGCCGAGCATCGATCCGCTGCTGCGCAAGCGCGGCTTGGCGGCTGCCTGATTCAGGAGAGGTAGTTCGTCAGCGTCAGTTTCGAGAGCATCGAGGTCACTTGGTAGCTCGCCTGAAGCTGATTCTGAAGTGCCAGGAGCTTCGCGGTGACTTCCTCGAGGGAGACCGTATCGACGCCGTCGAGACTGTCCTGAAGAGTGGCCCTGGCGGCGCGGTTGTCGGTCTTCGTCTCAGTCATGGTCTTGGCCGCCAGGCTCAGATCGCTGGCGATGGACTGTATTCCCTCGCGCCCGGCGGTGGAGGTGAGGAGCGAGCGTGAACGTTCCGAGACGGCGAGGTAGCGTGCCGCCTCGGACGTTCCAGTCTGCGTGGTGGTGAAACTTTGCACCGCGACCTGCGCGATCCCGGCGAGGACCGCGCGGATCGGCGCCTCGTTGGCCTGGGCCCCGATGCCGATCGTCCGGTCCGAACCGATCTGCACCGATGCCGTCGCCCGCGGATCGGTCGAGGTATCGTCGCCGGTGTACCAGATGACGGTCGTAGTGCTGGCCCCTTCCGCGTATCCGTTCCCGTCCGCCGATACGCGGCGCGGTGCAAAACCCTCCGTCTTTGACCCGGCGAAGAAATCCTGAGAGGCGCGCGACGCCGAACTCGCCGAGAGGGTCGTCCCGGCCGTCTCCCTCAGCGCGTTCGACAGGGCGGTGGAGATGTTGGCCGCGACGTCACCGGTCAACGAGAACTCGGTGGTGGACTTCGCATCCGCGTTCGCATTCGCGGTCAGCGTGATCGACTGTGTGGTGCCGTCGCGAAGCGCTAGCTTGAAGGTCAGCGTGTCCCCCGCCGCCGGAGGGGCTTTTACGGCCAGCTCCACCGAGGCCGGCGTGCCGGTGCCGAAATTCGCGGCGAGCCCGAGGGAGGCCTTGCCCTGGATACTGGCAACGGCCTGGTTCTCGAATCTCTTGGTGAGGGCGGCGGCGGTGTCGGCGGCAGTGCCGAGCGGAATCGTATTCGTGGCGTCCGCCGGAGGATTGGCGGTAACGATCAGGTCGGTGAAAGTCTGGGTTCCGTCGGGCTGGTTGATCGCCACGCGAATCCGGTCGCCTTCCGCCGGCGCATTGGCCACGGAGAAGGTCACGGCCGGATTCGTGCGCGCCGTCATCGGCCCCGCCGTGATGGCCGCCGGGTTCGAGCTGGCCGCAGAGACGAGGCTGAAGCCGAAATTCGCGCGCGCTTCCGTGCCTCCCGCGCCGAGATCCTCTTCGCTGATCGTCACGGTGGAGTCCGACACCTTCGTGGCGATGCGGCCATTGCCATTCGGACCAAGGTCGGCGGCGATCTGTTCGCTCACGACGGTCTTGAGGCCTTCGAGGTTACGGCTGGGTATGCCGTTGAGGATCGCATCCGACGAGGCGACGGGCGGAGCGTCCGAATCGCGACCGCCGAAGATGTAATTGCCGGCGACGTCCTGGTTCAAGGCGTCCACGGCGGCGTCCAGGCTGTTCCTGGCTACCTGCACGGCGTTCGAACCGGACGCGATCGACCCGCTATTCAACGAACCCTGGACGATGCCGCTGAGGTTGGAGAGCTGTGTCACTGCCGAACTGGCGACGGTCACCCGCGTCGTGTTCGCGTTGATCGCGGCATCGTAGCCATCGAGCGCGCTCAGCGAGGCGTGGGCAGAGAGGCTGGTGGTTCGCGCCGAGCCAATGCCGCCATACGTCTCCGCATTGCGTCCCGTGGTGAGCTGGGCCGTCAATGTTTCGAGGCGCGCCTTCTGGCTGACCAGATTCGCCGTGTTGCGGTCCTGGAAATAGGTGCCTGCCGTGAAGGCGCTGATCGTCATCGTGACCTCGGCGAATGGGTCTTCACGGGTTTGACCGATGAAAGACGCCGGAGAATTGACCCGAACCGTGGAAACCACGTTTCGGAAGAACCGGATGCCGGAACGAGGCTCTAGATCCGGAGGAGCGTGTCCAACATGTCGCGCGCGGCCGTGAGGACGCGGGCATTGGCGGTATAGGCCGTCTGCAATCCGACGAGCTTCGACATCTCCTCGTCGATCTTGACGCCGGATGTGCTCGCGAACCGGCCCTGGGCCGTGGCAAGGGCGATGCTCTGCCCTTCATCGAGAAACTGCGCGGTCGCGGTGGCGGCGCCCTGGGCGTCGATGATCTTCTGGGTGAAGTCCTGAACCGAGGTCGTGAAGGGGGCGCTGATGCCCCCGATCCCGCTCGCCGCCGAGAAGGTTCGGCTGGCTGTCGTGAGCGCGTTATAGAGGTATTGCGGTCGCGTCTTGTCCGTTTCGCTGGTCGAGGACGCGATCTTCACCAGCGATTCTGTCTTTGCCGCCACCGCCGGGTTCACGGCGATGCGTTGGGCAAAGCCTGTCAGCTGCGAGCCGCCATCGAACGAGCCGGTGAAGAGACGGGCTTGGCCGACGCCATCGACGAAAAGCGGGATCTGCGGCTTGCTGTTCTTCGCGACATCGACTGTGTTCGACTGGGTGATGCTCGCGCTGATCCCCTGAAGCGTCGTAGTCCCGTTCGCCGGGGTCAGTATCCTGATCGTGCCTTCTTTGCCGGCAGTGGCGCTGGACGTCACGGTGAATGATGAGCCGACTGCGACGGTGACGGCTTCCGAGCTGAGGGCGTCGGCGATCGAGGCGCTGAGCTTGGTCGGGTCGCTCCCCACCGTGAACGGGACGATGGTCGCCAGCGGGTCGGTGACATCGGTCCGGTTCACGGCGGCGGGCGGAGTCAGGTTGGACGGAACCAGGATCAGGTTGCGCTGGGCGCCGTTGGCGTCCTTGAGGCTGATCGTGATGGCATTGCCGGCGCTCAGGCCGGTCAGGTCGATGTCGAATCCCGCCCCGCCCGTCGCCGTTGCAGGCGTGCCCACCGCCGAGCTATCGGACAGCGACCGCGATAGGCCGGCCGCGAGATCGTCGAGCTGGCGCTGGGCCTGGGGCAGAACCGTATCGCGCAGTTCGATTCCGGCCGCCAGCGAGCCCGAACGGATCGCGTTCGAGGTCACCAGATCGATCGTTCCGCCGCCCGGCGTGGTCGCCGTGATGGTTCCGACGCCGCGCTGAGCCGGGTCCGCGGAATAGCTGTCCTCCGGGCCGAGCGTGCCCCGGCCGTCGAAGCTCAAAGTCGCTGCGCTGGCCCGGTCGACCAGGGTCATGCCTGAATTGGTCATGACCGTGACGGTCCCGTCGCGCTGCACCGAGGCCTGCACATCGAGATAGCCGGAGAGGGAATTGAGGGCCTGGTCGCGCTGATCGAGTAGGGCGACCTTGGACCCATCGTCGCTGGTGGCCGCGATCTTGACGTTGAGTTGGGCGATGGACGACAGCAGGCCGCTCGCCGCCGACGTATCGTTGGAGAGCTGGCTCTCGGTCGCGGTGCGCAGGGATTGGACTCCCTCCGCGATGCTCCCGATCTTCGTCGCGAGGTTCGAGGCCGCCGCGACGACGGAGGAGCGGGCGGGCGCGGAAGACGGGTCCGCGCCGAGGGTCTGAAGCGACAGGGTGAAGCTGTTCATCACCCCGTCGAGGGCGCTCGTCGTGCCGGGCGTGCCGTAGAGCTTGTCGAGCTGGGTCCGGACGTCCGCCATCATGCCCGTATAGGCCGCGCCAGACGTCTCGAGCCGCAGCTGCTTCACCGAATTCTCGTCGAAGACCCGGTTGATTGTGCCGAGGGCGACGCCGGAATTACCGGGCCCCTGGGCGACGGTGTCGAGCGAGCGCTTGACATAACCGGTGGTGCCGACATTCGCGATGTTCTGCGAGACGATGCCGATGGCGGCCTGAGTGGTCTTCAGGCCGGCCGCGGCCGTGTTCAGGGCTGATAACGACACGCTTGCCCTCCTTCTACGTCACCGGAAAAATCGGACCTCAGCGGATGATGTTGATCAACGCGGACATCATATCCTGCGCGGTCGAGATGACCTTCGTGTTCGCAGAATAGGCCTGTTGGGTTACGATCATCTTCGAGAATTCACTCGCAATGTCCGTATTCGACTGCTCGATGTTCTGGCCTTCGATCGTGGTTCCGTTGAGGCCCGTGACTGGGGCTCCAGAATCGAGGGTCTGACGATAGTTGCCTGACGAATCGGCCTGCAGCCCGTCAGGATTCGTGAATTGCACAACCTTTATTTTGGCCAATGAGACCGTATTCCCGTTGCTATAGCTGCCGACCACATCTCCGGTTTCGCTCACTGAAAGGCTATTCAGCGTACCCGAGCTAAAACCATCCTGCCGGAGAGCAGTGGTCACGAGACCCGCTTGACTGTGAGCAGTCAAACCACTGGCGCCATAGTCAAATGACACCGGTCCAAGGGCAACATTGTCGATGGTAAGGCCAGAGAGGGCGATGGAATCACCAGCAGGATTTGTGAGTTTACCGCCCCCATCAAACTGAAACGCGGTGCCGACATTCGTCCAGGTCGAGTCAATTCCGCCATTCGTGCTGCTGTTGGCGTAAAACAGGTTCCACACATCCTCCTTGGCAGGGACAGTGCCTGCCGCAGGCGAGGCATCCTGAACTTTGGCCCATCGCATGTTCAAGGTGGCTGGTGCTCCACTGTCGGAATAAGCCGTCAACAAAGGGCCAGGAAGGCTACCGGCAATAAGGACACCAGCGTCGGCCGCACTAACGATCCCTGTTTGATTAGTGCCACTTAAAACCACTGGATTCGTTGAGGATTGAGTAAAAGTCTTTCCAACTAAAGAAACAGAAGGAGTTTCTGGAAGATTCGCTGTGTATTCAATCTTGGTCGTTGGCTTTGCAGGCACCGGCAATCTTGAAATCTGGATCGGACCTTCGCCCGTAGCGAGACCAGTTGCTGGATCGAGACTAGTTCCGGTCAGGTAGGCACCGCCGCCATTACGAAGAAAGCCTTCAGCATCGTTCGTGAAATCGCCGCGGCGCGTGTAGAGGTTTCCTGCCGAGAACGAAGTCTGACCGTTGACGTCGCTGGTCTTCGTCTGCACGGCGAAGAAACCCGGCCCGTTCAAGGCGATGTTGGTCGGGATCTCGGTGGCGATAATGTTGCCCTGAATCGAGTTGGTCAGAACGGAATTCGCCCTGACGCTGCCGGAGACCTGACGATCGGGCGCCTGCTCGGCGACGAGGTCGACGAAGCTGGTATCGACCCGCTTGAAGCCCGTTGTCTGCGAGTTCGCGATGTTGCCGGAAATGTTCTCCAGAGAGAAGCCCTGGGCCTTCATGCCCGAGACCGCCGTCTGCAGCGCGGAAAACACATCCATGACCGGCAACCTTTGTTGAAAATAACGTGGACCGAAATTGGTTCATGCCATCATCCGCAAGCGGGATGCCAAATTTAAGTCATTGAAATCACAGGATAATATTTACGGATGGCCGGCAAGAATGGCCTTTTCCCCGAGGCACCCGGCAGCTTTTGCCGGTTCCGTAAAAGCTTGGCGCATCGTTTACCCAGCGTTATGCCTGTGCCGGTTATCATCCAGCCGTGAGCGCAACGGGCGGGGATCATGAAGAGCAAGCGGACGACCCTTGTCCACCTCATCTACTTCTCCCGCCTGAATCTCGCTGCGGACGCGGCAGGCCGGACGCGTCAGCTCGGCGAGATCACCCGTCAGGCTCAGAAGAAGAACGAGTTTTCGGTGATCACCAGTTTCCTGCTGGTGGAGCAGAATTTCGCTGCCCAGATCATCGAGGGCGAGCGCACCTCCGTGAACGACACGTTCGGCCGGATCAGCAACGACACCCGGCATCGCGACGTCCAGATCGTCGAGTGGCGCGAGATCGTGAAGCGGGAATTCGTCAATTCGTTCGTGACCGTCATCCGCAACCCAGCGAACGACGCGGTCTTCCAGAAGGCCGGCTTGCTGCCGATGTTTCAGCGCGGCACGCCGAAAGCCGGGGTCATCCATTCTCTCGCGGTTGCACTCCAGGCCGAATCCATGGCCAAACAGGGTATCGACCATCTTTTCGTCTGATATTCCATCTCAGCCTTCCTGACGTCGGATATCCGACCCTGAGCTTCGAAAGCCCATGAGCGAGACGCCACCGATCCTGATTGTCGACGATCAGGAGAAACTGTTGAAGCTCGTCATCCTTCTGATGACGCGGATCGGTTTCCCCGACGTCGATGGCGTGACCAGCGGCCCCGACGCGTTGGAGCGGCTGCGCGAGCGCAAATACGCCCTGGTCATCTCGGATCTGGCCATGGAGCCGATGGACGGGCTGACATTGCTGCGCGAAATTCGCGGTGATGATGCTCTAATGAACACGCCTTTCATCCTCACCGAAGCCTCCTTCGATTTCGAGGACATCAACCTCGCTCACCAGGCCGGCGCAGACGCCTTCATCCTGAAGCCGTTCGATATGTCGGTGCTGAAATCGAAGCTGAAACAGGTCATCAACCGCAAGCCGCGCCGCCGCGAGGCGCCGCTTGCGGCCGAATCCGCCTTGAACGTCGATTTCCCGATGCTCGGAAAGTTCTGAGCGGCCGAGCGTCGGCGCGATCAGTCCAGCGCTCGCGCCATCGCGACGAAGCCCGCCACCGGTACTTCTTCCGCTCTAGCCGTCTCCACAATTCCCGCCGCGTCGAGCAGGCGCGCCGGGTCGGGGGTGGCGGCCTTCAGGCTCTGGCGTAGCATCTTGCGGCGCTGACCGAACGCCGCGCGCGTCACTCGCTCGAGCGCCGCCACCGAACAGGGGAGGGGCGTGGCCCTCGGCCTCAAATGGACCACGCTCGATGTCACCTTCGGTGGTGGCACGAAGGCCGAGGGCGCCACGTCGAACAGGATATGCGCCTCGGTGCGCCAGCCGCAGAGAACGCCCAGGCGTCCGTAATTGGCACGGTCGGATTCGTCCGCGACGATCCGTTCAGCCACCTCGCGCTGGAACATCAACGTCAGGGATTCCCACCAGGGCGGCCATGACGCTTCGGTGAGCCACCCGGTCAGCAGCGGTGTCCCGACATTGTAGGGAAGGTTGGCGACGATCCGCACCGGCCCGTCGCCGACGAGGGGGCGCGGGTCGAACCGAAGCGCGTCGGCATCGACGACATCGAGGCGCCCGGGGTAATGCGCGGCGATCTCGGCGAGGGCGGGGAGGGCGCGCGGATCGCGCTCGATCGCCACCACGCGGGCGGCGCCCGCCGAGAGGAGGGCGCGCGTCAGGCCGCCGGGGCCGGGCCCCACCTCCACCACCGTGACGCCCTCGAGCGGGCCGGCCGCGCGTGCGATGCGGCCGGTGAGGTTGAGGTCGAACAGGAAGTTCTGTCCAAGCGCCTTCTTCGGCGCGAGGTCGTGTTTCAGCACGACATCGCGCAGGGGCGGGAGACCGTCGTCGCTCAAGAGTGCTGACCTGCAAGTCTGGCGGCAAGGCGCAGGGCGCCGATGAGACTGTCCGGCCGCGCGATGCCCTTGCCGGCGATATCGAAGGCCGTGCCGTGGTCGGGGGAGGTCCGAATGAAGGGTAGGCCGAGGGTGACGTTCACGCCGTCGTCGAAAGCGATGGTCTTGATCGGGATCAGCGCCTGGTCGTGGGTCGGTGTCAGCGCGACATCGTAGGTCGCCCGGGCGCGGGGATGAAACAGCGTGTCCGCCGGAAGCGGGCCCCTGATATCGATCCCCTCGTTCTGGAGTTGCGCCACGGCGGGTTCGAGCACGTCGCGGTCCTCCGTTCCCATCGTGCCGGCCTCGCCCGCATGCGGGTTCAGCCCCGACAGGACAAGGCGCGGATGGGCGATTCCGAACCGCTCGGTGAGGTCGCGCGCCACGATCCGCGCCGTCTGGACCACGAGGTCCTGGGTCAACAGGTCCGGCACCCGGCGCAGGGCGACGTGAATCGTCACCGGGACCACGGCGAGCGTTTCGCTCCACAGCATCATCACCGGAAGGGGCGCGGCTTTGCCGGGCTCCACCGCGAGGGCCGCGAGGAACTCCGTATGACCGGGATAGGCGAAGCCGACGCTGGTCAGGACGTATTTCGCGATCGGATTGGTCACGAGGGCGATCGCCTCGCCAGACCGGACCAGACCGACTGCCGTCATGATCGATTCGAGGGTCGCGCCGGCATCCGCCGCACTCTGCCGTCCGGCCACGGCGCCGACCCGGGTGCCGCTCGGCAAGGGCATCACCGGGAGTGCGCGGGGAAAGACCTCGACTGCGAGATCGGGTCCGACCTCCGCCACCGGAACCTGAAAGCCGAGGCTGCTCGCCCGCCCCTCGATGAAATCGGGATCGCCGATGAGGAAGAAAGGCGGAAGCCCGGCCCCTTCGTCCCGGGCCAGCCAGGCCATGAGAGCGATCTCCGGACCGATACCGGCCGGATCGCCCATCGTGAGCGCAATGGGTCTATGCACCGTCATGGCCTGTTTCGTCGCCGAATGAAGGCGAGACCGGGCTCTCGCCCAATCTCACCGGGTCGCCGCGATGCCGTCGGCCGTGCTCGCGATGTTGACGTTCTGGCGCAGGTCGACTTCGCCGAGGGTCTTCAACTCGACGCGCAGCAGCACGGTGCGGTTGCGCTCCGTGACGCCGAGGGCCGCAGCCGTGGGAGAGACGATGTAGTTGAGCGAGAAGGTGGTGCACTCGTCCTGATAACCGCCGCCGATGCTCAAGCCGGCGAGGTTCGCGCGGCCGGGATTGGTATAGACGGGCGCCGCGCCGACGGGATTGGCGAGATAGGACGTGTAGGCGTTGGCGAAATTATCGCGCACGTCGAGATAGTGCGTGAGATCGACGAGGGCCGAGCCGGTGACGAACCAGTTCGGGGTGATGTGGTAGGTCGCCGACGCGGTCAGGCCTTCTCTGCGGTTGTTGAACCCAAGCAGGGGCTGGGCAGCGTAGTAGGAGTAGAACATCGACAGGTCGATGGGCGCGAAAGGCGCGAGGCGCGCGATGACGCCCGTCTCCATGCGGTTGACGGAGAAGTCCCGCTGTTCGAAGCGCGCACGGCTGACGAAGCTGATATTCTGGTTCGGCGACAGCTGGAACCGTCCGACATAATCGGATTCCCGACGCTCGAGGCCGGAATCGAGGCCGACATTGGCGAGGTCGCCGCGACGGAACGAGTTGACCCCGGCGACCTGGATGGATTCGCCGAACATCACGTTCGCGTACCAGCCCGACGGCGTCACCACCGAGTATTGTGCGCCGAGATTGGTACGGACGCCGCCCTCGACGCGGTCGTAGCCGGAGAACTTGTCCCATTCGAACAGCGACGTGTCGTCGAAGACGAGGCTCTGCGCGTCCTCGTTGGGTAGGCGCCCGATATGGGTCTCGCTCGGACGGATCACGACCTGCGCGATGGGTTCGAGCGTATGAACGCCGAGGGGGCCGAAATTGCTCACGAAGGGATAGCGGTAATCGAGTCCCACCGCCGGCATGACCCTCCCTGAGAAATCCGAATCCGTGGTGCTGATCGTCTGCGCCAGGGCGTTCTGATAGCCGGAATTACGCGGGTCGACGAAGAAGGCGTCGGTGCGCAGATAGGCGAAGGGCGTGAACACCTGGCCGGCATCGTCGATGAAGGTCCGGCGCCATGACAACTGCGCCGATGCGCGCGTGTTGCTGCCCGCCAGGCCGCGGATGATGCAGGTGCTGCGCGTGAAGGTGGTGCAGGTCTCGTAGAGCGAATAGGTCGTCCCGTTGACCGTGGGGTTGAAGTAGTAGGAGCCCGTGCGCGGGATCGCCTGGAAATCCGTGGCCTCGCGGTCGAGATGCGTGATGTTTGCCTCGAAGCGGACTTCGCCGCCGAGGAAGCCCGGACCGTTGATCCGCTTATCGTAGTCGATCACCGGCGCGACGATCGGCTGCTCCTTCTGCCAATCGTAGCTCGACAGGCCCTTGAAATAATATGCGCGCGCCTCGAACCACGAGCGGTCACCCTGACCGATCAGGTAGGCCGTCGACACTGCTTCACGGAAGTAATCCGTGGTGATGCTCGAATTGCGGACGCGGTAATTGTCGAGGAACCATTTGTCGGTGACGCCGACGACGTCCCAGCCGGTGCGCCAGCGGTCGTTGATGTAGAAATTGCCCTTGGACTCGATCGAACCACGGAAGTCGCGGTCCCCCGCGCCGAGCGGGCCCGGAAGGAAGGCGCTGGGCGTCGTCTGGAAGATGCCGGTGGCGCGAATGGTATAGGAACCGGTCTCGAGCCGGTGACGCAGTTCGCCCTGGCCGAGAATCCCCTGCTCGCTCAGGAAGGAGGGCGACAGGGTGATATCGAAATTCGGCGCGACGTTGATGAAGAACGGCGTCGAGATGCCAGTGCCGAGCGCGGTGGAGTTGATGAAACGCGGCGTGAGGAAGCCGGTCTTGCGCTTCACCGTCGGGTCCGGCGCCTCGAAATACGGCAGATAGCCGACGGGGATGCCCGCGATCTCGAGGGTCGATTCCTCGAATCCGATCGTGTGGGTCTCGTTGTTGTGAATGATCTTGGCGGCGCGCACCTGCCACAGCGGCGGCGTCTCGGGGTTGTTCTTGCACGGCTCGCAGGCCGTGTAGGTGCCGGATTCGAAGGTCGTCTGCTCGCCGTCCACCCGCTCGCCGCGCGGCGCGGAGAAGCGCGTCCGCACCGGCTGGCCCCGCATTTCGACGGTCTGCTGGATGCGCAGGGCATCGACGAACCCGCTCCGGAAATCGTCCGTCAGCTCCATCGTATCGCCGGTCACGACGGCACCGGTCTCGTCGGTGAGACGGACATTGCCTTCGGCGAAGACGCGACTGCTGGCCCGGTCGTAGCGGACACGGTCGGCCTGAAGGGTACGCGGGCCGTAATGAAGCTCGGCATTGCCGCGCGCCGTGACGGTGTTGTTGTCGTTGTCGTAGATCAGCTCGGCGGCTTCGACGAGAAGCCGCTCGGCCGGCTTACCCGTGGGGGCAGGCGCGGGCTGCGCGGCAGCCTTGGGCGGAGTAGCCTTGCGGGCCTGGCCCTTGTCGCTTCGACCGGTCGCCTGCGCGCTCGCTCCATCGGTGCCGAGCGTGAGCGCGGCGCCGGAGACGAACGCCAGCAAGCCGGCGAGCTTCGCGATGTCGGAGACTTTACGCAACCCGTGTCCCAACCTCTGCCTCGGCCTCGTTTCGCATCCCGTCACCGACAACGGCATCAGCCGTCCTCCTGATAGAGAAGCGTGAGCGTACCGAGAAGACTCCCTACCACGGCCGGGAACCATGCCGCCACCGGGGGCGACACGATGCCTGATGCGCCGAGGCCTTCCATGACCTGCCGCGCGACGTAGAGGAAGAACCCCGCCGCCACGCCGCCAAGCACAAGCTTGCCCACTCCACCAAAGCGGAAGAACCTTAAGGAAACGCTGGCTGCCACGAGCACCATGGCAACGAAGAGAATGGGCCTCGCCATGAGGACATCATACTGGAGTCGGTAGCGCGTCGCATCCAACCCGGCCCGCTCCGTCCGTGCGATGGTCTCGTTCAGTTGCCAGAAAGGCACAGATTCCGGAGGCGTGAAGCGCTGCTTCACCTGACCGGGATCGAGATTGGAGGCGAGGATATAGGTGTCGTAGCCCTCGGGCGGCTGGCCTTTGGTGAGGAGCCGCGCGTCCTGAAGGGACCAGTAACCGTCGTGCAGCGTCGCACGCGCGGCTTCGATCTGCGACAGGAACACCCCGTTCTCGTCGAACGTGTAGACCGATACCCCCGCCAGGGTGGTGCTACCCTCGATCGCCGTCCCGGCACGGAGGATCGCCTGTCCGTCGAGACTGTTCTGGCGGATCCATAAATCCTTGCCGGAATTGGCCTTCGTGGATTTCGCGAAGATCCTGGCCTCGATCTCGGTCGAGCGCTGCTTCATCGCCGCCGAGAGGGGATTGTAGACCCCCACCGTGAAAGCCCCGATGGCGAGCGCCACCAGGATGCCGGGCTGGAGGAACTGCCAGGCCGAGATTCCGGCGGCGCGCGCGACCACGAGTTCGAGCTTGCGCGACAGCTGCAGCAGGGCCGCCATGGAGCCGAACAGGATCGCGAAAGGCAGGACGCCCTCGGCGACGGCCGGGGTCCGGTAGAGCGAGAGCTGGGCCATCAAACTTGTGGACGCGCCCTCGGTGTCGCCGGCGCGCCGCAGCAATTCGACGAAATCCAGGGTGTAGACTAGGGCGAAGACGGTGATGAACACGCCGAGCACCGTGCGCAGGAAGCGCAGGGCGAAGTAGCGGCCGAGGGTGAAGCCGATCATCATCGCGGCGGCCTCACCTGTCGCCGAGGCGCGGTCGGCGCAGGATGGCGCGGCCGAAATTCGTCAGGGTCATGGAGACGCGTGCGTTCCAGTCCCGCACGGCGGCCCCGTTGAACACGACGAGGCAGGAGATCGCCAGCGCCAGAATCGGGGCGGCGTAGATGGCGAAGACGGCGCCCTGGCTTCGCACGGCCGCGCTGCTGGCGGCGAAGCCCGCGATGCGCAGCACGATGACGGCGATGACCGCACCCGCCATTGCCAGACCGCGACCCTGGCGCGTCGTGCGTGGATCGCCCAAAGCCGCGAAGGCGATGAGGGTCAGGGCGAGAGGATAGAGCCAGGCCGAGAGCCGGTCATGCACTTCGGCGCGGAAACGGCCCTTCTGCGTCTGGTAGTAGGATTCGCTGGTGTCGGGGAAGAGGAGTTGCGCGGTCGACCGTTCGCGCGGCTTGTAAACGGTCTCGCCGTCCGGCGGCGTGAAGGCCGCGAGATCCACCGTGTAGCGCTCGAAGGTGATGATCGAGGAGTCCCGCGAATCCTTCTGCTGCCGGTGAATGCTGCCCTTCTCGAGGGCGAGATAGCTCTGCCCCTCGTAATCCACAGCCTGTCCCTGCTCAGCGAGATAGACCACCGTCTTCCCGGCCTCGCGCTTGTCCTGGATGAAGATGCCCTGGAGCGTGCCGCCGGGACCGCGCTCGCGGAAATGGAAGGTGATGCCACTGTCGAGCTCGGTGAACTGGCCCTCCTTCACCACATTGGCGATGAAATCGCCGCGTACGCGGGTCAACACGTCGCGCAGTTCCTGGAATGAGGACGGCATCACCTGGATCGTCAGGAACGCGACGCCCGCGCTCACGATGAGCCCCAGGGTGAGGAAGGGACGCAGGATCCGGCGCGGCTGCATGCCGGCGGCCGACATGACGATGAGTTCGGAATCGCCGTTCAGCCGGTTCAGGGCGTAGACGACGGCGATGAACAGCGCCACGGGCGCGATGACGGTGATCAGCGTCGGCACCGAAAGCCCGGTGATCAGGAAGAAGATGACGAGGGTCTGGCCCTTGGCCGTGATGAGGTCGAGCTCACGCAGGGCCTGCGTCACCCAGATCGTGCTCGTGAGGCCGATCAGGCAGGCGAGAAAGGCCCCGGCCGCGATCCTGAATATGTAGCGCTCGATTTGCGTCATCGGATCTCGCGGCGGGCCCTAGCGCATGGCGTCCGTGGGACGCGTCCCACGGGCCTTCCTCATGCCCCCCGGCATCGTGCCCGTCCACCGATGTCGATCACTCTGGGGCACTTCAATTCGGGCGGTTTCGCGGCGGGCGGATCGCGTTGCGTTCTCCGCATCAATGGGTACACAGGGAGTGTCGCGGCGGCGCGTGTTCCGTCGCACGCACCAATCCTGACCTTCGGAAAGCGTGACTTATGGCGGACGGTATCACGATCGCATTCGGGCCGCTCGGCCCGGTCGGCCACGGCGACATCGTTCTCTTCGTCGGCGATGATCTGGCTCTCTCCCCCGCTGTCGCACAGGCCGTCGGCCGCGGCGCGTCCGATCTGGTGGCGCGCGCCGCCGCGAGCGAGCGGTTCAAGGGCAAGTCGCTCACCTCCCTGGCGCTGCCCGCGCCTGCCGGGCTCGATGCCGACCGGTTGCTGGTCATCGGCCTCGGTTCGGAGAAGGACCGCGCCAAGATCGATTGGCCGGCGCTCGGCGGTTATGCCGCGAGCAAGCTCAGCGGCCGCCAGGCCCATGTCGCCCTCGATTGGCCCGGCGCGTCGGTGAGCCCGGCCAATGCCGCCGATTTCGCTCTCGGAGCGCGCCTGCGCGTCTACAGTTTCGACCGCTACAAGACGAAGAAGAAGCCCGAGGGCGAAGAAGGCCGCGTCACCGCGCTCACGCTCATGGTCGGCGATCCTTCGGGAGCCGAGGCGGCGGCCAAGCAGTCCGAGGCCGTGGCCGGCGGCGTCCTGCTCG
Source organism: Methylobacterium sp. AC832 (assembly GCF_979256025.1). NCBI lineage: Bacteria > Pseudomonadati > Pseudomonadota > Alphaproteobacteria > Hyphomicrobiales > Methylobacteriaceae > Methylobacterium > Methylobacterium sp. AC832. The sequence continues at coordinate 971,554 of NZ_CEEDMV010000001.1, forward strand.
CCCGCGAACTCATCAACGAGCCGCCGAACGTGCTCTACCCGGAGGAATTCGCCCGGCGTGCGGAGGAGCTGACCAAGCTCGGCGTCGAGGTCGAGGTTCTCGGCCCCGGTAAGCTCGAAGCCCTCGGCATGGGCGCGCTCCTCGCCGTCGCGCAGGGCTCCACCCGCGAAGCGCGCGTGGTCGTGATGCGGTGGAACGGCGGCGCCGACGCGTCCGAGGCGCCCATCGCCTTCATCGGCAAGGGCGTGTGCTTCGATTCCGGCGGCATCTCCATCAAGTCCGCCGGCGGCATGGAAGACATGAAGGGCGATATGGGCGGCGCCGCCTGCGTCGTCGGCACGATGTTCGCGCTCGCCTCGCGTAAGGCGAAGGTCAACGCCATCGGGGCGATCGGCATCGTCGAGAACATGCCGGATGGCGGCGCGATGCGCCCCGCCGACATCGTCACCTCGATGTCCGGCCAGACCATCGAGATCATCAATACCGATGCCGAGGGACGTCTCGTCCTCGCCGACGTGATCTGGCACGTGCAGAGCGCCTACAAGCCGAAATTCATGATCGATCTGGCGACGCTCACCGGCGCGATCATCGTCGCCCTCGGCCAGGACATCGCCGGCATGTTCTCGAACGACGATGCGCTTGCCGCCAAGATCGCCGCCGCCAGCGAGGCGACCGGCGAGGCGGTGTGGCGGATGCCGCTGATCCCGGCCTACGACAAGGCCATCGATTCGAAGTTCGCCGACATGAAGAACACCGGCGGCCGCCATGGCGGCGCGGCCACCGCCGCCTCGTTCATCAAGCGCTACGTCAACGACGTTCCCTGGGCCCATCTCGACATCGCCGGCGTGGCGATGTCGTCGAGCCCCAGTGAGATCAACCGGAGCTGGGGTGCGGGCTGGGGCGTGCGCCTCCTCGACCGGCTCGTCCGCGACAACTACGAGGCGTGATGCCATCCGGCGGCGCGTCGGCGGTGCTCGTCCCGGCCGCCGCCACTTCTCCCGTAGGCGCGATCTCACCGCTCGTGCCTGCGGCATTCCCGCTGATGGCCGCGTTCCTCGCGCTGTGCGCTACGGCCGTGACCGGGCTGAGCCAAGCCTCGCCGCTTCCGCCCGAGCTGGCGGCGCGGTTCTACGGCTTCTTCCTGCAGCAATACCCGCTCTTCACCTTCGCCATCGTCTATGGCTTGGCGAGGCTCGTCGCGATGGCAGCGGCGAGCACCGCGTCCCTTCCCCGGCGCATCGTCGGTGTCCTGTTGGGGGTCACGCTATTTCTCGCCCTCAGCCTCTATCCGACCTTCGGCGGTTTCGTGCTTCGCGCAGGCTTTGCCACCGGCGGCATGACCTTCCTCACCTATCAGCCGATGAGCGTTGCCTTCGCCCTTGGTTCCGCTTCGTCGGCCTTCATGTTCGGCTCGGCCCTGGCGGTGGGCGCACTCCTGATCGGCGGCCGAACCTCGGCGGCATCCTGGGGTCGACGCCTCGCCACCGTCCTTCTCCGCAGCGGCGCGGGCTTTCTCGCGTTATGGTTCGCTTTCGCAGTGATCGGGCAGGCTCATATGGCGGGCTTCGGCCCCTGGCCCAGGCGCGCTCTATCGACTGGCGAGGCGGGTTTGGGAGCGTCCCTCGTTCTCGCCGCGTTTCTGCCTCATGCCATACTCGTGTGGCTGGCACTTCGTGACAGATCGCGGCGGAAGAAACCCGGCGCCCCGTCGATTGCGGTTTGATCCGATGACAGGGACGTCGAAAAGATAGTTTACATATGAACGAAGGCGGCACTAAGCCGCTGCGCGGATAACAAGCCGCCGCGCACATCAGAGGGAGGATCGAGATGGTCCAAGGCACGGCCCCCGGGCCGGTTTCCGTGCGCCCATGGCTTTCCATGTATCCGCCCGGCATACCCGCCGAGATCGACGTCACCAGCCCGCGCACCCTCGTCGACATCCTGCGGCTCAGCACGACGCAATGCGCCGCTCGTCCGGCCATCCGATGTTTCGGCACATCCGTCACCTATGCCGAACTCGGTGCCTCCGCCGATGCCATTGCGGCCTGGCTGGTCGCCGAGGGGTTCGGCAAGGGCGACCGGATCGCCATCATGATGCCGAACGTGCCGGCCTATCCGGCGACGATCTATGGAATCCTGCTGGCCGGCTGCGTCGTGGTCAACGTGAATCCGCTCTACACGCCCCGTGAACTGGCGGTGCAGATCAACGATTCAGGCGCGAAGGCACTCTTCGTCCTCGAGAATTTCGCCCATACGGTCGCCGGCGCGGGCGCCGACCTCGACCTCGATCGGATCGTCGTCGCCGGGCCGGGTGACGGGCTTGGCCTCAAGGGCCGGATCATCGATCTCGCCTCGCGCCATATCAAGAAGGCGGTGCCTCCCTATCGACTGCCCACGGGGAAGACGTTGCGCTTCGACGCGGTCGTGCGCCGCGGGCGAAGCCTGCCGAAAGTGTCCGTCCCGGTCGGACCGCAGGATCTCGCCTTCCTGCAATATACCGGGGGTACGACGGGCGCGGCCAAGGCGGCGATGCTGACCCATGCCAACGTCGTCGCCAACGTGGCTCAGTGCCGGGTCTGGTTCTGCGTGTCGGAGACCGATGGGGTCGACCGGGTGATGGTCACGGCTCTGCCGCTCTATCACATCTTCGCCCTGACCGGCTGCTTCTTCCTGTTCATGAGCATCGGCGGATGCTGCCTGCTCATCCCCAATCCCCGCGACGTGGACGGGTTCGTGAAGACCCTGAAGGGCAATCGCTTCACGCATATTTCCGGGGTGAACACGCTCTTCAACATGCTCAACAACCACCCGAAGATCACCGAGGTGGATTTCTCCGCAATCCACTTCGTCATCGCCGGTGGCATGGCCGTGCAGGCTCCCGTGGCGGCCAAGTGGAAGGCGATCACGGGCAAGTCCATCGTCGAGGGCTACGGATTGTCGGAAACCTCCCCCGTGGTCTGCGTGAACGACCCGAGGGCGGATTGGACCGGTACGATCGGCTTTCCGGTTCCCTCGACCGATGTGGCGATCCGTGATGCCGAGGGGAGGGACGTCCTTCCCGGCGAGCCGGGCGAACTCTGCGTGCGTGGTCCACAGGTCATGGCGGGTTATTGGAAGCGGCCGGACGAGACTGCGCAGGCAACGACCAGCGACGGCTATTTCCGCACCGGGGACGTGGCGGTGCTTCAGGCAGACGGGCAGGTACGCATCGTCGACCGGATGAAGGACATGATCCTGGTCTCGGGCTTCAACGTCTACCCGAACGAGGTGGAGGAGATCCTCGTCGGCCATCCCGGCGTGCTCGAATGCGCGGTGGTCGGCACCCGATCCGAAGAGACCGGCGAGATGGTGGTGGCGCATGTGGTGCTCAAGGATAAGAGCGTCGATGTCGAGGCGCTGCGGAGCTACGCGCGTTCGCAGCTGACCGGCTACAAGGTGCCGAGGCGCATCGTCTTCCACGACGCGCTGCCGAAGACCAATGTCGGCAAGGTGCTTCGCCGGGCCCTGCGCGACGACGCGGCGCGCCCCTGAGCGGCAACCCGATGTAACCGGTGGCGGTCTCTCATCGAATGGTGACGATAGGCCTCGCTTGCACTGATGCGCGGCGGGGACGATCTTCGCGGGATACAGCCGCCGCAAGCGGCGATCCCACCATTTTCGAGGACGGCACATGTACATCAAGCGCAGTCGCGGCTGGGAAATGCCTGAGCGCCTCGCGACGCCCGAGAGCGTCTTCCTCAACCGCCGCGCCTTGCTGGGCGGGGCCGCGGGCCTCGCTGCGACGTCTCTCGTCGGCATCGAGCACGCATTCGCTGCCGCCGATCCGACGAGCGGTCTCTATCCGGCGGCGCGTAACGATGCCTATACGCTCGACCGTCTGCTGACGGCCGAGAAGTTCTCGGCCGATTACAACAACTTCTACGAATTCGGTACGTCGAAGACCGTGCTGCCGGCTGCTAACGCGTTAAAGACCCGCCCCTGGACCATCAAGATCGACGGATTGGTCGAAAAGCCGTTCGAGATCGGGATCGACGATCTGGTCCGCAAGATGACCCTCGAGGAGCGGCTGTACCGCCATCGCTGTGTCGAGGCCTGGTCGATGTCGGTGCCCTGGACGGGTTTCCCGCTCTCCAAGCTCGTCGCCCTGGCAAAGCCCGCATCCGGTGCGAAATACGTTCGCATGGAGACGTTCATGGACAAGGCCATGGCGCCGGGCCAGCGCTCGTTCCTCTATCCCTGGCCCTATGTCGAGGGCCTGACGATGGAGGAGGCCAACAACGACCTCGCCTTCATCGCCACGGGCATTTACGGCAAGCCGCTCGCCAACCAGTTCGGCGCGCCGATCCGCCTCGCGGTGCCGTGGAAGTATGGCTTCAAATCGGTGAAGTCGATCGTGAAGCTGTCCTTCGTCGCCGAGCGGCCGAAGACGTTCTGGGAAGGCCTCCAGGCCTCGGAATACGGCTTCTGGGCCAATGTGAACCCGGCAGTGTCGCATCCGCGCTGGAGCCAGGCATCGGAGCGCGTACTCGGCACCGACCAGCGTGTTCCGACGCTGATCTACAACGGCTACGGCGAGCAGGTGGCCGGGCTCTACAAGGGTCTCGAAAACGAGCGCCTGTTCGTCTGAGCCATATCAGGCCTCGATAAGTCTGGCTTGATCGAGGCCTGTCCACGCGACCGCACGACATCATACTTACCAAACTCACTGAACGTGATAACGCTCACGAGCTTGTTTGCGATATAGCAAACGCGGCGCTTGAGAAGGTGTTCGCAAAGGCGGTGCCCAAGCGCAAGAAATTTTAAAAGCCTTTGCGAGATGCTTGACGTTTAGCCGCTTCACGCAGCGTAGCGTTGCGGGCAGCCCTCCTTGACATCATGCGTAATTTAAATCGAAATAAAATTTTCTGTAATTTATTGGCGTTAATTGGGAAGAATCCGGAAGCTGATAAGGTGGCAAACTCTTTTCTAATCTTTTGCCATTGTGATTTTCCCTGGGTTAGCTCAATACCAGTCATCTTTTTATGATGGAATGCCCATTTTTCGATGATTGAACTGTCTATATGTTGTGTCATATGGAGACTGTCGCTGCGAAGATAATCAGCCATCGGTAACGTTTCGTGAGGGAAATTATAAGTTTCGTGTTCCCTTCTTATGTGCCAAGCGAGCAAATCTGCGGCTTGCAGAGGAAACGCATTCTTATCACTGTCAAATATTGGAGATCCGCTGATAATCGCTTGCGCATTGAGGGGTAGGTTGTCTTTCATGACCCCGAAAAATGCAGCGACATCAGCGTCTACACCCGCTTGTTCGTCGAAAATAAATTCGATTTGAAGTTGCTCGTCATATTGAGAAACGTATTGAGATATGCCCGCTACAACAGCAAAGTTGGTTATAAAGTGAGCGTTTCCTATGCCGCGAGGCGAATAAGGTTTTAGTATTTCGTCGTTTTCAGCAACGCTGATTGAAAAATGGAACGATATTCCGCCATATTGTTTGACAACGGCCGCTAGTTTAACAACTTTTTCATCACGAGCTTTCGATTGCCAGTACTCAAATTGTCCTCTTAGACTATTTGCCTCACTCATTTTAAAGTATTGAATTGAGGGTCTTTCTTGTAGAACCTGATTCCATGCACGAGAGAAGGCCGTCCATGTCTCTGCCCTGTTGAGATATCCTGCTAAAAATAAGCGACGATCACCTATCTGACTAACGGAATCGTCGGTAAATGCCTGTAATAAAACCAATTTTTTCACTGCCAAAAGACGCGAATGGTATCCGCTTGCAAATACCCGAACTAGAGTTCTGGCTCTCTACCAGCTTCCGTTGGATCGTGAATCTCTACTCATGATTCAGTCATTGATCTATCACTCTTCGATGGAAACTGGGGAGGAAGGCGCTGCCTCGTTGCGTTTGCCAAGTACAACATCGTCCGTGACCGCCAGGCGGCGGTCCTGCGGTAGGTTTAGTTTGAGAATTGTTGCTTCTTGGCGGTCAGTAGGTCCAGCGCTGGGCCTTCGCCACGAGGAAGTCCCTGAAGGCCTGGACGCGCGCCACCGACCGCATCTCCTCGGCATAGACGAGGTAGCTCTCCATATGCGGCATCTCGACGTCGCGCAGCACCTGCATGAGGCCGGTCTGCCCCTCGACCGCGTAATCCGGGAGGATACCGATGCCGGCGCCGGTCTCCATCGCTTTCTGCAGGGCGGCGATATTGTTGACGGTGAAGTGGATCGTTCTCCGCTCCTGGCCTTCACGGCCGACGGTGGACAGCCAATGGGTCGCCAGCAGGTAGGAGGGTTCGTTGCCGCCGAAGGAAACGAGGCGGTGATTGTCGAGATCCGCGATGGATTTCGGCTCGCCGAACCGCTTCACGTAATCGGCCGAGGCGAAGGCATGGTAATGCACCGTGAACAGCCTGCGCTGGATCAGGTCCGGTTGGGCGGGTCGCCGCATCCGAACCGCGACGTCGGCCTCGCGCATGGCCAGATCGAGTTCCTCGTTGGTGAGGATGAGCTCGACGCGGACGTCGGGATAGAGGTCCAGGAATTCCGCGACACGCTGGGCGAGCCAGGAGGTGCCGAGACCCGTCGTGGTCGTCACCTTGAGGTCGCCGCTCGGACGCTCGCTCGTCTCAACGAGGCGCGCCCGGGTGTTCTCCAGTCGCAGCTTCATGTCCCGCGCGGCCCGGAACAGCAGGTCGCCCTGTTCGGTCAGGATGAGGCCCCGGGCGTGGCGGTGAAAGAGGGGAGCCTTCAACTCGCGTTCGAGGGCGCTGATCTGGCGGCTGACCGCCGACTGGCTCAGGCCGATATCGTCGCCCGCGCGGGTGAAGCTGCCAGCCTCGGCAACGTTGAGGAAGATCCGGATCTTGTCCCAGTCCACGGCGTCCAACCCCCTCACGCAGCCCCGTTCCGACGACCGGACTCCCGATGCCGGACCCGGTTCGGTCTGGCATCGGTCTTTGCCGTGTCTCGGTGTGCCCGGCCGCCGTTTCCTACGGTTCGGCCAAACAACACGGGACGCCGAGCCGATGGAACTCGGCTCGTGCTGGTTTTAGGACAACGATCTTGCGATTAGGTTGACGCCCGACGCAAGGCGCCGAACGAAAATTTCCCTATTCAGCGGCAGCCTGCTGTGGGGTTTCACCCAGTTCGAGGGCCGCGAGGTACTTTTCCGCCTCCAGCGCCGCCATGCAGCCCATGCCGGCCGCGGTGATCGCCTGCCGGTAGACATCGTCCGTCACGTCGCCGGCGGCATAGACACCGGGGATCGCCGTCTCGGTCGTGCCCGCCTTCGTCTCGATGTAGCCGCCATGGCGCATGGCGAGCTGTCCCTCGAAGATCCCGGTCGCCGGCTGATGCCCGATGGCGACGAAGACGCCGTCGGCCTTCCGCTCGGTAATCGCGCCCGAGCGCACGTCCTTCAGGCGCAGATGAGTGACCGAGGGCGGTGACTGGCTGCCGCAGATCTCCTCGATCGCGTGGTGCCAGACCACTTCGACGTTGGGATGCTTGAACAGGCGCTCCTGCAGGATGCGCTCCGCACGGAACTCGCCCCGGCGATGGACGACCGTGACCTTCGAGGCGAGGTTGGCGAGATAGAGCGCCTCCTCGACCGCCGTGTTGCCGCCGCCGACCACCACGACCTCCTTGCCGCGAAAGAAGAACCCGTCGCAGGTGGCGCAGGCCGACACGCCGAAGCCTTGGAACTTCGCCTCGGACGGCAGGCCGAGCCATTTCGCCTGCGCCCCGGTGGCGATGATGAGTGCGTCGCAGGTGTAGGTTTCGCCGGAATCGGCTTCCAGATGGAACGGCCGCGCCTGAAGATCGACCTTGGTGATGTACTCGGACACGATCTTCGTGCCGACATGCTCGGCCTGGAGCTTCATCTGCTCCATCAGCCACGGTCCCTGAATGGGATCGGCGAAGCCCGGATAATTCTCGACATCGGTCGTGATCATCAGCTGGCCGCCCGGCTGGAAGCCGGAGATCAGGAGCGGCTCGACCATGGCGCGGGCCGCATAGATGGCGGCGGTGTAGCCGGCCGGGCCTGAGCCGATGATGATGAGCTTGGAATGGTGGGGGGCCATGGTTCGGACGTCTCCTACGGCCGCGACGCAGGTGCGAACCCGGCGCGGTGCTCGATATAGGCGCGGGCCATAGCTTCTGCGATGGTCGGCGTCGCGTCGAGGGGGGTGTAATGCAACTCTTCCAGACGGCCGGTGAAGGGCTTCAGCGCGCCCGCCATGGCCAGCCCGGCGAAGAGCCGCCGGTGCCGGATGTAGGTTTTCGGGAGATCGAAGAGAAGCACCGGCGCGCCGGTGCTCACCGCTTCCCCCACCATATTGGCCGAATCCGACGTGACCACGATGGCGTCGGCGAGCGCCAGCAGCGACACGTAGGGGTTCGCCCCCGTACCGTCCCAGAAGAATCCCTGTTTCTCTTCAACGAGGCGCTGCAAGGCCGAACGCAGGGGCGACGGTGTGCGGCGGGACACCGTGAGCATGAGCGACGCGCCGCCATCGGCCAGCTTCGTCAGATGGGCGAGAAGCCGCTTCATGTCGGTCGTACGGTAGCTCAGATGGCGGCTGTCACCCCCGATCAATACCGCTACGCGAGGCTTCGAAAGATGGGTCAGACGGGGGTCGGGTGAGCGGCGCGCAGCCGCCAGACGTGCCGCTGTCACCTGGTGCGGCGCCGTCAGCGTGGTGAGCACGTTCGGCCCGCGAAGATCGTCGTAATCCGGCACCCAGATGAAATTCGCAGTGTCGTGGCCTGTCCGTGGATCCTTCAGGAAGGCCGTAAAGGTCTGGCCCTTCGACGCTTTTCGGATCGCGCGAAGGTAGGGAACGGCGCGGCGGCCCGAGGCGATCACGATCTCGGGAAAGGGACCGGCCAAGGCACCGCCTCGCTGGCCCGGGCGATCACGCGGGTCGATCGGTCCCCACGGGGCGAGCCAGCCGAAGGGGGGGCGCGGCGAGACGCGGCGGATCTCGTAGTCCAGACCGAGCGTCTCTGCCAGACCGATGCACTGGTTCTCATCGCCGGCCTTGCCGTCCGTAACGATCCAGGCGCCGAGATGAGCGAGTTTTGCGGACACGAGTTCACCAGCAGGTCGCATCACACCGGCTGCTCCCAAGATCGACATGGCTGCGTCAGTTCGACGGGAATGCTCGGCGCAACCAGCCGGCATAGTGCCGGGCTATCGCGGCTACGCGGCGGCGTTCCGAATCCATGTCATACCATGCCCCGCCCGAGCTCGATGGCAGGGCTGAAAGCTGCGGATGCCGGGCAAGCACCTCGCCCCGACGCCCGACGAGCAGGGCTTCGCCATCGAGATAGTCGGATTGCGAGCCGCCACCAAAGCCGCTGCGGCCGCCTTCGCTGCCGGTATAGGGACGTAGCGAAAGGCTCTTGATCCTCACCACCAGAACCGGTCCGGTCCCGCCGAGCCTGTCGGCAAATTCCTGATTCAACGCAGTCAGGAGATCCCCGCGAAGCGCCTCCGCGGGGGCACCGCCGCCCTGAACCAGCAAAGGCCCCACATCCACACGGATGGCCGACAGTTTCGAACTACCGAAGGACGAAAGCCCTTGGGCGAGGGTCGGCGCGGCCATAGCGAGAAGAGCGGCGATAGCGATCGCCGCTCTCTGCAAGATCCTGACTGAAAGGCGGCATGCCGCCGGCTTCATGATGAGATCTCTCCGCCGTCAGACGCCGTACTGGACCGCGACCACTTCGTAGGACTTGCCGCCACCCGGCGTCGTCACCTCTACGGTGTCGCCAACGCCCTTACCGATGAGAGCGCGAGCGATCGGGGAGGTGATCGAGACGAGACCCGAACGGACATCTGCCTCGGGCTCACCAACGAGCTGGTAGGTCTTCTCTTCCTCGGTATCCTCGTCCACCAGTTTCACGGTGGCGCCGAACTTGATCTTGGTGCCGGACAGCTTGGTCACGTCAATCACCTCGGCCCGGGCGATCATGCTCTCGAGCTCCATGACGCGGCCCTCGTTGTGGGACTGCGCTTCCTTGGCGGCATGATACTCAGCATTTTCCGAGAGGTCGCCGAGCGCGCGCGCTTCAGAGATGGCCTGGATGATGCGCTGACGCTCCACCTGCTGGCGATGCTTCAGCTCGGCTTCCAGCGCAGCGAACCCGCGCACCGTCATCGGAACCTTGTCTATCGTCATCGTCTCGCGCCACAATGAATAGGCCCGGTCGGGAGCGGAATGCTCCCTCCGGGCCAGAGTAAGATGGTCTTGAAGCCTTGGCACCTGCTACGTCCAATCAAGTCGGACGCAGCATCAAATGTTAGGCCGCGAAGTATTCCTGCAAAGCGCGGACTTGGAGATCACCTTCGAGATAGGCCTTGATCCCCTCGGCCGCTGCCATCGCTCCGGCTAGAGTGGTGTAGTACGGGACTTTATGCAAGAGGGCCGCCCTGCGCAGGGAGCGCGAGTCCGAGAGTGCGCCTGCGCCTTCCGTCGTGTTGAACACCAGCTGGATGTCGCCGTTCTTGATCGAATCGACCACGTGCGGCCGGCCCTCCAGCACCTTGTTCACCCGCTCCGTGGGGACGCCGTTCTCCAAGAGGTAGCGCTGCGTCCCGCTGGTGGCGACGATGACGAAACCTGCCTCCGACAACTCCCGGATGGCCGGCAGGATGCGGGCCTTGTCGGCATCACGGACCGAAACGAACACCGCGCCGCTTTTCGGCACGAGCGTGCCCGAGCCGAGCTGGCTCTTGGCGAAGGCGACGCCGAAACTCGAATCGAGGCCGATGACCTCACCGGTGGAGCGCATCTCCGGTCCGAGCAGGACATCGACGCCAGGGAAACGGGCGAAGGGGAACACGGCTTCCTTGACGGCGATGTGGTCGAGGACCTTGGGCTTGAGCCCGAAACTCGCGAGCGGCTCGCCGGCCATGACACGCGCCGCGATCTTGGCGATGGGCTCGCCGATAACCTTGGCGACGAAGGGTACCGTGCGGGATGCCCGCGGGTTCACCTCCAGCACGTAGATCGCGCCGTCCTTGATGGCGTATTGCACGTTCATCAGGCCGCCGACCTGTAGGGCCAGCGCCATCGCTCTGGTCTGGCGCTCCAGTTCGGCGATGGTCTCGGGCGAGAGCGAGCGCGAGGGCAGCGAGCAGGCGGAATCGCCCGAATGGATGCCAGCCTCCTCGATGTGCTCCATGATGCCGGCGATATAGACGTCCTTGCCGTCGCAGATGGCATCCACATCGATCTCGGTGGCATCCGAAAGATAGCGGTCGAACAGGAGCGGGTTCTTACCCAGCACCGTGTTGATCTGGCCGGTCTTGTCGTTGGGGTAGCGCGATTTCACGTCCGACGGGATCAGGCTCGGCAGAGTGTCGAGGAGATAGTCGGCGAACTGGACCTCGTCGCGAATGATCGCCATGGCGCGGCCGCCCAGCACATAGCTCGGCCGCACCACGAAGGGCAGGCCGAGATCCGAGGCCACGAGACGGCTCTGCTCGACGGAATAGGCGATGCCGTTCTTCGGCTGCTTCATCCCGAGCTTGTCGAGGAGGCGCTTGAACTGGTCGCGGTCCTCGGCGAGGTCGATAGCGTCCGGTGAGGTGCCGAGGATCGGCACGCCGGCCGCTTCGAGCGCGCGGGCGAGCTTCAGCGGGGTCTGGCCGCCGAACTGGACGATGACGCCGTGCAGTGTGCCGGCCTGCCGCTCGGTCTCGATGATCTCGAGCACGTCCTCCTGCGTCAGCGGCTCGAAATAAAGCCGGTCGGAGGTGTCGTAGTCGGTGGAGACCGTCTCCGGGTTGCAGTTGACCATGATGGTCTCGTAGCCGGCCTCGGTGAGCGCGAAACAGGCGTGACAACAGCAATAGTCGAACTCGATGCCCTGGCCGATGCGGTTGGGCCCGCCGCCGAGGATGATGACCTTCTTGGCGTCGGTGGGCTGCGCCTCGTCGACCACGGCGCCGGCGAAGGGCGCCACGTAGGTGGAATACATGTAGGCGGTGGGCGCCTTGAACTCGGCCGCGCAGGTGTCGATGCGCTTGAAGACCGGGCGGACGCCCAGCGCCCGGCGGGCGGCTCGGACGCTGTCCTCGTCGGTCTTGGCGAGCACCGCGAGGCGGGCATCCGAGAAGCCCGCCGCCTTGAGCTGGCGCAGCGCGCCGGGTGTGGTGGGGATGCCGTGGGCCTTGACCCGGTTCTCCAAGTCGATGATCGCCTGGAGTTGCTCTAGGAACCACGGATCGATCTTGCACGAGGCGTGGACCTCCTCGTGGCTGACGCCGAGGCGGAGCGCCTGACCCACCTTCAGCAGACGGTCCGGGGTCGGCGTGCCCAGGGCCGCCTTGATGGCATTGTGGTCATCGCCCTTGCCGAGCCCCTCGATCTCGATCTCGTCGAGGCCGGTGAGGCCGGTCTCCAGGGAGCGCAGGGCCTTCTGCAGCGATTCGGCAAAGCAACGGCCGATGGCCATGGCCTCGCCCACCGACTTCATCGCCGTGGTCAGCGTCGGCTCGGCGCCGGGGAACTTCTCGAAGGCGAAGCGCGGAATCTTGGTGACGACGTAGTCGATGGTCGGCTCGAACGAGGCCGGGGTCGCGCCGCCGGTGATGTCGTTGGCGATCTCGTCGAGGGTGTATCCCACCGCGAGCTTGGCCGCGACCTTGGCGATGGGGAAGCCCGTGGCCTTGGAGGCGAGCGCGGACGAGCGCGACACGCGCGGGTTCATCTCGATGACGATCATCCGGCCGGTGGCCGGGTCGATGGCGAACTGCACGTTCGAGCCGCCGGTCTCCACGCCGATCTCACGCAGCACCGCGAGCGATGCGTCGCGCATCACCTGATACTCTTTGTCCGTGAGCGTCAGGGCTGGGGCCACGGTGATGGAATCGCCGGTATGGACGCCCATCGGATCGATGTTCTCGATGGAGCAGACGATGATGCAGTTGTCGTTCTTATCACGAACGACCTCCATCTCGTATTCCTTCCAACCGAGGACGCTCTCCTCGATCAGGACCTCGTTTGTCGGCGAAGCGTCGATGCCGCGCTCCACGATGTCGAGGAATTCTTCCCGGTTGTAGGCGATGCCGCCGCCGGTGCCGCCCATGGTGAAGGAGGGGCGGATGATGGCCGGCAGGCCGACTTCGGCCAGCGCGATCAGCGCTTGTCCGATGGCATGCTCGCCGTAGCGCTTGCGCCGGTCGGACTCGCCTGCGTGCCACTTCTTCTCGAATGCGGCGAGGGCGGCCGGGCGAGTGGCCTCGTCGGTGGAGGTCTCGATCCGGGCGATCTCGGCGAGGTACTTTTCGCGATCCACCTTCTTGGCGGCGGATGCGTTGGCGACGGCCGATTTCGGCGTTTCCAGGCCGATCTTGGTCATCGCGTCGCGAAACAACTGCCGATCCTCGGCCTTGTCGATGGCCTCGGCCGTTGCGCCGATCATCTGGACGTCGAATTTTTCGAGTATGCCCAGCTTCTTGAGCGAGAGGGCGCAGTTCAAGGCCGTCTGGCCGCCCATGGTCGGCAGCAGGGCGAAGCCGCCGGGAAGGACGTGACGCTCCTTCTCGATGATCTTGGCAACGATCTCCGGCGTGATTGGCTCGACATAGGTCGCATCCGCCATGTCCGGGTCGGTCATGATGGTCGCCGGGTTCGAATTGACCAGCACGATCCGGTAACCCTCCTCGCGGAGGGCCTTGCAGGCCTGCGTCCCGGAATAGTCGAACTCGCAGGCCTGCCCGATCACGATCGGACCGGCACCGATGATGAGGATCGTGGAGAGGTCGGTGCGTTTCGGCATCGGGCGCCTTGGCTTGCGGACGCGCGCATCCGTCAAGCGCGGCGCCACAATCTGGAGCGGGCCGGATATGGACGCGAGCGGCGTGAATGATCGTTAGGGTTCGCGTCTACACGCGGCGGGAGGGTTTTGGAAGAGCGTCGAGAGGCTTGGCGACGATTGTGCCCGCCTCGGATGACCGCTCGTTCGCCGCCAAGAATAATCAAACTATAATAACTATAAATCTAAGAAGATGCAAAATATTGCGCCCAAGACGGAGCTGTGTAATTGAGACGATCGGCGCGTTGTCGATCTCGAACAAGACTAATTCGAGGATAAGAATGATAAAGCTAGGAACGCTCATGGGCACGCTGGCCCTGTGCATCACCTCCGGCCCAGCCGCTTTCGCCGCCGAGATCGCCGTGAAGACCCTCAACAGCGGGCCGGGTGGTCTAATGGTCTTCGACCCTGCCTTCGTGAAGTTAGCGCCGGGCGACAGCATCAAGTTCGTCCCCCAGGACAAGGGGCACAATGCCGAACTGATCAAGGGCATGGCGCCCGAGGGAGCGGAAACCTTCAAGACCGTCCTGGGCAAAGAAGAGGTCGTCAAGTTCGACAAGCCCGGGGTCTACGGCATCAAGTGCTCGCCGCATTACCTCATGGGCATGATCGCCGTGGTGGTGGTCGGCGACAAGCCGGAGAACCTCGAAGCGGCGAAGGCGGTGACGCACAACAAGCTCGCCGCCAAGCGGTTCGAGCCCCTGCTCGCCCAGGTTCAGTGACGTAAGAAGAGGAGGCGGCGCCAAGCCGCCTCCGACTACCCGCGCGGTACGATCAGAGGCCGATATAGAGGGCGGCCACCGCGCGATCGATGGAAAGATAGAACACGCCGAAGGCCACGGCGGCGGCGGCGGCGAATTCCAGGGCGACGTTGGGCAGGGTCTGCGAGCGGCGCAGGATCTCGCGGCCGAAGAACAGGCTGAGCCAGGCAATCGTGAGGACGACGGGCAGGACGAACAGGAAGGACCAGGTGCTCTCGATGGTCTGGGTGCCGCCGGCCGGGTCGATGAGCGCGCGGATGTTGCGGACCCAGGGGGCGTAGCAGGCCGAATACAGGGCGGTCATCCAGGCGAGAGCGACGGCCACGCCGAGATGGAACGTGAAGACCCGATGCAGGCGCGAGAAATCATCGCGCGCGTCGTCGAACGTCATGTGGAAAACCCCGTGCTCAAGGCAGTAGGACGATCGTCGCGGCGGTGTCACCGTGCCGATCGTCGTTGGCTTCGGGGAGTGCCGGTCAAAGCCGGGTTTTTTGTGACAAGGAGGGAACCATTTCGCGAATGCCCCGGCGGCGATCCGCCGGAACTCAAGGGATGGGTGCGAAAGCGCCTGACGCGGCGAACGAACGGACCTACGCGGCGCCGGTGGGAGTCGTCTCGGGCTTGCCGCTGCGCATCAGCGCCACGAACCGCTCGAACAGGTAGTGGCTGTCGCGCGGGCCCGGCGAGGCTTCGGGGTGGTGCTGTACCGAGAAGGCCGGGCGGTCGGTGAGGGTAAGGCCGCAATTCGAGCCGTCGAACAGCGAGATATGCGTCTCCACCGCCGTCTCGGGCAGGCTGGCCGGATCGACGGCGAAGCCGTGGTTCATCGAGACGATCTCGACCTTCCCCGTAGTCTTGTCCTTCACCGGGTGGTTGGCCCCGTGATGGCCCTGAGCCATCTTCACGGTGCGTCCGCCGAGCGCGAGGCCCATGAGCTGGTGTCCCAGGCAGATGCCGAAGGTCGGCACCTTCTCCTCCAGAAGCTCGCGGATCACCGGGACCGCGTATTCGCCGGTGGCGGCCGGATCGCCTGGACCGTTCGAGAGGAAGACGCCGTCGGGCTTCATCGCCATGATCGCGGCGGCGGAGGTGGTGGCAGGCACGACGGTGACGTCGCAGCCGGCCTCGGCGAGCAGGCGCAGGATGTTGCGCTTCACCCCGTAATCGATGGCGACGACCTTGAGGCCCTCGCCGATCTGGCGGCTGCCGTAGCCGCTCTTCACCGCCCAGGTCGTCTGCGACCAATCGGAAGTCTCGCGGCTCGTGACCGGCGGAACGAGGTCGAGACCCTCCATCGGGGCGAGGGCGGCCGCGCGCGCCTTCAGTGCCTCGCGGTCGAACCGCCCCTCCGGATCGTTGGCGATGACGGCGTTGGGCATGCCGTGGTCGCGGATGAGGGCTGTGAGCGCCCGCGTGTCGATCCCGGTGATGCCGACGATGCCGCGCGCCTTCAGCCAGGCGTCGAGATGGCTCGACGAGCGCCAGCTCGACGGGTTGGTGACGGCCGAGGCGATGACCGCGCCGCGGACGCCGGAGGCGGGGGCCGCGTCGAGGCTCTCCAGGTCTTCGTCGTTGGTGCCGGTATTGCCGATATGCGGAAAGGTGAAGGTGACGATCTGGCCGGCATAAGAGGGGTCGGTGAGGATTTCCTGGTAGCCGGTCATTGCGGTGTTGAAACAGACCTCGCCATCGGCGGCCCCGGTCTGACCGATGCCGAATCCTTCGAGGACGGTGCCGTCGGCCAGCACGAGGAGGGCTGTCGCGACGGGCTCGGCCCACGGTGCGGGCGTGGAGGATGATTGCGCTGGAGCGCCTTCGTCTTGCAGCATCGTCGCGATCTCGCTTATGTCCGGCCGACCCATCGACGCCGGTACGACGGCGCGTGCGGGTGGCGCATTGTGCGGCGCTCATAACGAGCGGGCCGTGATGGGGTCAATGTGGCCTCGGCGTTCGACCGGCTCAACCACTTCGATTCGCAGAATCTCGCAATTCGCACACCATTCCCGTTATCGGGACTACTTTCAGGAGACAACCATGCTGCGCGCCCGCCTTACCAGCGACATGAAAGAGGCCATGAAGGCCGGCGACAAGGCCAAGCTCGCCACTGTGCGGATGATTCAAGCCGCTTTGAAGGACAAAGACATCGAGGCCCGCGGTCTCGGCAAAGAGCCAGCCACAGAGGAAGAAATTCTCGCGCTACTGCAGAAAATGATCAAACAGCGCAACGAATCCGCTGGCGTCTATGATCAGGGTGGCCGCCCCGAACTCGCTGAGAATGAGCGGGCCGAGGCTGCGATCATCGCGGGTTATCTGCCCCAACAGATGGATGAGGCCGAGACGAGAGCTGCGATCGAGGCGGCTGTCGCGGAAACCGGTGCGGCTGGTCCTAAGGACATGGGCAAGGTCATTGCCGTGTTGAAAGGAAATTTCGCGGGCCGGATGGATTTCGGCAAGGCTAGCGGTCTGGTGAAGGACGTGCTGAACGCCAAACCCTGACCGATGGGGTTTCAAGGGGGAGAGCGTGCGTCGAAGCGTTCGGGACTCTTTAAACGCACTGGGCTAGAATGAACCTCTGCGAAGGTTTGGTGCCCCAGTGCGTTACCCACCCCACATCCTCGAAGAGATCAGAGCGCGGCTTCCCGCCTCCGACGTGGTCGGGCGGCGGGTGCGGCTGAAGAAGGCGGGCCGCGAGTGGCGCGGCCTATCGCCCTTCAACTCGGAGAAGACGCCGTCCTTCTATGTGAACGACCAGAAGCAGTTCTACCACTGTTTTTCGAGCGGTAAGCACGGCGACGTCTTCACGTTCCTGATGGAGACCGAAGGCCTCAGCTTTCCCGAGGCGGTGGAGCGCCTGGCCGGGGAGGCGGGGGTGACCCTGCCCGCGCCCAGCGCCGACACGCGGGAGATGGAAACCAAGCGCACCGGCGCTTTCGAGGTCATGGAACTGGCGGCCGCCTATTACGAGGACCAGCTCAAGGGCCGCCTCGGCACCGGCGCCCGCGCCTATCTCGACCGGCGCGAACTCGGCCCCGAGATCCGCTCGCGTTTCCGGCTCGGCTACGCCACGTCGGAGCGCTACGGCCTGCGCGATCATCTGGCCGCGAAGGGCGTGGACAAGGAGCTGATGGCCGAACTCGGACTGCTCGTCAGTGGCGACGACATCGCCGTCCCCTTCGACAAGTTCCGCGACCGGGTGATGTTTCCCATCACCGACAGCCGGGGCCGGGTCATCGCCTTCGGCGGGCGTGCGATGCAGGCCGACGCCAAGGCGAAGTACATGAATTCGCCGGAGACCCCG
Organism: Methylobacterium sp. AC832; assembly: GCF_979256025.1. NCBI lineage: Bacteria > Pseudomonadati > Pseudomonadota > Alphaproteobacteria > Hyphomicrobiales > Methylobacteriaceae > Methylobacterium > Methylobacterium sp. AC832. The sequence goes on from NZ_CEEDMV010000001.1 coordinate 989,448, forward strand.
CTCTTCCACAAGGGGCAGGTGCTCTACAACCTGCATGGCGCCCGCAAAGCGGCCCATGATCGTGGGACGATCATCGCGGTCGAAGGCTATGTCGACGTCATCGCCATGACCATGGCCGGACACCCGAACGCCGTCGCCGGCCTCGGGACGGCCTTGACGGAGGAGCAGCTGGCACTGCTCTGGCGCCATGCCGACGAACCGATCCTGTGCTTCGATGGAGACGGCGCCGGCCAGCGCGCGGCGTTCAAGGCACTCGACGTGGCCCTGCCGGGATTGACGCCTGGAAAGTCGCTGCGCTTCGCGCTTCTACCGGAGGGGCAGGACCCCGATGACCTGCTCCGCTCGGCCGGCGCTTCGGCCATCGATCGCGTTCTCGAAGGCGCCCGCCCCCTTGTCGACGTTCTATGGTCGCGCGCTACGGAATCCACGCCAGCGGATACGCCCGAACGCAAGGCTGGTCTCGCCAAAGGGCTTCGCGAGATGGTCGCTTCGATCCGCGACGAGACAGTGAGACGGTTCTATAAGGATGAGATAGAGGGGCGCCTTCGTGGCCTCTCACCCGCTAGTAGCGGTGGCCAGCGTCGGACCGGTTATGAGCCCCGGAACGGTGGTGTATCGACGTTTCAGCGCAAACCGCGACCTGGTGATCCGCCGCCATCACCGCGAATCACTACGAAGTTCAACCCGCTCTTTGCTGGATCGACTAATTCCGGCGGGACGGCAATGTTTCGCGATCGTGAGGCTATGATCGTCTCGAGCTTGCTGGCTCACCCGGAATTATTGGGGATAGAAGCCGAGGATCTGGCAGCGCTGGAACTCGACGATCCCGACGCACAGGCGCTACGGTCCCTGCTGCTTGACCAGGCCGCGGACGCCGATCAGCCGGATGTGGAGGTGCTGGAAACTCGTTTGCGCAGGGCTGGGCTCGGCGAGGCAGCGATACGGCTCGCCTCCCATGTCCGGCCTGGTGACCGCTGGACGCTCGATCCGCATGCGGACCGGATGCGGCTGGAAGACGCATTGCGTCAGGCCGTGATCTTGCACCGGAAGTCTGGCGCGCTAAATAGCGAGCTTCGCTCTGCCGAGCGCGCACTGGTCGAGGATGAATCCGAGGCCAACTTCGCTTGGCTTTGCGACGTCAAGGAACGTATGGCCGTAGTCGCAGGGGCAGAGGCAGACGCCGACGTGCCAGAATCAGACGATACGGCGGCCGCGTAACCACGACGAAACAGGATTTAGGGTGCCGCTTGCGGCGCATGGTTAACAATCGGTCAAGCGTCGTGCTTGTACACCGAAATATGAGATATCGACGCGGTCGCCTCGTGCGCGCCGCACATCACAGAATGGTGGCGTGGACGACGCGGAGTGAGCCGAACGCTCCCGCTCAACGCGACCAGGGCAACAATAGGCGGAACATGGCGACGAAGGCAACGGAACGGGACGATGCGGATGCTGCTCCTGAGCAACAGACCGACGGACCGCTCCTCGATCTGACCGATGCCTCGGTAAAGCGGATGGTGAAGCTCGCTAAGAAGCGCGGCTACATCACCTATGAGGAGATCAACGAGGTGCTGCCTGAGGGGCAGTCCGATCCGGATCAACTCGAGGACGTGCTGTCACAGCTGTCCGAGATGGGCATCAACGTCGTCGAGGCCGAAGAGACCGAGGATGCTGGGGGCGACAAGCCCGCCAACGGTGAAGCGTCCGACGACGATGACGCCGCCGAAGGCACGGAAGTCGCCGAGATCGCCCCGACTAAGCCGCTCGCCGTTCGCGAGACGACGGCGAAGGAACCAACCGATCGTACCGACGATCCGGTTCGCATGTACCTGCGCGAGATGGGCTCGGTGGAGCTACTCTCCCGTGAGGGCGAAATCGCCATTGCAAAGCGCATCGAGGCCGGCCGCGAGGCGATGATCGCGGGCCTTTGCGAGAGTCCGCTTACCTTCCAGGCCATCATCATCTGGCGCGATGAGCTCGTCGACGGACGCGTGCTGCTGCGCGACATCATCGACCTAGAGGCGACCTATGCCGGGCCGGACGCGAAGAACGCTCCTCAGCTCACCGAGGGCGAGGATGCGGACGAGGCCGAGGCCGAGGCGCCGATACCCTCTGAGGGCGGCGACGACGAAGACGACATGGAGAACAACGTTTCGCTCGCGGCGATGGAAGCTGAGATCAAGCCGCGCGTTCTCGAGACATTCGACAACATCGCCAACAACTATAAGAAGCTGCGCAAGCTCCAGAACGAGCATGCCGATCTCAAGGCGGGTGGCGGAACGCAGACCTCCGCTCAGAGTCAAAAGCAGTCCGACCTCAAGGATACCGTCGTCGCCGACGTGAAGTCGCTGTCACTCAACTCGAACCGCATCGAAGCGCTGGTCGAGCAGCTTTACGACATCAATAAGCGCCTCATCAGCCATGAGGGGCGCCTCATGCGCTATGCCGAGAGCCACGGCGTCGCCCGCGACGAGTTCCTGCGCCACTACCAGGGCTGGGAGCTCGATCCGAATTGGATGGAGCGTGTCGGCAAGCTCGGTGGCAAGGGCTGGAAGAACCTTGTCGAGAAGGGCGCCAAGCAAGTTGCCGATCTGCGTGAGCAGATCCTTACGCTCGCGTCGGAGACCGGCTTGGAGATCGGCGAATACCGCAAGATCGTCAACATGGTTCAGAAGGGCGAGCGCGAAGCCCGTCAGGCCAAGAAGGAGATGATCGAGGCCAACCTCCGCCTCGTGATCTCGATCGCCAAGAAGTACACGAACCGTGGCCTGCAGTTCCTTGATCTGATCCAGGAAGGCAATATCGGTTTGATGAAGGCTGTCGATAAGTTCGAGTATCGTCGTGGCTACAAGTTCTCGACCTATGCCACGTGGTGGATCAGGCAGGCGATCACTCGCTCGATCGCCGATCAAGCGCGCACCATTCGCATTCCGGTGCACATGATCGAGACGATCAACAAGATCGTCCGGACCTCGCGCCAGATGCTGCACGAGATTGGCCGCGAACCGACTCCCGAGGAGCTGGCCGAGAAGCTGGCCATGCCTTTGGAGAAAGTCCGGAAAGTCCTGAAGATCGCCAAGGAGCCGATCTCCCTCGAAACGCCTATCGGCGACGAGGAGGATTCGCATCTCGGCGATTTCATCGAGGACAAGAACGTCGTTCTGCCGATCGATGCGGCGATCCAGTCGAACCTGCGCGAGACCACCACTCGCGTGCTGGCCTCGCTGACGCCGCGCGAGGAGCGTGTGCTGCGCATGCGCTTCGGCATCGGTATGAATACCGACCACACCCTCGAAGAGGTCGGTCAGCAATTCTCTGTCACGCGTGAGCGTATCCGTCAGATCGAAGCCAAGGCGCTGCGGAAGCTGAAGCACCCGAGCCGCTCCAGGAAGTTGCGAAGCTTCTTGGACAACTGAGGTCGGATCGTTCCGCGTTTCAGGCGACGATCATCTTTCAGAATCTAGAATGGCGCATCCCTCGGTGCGCCATTCTCGTTCAGGGCCTATGACCCGTAAATAAGGGACGCGACGGCTCGTCGGCCTTGGCCACCTACGCGTCAATAGCTTGCCGCACGCGATGGGTCGAAGCCGCGCTTGCGCGAATAGATACTTTCTGCATTCGGCATGATGGCTCCCGCCATAGGATTTACGGGATTGGTGGCCCTAAGCTTTTGCCGAGATGCGTCCGTTCCACAGCCATTGCACAAGGACGCGATAGCCCGTTCACCGCGCCGGGCGATCCGTTCATTGAAGGTTGCCTGGCGCCGGCTGCTGGTTTCGTTCGATTCGGAGAAGCTCGATGTTGTCCGAGCATGAGCCTCGTCGCCTGCTGCAGCCTGCGCGCGGGATGGCGTGTTCGCGGCCGGAAGCGATACAGGCTCGGCCTTTGCCACCCCGGTACACGTCATGGCGATCACGAGGGCGACAACGCGATGTGCGAAAGGCATGGGCTGATCCGATGGTAGAGATAGAAAATCGGCGTCACGATCGGCCGGTGATGGCCAATTCCATATTACCGTGGCACCAATAGGACGACATTTTCGTGGGAACTCGTGACGAACTTGACGGCACCTGTTGTCGCCCCGCCCACTCCGACCCACTTTGGCATCATGCTCGATCTTAGTCCGCCCCATCCTCCGCCGACTGCCGATGCAGACGGGTCGGAGGCGAATGACGTACCGTTCGGGTCGCTGCAGGAGAGTGTCGCCCTCAGGGATTGGCTTTTGAGCGAGGGGGCTCGTCTGCCGCAGGCGGATGATCTTCTGGCCGGGATGTCTGAGCGGTTGATCGCTCTCGGTGTCCCTGTCGATCGCGCATCGACCGCCATCGACACGTTGCACTCCGAGTATTCAGGCGTGGGTCGTTTTTGGACGCGCGAGACTGGCTCGACGGTCCGCTTGTTCCCGCACGGCGATGCATCCGACCGTGCCTATCGAGATAGTCCGTTCTTCACCGTCCACGAGACCGGTGAATGGCTCATCGTCGATCTGAATGACACGAAGGATCTACGGTACTCGATCATTCCCGAACTCAAGGCCGAAGGTTACACTCACTATATCGTTGCGCCGTTGTTCTTTACCAATGGCACGCGTAACGGCATCACCTTCGCAACTCGCGCGGTCGGCGGCTTTCGAGACGAAGACATCGCGATCCTCCGTTTCGTCATGCCCACGCTGGCGGCAGTGATGGAGATGCGGATCGTCAACAAGACGCTGGATCAGGTTCTACGAATTTATGTCGGTGACGAGCCTCACCGAGCTATTCTCTCCGGTGATATCCGCCGGGGGCAAGTCAAGCGTATTCGATCTGCGATTTTTTTTGCAGATATGCGTGACTACACCCAGATTTCGGCAAATATGACACCAGAGGAGGCTGTGGACCTCCTCAATATCTTCTTCGATTGCCTTGTGCCGGCCGTCGAGCGCGAAGGTGGCGAAGTGTTGAAATACCTCGGCGATGGGCTGCTGGCGATCTTCCGCGAACGCGGCGACGACCTTGGCGGAGCCGCTAAAGGCGCACTCATCGCAGCGCGAACGGCCCTAGCCGCACTCGACGAGGCAAATGCCATTGGTCGGTTCGCTCAACCCGTCGTTGCGGGTATCGCTCTCCACCATGGCGAGGCGGCCTATGGAAATGTCGGATCGGGCGCCCGGCTCGACTTCACCGTCATCGGCCGCGATGTGAACCTTGCAAGCCGCCTCGCGCGCCTGAACAAGACGCTTGGAGAGCCGCTTCTCATGTCGAAACCGTTCGTCGATTTCCTCTGGGACGAGTCGGAAGCTCTCGGCGAACACGACCTCGATGGATTCGCCGAACCAATGGGCGTCTATCGGCCCGGGAGAACACCTGTGCCCGTCTGACACGGGTTCTTGTATCCTGAGGCTCCCCTGGGGATTGACCGAGGCGCGATCGTTACCCACATGATGCTCGTTCCAGGGAGATCCCCGTCAAGGGGCTGAGAAACCTATGAGCTTTGGCCATGAGCCTGGGCGGCGCGGAAATCCTTTGAACCTGAACCGGCTCATACCGGCGTAGGGATTGGACCGCGGGTTTCTCTCGAAGGGAGCTCGGCACGCTTCGGATCGGAGCTGAAGGACACCAATCTTTGCGAAGCATCGCGGAGGTTGTTTTTGGACGTCTCAGCTAACCCGACCATCGGTTCCCGCAGAGCGACGGGTATCGTCATTGATAGCAAAGCGTTGCCAACCCGAAGCGATGTCGTCGTTGTGGGCGCCGGATTGATCGGTCTCTCTTGTGCGTGGCGTCTGGCTCAAGCCGGGCTGAGCGTCACGGTCATCGAGCGCGACACCGTCGGCGTCGGCGCGAGCCTCGCCGCAACGGGGATGCTGGCACCGGCTGCGGAGCATGAGCCGGGTTCGGATCCTCTACTGCCTCTGGCGCTTGAGAGCCTGGCACGCTGGCCGGGCTTTCGCGACGAACTCCAGGCCGCCTCGGGTATCAGCATCGACTACCGGGAGGAGGGGACTCTCGTCGTAGCCATCGGTCGCGATGAGGTCGACCGCCTTCGATTTCGGCACGACCTGCAGATCCGGTCCGGACTTTCCGCCCGCTGGTTGCCGGGGTCGGAGGTTCGTGCTTTGGAGCCTACCCTACGCCCCTCCGTGACGGCTGGTCTGTTCTGCCCTGACGACCATCAGGTCGATCCACGTCTCGTCATGGCCGGGCTCACCCGCGCCATTCAGGCTGCCGGTGTCACCATCGTAGAGCACTGCGCAGTTGAGGCGCTCGATTGGGTAGGCCACCGGGTCTGCGGTGCTGCCACGTCTCGCGGGCATATCTCGGCGGCGACCCTGATCCTTGCAACCGGTGCCTGGAGCGGCGATGCCAGCCTTCTTCCCGATGAACTCGCTTTGCCGGTGAGACCCTTGCGGGGTCAATCTCTGGCGCTGAAGACTACAACACGGACGGGCAATCTTTCGCACATGGTCTGGACCGAGCAGGTCCATATGGCCCCGAAGGCAGATGGCCATCTCATCATAGGCGCCACGGTCGAGGATTGCGGCTTCGTCCCCGGCGTCACCGCCGGTGGTCTTTATGCGTTGTTAGAGGGAGCGCGTCGGGTTCTACCCGGCATTGAGGAGATGGAGGTCGAGGCGGTCTGGAGTGGTTTTCGGCCAACCTCCGACGACGATGCGCCGATCATCGATACTCTGGCTCCTGGCCTCGTGGTCGCCACCGGGCATCACCGCAACGGATATCTTCTCGCTCCAGCCACGGCCGATTGCGTGGCCGAGCTCGTTACCACCGGCGCGTTGCCCGATATCGCAAGCAGTTTCGGTCTCGCTCGATTCCACCGATCTGAGCAGCGCGAGAGGAGGGCCTTCGCATGAAGATCAGCATCAACGGACAGCCTCGCGAGATCGAGGCCGGAGATGTGTCGGCGCTCTTCCGGCTCGAGGCGGAGCTAACCGGTATTGAAAGCCCGCAGGGCATTGCCATCGCGGTGAACGGCACGGTCGTTCGCCGGCGGGATTGGGAGACGACTGCCATCACGGAAGGCGACAAGGTCGAGATCGTGCGTGCCATGCAGGGCGGATAGCCGGAGGACAATCATCATGAACGGACGTACGATCGAAACCGCTGCGGACGATGCATTGGTCATCGCCGGCGTGGCCTTGAGCTCCCGCCTCTTCATCGGCACTGCTGGTTATCCAACGCAGAGCATCATGGTTGATGCGGTCGAAGCATCCGGTGCAGAGGTCGTCACCGCCTCGATTCGCCGCGTCTCGCTGCAAGGCCATGGTTCGGATACTGTGCGGCGCCTGAAGGGCTATCGTTTCCTGCCCAATACTGCTGGCTGCGAGACTGCTCGCGATGCGATCATGACCGCCGATCTCGCCCGTGAAGCCCTCGATACGAACTGGATAAAGGTCGAAGTCATCGGTGACCGGGAAACGCTCTATCCGGACGTGTCCGAATTGCTGGCAGCTTGTCGCCATCTCGTCGATGATGGGTTCGTCGTCCTGCCCTATTGCAATGACGACCCCGTCGTATGTCAGCGGCTTGCTGATATCGGCTGCGCGGCGGTGATGCCGATGGGCTCCCTGATCGGGTCTGGTATGGGGGTCGCCAACCCCGCTAATCTCGAGTTGATCTGTCGTCGGGCCAGTGTGCCGGTCATTGTCGATGCCGGAATCGGCACCGCTTCCGATGCTGTGGTCGCCATGGAGCTCGGCGCGGCGGGCTGTCTTCTCAATACCGCTGTGGCCAAAGCGGACGATCCGGTTCGCATGGCTCGCGCCATGCGTCATGCGGTCGAGGCCGGTCGCCTCGCCCATCTTGCTGGGCGAATCCCTAAGCGAGGCCGCGCCGATCCGTCGAGCCCACAGCTCGGTCTCGTGGGCTCGTGACGCTGAAACCATCAGGTCTACTCGTCGTAACGGACCGGACGGGGAGTGACATCCCGTTAGTTGAAAGGGTCGAGGCGGCCCTCGCCGGCGGTGTCCGCTGGATCTGGTTCAGGGACCGCGATCTCGACGCGGCCTCTCGCCAATCCCTTGCCGAAGACCTGATCATTCCGGTGCGTAGGATGGGTGCCGCTTTCATTGTGGGGGGAGACGTGGCGCTCGCCTGTGCGATCGGAGCAGACGGTGTCCATCTCGGTGGTGGCGCCAAGCGAGAGGATATCCTTTCCGCAAAGCAACAACTTCCATCCGTATGCCTGATTGGCATCTCGGCCCATTCTCCAGCCGAGATCGACAGGGCCGCCGAACTGGGCGTGGACTATGCGACCCTTAGCCCAATTTTCGAGACGCAAAGCAAGCCGGGATACGGGCCCGCACTCGGGCCGGCTGCGCTCCAATCTGCTCGTAGGCGTGAGATACCGGTCCTTGCCCTAGGGGGAATCAGCCCGCTGAATACCCGCGCCTGCCGCAATGCCGGCTTTGCCGGAATTGCGATCATGGGCGGGGTCATGAGGGCCAAGGATCCGGAGGGGGCGGTACGTGCCTATCGCGAAGCCTGGGAGGCTCCGGGCTAGCGCGGGGCAGGCCCGTAGGGAGGACGTGGGATAGCCCGGTGCGCCGCGCGCAGAGCGGCCGACCACCGCTCCCGCAAATCGTGGAAATATGACTCTCCCGCCTCGATCCGATGGCTCACCTCAAGGTCGAGGGCATCGCGTCGGCACACGGCGATATCGATCGGCAAACCCACACCCAGATTCGAACGCATCGTCGAATCCATGGAAACGAGGCCCACCTTCAGGGCGTCATAGAGGTCCGTCTCGAACTTCACGGCCCGATCGAGGATGGGCTTGCCGTATTTATGCTCACCAATCTGAAGGAACGGTGCGTCGGTGCTGCACTCGATGAAGTTTCCGGCCGAGTAGATGAGAAACAGGCGCATCGGCTCATTGCCGATCTGACCGCCGAACAGCAGCGAGATGGAGAATCGCAGGTTCGCTGCCTCGAACCCGGCCTTCTCGATGGCACGCACACGGCGGATCGCCTTGCCGATGAGCTGGGCCGCCTGAAACATCGTCGTGGTTTCGGTGATCTTCAGTGTAGGTTCGCCGTCATCGCCAGAGACGCCCTCGGCCAACATGCTGAGTACCGACTGCGTCACAGACAGATTGCCAGCCGAGGCCAGCATCATCACCCGTTCGCCCGGCACGTTGAAATGATGCAGCTTGCGATAGGTCGAGATGTCGTCGAGTCCCGCATTCGTGCGGGTATCGGCAACCATCACGAGTCCTTCCTCGACGAGGAGCCCGACGCAATAGGTCATGATACCGATACCCCCGATGGCCCGAGAATCTCGAGCCATGCCTCACGATGCGACAGATTAAACCTGGACGGCGGCTTGGACCTGTTCGACGCGAAGCTTTACTTCGAGCGTTTCAGTCCCGCCACCCATCCGGCTGCCTCTGATCGGGGCCGCACCCAAATAATCCAGCCCGATGGCGACACGGATATGCGCCTCGGTCGTAGCGATACCATTTGCAGGGTCGAAACCTACCCATCCAAGGCCGGGCACCAGGGCTTCCGCCCAAGCATGCCCCGCTCCCTGGTCCTCCCCGCCTTCGGCGTGGAAGAAATAGCCCGAGACGTAGCGAGCAGGAATCTCGAGATGTCGCGCGGCCGCGATGAAAATATGGGCGAGATCCTGGCAGACGCCCTTTCCGGCGGCAAAGGATTGCGCCGCGGTGGTGCTGGCGCTGGCCGGACCCGGCTCGAACGCGACCGTGTCGAAGACAGCGGCAAGGAGACGGTGGAGGCAGGGGAGCACTGAGGAATCCCCTTCGTCGACCACGCTTTTGGCAAACGCCTGAAGCTCGGTATTGGCCACCGCCAAATCGGAATCGCGCAGGTAGAAAACGTCTGGAAGGCGTTCCACCGTGCCGCGGACGATCCCGTGCATCTCGTTGGTGTCGACTTCGCCGGTCACCCGGATGGTCAGGGCATCCGCAGGCTCGTCCGCCGTGAACCAGTGCGTGACATTACCGAAGCCGTCCTCGCGCTCGCTGACCCGCCCATCCACAGACGGCTCGATCCGCCAGCGACGGACGTATTGCCCGTCATGGTCACGCGGACGAAGACGCAAGAGTTGGATCAGGCCGCGAGCGGGCTGCTCGTAAGTGTAGTTGGTCTCATGGAAAACGCGGATGCGCATGGACGTCTCTTGCAGAGCTCAGGATTCGACGGAACCCTACACCAGATATTGTTCGATGACGGCCGCGCCGAGGCGATTGTTCTCGACGATAAAGGCGGTGACAAACTCGTGTAGCCCCGACCGGAAGACCCGGTCGATATTCTCGCTTTCAAGGCGTGCGAGAGTGTTGCTGGCCAATCGCTGACTAGCCCCACGCCTGCCATAGGCGTCGGCGATGAGATCGAGATGCTCCACCAGCATGCCGTAGCAATTTGTCAGGGAGCGCGGCATCTGCCGGTTCAGAATGAGCAGGTCGGCGACCAGAAGCGGTTTGACGCTTTCACGGTAAACCCAATGATAAGCGTTAAAAGCCGAAACCTCACGAAGGATCGTAGTCCATTGGAAATAATCAAGGCTTCCACCGACTTTCTCAGTGGCCGGCAGAAGAATACGGTATTTCACATCAAGGATACGGGCGGTATTATCCGCCCGCTCAATGGCGGTGCCGAGTCTTGTGAACCAATAGGCGTCGTTCCGTAGCATCGTACGATAGGCTGAGCCGTCGAACGCGAGGGACACACCTTTCACCCATTCGAGGAAACGGCTGAACTCATCGCGAGTGAGGTCACGACCTTCGTAGTTGCGCAGTTCGAGCCAGGCACCGTTGATCGCGTCCCACATTTCCGTGGTCAGTGCAGTACGCACGGACCTCGCGTTTTCTCGCGCCGTCTCGATGCAGGAGCGGATCGAAGAAGGGTTGTGCGGTGAGAAAGCCAGGAAGTTGCACACGGTCGCTTCGTTGACGCTGTCATAAAGCGTCTTGAACACTTCCGGATCTCCCGCCGAAGCCAGTGCCGACGCCCATTCGTTGGTCTCGCCACCGCCATAGCTCGACGGCAGGGCCGCGAGCCGGTGAGCCGCATCGAGGATGCGAGCCACGAATTCGGCCCGCTCGGCGTAGCGCGAGAGCCAGTAAAGATTGTCGGCGGTCCGGGACAGCATGGGCTTCCGTTAAGGCGATAGACGAGAAAACGATCCACCTCTCGCGCGAGGTGAGTTCGAACGTGATGTCAGGCGTCGAGTACCCAAGTGTCTTTGGTGCCACCGCCCTGGCTCGAATTGACGACGAGCGACCCTTCCTTGAGGGCAACACGTGTCAGACCGCCGGGAACGATCCTGATTTCGTCGGAGCCGCATAACACGAACGGTCGCAGATCGACGTGGCGCGGTGCGACGCCGGATGCAACGAATGTTGGGCACGTTGAGAGAGCAAGGGTCGGCTGGGCGATGAACCCATCCGGTGAGTGGCGGAGCTTGCGCCCGAAATCTTCGATTTCCCGCTTCGTGGCATGCGGACCGACCAGCATGCCGTAGCCCCCCGACCCGTTGACTTCCTTCACGACGAGATCGGCCAGATTATCCATCACGTAGGAGAAGGCCTCCTTTTCGCGGCACCGGTATGTCGGCACGTTGTGAAGGATGGGCTCCTCGCCGGTGAAGAATTTCACGATCTCCGGCATGTAGCTGTAGACCGCCTTGTCGTCCGCGATACCGGTGCCGACCGCGTTGGCAAGGGTTACCGTCCCGCGCTCATAGGCATTCATGAGGCCGGGCACACCGAGAACCGAATCGGGGCGAAACACCAGGGGGTCGAGGAAATCGTCGTCCAGGCGGCGGTAGATGACATCGACTCGGCGCGGGCCTTCCGTGGTGCGCATGTAGACGACGTCGTCCTTGGTGAAGAGGTCAGATGCCTCCACCAGATCGACGCCAAGCTTGTCGGCCAGGAAGGAGTGTTCGTAGAAAGCCGAATTGTAGCGACCGGGGGTGAGCAATACGACGGAGGGATCTCGGGTCGCCGTCTGCGGGGCCAGGCTGCGTAGGGTCGCGAGCAGGGAATCCGGATAATTTTCCACCGGCGCCACGCGATGGCGCGAAAACAATTCGGGGAAGAGCCGCAGCATCACTTCCCGGTTCTCCAGCATGTAGGAGACGCCGGACGGCGTGCGGGCATTGTCCTCGAGCACGAAGAAGTCGTTCTCGCCGGTACGGACGATATCGATACCGGCGATGTGCACATAGAGATCGTGCGGGACTTTGAAGGCCCGCATCTCCATCCGGTAGTGCGGATTGCGATAGACCAGATCAGCCGGAATGATCCCGGCTTTGATGCATTCCTGCGCGCCATAGATGTCGCTGAGGAAGGCATTGATCGCGGTGACGCGCTGTTTCAGCCCGCGCTCCAGGAAGCTCCATTCCGGCTTGGTGATAACCCGTGGGATGATGTCGAAAGGGATCAGTCGCTCAGTGGATTCGTTTGCACCGTAAACGGCGAAAGTGATGCCGATCCGCCGAAACAACATTTCGGCTTGACTACGACGCGTATTGAAATGCTCGGGCGGAGTCGTGTCGAGCCAGGATTTCAGACTGTCATAGGCTTCTCGTACCGCGGAATCGCCCATTGCGGCGCCGGGTATCCCATTCATCTCGTCGAACGCAGCGAGCGCCATTCGCGCCTCCCCTTTTATCTCGGCATCGTCGCAAGAGGCGCGCCACCGGGTCGATGTGCACGTCACATCAGGCCGACGTTGTCTCCCGATCGCCGTCCGCCAAACGATCCGCCTAATCCCAACGTCAGAGTAGCACGTTCAGATCAGCTTCAACCCTTTCAGACTCGCGTGTCCATCGCGTCCGAGAATGACATGGTCGTGGACGATAATTCCCAGTGGATCGAGGATTCCAACAATCTCCCGCGTCATCTTGATATCCGCCGCCGACGGTGTCGGATCACCGGATGGGTGATTGTGGGCAAGGATGATGGCGGTGGCCGAGAGTTCGAGGGCGCGGCGGGCGACTTCACGTGGATAGACCGGAGTATGGTCGACGGTGCCCCGACCTTGAACTTCGTCGGCGATGAGGTGGTTGCGTTTGTCCAGGAACAGCACGCGGAACTGCTCGCGCGGCGAAAAGGCCATGGTCGCGCGGCAATACTCGAGGAGTGCAGCCCAGGAGGACAGCAAGGGGCGCGCGGCGATGGCACCCCGAGCGAGGCGATGGCCGGCCGCCTCGATCAGCTTGATATCGGCGATCACGCCCTGGCTGACACCGTCCACCTCCGCGAGGCGGTTCGGCTCTGCGCTCACGACTTCCGCAAAACTGCCGAACCGTTGAATCAAAGCCTTTGCCAGGGGCTTTACGTCCCGCCGCGGGATCGCTCGAAAGAGAACGAGTTCGAGCAGCTCATAGTCGGGCAGAGCATCGGCGCCGGCTTGGGCGAATCGGGCCCTCAACCGGTCGCGATGTCCGAGATAATGCGGTTCCAGCGATCCTGTGGTCTCGCTCGCCGATGCGACGGGGAGGCGCGTCATCGTGTTGCCTCCGGATCGATCGCTTTCAGGCAGATGGATTGATTGGCTGATGCAGGCCTTTGGGCGAGAAGGTGAACACTTCTACCCCGGTTTCCGTCACGGCTACGGTGTGCTCGAACTGAGCCGAGAGCGATCGATCTCGGGTTACTGCTGTCCAGCCGTCCGAGAGAACCTTCACCGCCGGCCTACCGAGATTGATCATGGGTTCGACCGTGAAGAATTGTCCGGGCTGAAAGGCCACGTCGTAGCTCGGCTCGACATAATGCAGGATGGTCGGCGCATCATGATAGGTGCGACCCAGACCGTGCCCGCAGAAATCTCGCACCACCGAGCAGCGCTCCGCTTCGGCATAGGCCTGGATCGCGCGGCCGATATCCGTAGTCGAGCCTCCCGGTTTGATCGCCGCAATGCCACGCATGAGGCATTCGTGGGTGATCTCGCACAGGCGTGCCGCCTTACGCGGCACCTCGCCGACATAGGCCATGCGGCTGCTATCCCCGTGCCATCCGTCGACGATCAAACAGATGTCGAGATTGACGATATCGCCCTCGCGCAAGGGCTTGTCGTTGGGGATCCCATGACAGACGACGTGGTTGATCGATGTGCAGATCGATTTCGGGTAGCCTCGATAGAGTAGCGAGGCCGGGTAAGCGCCGTTATCCATGGCGAATTCGTAGGCCAGGCGGTCGAGCGCCTCCGTAGTCACACCCGGCGCCGTGGCTTCCATCAGCACGTCGAGGGCTTCCGCCGTCAGGCGACCGGCCTTGCGCATGCCCTCGAACCCTTCGGGACCGTGAATCGGCGGCCGAGGCGCGCGGCGTCCGCCTTCGACAACGGCCTGTTCGTTCTGGGTCATGACAAGTGTGGTTTCGTAAAAGCAGCGGTGAGAACCATCTATCTACGGCGGCATGCGCTGGAGGCCAACCCTAGACGGTAGACGGTTTTGCCGGCAGCGACTGCTTTTCCGGTTTCGTGTTCGGTGAAGGCAATCCGCCGCTGGCTTTTTGCTGGGCCTGGGGAATCGTCGGCGCTAGGCTTCACGCCGCCGAGGGGCTAGAGAATGCCTGCGATGGACCAATGTTGCCCGGTCGGGGGTCACCTCGGCGGGCCGGAGGCAGGATCGGGCGATGGCTGACAAGGCGGTGCCGCATTTCCACAACGACCTCGGGGTCGCCCTCATCGAAGTGGGCTCGAAGGAGTTCATGTGCATCGGCGCCAAGCCGCCCTTCGATCATCCGCACGTGTTCCTCGATATGGGGAGCGATGACGAGATCATCTGCCAGTACTGCTCGACGCTTTACCGCTACCGCGCGACCCTCAAAGCTGGGACTGCCGATCCGGCCGCCGCCGTCTGGGATGACCACGGGGCGAAGGCGGCCTGATCGCGTAGAGTTTCGTAGCGACGAGACCCGCAGGTGTCCGACGATTCTCATGGCGTTCGAATCCCTTCAGTCAGGACTGGCCTTTCTGTAGCTATCGTCGGCGCGGGCATTGGAGGCCTGACTGCCGCTCTCGCTCTCGATGCCGCCGGGCATGAAGTGACGCTCGTCGAGCGGAGGACGGGGTTCAGTGAGGTCGGGGCCGGCCTGCAGCTCTCTCCGAATGCGAGCCGCGTTCTCATTGGGTTGGGCCTCGGTGCGGCCCTTCGCAGGGCGGCGAGCGAACCGCCAAGGGTCGTGGTGCATGCCCTCGGGACGGGCCGCGAGATCGGCGGTGTCGAACTCGGTGCCGATCTGCGCAGTCGCCATGGCGCCCCCTATTATGTCATCCACCGGGCCGATCTGCAGACGCTCCTTCTCGATGCCGTCCGTAGCCGGCCGGGAATCCGGTTGCTTATGGGGCGGGATGTGCGAGGGCTGGCCGAGTCGGCCTCCTCCGTCGAACTGACACTAGAAAGCGGGCAGGGTTCGAAAACCGACACGCTGGCGGTCGATCTCGTGGTTGGCGCCGACGGTGTGCGATCCACGCTGCGGGGCCATTTCGACGGAAAGCCCTTGCGGTCCTGCGGAGAGGCTGCCTGGCGGGCGACGATACCGATCGATTCCGCCCCGCCGGAACTACAGGGCGACGAGACCGGTCTTTGGCTCGGGCGTCGACGGCACGTCGTGCATTACCCGATCCAGGGTGGACGGAGCATCAACATCGTGGCGGTCGTGCCCGAGCGCATCGGCAGCGAGGGTTGGGGGCAGCTCGGCGAGTCTGCGGTCCTGCGAGCGCAGTTTCCGGACGCGACCCCTGTTCTTGCCGAGCTTCTGACTGCACCTGATTCCTGGCTGGTCTGGTCGCTCGTCGACCGGCCGACTGCGCGACCGATGGCGCGGGGGCGGGTGGCCCTGCTAGGCGATGCGGCCCATCCCGTCCTACCGTTCCTGGCTCAGGGCGCAGCGCTCGCCATTGAGGACGCAGCCGTCCTCGCCGTGACGCTGCGAGCCGATGACGTAGCGGGATCGATGGTGGCCTACGCGAAACGACGCGTGCCTCGTACCAAGCGTGTGCAAGCGGCGGCACGCGGCAACGGCCGGACCTATCATGCCGGGGCGCTCCTCGGTTTTGCCCGTAATACCGTGATGCGCCGGCTCGGTCCCACCGGAATGGGCCGCCGCTACGACTGGCTCTACGGCTGGGCGCCTTGATCTCGGAGCCTCGCCTCGTTACCGCTGATCTCGTAATGCGGACGTGGCGAAACCGGTAGACGCACGAGACTTAAAATCTTGCGGCTGAAAGGCTGTGCGGGTTCGAGTCCCGCCGTCCGCACCATCACCCGCTTCGAACCGCGATGGCCTGAAACGTGCTGAGCCGATCCGGTCATTGATCGTACCGCGCGGCGACCGATCTATCGCCTGCGGGACGAGCCCTCTACGTTCCTGACAGCAGGTGGCTTCGCATCAGCGAGGGAAGGATCTGCCATGACCGAACTTCACCCGGAAGTCGCAGCCGTCACTGAGCGCGTGGTGACGCGCTCCAAGGCGAGCCGGCGCGCCTATCTCGACCTGATCGCCCGCGAACGCGACGGCGGCGTGCACCGGCCGATGCTCAATTGCGGCAACCTCGCCCATGGCTTCGCGGCCTCCGGCGAGGACAAGGCGGTGATCAAGGCCGGCCGGGGCATGAATATCGGCATCGTCACCGCCTATAACGACATGCTCTCTGCGCATCAGCCCTATGGCCGCTACCCTGAGCAGATGAAGTTGTTTGCCCGCGAGGTCGGGGCAACGGCGCAAGTTGCAGGCGGGGTCCCCGCCATGTGCGACGGCGTCACCCAGGGGCAGCGCGGCATGGAACTGTCGCTGTTCTCACGCGACACCATCGCGCTCTCCACGGCGGTCGGCCTCAGTCACGGCATGTTCGACGGGGCGGCCCTGCTCGGCATCTGCGACAAGATCGTGCCGGGCCTGCTAATCGGCGCCCTGCGCTTCGGGCACCTGCCGCAGATCCTGATCCCGGCCGGGCCGATGCCCTCGGGCCTTGCCAACAAGGAGAAGCAGCGCATCCGCCAGCTCTATGCCGAAGGCAAGGTCGGCCGCGACGAGCTGCTGGAATCGGAATCCGCCTCCTATCATGGGGCGGGAACCTGCACCTTTTACGGCACCGCCAATTCCAACCAGATGATGATGGACGTGATGGGCCTGCATATGCCCGGCGCCTCTTTCATCAATCCCGGCACGAAGCTGCGCCAGGCGGTGACCCGCGCGGCCGTCCACCGGCTCACGGAGATCGGTGCCTCCGGCAACGATTACCGGCCCCTCGGGCGCTGCGTCGACGAGAAAGCCATCGTCAACGCGATCATCGGCCTGTTGGCCACCGGCGGCTCCACCAACCACGCTATCCACCTGCCGGCCATCGCCAGGGCCGCCGGGATCATCGTCGACTGGGAGGATTTCGACCGGCTCTCGGCGGTCATTCCGCAGGTGGCAAAGGTCTATCCCAACGGCTCCGGGGACGTGAACCACTTCCACGCCGCTGGAGGCATGTCCTACGTCATCGCCAGCCTCATCGACGCGGGCCTGCTTCACGACGACATCCTCACCGTGGCCGGCAGGCGCCTGCGCGACCATGCCCGCGACCCGAAGCTGATCGAGGACGAGCTAGTGTTCGAGGACGCGCCGGCGGCTTCGCATGACGAGAGCATCCTGCGCGGCCCCGCCAACGCCTTCCAGCCGGATGGCGGGATGCGGCTGGTGAAGGGCAATCTCGGCCGTGCCACTTTCAAGACCAGCGCCGTCGACCCTTCGCGCTGGACGGTGGAGGCTCCGGCTCGGGTGTTCGACGATCAGGACGACGTCATGGCCGCCTTCAAGGCGGGTGAACTGGAGCGGGACGTCGTGGTGGTAGTGCGGTTCCAGGGACCGAAAGCCAACGGAATGCCCGAACTCCACAAGCTGACGCCGCAACTCGGTGTCCTTCAGGATCGTGGTTTCCGCGTCGCCCTCGTGACCGACGGGCGCATGTCCGGTGCGTCTGGCAAGGTGCCGGCCGCGATCCATCTGAGCCCGGAGGCCCTCGGAGGCGGCCCACTCGGAAAGCTTCGCGACGGTGACATCGTTCGCCTGAGCGCCGAGGATGGTACGCTTCAAGCGCTCGTCGATCCGTCCGAATGGGAGACGCGGGGAGATGCGACAGCGCCTCCGCCGGCTTTCGGTACCGGGCGGGAGCTTTTTGCCTTCATGCGCCATGGGGCGGATGGCGCCGAGCAGGGCGCTTCCGCGATGCTCAGCGCCGCCGGACTCTAGCCAACGCTGTCCGGTCCGGGGAGGGCGCATTGGCTCTCTGAATGACGCTTCCACGACCGACCGAACACTCTACCCTTCGCCAAGGACGGTTCTCAATGACGACCATCGACGCGCTGATGCGCTCCGTTCCCGTGATTCCCGTCCTCGTGATCGA
The DNA here is from genome assembly GCF_979256025.1 of Methylobacterium sp. AC832. Classification (NCBI taxonomy): domain Bacteria; kingdom Pseudomonadati; phylum Pseudomonadota; class Alphaproteobacteria; order Hyphomicrobiales; family Methylobacteriaceae; genus Methylobacterium; species Methylobacterium sp. AC832. The sequence continues at coordinate 1,007,809 of NZ_CEEDMV010000001.1, forward strand.
AGAGGCCGCCCATGCTGAGCCGATCGCCAGGGCCCTCGTCGATGGCGGCCTGACGGCGCTGGAGGTCACCCTGCGGACCCCTGCTGCCCTCGAGGTGATCCGCATCATGGCGCAGGTTGAGGGGGCCGTCGTCGGCGCGGGCACCGTGCTCAACGAGCGGGATCTCGATGCGGCGATGGAGGCGGGCGCGCAGTTCATCGTCAGCCCGGGTCTCACCGATCCGCTGACGAAAGCCGCGCTAGACCGCGGCATTCCCTTCCTGCCGGGGATCGCCAATGCCGCCGACATCATGCGCGGCCTCGATCACGGGCTCGACCGGTTCAAGTTCTTTCCTGCCGAGGCCGCCGGGGGCGTCAAGGCGCTGAAGGCCCTCACCGGCCCGTTCGGAAAGGTCTGTTTTTGCCCGACGGGTGGAATCACCGAAGCGACGGCACCGGACTGGTTGGCCGTCGGCCAAGTCCTCTGCGTCGGCGGCAGTTGGGTCGTGCCGGCCGGCGAGCCGCAGCCTGAAGCAATCCGTAGGGCAGCAAGGGTCGCGTCAGGCCTACGAAGGAAATGACCCGCCAAGAGGAGTACTCTCGGATGCGCAGTCCTGCGGTGTGGCGGCATGGGTTCAGCTAAGGCCGCCGCATCCGGGAGGCGTCATTGGACAGGATCTTCACCGCTGCGCCACAACGATTGAGGCAATCATAGCAGCGCTAAAGCGCTCGATAGCTTCACTTAAATATCTCGCCGCAAAGCATGGACTGACCTCCAAGACGTCGTGATGTGGTGAAAGCGTGTCTTCTTGGAGGACGCGGCGACGGGGTCGAAGACGCCACTCTCTTCCGTGCTTGCGACCAACGAAGCGGCGGTCATCGTCACCTTCCACCGGCACAAGCTTTTGTCGCTCGACGATTGTTTCTACGCGCTCCGGGTAGCCGCCTCGCACCTCATCCGATCATCGCTGCATCGGCGTCTGCAGCGACGCGGAATGAGTCGATAACCTGAGGTCGGCGGCTATTCATGCGGCTTCAGGACTGAGCCGATGTCAGGATTGGACCTCCAAAGCGCTTGACGGTCGTGCCGCCGCGTGTGGCCTTCCGCAGAGCCGCTGCGAGCGCAGGGCGAGGGAGAAGATCGATGGCGACGGACACGCAGACGGTCACCGAGATACCGACCGAGAACATCGCTGTCGCAACAGTGCGAACCGTCGAGATGGAGGGCGCACGGACTCGCACGGAGCACGACCTTCTCGGTTACGGCGAAGTCCCCGCCGACGCCTATTGGGGGATCCATACCAAGCGCGCGGTCGCGAACTTCCCCATCACGGGTGTTCCGGTGGGGCACTTTCCTGAATTCGTAAGAAGCCTCGCTCTTGTGAAGCAGGCCGCTGCGCGCGCCAACCGGCGACTTGGCTACCTGGCCGCCGACAAGGCCGACGCCATCGACCGCGCCTGTATTCTCGTCGCCACTGAGCCGCGCTTTGCCGAATCCTTCGTGGTGGATGCGATTCAGGGCGGCGCTGGCACGTCGACCAACATGAATGCCAACGAGGTGATCGCCAATGTCGCCCTGGAACTGATGGGGCACCCGCTAGGGCATTATGAGGCGCTCCACCCCAATGACGACGTCAACATGGCGCAATCCACCAACGACGCCTATCCGACGGCGCTGAGACTTGCGGTCATTTTCGCCACCCAGCCGCTCATTAAGGCGCTCGACGACCTCGCCTACGCTTTCAAGGGCAAGGCCGTTGAGTTCGCCGATGTCCTCAAGATGGGCCGCACCCAACTCATGGATGCGGTACCGATGACCCTCGGCCAGGAATTCGATGGGTTCCACGCCACCATGAAAGAGGACGTGGCCCGGCTGAATGAGATCGTCGGGCTGTTCCGCGAGGTCAATCTCGGTGCCACAGCCATCGGCACCGGAATCAATGCCGATCCTCGTTACGCATCCCTGGCGGTGGAAGAGCTGTCACGCATTTCCGGGCACCCCATGGTCCTTGCATCGAACCTGATCGAGGCGACATCCGATCTCGGAGCGTTCGTTCTGTTCTCCGGCGTGCTGAAACGCGTGGCGGTCAAGCTCTCTAAAATCTGCAACGATCTGCGCCTGCTTTCCAGCGGCCCGCGCACTGGGTTCGGCGAGATCCGGCTGCCGGCCGTCCAGGCCGGTTCATCGATCATGCCGGGTAAGGTCAACCCGGTGATTCCTGAGGTGGTCAACCAGGTCGCCTTCCTGGTGATTGGCCACGACCTCACCGTGACCCTCTGCGCAGAGGGAGGCCAGCTTCAGCTCAACGCCTTCGAGCCGACGATCGGGTATTGCGTTCTCAGCTCCCTGCGCATGCTTACCGCCGCGGTCGATACCCTCACGAAACGGTGCATCGAAGGGATCGAGGCGGATCGCGAACGCTGCCGCTCCCTCGTCCATGGTTCGATCGGCCTCGTTACCGCCCTTGTGCCGGCCCTGGGGTACGAGGCTTGCTCCAGAGTCGCCCAACGTGCCTTGGCAGAGAATCACCCCGTCGCCGAGATCGTGTTGGAGGAAGGATTGCTGACGGAGAATCAGCTCGAGCATCTGTTGGAGCTCGAAGCCATGACACGTCCTTCGCGTGTGAGACGGACCAATCAGGGGGCCTGACGGCTAACGCGTCCCGACTGCCCCGTCGTTCCGGTACAGGCGCTGGAACGGGGTCCTGGCTCTCTTCATGACGGTTCAGTGACGGTGCAGAGCACAAAAACTAAGCAAAGGGTGCGCTGGCGTGAACAAGTAATGCCATTAGCGCAGCGCGATGCATTGCTTTTCTTCTCCGGGGCCAACCTCTGCACAGCATGCGACCTCAGCGATGACATGGTTTGCCGCCTGACAAACGTTGCAACGCCGCCACAGCGGTTCACAACCGCCGTGGCATTCACGATTCCGAGTTGCCCGGCGGGACCCGCTCGCACAGAGTGAAAACGCACTGGGGAAACCCCGGGGCACAGCCGGAACGGGGCGATGAAACGCTCCCCTGGCTAACAAATAAAGGCAAACGAACATCGGTCGACGCCGTGTTGAAGTTGCCTATCCCTCGGGTCTCGAAGCTTTTGGAGATATCAATGAAGCTCTTGAAGAGCTCACTCCTCGGTACCGCCGCAGGTTTTGCGTCGGTCGTTGGAGCGCATGCCGCCGATCTTCCTGTGAAGAAGGCCGTGCCGATCGAATACGTCCGCGTCTGCTCCGCCTACGGCGCCGGCTTCTTCTACATCCCCGGAACGGACACCTGCATCCGTCTCTCGGGCCGTGCCCGCCTCGACATCGGCTACCAGCCGACGGACAGCCGTTCCGGCTCGGGCAATGGTGACACGACCGGCTATATCGGCCTCGCTCGCATCAACGTCGATGCCCGCACCCAGACGGCCTACGGCACCCTGCGCGCCTTCACCCGTATCCAGTTCGCCTCGCGCACCGGCGGCACCGGCGGCCTCCGCTCCGGCACCCAAGAGCGCATCGGCTCCGCCTTCGCTGCAACCGGTCAGGATCAGGCTGGTCGCGCTCAGCAGTTCGTGAACACCGATAAGGCGTTCATTCAGTTCGCCGGCCTCACCGCTGGTCGCGCCTCCTCGTTCTTCGACTTCTACGCTCACGACTTCGAGTTTGCTGGCGCGACCCTGAACTCCGACGTTCAGTCGACCAACCTGCTCGCCTATTCGGCTAAGTTCGGCGAAGGCTTCTCCGCCACGGTCTCGCTCGAAGACCCGACCTTCCGTCGCAACACCGTCTACTCGCAGACCTTCGGGGCGACTGGCGTGACCGGCGCTCCGTCTCCGGTTCTCGTCGGACTCGGCGCAACGAACACGTTCCAGAACTTCGACGTGTCGCAGCGTAACCGGATGCCCGACTTCGTCGGCGTTCTGCGCTACGATGCTGCCTGGGGTTCGGCTCAGATCTCAGCTGCCGTCAAGGAAATCAACGTCCAAAATCCCGTTGGATCTACCTTCGCTGTGGCTTCGGTTCCCGGTCTTGGTGGGACTGCTGTGACCGGACATCCCTCGAGCGAGTACGGCTGGGCTGTCCAGGGTGGCGTGAAGATCAACACCCCGTTCATCGCTCCGGGCGATACGCTGTACCTGCAGGGAGCCTACGGTGAGGGTTCGACCCTCTACACGGGCTACTCGTCCTACAACGGCAGCTACACCGCGATTGCCAGCACCATCAACGGCGCTGCCTTCGATCCCTTCATGTCCGACGCCACGCTGAACCCTCTCACCGGCAAGATCGAAACCTCCACCAGCTTCACGGTGGTTGGCTCGTTCCTGCACTACTGGTCGCCTGAGTGGCGTTCGGCCGTGTTCGGCAGCTACGGCGAGCTCTCCTTCGCCCGTGGCGCTCGCGCCGCCAATGCCGCTGCTTTCCAGACGAATGGTGCCACCACTCAGTTCACTGGCACTCCCGGCACAGTCTCGTTCGACGTGAGCCCGGTTCTCCGTGACACCTACCAGATCGTCGCCGGCGCAAGCCTGATCTGGTCGCCGGTGAAGGACCTCGATATCGGTGTCGAGGGCTTCTACACCAAGGTCGGCGTTCAGAACGGCCGTGTCGTGGATCGCACCCAGTCGAGCGGCACCGTCAACGCTGCGAACATCGCCTCCGGCGCCGTTCGCACCGTGACCGCCGACGATACCTACCAGGTGCGTATGCGCGTCCAGCGCGACTTCTAAGCCTCTGCGATCTTGGGGTTGGCGCTTCGTGCGCCGACCCTGGGGGATGCAAGGAAACGGTTCAAAATGGGCTCGGCTGAAAAGCCGGGCCTTTTTCATGACTGCCGCACATCGATAATCGGCCTCTTCCTTCTGGATCCGGTGATTTCAAACGCAGGGCATTGTCTCGCCAAAAGCGATCTAGCCCGCTCGCACGGCACGTTGATTGCTATAGTCTTCCTGAGCGGTTGACATCTCCGGTGGTCCCTTATTCACCGATTGCGATGGGCGCGACCGCTGCTACGTTGAGCCTCGAGAGCCGATCATTCGGTCGGCGGAAACCCCTTCGGGAGTTAGCCTTCACATGCATTTTGGTCATCACAGGTCCGTCGCTCTGAAGGCGACGGTCGTCCTTGCATCGGCAATGAGCTTCACGCTCGGCGCAGCCGGCGCCAATGCCCAGGAACTGACCGGCACCCTCAAAAAGATCAAAGAGACCGGTGAAATTACGATCGGCTATCGTGACGCCTCCGTTCCGTTTTCTTACCTCGACGGTGATCAGAAGCCGGTCGGATACGCCTTCGAGATCTGTAAGAAGATCGCCGAAGCGGTGAAGACCAACCTGAAGCTCACGAAGCTCGAGGTGAGGCTCAATCCCGTCACCTCCGCCACACGCATCCCGCTGATCGCCAACGGCACCGTCGATCTCGAATGCGGTTCGACCACGAACAACGTCGATCGCCAGAAGCAGGTCTCCTTTACGAACACCCACTTCCTCACCGCGACCCGCTACGTCGCGAAGAAGTCGGCCAAACTCGACACGATCGAGGATCTCAAGGGTAAGACCGTCGTCTCCACCTCGGGCACCACCAATATCCGTCAGATCAACGAGGCCAATACCGCGCGCAACCTCGGCCTGACGATTCTGCCAGCCAAGGATCACGCTGAAGCATTCTTGATGGTCGAGACCGGCCGCGCCGCTGCCTTCGTGATGGACGACGTGTTGCTTGCCTCGCTGGCCGCCAGTTCCAAGGAGCCCGGTGCCTACGCCATCTCCAGCGAGGCCCTGTCGAAGCCCGAGCCCTACGGCATCATGCTCCGCAAGGATGACGCGCCGTTCAAGGCCGTGGTCGATGAGGCGACGTCCAAGCTCTACAAGAGCCCCGAGGGCAAAGCCTTGTACGAGACCTGGTTCACCAAGCCGATCCCGCCGCGCGGCATCAATTTGAACCTGCCCATGAGCGAGCCGATGATCAAGGCCTTCGCGTCGCCGAGCGACAGCGCCGACCCGGCCGCTTACTAAGCCGCCGCACGGGAGCAGACGACAGGCGATGAATTACAACTGGAACTGGCGGGTCTTCTTCGACCCGTCGCCGGAAGGCACCGGTACTTATGCCGACATGCTTCTCTCTGGCCTGTCTTGGACGATCGCCACGGCGCTCTGTTCCTGGATCATCGCCTTCTCCCTCGGCTCGCTCATTGGGGTGCTGCGCACCCTTCCGAGCCGGGGGGCTCAGCGGATCGGCACCATGTATGTGGAGCTTTTCCGGAACATTCCCCTGCTGGTTCAGATGTTCCTCTGGTTCTACGTCGTGCCGGAGCTCCTTCCCGGCTCCTGGGGGACTTGGCTGAAACAGCTGCCCAATGCATCGTTCTACACGGCGGTCATCTGTCTCGGCTTCTTCACCGCATCACGAGTCGCTGAGCAGGTCCGAACCGGCATCGAGACCTTGCCCCGTGGCCAGCGGATGGCCGGCACCGCCATCGGTCTCACCACTTGGCAGACCTATCGCTACGTGCTGCTGCCCAATGCCTACCGGGTGATCCTACCCCCGCTGACATCGGAGTTCTTGAACAACCTGAAGAATACGTCGGTGGCGCTCACCATCGGTCTGCTCGAACTGACCGCGCGGGCGCGCTCGATGCAGGAATTCTCTTCGCAGGTCTTCGAATCCTTTACGGCAGCCACGGTGATCTATCTCGGCATCAGCCTGATCGTGGTGACCCTGTCGAGCAAGCTCGAGACACGTATCGCTGTCCCGGGATCGCGCTGATGCCCGCACCATCCGCCTTCCCATCCTTCGCGACCGCCAGACGGGACTAGAGGACCGATGTTTACGGATTTCGACTTCGGGGTCGTCCTCTCATCCTTGCCGTACCTGTTCGGTACGGGAATGGTGTTCACGCTGACGCTCACCGCACTCGCCGCCTCGGGCGGCATCATTCTCGGCACCGTCATAGCGATGATGCGACTTTCCGGGATCGCTGCTCTGGCGATCCCGGCCAAGATCTACGTGAACTTCATGAGGTCGCTGCCGCTCGTGCTGGTGATCTTCTGGTTCTACTTCCTCGTTCCCTATATCGGACAGTGGATGACGGGTGCTTCGCGTCCGATCTCGGTCGGCGCTTTCACCTCAGCGCTCGTAACGTTCACCTTGTTCGAGGCGGCGTTCTTTTCGGAGATCATGCGCGCCGGCATCCAGGCAATTCCGAAGGGGCAAACATCCGCGGCCCAGGCCATCGGCCTCACCTACGGGCAGACCATGCGGACAGTGATCCTGCCTCAAGCCTTCCGCAACATGCTGCCCTTGCTGCTGACCCAGACCATCGTACTGTTCCAGGATACGTCCCTCGTCTACGTTATCTCGCTTACCGATTTCCTCGGTGCCGCATCCAAGGTGGCTCAGCGCGATGGGCGTCTCGTGGAAATGTATCTGTTCGCGGCTGCGATCTATCTGGTGATTTGCATCACCGCCTCGACTCTCGTCCGGCGCCTGCAGCGCCGTGTCGCCATCATTCGCTAAGCTTTCGAGGATCCGCCATGTCCGCCATCGATCCCCAGGCTTCGGCAAAGCCGATGATCGCCATCGACAACATCAGCAAATGGTACGGCCCGGTTCAGGTTCTAAACGGGTGCACGACCCAGGTCACCAAGGGCGAAGTCGTCGTGGTCTGCGGTCCTTCAGGCTCCGGCAAATCCACCCTGATCAAGACCGTCAACGCTCTGGAGCCGATTCAGAAAGGGGCCATTACCGTCGATGGTATCGGTGTTCAGGCGAAGGGCACCAACCTTCCCAAGCTTCGTGCGCGCGTCGGCATGGTGTTCCAGCATTTCGAGCTGTTTCCACACCTGTCGATCATCGACAACCTCATGCTCGGCCAGTGCAAAGTCCTCGGACGGTCGAAGGACGATGCACACGATCGCGGCCTCAAGCTCCTCGGTCGTGTTGGTCTCTCGGCGCACTCGCATAAATATCCGGGCCAGCTTTCCGGTGGTCAGCAACAGCGCGTCGCCATCGCCCGCGCCTTGTCGATGAACCCCATCGTCATGCTGTTCGATGAGCCGACCTCGGCTCTCGACCCCGAGATGGTCGGAGAGGTGCTGGATGTGATGATCGAGCTCGCCCGCGAGGGTATGACGATGATGGTCGTCACCCACGAAATGGGCTTCGCTCGGAAAGTCGCCAACCGCGTCGTCTTCATGGATCGTGGGGAGATCGTCGAAGACGCTACGAAGGACGACTTCTTCGACAAGCCTCGCTCGGAGCGGGCTCAGACCTTCCTCTCAAAGATCCTGGCTCACTGACCTGCAGACGAAGGGCGAGGGCCGCATCGACTCTCGTCCCTCTAGGATTACTCAAATGATCTCGCTCACGCATAACCCGGTGTGATTGCAGCACGATGGTTTATTGCTGCTCTGATCGCCTCCAAGCGTGGTAGGCCAACGAACGACCTCACGGCGAGGAAGTAGGTTTCCTCACCGAGGGGCAGATATGCGAGACTGAAGCGTTTCGCGATGGCGCGGGTGCCCATTCCAACGTCCGCTGCACCTGAAGCGATCAAGGCCGCGACGGCCTGATGCGTGAACTCTTCCGTCTGGTAGCCTTGGATGTCCGGCCCGTTGACGCCGGCTTCCACGCATAATCTGTCAAACCATATCCGTGTGCCCGCACCCCGCTGTCTGTTTACAAAGCGGAGACCGGTCGCTGCCAAGTCCACGATGCCGGAGATGGCGAAGGGATTGCCCGCCTCCATCATGAGGCCTTGTTCCCGCCGTAGAACCGGAAGGGCGATCAGGTTCGGATCGGCCAGAACGTCAGCGAAGATCGTGCCCGGCTCTGGGACCGCCGCGCCGAAATGAAACCCCGCACCATCGACCTGACCGTTTTTCAATTGTGCGAGGGCATCCGTGCTCCCAGCAATCGAAACCGTTATGTCGCCCATGGAGTGAAGCGCATCCAGCAACACTGAATCGTGGCTCACTGCCAATGCCAGGGGTGCGGTCGCAAGGCCTGACAGAACGGCGAGGGCGATCTCCAATCGCCTCTCTTCCAGCCCGATGATTTCCTGGCTCGCTCGCGACGCACGACCGAGTGCCTCGAGAAAGACAGTGCCGAAAGATGTCAGAACGGTACCGTGGCCCTTCGTCTTGCTGATGACCGGCTGTCCTAGGATATCCTCCAAGAGGGTGAGACGGCCCCACGCGGAGCGATAGGACACGTGCAGTCGCATCGCTGCGCCTTGAAGCGAGCCTTCCGAGGCGACCGCATCCAAGAGCGCCAGCGTGGGGCCAAACGCGATGCGCCCCTTCGCCACCGAGATGATGCCATCGACAAACAACTCGACCTTCATAGGCACGTCGTTTCCTATTGAACTATACTCCCCGGCGATAGCATGAGGGGTTCGGTCGCCACAGCATCAGAGCCATGCTTCAAACCCTCCAGGAGACGCTCTCGCGGCTCGCAGCCCTTGATCCAGCCGTAATCGCCATCGCCGGTCTTTCGCTCCGCGTGAGCTTCTCGGCGGTCGGTCTTGGCACGTTGCTTGGAGTGCCGCTCGGTGCCCTTGTCGCCGTGTCTCAATTCCCGGGGCGAAGGCTCGTTGTGGGTCTGCTCAACGCAGCCATGGGCCTACCGCCGGTAGTTATCGGCCTTGTCCTGTACCTCATCCTGTCTCGTTCCGGCCCATTCGGCGGTCTCGGTTTGCTCTTCACGCCGAGTGCGATGATCGCGGCACAGACCGTCCTGGTTGTCCCACTGATCGCTGCACTCACGCGCCAAATCGTGGCGGATGCGCAAGATTACCTTGGCGAGCAACTCAGCTCTCTTGGCCTCAATGGAGCACAGCGCGCCGCGATCCTGATCTTCGATACGCGCTTCTCGCTGGTGACAGCGCTTCTTGCCGCTTTCGGCCGTGCCATATCGGAAATTGGCGCCGTCCTCGTCGTCGGTGGGAACATCGACGGGCATACCCGTACCATGACCACGGCGATCTCCCTCGAGACACAGAAGGGAGACCTTCCCCTCGCGCTGGCGCTCGGTGTCGTCCTCATCGCCGTCGTCATCGCCGTCAGTGCCGTTGCCTCGTTGCTCAGGTCCTACGCGATGCGGGCCTATGGATGAGCGCCGCACTTCCTCTTGTGATCGACGGATTGTGCTACCGAGCCGGAAATATGCCGATCCTCAACGGTGTCGATGTGGCGGTGACAGCGCCCGGCATCACGGCGATCATCGGTGCGAACGGTGCGGGAAAGACCGTGCTTTTGCGCCTCATTGATGGGCTGCTTGCGCCCACGAGCGGCACGATCAGCATCGGCGTATCTGCGCATCCTCGACCAAGTACCGCATTCGTCTTCCAGCGGCCCGGTCTCATCAGGGCGAGCGCCGCCGCGAACGTTTCGCTGGCTCTAGCGCCACTCAAGCTAAGCCGGCGCGAGCGACACGACCGTGTGCGGGCGGCACTGCATCACGTCGGACTTGCGGAGAAGGCCGGAGCACCTGCTACGCGGTTGTCGGGGGGTGAGCAGCAGCGGCTCGCCCTCGCGCGAGCTTGGGCAACAGCGCCCGATCTCCTCCTTCTCGATGAGCCCACCGCCAATCTCGATCCGGCCTCCTCTCACGCCATCGAGCATCTCGTCGTGTCGATGGCCGAAGCCGGTACGAAGGTGGTCCTCGTTTCACACAATCTCGGCCAGGTCATGCGTCTCGCCGAAGATGTCGTCGTCCTTGCCGCTGGACTCGCCGTTGAGCACGGGCCTGTCCGCAGCACTCTCTCATCCCCACACTCGCCGCAGGCGCGAGCTTACCTCGCTGGAGAAATGCCATGGACCGCCTTCGCCGCTCTACCCTGAGCCTCGGGCTCCTCATTGCCGTCCTTGGTCTGGCGACAGGCCCAGTTCTGGCCACCCCCCAGGAGACGATCACGGTGGCGTCCACCACGTCCACCGAGCAATCCGGCCTGTTCAAGGATTTGCTGCCGAAGTTCACGCTGGCCAGTGGGATTGCCGTGAAGGTCGTCGCCCTCGGCACCGGACAGGCACTCGATGCCGCCCGACGCGGTGATGCCGACGTCGCCCTCGTCCACGACACCACCGCCGAGGAGAAATTCGTCAGCGAGGGATGGAGTACGAAGCGTTATCCCGTGATGTACAACGATTTCGTCATCGTCGGCCCGAAGGACGATCCGGCCGGCGCGGCCGGCGCCAGCGTCGTCGAGGCCCTGCGCAAGATCGCCGCCGCCAAGGCACCCTTCGTCTCTCGCGGTGATCGCTCGGGCACCCATACCGCCGAGCTGCGCTACTGGAACGAAACCGGTCTCGATCTCGGCGCGGTACGCGGCGATTGGTACAAGGATGTGGGTCAGGGAATGGGGCCGGCGCTCAATACCGCATCGGCCTCCAATGCCTATCTGCTCACCGACCGGGGCACTTGGCTGTCATTCAAGAATCGTGGTGCTCTCAAGATCTTGGTCGAAGGCGATAAGCGTCTTTTCAACCAATATGGCGTGATGCTCGTGAACCCCGAGAAGCATCCACACGTGAAGGCGAAGGCGGGACAGGCCTTCATCGACTGGCTCGTTTCCACCCCGGGGCAGAACGCCATCGCTGCATACCGGATCGGGGGGGAACAACTCTTCTTCCCTAACGCGGGAGCCAGATGAGCCTTGGCTCCTATCAAATGCGCAGTGCGATCGGTCGAACCGCCATTGCCCGCCCTTGACACCCCTCTCGGCCGTCGCACTTTCTCCTACTAAGTGTTTCGTCACGTATGCGACGGCTTGGCCTTGGGAGGGCCGTGACATGATGAGTTTCCGTATCGTAGCATTGTCCACCGCAGCGGGGACGGCGATGGCGTCTCTGCTGCCGGTCGTTGCCCTGGCCGAACCGACGGGCAAGCCCGCTAATATCTGCAAGGAACTCACCGCGTTCCTGCATGCGCCCGCTGGGGCGGCACCATCCGGTCAAGCTACGCGCCAGACTAGCACAGCGGTCACGGCACCCGGCTCCGGATCGCAGAAACCTTCTGGCAGTGAGACACAGAAGGATTCGGGCCTCAGCGGGCCGACCGCCCCGAATGGCCCTGGCGCTGCCGGCCCACAGGGAGCGACGCAGAATGCCGCTGCGCCTTCGGGCGCATCGGCCCCAGCGCCCGCAGCCGCCCCCGCCGCACCACCGCCCAAGGCTGCGAGCGCCGAGTTCATCGAGCAGGGCAATACCGCTGCGGCTGCCAATGACATTGCGGGTTGCCAGCGGGTCGCCCGGCAGATTCGCCGCGACGGGGTCGTCATGCCACCCCCGCTAATGGCGCTGGCTGCCCTCGATCTCAAAATCCTCGAGACAGCGAACTGAGGTCACGCCAAACAGAATTTAGGAGCTTTGCGAGATGAGAGGCCCCTGACAGGGGCCTCTTCTCGTTCGTGATGCGTCTCACAGATGGCCGTGGCCGGCGACTGTCCGAGCCGGTGCCGCGATGCGCTTCCAGATGAAGGCCGCGGCGACGACGATGACGGCGCAGATCGCAGCCGCGATCTGATGGGCGTGGGGCACCGAGGCCACGTGTTCGGCAATGTAGGGATCGGTGACGATCATTTCCCCGGCGATCCACCCGAGAAGCGCCGCGCCCGCCCAGATCACCAAGGGGAAGCGCTTCAGCAACGTCGTGATCAGCGATGCGCCCGCGACGATGAGAGGGATCGAGAGCAGAAGACCGAAGACGAATAGCGACACCTCGCCCTTCGCAACGGCTGCGATGGCAACGACGTTGTCCAGGCTCATCACCGCATCGGCGATGGCGATGGTCCGTACCGCTTTCCATAAGGTTTTGCTGTCGCCGACGGCATGTGCCTCGTCATCCTCGCCGAGCGCGAGCTTCACCGCGATCCAAAGGAGAAGCAGCCCGCCACCGATCCGAAGGAACGGTACCGCCAGAAGATGAGTGATGATGACGGCGAAGAGGATGCGAAGCCCAACTGCCGTACCGGCCCCGAGAAGGATCCCGGTGCGCCGCTGCTCCGGGGGAAGGGATCGGCAGGCCATGGCGATGACGACCGCATTGTCGCCGGAAAGGAGCAGGTCGATCCAGACGATCTGCAGCACCGAGACGAGGAAGTGCGAGTCGAGGAAATCCATCGGCGCTTTCGATCAGGTCGGAGGGGCAGGGAGTCGGAACGAGCGGCCCCCCGCTCGAAAGCGGGGAGCATGCGGTCTCGAAGGGCACCCGGCACATCGTACCGAAGCCCGTGCAATGCAAGCTTCAGTCACGCTTACGGGTATAAGGACAGGCGATTCCGCGTCAGTACAGCATCCTGTGCGGATATACCTCGATCGTATCGCCAGGCTCGATTCGGGTAATCTCGCCCGGGAGGCCAGCCAGTGCATCACTGTCGGTGAGTGACGAGAGGATACCGGCCCCATCGCGGGGGAATTTTACCGCTTCGAGCAGTCCATCGGCGGCGCGCTGCAGGCTTACCCGTATGAATTCCAGGCGGCCAGCCTTCTTGCGATAGGCAAAGGTGGAGCGGACGGGAATGCCCAATGGCGGAACGAAATCTTCTCCACCGAGCCGCGCCAGAAGCGGACGTACTACGAAGAGCAGAGTCACGTAGGCGGCGACGGGATTGCCCGGTAATCCCACGAAGGGTGTCCCCTGCACGAGGCCCACAGCCACCGGCCTGCCCGGCTTGATCCCAAGGCGCCAGAAAACGAGGCTGCCGACGGTCTCCACGGCCGGTTTCACGTGATCCTCCTCACCGGTGGAGACACCGCCGGATGTAAGAAGGAGATCATGGGCGGACGCCGCCTCCGTGAGGCGTGCCGCGAGAAGAGTTCGGTCATCGCGTAGGATGCCGAGGTCGCTCACCTCGGCGCCGAAGCGTTTCAGCAGGGCGACCAGCATCACCCGGTTGGAATCGTGGATGGCCCCCTGCGACAGGGCGCCCTGCGGCTCGGCCAGTTCATCGCCGGTAGAGAACACCGCCACCTTCAGGCTTTTCCGGACGGTCAGGTGCGGGCGGCCTATGGCGGCGGCGAGTCCGATATCCTGCGGGCGGAGTCGACAGCCGGCTGTGATGATTGTGGTGCCTTTTGCGACATCCTCACCGGCGAGCCGCCGGTTCGATCCGCGCTTCAGACCGGGGGGTAGGACCACCTCGGTGCCCTCGACCGTCACGTCCTCCTGCATGAAGACGGTGTCGGCGCCGTCCGGCATTCTGGCGCCAGTGAAGATGCGGACCGCGCTCGGCCCGCTTCCCATCTCCAGGCCGGCGTGGCCAGCGGCGATCCGGCCTTCCACGGGCAGCCGCGTTTCGCCGTTGGGAGCGAGGTCGGTGTGGCGCAACGCGTAGCCGTCGACGGCGGAATTATCGAATGGCGGCAAGTCGATACCAGCAATGACGTCCTCCGCCGTGATGCGTCCGTCCGCCTCGTTAAGTGGTACGGTCTCGATCCCGGCGACCACCGGAAGCCGCTCGGCGATCAGCGCCAGGGCGTCGTCCACGCTCATGAGCTGCCCACCGAAGGCGAAGCAATCGTCAGTCAGCTGCGCCATGGCCTCCGAGCCTGTTCAGGACGACCTCGATCGGCTCCGCCATGACCGCCACGAGACTGGCGATTCCACCGACATTGTCGAGGCCTATCACCGGAATCCGAGCGTCGGGGAATTCCGCATCCGTCGCAACGGCGACGATGTTCTCGTCCTGCGGATGAAGCGGCGGACGGCCGTTGGCGTTCCGATGAATCTCGATCTTGAGATGCCCCTCGCGCTTGAATCCTTCCACCAGCACGAGGTCGCAGGGGCTGAGGCGGCGCAGCAGGTCGGCCAAGCTCGCCTCGGCTCCGTCGCGCACTTCGTGCATCTGCACCCACCGGGCCGCCGACGAGATCAGCACTTCGGATGCGCCGGCCTGCCGGTGCCGGTGGGAATCCTTGCCCGGCTGGTCCACGTCGAAGGCGTGGTGCGCGTGCTTGATCGTCGAGACCGTGAAGCCGCGGGCGATCAGTTCGGGAATGAGCTTGGCGAGAAGCGTGGTCTTGCCCGCCCCGCTCCAGCCGGCGAAGCCGATGACCCGCATGGTCCGGTCCGTCATGGCCGGGCCTCCGGCAAGGAAAATCCGAGCTCGGCGAGAAGCGCCCCCGTTTCCCGCTCGGCGAGCAGCGCGAGGAAGGCGGCGAGAGCCGGCTCCTGCGCCCGATCTTCGGCATAGGCGAAATCGTAATGCTCGCTCACCAGTGGCAGGAAGCCGAGGCCATAGGCACTCGCGACGCTCTCGATGGCGACACCCCAATCGGCTCGGCCTTGGGCCACGGCGGCGGCCACGGCGTTGTGCGAACGTGGCTGGTTCCAGTAGCCGGGAGGGCGCGCCCCGTTCAGAAGCCCGTCGATGAGGAGGCGCGTCCCCGAGCCGGTGTTGCGGCTCACCATGATGGCGTCCGGGTCGAGGAGGAGCGCCGCGACGGCACCCGCCGCGTCGCGTTCCGCGAACCGGCTGTCGCCGGGGCGGAACACCAATCCCTGCATCCGCGTCCAGCCCTCGGCGAGGCGCAAGGCTGGGGTCAGGAAGGGCGCATTGTAGCGGCCGGTCGTGGGATCGAAGAGATGCATCGAGGCGATCTCGCACTCGCCCCGCTTCAGGGCGGCGAGCCCCCCGGAGGACCCGACCCAGATGGTGCGAGCCCGGATGCCGCGCTCGGCCAGGCGTCCGACGACGGCATCGAGCCCGACGCAATGGCTGCCGACGATGGTGAGGTCGGGGGCGCGGGTGCCCGCGCCGATCCGCGAGAGGCGCACCGGCTCGCCGGCGTCCAGCCCGGCGCGCGCGGCGGGAATCGCGAAGAAGCCGTCGGCTTGCGAGAAGGCCGTCACCGAGCCGGAACCCTTGGACAGCGGAACGGCGACCGGAGCGTCCCGCCCATGGGCGAGGGAGGCCATCACGAATTCCATGCGCCCGAGTTCTGAGGGGATGCGCCGGGGCAGCACAGCTTCGACGCTCTCTTCCTCGCGCGGGGGAAGCCCAGCCAGCGAGCGGATCAGGGGCACGATGAATTCGTGGAAGGTGAATATCGCCGAGGTCGGGAAGCCGGGCAGGACGACGATGGCCTTGCCTTGAGCCTTGGCGAGGCAGAGGGGCTTGCCGGGCTTGAGCGCGACGCCGTGGACGAGGATACCCGGCTCGCCCAGGCGGGAGAGGATGCGGTGGGACACGTCGCCCGCCCCCTTCGACGTCCCTCCCGAAAGGACGACGACGTCGCACTCCGAAAGCGCCGCGCGGATGACGCTTTCGAGAGCGGCCTCATCGTCCGCGACGATGCCGAAGGGCACGGGTTCGCCGCCATTCTCGGTGACCGAAGCGGACACGATGGCGCCGTTCGAATCGTAAATGCCGGCTGCCGGCAGGGGCTGGCCCGGCGGCGACAACTCGTCGCCGGTGGAGAGCACGGCGACCCTCGGCCGGCGCACCATCTCGACCGCATCGAGGCCGCAGGCGGCCAGCATGCCGATCTCGCGCGCGGTGATGACGGTGCCCTTGCGGAGAACGGTCTCGCCGCGCGCCATGTCCGACCCGGCATAACCGACGAACTGTCCGGGCGCGGCCGCCCGGTCGAGGTCGATCGCCATCGATCCTTCGCTGGACGCGATCTCGGTCGCCTCCACCATCACCACCGCGTCGGCGCCGCGTGGAATCATGCCGCCCGTGGCGATGGCTGTCGCCGTGCCGGGCTCCACCGCCAATCGGGGAGCGACGCCGCAGGCGAGGATTTCGTGGTTGAGTCCGAGCCGGGCCGGTTCGGCCTCGCTCGCGCCGAGCGTGTCGGAGGAGCGGAGTGCGAACCCGTCGACGAGGGCTCGGTCGAAGGGAGGCACGTCGATGGGCGAGGCCACGTCCCGCGCCAGCGCGCGGCCGAGCGTTGCGGCGAGCGGCACACTCTCGGATGGCAGCGCCACATGCGGCACCGCCGCGCGAAACCGCGATGCGGCCTCGTCTCGGCTGACCACATGAAGAAACTGCTCCTGACGGGCCGCGCGCGACAGCCTCGCCAGGAAATCCTCGTTCGACTCCGATGCGTCGAGACGCTTCACAGGGGCATGACCTCGATCCACTCCCCCTCGGGATAGCCTTCCCGCTCCGGCGGCACCAGAACCGCGCCCCAGGCGTGGATCAACCGTCGCAGCGGCAGATCCGCTCCGCCGAGAGGCTCCACCCGCTCGTTCTTCAGCCCGATAAAGACGATGTCGCTCATTCCAATGGTCGAGGACATCTTGCGGGCGAGACGCCCTTTGGCCTTGCCGGGGAGGCTCGCTCCGGAGAGCCTCGACAGTAGGGGACGCCCAAGGGCAAGGAATGTCGCGAGGGCGGCGTCAGGCCTGCCCGGCAGGAGCAGGACCGGGACAGACCCGATCGAGCCGAAACCGGCGCTGTCTCCCGGACGAAGCGCGATGCCATGCGCGCCGAGCCGGCCTCGCCGTGCCAGGGCCTCGGCGCTGTGGTCATTGCGGCCGAAACCGGTGCCGCCGACGACGAACACCGCGTCCGCCCCCGGGACGAGCAGCGCATCGGCGATGGACTCTCTTTCGCGCGAGCATCGGCTCGACGTCACCCGAACGCCCGCCTTCTTCGCCAAAGCCGCGATGGTGGATGCGGAATGGCCCCCGATATCGAGGATGTGAACATGCGGCACGCGGACCGCGACTGTGTCGATCCCACTGGCACCGAGTGCGAGAGCACCGAGCGGCGTCAGCTGTTCCCCGTATCGCGCCAGAACGTCTCCCCGTGCGATCTCTTGACTGCCGGAGACACCTCCGCCCGGTGCCGCATCCGCCACGATGTCCCCGTCGGTGTCGATTGCGTCAGGCGGCAGAATCGTATCGGTGCCAGGCGGCATCGCATCGCCCGCGTCCAGCCAGGGCGGAGGCGAGAGCGGCGTCACCGGCGCATAGGCCGAGGCACCCGTCACAGTGCTGCCGGCCACGGCCCAGCCGTCCCGCAGCGCGCGCGGATGCGTGGGTAAGTCGGCGGGGGCGACGACATCCGCCGCGAGAACGGAGCCGATCGCATCGCCCACCGGCACGACAATGGCGCTTACCGGCTCGGCGACCAGAAGCTGCGCCAAGGCGTCGTCGAGGGGCACCAAGGCCGAAGTCGCGGACCGGATCGACATGCGCCGTGACGGATGCGGCATTGCGAGCGGGTGAGCAACCCCGCCTGCGGCGCATCAGCCGAGTGGTAGCCGGAAGGGAAGACAGGTTGCGTCGCCGCGACTATTTCTCAACATCCTCGATCCCGTAAGAGAGCGACGGCGTGGCGCGGATATCAGGGTTGTCGGTTCGACCTCGGTTCTCTCGACAGACGATCCGCCGCGTCTGGCCGATCTGCGCGATGCTCCTCGTCCTCTCCGCACCGCTTCCGGGCTCAGCGCAGCTTCGCGGTCATGGGGGCCCGGTGCGGGCGCTGGCGATTGCCCCGGACGGACGCATCGCGATTTCCGGCGGGTTCGACCATTCCGGCATTCTATGGGCGATCGACCAGGGGACGGCCCTCTCGGTCCTTCGTTTCCACGACGGTGCGGTGAATGCCGTCGCTGCCCTCGATGGCGGCCGCTTCGTCACAGCCAGCGAGGACGGGCGCATCGCCCTCTGGCAGGCCGGACGCCCGGAGCCCGTCGAGATCTTTTCCGACCATGCCGGACCCATCGCGGCCCTCGCGGTCTCGCCGGACGGGGCGAGCCTCGCCTCCGCTTCCTGGGATGGCACGGCGCATATCCGGTTCCTCGCCGGCGGGCCGGTGCGGGTGCTGCGGGGACATGCGGGCAACGTGAACGCCGTCGCCTTCCTGCCCGATGGCAGATTGGTCACCGGGGGCTATGACGCCACACTTCGAGTCTGGCCCCTCGCCGAGACCGACGAGCCACCGCGCATCGTTCAACTCCCATCGCCGGTGAACAGCGTGGCCGTGGCCGGGGAGGGCGAGATCGTCGCCGCCGGTGCGGATAGCGTGGTCCGCTTCCTGTCCGCCGACGGCACCATCCGCGCGTCGGTCGACCTCGCGACCAACCCTGTCATCGGTCTCGCTTTGTCTCCAGACGGGCGCCGGGTCGCCGCTGCCACGGTGGCCGGCACCGTGGCCATGATCGACCGGGGCGCGGCCAAGGTGGCGTTCAGCCTCGTAGGGCCGGGACTGCCGGTCTGGTCGCTCGCCTTCCGGCCGGACGGAACCGAATTGCTGACCGGGGGCGGGGACAGGCTGGTCCGTCGATGGAATGCCGGGACGGGCGAGCCCATCGGCTCGCTGTCGATGCCGCGGCCGGTGGATTCGCTGGCGGCCTTCAAGGGCGATCACGGGGCCGAAGTCTTTCGCGCCTGCGTCGCCTGCCATACCCTGACGCCGGAGGACGGCACGCGAGCCGGCCCTACCTTGAGCGGCGTGTTCGGTCGGCGTGTCGCCACCGCCGAGGGATACACGTTCTCGCAGGCCCTGAAGGGCCTCGACATCGTCTGGGATGCGCGGACTATCTCGAAACTGTTCGAGATCGGCCCATCCCGCTACACGCCCGGCACCAAGATGCCCGAGCAGACGATCAACAACCCGGACGACCGCGAGGCCCTGGTGCGTTTCCTCGAGAGGGCGACGAAGACGCCTTGATCAAAGGGGGGGAGACGCATCATGAATCTTCCCGTCTCGGTCGGTTCTTGCCCGGAGCAAGACGGTGCAGCAGGCTATTTATAAGACACTTTTTGATTTGTTTCTCCAAGGCTTTACCTCATCCTGAGGTTCCGCGTAGCGGCCTCGAAGGAGCGCTCCAGAACCCACTGAGCGAACTGGAGGGCTCCTTCGAGGCCCGCTGACGCGGGCATCTCGGGATGAGATGACTGGATGGGATGATCGACTCTGGCAGGAGCACCCGCTGGGAAATCCGACCGAACTATTTCTCAGGCGCCGCCGCTCCCACTCGTTTCCCGCGCCCGGAAGTAATCCTCGGAGGTTCTCGGCTTCGACCGCTCCGGCACCGTATGCGGGTCGAAAGCCTCGTTCACCACGACTTCGACGCGGCAGGTGTCGCACATCATCAGGGTACGGATCCGGGCCTCGCCGGCGCTGCCCTTGAACATCCAGTGGCGGCCCTGAAGCTTCTCGATGACCCGCTCGATGCTGCTGCGCGTGCCGAAGGGCTTGCCGCAGGAGACGCAATCGAACGGCTCTTCCTCCTTGACGATACGGCGCGGCTGGCTCCAGGCGGCGAAATCCACTTGCGGCTTCAGAGAGATGACATCTTCCGGGCAGGTGGCGGCGCAGAGCCCGCATTGCACGCAGAGACTTTCCTCGAATGCTAGCAGCGGCCGGTCCTGGCTGTCACTGAGGGCATGGGTCGGGCAGGTGCCGACACAGGCGAGGCACAGGGTGCAATCCTCGGTGCGGAAGTCGAGACCACCGAACGGCGAACCGGCTTCCAAGGGGACGACGGCGACAGGGGCCGGGGCGGCGACATGCATCTCGCGGAAGGCGAATTGCAGGACGTTGCGCTTGGGGCCGACCGGCATGAAGGCCGCGGGCACCGGCGCGGCTGTGCCGAGACCGCCGGTTGTCAGCGTGGAGCCCAGGATATCCGGGTCGTCGGTCTCGATGAGCGAGACGACGGGCGTCCCATCGGCCGAACCGTAGCCCAGCGCCCCAGCGAGGGTATCGGCAAGGTGAGCCATCCGGCGCAGAGCCGCGATGTCGTGCTTGGGGCGGTCACGGACGAGGAGCCGAATGCCCACGGCGCCGTAGGCCAGGAGCGCCGCGGCGGCCTCCGGGCCGAGTTGCGTGACCTCGTTGACGGCGACAGGAAGCACGTTGGCCGGCAGGCCGTCGCCGTAGCGGGCCAGCGCCTCGATCAGGGGCTCGCCGTGCTCGGAATCGTGGAACAGCACCACGCCGTTCCGTCCCCCGGCCTCGTGATAGGCACGCATCAGGGTCCTGAGGCGGCGCATCAGCCCGTCGGCGGCCGGCAGGGCGTAGGCCGCCGCACCGGTGGGGCACACGGAGGCGCAAGAGCCGCAGCCGGCGCAGATATAGGGATCGATGGCGACGTGATCGCCTGCGGGCGCGATGGCGCCGGTCGGGCAGACTTCGAGGCAGCGCGTGCAGCCGGTGATGCGCGAGCGCGAATGCGCGCAGAGATCGGCCTGGAAATCGATGAAGCGCGCCTTCTCGAACTCGCCGACGAGGTGGGAGATCGTGAAGATCGCCCGCTCCACGGCGGCCGGGTCACCGGGATCCGCCCGGACATAGCCGCTGCGCAGGTCATGCGCGGGAAAGAGGGGCGTGCCCCCCGTCAGGTCGAGCACCACGTCGCAGGTGGAGGTGGCGCCGTTGCGCGACGGGCCGAAGGACAGGGATTGACGGGATGAGGGGCTCGGCACCGCGTAATCGTCGATACGCAGGGAGAACGCCCCGAGATGCCCGCTCGCCGAAACGACACTCCCCTGAAGCACGGGAAACTCGTGCCGGCGCGGCACCGGTACATCGCGCGGGCGGCTCAGCAGAACCGTCACGTCGAGATGGTCGGCGAGCCGCCGCCCGGCCTCGATGGCGACTTCGTCGCGTCCGTAGATGAGGGCGACGCCCTGGCTCACCATCGCGACGGTGCCCGGCGCGGGCGTCGTCTCGGCCGCGGCGGCCAGCAGGGCCGCGATCTTCGGTCCGGCCGCATCGGCCTCCCTCGACCAGCCCGCGTTCTCGCGGATATTGGCATAGGTCACGCGGGCTTCCGCCCCGGCCCCGGCGGCGATGTCGGTGAAGAGGGGGGCCTGCAGCGTGCACGAGACGGTGACGGGCGCGCCCTGTGCCAGCGCGTCCTCGAACCGGGCGATCTCACGCCCGCACAGTTGATCGGCGGTCTCCAGGCGGCCACCGCACGCCTTGCCGATCGCCGGCCTGTCGAGGGCGACGGTCTCATCGCAGGAGCACGCGAACACGATCCGGTCGGACAATGATTTACCCCGAACGTTTGGTCACAGCGGCGAGGGTACCAGCCCACTCGCGCTCAGGTTGGTGCATCGTATACTATAACGGCTCGAAACTAGGACCCGACATACGGGCGCAGGTAGAACCGAAACGCATGGCGCCGAGCTCCGACGACCCGGACCTGATCCTGCCGCCCGTCTTTTCTCTCGCCATCTCAGCCGGGCCGGCGAGCGCGTTCGACGAAGCCCGCGACGCGGCCGCATCCGGCGGCCGGACCGGGCGTCTCGTCTGGCGAAAGAACGCGGAACTGCTCGACTTTGCGGTGATCCTGGAGCCGGACGAGCCTCTCGCCACGGCGCGCCGCGCCGTCTTCGCCGGCATGGTGGCGCTTGCCGAGGCCATCGGTGCGCATGGTCCGCCCGAGGTCCCGGTGACGTTCGGCTGGCCCGATACGCTCCGCTTCGACGGCGCGCGCCTCGGCGGCGGGCGTCTCGGATGGCCCGCAACTTGTGGCGAGGGCGACGTGCCGGACTGGCTCGTCTTCTCCGCCACGATCATCGCCTCGAAGGCACGGGCCGGCGATCCGGGCCTGACGCCAGATTCGACCTCCCTCGAAAACGAGGGTTTCAGTTTCGAGGATGGCCACGGAATCCTCGTGGAGAGCTTCGCCCGTCATCTCATGAAGACCTTCGCCATCTGGGAGGAAGACGGGTTCGCGGGAATCGAACGACGCTATCTCCGGCGGCTCGCCGAGGGCGGCCCGGTGGCACGGATCGATGCTGGCGGCGACCTGATCGGCGGCGACGGCGATCGCCGCGATCTCGTCGAAGCCCTGGCCGCGATGCGCTGGGGCGATCCGCAGACGGGCGAGCCTCATCTGTGAATGTGGCGATGCCCGGATTGTGGGAATGTCGGTCGAGATCGCCCGTGGTGAGGGCGATCCCCAGAGAGAAAACGTCGTTGAGAACCCGCATCGCCTGCCTCGCCGCGCTGGCCGCACTTCTATCCCTGCCGGGTGGGCTTCGGGCCGAGGAGGCTCCGAGGGGCCCGGCCATCGAGGCGAAGGGCGTGCCCGGCCCCTATGGCGAGCGGCTCACCATCGACGACAAGGGCATCACCCTGACCTTTCCCGACGATGCCGCGACATTGCGCATCGGCGGCCGGCTCCACCTCGATTTCGGTGCGGCCGCCATCCGCCAATCGGGCTTCGGCGACCCGTTCAGCGACACCATCACCGTGCGCCGCTCATGGATCGAGACCACTCTGAGCCTCGGCAAGGATGTCGGGCTCGGCTTCCAGTACGATTTCGCCGATCCGGTGACGCCGATCAACGATGCGGTCCTGGTCTATCGCGGTGTGCCGGACATGCTCTTCAGCATCGGCAACGAGAAGGAGCCGTTCGGCCTCGACCAGCTCGCTTCCAACAACAACATCCTGTTCACCGAACGGGCCCTGTCCGACGCCTTCGTTCCGGCGCGGAACTTCGGCTTCGCCGTGGGGAGGCACGGCAAGGATTGGAGCGTCGTCACCGGAATCTTCGGCGGCAACGCCAATACCGGTATCGGCAGCGAGGGCTTGGCCTCGACGAGCCGGGTGACCTACGCGCCGATCAACGATGAGAAACGGACGCTCCATCTCGGCCTCGCCGGGAGCTACCGCAGCCTGCCGCGCGACGAGAGCCCCCTCTCGCTCTCGAGCCGATCCGAAGCGTTCCTCTACACGAGGGGATTCGTCGATACCGGCGATATCCGCGATGCGGCGAGCATCGCCCGCCTCGGTGCGGAACTGGCCTATCGCTCCGGTCCGCTGCTGGTGAGCGCGGAATACACGCGAACCGAGATCGGCCGGTTCGATGGCGGATCGCCGCTGAGCTTCCAGGGGGGATACGTCCAGGCGAGCTGGGTGCTCAACGGCGACAATCGGGCCTATCGCATGGCGCCAGACTTCAATGGCACCGGCTATGCAGTCTTCGGCGGCGTCAAAGTCGCCGAAGAGCAGCGCATCACCCGTGGCGGTTTCGGCGTCTTCGAACTCGGCCTGCGGTTCTCGGCCATCGATCTCGACGATGGCGGCGTGCGCGGCGGCATCGAGCGGGACGGCACGGTGGGTCTATCCTGGTATCCCGACACCAACATCCGCATCATGGCCGATTACGTCCGGTCCCATACGTCTCCCTCTGCGCTTCAGAACGGACGGACGATCGACGCGGATACGTTCATCGGCCGGTTTCAATTGTATTGGTGAAGGGCGTCTCCCCCAGTCGTGAGCAATTTCCGCGAGCCGACCCCAGATACGTGCCGTGGACGCCGGACAGGTGCCTCGAACACGAAGGTCTTCGCCACCACCTCTCGGCCGGTTCGGGTGGTGACGACGGAATGAACAGGCGAAGGCCTCGATGAGCAGTCTCAAACTTCCCCGGACGATCCGCCTCGATCCGTCCGATACCTTCGTTTTCGCGAAGGCGGCCGAGCCCGGCGAATGGGCCGTCACGGGCTCGTTCCTGTTCTGGGACGCCGACGTTCCGCTTCTCGAAGGTAAGGACCGTACGGCGTTTCGCTCCGGGTTCCTCGGGGTGACCTCCCTCGGCTTCTCGACCCTGGCAGTGGTCAGCGAGGCGACGATGGCCGAGCGGGACAAAGCGGTCGAGCAGCTGGCGCATCACCTTTGCGAGCGCCTCGGCGCGCCTACCCTCGATGTGGCCCGCATCGCGGCCGACGAGGAGATCGCCTTCGCCGCCACCCTGTGTCAGCCGGCGGTGGGAAGCGTGATCGCGCTGCATCGGACCTTCGAGGACGGTGCGATCCGCGAAGCGTTCCGGACGCTGCATCAGCGTGGGCTGGGCGTCGCCGGGGCGGACAAGTTGCATGCCCATGCCAGGGCCTTCACCTTCGAGGAGACCGATGACGAACCCGAGGAACGGGCGGACCTCATCGGCATGGCCAACGCACCTGTTTCCGGGAATGACGGACGATGACCGAGTTCTGGGTCTCCAGCGGACACCACCTCGCCGGGCGCACGGAAGGGGGGGGCCTTGCCGTCACCGACGAGTTGATCCTCGCCTATCTCGCACGGCCCGAGCTCGTGCCGCCCGACGAAGCCTGCATGGCGGAGCGGGCGCTCCACCGCGGCCTCGTGACGGCGCCGCGCCGGCCGGTCTCCCCCGGTGAGATCGCCGCGATGGTGGATGCCGATGCGCGTGAGAACTGGACCATGATGCTCGCCTTCCGCGACCGGTTGATGGCCGCGCGGTCGGTGGAGGCGGCCTATCTCGACCTCGTTCGCAGGGGGCTGAACGGCACGCCGCCGATCTTCCTCAATCAATTGGCGCATCTCATCCTGCGTAATGCCCTCGATGGATGTGATGACCCCTACACGCTCCGCGCCGGCGAGCTCTTCTTCCGGCCGCAGCGCGTCTCTTTCGTCGATGGCGCGGCGTTGCTGGCCGATGCCGAGGTGATCGAGGCGCGGGAGACCGGGGCCGCGCAGTCGCCCCTCGTCGCCATGCTGGGCAAGGAGCCGGCGAATGAGCTCGACGTGCTCACGGACGAGACGGCCTGGACCTATTGGAGCCGCTCCGACGCATTCACCATGGCGCTCAACCTCGGGAGCAACCCGAAGAGCCGCGACGGTCTGGCGCGCGCCATCGAGGCCTGGGTACGACACCTTCTGCATGTGGAGGCGAAAGTGGAGCCGATCGCCTCCATGGACGATCCGGACTGGCGCTGGTTCGTCGGGCTCGACGCTCAAGCGACCCGAATCGGCAACGCCCTCTGGAACGGCGAGACCCTGGACGAGGCGAGCCGCATGCGCATCCTGGCCCTGTTCCGCCTCACCTTCGCCGATGACCGGCGGATCGACCCGCGCGCGGCGGGCCGGCCGGTCTATCTCCTGATGGCCATGGACCCCGACAAGCGCCTTTTTCTCAAACCTCAGAACCTCGTGGCGGGATTGCCGCTTGCCGACGGCGCGGAGGCCGCATGACCGAAGAGAATCCGACCTCCGCACCGACGCCGCCCGATGACCGTTTCGACGTCGGGATCATTGTCGTCAAACGGGCCTTGAAGAGCCGTTGGACAAGCCATGCCTGGCTACCGGTCGCGGCCCTTCCGGCGATCCCGGCCGCCTCGCCCTGGACCGTGCTGTCGTCGACGCCGGAGGAGGAAACTTTCTATGCCGGCGCCTACGAGGTCTCGCTCCACCCCGCCGAGACGTCGCATTACCGCGACAACCTGATCTCGGGCCGGCCCTCGCTCTGGGTCGCCCTGCGGCAGATCGCGGAGGGCAGCTATGAAGTCGCCAATGTGACGGCCGATCCCTATGAGGGCGAATCCATGGCCGAGGGTATCGGCGAGGTGGTCGAGGCGGTGCCGATGCCGCTGGAAGTGCAGGCCAAGGTCCTGGCTTTCTTCGAGGCCTTCCACGTCGAACAGGTGTTCCACAAGCGTAAGCGCGACCGGGCCGATCCGGAGGCCCTGGCGCGACAGGGGACCGGTACGCGCAGACGGGGGGACGAAGGATGAGCGGCGGCGATTTCTTTTCCCGCTGGTCGAAGCGTAAGCGGGCTATCGTCCGCGAGAACCCGCCCACGACCGTGCCGGTTGGAAGCGAGGCGGTCGGGGGCGAGGCGGTCGAGAGCGAATCGGCGCCTCTCGCGGGAGAACTCTCCGAGGGTGAGACCCTGTCGCCCGAGGAACTCGCCAAGTTGCCCTCCCTGGACAGCCTGACGGCACAGACCGACCTGACCCAGTTCCTTCGGGCTGGCGTTCCGATGGTGATGCGCAAGGCGGCTTTGCGCCGGATGTGGTCCCTCGACATCAACATCCGCGACTATGTCAGCGAGGCGCGGGAATACGCCTATGACTGGAATGTGGTGGGCGGTGTGCCGGGAAACGGCCCTCTTCTGCCCACAGACGACATCAAGGCCATGCTGCGGGACATCTTCGACGGGACGCCCGACGAAAAAATTGAGCCTGAGCAGGAAAGCGAAGAGGTCACGCTGATCGAAGCGGAGGAGCTGGCGGAGGAATCCGAACCGGTGAAAACCGAAGAGACGGATCGGGGCAGTGAAGAACCGCGTCTCACTGTCGTGCAGGTTGACGAGCCAAGCTTGGCCTTGTCGCCGCCACGTTCTGCCCCCGTGGACACGGCTATGCCGAGACCGCGACGACATGGCAGCGCCATCCCACTTTGAGCAATTAAAAACTACGTTGCGCACGTCCCATTCCGCGGTATTGTGGACGAAGTGAATTCACTTCGCCCGCGATCGGGTCGCGGTTTGAGGATGGTATGCGTTCGGTTGAGTTGTTGCGCGAAGACGAAGCGAAACTCGCTTCCGGCGCGCCCGGCATGACGCAGCCGGTCGTGGACGACGTCGATTTTCTGCGCGCTCATCTCTACGATCTCCTCGCGGCCCTGACCGGCCGGGTCCCGTCCGATGATATCCTGTCGCTTCTTGCCGGCTCGGGTGGCGATGAGACTCCCCTGGGTAAGGCGAGCTCCGCCCTCGCTCGCGAAGCGGCCGGTGCGGATCTGGCCAAGGTCGGGCGCGAGTATTTCGATCTCTTCGTCGGCGTCGGACGCGGCGAAGTCGTGCCGCACGCTTCCTACTACCTGACCGGCTTTCTCAACGAGCGCCCGCTGGCGCGCATCCGCCAGGATCTGGCCCGGCTCGGCATCGAAGCCTCGGGCGGCATGAGCGAGCCGGAAGACCATGTGGCGATGCTGCTCGAGACCATGGCGGGTCTCGTCTCGGGCCGTTTCGAGACGGGAGCCGGCGAGGACCGCGTCTTCTTCGAGCGGCATCTAAAGCCCTGGGCCGGGCGTTTGTTCGACGATGTGGCGGCCAATACCCGTTCGTCTTTCTACCGTGCCGTGGGCGACCTCGGCCGGACGTTCATCGACATCGAGACCCGGGCTTACGCGCTCGACGCGTGAGGCGGGGATCATTGAAACATCGGTCGCATTCAGGAGTGACGAGCATGCGGGACGATCGAAAGGACGAGATGGGACGGCGCCATTTCTTCCGCGCCCTCGGCGGCGGATCGGTGGCGGCCGCTGCCGCGATCACGGCCCAGCCGATGATTGCGACGCCCGCGCAGGCTTACGACCCCGGCGCGGATGAGACGAAGGCCCGCTACCGCGAGTCCGACCACGTCAAGGCGTTCTACCGCACCAACGGCTACGAGACCCTGAAGAAGAATTGAGGGCGCCATGCTGATCAAGCGCAAGACAGGCGGCCCGGGCCGCACCTTCCATCAGGCCGTCACCATCGGCGAGACGCCGAAGGCCCTCGACCGTCGCGCCTTCCTGCGCAATTCCGGCCTCGTCGCCGGGGGGCTCGCGGCTGCCGGCTCGATCCAGCTCGGCTCGGTCCGCAAGGCCCAGGCGGCGGGCGCCTCCGCGATCGGCCCCGAGGTGACGATCAAGAAGAACATCTGTACCCATTGCTCGGTGGGTTGCACGGTAACGGCGGAGGTCGTGAACGGCGTCTGGGTCGGCCAGGAGCCCTCCTTCAGCAGCCCGATCAACCGGGGTACCCATTGCGCCAAGGGCGCGGCGATCCGCGAGCTCGTCTCCAGCGACCGCCGCCTGAAATACCCCATGAAGATGGTCGACGGGCAGTGGACCCGCATCTCGTGGGATCAGGCCATCGATGAGATCGGCGACAAGATCACCGGCCTGCGGGACAAATACGGCCCGGATTCCGTCTACTGGCTCGGCTCGGCCAAATTCACCAACGAAGCCGCCTACGTCCTGCGTAAGTTCGGCGCCTTCTGGGGCACCAACTCGGTCGATCACCAGGCGCGGATCTGCCATTCGACGACGGTGGCCGGCGTTGCCAATACCTGGGGCTACGGCGCGCAGACCAATTCCTACAACGACATCCGCAACGCCAAGACGATGATCATTCTCGGCGGCAACCCCGCCGAAGCGCATCCGGTCTCCCTTCAGCACCTGCTGTCCGGCAAGGAGATCAACCGCGCGAACATGATCGTCATCGATCCGCGCTTCACCCGCACGGCCGCCCACGCCACGGAATATGTCCGCATCCGTTCCGGCACCGACATCCCGGTGGTCTGGGGCATCCTCTGGCACGTGTTCCAGAATGGCTGGGAGGACAAGGAGTTCATCAGCCAGCGCGTCTACGCCATGGACGACGTCCGCAAGGAAGTCGCCAAGTGGAATCCCGAGGAGGTCGAGCGCGTCTCCGGCGTGCCGGGCGAGCAGCTGCACCGCGTGGCCGAGAAGTTCGCCAAGGAGAAGCCCGCCACCCTGATCTGGTGCATGGGCGCGACCCAGCACACGGTGGGCACCGCCAACGTCCGTGCGCTCTGCATCCTGTGTCTCGCCACGGGCAATGTCGGCAAGCCGGGCACGGGCGCGAACATCTTCCGCGGCCACACCAACGTACAGGGGGCCACCGATTTGGGCCTCGATGTGACGTCGCTGCCGCTCTATTACGGTCTCGTCGAAGGGGCCTGGAAGCACTGGGCGCGCGTCTGGGACGTGGAATACGACTGGCTCCAGTCGCGATTCGACGAGGTGCCGGCCAAGGGCGGCCGGAAGGCCCGTACGCGCAAGGAGAGCATGGAATTACCCGGCATCACCTCCACGAGGTGGTTCGACGGCGTGAACCTGCCCGAAGAACAGGTGGACCAGCGCACCGGCATCAAGGCGATGATGGTGTTCGGCCATGGCGGCAACACCGTCACCCGCCTGCCGGAGGCGGTGAAAGGCCTGACCAAGCTCGACCTCCTCGTGGTGGCCGACCCGCATCCCACCACCTTCGCCGCCCTCGATGCGCGGCGCGACAACACCTACCTCCTGCCGATCTGCACCTCGCTGGAGATGGATGGCAGCCGCACGGCCTCGAACCGCTCGCTTCAATGGGGCGAGCAGATCGTGAAGCCCGCCTTCGAATCGAAGAACGATTACGAGGTCATCTACCGTCTGGCGGCGAAGCTCGGCTTCGCCGACAAGATGTTCAAGAACATCAAGGTCGTGGACGCGGTGCCGGACGCAGAGGATATCCTGCGGGAGATCAACCGCGGCGGCTGGTCGACGGGCTATTGCGGCCAGAGCCCGGAACGCCTGAAGGCGCATATGCGCAACCAGGCCAAGTTCGATCTGGTGACGCTGCGGGCGCCCAAGGACGACCCTGAAGTGGGCGGCGACTATTACGGCCTGCCCTGGCCGTGCTGGGGCAAGCCGGAGCTCCGCCATCCAGGCACGCATATCCTCTACAACACCAACCTCCACATCAAGGACGGTGGCGGAACGTTCCGGGCCCGCTTCGGCACTGAGCGTAACGGCGTGACCCTGCTGGCGGAGGATTCCTTCGCCAAGGGCTCCGAGCTCACCGACGGCTACCCCGAATTCACCATGGCGGTGTTCAAGAAGCTCGGCTGGGACAAGGACCTGACCGCCGAGGAGATGGCGACCATCACGAAGATCGGTGGGGCCAACATCGATACGGTGAGCTGGGCGACCGACCTGTCGGGCGGTATCCAGCGCGTCTGCCTCGACCACGGCGTGACGCCCTACGGCAACGGCAAGGCACGGGCGAATGCCTGGAACCTGCCCGACCCCGTGCCGGTGCACCGCGAGCCCATCTATACGCCGCGTCCCGATCTCGTAGCCCAGTACCCGACCCGCCCCGACGAACGTCAGCTGCGCATGCCGAATATCGGCTTCTCGGTGCAGAAGGCGGCGGTGGATCGCGGCATCGCCAAGGACTTCCCGATCATCCTCACCTCCGGCCGTCTCGTGGAATACGAGGGCGGCGGCGAGGAGACGCGCTCGAACCCTTGGCTCGCCGAGTTGCAGCAGGACATGTTCGTCGAGATCAATACCGGCGATGCCACCGATCGCGGCATCAAGGACGGTCAGTTCGTCTGGGTCTCCGGCCCCGAGAACAACGCCAAGGCCAAGGTCAAGGCGCTGGTGACGGACCGGGTCGGCAAGGGCGTCGCCTTCATGCCGTTCCACTTCTCCGGTTGGTACCAGGGCGACGACATGCGGAAATTCTATCCGCACGGCACCGACCCCGTGGTGCTGGGCGAGAGCTCCAACAACACGACGACCTATGGCTTCGATCCTGTGACGGGCATGCAGGAGACGAAGTGCACCCTGTGTCAGATCCGGGCCGTTTGAGGGATAATCGCCATGGCTCGCATGAAATTCCTCTGCGACGCGGACCGCTGCATCGAATGCAACGCCTGCGTCACCGCTTGCAAGAACGAGCACGAGGTGCCGTGGGGCATCAACCGCCGGCGTGTCGTCACACTCAATGACGGCAAGCCCGGCGAGCGCTCGGTCTCAATGGCCTGCATGCACTGCACCGACGCGCCCTGCGCGGCGGTGTGCCCGGTGAATTGCTTCTACACCACGGCCGACGCGGTGGTGCTGCATTCGAAGGACATCTGCATCGGCTGCGGATACTGCTTCTACGCGTGTCCGTTCGGCGCGCCGCAATATCCAAAGGTCGGCAACTTCGGTTCGCGCGGCAAGATGGACAAGTGCACCTACTGCGCCGGCGGTCCCGAATCCGATCTCTCCACCATCGAGTACGAGAAATACGGTTCGAACCGTCTCGCCGAGGGCAAGCTGCCGCTCTGCGCCGAGATGTGCTCGACCAAGGCGTTGCTGGCGGGTGACGGTGAGATGATCGCCCAGATCTACAAGCAGCGCGTGATCAAGCGCGGCTACGGCTCCGGCGCCTGGGGCTGGAAGACCGCCTATCGCGAAACCGTCGCCATCTAGGCGACGGACTGGACTGCCGGGGTCGAGACTTCAGGAAGGAAACGCCGATGCGGCGGACACTGACGACTTTCAGGACGCTGGTCGCAGCGGCCATCCTCATGGCGGCTTTCGGCGCCTCGTCGGGCTCCTTCGCGCAGCAGACGCGCGACGGACTGAACCCGACCGGGCAGAACCCGACGGCTGAATCCGTCAACGAGGATTTCCTGTTCAAGCAGGACCCGAAGATCACCGGCCGCATCAGCATCCCCGACGGCAAGGCGGCGCACCTGATCCAGCCCGCCGGCCGCGACTACCGCGAGTTCCGGGAACGGTGGCTGCCCTGGCTCAGCGCGCTCGCCGTCCTCGGCGCCGTCGCGCTTCTCGGCCTGTTCTACTTCTTCCGGGGCCGTATCCTGATGGAGCCCGGTCCCGATACGGGCCGCAAGATCCTGCGCTTCAATGGATTCGAGCGGTTCGCGCACTGGATGACGTCGAGCTGCTTCATCATCCTGGCCCTGTCCGGCCTGAACTACATCTTCGGCAAGCGCCTGCTGATGCCGCTCATCGGTGCGGATGCGTTCGGCGTGGTGGCGCAATACGCGAAGTTCAGCCACATCTACCTCGCTTGGCCGTTCATGATTGGCGTCGCGCTGATGCTGGTGCTCTGGCTGAAAGACAACATCCCGAACAAGATCGACATTGCCTGGATCAAGGCCTTCGGCGGCTTCATCGGCAACAAGCATCCCAGCGCTGGCCGTTTCAACGCAGGCCAAAAGATGGTGTTCTGGATGGTGATTGGCTTCGGCACGGCCATGAGCGTCACCGGCCTGATGATGATCTTTCCCTTCGCCCTCACCGACATCACCGGAATGCAGCTGATGCAGGTGATCCACGCCCTCATCGGCATCGCCTTCATCGCCGGCATCCTCGCCCATATCTACATCGGTACCCTCGGCATGGAGGGTGCCTACGACGCCATGGGCAGCGGCAAGGTCGATCTCGGCTGGGCAAAGGTCCACCACGACCTCTGGGTAGAGGAAGAGCAGGCCAAGAACGCCAGCGGCCCGCAGCTAGGGCGCCATCAGGTGCCTGCCGAGTAACCTGACGGACTAATACAGGCGTTCGGCGACCGGAGCCGGCATGTCGAGGATCGGACAACGTCCATGAAAGCTTTCATCATCGCCCTCGTCGTTGCCGTCGCCCTCGGCACGCTGGCCGCCATGCTTCTCAATCAGCAGCAGCGCTTCGCTTACCAGGCGTTCACGACGTCCGGCACGCGGGTTTCCGACCCGGCGGGGCATAGCAATCTCGTCGGGCCGCATTGGAACGGCGTCACGCCCGATCCGGAGAAGCCCTCTAAATCCTGAATTCCGGAATCTCACGGAACGCCAACGGAGTTGGTTCAGGGTCACGAAAGCAGCCACCGCTCGCCGGATGCGCGGTACCGTATTCGGTGGGTAAAGGACGGCGAAAGCGACTTTCCGGTCCCTAATTCGCCGATCCGTTCAACGCATTTCCCTCGTCCCATCCATAGCCGAGCGTCTCGAACCGCATGGATCGGGCATCGACCATGAGCAGCCGTCCCACCAGCGGCTCGCCGAAATCCGCTACCG
Organism: Methylobacterium sp. AC832; assembly: GCF_979256025.1. NCBI lineage: Bacteria > Pseudomonadati > Pseudomonadota > Alphaproteobacteria > Hyphomicrobiales > Methylobacteriaceae > Methylobacterium > Methylobacterium sp. AC832. The sequence continues at coordinate 1,041,047 of NZ_CEEDMV010000001.1, forward strand.
CGCGGATCACTTCCATCGCCATCAGAGATCCCATTACCCCGGCCAGAGCACCGAGCACACCGGCCTCGGCGCAGGCGGGCACGCTGCCAGGGGGAGGCGGGTTCTGGAACAGGCAACGATAGGTCGGATTCGGGCGGCCGTCCTTTCCAGTCTCATGGGCGCGGATCGTCGTCAGTGTGCCGTCGAACTGCCCGAGGGCGGCCGTGACGAGCGGACGCTTGGCGTGGAAACAGGCATCGGAGACGGCATAGCGGGTCGCGAAATTGTCCGACCCATCGGCGACGATATCGTATCGGCCAATCAACGCGACGGCATTGTCCGCGTCGATCCGCATGAGATGCGGTTCGATCCGCACATGCGGATTTAGACGCGCCACGGCATCGGTGGCGCTGTCGATCTTCGGACGACCGATATCGGGCGTGCCGTGAATGACCTGTCGCTGCAGATTGGAGAGCGAGACCGTGTCGTCGTCGACGATGCCGATCGTGCCGATGCCGGCCGCTGCCAGATACTGGATCAGTGGAGCGCCAAGCCCGCCGGCGCCGATGACGAGCACCCGCGCCGCCTGCAAACGCGCCTGTCCCGGTCCGCCGACTTCGCGCAGGACGAGGTGGCGGGCGTAGCGTTCGACTTCGTCGCTGGAGAAGGCCATCCCGGTGAGATAGCCCGTGCGGCGAAGCGCCGAAAGGCCATCGGGACGGTATTTGCGTCCCGATGCCGTGCCGCTTATTCGCGACGGTGGAATGTCCCATCTCGACGAGACGATGCCCGTGTCCTCTCCCGTTATCGCCGATCACTCGCCGCTGGCCCTCGCCCAGGCCCTCATCCGCTGTCCGTCAGTGACGCCGGAGGAGGGCGGTGCCCTGCAATGGCTCGGTGGCGTCCTGGAGGAGGCAGGTTTCACCGTCGATCGCCCGCGCTTCTCGGAGCCGGGAACGCCCGATATCGACAATCTCTACGCGCGGATCGGGACAGGCAGTCCCTATCTCCTTTTCGCGGGCCATACCGACGTCGTCCCGCCAGGCTCCGTCGAAGCGTGGCGGCACGGGCCGTTCGATGGCGCGGTAGCGGACGGCATGCTCTACGGCCGCGGCGCGGTCGATATGAAGGGCGGTATCGCCTGCATGCTCTCGGCGGCGCTCGCTTTCGTCGCCGAGCGGGGAGGGGCGTTCAACGGCTCCATCGGGTTCCTAATTACAGGCGACGAGGAGGGGCCAGCCATCAACGGCACGGTGAAGCTCCTGGAATGGGCGAAGGGGCGGGGCGAGCGATTCGACCATTGCCTTCTGGGTGAGCCTACCAACCCGGCGCGCCTCGGCGAGGTGATCAAGATCGGTCGGCGCGGGTCTCTCACCGGCAAGCTCGTCGTCCATGGCCGCCAGGGCCACGTGGCCTACCCCCACAAGGCCGAGAACCCCATCCCCGGCCTGCTGCGCCTCGCCTCTGCCCTTCTCGCCGAGCCCCTCGACGGCGGCACCGCGCATTTCGATGCGTCGAACCTCGAATTCACCACCATCGATGTCGGCAATCCGGCCACCAACGTCATCCCGGCCGATGCCCGCGCGACGTTCAACATTCGCTTCAACGAGGGTTGGACGGCGGAAACCCTGGGTGCCGAGATCCAACGGCGGCTGGAGGCGGCCGCCGGCAACACCGTCCGGTTCACCCTGGACCTTCAGCCCTCGAACTCCCCGGCCTTCCTCACCGCGCCGGACGCGTTCACGGACCTCGTGGTCGAGGCGATCGAGACCGAGACCGGGCTGCGCCCGGTCCTGTCCACCACCGGGGGCACGTCGGATGCCCGTTTCATCAAGGATGCCTGTCCGGTCATCGAGTTCGGCCTCGTGGGTGAGACCATGCACCAGACCGACGAATGCGTGGCTATCGCCGATCTGGATCGGCTGACCGCGATCTATGAGCGGGTGCTGGCGGCTTACTTCGGGGAAACAGCGAACCCAGCCAAAGCCTGATGGGCATCACGACGCCTTGCACATCATCGACCGTCGAACCCAGCTATCGCGAATGCGATACCGGCATTGGAGGCGATGCCGGTGCAAGGTGAAGCGGCGATTGCGCGGGCCCAATCTTTCCCCGACGGCGATGTAGATCTGCCGAAGGCGGTGGACATGCGGATCGTCCAGGCGGAGCTCGATACTGGCTCTCGTCAGCGCGGCCGCAGCCTTGGGATCCTTGACACTGAGCGGAACGAGACTGTCACCGAGGATGATGCGCCCGACTTCCAGTAGCAGGTTTTCGTGTGTGCCGTCGGTGGAAGCCGCGAGACGTTCGAGGTCGAACAGGGTCCGCACGCCTAGGGGCCAAAGCCGGATGACCCTCTCTCTGCCGACCGAACAGCAGAGCTGCGCCTGCGCCACCCAATCCATGATCTGGTAGACGCCGAACGGTGTCTCTACGAACAGCATCAGCGGATTGGCGGTCGCTAGGTTCTGTGTCGAGTGGATGTGGTGATCGTCGAGCCTGACGCGGATGTTGCTGTCGATCCCGTCGATGATCTCTACGGGTGTGATCTTGAAGGCCCGGAAGACGTCCTCTTCCTCGCGTTTGAAGTTCTTCAGCTGGTCTCTTTGCACGATGCTCCGCATGACGACATCTGGCATGATCCCGGCGACGAAACAGGCAACGACCACTGCAGCGATGGTGGCCGGCGCAGTCGCGAGGGAATCTGCTTTCAGCAGTGCGGAGACCACGTCCGTCCCGATCCAGAGGATGGAAATGACGAGGATCGGCCCGAGCGCGATGCTGACCAGCATCCTGATGCTCTCGCCGACGATCGTCCCGGGGCTCATGTCGAAGTTCTTGATCGCGCGGTAGAAACTGCGCAACGCCGTAACGTAGCTTCCGGCGAAGGCCGCGCAGATTCCCAGGAGCCAGACCAGCCCCAGGCTACCCGGCGTCGGATACGTCACGCCCGGCCAGCTGAAACCGGACGGTGTCGTCGGTTGTCCGGCGAACATCCAGAGGAGCAGCGACAATCCGTAGAACATGCCGATCCCCGCGAATGCGCTGAAGGGAGCGCAGCCGATGAGCCAGGAGACCTTCGAGAAATCCTCGCGTTTGCGATGCGCCTCCCGCGCCATGGCATTCGTTCGATCATCGCCACCGAATCCTGCGGTCGGGTCGCTGCTGCGCTTGGCCCCGACGAAATACTTGTATTTCACGAATTCGAAGGATGGGATCAGCATCGGCCCCGGCTGATCCGATCTATCGAAGACCGTTGCGAGATCCGTGATGATCTCCTGCCTCTGAAGTTTGATCGCCTCTCGTATGGCGACGAAGATCAGCGGCGAGACGACCGCGAAGACAGTCGCGAGAACGAGGATGATCTGGAATGGCGTTTCCACGGGCGAAGGCTCCAGGCCTCACGATGTCGAAGATCGTCGAGGTTGCCTGAAGATGCCTTTTCGCTGGCAAAATACAATCTGAAATTGCTTACTCAGTAGATTCCCGGTCTGGCCCGTAATCCACCCCCACGAAGGTCAGTCCCTTGGCGGGCGCCATCGGGCCGCAGCGGGCGCGGTCGCGGCTCGCCAGGATGTCGGCGACCTCGGCGATGCCGAATCGTCCGCAGCCGGCCATCATCAGCGTTCCAACCATGGCGCGGACCTGATGGTGCAGGAACGAGCGCGCCGAGGTCGAGATCACGATCTCCTCGAACAGGCCCATCGTTACCGTGGCCACGTCGAGCTGTTCGAGGGTACGGATCGGGCTGTTCGCTTGACACTCGGCGGCGCGAAAGGCGGTGAAGTCGTGGCGACCGAGGAGACCTTGCGCGGCCCTGTGCATCACCTCGGCATCGAGCGGCCATGGCACGTGCCAGACATGGTCGCGTGTCAGGGCAGGCGGGCTGCGCCGGTTGAAGATGTGGTAGCGGTAATGCCGTCGAATGGCGGAGTGGCGCGCATCGAAACCGGGCCCGACCCGCTCGGCGCTGACGATGGCGACCGGTAGCGGGCGGAGATGGGCGTTCAGGGCGTCGCGCACCGTATCCGTGCGCCAGTCCTTGATGAGGTCCAGATGGGCCACCTGATGGATGGCGTGGACGCCGGCATCTGTCCGACCGGCGCAGGTCAAGCGCAGGTCCTCCCCTGTGAAGCGTTTGACGGCGTCCTCGATGGCGCCCTGGACGGTGATGTCTTCGGCCTGCCGCTGCCATCCGCAGAACGGAGCGCCGTCATACTCGATGACGAGTTTGTAGCGGGGCATCAGCGACGGCCCCTGGTCTCTGAGTTCACGGGAAGCGCGTTCCCGGCGCGACATGCGCACCGCGCACGAATTCCGCACCCGTGACGATGCCGCCCTTGCCGGCCCGGCGCAACTCTGTGAGCTGCACGGCGCCCTCGCCGCAGGCGACGGTTCCGGCCGCATCGAGCAGAGTGCCGGGCGTGCCCTGTCCCTCCTTTGGCAGGGCGCGCAGCACCTTCACCCGTTCCGGCCCCTTGCCGAGATCGGCCTCGAAGAAGGCTCCGGGGAAGGGCGACAGCCCGTTGATATGGTTCGCCACCTCACTCGCCGGCTTGGACCAGTCGATGCGCGCCTCGTCATTGGTGATCTTGTGCGCGTAGACGAGACCCTCCTCGGATTGGGGCGTGAGGGGGAGGGGCTCGTATTCCAGCTGGCCGAGGGCCCGGCTCATGAGCGCCGCGCCAACGGGCATCAGCGTATCGTGAAGGTCTCCCGCACTCATGCCGGGGGTGATGGCGACCCGTTCTTCCAGGGCCACGGGGCCGGTATCGAGGCCCGCCTCCATGCGCATGATGCCGACACCGCTCTCCGTATCCCCCGCCATGACCGCGCGTTGCATCGGTGCCGCCCCGCGCCAACGGGGCAGCAGGGAGGCGTGGAGGTTCAGGCACCCGTGGCGCGGCACGTCGAGGATCGCCTGAGGCAGCAGCATCCCGTAGGCGACGACCACGGCGACATCGCATCCGTGCGATCGGAACAGCGTGAGCGCATCCGGCGTCTTCAGCGTCGTGGGGGTATGAACCGGCAGGCCGAGCCTGTCCGCCAGCGCATGGACCGGGGACGGACGCAAAGCCATGCCGCGCCCGGACCGCGCCGGGGCGCGGGTATAGACCGCGGCGATGTCGTGACCGTCTTCCGCCAGGCGCGCCAGGGTCGCCACGGCGAAATCGGGCGTCCCCATGAAGACGAGCTTCATCGCGCGCGCTCTCTGTTGAAGGATGGGATCAGACGTCCTCGCCGCGCTTGGCCGCCTTGACGAATTTCTTGATGACCCGGTCGCGCTTCAACTTCGACAGGTGATCGATGAAGAGTACGCCGTCGAGGTGATCGATCTCGTGCTGGATGCAGGTGGCCAGAAGCCCGTCCGCCTCGATCTCGCGGGTTTCACCGGAAAGGTCGCGAAAGCGTACGCGCACCCGGTCGGGCCGCTCGACCTCGCCGTAATATTCGGGGATCGACAGGCAGCCCTCGTCATAGACGCGCTTCTCCTCCGAAGCCCAGACGATCTCCGGGTCGATGAAGACCTGCGGCTGCCGCGCGTTCTCGTCCTTCGACGTGTCGATCGTGACTACACGCTTGGTCACGCCGACCTGGATGGCGGCGAGGCCGACGCCCGGGGCATCGTACATCGTCTCCAGCATGTCAGCGGCTAGGGTGCGGATCTCGTCGTCGATGGTACCGACGGGGGTCGACACCTGACGCAGGCGGGCGTCTGGCAGGATGACGAGGGGGCGGATGGTCATGGCGCGGCCGGATCTGTCGATGAAAAGGGCCCGGCTCCCTGTCTCCCGGGTCCGCCGTGCCGGACCCGCAGATAAGGTTTGGCGGATGGCCGGTCAAATCGGCCGGGGGGAGCAATGCGGCTCAGAACGCCGTCCGGCTTCGGATGGCCGCCGAGAGTGTCCCTTCGTCGAGATAATCGAGCTCTCCCCCCACCGGCACGCCATGGGCGAGGCGGGTCACTTTCAGCCCGTGATGCGCCAGGGATTCGGTGACGTAATGCGCGGTTGTCTGACCATCGACCGTGGCGTTCAGCGCCAGGATGATCTCCCGGACATCGCCATTCCCGGCCCGGTCCACCAGGCTCGCGAGGTTGAGATGCTCCGGCCGGACACCATCGAGTGCGGAGAGCACGCCACCGAGGACGTGATAGCGCGCCGTCACCGCGCCCGACCGCTCCAAGGCCCAGAGGTCGGAGACATCCTCGACCACCACCAGGATGGAGGGATCGCGCGACGCGTCCCGGCAGATGGTGCATGGGTCGCTTGTATCGACGTTGCCACATTCCTGGCACACGACGATGCGCTCGGAGGCCACCTGCATCGCCTCCGCCAGCGGAGCGAGCAGAGCTTCTCGCTTTTTGATGAGATGCAGCGCCGCGCGCCGGGCCGAGCGCGGGCCGAGCCCCGGCATTCGCGCGAGGAGCTGGATCAGGCGTTCGATTTCGGGGCCGGCAACGGCTTGGGCCATACGTGTTCCGTCAGACGGCCGCAGCCGTGTTCGTTAAATGGAGTCGGATCTCGTCGTCTTGTAGTCGGGAATCGCCGCCGCCGCATGCGTTCCGACGCCGCTCCGGATACCCCTTTGTTTCTCTGACAGATCCGTTCGTTCGTCTTTTAAACCGTTGCCGTCTCAATTGACCGATGGCTGCCGGAGAATAAGCAGGTCCATTCGATAGAGTGGTGAACCTGTGCGCGGCGGACCTGAACGACCGCGTGGACGCTCCATCGGACCGTCCGGAAGACGAATGGGAGATTCCGGCCAAGCCAGACCTCAAAGCGATCAGGTGTTCGAGGAGTAGCGGACGTGACACATTTCGGCGATTTCAACGCCAGCCATGGACCCGAAAAAATCGGCCTGCGCAATCTGAAGGCGGTTCATTGGAACCTGGAACCCCCACGGCTCTACGAGGAATCCCTGAGCCGTGGTGAATCGCAGCTCGCCCATGGCGGCGCCCTCGTGGCGACCACGGGCAGCCATACCGGTCGTTCGCCGAAGGACAAGTTCATCGTCCGTGACGCCAACACCGAGAACGAAATCTGGTGGGAGAACAACGGCGCGATTACGCCCGAGCAATTCGAGACGCTGTACCAGGATTTCCTCAGCCATGCCGAAGGGCGCGAACTCTTCGCCCAGGACCTCTATGGCGGTGCCGATCCGGCCCACCGTGTCCAGGCGCGGGTCTTCACCGAACTCGCCTGGCACTCGCTCTTCATCCGCAACCTGCTGATCCGGCCCGACCGTTCGGCTCTTGAGGATTACGTCCCCGGTCTGACGATCATCGATCTTCCGAGCTTCCAAGCCGAACCGCACCGTCACGGCTGCCGCTCGAAGACCGTCATCGCAATCGACTTCACCCGGAAGATCGTCCTCATCGGCGGCAGCGCCTATGCCGGCGAGATGAAGAAGTCGGTCTTCACCTATCTGAACTACGTTCTGCCCGGCGCGGGCGTGATGCCGATGCATTGCTCGGCCAATGCGGCGCTGGATGCCGAGGGCGAGTCCGCCCTGTTCTTCGGCCTCTCGGGCACCGGCAAGACCACGCTCTCCAACGATTCCTCGCGGCAGCTGCTCGGCGACGACGAGCATGGCTGGAGCAAGGACGGCATCTTCAATTTCGAGGGTGGCTGCTACGCCAAGACCATCCGTCTCTCCCGCAACGCCGAGCCCGAGATCTACGCCACGACCGAGCGTTTCGGCACGGTGATGGAGAATGTGGTGATCGACCCGCTCTCGCGTCGCCCCGATTTCGACGATGCGTCGCTGACCGAGAATACCCGCTGCGCCTACCCGCTCGACTTCATCGCCAATGCCAGCGCCACGGGCAGGGCCGCTCACCCAAAGAACATCGTGATGCTCACCTGCGACGCGTTCGGGGTGATGCCACCCATCGCCAAGCTCTCGGGCGCGGAGGCGATGTACCACTTCCTCTCCGGCTACACCGCCAAGGTGGCCGGAACGGAACGCGGCCTGACGGCGCCCGAGGCGACGTTCTCGACCTGTTTCGGCGCACCTTTCATGCCCCGGCACCCGAGCGTCTATGGCAACCTGTTGCGTGATCTCATCGCCCATCACGATGTGGATTGCTGGCTGGTGAATACCGGCTGGACCGGCGGCGGTGTCGGCACCGGACGGCGCATGCCGATCCGCGTGACCCGTCGCCTGCTCGGTGCCGCCCTGGACGGGTCGCTGTCGAAGACCGAGTTCCGTCGCGATCCGTATTTTGGCTTCGCGGTTCCGGCTTTCGTTCAGGGGGTCGAGCCGCACATTCTTCAGCCCGTAAAGACCTGGGGCAACAAGACGGCTTTCGCCGAGACGGCGACGCGCCTCGTGTCGATGTTCCGGGAGAACTTCAAGCGCTTCGAGGCCCATGTGGACGCCGACGTGCGCGCCGCCGAGCCGGTTCAGGTCATCGCGGCCTGAGACAGATCATCATCCGATCCCGGCTCGTGCCGGGATCGGCCCCTACGACGAAGAACCGGCCGAAGACCTAGAACAGGTTCAGCCCCGGCGGGATCGGCAATCCCTTGGTCAGTTCGCCCATGCGTTCGGCCGCCACCTGCTCGGCTTTCCCGCGCGCGTCATTGACCGCGGCCACGATCAGATCTTCCAGGATCTCACGTTCGTCGGGGTTCATCAGCCCAGGATCGAGGGTGACGCCCTTTACGAGGCCCTTGGCGGTCATCGTCACGGCGACCGCGCCTCCGCCGGACGCGCCGCTGACCTCGACGGTATCGAGCTCGCGCTGCAGGGTCGCCATCTTCTCCTGCATGGCCTGGGCCTGCTTCATGATTCCCATGAGGTCGCGCATGGCTGAGCTTTCAAAACGAAGTGAGACGATTACAGGACGGCATCTGGGGTCGGCAGCGGCGAAGCGCTATGCCTCGTCGTCCGGATCTCCGGTGCTTTCGGGGTCGACCGGCGTGAGATCCGTGCTGCCAGCCGATTCCACCGGGGGGGCCTTGTCCCGCACGTCGATGATCTGAGCGCCGGGGAAGCGCGCGAGCACTTCCTTCACCAGAGGGTGCGCCGCCGCGTTCTCATGGCGCGATTCCAGCGCGGCGCGTGCCTTGTAGGCAAGGGTGGGCTCTCCCTCCTCCTTCGACAGCGCCACGATCCAGCGTCGGCCGGTCCAGGCATCCAGCGAACGGGCAAGATCGTTGGGCAGGCTCTGCCGGCCCCCCTCCGCCAGGCGGAACTCGATCCGCCCTTCCTCGAACCGTACGAGATGCGCTTCCCGTTCCAGCGCCATCTTGAGACCGATGTCGCGGCGCTCGTCGGCGAGGGCGACGATATCCTCGAAACAGGTCAGGCGCGGACCAGCCTCGCGGGGCGCTGCTTTCGGCGCGGGGGCCGGGACGAGATTCACACGCGCGCCGCCGCTCGCCGCGAGGGTCAGCGCGGGACGCGGCGGGGGCAAGTCGATCGATGGCAAGTCGATCGATGGCGAGGCCATCGATTGTGCGGCCAATGACTGCGAAGCCCCCGGCGGCGGGCCCGATGTGGCCGAGTGTGCTGCTCCGGCATGCGCAGATGACACTCCGCTCGGCGTGGATGCACTCGGCAGTGTAGCTCCCGTCGATGTCATCGGGGTTGCGGCGAACGCATCCGATTTCAACTGTCGTAGGGCCTCGTCCGGCGTCGGCAGATCGGCGGCATAGGCCAGGCGAACGAGAGCCATTTCGGCGGCGGCGAGCGGTCTCGCGGCGGTCTGGACCTCGGGAATCGCCTTCAGCAGGATCTGCCATGCGCGGGACAGGGCGCGAATGGACAGTTTGGCCGCGAACTCACCTCCGCGACCGCGCTCGTCGGCGCTCAAGGTCGGGTCGGCCGCCGCCGCATCGGGGACGAGCTTCAGCCGGGTGACCAAATGGGTGAAGCTCGCCAGGTCCGACAGGACGACGGCGGGATCCGCGCCCGCTTCGTACTGGCTGCGGATCTCGGCGAAAGAAGTCGGTACGTCGCCACGCATCACCGCCTCGAACAGGTCGACGATCCGCCCCCTGTCTGCGAGGCCGAGCATGTCGCGCACGCTCGCCCCGGTGACCAGGCCGGCGCCATGGGCGATGGCCTGGTCGAGGAGCGAGAGCGCGTCACGCACCGAACCTTCGGCGGCGCGGGTGATCGCCGCCAGGGCTTCCGGCTCGGCCTCGACGGATTCGGCCGCGCAGATCTTGGCCAGATGGGCGACCATGGTGTCGGCCTCGACCCGACGCAGGTCGAAACGCTGGCAGCGCGACAGGATCGTCACCGGCACCTTGCGGATCTCGGTGGTGGCGAAGACGAATTTGGCGTGGGGCGGCGGTTCTTCCAGCGTCTTTAGAAAGGCGTTGAACGCCTTCTCCGACAGCATGTGCACCTCGTCGACGATGTAGACCTTGTAGCGGGCGGAGACCGGCGAATAGCGGATGCCGTCGATGATGCCGCGTACGTCGTCGATACCGGTATGCGAGGCGGCATCCATCTCCAGCACGTCCATGTGCCGTGATTCCATGATCGCCTGACAATGGCGGCCGAGCTCCGGCATGGCGATGGTGGGGCCGGTATCGGGATGCCCGTCGCGCAGGTAGTTCAGGCCACGGGCGAGGATGCGGGCGGTCGTCGTCTTGCCGACACCGCGCACACCGGTCAGCATCCAGGCTTGTGGAATGCGATTGGCCGCGAACGCGTTGGCCAATGTGCGGACCATCGCGCCCTGGCCGATCAGATCATCGAAATTCTGGGGGCGGTATTTGCGCGCCAGCACCCGGTAGGGCGTGGCCGCCGGTACGGGCTCGGGAAGACCCGGAAGGCCGGGAAAATCGCTCGGAGTGCCGGAGGTCGCGTCCATGCCGCCTTGCGTGGTTCGAGCGGCCCCGGGTCGGGGGATGCCGCCACGCGGACCTCAAAAGAAACGAAGGTGGGAGGCTGGACGAAGACCCGCTCGGTCTCGTTAGGGCTGCTTCCTTCCGGACCTGACCCGGTTGGCGAGTGAAACGTCCCTCGCCAACCTCCCGAGCGCTATATGGCCGGCGCCTTGCTGGAACGCAAGCGCCAGGACGGACGAAGCGCTTATTCGGCTTCGCGAGTGGTGATCGCGTAGGTCTTGAGGTCGAGTTCGAGGTCGAACTGCTTGCCATTCGCATCGATGGCGTCGTCCACGTCGATCTCGTGCTCCTCGACTTCGATTTTGCCCCACTTGGTGAAGCCTTCCTTCTTCAAGGTGGCTTCGATCTTGGTACGCTCCTCGGGGGTCGGCGCACGGTCGGCGAAGGCGGTGCCAGTGAGGGCGAAACCGAGGGCGATGGCAGCGAGGCTCGCAGTCTTGATCGACATGGTGGAATTCATTGGTCGGGAAAGTGACACTTTCGAACGGAGAATCGGGAATGGAGTTCCATGACACGTAAGCAAGGGCGCACGCGCTGGTTGTCATGAGCCATGGCGCATCCTAACCTTGGCTATAAGCTTAGGGGTCTGGATCCATGGTCACCCGCGTCGCCACAGTCGCCTTCGAGGGGATCGAGGCGCGCGCCGTCGACGTCCAGGTCCAGATCGCCCCGGGGGCGGTGATGTTCATGGTGGTGGGGCTGGCGGACAAAGCCGTAGCGGAATCGCGCGAGCGCGTGCGCTCCGCGCTGATCGCATCGGGACTGGCGCTTCCGGCAAAGCGCATCACCGTCAACCTCGCTCCGGCGGACCTGCCGAAGGAAGGCTCGCATTACGACCTTCCCATCGCCCTCGCGGTGATGGCCGCCATCGGCGCGATCCCACCCGATGCGCTCGCCGGGTACTGCGTTCTTGGTGAGCTCGCTCTCGACGGCACGATCACGGCGGTGAACGGCGTCCTGCCCGCCGCGATGGCGGCGAATGCGCGAGGACTTGGCCTGATCTGCCCAGCGGCGACGGGACCCGAGGCAGCCTGGGCCGGCGGCGATATGGACGTGCTGGCCCCGCGTTCGCTGATTCAACTGGCCAATCATTTCAAGGGAAGCCAGGTGATGGCCCGGCCCGAACCGGCCGTGGCCACGAGCACGGGACGCCTGCCCGACCTTCGCGACATCAAGGGCCAGGAAGGCGCCAAGCGAGCCCTCGAAATTGCCGCCGCCGGAGGGCACAACTTGCTGATGAACGGCCCACCGGGCGCGGGCAAATCCATGCTCGCCGCGCGGCTTCCTTCGATTCTGCCGCCGCTAGGTCCGCGCGAACTCCTCGAAGTCTCGATGATCCAGTCTGTGGCCGGCGAGCTGAAAGGCGGTGCACTCTCGAACCGGCGCCCCTTCCGCCAGCCCCACCATTCGGCCTCGATGGCGGCCTTGGTGGGCGGCGGAATGAATGCCCGCCCTGGCGAGGCCTCCCTGGCGCATGGCGGCGTATTGTTTCTAGACGAGCTTCCCGAATTCACACCCCAGGTGCTCGATTCCCTACGCCAGCCGATGGAGACCGGAGAGGTCATGATCGCGCGCGCCAATCACCGGGTGACCTATCCGGCGCGGTTCCAGCTGATCGCCGCGATGAATCCGTGTCGCTGCGGTCAGGCCCTCGAGCCGGGCTATGCCTGTCGACGTGGACCCAACGAGCGTTGTGTCGCGCAATATGGCGCCCGTATCTCCGGGCCGCTCCTCGACCGGATCGACCTGCGAATCGAGGTTGGGGCAGTCACGGCGGCCGATCTGATCCTACCGCCTCCCGCCGAAGGCTCGGCCGAAACGGCGGCGCGGGTCGCAGTCGCTCGGGCACTGCAGACCGAGCGCTTCACCGCGCAGGGGCTCACCGGCGTCGTCACCAACGCCACATGTCCGGCTCCGATGATCGAAGAGATGGCCGCGCCGGATGCCGACGGTACGGCGTTGATCCGCGACGCGGCGGAAACCATGCGCCTTTCGGCTCGCGGCTTTCACCGCGTCCTGCGCGTGGCGCGCACCCTGGCGGACCTCGACGGGGAGGAGCGGGTGCGCCGCATCCATCTCGCCGAGGCCCTGTCCTATCGCGGCCGGGCCGAGCGGCCTGTGGCCGCCTGAGGCCGACCGTCTCTCGTTTTAACGCCCGTAGATGTCCTCGACGCGGATGATGTCGTCCTCGCCGGTATAGGATCCGACCTGGACCTCGATGAGTTCGAGGGGGATCTTGCCCGGGTTGGTGAGGCGATGCATCGATCCGATGGGCAGGTAGACCGCCTCGTTCTCGTGAACCAGCACGACACGGTCATCCACGGTGACCTCGGCCGTGCCGCGCACCACGACCCAATGCTCGGCACGGTGGAAGTGCTTTTGCAGTGAGAGCCGCCCGCCCGGCGTCACCATGATGCGCTTCACCTGGAAACGCTCGCCGATATCGATGCGCTGATACCAGCCCCAGGGGCGGAACATCCGGCGATGGGCATCCGCCTCCGGATGGGCTTTCTCGCGCAGCTGCGTGACCAGCTCCTTGACGAGCCCGGCCTTGGCCTTCGAGGTGACGAGTACGGCATCCGGGGTCGAGACGACGACGATGTCGTCGACGCCGACCACCGCAGTGAGGTGCTCGCCCTCGCTATGGATCAGGCTGCCCCGGGTCTCGACGAGTTCCACGCGGCCGCGCACAGCATTGCCCAACGCATCACGAGGCAGGACGTCCCAGACCGCATCCCAGGTGCCGACATCGGACCAGGGGAAGGAGACCGGCAGGACTCCGGCGCGATCGGTCCGCTCCATCACCGCGTAATCGATGGAGGTCTTCGGCGCGCTGGCGAAGGCGGCGGAATCCAGGCGCAGGAAATCGAGATCGCTCGTCGCCTTGTCGAGGGCCGTGCGTGTCGCGGCCAGGATCTCCGGGACATAGGTCTCGAGTTCGGCCAGCATGACGTCGGCCCGGAACAGGAAGTACCCGCTGTTCCACAGGGCCCCGTCGGCGATCAGGCTTTCCGCGCCATGACGATTGGGCTTCTCCACGAAGCGCCCGACATCATAGGCACCCTCTACGCCGTCGATGGGCGCGCCCTTGCGGATATAGCCATAGGCGGTGGATGGAGCGGTCGGCTCGATTCCGAGGGTCATGATGCGGCCCGCCTGCGCACCAACCGCGGCGGCGCGTGCAGCCTCGACGAAGGCCGCGGTGTCACCGATGACATGGTCGGCCGCCAGGATCATCACCACGGCCTCCGGGTCGCGGCGGGCGGCATGGAGGGCGGCTACCGCAACGGCCGCGGCGGAATCGCGACGCTCCGGCTCGAGCACGATGTCGGCTTGGACCTCGGCCTGCAGAAGTTGTTCCGCCACGATGAAGCGGGCTTCACTGCTGGTGATGATCGTCGGCCGCGAGAAGGCGGTTCCGTCGGTGACCCGACGGGCCGTGTCCTGGAAGGTCGAACTGTCCGCGTTCACGAGCAGAGTGAACTGCTTCGGCATGCTCTCGCGGGAAGCAGGCCAGAGACGCGTACCGGAGCCTCCGCAGAGGATGACCGGATGGATGAGAGGGAAAAATCCTGAGGCCATCGGCGTCAACTCACAATTTCAGTTCAGTACGTTGCCGCGAAATACAATTTTGATGCACCGCAACCAACCCGGCGTGGGATGAAAAATGCGGCAAAAACGATAAATGCATTAGGCAAGCGCTTGAGGCCAGCGTCGAAGCCGATCTCTTGCACTACGGTCGTGTAACATGAACGCCCTATTCGGCGGCCTGACGCGTGCTGTAACCGAGCCTTCCGTTGAGTTCTTCGATCAATTTCACCGCAGCGTCAGCAATGACCGTGCCGGGTGGGAAAATTGCAGATGCGCCAGCGGCATGGAGGGCGGGATAATCGCCCGGGGGGATGACCCCGCCAATCACGATCATCACGTCGCCCCGGCCTTGTTCTGTGAGGGCTGCCTTCAATTCAGGCACCAGCGTCAGGTGGCCGGCGGCAAGAGACGACACACCGACGATGTGGACGTCGTTCTCCACAGCCTGACGTGCGGCTTCGGCGGGAGTGGCGAAGAGGGGTCCGATATCCACGTCGAAGCCGAGATCGGCGAAGGCCGAGGCGATCACCTTCTGACCTCGGTCATGTCCATCCTGGCCCATTTTCGCGACGAGAATACGCGGGCGCCGCCCGTCATTCTCCTCGAAGGTCTCCACGAGCTGACGAACGGTCTCGACCACCGGCGACATGCCACCCACCTCTCGCTTGTAGACGCCCGATATCGAGCGGATCTCCGCCCGATGCCGGCCCCAGGCCTTTTCCAGCGCGTCGGAAATCTCTCCGACCGTCGCCTTCGCGCGGGCAGCCTCGACACCGAGCGCCAGGAGATTGCCCTCGCCTTTAGCGGCTGCGGTCAGTGCCGCAAGGGCCGCATCGACGTCGGCCTGGTTGCGCTCAGCACGCAGCCTCTTGAGCTTGTCGATCTGGAGCATGCGGACATTGCCGTTGTCGACGCGCATCAGCTCGATGGCGCGGTCATCCTCGGGCTTGAATTTGTTGACGCCGACGATGGTCTGGCGGCCGGAATCGATCCGCGCCTGGGCGCGGGCCGCAGCCTCCTCGATCCGCAGCTTGGGGATGCCGGCCTCGATGGCCTTGGCCATCCCGCCCAATTCCTCGACTTCGCGGAGATGCTCCCAGGCGCGGGCGACGATGTCCTGGGTCAGCTTCTCGACATAGTAGGAGCCGCCCCACGGATCGACGATCCGCGTCGTGCCGCTCTCCTGCTGCAGGAAGAGCTGGGTGTTGCGGGCGATGCGCGCCGAGAAGTCGGTGGGCAGCGCTAGCGCCTCATCGAGGGCGTTGGTGTGGAGCGACTGGGTGCCGCCCTGCGTTGCGGCCATCGCCTCGATGCAGGTGCGGGTGACGTTGTTGAACACGTCCTGGGCGGTCAGCGACCAGCCGCTCGTCTGGCTGTGAGTGCGCAGGGGCAGGGACTTGTCGGTCTTCGGCTCGAACTCCTTCACGAGCTTGGCCCAGATCAGGCGCGCGGCCCGCATCTTGGCGATTTCCATGAAGAAATTGGTGGAAATGGCCCAGAAGAACGACAGGCGGGGTGCGAACTTGTCGATGGTCAGCCCGGCCGCGAGACCGGCCTTGATGTACTCGACGCCGTCGGCGAGCGTGTAGGCGAGTTCGAGGTCGTTCGTCGCACCGGCTTCCTGCATGTGGTAGCCGGAGATCGAGATCGAGTTGAATTTCGGCATGTGAGCCGACGTGTAGGCGAAGATGTCGCCGATGATCCGCATCGAACCCGCCGGCGGGTAGATGTAGGTGTTGCGGACCATGAACTCCTTGAGGATGTCGTTCTGGATCGTGCCGGCGAGCTTCTCCGGCGGCACGCCCTGCTCCTCGGCCGCCACGATGTAGAGCGCCAGGATCGGCAGCACCGCGCCGTTCATCGTCATCGAGACGGTCATCTCGTCCAGCGGGATGCCCGAGAACAGCGTCCGCATGTCGTAGATCGAATCGATCGCCACGCCGGCCATGCCGACATCGCCCGAGACGCGCGGATGATCGGAATCGTAGCCCCGGTGGGTGGCGAGATCGAAGGCCACCGACAGGCCCTTCTGTCCGGCCGCGAGGTTGCGCCGATAAAAGGCGTTCGAATCCTCAGCCGTGGAGAAGCCGGCATATTGCCGGATCGTCCAGGGCTGCGTCACGTACATCGTCGGGTAGGGGCCGCGCAGATAAGGCGCGACACCGGGATAAGTGTGCAGAAACTCGATCCCCTCGCGATCCTCCGGCCCATAGACGCCCTTCACCGGGATGCCTTCCGGCGTCATCCAGGGCTCGCCTGCCGGCGGCACGGGCGCCGTGAAGGCATCTGCCGCGTAGGGGACGTTCGCGAAATCAGGGATACGGGACGTCATGTGATCGAACTCGTGCGGCGGCGTATGGCGAAGCATTATAGTGAAGCGCCGGCTTCGGGCTATCCCTCTCAAATTCATTTTGAGGATGAACCGCGATCCCGACTCCGCGGAGGGGGGCTTCCGGCACATCCTCAGACTGCGGCATCGTTCAGTTCTCGGCGCCTCCTGATCGGCTTTCGAGCCACTCGATGCGTTCGTCGATCAGTTCGCGCAGCCTGTCGCGTCGCTTCGAGGCCTCCCAGCACGTGTCCGGGCAGTTGGGGGTTTCACCCTCCATGATTCCGACGATCGCCAGGACGACGAAAGCCAGGGCAAGCAGGATTCCAAATACGATCGGCCAGGCGAGGCTGAGCCCGACGAGGAGGGCGAGACCGCCCTTCAGCACGAGCGAGCCGGAAAGCTTCAGCTTGATCAGCGCCGCGAAGCTGGCGCCGCTACCAAGAACGCCTCGAAACACGCGCATGGCGATGGCGCGAAACCGACGCCGGGCCAAGAGCTTCTGCAAGCGGGCCAGATCGCGTCGCACACGCTCCGATTCCCAATCGGCGTCTTGCTCGGTCGTCCGCATCGGCAAGCGATTGCCCTCCCGCGCTATCGATAAGGTCGAGCTTCACCCTCGGCTACGCTAAGGCGGGCTGCGCCACTGCCGGAACCGCTTACGTGACAGACATCCAGACCCAAAGCGCCGCCCGCACCTGGCCGCCCATCGCCCGGTTCGCCGGCATTGAGGCACGTCTCGGTGCATGGGCCCTGGGGCGGGGACCTTTCGCGGCGGGACTCTACGAATTCCTGAGGTTCGGCATCAAGCAGGGGTGGGCGTGCCTGTTCGGCGGTTTGCTCTGCGCCCTGCTCATCGCGAGCTACCTGCTCTATCCGCCGCATGCGGCGATCAGTCGGTACGATTTTCTCACGCTGTCGGCGGTGGCGATACAGATAGCGCTTCTCGCCCTGCGCATGGAGACCTGGGAGGAGGCGAAAGTGATTGCGCTCTTCCATGTGGTCGGGACGGTGATGGAGATCTTCAAGACTGCCGTCGGGTCATGGATCTATCCGGAGGCCAGTCTGCTCCGCATTGCGGGTGTGCCGCTCTTCACCGGCTTCATGTATGCGAGCATCGGCTCCTACATCGCCCGGGTGTGGCGCCTGTTCGACTTCCGCTTCACCCATCATCCCGGCACCGGCGTGACGCTCCTGCTGGCCGCGGCGATCTACGTGAACTTCTTCACCCATCACTACGCGACGGACATCCGCCTCGGGTTGTTCGCGGCAACGGCCGTGTTGTTCGGCCGAACCTGGGTGCATTTCAAAGTCTGGCGGGTGCACCGGAGAATGCCGCTTCTCCTGGGCTTCCTGCTCGTCGCACTGTTCATCTGGTTTGCCGAAAATATCGGCACGGGGACGCGGGTCTGGCTCTATCCGAACCAGACATCGACCTGGGCGATGGTTTCCTGGCAGAAACTGGGTGCCTGGTATTTGCTGATGATCATTTCCTACGTGCTGGTCACCCTCGTGAACAAACCGGAGATTTATCGACACGGCGGGATCGAGCGGAGAAATTCGAGATAATAGCGATCGGCCTTCTTCAAGGTTTGGCAAGATCGAACGGGCTATGCCCGTTCGAGCCATGAGGAACCCCGTTCATGAGTGATTCCATCGCCGGCCTTGCACAGTCGATCGTGTCGAACCAGACGGCTGCGACGCGAGAGTCGATGCAGACGACTTTCATACGCAAGCAAGGCGAGAGCGACCGGGCCATTTCCCAGATGTTGCAGCAATCCGCCGATCAGCAGAAGGCCGTTCTTCCCGAAGGCCAAGGTGCGGTCGTGGACCGACAGGTCTGAGCCTCGGTCACCATCGGCGACAGGGCCCGATGATTGCCCGCATCGACGCAGGCCATGCTGTAGGACGGTTCGGGTAGCCCGCAAAGAATGACGCATGCATCGGACAGGCGGGTCCGACTTGCTACATCATCGTTACGCCCGCTGCGCGGCGCGGTCGGTTCCGCGCCGGCGGCTGGGTTTAAAAGAGCTCGTCAGTCGGCTGACAGAAGCCGTAGCGGATTAGTTGAGATAGGTGCGGATCCAGTTCGGCGAGAGAATTTCGCCTTCTTCCGTGATGATCCATGGCTGCTTTGCCGGGTCGGTCAGGGCGCCTGCGGCGGCCTCGATCGCCTCGCGAAGGGTGCCGTAGCGCGCAGGCTGGGCCAGCGGCGCCGGGACGGGAGTGGTCCGCCAGATCGTCAGATCGGCAGGACGTTCGAGGGCTTCGGTTTCCATAACAATGTTTCCTTAAACCTGAGAGGGTCATTCCCCGCGGGTCTGTGCGACTGAACCAGCACTTGGCGCAGCCAGCGCGGGATGTGTTTCCGTGAGAATGGAAGCATCTCTAGGGCAGCTTTGCGATCAATTTAGGCATTGCCATGATGAGTATGGCAGACCCAATCCTTTATCCCCTGCCTTAAGCATCATGTTTTGGACACAAAGCTTGCAGCCGCTGCTCTGGGAGGCCCTCTTTTTATGATGAAGAGTTGGGAGTGGCAGTGCTTGTCATACTTGTAGCTTGAACGTTGGGGCGGAACCGTGTGCCTGCGCACCCGGATCGTGCCGCCCGTCAAAACAGTTGAACGGAGATGCGTGACCGACCAGTTAATGCGACAGACGCAGTCCAGAATTTTTCCAAAGCTGCGAAAGGGATGTGACATGTCGGACCGCTTTGGCCGCATCGCGATCACGGCGGCCCTGGTGCTCATGGCCCTCTATGTCGGGCAGCCCTATGTGGCGGCCCTCCTGTTCTCGGCCGAAACCCCGCGGGCGATCACGGCGCGGGGGGATCTGGCCCAAGCGGAAGTGTCCACCGCGACGTTGTTCGAGCGTGCGAGCCCGTCGGTCGTGCATGTCTTCGCCCAGGCCGCCGCCCAGGGGCGCTCTTTGATGAGCCCCGATGCCGAGGAGGGCGAGGGCGGCACCGGCGCGCAGACGGGTACGGGCTTCGTCTGGGATGGCGCAGGGCATGTGGTCACCAACAATCACGTGGTCGCATCGGCTGCCCAGCGGGGCGGGTCGGTGTCCGTCCGTCTTTCCTCGGGTGAAGTCCGTCCGGCGACGATCGTCGGGACTGCGCCGAGCTACGATCTCGCCGTACTTCGCCTCGGCGGCACCGGCGCCGTTCCGCCGCCCCTCGCCATCGGTACCTCGGCGGATCTCAAGGTCGGGCAATCGGCCTTCGCCATCGGGAATCCATTCGGTCTCGACCATACCCTGACGACGGGTGTCATCAGCGCGCTTCGCCGCCGCCTCCCGACGGGGGAGGGGAGGGAGCTGTCCGGCGTCATCCAGACCGACGCCGCGATCAATCCCGGCAATTCGGGCGGGCCACTCCTCGATTCCGCCGGACGCCTCGTGGGCGTCAACACGGCGATCTATTCTCCCTCCGGTGCCAGCGCCGGCATCGGTTTCGCGATTCCCGTGGATGTCGTGAACCGGGTCGTCCCCGAACTCATCCGCAACGGACGCACCCGCAATCCGGGTATCGGCATCATCGCCGGGCAGGAGGCCACCGCCGCGCGCCTCGGGATCGACGGTGTCGTGGTCCTGCGGGTTCTGCGCGGATCGCCGGCCGCCGAAGCCGGCTTGCGTGGCGTCGACGTTCAGACCGGCACGATAGGCGACATCATCGTCGGAGCGGCCGGCCAGTCCGTGCACCGCCTGGCCGACCTCACCGCGGCAATGGAAGCGGCGGGGATCGGCAAGTCCATCGAGCTCGCTGTGGAGCGGGACGGGCGCATCCGCAAGGTGACGGTCACCACGGCGGATGTCGCAGAGACGCGGCAATAAGGCTTTCCCGGTTCGGGCTGTCACATTGGCCGTTTCCGGTGCAGTAGGGACGGAACCGCGCCGCACGAGAACACGCAAGACACGCAATGACGACGAAGGCCAGCCTGTCCCGATCCCTCGTCTGCGTCGCGCTGGCGCTCGGCACGATGCCGGCCGAAGCGAGCGACAGGGCGCGGCGCTTATGCCCCGGCGACGCTCCCGAGGGAGTTCGCCCGCCGTCTCGTGAGCGTTGCCCGGACCGTATTACTGAGGAGACCGGCTCGCGGAGTGGTTCGCACCGGATTGGCGAGGTCCAGATCCGGATCGCCGGACGGGTCTCGCTCGATCACGACATCCGCCGATGACGATCCTCGCCGCCCTCGCGGCCCTGTTCGTCCTGTGGTGGTACGCGAAGAACGCGAAGCCCCAACTCGTTCGGCGCTTGCGGCGCCTGATCACGCCGCGTGTCGTGAGACGCAGCGGAGGCTATGTCTTGCTCGCCCTGGCAGCTGTGGCGGCAATTCGCGGACGGGTCGAACTCGCGATCCTGTTCGGAGGCATCGCGTTCTGGTTTCTCGACGGTGTCGATGCCCTCGTCGTCCGGCTGCGCGGACTGGTCGGGCGTGTTGCCGTCGCACGGCCCGCGATCGTGTTGTTCGAGGTGATGCCGGACGGACGGACCGCTGACGGGATCGTTCAGATCGGTCCCTATGCCGGGCGTCGCCTTTCACAGCTTCCGGATGCGGCGCTGATGCAGATCTTCGCGGTCTGCCGCAAGGTGGATCGCATCGCCGCCCGCCGGCTACAGACGTATCTCGACGGCAGGACGGCCGCCGGGCGTGTAGACGCTGAGAGAGATGCCAACGCGCGGTCGCGCCGTCCGCCGGATCCAGGGTCGATGACGCAGGAGGAGGCTCACCAGATCCTGGGGCTTCAGAGCGGGGCGACCTTGCAGCAGATCCGCACGGCTCATCGGACGCTGATGAAACGGTGGCATCCCGACCAGGGCGGAACGGTCGAGGGGGCTTCGCGTATCAACGCGGCCCGAGACAGGCTTGTGAGCCGACATCGCTGATACTCCACGCGCGTTGCCAGAAAAATGCTCGATCAGACCCGACCGGCGAACAGCCGTCGGGGTTCGACGAAGACGCGAAGGGCGTCGTCGCCGTTGTCAGGACGGCTTCGGCCTCCTGAAGAGGGAAGCCGTCGCGTTGGTGGAGTTCAGCTTCGCGTGGCGAAGCAGTTGAAGCCGTTGCGCTTCAGGGTCGAGCAGGCATCCTGGGCAGCTTCCTGTTCGCTGAAGCCGGAGAACCGCGCCCGGTAAAGGGTGGCGCCGCCGTGATCGACCCGCACGGTGTAAGGTGACGCCTTGGAGAGCGCGCTGCCGGCCCGGCTGCGAGCCTCGGAAAGCATCGATTTGGCCTTGTCTTCGTCGTCCATGGCGCCGAGCTGGATCACCCAGGCGGTGGGCGTGACGCGGCTCGTGGATGCTGCCTTCGGTGCGGGGTCGGACCGAGCGCCGTCGACCGATGCGAGGCGGGCGTCGGACTTGCCGCTGGGCGAGGCTTTGGCTCCCGGGAACGCGGCGGGCGCGCTGCTCGGGGCATAAGCCTGAGCCGAGGCAGGGAGGGCGCCGCTCCGCCACTTGGCGCCGGCGCTTCCGGGCGTGGTTGTCTGGCGCGGGCTGATGTCGAGGGGCTGGGTCGAAGCGGTGGTTTCGACCTCCACGTCCTCGTCATCGGCCGAGGCCACCTGCGTGCGGGTCCGCGACGTGGCGTCCGCGACCACGGCGGGACGGCCCCGCTCGGCGACTTCCGTCACGGCCGGCGTCTGCCGGTTGCCGGCATAGGCCCGGGGCAGGTTCGCCCGGACGAGATCGGCCATGATCCGGTCGCGGCTGGCGCCCGACTTTCCGCCGAGCACGATCGCAACGATCTGGCGGTCGTCGGACTTGGCGGCGGTCATCAGGTTGAAGCCCGAATCGCGGGTGTAGCCGGTTTTGATACCGTCGACGCCCTCGACATTTCCAAGGAGGCGGTTGTGGTTTCCGATGACCCGGCCGCGGAAGGCGAAGGAGCGGGTCTGGAAATATTTGTAGTAGCGCGGAAACCGGTCCTGGATCGCGCGGGCGAGGATGGTCAGATCGCGCGCCGTGGTGATCTGGTCCGCATCGGGCAGGCCCGAGGCATTGGCGTAGTTGGTCCTGGTCATGCCCAGAGCCTGCGCCTTGCGGGTCATCATCTCGGCGAATTTCGACTCGGAGCCGGCGATGTTCTCGCCGATGGCGCAAGCCACGTCGTTGGCGGATTTCGTGACGATGGCCTTGATCGCGTCCTCGACCTCGATCGTCGAGCCAGGCCGGAGCCCGAGCTTGGACGGGGATTGGGAGGCTGCGAAGGCGGAGATGGTCAGCGGCGAATCGAGATTGAAGCGGCCGCGCTCGAGCTGCTCGAACAGCATGTAGAGCGTCATCACCTTGGTGATCGATGCGGGATGCCGGAGGGAATCCTCGTTGACCGCATGCAGGGTGCGGCCGGTCTTCACGTCGATCACCATGGCGGCGTAGGGTGGGTTGTAGCCCCCGCCGCCGCCCCGGTGATGGTGCCCGCGACGCGCGTCGGCGGGCGAGGCGATGGCCGTGAGAACGGCTGCGGCCGCAATGAGGGCCGGCAGTCCATGGGTCGTCCGGGAGCGACTCGGAACGCTACGCATCGCGACGGGGTGTCCTCGACAACCGATCGTGAGATCGGCTTGCACTGCATCATCACTGCAAAGCCGGCGAACGTGCCGCCGTGACCTCGCAACATCTGTCAATCAGGCTAGGTCGACGCGGTTACGGCCCGGTTAATGCCTAGCGATTGATTTGACCGTTTTTGCTGCGATGCAGCATGATCTTGACGTTCCATGTTGCATCGCACATAGAGACGGCATTGGTCGCTTCCGCGGGTCGGGGAACCGGCCTTGTCGACATCCGGCCCCAGAGGAATGCCCGAAAGGGTATCTCGCATCCCATGACCAGTCAGCTTTTCGACAAGATCCCCGCTTTCGACAAATCCGGCATGGACTCGGTGATGAAGAACGTGTCGCTGGTGGCGCGGACGAACCAGACCGTCGGAACCGAGATGGCGGATTACACCAAGCAGTCGTTCGAGCATGGCACCGCCACCATTAAGAAGCTGGCCGAGGCGAAGACCCCTCAGAGCGCCATGGAAATCCAGGCCGAGTTCATGAAGGCGTCCTACGAGCGTATGGTCGCTCAAGCGAAGCTGGTCGGCGGCCTGTATGCCGAACTCGCTAAGGAAATCGGCAAGCCGCTCGAGGGCCTGACGAAGATCAAGCTTCCCGCCACCAACTGAGCTCCCCCGGCGCCAGCGCCCGAGAGACCGAAAAAGCTATTCCGAAGGGCGATCGAGCGACGGCTCGGTCGCCCTTTTTCGTGCGCCACGGCACCTTCCGGCGCCGGGCCCGGGCGATGTCCGCCCGGCGGTAGGCATCCGTGGCGTCGAGTGACCGGACAAGTGCGCGCAGGCGACTGGCGAAGTCGGGAAACGGCCTATAGATTGGACGAGAAGCAGGTGCGCCGCGCCAGCGTGCAGTCGGGAAACCGGTCGGTTCTTACATATCCGCGTCCGGACTCCGCTGCCACAAATGGGGTCGATGCTATTCCGATGTTCGACGACCCGATGCGTTGTCTGGTCTCTTCCGTCATGGATCACGGCAGTTTCGCCGCGACCATCGGACGTGATGGCGCGAATTCTGCCGGTCCCACGGTGCCGCGCGCGGCTGATCCCCTTGGACCGGGTGGCACCGACGACGGTCGCTCGGGGACTGCGATCATCACGCGGACCAAGCCCAAGACCAAACGGCCGAGCCTGTACCGCGTCCTCCTGCTCAACGACGATTACACGCCGATGGAATTCGTCGTGCACGTGGTCGAGAAGTTCTTCAATAAATCACAGGCCGATGCCTACCAGATCATGATGCACGTGCATCAGAACGGCGTCGGCGAGTGCGGGATCTTTACGTACGAAGTGGCGGAGACCAAGGTGACGCAGGTCATGGACTTCGCGCGTAAACACCAACATCCTCTCCAGTGCGTCATGGAAAAAAAATAGGCACCCCACACGAGGACCCGCTTTTGCCCAGCTTCTCTCGCAGCCTAGAACAAGCTCTCCACCGCGCCCTGGCGCTCGCCGGCGAGCGCCGGCACGAATACGCGACGCTGGAGCACCTGCTCCTCGCCCTGGTGGACGACCATGATGCCGCAGCCGTCATGCGCGCCTGTAACGTCGAGGTCGACACGCTGAAACGCAGCCTGGTCGAGTATGTGGATACCGAACTCGCCAACCTGATCGGGGATGGTCGGCAGGATGCCAAGCCGACGGCGGGCTTCCAGCGGGTCATCCAGCGGGCGGTCATCCATGTGCAATCATCCGGCCGGGAAGAGGTGACAGGGGCCAACGTGCTCGTGGCGATCTTCGCCGAGCGCGAAAGCCATGCCGCCTATTTCCTGCAGGAGCAGGACATGACCCGCTACGACGCGGTCAATTACATCAGCCACGGCATCGCCAAGCGCCCGGGCGCTTCGGAGGCGAAGCCGGTTCGCGGTGCGGAAGAGGAGCCCTCGTCCGAGCGCCCGAGCGGCGACGAGGCCGAGAACCGCACGAAGAAGAAGGGGGACGCGCTGGATGCCTATTGCGTCAACCTCAACAAGAAGGCCCGGGATGGTCGGATCGATCCGCTGATCGGACGTGAGAGCGAGGTCCAGCGTACCATCCAGATCCTTTGCCGCCGGCAGAAGAACAATCCTCTGCTCGTGGGCGACCCGGGCGTGGGCAAGACTGCCATCGCCGAGGGATTGGCGCGCAAGATCATCAACAAGGAAGTCCCGGAAGTCCTCATCGATGCGACGGTGTTCTCCCTCGACATGGGGACGCTGCTTGCCGGCACGCGCTATCGCGGCGACTTTGAGGAGCGCCTCAAGCAGGTGATGAAGGAAATCGAGGCGCATCCGAACGCGGTGCTGTTCATCGATGAAATTCATACGGTCATCGGCGCCGGTGCGACGTCCGGCGGCGCGATGGACGCATCGAACCTCCTCAAGCCGGCTCTCGCCAACGGCTCGCTTCGGTGCATCGGCTCGACCACCTACAAGGAGTACCGCCAGTACTTCGAGAAGGACCGCGCCCTGGTGCGCCGGTTCCAGAAGATCGACGTGAACGAGCCATCGATCCCGGACGCTATCGAGATCGTGAAGGGGCTCAAGCCCTATTTCGAGGAGTTCCACAAACTCAAGTACACGACCGAGGCCGTGAAGGCGGCCGTGGAACTCTCGGCGCGCTACATCAACGACCGTAAGCTGCCGGACAAGGCGATCGACGTGATCGACGAGACCGGCGCCTCGCAGATGCTGGTGCCGGAAGCCCGCCGCAAGCGGACCATCGGCGTCAAGGAGATCGAGGCGACCATCGCCACGATGGCCCGCATCCCGGCAAAGACCGTCTCCAAGGACGACGCCGTGGTTCTGAAGAACCTCACCGAAAACCTGAAGCGGGTCGTCTACGGCCAGTCGAATGCCATCGAGGCGCTGACTTCGGCGATCAAGCTGGCCCGTGCCGGTCTGCGTGACCCTGACAAGCCGATCGGTTCCTACCTGTTTGCCGGCCCGACCGGCGTCGGTAAGACGGAGGCGGCCAAGCAACTGGCGTCATCGCTCGGCATCGAGATGATCCGCTTCGACATGTCGGAATATATGGAGCGTCATACGGTGAGCCGCCTGATCGGCGCACCGCCCGGCTATGTCGGCTTCGACCAGGGCGGGCTGCTCACGGACGGGATCGACCAGCATCCGCATTGCGTGCTGCTGCTGGACGAAATCGAGAAGGCTCATCCCGACCTGTTCAACATCCTGTTGCAGGTGATGGATCACGGCAAGCTCACCGATCACAACGGCAAGCAGGTCGATTTCCGCAACGTCATCATCATCATGACGACGAATGCGGGTGCGTCTGACATGGCGAAGTCCGCCTATGGCTTCACTCAGACCAAGCGCACGGGAGACGACGTGGAGGCGATCAACAAGCTCTTCGCGCCCGAATTCCGGAACCGCCTCGACTCGATCATCTCCTTCGGACATCTGCCGAAGGACGTGGTGGCCAAAGTCGTCGACAAGTTCGTGCTTCAGCTCGAGGCCCAGCTCGCCGATCGCAACGTCACGATCGAGCTGTCCGACGAAGCACGCGAGTGGCTGACCGAGAATGGCTACGACGAGGCGATGGGCGCGCGGCCAATGGCGCGCCTGATCCAGACCACGATCAAGACTCCACTCGCCGACGAGGTGCTTTTCGGACGTCTCAAGGATGGCGGCGCGGTCAGGGTGGTGTTGAAGAAAGCCGAGGACGGCGAGGCGCTGGCGCAGAAAGATGCACTGGCCTTCGAGTTCCCGGCCGGCCCGGTGACGCCCAAGCCGGAAAAGGACGTCACCGACGCCGGTGGCAGCAAGCGCAAGCGTAGCCGGGCGAAGGCTGCTCCGCGGAAGAAGGACGAGGCGAAGAAGGACGACAAGGGCGGTTCCGGCGGTTCGGGCGGTGTCCGCACCGTTCCTAAGGTTCCTCTCGTTCGAGCCTGATCGCACGAGGCATCGGTCAAAAGGGGCGCGTCTTCCTCAACGGAAGATGCGCCCCTTCTGCGTTATGCCATGCACAAATGGGTCAGACCCACGGGGTTGGGTGATCGAGACTTCGTATCGTGCCACGAAAACGTCGGTCCCGTGGTCGACATGGGCATGATCGGTCGTTAGCAACCGCGTTCGAATGGGTGCATAGGCGCCCGTCCGGTCGTGAATCCTGCGAGGGGGCTCGCCGAGCGACATGACAGGTTCAGGTGTCCGGCGACGGTTCAGATCGTCGGCAGGAGCATCGAGCCTGTGATCGTCATAGCCACTCGCGACAACAGGGGAGTATCCATGAGCGATCTGCAAGAGGGCCCCCTGACGCCACTTTCCAGCCAAGGCACGCACGTCGCGGCCCGCCCGCAGAAACTGACCCGCCGAGAAGAGCGTCGACGCCGGCGCATGCGCCGTCGCCGGGGCGAGGAAATCCTGGGGTGGATCCTCGTTCCGATCATCTGCTACGGGATCTATTGGGGCATCAGTGCCGGTTTCGACGTGCTCGGCACCACTCCTGGGACCGTCTGGGACCAGCTGATGCAGGTCAAGCAGATGCTCGAGAAGAAAGCCTGATCCTCATCCGCGCGTGAGGGCATGGACCGAGAACAGGCGCTCGCCGTCGGTCCAGCTCTTGGCCACGTTCCATCCGGCTTGGCTGGCGAGGTCGCGGAAGCTGTCGACCGTGTACTTGTAGCTGTTCTCGGTATGGATCGTTTCTCCCTCCGAGAAGCTGAACCGGCGGCCCGCGAGTGATACCTGCTGGGCGCGCAGGCTGACGAGATGCATCTCGATCCGCGAAGCCTCCGGGGCGAAGTAGGCCCGGTGGGCGAAGGCTGACGGGTCGAAGTCGGCGCCGAGTTCGCGATTGATCCGATGCAGCAAGTTGATGTTGAACCGCGCCGTCACTCCCGCCGCATCGTCATAGGCCGCGTCCAGCACGGACTTGTCTTTCACGAGATCGACGCCGACGACGAGAGATGCCCCGCGACCTAGAACCCTCCCGAAATGGGCGAGGAGATGGGCCGCCTGGGGCGGCTCGAAATTTCCGATTGTCGAGCCCGGAAAGAACCCCGCCACGGCGCTATTGGAAAGCCCGTCGGGGAGAGTGAAGGGCCGGGTGAAATCCGCAGCCACCGGTTGGATCGACAGCCGAGGGAAATCGCGAGACAGAGTCTCGGCCTCGCTCCTCAGGAAGCTCTCGGAAACGTCCACCGGCACGTAGGCCGCCAGATCAGTCAGATGAACGAGAAGACGCCGAACCTTCACCGTCGAGCCGCTGCCGAATTCCACGAGGTTCGCGCGCGGGGGAAGAAGCGAGGCGATGTCCGGCCCCGATTCATCCAGAATACCGATCTCTGTTCGGGTTGGGTAATATTCCGGCTGGCGGGTGATCGCCTCGAACAAATCCGAGCCGACCTCGTCGTAGAAATACTTCGCCGGAATGAATTTCTGTGCCGCCGAGAGTCCGACCAGGACGTCATCGCGGAATTGTTCTTCCGGGCTGACGGCGGACAGGGGTGTGGCGTCCGTGAAGACGGGATTGATGGTCACGGGCAAGTCTCCGAAGGACGCCAAAGGACGCTGGGTTACGCGGGTGTGGGAAACGGTGCTCAGTCGCGATAGTTCGACAGCCGCAGTCCCGTGAATTGCCAGCGCTGGTGGGGATAGAAGAAGTTGCGATAGCCGATGCGGGCATGTCCTTCCGATGTCGCCACGGAGGAACCGCGCAGAACGAACTGGTTCGACATGAACTTGCCGTTGTATTCGCCGAGCGCACCGGAGACCGGCCTGTAGCCCGGGTAGGATAAATAGGCCGAGCGGGTCCATTGCCAGACGAGGCCGAAAGCGTCGTCGAGAAGGCCCTCCTTGGCGGCGATCTCCCATTCGAATTCGGTGGGCAGGTCGCGCCCTGCCCATCGGGCGAAGGCATCCGCCTCGAAATAGCTCACATGGGTGACAGGCAGGGCTGGGTCGATGCCTGCCTGCCCGGCAAAGGTCATGCTCGACCATTGCGCTGCATCGTTGCGCTGCCAGTAGCCAGGGGCCTCCCAGCCCTCCGCCTGCACCGCGAGCCAGCCATCCGAGAGCCAGAGTTCAGGACGCGCGTAGCCGCCATCCTCAATGAAGGCGAGCCATTGCGCATTGGTGACGAGGCCTTTGTCGATCCGGCACGGCAGGATCAGAGTCTCATGTCGCGGCGATTCGTTGTCGAACGAAAAGCCTTCGCCCTCATGCCCGATCTTCGCCACCCCACACCGCAGTTCGGCGGCTCCGCCGCGCGATACCGGACGGGGAAATCGCCATCCGGCATCGTAGACGGGGCTCAGCGGGTTCTGCGCGAAGGCATGGAGAATGTCCGTGAGCAGCAATTCCTGGTGCTGCTGCTCATGATAGAGGCCGATTTCGAGGATCGGCAACACGGTCTCGAGGGTCGCGTCGGTAGCATCCGATAGGAGGCTTTCCACTGCCCGGTCCACATGGGCACGGTACCCGGCGACTTCGTCGGCGGTCGGGCGGGTGATGAGGCCGCGCATGATTCGCGGCTGCCGGGGGCCGGCCGCGACGTAATAGGAATTGAACAGGTAGTGCAGCCGCTCGTCATAGATGCGGTAGCCGGGGACGTGATCACGCAGGAGAAATTGCTCGAAGAACCACGTGGTATGGGCCCGATGCCATTTCGTCGGACTGGCATCCGCCATGGACTGAATCTGCTGGTCCTCCGGCGAGAGCGGCGCGGCGCGGCGCTCCGTTTCGTCGCGTACCGCGCGGAAGGCTCTGATCCAGGCTGCGCGATCCACCGGTCGCGCCGATACGTTAGGCGGCGGGAATGCTGCGCCGTCCGCCTGATGGTGCGAGGTCTCGCGAATTGCCGCTGTCGCTGCCATGTCGATCACTCCACTCGCATCCATGATGCGGAAATATGGCTCCGCTGCCATTCGGCAACGGCCCTTCGTCTGCGCCCATCGCCGCGGCGCACAAGCGCTGAAAATGCCGGGCCTTTTTCATGCCGCAGTGACACGGCCTTAACCCTGTCGCCCGACACTCTGCCATCCACGCACTGTGTCCAGGCAAGGCTCGTATGCGGATCGATCTGATGGCGGGAGCGATGACAGCGGCCCTGGTTGCCGAAATCCGGCCGACCCCGACGATCCTCGTCTTCGATTCGGGGCTCGGGGGGCTGACGGTTCTCGAAAAGGTGCGGCGGGCCCGTCCCGACGCGCGTTACGTCTATGCGGCGGACGATGCGGCTTTTCCCTATGGCCGCCTCTCCGAGACCATCCTCGTCGCCCGCGTCACGACGGTGATGGAGCGACTGATCGCGCGCCACGCGCCCGACCTCATCGTCATCGCGTGCAACACCGCATCGACCCTCGTGCTTCCCGCTCTTCGGGCAGGTTTCTCCACCCCCTTCGTGGGCGTCGTGCCACCGATCAAGCCAGCGGCGGAAGCGACGCGTTCACGCAGGATCACTCTTCTGGCGACGCCGGGGACGGTTGCGCGGCCCTACACCCACGACCTGATCGAGACCTATGCGGGCGATTGCGTGGTCACGCTCGTCGGATCGCCGAATCTAGCGGCCTATGCCGAGGCCGAACTTGCGGGTCATCCTGTCGACGACGCGCTGCTCGCCGCCGAAATCGCACCCTGCTTCGTCGAGGGAGAGGATGGTCGGCGCACGGATGTGGTCTGCCTCGCCTGCACCCATTATCCGCTGCTGCTCGCGCGGTTCCAGCGCCTTGCCCCATGGGAAGTGAGCTGGATCGACCCGGCGCCGGCCATCGCCCGCCGGGTGACACAGCTTCTCGGTCCATCCCGTCGTAAGCCCCTGGACGACATCCCCCCGGGACTCACGGCCTTCACCAGCGGTGCGGGCGTCACGGCTTCCCTGCGTCGCTCTCTCGACGCAAGAGGTGTCGGCGATGTCGCCGTGGAGATGATGCCGCTCGCCTTGCAATAGATGTGTTGCCGCCTCGGCATTGACCCTTGGGCATCTCTCGCTTATGCAGCGCAGAGTTACGGGGCTCCGAGAGGGGCCCCGCAGCTTTTTCAAGCGCACCCGTGAGCGGCAATGTCCGCTCTGTCGTTCCGCTTCGGCCCCGGGCCGCTTCGGAAAGAGGAGGGCGCGTTCCTCGACCAATCTCACTCGCTGAGAGGAACCGCGATGTCAAAACGTATTCAGGCGAAGCACAAGCTCGATCGCCGTATGGGCCAGAACATCTGGGGCCGCCCGAAGAGCCCCGTCAATCGCCGCGAATACGGCCCCGGCCAGCATGGCCAGCGCCGCAAGGGCAAGATGTCCGACTTCGGCACGCAGCTGCGCGCCAAGCAGAAGCTCAAGGGCTACTACGCCAACATCACCGAGAAGCAGTTCCGCCGTTACTACGCCGAGGCGATCCGCCTGCGCGGCGATTCGAGCGAGAACCTGATCGGTCTGCTGGAGCGTCGCCTCGACGCGGTCGTGTACCGCGCCAAGTTCGTACCGACCCCGTTCGCTGCCCGTCAGTTCGTGAACCACGGCCACGTCAAGGTGAATGGCCGTCGCGTGAACATCGCCAGCTTCCTCGTGAAGCCGGGCGACGTGATCGAGGTGAAGGATTCCTCGAAGCAGCTCGAGATCGTCGTCGTGGCTTCGCAGCTCGCCGAGCGTGACGTGCCGGACTACATCGAGGTGGATCACTCCAAGATGACGGCTCGCGTCACCCGCGTGCCGAGCCTCACCGAGGTTCCCTACCCGGTCCAGATGGAACCGAACCTCGTGATCGAGTTCTATTCGCGCTGATCCCACCGGATCATCTCCGAGACGAGAAAGGCCGCCCGAGAGGGCGGCCTTTTTGTTTGCCTGATCGGATCGATCGAAAATTGATCACTCCTCGCTTCTCCTGCGACCCACGACGCGAAGAGGGGCACAAAAAAGGCGGGGCAGCCTGTCGGCCACCCCACCTTCATTCATTCCTCTACCCATGAGATCTTGACCCTCCGTGACGTTCGTCTCGAAAGCGAGGTCGAATACGGCGGACGGCCTGAACGAAAGTATCAGCCGCGCTGGCCGATGGGCACGTATTCGCGCTTGTCCGGTCCGATATAGAGCTGGCGCGGACGGCCGATCTTCTGCGAGGGGTCCTCGATCATTTCGGCCCACTGGGCGATCCAGCCGGTGGTACGGGCCAAAGCGAAGAGCACCGTGAACATCGAGGTCGGGAATCCCATCGCCTTGAGGGTGATGCCGGAATAGAAATCGATGTTCGGGTAGAGCTTCTTCTCGATGAAGTACTCGTCCTTCAGGGCGATCTGCTCGAGCTGCACAGCGACTTCGAGAAGCGGATCGTCCTTGATGCCGAGCTGGCTTAGCACCTCATGCGTGGTCTTCTGCATGATGCGGGCGCGCGGATCGTAGTTCTTGTAGACGCGGTGACCGAAGCCCATCAGCCGGAACGGGTCGTTCTTGTCCTTGGCCTTGGCGACGTATTTCGCGACGTTGTCGGGCGTTCCGATCTCTTCCAGCATCTTGAGCGCTGCTTCGTTGGCGCCGCCATGCGCGGGGCCCCACAGGCAAGCGATGCCGGCGGCGATACAGGCGAAGGGGTTGGCGCCCGAGGAACCGGCCAGACGAACGGTGGAGGTCGAGGCGTTCTGCTCGTGATCGGCGTGGAGGATGAAGATCCGGTCCAGCGCGCGCGCATAAATCGGGTTGACGACGAACTCTTCGCACGGCACCGCGAAGCACATCCGCAGGAAGTTCGAGGTATAATCGAGGTCGTTCTTCGGATAGACGAACGGCTGACCAATGGAATACTTGTAGGCCATCGCTGCGAGCGTCGGCATCTTGGCGATCATGCGCAAGCTGGCGATCATCCGCTGCTTGTCGTCCGAGATGTCGGTCGAGTCGTGATAGAAGGCCGAGAGCGCGCCAACGCAGGCCACCATAATCGCCATCGGGTGGGCGTCGCGGCGGAACCCCTGGAAGAAGCGGTTCATCTGGTCATGCACCATGGTGTGGCGCGTGACCCGGTAGTCGAAATCCGCCTTCTGGGCGGGCGTCGGCAATTCGCCGAACAGCATCAGATAGCACGTCTCGAGGAAGTCGCCCTGTTCGGCGATCTGCTCGATCGGGTAGCCGCGATAGAGGAGCACCCCGGCATCGCCGTCGATATAGGTGATCTTCGATTCGCAGGACGCGGTGGAGGTAAAGCCCGGATCGAAGGTGAACATGCCGGTCTTGGCGTGAAGCTTGCCGATGTCGATGACGTCAGGTCCGATCGTACCGGACTTGATCGGAAGCTCGACTTGGTTGTCGCCCACGGAGATCGTGCTGGAGGCGCTCATGGAGACGTGGACCCTTTCTTGGCAGAAGGCAGACCTTGGCAGAGGGGAGCGCCGGTCCGCATGGCGACACCCACCACTTCGGCCCGGAGCGCACGGGCAGACCTATGCTGCAAGTGCTCACACATCTATCGGGTTAGCGGATCGGCCCACCGCCTTCAACCGATCCCCCTCTCCACGCTATCCCTCAAGCGAAAACCGGGCCGATCTGTCACCGGTTCGATGCATGCGATCAGGCGGACGCCACCTGATCGGCCAAGCGACCCAGACATTCATCCCGTCCGAGTACGGCCATGACGTCGAAAACCGGGGGTGAGGTCGCGCGCCCGGTCAGCG
The DNA here is from genome assembly GCF_979256025.1 of Methylobacterium sp. AC832. Classification (NCBI taxonomy): domain Bacteria; kingdom Pseudomonadati; phylum Pseudomonadota; class Alphaproteobacteria; order Hyphomicrobiales; family Methylobacteriaceae; genus Methylobacterium; species Methylobacterium sp. AC832. The sequence goes on from NZ_CEEDMV010000001.1 coordinate 1,074,956, forward strand.
CGGCCCGCAGGGGCTGCGCGATCAGGCCGAGTTTGAGCGCGTTTTCCTCCGCGAACCGGCGCACGGCGCCTTCCGTGGAGGCCGCGTTCCATTCCGGAAGGTCGCCGAGAGCCGGCAGGATCGCGGCGAGGCGCTGGCGGGCCTCTTCGCTCAGCAGTGTCTTCGCTTTGTCATCGAGATTGAGCGGCCGGGAGGCGGTGAGGTAATAGGCGCTGTCGAGAAGCTCGACCAGAGTCTTGGCGCGTTCCTTCAGGCCGGGCATCGCCGCCCGCAGCTTGTCACGAAGCTCGGGGGATAGGGTCGTGGGCAATCCGCGGTCGGCGGCGAGGGCCGGCAGGATCGTCTCGATCGCATCGATCAGTACGGCATCCTCCGCGCCGCGGATGTAGAGCCCATTGAGGTTCTCGAGCTTGGCGAAGTCGAAACGGGCAGCGGAGCGTCCGATCGACTTGAGATCGAAGGCAGCGATCATCTCCTCCGTCGAGAACACCTCCTGGTCGCCATGGCTCCAGCCGAGGCGGACGAGGTAGTTGCGCAAGGCGGCGGGCAGGTAGCCGAGGTCGCGATAAGCATCGACCCCGAGCGCGCCGTGGCGCTTCGAGAGCTTGGCGCCGTCAGCACCGTGGATGAGCGGGATATGGGCCATGATGGGTGCGGACCAACCGAGCGCATCATAGATCTGGCCCTGCCGTGCGGCGTTCGTGAGGTGGTCGTCGCCACGGATCACATGGGTGACGCCCATGTCGTGATCGTCGACGACGACCGCGAGCATGTAGGTCGGATTGCCGTCGGAACGGAGGAGGACGAGGTCGTCGAGATCCTTGTTGGCCCAGGTTACGCGGCCCTGAACCTGATCCTCCACCACCGTCTCGCCCTCTGATGGGGCGCGCAGGCGGATGACCGGCTTCACTCCCGCAGGTGCCTCCGAAGGATCGCGGTCGCGCCAACGCCCGTCATAGCGCATGGGACGTCCCTCGGCCCGCGCGGCTTCGCGCATGGCGGTGAGTTCGTCCGGCGTCGCGTAGCAATGATAGGCGTTGCCCGAAGCGAGCAGGCTTTCCGCTACCTCGCGGTGCCGCGCGGCGCGGGCGAACTGGTAGACGACGTCCCCATCCCAATCGAGCCCGAGCCAGCGGAGCCCGTCGAGGATCGCATCGATGGCGCCCTGGGTCGAGCGCTCCCGATCGGTATCCTCGATGCGCAGCAGCATCCTGCCGCCGAAATGACGGGCATAGAGCCAATTGAAGAGCGCCGTGCGCGCTCCCCCGATATGCAGGTACCCCGTAGGGGAGGGGGCAAAGCGCGTAACGACGGGTGACGACATCGGGCGGTTAAACTTGTGCGTGAAGTGAGAGGGCGGATCGACCGGCCCGGATCGGCGCATGTAGCATGCGTTTTCGATGACGTTAAGAAAGCGTGGCGCCGAGTCGCGAAACGGGGACGATTTCGCGCGGGCGGCATCTCTCGCGCTTCGTGAGCCGTGAGGAGAGACGCAGCCGGAGATGGCGCAGGCCAGTGCGCGAGCCACGGGTGCGACGGGTGCCGCCTTGGCCTCGTCACGCTCACCCGCGATCCTGATCGGCGCGATTAGACGCTGGATCGTCGACGGGCTGGTTCAGGAATCCGAACAGAGGCGCCTGTTTCCCTGGCTTGCCGTCACGTTCGGTTTTGGCATCCTCGTCTGTTTCACCGCCACGGATGGTCAGCCGGCGCTGGCAGCACCCCTCCTCGTCGCGTCCGCACTCTCTGCCCTCGCACTTCGCCTCGGTTCGAGGCCCGTGGCCTTGGCATTGGTTCTCGGACTTGCCGTAGCCTTCCTGGGTTTCGCGGCCGCCACCCTGAGGATGCAGGTCGTAGCGGCACCCGTCCTGGCCCGGACGACGATTGCCCCGCTCACCGGATTGGTCGAAGCCCTCGACGAACGGGAAGTCGGCGCCCGCCTGATCGTCCTCGTGGAGAGTTTCGGCAACCTCCCGCCGGATCGCCGGCCCAGGCGGGTCCGCGTTTCCTACAAGAAGGCCCTCGCGCTGAAGCCGGGCGATTTCATTTCGGCGACGGCACGGCTCCTGCCGCCGCCCGACGCGGCCCGCCCCGGCGGATATGATTTCGCCCGGGATGCCTATTTTCGCGGGATCGGTGCCGTCGGTTCCCTGGTAGGCAAGATCGACGTCAAGGCTCCGCCCAGGCCTTTGCCCCGCTCCGTAGCGCTGGCAGCCGCCGTAGACGACGCCCGCAACGCGCTGACCCGGCGCATCACCGACGCCAATGGCGGGCAGGCCGGCGCGGTGGCCGCCGCCCTGGTAACGGGCAAGCGCGGCCTCATCAATGCCGAGACCAACGAGGTTCTGCGTGCGGCGGGAATCTACCACGTCGTCTCGATTTCCGGCCTCCACATGGTGCTCGCAGCCGGCGTCGTGTTCTGGCTCGTCCGCGCGCTGCTCGCCCTCGTTCCGGGGCTCGCCCTGGTTTGGCCGATCAAGAAGATCGCCGCCGGCTTCGCCATGGTGGGTGTCACGGCCTATTGCGTCTTCTCGGGCTGGGATATCGCTGCCGAACGCTCGCTCATCATGACGTTGGTGATGCTCGGCGCGATCCTGGTGGATCGCCCGGCTTTGAGCATGCGGAACCTCGCGCTCGCTGCCCTCATCGCCCTCGCGCGCGAGCCGGACGGGATTCTCGGCCCGAGCTTTCAGATGTCCTTCGGCGCGGTAGCCGGCCTCATCGCTTGCGCCGGTGCGCTCAATCGCTGGATGCCGCCACGCGAAGGTGCGGGCCTCTTGGCCCGGATCTGGCGGTTTCTGGCTGTCGCGGTCCTTGGCACGCTGGCGACGACATTGATCGCCCAGATCGCCACGGCACCCTTCGCAACCTATCATTTCCAGACCGTCCAGCCCTTCGGCATCGTCGGCAATGCCCTGACCTTGCCCCTCGTCTCCCTGGCGGTGATGCCGGCGGCGGTTCTTGGGATCCTCGCCTATCCCTTCGCACTGGACCAGCCGGTCTGGTGGGCGATGGGGCTCGCCGTACGCGGGATGCTCACGATCTCCGGCTGGATCAGCGGGTTCGGACACGCCACCCTCGTCGTCCCGGCCTATGGCAGCACGGCACTCTGCCTGCTTGCTCTCGCCCTGCTCCTGCTGACACTTCCCGTCTCGAGCTTACGCTGGATCGGCCTTGCTCCGGCCGCTCTCGGTGTCGTGCTCGCTACCATGCCGCCGCGTTACGACGTCTACATCGACCGTGAGGGTGGCGGTGCAGCCTTCCGCGACGGGGACGGCCGATTGAGCATTCTCGGCAGCCCGCCGGCCTTCGTCCTCGAACAATGGCTCAAGGCGGATGGCGATTCGCGGAAAGTCGCCGCCGTCGCAGCCTCGCCGAGAAGCCGATGCGATACCGTCGGATGCGTCGTCGAGTTAGGGCCGGGTCGGATCGTCGCCCTGGTCAAGGACAAGCGGGCCTTCGCGGAGGATTGCGAACGGGCGAGTGTGATCATCGCCCGCCGTGACGCCCCCAAAGACTGCCGGGCCGGCTTCGTCATCGATCGCGCATACCTGGCCCTACGCGGCGCTACCGCCATCCGTTTCGGCCCCGAAGGACCGCAGGTCACGTCCGCCCACCAACCTCATTCTCGTCCGCCATGGCGGCGGGCGGTCGCCGTCGTCACGCCGTCCCCTTCGCCTCCGAAGGAATCGGGACCGAGTGCGAAACCCATAGAAGCCGAGGCCGACGACGGCGATCCGTCATCCGAAACGCAGCCGGACGGGCTTCAGTAACGACGGACCAGGCTGACGAGCCGCCCCTGGATCTGAACACGATCCGGTCCCAGAACCCTCGTCTCGTAGGCGGGGTTTGCCGCCTCCAGAGCGATGGAGGAACCGCGGCGACGCAGGCGCTTCAATGTGGCCTCTTCATCGTCGATGAGGGCAACGATGATGTCGCCTGTATTCGCAGTGTCCTGCTTCTTGATCACGACAAGATCACCGTCGAGGATACCCGCTTCGATCATCGAATCGCCGCGGACCTCCAGTGCGTAATGTTCGCCGCCGGCCAGGAAGTCCGGTGATAGCGTCACGGAATGACTCTGATTCTGTATGGCGGAGATCGGCGTGCCGGCCGCGATCCGTCCCATGACCGGGATCGTGATCGACCTTCCGCTCTCGTCCTGGGCCTGGGTCGTTGGCTGGCGCAGGGACGGCATCGCCTTGGATCGACCGCCTTCGACGACACTCGGCGTAAAGCGGCGAACTTCACCGGTGGGAGCGGGCTTCGGCGCCGGTGCACCGGTCAGGCTCTCAGGCATCCGGATCACTTCGATCGCCCTGGCGCGATTCGGCAAACGACGCAGAAATCCGCGCTCTTCGAGGGCTGTGATCAACCGGTGGATCCCCGACTTCGATTTGAGATCGAGGGCGTCCTTCATCTCGTCGAAGGAGGGCGGGACGCCACTCTCCTGCATCCGTTGTTGGATGAATTGGAGAAGATCCAGCTGCTTACGCGTCAACATACAGATCACTCTTCCACTGAAGCCAATGGCCGCGACTAACGCCGCTGAAACAAAACACGAACACGGTAGACGTTCCGCAAGTGTTCTGCAAGGGTTCCGTTAACCCGGTGGTAGAGTTTGTTCCTGAGGCGCAATGTTTCGTTCAAGCGGCCTTGCCGCTGGCCGGCTTGGCGTCCGCCGGTATCACCCGCCGGGCCCTTCAAGCATCCGAAGGGGCGTCGTGCCGCGGGGGCTTACCCCGCCCCTGTATGGCGGGCCTTCGCGGTGTCCGGCGGAGCCGCGCGCCCAGTCCCCGCCGATGACTTAGTCGGTCACCGACGGCCGGGGAGCCATGCGATATGGCGGGTACTCTGGGGGCAGCGTCGATCAGTCGAGATAGTCACCATATTTCTCAACATGGCTGGCGAGGCCGAGGCCGTGCTCGCGCACGAGGCGTTCCGCCAGATCTGCATCGCGCGCTTCCAATGCCTTGATGATCGCCACGTGTTCCTTGATCGAGTTGGCCGCGCGTTCCCCCTGACGCAGCGCGGTGTTGCGAATACCGCGGACATGCATCAGCAGGTTGCTGGTGATGTCTTTGATCACGTCGCACTGGCCGAGCGAAATGATCTTCTGGTGGAAGCGAATGTTGGCCTCCGAATACTCGTCGAGATGATCCGACGGGCGTCCTTCATAGAATTCTGGAAAGTGCTCACGCAGGCAGTGAAGTTGTTCGTCGGTGGCACGCTCGCAGGCGAGGCGCGCAGCCATGCTCTCCAAGGCAGACCAAGCCTGGATCATGCTGACAATTTCTTTCTTCGACTTCTTGATGACGAAGACACCGCGACGGGCCTCGAACCGCACGAAGCCTTCCTGCTCCAATACCGTCAGCGCTTCGCGCACAGGGGTGCGGCTCACGCCAAGGTTCAAGGACAGCTTTCGCTCATCCAGGCGAACCTCTTCACGCTGATTATAAATGTTCATGTTCGTGATTGCTTCTTTGAGCGCGTCATAAGCCAATGCACGCAAGCTTGAAGTCGCAACGATAGGCTTTACTTGAAATGTGTCGGTTTTAACCATTTTTCATGCCACCTAGAATAATTTAAACTCGCACACGCGGGCGAGCACACTTGGTGTGAAGCATGCCAAACTCGCGTTTGAAATACAAGGAATGCCTCGGCCCGCTCAAAGCTCTTAACATAAGCTGAGTGGCGCTTTCCTCGCTACGGTTCGAAGAGCAGACTTCCGATTACCATGTAGGAAGGAGTTGTATTCTTCCTGTGTCGACCGGCCATGCGAAGCCTCGCGTTCCAGTGATCCGATGCTGATCGGCACAATCATGCAATTCCGTTTGACAGTTGGTATTTGGTATGCCACCAATTGCCCACCGGGTCGGAGGGCTTACAGCAGTTTTTGACTGCTAGATCGGGTCAAAGCGTCTTCTCTGTTCGAGGCAGGCGCGGGATCGCCAGCCGGCGAACGCCGCTCGACTGGCGGGAGGCATTATAAAACATGGTGATTTGGTTGTGTCCACCATCGACCTCGCCAAGTCACCGCAAAGATTAAGCTGCGCGGAATACCCAAAGAGATCATAAATTTTTGGATTCCCGTTGAAGAAAATCCACGCCCCGTCGAGGGAGAATGAAACGTCCCGCTGGCCGACTTCACTGCAACGCCAACTCCAAAGTCACTGCCAGGACGACGATCTAACGTCGAGGAATCCCGCGGTCTCCGAAGCCGCATCACAATCGGGTTTGCGCTGTACGAGAGAACCAAATCCCGCGGCGGAAAAGTTCACGTCATCGGTTCGCCGACTTTGCGGACCGCCAATCAAAATAAAACGTCAAAGAACCAGGGAGAGAACACGATGTCAGCTTTGGCCCAGAGAATCGATGTCGACGTTTCGGCCGAGCCGGAACTCACCGATGGCTTCCACCTCGTCATCGACGCGCTGAAGCTCAATGACATCAACACGATCTACGGCGTGCCCGGCATTCCGATCACCGATCTCGGTCGCCTCGCCCAGGCCGCAGGAATGCGGGTCATCTCCTTTCGCCATGAGCAGCATGCCGGCAACGCCGCCGCCATCGCGGGCTTCCTGACGAAGAAGCCCGGCATCTGCCTCACGGTTTCCGCGCCTGGCTTCCTCAACGGCCTCACGGCCTTGGCCAACGCCACGACTAACTGCTTCCCGATGATCCTTATCTCCGGCTCGTCGGAGCGCGAGATCGTCGATCTCCAACAGGGCGATTACGAGGAGATGGACCAGCTCGCCATCGCCAAGCCCCTGTGCAAGGCCGCCTTCCGCGTTCTTCACGCCGCCGATATCGGCATTGCCGTCGCACGGGCCATCCGGGCCGCCGTTTCGGGCCGCCCCGGCGGCGTCTATCTCGATCTACCTGCCAAGCTTTTCTCTCAGGTGATGGAGGCCGATGCCGGCACCAAATCGCTGGTCAAGGTCATCGATGCGGCCCCGGCCCAGCTGCCGGCCCCCTCCGCGATCAAGCGCGCACTCGATGTCCTGAAGAGCGCCAAACGCCCCCTCATCGTGCTCGGCAAGGGCGCGGCCTATGCGCAGGCCGACGACGAGGTTCGGGCTCTCGTGGAAACCAGCGGCATCCCCTACGTGCCCATGAGCATGGCCAAGGGCCTCCTGCCCGACACCCATCCGCAATCGGCGGGTGCTGCCCGTTCGCTCGTCCTCAAGGAGGCCGATGTCGTCCTGCTGGTGGGCGCGCGCCTCAACTGGCTGCTCTCCCACGGCAAGGGCAAGACCTGGGGCGCCCCCGGCTCGAAGAAGTTCATCCAGATCGACATCGAGCCGAAAGAGATGGACTCCAATGTCGAGATCGTGGCGCCCGTCGTCGGCGATATCGGCTCCTGTGTCACCGCGCTTCTCGAAGGGATGAAGGGCGATTGGCAGGCCCCGCCGGCATCCTGGACCGATGCCATCTCTGCCAAGAAGGAAGAGAACCTCGCCAAGATGGCGTCGAAGCTCCGCAAGAATTCGACGCCGATGGATTTCCACGGCGCACTCGGCGCGCTGAAGACCATCATCGCCGAACGTCCGGACGCCATCCTCGTCAACGAGGGGGCCAACACCCTCGATCTCGCCCGTGGCATCATCGACATGTATCAGCCGCGCAAGCGCCTCGATGTCGGCACCTGGGGCATCATGGGCATCGGCATGGGCTTCGCCATCGCCGCCGCTGTCGAGACCGGTAAGCCCGTCCTCGCGGTGGAGGGCGACAGCGCCTTCGGCTTCTCCGGCATGGAGGTGGAGACGATCTGCCGCTACAACCTGCCGGTCTGCATCGTCGTGTTCAACAACAACGGCATTTACCGCGGCACCGATACGGATCCGACCGGCCGCGATCCAGGAACGACCGTTTTCGTCCGGGATTCCCGTTACGACAAGATGATGGAAGCCTTCGGCGGTGTTGGCGTCAACGCGACGACGCCGGACGAGCTCTCTCAGGCCGTCAACGCCGCGATGGATTCGGGCCGCCCGACCCTCATCAACGCGGTGATCGACCCGGAGGCTGGCACCGAAAGCGGCAATATCGGCAGCCTGAACCCGCAGAGCGCAGTCAAAAAGAAGAAGTAGGCCGTCGGTCCGTCCGGCCGCTCCAGCGTCAGCGACGCCGGGGCGGCCGGCGCCCATATCCGCCGAACGCCCTTCAACGCGGAAGAGTCCTATGAATGCCCTCGAAGGCGTGAAGATCCTCGACTTCACTCATGTCCAGTCCGGCCCGACCTGTACCCAGCTCCTGGCTTGGTTCGGCGCGGACGTGATCAAGGTCGAGCGTCCGGGCGTCGGCGATGCCACACGCCAACAGCTCCAAGACATTCCCGATGTGGACAGCCTCTATTTCACGATGCTGAACCACAATAAGCGTTCCATCACGCTCGACACCAAGAACCCCAAGGGGATCGAGGTGATGTGGCGGTTGGTGAAGGAGTGTGACGTTCTCGTGGAGAATTTCGCTCCCGGCGCGCTTGCCCGGATGGGACTGACCTGGGAGGCGATTCATGAAGCTAACCCGCGCATGATCCTCGCTTCGGTGAAGGGCTTCGGGCCGGGCGCCTATGAGAATTGCAAAGTCTACGAGAACGTCGCCCAATGCGTAGGAGGTGCGGCCTCCACCACTGGGTTCCGTACCGATATCCCGATGGTGTCAGGCGCTCAGATCGGTGATTCCGGTACCGGCCTCCATCTCGCCCTTGGCATCGTCACCGCGCTCTACCAACGGACGCATTCCGGCGTCGGCCAGAAGGTCGATTGCGCCATGCAGGACGGCGTCCTGAACCTATGCCGGGTGAAGTTGCGCGATCAGCAGCGGCTGGAGCGCGGACCTCTCAAGGAATACAGCCAGTACGGGGAGGGGATCGGTTTCGGCGATTCGGTGCCGCGTGCCGGTAACGATTCCGGCGGTGGCCAGCCGGGCCGCATCCTGAAGTGCAAGGGCTGGGAGACCGATCCCAACGCCTACATCTACTTCATCGCGCAAGGCGCGGTCTGGGAGCCGATCTGCGATGTCATCGGCGAGCCGACATGGAAGACGCATCCCGATTACGCGACGCCGAAAGCGCGGCTGCCGCATCTGAATGAGATTTTCACCCGGGTCGAAGCCTGGACGATGTCGAAGACCAAGTTCGAGGCGATGGAAACGCTCAACGCGCTTCACGTCCCCTGCGGTCCAATCCTTTCGATGAAGGAGATCGCCGAGGACGAATCGCTGAGGAAATCCGGCACGGTGGTCGAAGTCGACCATCCGGAGCGCGGCAAGTACTTGACCGTGGGAAACCCGATCCGGCTTTCGGCGAGCCAGGTCGAGGTCAAGCGCTCGCCCCTGTTGGGCGAGCATACGGACGAGATCCTGCGAGATGTCCTCGGTTATTCCGAGAGCGACCGCCTCAAGATCTCGGAATCAGGGGCGATCGGCGCCATCCAGAGGATTGCAGCCGAATGATCTGTCCCTGAACGAAGCGCGGGCCGCCTGTCTCAACATCTCGGCTTGCGCGCATGACGTGAAGCTCCTCCTGACTCAGCGCGGTGTCGGCCGGATAGGCTCGATGCCGCGCTCTTTCAGGCGAAGACGATCCCTTAGGCGATACCGGTGAAGCGACCTGCCGAGCCTGGAACGTAATCGCGGTTTTCGACGCGGCTCTTGTCTGCGCGCGCCGAGAGGAGGTCGGCGGCCTTCACTACGAGAAGGACCTGAAGCGCGATCATGACGATCACGGCGGCGAAGAGAGTGGCGAACATGGCGGGCTCCCGGAGGACATTGCATCACCCTGATGCCATGCTGCACCGCAAACTGATATACCACATTCCTTCGACCACTCATGTCGCTAGCGCATATCGGAGCGGGTCGGGGACTCGGGCAGACGCTGAGTTCATTCCGCCAACCCGTTCGGGTGGACCTAGCCCAACGGACTTTATATTCACCGCATTGCTTAGGCCTTGGCCGCGTCTATCGCACGCGTTGCATACGCGTTCAGGGCCATAAGAGCCTAGAATGCGTCACCCCAGCGGCCCAATGTCTGAGCCTCTTCCCGACGAAGGATCTCGCAGGGTTCGGGCATGGGAGGTGAAACTCCCGATACGCCTATCGCTCCGAGAGTCGCCTTTAATTCCGCGTTCTCGACCGCCCGCTCCGCGATATCCGCGGCGAGATGGGTCAGGCGCCCCTGGTGAAGCTTGGCGTAGACGTGTCCCGTCCCGAAATCCGCAAAGCAGATCGTGGTCATCCGGCGGATACAGTCGCGCAGGAAGCTCATATTGTCCGAAGGCGCCATCGAACCGGCAGCGGCATAGACCTCCTGCGCGGACCGCGCGGAGATATCGATCTTGCGGTACCGATCGATATCGAAGAGAAATTTCAGGTCGAGGACATTCATCGTGCCGTTGATGCCGAAGGCAACGGTTCGGGGACGTTCACCTTCCGGTACGCTATTGTCCAAAAATTCGAAATGGACCCGCTTGTCCGACCTGAGTGCCCAGGTGAAAAAGAGCCGCGGCATGCCGGTATAGGCTTCGACGTTGTGTGCGAGCAGATCTTCGACAGCTTTGTAACGGCCGAATTGTTCGCCGCGTTTCCACGCCCGCTCGACGGTTGCCTCCGGCGGCGTGATCATGAACTGCATGTAGACGCAATGGCCGAAGCGGGTCAGGAGTTGGCTGCCATCCTCTGCTCCGGGATCGACGGTGAAACTGTCGAACCGGAACCGGTCGATCAGAAGATGTGAGATGCGCCCCTCCGCAGCCTTCACCGCCATGTGACGGTCGAGCTTGCGATCGATGATCTCGACCTCGCGTCCTGTCAGCGTACCGGCATAGCGGCGGGCCGCACCGAGGCTGTCGTAATCGAGCAGGAATTTGCGCCAGACGTCGGGTGTGATGACAGCAAAATCCGACTCGTCGAGGCCGACTTGCCCGGCGAGCGCACGCTGATATGGCCGGATCGTGCTTTTGCCGGAAGCTGATGCACCTTTGACGTTCATCACCACCGGCTGCGTCTGGGCTCTCAATGAGCGGTAGCCTTCCCGTGCGACGACCTCGCGGAACCATGGTTCAATGAGCTGGCCGATCCGGCTGCTACCGTACTGGTTTGAGACCAGGATGCAGACGAGACGGTGGAGAAGCGCGGTGTCGCGGATCAGGAAGCCGCGACGCCGGATGATGCTTGTCACCACCTGTCGCAGGGCGACACAAACCGCCATTTCGAGGGAGTCTGATGGTGTGGCGCAACGCGCGTACCACGCGTCGAGATGGTGGAGGGCCCATTGCTCTGGCGTACCGTGCTCCCTTTGCCGCCTGGCCGGTTCGGGAGAGCCAAGGATCAGCTGCCAGAGGGAGGGTTGTCCGCGGGCCGGTTCTCCGACAACCTTCGGGGTGAACATCTCGGACAGTTCGCGTTGGAGCACGAGCGCGGCGTCGCTCCGGATCTGAACGAGCAGGTCAGCGATCTCATTCGCGTGAGACGCAATCCCGGTGTCCAGGATTGTGCTGACGATGGCCCGAAAGTTGACGCCGAGATCGCCATAAGTGCGCCCGACCGGCACCGACAGATCGGCCATGACGCTGATAAGCACTTCGTGCACGACGAGACGCTGAGCACGGAAGAGTACGAGCTGCGTCAGTGGCAGACCACTGACGTCACTCATCTCGCGGGCATCGTCGAGGCTGGTTTCTACGTTGTCCGGCCTGAAGAGCGTCTCGAGGGACAGAAACGCCCTGGGCAACGTCGATTCCAACCCCGGATTCCAGGGGCCGAACTCCGGGCAAGGAGGCAAATCAGCTTGGCCGGTAGCCGGGGGCACCATGATGGACATGGCCGGCCCCTCCAAGAGTCAGTGAATTCCAGGGCGGCCATGCATCGCGGCGGCTACCTCGAACGCCTCAGGCGACCGCTTCCTCATCGATGGCCTCGAGCCGCAACTGATAGCGGTCACCCCAGAGTGCCTCGGCCTTCTCGTACCATTCCGCGTTGAAGTAGAGCTTGGCGCAGAACTCGCTCTGCCAGATGCAGACAGCGATCACCCTTGAATCGATGACTTTGACATGGCGGCTGATCAGTCCACGCGTAATCCCGGCCGAGGGACACATGTCCATGCTGGTCATCCCGTTGGGGGATTCGCCGCTGAAGATGACCGGGCATTCAAGAATGGCCAAGTAACGCATTGCTGCTAACCCTGTTGGCCACGAGATGCGAGCGGTCGGCGTTGCACCGACGATCGCTGCCCCGTAGCGTCTCCTTGCCTCGACCCCCGGCTTGAATCGAACCTTTCGAGAAGGCCGAAACACCAGGGTATCGTGTCGAAATTTTGAATGCAAAAACGATGGAGGTCAATGATCAGAAGCGGGATATCTTATCCTGCACCTGCGGTGAGAGCGCGTCGCAGCGCAACAACGAAGGATCGAGATCGATTGCGCATCATTTAATCTCTCGGCAACCTCTGGACGACCTGACGTTACATTCGATTGTAACACCCCCAATGCCTGGTCGATCATCATGAGTGAGCCGATGTACTCCCATCAGACATGGCGTCGACGCAGCTCCAAATGCTCTGGATCGACGTCAGGACGAAACCATCGGTCACGGCGATATGGTCGGTCTGATATGCACAGAACAGCTTAAGCCGGTCGGCATTTGACGTGCTGACGTCGACAGATGCAAAATCTTGCTTCGCCAACATCCAGACAAGGCTGTCGAGCACTTCGAGGCCACGCGATGCCATGGCACGGAAGATCTCGCGCTCGGTAATGATGCCGACGATGGAACCGTCCGTGAGAGGGACACCGTCGATGACGACGAGAGCGTCGACCCCGGGATTCTGCAACATGTTCAATGCATCGCGAACCGAGCGATCCATTCGGATATAGTTTAGGCGACTTGCCACAGTGCCCGTCTGCTGCCTCACCGGCATGACGTCGCCCCTTCCGGATCGCTTCCTGAGTTCAGACCCTGGTATGCAAAATACCGGTTGTCAATGAATGAAAGAGCACTATGGTGCCGGACCAGGGCGAGGCGGGTAGGCTATGTACGTCCACGTCGGCTTGGCTCGGTCACTGCGTGGCCGGTATGGCATTGCCTGTTCCCGAAGGCATGCGCAACGCCATCGCGTACAGATTTCAGATTTATCAGCAAAAACCCGGTGGTTGAGGGGTGTACCCCTCGTTTCCACGGCAAATTTGCGCCTATGCAACAATATGCACTTAGGGGCATGGCAGACCCGTATTTGCGTCGGCGAGATGTTGTTTTCGCATAGCTCAGACAGATTCTTCATCGCCTGTACGAGATCTTGAGTTTAATCCCTGTTTGCTGCATTGCGGCGACGATTTTTCTGCATCTCGGTCTTGACGGGCTGATACGTACGAGAGAGGCTGGTATTCCACATACCAGAATGCTGACGACGCCAAGGGTCGGCATTCGCCAAGACTGGAAACCGGGCAACCGGCTCCTACGCCTCGAGTGAAGCAAAACAGAACAACGCGGAGGACGACAATGACGAGGGCGGAAACAACGAGTGGGCGAGTATCCGATGGATACCGCTGGGGTCAGCTGGTGATCGGCGTGATCTGCATGGTGATGATCGCCAACCTGCAATACGGCTGGACGTTCTTCGTCCCCGACATCCAGAAGAAGTTCGGCTTCGACCGGGCGGCGATCCAGTGGGCCTTCACCCTGTTCGTGCTGTTCGAGACTTGGCTGGTCCCGATCGAGGGCTGGTTCGTGGACAAGTACGGCCCGCGCGTGGTCGTGCTGTTCGGCGGCGCGCTCTGCGGCATCGGCTGGGTCATCAACTCCTACGCCGCCTCGCTCAACATGTTCTATCTCGGCCAGGTCGTCGCCGGCATCGGCGCCGGCGCCGTCTACGGCACCTGCGTCGGCTCGGCCCTGAAGTGGTTCCCCGACAAGCGCGGGCTGGCCGCCGGCATCATCGCCGCCGGCTTCGGCGCCGGCTCGGCGCTGACCGTCGCCCCGATCCAGTGGATGATCGCCGACCACGGCTTCCAGGCCGCCTTCTTCAACTTCGGCATCGGCCAGGGCCTCGTCGTCTGCGCGCTCGCCTTCTTCTTCACCTCGCCCAAGAAGGGCCAGGTGCCGGAGGTCGTGGCCAACGCCAACATCATCCAGACCCGGCGCAACTACACCCCCGGTGAAGTCGCCCGCCAGCCGATCTTCTGGCTCATGTACTTCATGTTCGTCATCGTCGGCGCCGGCGGCCTGATGATCACCGCCAACCTCAAGCCCATCGCCTCCGATATCGGCGTCGACAAGGTGCCGGTCACCATCATGGGCATCACCATGGTGGCCATCACCTTCGCGGCCACCATCGATCGCGTGCTCAACGGCCTGACCCGCCCGTTCTTCGGATGGGTCTCCGACAAGATCGGCCGCGAGAACACCATGTTCATCGCCTTCGCCATGGAAGGCTTCGGCATCTACATGCTCTACCTCTGGGGCCACGACCCGCTGTGGTTCGTGCTGCTCTCAGGGTTCGTGTTCTTCGCCTGGGGCGAGATCTACTCCCTCTTCCCCTCCACCTGCACCGACACGTTCGGCACCAAGTTCGCCGCCACCAATGCCGGCCTGCTCTACACCGCCAAGGGCACCGCCGCCCTCCTGGTCCCGGTCGCCAACTACCTCCAGCAGGCCACCAACAGCTGGGACGGCGTCTTCCTCGTCGCTGCAGGCGCCAACATCCTCGCATCCCTCCTCGCCATCGCCGTGCTGAAGCCCTGGCGCAAGCGGGTGGTGGCCCAGGCGCTGGCCGTCACCGACGAGACCAAGCCTGCCCCCCGCGTAGTGGCTGCGTGAACTGAGGCTGAGCCACCGACCACGAACAGAGTACGGGGGCCGGACGCCAAGTCCTGGCCCCCGCACCCATTTCAGCCCTCCGTGATCGCCTTCGCAGGAGATATCCGATGCCACCGACCTGGCGCCCAATGCACACGGCCCCGCAGATCGTGGAGCGGATCTGGCTCAACCACCTGACCCTCGGTCCGATCCTGGCCGAGGGTCGCCCCGGTCGCTGGTACGCCCCGAGTGCGGCACGCCAAGTCTGGCGTTGGTATCGCCCCGCTGGGCAGGATAATCTGGAACCCTTCGCCGGCTGGCTACCCTACGAGGCACTCGCGACGGAGGGGAAAGACGCAGCCTCGCTGGATGTCTCGCCTCACGGCCTCCCGGTTACGCATCCCGTCGCAGGGCAACAGGACCGCACCAACTCCTTAGGAGGATAAACGCACGGCTACCGGGTCCGGTATGGCCGAGGCCGCGCTCGTTCACCTATCGCGCCGCCGGTTATCCGCGCCGGTCATGCTAGGGCTGTCCTCTCAACGGGATGGGAAAAAGTCCTTGCCTGTCGATCTGCCGGTTCGGATTCTGCGCCCGAGCGATCAACTCGATTATGACGACTCGCGATCGGTCGTACTCCCCTCGGCGATGACTCCGATACAGGACTGGAATTTCATCACGACAGAGCCACGACCGCTCATGTCGCTCGCCTTCCGCATGGGAGATTCGATCGCGGCACGTTTCGGCGTGAAGGCGATCGGCGGCCTTTCCGGTGAACGCCGGATCCAAGCGCGCGCGGGTGAAACGTTGGACTTCTTCCTGGTGGAACACAGCGCCCCGGATATGCTGGTTCTCACCGTGCGGGACCGCCGCCTCGACGTCATGATCTGTCTCGCGACCTCCGGTCGCCGTCTCACGATCACCTCGTCGGTCGTCGTCCACAATGCCTTTGGTTGGGTCTACATGGTGCCGGTCGCGCCGATCCATCGCTTGATCCTCGCCGCCGACCTTCGGCGTTTGACGAACTCGTTGGGGCAGGAAGCCGTGCGTCCCGGTACGTAGGTCGTTCGTTCGAACAGGGCCGGCGCTCAATCAACGATGCCGACGACGCAGCCGTCCTGCTGCGGCCTTGTCTCATCCCAAAAGAAAACGGCGCGCCTCGCGGCACGCCGTTTTCCTCAATCCAGGGCCCGTCCGAGGACGGGCCGCTTTGCATCTGTCTTAGACGGCGCGTGCCTGGTGCAGGCGCTCGATCTGCTGCTGGGTGTAACCGAGGTCGAGCAGCACTTCGTCGGTGTGCTCTCCGAGGAGCGGCGAAGATTTGATCTCGACCGGCATGTCCGAGAACTTGATCGGGCTTCCGACGGTGAGATACGAGCCGAGCTTCGGGTGCTGCACCTCGACGATGGTGCCGCTGGCGCGCAGCGACGGATCGACCGAGAGTTCCTTCATCGACAGCACCGGCGAGCACGGGATGTCGAACTTGCGCAGGATGTCGACGGCCTCGAACTTGGTCTTGTCAGCGAGCCATTCCTCGATCGTGCCGAAGATGTCCATGATCTTGTCCTGGCGGGCACGGGCGGTGTTGTAGGCCGGATCGTCGATCCACTCTTCGCGGCCGATCGCCTTGCAGATCGGCGCCCAGGCATGGCCCTGGATCGTGAAGTAGATGTAGGCGTTCGGGTCGGTTTCCCAACCCTTGCACTTCAGCACCCAGCCCGGCTGCCCGCCGCCGCCCGCATTACCGCCGCGCGGCACCACGTCGGTGAACTCGCCGTGCGGATACTGGGGGTATTCCTCGAGGTAGCCGAGGGCGTCGAGGCGCTGCTGGTCGCGCAGCTTCACACGGCAGAGGTTCAGCACCGAATCCTGCATCGACACGGCGACCTTCTGGCCCTTGCCGGTCTTGTTCTTCTGGTGGAGCGCCGTGAGGATGCCGATGGCGAGATGCATGCCGGTGTTCGAGTCACCGAGAGCGGCGGCGCTGACGGTGGGGGGGCCGTCCCAGAAGCCGGTGGTGGAGGCGGCGCCGCCGGCGCATTGGGCGACGTTCTCGTAGACCTTCAGGTCCTCGTAATGGTGGCCGTCCGAGAAGCCCTTCACCGAAGCCAGGATCATGCCCGGGTTGAGTTCTTGAATGCGGGCCCAGGAGAAGCCCATGCGGTCGAGGGCACCGGGACCGAAATTCTCGACCATCACGTCGGATTGCTTGATGAGGTTCTCGAGAACTTCCTTGCCCTCGGGGGTCTTGGTGTCGAGGGTCAGCGAACGCTTGTTCGAATTCAGCATGGTGAAGTAAAGGGCGTCGGCATCCTCCACGTGGCGCAGCTGCGTCCGTGTCACGTCTCCGGCACCGGGACGCTCGACCTTGATGACGTCGGCGCCGAACCAGGCGAGAAGCTGCGTGCAAGCAGGGCCAGCCTGGACGTGAGTGAAATCGATGATCTTGGTGCCTTCAAGCGGCTTGCTCATCTCGACGTTCTCCCTTTCGATCGTCATGCAACAATAATGGATCGGATAGTTCGAATGTCCGGTTCTGATCCGGAACTCGTGTTGGCCGGTATTCTGGCGAAACCTTTAGATTTTCGCGCCTCCACTTAAACGGAAGCGCTTTCGAGCTCGCTCAGACGCTTGCGCATCTGACGTTCGTCGTTCCAGCGCCGGGTCTCATCGCGGATGATGGCGAGGATTCCAGTCACTGCGCCGTCAGAACCGTGAAGGAGTCCGACGGTGAAGGCGATCGAGAGTGATCGGCCGTCTTTGTGAAGCGCCGGCACGCGCAGCACCTCGGTGCCGTAGCGGGTGATGCCGGTCCGCATTGTCTTGGCGTAACCATCCCAGTGACGCTGGCGCTGGCGTTCCGGGGTGATCAGATCGAGGGATTGGCCGAGCGCCTCGGATGACGAGAACCCGAAGATCCTCTCCGCCGCCGCGTTCCACACGACGATCGCACCGTCCGGATCGGAGACGACGATGGCATCTCCGGCGGCTTCGATCAGTTGAGAGACGTCGATACCGAAGAAATTGGCTTGATCCGACATGGCTTGTTTCGCGTCTTCGAGTGAAACGTCGTCCATCGACTTAGGCAGCAGGTACGGCCGTCAAACGCGATGAGGGATTTCACTTGAGACGCGCGATGCTTCGTCCGCAGTCGTGGTCGCGATTTCGGCTTCCGTCTGGAATATATTGCGGTTGCGAATGCTGCATTGCATCATCGTGATCGCTTCCTCCATTTCGCGGAAAGGTCAAACCCCGTCCGTGAGATGTTCCGCGCACTTGCTTTTTCTGTGCGTCTACTGTTGGTATTTGGTATGCCAATGAGGGCGGGCTGTCAACACGCGGGCAAGGAGGGGGATGAGATGGAACTCGCCTTCGCTTCTCGTTCGTTGCCTTGCCAGTCGTTGCTTTGCCGCTTCAGTGCGCATGCGGCGGCTAGGCGAGCCGAGAGGAGACGTCCCGGATGGGCAGTGACGGCAGCATCACGATCAGGCAGATCGAGGGCTATCGGTTCGAGATCGATTTTGGGGAAGCCTTCCCGAACCTCGCCGTTGACGAGGCGCCACCCTATGGCGGCGGGGAGGGGCCTTACCCCGAGCAGATCCTGGTCGCCGGCGTCACCAACTGCCTGTGCGCGAGCTTGGTCTTCGCCCTCGGCAAATTCAAACAGGACGCAACCGGGCTCGCAGCGCGATCGAGCTTTCGCGTGGAACGCAACGCGGATGGTCGCCTGAGGATCAGCGGGATCGAAGTCGGCATCGCGCTGGGCGCTCCGGCGGAAACGATGCCACGGCTCGACAAGGTTCTCGAGCAGTTCGAGCGCTTCTGTACCGTCTCCGAGAGCGTCAAAGCGGGGATACCGGTCACCGTAGCGGTGCGCGACTCGGCTGGTACGCTGCTGAAGTAGCCGTGTAACAAGAGGAAAACGCGATGGACCACGTGCTAGCAGAAACCCCCGAAGACCTTGCCCGTCTCTTCAACGAAAGGGCCAATGCCGGCGATGTGGAGGGGTTGGTCGCCCTCTACGAACCGGATGCTGTGCTGGCTGCCGGAAAGGTGGTCGCGACGGGACATCAGGAGATCCGGGCGTTCTACACCGACCTTCTAGCACGGCGCTCCGAGTTTCCGGCCGCGGAGACGCTGCCGAATATTCGCAACGGGGGGATTGCGATGACCTTCGCGCGCCTGCCGAACGGAACGATCTCGGTGGAGACGGCACGGAAGCAGGAGGCCGGCGGCTGGCTGTGGATCATCGATCAACTGAAGATCAAGCCTTTGAGCGAAGCCAAGCCGGATTGACGCGGCAGCTTAGGCAAGGGGCGCCGTCCGCAGAGAACGACCGACGCCCGCACCATGTCACCGAACGACGCGAGGCTCGCCGCATGATCGACCCTAAACTCGCAGGACGTCTCGCTTTTGCGCATCGTCTGCCGACGAGGGAGCCCATGCCTCCGGGCCGCCATCCGCTCGGCCTCTTCGACGGGCGCGACGCCATGCTGATCGTGCCGCCGGGGATCAATCCGCGACGGCCGACTCCCCTCGTCGTACTCTTTCATGGCGGCGGCGGGAGTGCGGAGAAGATCCTTCCCATGCTCGAAAAGCATGCGGAGGCGCGCGCATTTCTGCTCCTCGCTCCACAATCTGTATTCCCGACCTGGGATCTCGTCATCGGCGGTCACGGGCCGGACCGCGAACGGCTCGACCTCGCTTTGACCGAGGTAGCGTCACGCTTCATGCTCGATCCGCTGCACATCGTCTTCGCCGGCCATTCCGATGGCGGGAGCTACGCTCTCTCCTCCGGCCTCGCCAATGGCCATGTGGTCACCCACCTCATCATCTCCTCGGCCGGGTTCCTGTCGGTACATCTGCAGGCCGGGTCACCACGCATCTTCATCTCACATGGGACACGGGACGAGCAGATACCCATCGATCGCAGCGCACGGGTGCACACTTCCAAACTGAGGGACGTTGGCTACGATGTGACCTCTGTGGAGTATGATGGGCCACACGCCTACCAGCCTGAGGTCGTAACGCAGGCGGTGGAGTTCGTGTTCGGCTGACCAAGCCGGCAAGCGTGAAACCGGAAGATCGCCGGCGGATCGAAGCAGGCTCGGCTCGCGTTCAAAAATCATGGATTCGAGCGACCGTGTCATCGTGGAGCAGCAACCGGGAAGCCCTGGGTGGCGAGCGCAGGCACACCCTCCAGGAACCGAAAAAGGAGGGCGCGACGAGGCCAGGATCAGCCGGCTCGGCGAACGTATCGCGCGCCTTCGCAAGGGCCTGCCGCTACGACGCCGCCTCATCGATGGTTTGGTGCACGGCCTTTTATCCGCTGGCGCGGCGATCATCGCTTATCTGCCGACCCAGGCGCTGAACCAGCGTGAGGGGTTCTGGTCGGCGATCACTGCCATCGCCGTACTCCAGACCGAGTTCCGCGCGACACGGAAAGTCGGGCGGGACCAATTGCTCGGTGCGGCCACGGGGGGCCTCATCGGCCTTGGTATCTGGCTCGGCCTCGGGCAGCATCTGGCTGCCTATGCCCTCGCAGTCATCCTGTCGCTCACGGCCTGCTGGGTGCTGAACGTGGCGAGTGCGGCCCGGCTCGCCGGGATCACCGCGACCATCATCCTGCTCGTCCCCCATGACGGAACGGCGCAGCATATCTTCGGCTCGCGCGTCATGGAGGTGGGCTGGGGCGTCACCGTAGCGATCATCGTCGGCTGGCTCGCCACGCGACTGGCTAGATCGACCCCTGACGTCACCGGAAAATGACGAAACCGGATCTGTTCAGAGCAGCGCTCGATCGAGGCGAATGATCCGGCACGGATCGCCGCGCTTCGCGGCCGGAGCGCCGGGTGGGCGAACCAGCAGCGCTTCAGATTGACCGAGGACCGAGAGCATCGAGGAATCCTGGCGCGTTTCGGCGTACGCCATCGGACGGCCGTCATCCGCGATTTCGATCCGCGCCCGCATATAGTCCTGGCGGATATCGTTGGCCGGCATGTCCGCCCCGAGCAGGGCCGGCTCGCTGCGGTCGGCCCCGGCCTTGGGGTCGCCAAGAAGAGCCCGGATCGCCGGCACGACGAAGAGCAGGCCACAGACTACGGCGGAGACGGGATTACCCGGTAAACCGATGACCATCATCGGACCGAGACGCCCATGCATCAGTGGCTTTCCGGGGCGGAGGGCCACTCGCCAGAAACCAAGTTCCAGCCCCTCGCGATGCAGAGCCGCCTGGACGAGGTCGTGATCACCCACGGAGGCGCCGCCCAGGGTCACCAGGAGGTCTGCTTTCGCGTCCCGCGCCCGGCCCAGTGCGGCTTCGAGGGAGGCGAGGCTGTCTCCGGCAATACCGAGATCGATGGGTTCCGCGCCTGCCTCGCGGGCAAGGCTCGCCACCGCCAATCCATTCGAGGCGACGATCTGGTCCCAGCGGGCCGGTTCTCCCGGCGCCACGAGTTCGTCGCCGGTGGCGAGGATCGCGACCCGAGGCCGGCGGCGAACCTGGAGAGTAGCGTGACCACCCGCGGCCGCGAGGGCAAGCCGGCGCGCATCCAGGCACTCCCCCGCCCGCAGAAGCAGATCGCCGGACCGGAAATCGAGACCGGGAACGCGGATATGGCGCTTGGCGGCGACCGTTTCCTTCGCCGTGACCACATTGTCCGAGACGTCGGCATTCTCCTGAATGAGGATCGTGTCGGCCCCCGTGGGCACTGGAGCCCCCGTGAGAATCCGTACCGTCTCGCCGGGGCCGATCGTACCGGAGAAACCGTGGCCGGCAGCGCTCATGCCGATGAGCGTCAGTTTTGCCGGAACGGCGGCCACATCCTCGGAACGCACCGCATAGCCATCCATAGCGGAGGCGGGGAAGGGCGGCTGGGTCCGTAGGGCGGCCACATCCTCGGCCAGGGTCCGGCCGTAGGCGTCGGCCACCCCCACCATCTCGGCTGCCACCGGCTCGGCGGCACTCGCAAGGATGCGCGCGAGCGCCTCCTCCACCGGAATGAGTTTGCTCACGAAGCGCCCTCGGCCCGGTACGAGCCGGACTTTCCGCCATCCTTGGAGATTAGGTGGATGCCTTCGATCCGCATGGCGCGATCGGCCGCCTTCACCATGTCGTAGATCGTGAGGCAGGCGACCGAGACGGCGGTGAGGGCCTCCATCTCGACGCCGGTCGGACCGATCACCTTGACCTCTGCGGTCACGCGAAGGCCTGGCAGGGAATCGTCCGGCTCGCATTCCACCCGGACCTTGGAGATCAGCAGCGGATGGCACAGCGGGATGAGTTCATGCGTGCGTTTCGACGCCATGATGCCCGCGAGCCTCGCCGTGCCGATCACGTCGCCCTTCTTGGCATCGCCTTCGCGGATCAGCCGCAACGTTTCGGGCAGCATCACCACCACGCCTTCGGCGCGGGCGGTACGGGTGGTGGCGGCTTTGTCGGAGACGTCGACCATATTGGCGGCGCCGGCCGCATCGAGATGCGTGAGGCTGCTCATTTGCCGGCCTTGCCGAAGAGCAGGCGTTTCGTCGCCTTGGTCACGTCCGCTTCGCGCATCAGGCTTTCCCCGACGAGGATCGTCCGAAGTCCACCCTTTTCGAGGCGCAGGACATCGTCGTGCCCGGTGATGCCGCTCTCCGCGACAGCGATACGGTCCTCTGGCACGCCCTTGGCAACGCGGATGGCCGTATCGAACGAGACCTCGAATGTCTTGAGGTCGCGGTTGTTGATGCCCAGCAGCCGGGTGCCGAGCGGAATGGCGCGGGCGAGTTCCTCCTCGTCATGGACCTCGACCAGCACATCCATGCCGAGATCGTGCGCGGTCTCAACGATGGCCAGCGCCTCGTCGTCATCGAGGCACGCCATGATGGCCAGAACGCAATCGGCGCCCCAGGCGCGCGCCTCGAACACCTGGTACGGCTCGAACAGGAAGTCCTTGCGCAGCACCGGCAGCGAACAGGCGTCCCGTGCCTCGGTGAGGTATTCCGGCTTGCCCTGGAAGGAGGGCGCGTCGGTGAGCACCGAGAGACAGGTGGCGCCGCCCGCCTCGTAGGCGGCGGCGAGGGTGGCGGGGTCGAAATCCTCGCGGATCAGGCCCTTGGACGGAGAGGCCTTCTTCACCTCGGCGATGAGGGCGGGACGCCCTTGCGCGATATGGGCGGCGATGGCGTCGGCGAAGGGGCGGACGGGCGCGGCCTTCTCGATGCGCTTCTCGAGCTTGGCGAGGGGGACGCGCAGCTTGGCTTCCGCGATCTCACGGCGCTTGTAGGCCTCGATCCGCGAGAGCACGTCTCGCCGGTCGGTGGTGGCCGGTGCCGCAACCACGTCCGCAATGGGTTTCGCCTCGCTCATCGGGGCCTCTTTCATGTGTTCGAGACCGCCACGAGGCGTGCAAGGGTTGCTCTCGCTGCGCCGTTATCGATCGCGGAAGCGGCACGGGCCACACCTTCGCTCAAGGTCTGCGCGGAACCGGCGACGACGAGGCCGGCCCCCGCATTGAGAACGGCGATGTCGCGATAGGCGTTGCGCTCGCCCGACAGGACGGCATTCAGCGCGTGCGCATTATGGTCGGGATCGCCGCCGCGCAGATCCTCGAGGGTCCAGAGCGGCAGGCCGACGTCGCGCGGATCGATGGTGAAACGGCCGATCCGCCCGTCCTCCAGGGTGACCACCGGCGTCGGCCCGGTGACGGTGATCTCGTCGAGCCCGTCCGACCCGTGCACCGTCCAGACCCGCGTGCTGCCGAGTTGGCCCAATACACGCGTCAGGGGTTCGGCCCAGGCCTCGGTGGAGACGCCCAGAAGCTGGCGCTCGACACCGGCCGGATTCGAGAGCGGCCCCAACAGGTTGAAGATCGTCCGCGTCGGCAATTCGGAGCGCACCGGCGCCACATGGCGCATGGCGCCGTGATGGGTCTGGGCGAACATGAAGCAGAGGCCGGCCTGTGCGAGGCAGCGGGCCAGCCCGTCTGGGTCGAGACCGATTTTCACGCCAAGGGAAACGAGGACATCGGCCGCACCCGAGCGCGAGGTGGCCGCGCGGTTGCCGTGCTTGGCCACCGGCACGCCGCAGGCCGCCGTGAGGATCGCGGCGAGAGTCGAGACGTTGTAGCTGCCGGAATGGTCGCCGCCCGTGCCGACGATGTCGATGGCGCCGGGAACCGGGGCCACGCGCACCATCCGCGCCCGCATGGCCTCCACCGCGCCGACGATCTCGTCCTCGGCTTCGCCACGCACCTTCAGGGCGATGAGGAAGGCGCTGGCCTGGACCGGCGTCACCTCGCCCGAGAGCAGGTCGTCGAAGGCGGCGCGCGCCTCCGCCCGGTCGAGACTCGACCCGGCCGCGACTTTCGCGAGGAGCGGCTTGAAGGTGTCCATGGGTCGGAAGCGTCAATCAAAATCGATCGATGCGTCAATGCACGCCGGACCCGCGCTTGTCACGTCCCGCGTTCCACGCCGCGGCGATGTCGAGGAAGTTGCGCAGGATCTGCGAGCCGTGATGCGAGAGGATGCTCTCCGGGTGGAACTGCACGCCGTGGACAGGCAGCGTCGCGTGTTCCAGCGCCATGATGAGCCCGTCCGCTTCCGCCGTGACGACGAGATCCTGCGGACACCCGCCGCGCTCCACTACGAGCGAGTGATACCGCGTGGCATCGAAGGGGCCGTTCAGCCCGCGAAAGACCCCCGTTGCCCTGTGGGTAATGCTCGAGACTTTGCCATGCATGGGCTTTGGCGCCCGCACCACGTCGCCGCCGAAGGCCTGCCCGATCGCCTGGAGTCCGAGGCAGACTCCGAAGATCGGCACCTCGCCGGAGAGGTCGCGCACCACGTCGAGGCAGATACCGGCCTCGTTGGGCGTGCACGGCCCCGGAGACAGCACCACCGCATCGGGCGCGCGCTCGCGGATCTCGTCGATGGTGACCTGGTCGTTGCGCACGACATCGATCGATCCGCAAAGCGGCCCGATGAGATGGACGAGATTCCAAGTGAAGGAATCGTAGTTGTCGATGACGAGGACGTTGGCCATGATCGCGCTTCTCTTGATCCCCCTCGTGTGACGAGGTGAGCCGAGAGGGTCAAGCGTTCTCGCGCCGCGTCCGCTCTCAGACCCCGATCGTCGGATGCCGGCCGTCGGTTCCGTCCCCCAGATGCGCGCGGATGAAGGCACCGGCGCTCGCCAGCGATTGTCGCCCCTCGGCAAGCTGCGGATAGAACATGTGCCAAGCATGGATCATGTGCGGCCAGACTTGGAGCGTCACGGCGACGTCCGCCGAGGCGGCCACCCCGGCGAGGCGCAGGGAATCGTCCAGCAGGGTCTCGGCGCTGCCGACCTGGATCAGCATCGGCGGCAGTCCGCCGAGGTCGGCGTGAAGCGGCGAGATCAGCGGGGTCGCAGCATTCTTTCCTGCGCAATAGGCCTCCGCGAGTTCCATCAGGTATTCCCGTTGGATCAGGGGATCGACCGCCGCCTTGGTGTCCATGCTGGCACCGGTCATCTCCAGATCGACCCAGGGCGACGTGAGCCAAAGACAGCGCGGAAGCGGCAGACCGGCATCACGCAGCGAGAAGGCCGTCGCGACGGCAAGCCCGCCGCCGGCACTCTCCCCGGACAAGACGATGTTCCGGGGGCTGACACCCGATTCGAGCAGGAAGCGGTAACCCGCCAGGGCGTCGTCGAGGGCCGCTGGAAACGGATGTTCCGGCGCGAGCCGGTAATCCAGCGCCAACGTCCGTGCTCCGGCAGCGCGGCCCGTCTCGGCCATCATGTGCCGGTGACTGTTGAGCGAGCCGGACACGTATCCGCCGCCATGCAGGAACAGGACGACGCGGGTCGGGTCCGCCCCCGGGCTCCCGGTCCATTCGGCCGACACCCCGCCCGCATCGACGGGCACGACCGTCACGTCGGGGGGAACTGGATAATGCGCGCCGAACCCGTCGAGCCGTTCACGGCGCTCGGCGAGATTCGAAGACCGTGGACTGGCGGCGAGAAGATCCCTGATGGCATCGATCTCGGTCCCAGCCATCACGTTCCTCCACCATTGCAACCCGTCGATATACGACCGATTCGATGTCTATCGGCAATCGCGGGCCAAGCGGAAGGACTGCCTTGGTGCGCGGAAGGACTATTGCCCCCGCCGCGCCCGGCTCGCGAACATCACCGCATCCTCCGCGGCGCGGAACAGGGCTTTGGCCTTGTTCACGCATTCCTGCTGTTCGGAGGCCGGATCAGAATCGTAGACGATGCCGGCGCCGGCCTGAACATGCATCCGCCCGTCCTTCACGATGGCGGTGCGCAGCACGATGCAGGTATCCATCTCGCCGCGTGCGCCGAAATAACCGATGCAGCCGCCATAAGGGCCGCGCTTCTCGCGTTCGAGCTCGTCGATGATCTCCATCGCCCTGACCTTCGGCGCGCCGGAGACCGTGCCGGCCGGAAACCCGGCCGAGAGGGCATCGAGTGCGTCGTGGCTCGGATCGAGATCGCCCTCGACATTCGAGACGATGTGCATGACCTGGCTGTAATATTCGAGGAAGAACGACCCTGTTACTGTCACGCTGCCGATGCGCGAGACCCGGCCGACATCGTTGCGGCCGAGATCGAGCAGCATCAGGTGCTCGGAGCGTTCCTTCGGATCGGCCAGCAGTTCCTCGGCCAGTGCCTTGTCCTCGGACGGCGTGGCGCCACGCCGGCGGGTGCCGGCGATGGGGCGGATCGTGACGCGCCCCTCTCGCACCCGCACCAGGATCTCGGGCGACGAGCACACGACCTGGAAATCCTCGAAGTCGAGGTAGCACAGGAAGGGGGCCGGGTTGGTCCGCCGCAGGGACCGGTAGAGGGCGAAGGCCGGCAGCGTGAACGGCGCCTCGAAACGCTGGGACAGTACGACCTGGAAAACGTCACCGGCGACGATGTACTCCTTCGCCCGCGCGACCATGTCGAGATAGGCATCGGGCGTCGTGTTCGAGACCGGCTCGGGATGGGCGATGGTGAGGGGGTCGATCCGCGATTCCACCGGAAGCGGACCTTCCAGGACATCGGCCACGCGCTCCAGACGGGCGAGCGCGCCCTCGTAGGCCGCACGCGCCGAAACCCCTGCGCTCGGGCGCACCGGGCCGACCACGGTGATGATGTCGCGCACGGCATCGAATACCACCATGACGCGCGGCCGGACGAGGATCGCGTCGGGAACGCCAAGGGGATCCGGGTTCGACACCCCGAGCCGCTCCATGGCCCGGACCATGTCGTAGCCGAGATAGCCGAAGAGGCCCGCCGCCATGGGCGGGAGTTCGACATCGTCATCGGCTCCGATGGCGCTCTCGGAGATGAGGGACCGGAGGCTTGCCAGCGGCGATGCGTCGTCGGGTGCGAACACCGACAGGTCGCTGCCCCGTGCGGTCTCCGGCCGGCCGTCGCGACAGCGCCAGGCGAGGTCGGGGTCGAGGCCTATCATCGAGTAGCGGCCGCGCACCGCACCGCCCTCGACGGATTCGAGGAGGAAGGCCGGCCCGGCATGGACCGCCCGCAGCTTGAGGAAAGCCGCGACCGGAGTCTCCAGATCGGCCACCAGGGTCAGGTTGAGGAGGGTCGGCCGCCCTGCCTCGTAGGCCTCCGCGAACGCGGCGTAATCCGGCTCCTGAAACATGGTCGGTTCAGTACTCGCCGCCGATCGCGCGCCGGAACGCCGTCTGGTTGACGGTGATCCCCACGCTTTTCTGAACGTCGGCGATGTACTCGCCGAGGATGTCATCGATGAGGGTCGCCTGGAACCGCTTCGAGATCGCCTCGTCGGAGGGGCTGCCGGACACGAAGGCGGGCATCGTCGCCGCCGTGACCTTGGCGACCACACGCGACTCGCCGGATTCGACCGAGACGGCCTTGTCCACGGGGATGGCGAAGAGGCGATTGACCACGTCGGCCGAGAGGCCGTCCTTGGACTGGCTGCGGGCGATGTCCGTGGAGGTTTGCACCTGCACGCCAACTTCCGCCGCGAGCGTGTCGATGGCCTCGCCCTTGTCCAGACGCTCGGTCAGGCTGCGTGCCTTGTCGGACAGGCGCTTGGCCACCTCGGCAGCGCGCCATTGGGTGGCTGCCTGATCGCGCACCTGGTCGAGGGGTTTGTCATGGGCTTGGTCTATGCCGGTGACGTCGACCCAGACGTAGCCGCCGGACTTCAGGCGAAGCGCCTCGGTGTCGCTCCCGATCTCGGAGCGGAACACGATCGGCAGCGTCGTGTCGCGATCCGGAATGGAATCGACGAGCTTGCCCGACGGGTCGAGTCCCTGGGCGCTCACCGCCGGCACCGTCACGAGGGTGAGGCCCCGCTCCTTGGCGATCTCGGCCAGCGGCTTGCTGTTGGCGCGCTCGTCCTCGATCGTGTCGTGGTCCTTTTCAACGGCGTTCTTGGCGCGCTCGAGAGCGATGGTCTTGCGGATCTCCGGCGCCACGTCGGCGAGGGGCTTGCGTGTCTCGGGTTCGATGGCCGTGACTCGGAGGAGCACGGTGCCGAAGCGACCCTTGACCGGGGCGCTCACGGTGTTCTGGGCAAGCGAGAAGGCGGCCTCTGCGACGGCCGGGTCGAACAGTTCGGCCTTCGTCAGGTTCCCCAGAGACAGTTCCTTCGCGTCCACGCCGCGCGCCAGAGCGACGGCCTCGAACGGCTTTTCGCCGGATTCGATCTCCTTGCGCGCCGCCTCGGCGGAGGCCTCGTCGGGGAACACGATCTGCTGGATCGTGCGCCGCTCCGGCGTGCCGTATTGCGCCTTGGCGAGATCGTAGCGCTTCTGCACATCCTCGTCCGTGACAGCGTCGGGCTTGGCCATCGCCTGCGGATCGAGGGCGAGGAGGGTCACGGCCCGGTAGTCCGGCGCGCGGAATGCGCTCTTGTTCTCGTCGTAGAAGGCCTTCACCTCCTCGTCCGTCGGTGCTGGAATATCACCTGCCACGGAAGGGGGCAGCATCATGAAGGAGGCCGACCGGCGCTCGGTGGTGTAGCGATGCACGGCCTCGCGCAGGGCGGCGGGGACATGAATGTCCGCGGCCACGGCCTCGGCGATCTGGAGCCGTCCGGCGGCGGCGCGCTGGTCGCGCACGAACATCGCCTCGTTGATGCCGGCGCGCTGCAGCGTCTGGAAGAAGAGCGTCTGGTCGAAGGAGCCGTTGGCCCCCTTGAAGGTCGGCTCTTCTTGAATCGCGCGCAATACTGCCGAATCCGGGATGACGAGACCGAGATCCTTGGCCTGCTGGTCGAGGGAGGCCTCGCTGATCAGCTGCGAAAGGACCTGCCGGTCGAGACCGAGGCCCCGGGCCTGTTCGGGAGTCAGGCTGCGCTGAAGCTGGCTCTGATAGCGCTGCAGCTGCAGCTGATAGGCCGAGCGCACCGCCTCCGAAGTGATCTGCGTCTTGCCCACCGTGGCCACGGTCGTGGCGGAGTTCGAGCGGAAGAAATCTTCCACGCCGAAGATCGCGACGCCGGCGATGAGGAAGGTGAAGACCACCGTAAGAATGATCTTGCCGAGCCAATGCTGGCTCGCACTACGCATGTTCTGCAGCATCGGAACGTTCGAAAATCCGTCGTGATGGCGTACCTAAGGCACGCTCCAGGCCGCCCGCGATAGCCCATCCGGTGGCCCCAGCAAAGGCCGGGCGAATCCTCGAGCCCATGTTTGCGCCCGCTAGTCGGCTCTGTTACGGCCCCGCTCACGATCCGGTGAAGCCGGACCAGCAGCATCTGAGCGCGAGGAATACGATGTCGAAGTCGGGACGGCGGCCGCTGATCGCCGGCAACTGGAAGATGAACGGCCTGCGCAGTTCGGTTCCCGTGGTCGAGGCCATCCGCGACGGGCTCTCGCCCGAACTCGCATCCCGGATCGACGTCCTCGTCTGCCCCCCTTCGACGCTGATTTCTTCCTGTGTGGCGGCGGTCTACGGGTCCGCCATCGCCATCGGCGGTCAGAACCTTCATGCCAAGGCCAGCGGCGCCTTCACCGGCAGCATCTCCGCCGAGATGCTGGCCGATCTCGGGGCGAGCTACGTCATCGTCGGGCATTCGGAGCGCCGCGCCTATCACCACGAGACCGACGATGGCGTGCATGCCAAGGCATTGGGTGCCCGCCGCGCCGGACTCTGCGGCATCATCTGCGTCGGCGAGACGCAGGAGGAACGGGAAGAGGGCCGGACGCTCGATATCGTCCGCGCCCAGCTCGCCATCGGCGTCCCCAAGGGGGCGAAGGCCTCCGATACGGTCATCGCCTACGAGCCTGTCTGGGCCATCGGCACCGGCCTGACCCCGACCCCGTCCGACATCGCCGAAGTCCATGCTTCCCTGCGTGAGATGCTCGGACAACTCATCGGCGCGGAAGCCGCCAAGGTCCGTATCCTCTATGGCGGTTCGGTGAAGCCGGGTAACGCCCGCGAATTGATGGCGGTAGAGAATGTGGACGGGGCGCTGGTCGGAGGCGCCAGTCTCGTGGCGTCCGACTTCCTGGGGATAGCGGCCGCCTACTCCTGAAACATTCGCACCCTGGGGCGATGCAGGATTTGGCGTGAGACACCATCTCGTGTAGGAGCCTGCCCTTTGCGGACGTTCCTCGCCGGGCCTCTTCGGGCGCCGGATACGGCCTACGTGGTTCACGGACCAGGAACATCGGACTGAAACGACATGAATGCCGTCCTGATCTCCATTCACCTCATCGTGGTTCTCGCACTCATCGCCGTGGTCCTGCTGCAGCGCTCTGAGGGCGGACTCGGGCTCGGCGGTGGTAGCAGCGGTGGCGGCGTGTCGGGGTTCATGACCGGACGTGGCCAGGCCAACGCCCTCACGCGGGCTACAGCGATCCTGGCGGCCCTGTTCTTCACGACGAGCATGACCCTCGCGGTGATCTCCCACCGGAGCGCCGCGCCGAAGTCGATCCTCGACGGAGCCGCGACGACGCAGCCGGCGGCGCCCAACGGCAATATTCTCGAGACCCTTCGTCCCGGTCAGGGCGCTGGCCAGACCGCGCCGGCTCAGCCTGCCACGCCCGAAGCGCCCCAGTCGCGCTGATCGAAGGTCGATGCGGAATGACGGCTCGGACACCTCTCGCTCCGAACCGTCCCCACCCGGCGTTCCACAGAATCCGAACCGATGCAGCCCTGCCGCCACCAGCGGCGGGGTCGTTTGAAGTTTGTCGAATCATCCACCCTTGTTTATGAGCCGAAGCCCATGACGCGGTACGTATTCATCACCGGCGGCGTGGTCTCCTCGCTCGGCAAGGGCCTCGCATCTGCGGCTCTCGCAGCTCTCCTGCAGGCGCGCGGCCACACGGTCCGCCTGCGCAAACTCGACCCCTACCTGAACGTCGATCCGGGCACGATGAGCCCGACGCAGCACGGCGAGGTCTTCGTTACCGACGACGGTGCGGAGACCGATCTCGACCTCGGCCATTACGAGCGTTTCACCGGTCTTCCGGCGACTAAGGCCGATAACATCACCACCGGTCGCATCTATCTCGACATCATCACGAAGGAGCGGCGCGGCGATTATCTCGGCGCGACGATCCAGGTCATCCCTCACGTCACCAACGCCATCAAAACGTTCGTACTCGACGGCAACGAAGCGTTCGATTTCGTCCTCGTCGAGATCGGCGGCACGGTGGGCGACATCGAGGGCCTTCCGTTTTTCGAGGCGATCCGCCAGCTCGGCCAGGAATTGCCTCGCGGCACTGTCGCCTTCGTCCACCTAACTCTGCTGCCCTACATCCCCTCGGCAGGCGAATTGAAGACCAAGCCGACGCAGCATTCCGTCAAGGAACTCCGCTCCATTGGAATCCAGCCGGACATCCTGCTCTGCCGCTGCGACCGTCCGATTCCGGTGGAAGAGCGGCGCAAGCTCGGTCTGTTCTGCAACGTGCGTGAGACAGCCGTCATCGAGGCGCGCGACGTGGCGTCGATCTATGACGTGCCGCTGTCCTACCGCGAGGCCGGCCTCGACCGTGAGGTGCTCGCGCATTTCGGAATCGAACCGAAGGGCGAACCGGATCTCGTGCGCTGGACGACGATCTCCGAGCGCGTGCGCAATCCCGAAGGCGAGGTCTCCATCGCCATCGTGGGCAAATATACGGGCCTCAAGGACGCCTATAAGTCCCTGTCCGAGGCGCTGACGCATGGCGGCATCGCCAACAATGTGAAGGTGAACCTCGAATGGATCGAATCCGAGGTCTTCGAGCGTGAAGATCCGGCGCCGTTCCTTGAAGGTATCAACGGCATTCTCGTCCCCGGCGGCTTCGGACAGCGCGGCGCAGAGGGTAAGATTCGCGCGGCCCGCTACGCCCGTGAGCGCAAGATCCCATATTTCGGCATCTGTTTCGGCATGCAGATGGCCGTGATCGAAGCGGCTCGCTCCCTGGCCGGGGTCGAGGACGCCAATTCCACGGAGTTCGGGGAGACCGGCGAGCCCGTGGTCGGCCTGCTGACGGAATGGCTCAAGGGCAACGAGCTGGAGCGGCGCGCTGCACAGGGCGATCTCGGCGGCACCATGCGGCTCGGCGCCTACAAGGCGACCCTCGGCGCGGATACCAAGATCGCCGAGATCTACGGCGGCACCGAGATTTCCGAGCGTCACCGGCACCGCTACGAGGTCAACATGGCCTATCGCGAGCGGCTGGAAGCCAAGGGCTTGCGGTTCTCGGGTCTCTCACCGGACGGTCTGCTTCCCGAGACGGTGGAACATGCAGGCCACCCCTGGTTCATCGGCGTGCAGTTCCACCCGGAACTGAAGTCGCGGCCGTTCGAGCCACATCCGCTGTTCAAGAGCTTCATCTCGGCCGCCATCGTCCAGAGCCGGCTGGTCTGAGGGAGGGGCGGGCGCCATGGTCTCGATCTCGGGTCTGCCCGCCTTCATCGCCTATGTTGCGGCGGCGTTCGGCCTCGTGGCGGTCTATCTCGCGGTCTACCTGTCGGCGACGTCCCATCGCGAGATCGCGCTGATCCGCGCCAACAATGCCTCGGCCGCCATCGCGCTGGGCGGAAGCCTCATCGGCTATACGCTGCCGCTCTCGGTGGCGATCTATAACGCTCAATCGATCCTCGACTGCATCGTCTGGGGCCTCGTCGCCCTCATCGTGCAGATCCTGGCCTATTTCGTCGTGCGGCTGATCCTGCCGGACCTCTCGCGGCGCATCGAAGCCGGTGAGATCGCTGCATCCATCCTGCTCGCCGCGTCGTCCCTGGCGGGCGGCATCGTCAACGCGGCATCCATGACTTACTGAGCCGGCGTTCGGGGAAATGTCCCATCGCCGGTTTCAAACGGCCAAGCTCGATCCTACATTCGGGTCTGTGCGGCATCGTGCCGTGAGGGAGCGGATCGTCGAAAGGCGGTCCTCAGTAGGATGCCATCCGAGGCCGATACTCCGACACCCGTAAAGCCGCCGCGCCTCATGCGCTCGCAGACGGTGACCCTCGTCATGCTGGCGGGTGCGGGCGCCGCCGCCTTCGGGCTTGCTCGTCTCGATCCGTCGCAGGACGAAGAATCCGTGCTCGTCTATGCGAATGCGGACGCCTGTATCGCCGGAACCAGGCGAACGGAGGAGGATTGCCGGAGCGAGTACCTGACGGCGCGTGCCGCCTATCCCGAGGTCGCACCGCGTTACGCCACGGTGACCGATTGCGAGGCGCATCACGGCCCATCGCATTGCCTGCCCGGAGACGGCGTCGCCGTGAGTGCTGCCGGACGCTTCGTCCCGAGGATGGCCGGCTACGTCATCGGCAGGCGGATCGATCAGAACCTGCCGCCACAGCCGATCTTCGACCATGCTCCGAATTCGGAAGCGTCCCATAGCGGAAGCGCCGGCCACTCGGGTGGCGCCGGCTATTGCACGAGTTGGGGCGGACGGATCACCACGTCTTCGGGCGGTGCGTCCTCCAGCGCGCGGGTCGCGTCTTCGGCGGTGCGCAAGGTCGCATACGGTGGCTTTGGAAGCACGGGCCGTTCGTTCTCGTCGCACGGCTGGTCGAGCCATGGAAGCGGCGGCTGATGCGGCGCGTGCCCATCGGCGAACGACCGGATTGGCGGGAGACCGCGCGCCGGCATGGTTTCACCTTCCACACCTTCGATGGCGAAGCGTATTGGTCCGAGAGCCACGCCTACGCTTTCAAGCTGGCTGAGATCGAGGACGATCTCGAAGCGCCGAGCACCGAGATCCACGCCCTGTGCCTCGCTTTCGTCGCCGATGCGGTGGAGGACGAGCGGATCCTGGCCTCGCTCGACATTCCTTCCCATGCCTGGGACGCGATCCGCGCGAGCTGGAGGCGGGGAGACCCCTCCCTCTATGGACGCCTGGATTTCTCCTACGGAGGGGCATCCGCCGGGCCGGCAAAGCTCCTCGAATACAATGCCGACACGCCCACAGCCCTCTACGAGTCCGGCGTGTTTCAATGGCTCTGGCTGGAAGAAGGGCTGCGAACCGGCTTGCTCCCCGAGACAGCCGACCAGTTCAATTCCCTTCACGAAAAGCTGATCGCCCGGTTCCGCACGCTTCGCGGTGACGGAGCGATGGCCTTCACCGCTTATGCCGTTGAGCCCGAGGACAGGGGGACGGTGGCGTATCTCGAAGATTGCGCGCGCCAAGCGGGGCTCGCGACCTGCTTCCTCGACCTCTCCGACATCGGACGTGACGAGGACGGACGCTTCGTCGACCGGGTCGATGCGCCGATCCCGCGCCTGTTCAAGCTCTATCCCTGGGAATGGGCCTTCAGCGACGCTTTCGGAAAGGATCTCGGCACCACGACGACCCGGTTCATCGAGCCACCCTGGAAGGCCGTCCTTTCGAACAAGGGATTGCTGGCCCATCTCCATGCGAGAGAGCCCGGCCATCCCAACCTGTTGCCCTCCTTTTTCGAGAACGATTCCCGCAAGGCGTCATTGGGCACCTCCTTCGTCAAGAAGCCGTTGGTTTCACGGGAGGGGGCGAACATCCTCATGCTGCGCGACGGTGCCGTGCTGGCACAGGATCACGGACCCTATGGCGGCGGGCGCTGCGTGCGACAGGCCCTGGCCGAATTGCCGGATTTCGAAGGCCGCCGCCCCGTGATCGGCTCCTGGATCGTAGGCGACGAACCGGCGGGGCTGTGCGTTCGCGAAAGCGCGGGACCGATCACCGGCAATTCAGCCCTGTTCGTCCCTCACTTCATCGAGCCTGGTTGAGAGCGGCAACCCGCCGCTTTCAAATCGGCGGCTTTACCCTATCCTGGTTCCCGTGACCGAAATCCTCTTCTATCATCTCCAGCAGCAGCCTCTCGAGACGGTTCTACCGAACCTCGTGGAGCGATCTCTGGAGCGCAACTGGCGCGCGGCAATCCAGGCATCGGGCGAGGAGCGGCTTCAGGCTCTCGACGATCACCTCTGGACCTATCGCGACGATAGCTTTCTGCCGCATGGGACGGATCGCGATCCGCAAGCGGCGAGCCAGCCCGTCGTCCTGACGCTCCAGGATGGTAATCCCAACGCCGCCGCCATCCGCTTTCTCGTGGACGGCGCCCCACTGCCGCCGGATGCGTCGGACTATCAGCGGATATGCATCCTGTTCGACGGTAACGATCAGGACGCGTTGCTCGGTGCGCGGGCGCAGTGGAAGCAGGCGAAGGAAGCGGGCCATGCCATCGCTTATTGGCAGCAGGACGAATCCGGACGCTGGCAGAAAAAAGCGTGAGCGCTTTGGCCCATCATTGTAGCGAGAATCGCATGAACCGAGGTTCGACCGTCACGGTTTTATGCCGGCCCGGTGGTGTGGCCAAACTGGGCACAATCCCCGCGGGGCTTCGGTCCATTCTGGCAGGCGGCACCAGGCGCCTCGCACTCGTCTTGTCCGCCATGCTCCTCGTCGCCGGGCAGCCCGCCATGGCGCAGTCCCCCCACGGTGCCGACAAGCCTCAGGAGCGGCGGGCCGCCGAACGGGGCCCAGAGGGACGCAAGCTTCCCTCCGACGTCACCACCGAGCACAGTGTCACCCTGCCGGATGGACGCCTTCTTCGCTTTACCGCCACCGCGGGCAGCCTTCCCCTCGTGGATGAGAGCGGAAAACTCCAAGCAGAGATCGCCTTCATCGCCTATCGTCTCGCGGACACGAGCGAAGCGACCCGGCCCGTCACCTTCGCGGTCAACGGCGGTCCCGGCGCGGCATCGGCCTATCTCAATATCGGCGCGATCGGCCCCTGGCGCCTTCCTCTCGACGGCACGAGCATCAGCCCCTCCACGCCGGTGAGCCTCGTCCCCAACGACGGCACTTGGCTCGATTTCACCGATCTCGTCTTCCTCGACCCGGTGGGGACCGGATACAGCCGCGCATCGGACGGCGATGCCAAGCGTTACTGGAGCGTCGACTCGGATGCGTCGGTCCTGTCCTCGGCCATCGCCCGCTGGCTGCGGACGAACGATCGGATCGCGGCATCCAAGTTCTTCGTCGGCGAGAGCTATGGCGGTTTCCGCGGGCCGCTCATCGCGGCAAAGCTGCAGGAGGAGATCGGCATCGGCCTCTCCGGCATGCTTCTCCTGTCACCCGTCCTCGATTTCGCCTGGTTGCAATCGCCGCGCACGACCCCCTGGGGCCACGTGACGAAGTTGCCGTCCTTTGCCGCCGCCGCCATCGAACGAGCCGGTGGCACGCCGAGCCGGAAGGCTCTGGCAGAGACCGAGGCCTATGCCACCGGCGACTATCTCACCGACCTGCTCAAGGGCCCGTCCGACCAAGCGGCGCTGGCCCGGCTCGGCGAAAGGGTCGGAGCCATCACGGGTCTCGATCCGAACTTCGTCCGCCGCCAAGCCGGACGCCTGAGTTCGAACAGCGTCCAACGCGAGATCGGCCAGGAGGAGGGGAGGGTCGCCAGCGCCTACGATACCGGCATCACCGGATGGGATCCGGACCCGGCCGCCACATTCTCGGGCTTCGAGGACCCGCTGCTCACAGCCATGCAGGCGCCGCTGACCAGCGCCATGCTCGAACTCTACGGCACGAAACTGAACTATCGCGTGCCCGATCTTCGCTACGAACTCCTCAACGGTGCGGTCAGCCGAGGGTGGGGCTGGGGCGGCGGACGCATGGCACCGGAATCGCTCGGAGCCCTGCGCGGCGTCATGGCGCTCGATGGTAACCTGCGCGTCCTCGTCGCCCACGGTTTCACCGATCTCGTGACCCCGTACTTCACCTCGAAACTCCTCATCGACCAGTTACCGGCCTTCGGCACGGACAGGCGGATCGACCTCACTGTGTATCCCGGCGGCCATATGTTCTATTCGCGGCCCGATTCGCGTGCGGCCTTTCATAGGGATGCGGCCGAGCTATACGCTGCATCGCTCAAGGCGCGGTCGGGCGCTGCAAAGGACGTGAAGTGAGGAGGATGTCGTCGCGGCTGGGCTTCGCCGCTTGTCTCATGGGTCTCAATATCGTCGGCGCGTGTACGACGAGCGAGCGCGAGGCACCGGCGGCGGTACCGGCGAAGGTTGCCGTCGCACCGCTCCCGTCGCCGTCCGTCACGGGCCCGGTGCTCAACGCCGATGGGACGTGCAGCCAGACCTCCGCAGCCAGCGCGTCCGTGATCGAGCCTGGGATCGGCGAATGCGATCTCGTCCGGTTGAAGGCGAAGCCTGCGACGGACGTGTTGATCGGCGAAGGCCGTTCAGGCCGGGAGGTACAGGTGCTCTACAGCGAGCCGGGAGCGAAGGAGCTGTATTTCTTCGTCAACGGTCGCCTCGACCGGATCGTCAAATCCTGACCGGTCGGATCAATAGGCCGGCACCAACCTGTCTCCGGGCAAGGGCGCTACCATGCGAAAGTGCAGGCCCTCGGCCTCATAGCTGATGTCGACATCGGCATTGCATTGCTGTGCGAGCACGCGCTGGAGCAGCGTCGAGCCGAAGCCCTTGCGTTCCGGAGCTTTGACCACGGGTCCGCCCGATTCCACCCAGCTGAGTTCCAGGACGCGCTCGGCATCGCGTTGATCCACGCTCCAGCTGACCGTGACCCGCCCGCTCGGCAGCGACAGCGCCCCATATTTGGTGGCATTAGTGGTCAGTTCGTGAATGGCCATACCGGTGGGTACGGCAAGATCTGCGGCCAGCTCGACCGCGGGCCCTTCGAGCGTGATCCGATTGGCTGTCCCGTCATTGTAATGGCCGAGCTCGTTCTGGAGAAGCTCGCGCAGGGGCGCCGTCTGCCAGTAATCCTCCGTGAGCAGGTTATGCGTCTTGCCGAGCGAGACGATCCGGTCCGAGAAGGACTGGTAGAATGTGTCCACATCCTTGGTCGAACGCGCCGTGGCACCGAGGAGCCCCTGCACCGTTGCGAGCGTGTTTTTCACGCGGTGGTGAAGCTCGCGGATCAGCAGCGCCTGGCGCTCGTGCGTCCGCTGGCGTTCTTCCAGATACGCCTGCACTTCGCGTTGCCGCCGTCGCGCGCGGAGGGCCGAGCGAACCGCATTCGCCAGCACGGCCGGATGGAACGGCCGTTCCAGCACCGTGACGTTGCCGAGTAGGTCGGTGAGCCTCACATCCGGCGGGCCGCCGCGATAGCTGAGCAGCACGAAAGGAAAGTCCGACCAGGGCGGTTGCCGCTCGACCCATCGAGCGATCTCCTGCCGGTCCCAATGCAGAAGCGCTTCCTCCGTCATCACCGCGCAGGCGGCGTGGTCCAGATGGGCCACGAGATCGTCCAAGGTCGACGTCGCTTTCGACGCGATACCGACTTCCGCTAGGATCGTCGCTGCCACCATCGCATCCCGTCCGAGCGGCGCGAGGATCAGGACAACCGGTTCAGGATGCGGCATCGCGGCCGGGCTCGTTCACGATCGCTCCATCCGTCCGGATCCGTTCCGCGAGTAGATGATCCCGGTCGCCGTCATAGGTAGGAACGCCCGTGAGAACACCGCGGAACCGCTCCAGCGGTTCGCCCACCCGCAATCCGCCTGCATCGATCTTGAACTCGCGGATCGTATCCTCATGCGCGCCTGTCCGCTTCTTCAGGACGGACAGAGCCCTACGGACCCGGCCGGCGGCTTCGAAGAAGCGGAGCATGATCACGGTGTCGCTGACATAGGTCAGGTCCACGGGCGATTCCATCTTTCCGACCATGCCATGCTGGGCCAGGATCAGAATCGTCACGACCCCCTGTTGGTTCAGGTAGGTGACCAGTTCGTGCATCTGCATGACTAGGTACGGCTGACCCGACATGGCGCTGAGATAGCCGGTCAGACTATCGATGATGACGATCCGCGTTCCATCTCGCTCTACAGCGTCGCGGATGCGGCCGGAGAAGTCGCCGGGCGAGATATCGGCCGGGTCGATCTGCTCGATCTGCAGCATTCCGGCTTCGACAAAAGCCCCCAGAGGCATTCCCACGCTCTGGGCGCGCTGCAGCAGGATGTTGCGCGTTTCATCGAAGCTGATGATCAGCCCTCGTTCCCCGCGTTTCAGCGCCGCGACGAGGTAGCTCACGGCGAGCGTCGATTTCCCGGCCCCCGATGGCCCGATCACGAGGCTCGCCGTCCCGCGATCGAGGCCACCGCCGAGAACCCGGTCGAGTTCGGGAACGCCGCTCGCCACCGAATCGATGACGAAGCTGCGATGGTGTTCGCTTGCTACCAAGCGCGGATGCACGCGGATGCCGCCCTTCCTGATGACGAAATCGTGGTAGCCGCCTTGATACTCGGTTCCGCGCATCTTGATGACGTGGATGCGCCGCCGAACCGCGCCGTAAGGCGGGGTCACCTGTTCGAGCCGGATCACCGCGTGGCTGATGGAGTGTAGGTTCAGATCGTCATGCTCGGCGCTGAGATCGTCGAGCATCAGCACCGTGATGTCGTTGAGAAGAAAGTAGCTCTTGAGCGCGAGAACCTGACGGCGGTAGCGCAGCGATCCTTGCGAGAGCAGCCGGATCTCCGACAGGCTATCGAAGACGACGCGGCTCGGTTTCACCCGCTCCATCTCGCCCAGGGCCATGCGGACGGTCTCGCCCAGTTCGAGGTCGGACGAATGGACGAGGCTCTGCTGCTGCTTCAGATCGAGGCTCAGCTCCGGCGGCACGAGCTCGTAGATCTCGATCCCGTCCAGGGACCAGCCATGGCGTCCCGCCACGGAGAGCAACTCCCGCCGGCTTTCCGACAGGGTGATGTAGAGGCAGGTCTCCCCCTGCGCCACGCCGTCGATGAGGAACTGGAGGCCGAGGGTCGTCTTGCCACTTCCCGGCCGACCCTCCACGAGATGCGCACGGCGGGCCGCGTAACCTCCCGAAAGGATGCCATCGAACCCCGGCACTCCCGTTGGGATCGGTTGGGCGTCGGGGGCGTCACTGGATGGCATCATCATGTCCGGTGGATACGGCAACGGTTCAACATAAATTTCCCCGGCGGGTCTGTCCTCGATAAATCGGCCACACCAGGAGCCGATGCCATTCGAGAGGGCGGGAATAACAGGCTTTGCAGATTGTCGTGCGTCGCCTTATCAGACCGTGCCGCCGCGCTGCGAGGCGGCAGCCGCTACCGCCTCGCGCTCCTCCCACAACCTGATAGTCCGGAGTTCGGATCCCATAATGCGCGAACCGAACGCGATCGACTTCTGGCGTGGCCTCGCCCTCGTGACGATCTACGTCAACCACATCCCGGGCAACACATTCGAACGTTACACCTATTCGCAGTACGGCATCTCGGATGCCGCGGAACTGTTCGTCTTCCTGGCCGGATGGTCGATCGGAATCGCCACGCGCGGGCGTGACGGCCAGCCGGAACCCCGTCTGAAAAGCGTGCTGAGGCTCCTGTCGCGCACGATCGAAGTCTACCGTGCACAGATCACCACTATGGCGATCGCGCTGGCCATGATCGCCGGGACGGCTCTGATCCTCGACAATCCGCTCCTTCTCGAATGGCACAATGCCGGAGGCTTCTTCGCCGACCCGATCCAGACCACAATCGGTTTCGTCGCGCTCACGCATCAGCTCGGCTTCTTCAATATCCTGCCGCTCTACGTGGTGCTGTTGGGCATTGCCCCGATCTTCATCCTGATCGCCCGCGTGAGCCGGGTCGCGGCGCTCGGCCTGTCCTTCGGCCTCTATTCGGCAAGCCTCGTCTTCGAATGGAACTTGCCGTCCTGGCCGGGCGAGGGGGATTGGTTCTTCGATCCTCTGTGCTGGCAGCTTCTTCTGGTGCTCGGCTTCGTTGCCCAGGACCTGAACCAGCGATCCGGCACGCTCCGGCGCTGGTCTCAACGGCTGATGCCCCTCGGCGTCGTCATCGTCGTGCTCGGAATTGTCCTGTCCGTGTTCGACCTCCGGCCAGACCCGCTGCTCGTTCCCGATCCTCGTCTCGTCTTCTCCTTCGACAAAACGTATCTTTCGCCGGCGCGACTGATCCATTTCATCGGCGTGTTGCTCGCCTTTCAAGGCGTCTACGCGCTCATCGTCCCACACATCGGTGCGATCGGTCGATATTTGGCGGGACTCGGTCGTAATTCACTGGCAGTCTTCTCCATCGGCTCGCTCTTGAGCCTCGCCGCGCAGCTCGTGCGGTTCTGGACGGGGGGCGGCCTTCTCGTGGATGTCGGCGCCATGGGATTCGGTTTGTTCGCTCTGGGCTTCACTGCATGGTTCGTCGAATGGCGCTCGCGCAAACCTCGGCTCTCCTGATCTCACTCGGCCTTGCCTCCCTCGGGACGATCTGCGGATCATCCCGCGCCGGAGCGGAAGGCAGCGCGACGATCGTCTCACCCCCGACTGCGGCGGCCCCGGCTCCCGGTGGCGAAGCGTCGGAGGCCGTCGATGTGAGCCTGTCGCCCGAATGCCGGGTGCCGGGATCGAAGCTCTATACTCTGGCCCGGTTGAGCTCGGTGAAGGCCGCGCTCAAGGAGAAGCGGCCCGTACGGGTTCTCGCCATCGGGTCGTCCTCGGCGGGGGCAGGGGCCTCGGCGACCTATCCGGTCAAGCTGGAAACGGCCCTTGAGCGCTCGCTTCCCAACGTGGATGTGGAGGTCGAGAGCCGAGGCATGCAGGGCGAGATCGCCTCGGGCGCTGCGGAGCGCCTGCGCAGCATGGTGGCCGAGGTCGAACCCGACCTGGTGGTCTGGCAGGTCGGTACCCACGACGCGCTCGCCCGGGTCGATCTCGACGCCTTCGCCAGCGTCCTCGACGAGACGGTTCAGTGGATCAAGTCCCACGAGATCGACGTGGTGCTGGTCAATCCAGTCTACACGGCTTCGCTTGCCCAGGACGAGTATTACAGCAGCATTGTCCGGAAGGTGCAGGAGGTTGCACTGCGCGAGGGAGTGCCGCTCGTGCAGCGCTACGAGGCGATGCGCTACCTGTCCGGGAGCAGCGACAAGGGCGAAGCACATATGCTGGGACGACAGTTCCGTCTCAACGACCTTGGCCTGCGCTGCATGGCCGAGCATGTTACGCGAGCCATCACCCTCTCGCTGCTCCAGCCCGACCCGTCTGCGACCGGAACCGCAACTGCTCCGTCGGTCATCGTCGCGCCGCCGAAGGATGCGGCGGTGAAGCCGCCTTCACCGCCCCGGAGCGGTGGTGCGTCGCTTCAAGAGCAACCCTGATCGGCTTGCCATAGCGATCGCGGCGGATACTCGGTCGGTCCGTAGGTCATCGATCTATAGGGCCATCGTGCAATGTCTCGTTCGGATGGTGTTGTAGGCTGACGCGAACACGTGGGCCGTCATCGAAAGCCGGGCGACCTTCCGG
The DNA here is from genome assembly GCF_979256025.1 of Methylobacterium sp. AC832. Lineage (NCBI taxonomy): Bacteria > Pseudomonadati > Pseudomonadota > Alphaproteobacteria > Hyphomicrobiales > Methylobacteriaceae > Methylobacterium > Methylobacterium sp. AC832. The sequence goes on from NZ_CEEDMV010000001.1 coordinate 1,117,451, forward strand.
GGCGAAGCTAGAAAAGAGCCCTTTTTCGTGTCCATTCCGGGACGGGTTTCGCTCAGAGCCCGAAAGCGTAACGGACTCGGTGGTGAGACAGATAGGGTCGGCCTGAGCGTTCGGGGCGTGGAGTGGGGTCAGTGAAGGACGGGACGGAGGGCTGGACCCTCGGCGCGGCCTTCAGCCGCTTGAGGACGTTTCGCGCAGGCGCGGCGGGAGCGGCGCTCGACGTCTTCGCGATTCGCATTGCCGCCGCCATCTTCGCCTACGGGGCACAGGTCATGATGGCGCGCCTCATGGGGCGCTCAGAATACGGAGTGTTCGCATCGATATGGGTGTGGATCGCCATCCTCGGCCATTCCTCCACACTGGGTTTCGCTCAAGGTGCCTGCCGTTTCCTGCCCGCCGATCAGGCGAGAGGCGATGCCGCCCATATGCGCGGGTTCCTCCTCGTGGGCGCATGGGTGACCATTGCCGCTGCGTCTATAGTTGCAGGCATCGGCCTCGCCATTGCCTGGATGCAGGGCATCCTCCTCGATGGGCCGTATGCTGGGCCTTTGCTCCTCGCAGCACTCGTTCTGCCGCTCTTCACGATGCAGGATTATCTGGAGGGCGTCGCTCGAAGCCAGAACTGGGCGGTGCTCGCCATCGCGCCGCCCTACCTCCTGCGCCAGGGGCTCATCATGTTCATCATGGCGGGCGCCGTCACCATCGGGGCACCGGCTCAGGCATGGGTTGCCATCGCCTGCACCCTAGTCGCCACTGGAATCGCCCTGGCGATCCAAGCATGGCTCCTGATCCTGCGCCTTCGTGACGGTCTGCTCCCTGCGAAACCGCGATACCGCTGGCGGATCTGGCTCCGGGCCTGCCTTCCGATCGCGGCCGCCGACCTCGCATATTCCGCGTTCAGCATGATCGACGTGGTCATACTCGGCATGCTGATGCCACCTGCGGCGGTGGGCCTGTATTTTGTCGCGACCCGCATCCAGCAATTCGTCCCCTTCGTGCATTACGCTGCGTCCGCGGCCACCGCTCAGCGTTTCGCCGCCATCCACGCATCCGGGGATGCAGACGGGCTGACGCGCTTCGTCCGCATGCAGGCCCGCCTTACCTTCGCCGCCACGGTGATCGTCGGTCTCTTCATCGTGACAGCGGGCCCATTCCTGCTCGCGATGTTCGGGCCGGAATTTGGAGCGAGCTATCCGCTTCTCGCCGTGCTGGTCGCGGGCAATGTCGGAGCGAGCCTGTTCGGACCCGGCGAAGACCTTCTCACCATGATCGACGGTGAACGTCTCTGCGCTGGCATCACCCTGGCGATGCTGGCCCTGGCCGCTCTGCTCTGTCTGATTCTGGTGCCGGTCCTCGGAATCATGGGAGCGGCCATCGCGATGGCTCTGGCCAACGTGCTTCGCGGGTTGGGAATGGCTTTGGCCGCTTTCCGTGTGCACGGTATCGTTACGACGGTCCTGCCGTTCGCCGGTCGGCTTGGCTCATGAAGACGGTCTTACAAGACCTGCGCTCGGGACGCTCGGTCTCGCTCGCCACATATTCGGAACTGGCTGCCGATCCCGATCCCTGGGATGCGCTCATGGCCAACGCGCTCACCACGCACCCGCATTACAGCCGCCATGTCATGGCGGCTCATCGGAGGGCGGGGTTGGCCGCCACCGACCTCGCCTTCGTCGTTGTGCAAGGCCGGCTCGGGCTGGAGGCTCTGTTGCCCTTCGAATGGAAACGCGATGTGAGCGGGCTCGGAACGCGCATTGCCCGTCCCTTCCTGTCGCCCTTCATCACCCAGACGAGCCCTCTCGTTGCGGATGCTCCCGACCTGCCCGACCTCCTCGATCTGTTGGTGAAAGGGCTCCAATCCGCCTCCAAGGGGCGGATCTGGCGCTGGCCCCTGCTCCCCACCGAGATGAAGCTCGGTCGCGGATTGCTCGAGGCCATGGATCGCGCCGGCTGGAAGAGAGGCATCGCCAGCCGTTTCGAGCGACCGATCGTCGAGCGTCGCGGGTCATATGCCGGTTTCCTCGATGAGCATCCGCACCGATCGCGCATGAAGGATCTCAGCCGTCGCCATCGCAACCTGTCGAAGCGAGGCACACTCAGCCATGACATCGCCACCGGCGGCGACCGCCTGAACGATGCCGTCGCGGGCTTTCTCAGACTGGAGAAGGCCGGGTGGAAGGGGAGGGCCGGGACGGCGCTCGCTTCTCGCCCACAGCACGAGGCTTTCGCGCGTGCCTTGTTCACCGGAGCCGATGGCCCGGTCCACGTCCGGGCGGATAGCCTTCTGTTGGATGGTCGCCCGCTCTCGATCAGCCTTGCCCTCGTAGCGAGCGGTACGGCCACGCTCTTGAAGACCACCTTTGAAGAGAATGAGCGCTCCAGCGCTCCGGGCCTGCTGCTGGAGGCACGGATCATCGAAGCTCTGTACGGGACCGGCTTTGCCGAACGGCTCGATTCGGCCACGCTCGCCGGCTCGGTCCTCGAGAATCTTTATCCTGATCGAGAGACGATCTGCGAGATCGTCGCCGCCCCTAGCGGTGCCGCGCGTATGATCACGGTCGAACAGCGAATCCGCCTAATCTCGATGGAGCGGCGCGCCATGGTCCGCGTCAAACGGGCCCTGGGCAGGCGCTGACGGGCGGGCATAGGCATGCTACTCGGCCGGTTCGGCACGCCAGACAGGAACCATCCGCATGCGTCGTCCGCTTCTTGCCCTCACCGGAGCTTTGTTGATCGCCATGACCGCTTCCGCATCCGCCGAGACCGTGACCACGCCTTCGGGCCTGCAATATCGCGACGAAGTCGTCGGGAACGGCCCTACGCCGCAGACCGGCAAGAAAGTCAGCGTCCATTATACCGGCTGGCTCGATGAGGGCGGTAAGCCGGGCAAGAAGTTCGACTCCTCGCGCGACCGCGGCCAGCCCTTCAGCTTCACCCTCGGCATCGGCCAGGTGATCGGTGGTTGGGATCAGGGTGTCGCCACGATGAAGGTCGGCGGCAAGCGCACGCTCATCATCCCCTCTGACCTCGGCTACGGCGCACGCGGTGCCGGTGGGCTGATTCCGCCGAATGCCACGCTCATCTTCGACGTGGAACTGCTCGGCGTGAACTGAACCCGACCCTTATACCCGGACGAGCCTCGCCTCGTCCGGTTCTTAGCCTGTCCCCAATCGGTCCCGCTAACGCTCAGGCTGCCAACCCCAGTGCGGCTCGAGCCTCGGCGGGTGTCGCCACGGTACGACCGTGCCGCTGCACGCACTCCACAGCCAGCCCGACCAGTTCGGCATTGCTCGCTGCCAGTTGGTGCTTCGTCACCCGGATGTTGTCCTCCAATCCGGTCCGTACCGAGAACGCCCCACGGGCAAGTGCCCAGTCCATGACCTCGGCCTGATGGCGTCCGATGCCGGCAGCGGTCCAGGTCGCCTCGGGCAGTACCTGCTTCAGTTCGCCCAGGAGCAGATCGAGCAGGCGCTCGTCGGCCGGCAGAGCATTCTTCACTCCCATGACGAATTGGACGTGGGGGCGGGCATCCATGAGCCCTTCATCCACCAGCCGCCGGGCGCCATGAAGATGTGAGAGATCGAAGATCTCGATTTCCGGCCGGACACCATGCGCCCGCATCTGACCAGCGAGATCGCTGACGAGGCTCGCCGGATTTTCATAGACGATGGTCGGAAAGTTGACCGAGCCGGTGGAGAGCGAGGCCATATCCGGCCGGTGGTGAAGCGACAGGCCACGGCTGGCCGGATCGCGTCCGCGTCCTCCAGTGGAGAACTGCACGATCATACCGGGGCAATGGCGGCGAATTCCCTCCTGTACGGCAGCGAAGCGGTCGGGATCGGACGAGGGCGTTTCGTCGTCGTTGCGCACATGGATGTGCACCAGGGCGGCACCCGCCTCGTAGGCCTGGCGCGTCGATTCGATCTGCTCGGCGACCGTCACCGGAAGGGCCGGATTGTCGGTCTTGCGCGGGACGGAACCGGTGATGGCGACGGCGACGACGACAGGTTTCATGATCCGGCCCGGATGTCCGATGAGGAGGGCACGGGAAATACTGCATTCCACACGGTAAGCGAAGTGCTGGGTTCGCGGGCAAAGCAGCCGTCCGCTCAGCCCTGGAACAGCAGCGTCGCCTTGGTTCCGGGTCCGCTCTCTCGATAGATAAGGGAGGAACGGAGGTTAGTGGCCATGGCCTTGACGATGCGCGAGCCGAGACCGGTGCCGCGAGGCTGGCCTTCGCCCGTCCACCCGATCCCGTCATCCTCGACGGTCAGGCTCAAACCGTCCGTCCCGTCGCGCGCCACCGCTACCCGGATCTCGCCGGGGACTTCCGGCGGATACGCATATTTGTAGGCGTTCGTCACGAGTTCGGTGACCACGACGCCGACGGAGACCGCCTTGTCGGTGGCAAGCCGGATCGGCTCCGCGACGAGGCGAATGGCATGGTCGCGTCCGGCTGCCTTCATCGCTCCCTGCAGTTCCTCCACGAGGCTCGAAAGATAGGCGTCGAGTTCCACCGCCTCGACATCATCGGAGGTGTAGAGCCGCCGATGAATGCCGGCGATGGCCGAGATCCGCGCCTGCATCTCGCGCAAGGCCGCTTTGGCAGCGGGATCGGAGACGGCGTTGGTCTGCATATGCGTCAAGGCCGCCACGAGGGCGAGAGAATTGGCGACCCGGTGATTCACCTCGCGCAACAACATGACCGCGCGGTCTCGAGCCTCACGGACCTCTGCCTCGGCCCGCTCCTTGTCGCGCCTCATGGCCTCCTGGCGCAGAGCCGTGTCGATCGCTTCGCCGAGGAGTTCGCGGAACTGACCCTGCAGGTCTTTCCAGACGTAATCCACGGCCCCGGCCTTCAGAGCGGCCACCGCGACGCGGCTGTCCTCAGACCCGGTGACATAAATTACCGGCGGGGCGGAAGGCATGGCGCGGATGGCTGGGAGCACGTCGAGACCGGTCTGGCCAGGCATGTGATGATCGAGGGCCACGAGATCGATGCCGCCCTGGCTCAGACGCGCAAGACCCTCGTCGCCGGTGGCGGCAAGTTCCACGATATAGCCGCGTGCGTTCAGGCCCTTCTGCACGAGGCGCCCGAGGCCGGGATCGTCGTCGACATAGAGGATGCGACCGCGCTCCGGGGCGAGGGGAGCGCTCATGCGGTGCGGATTTTCATGGGTTCTCGGGCACCTGCATCACGGAAAAGAACAACCCGAGCTGACGAATAGCGTTCGAGAAGCCCTCATAATTCACCGGCTTGGTGATGTAGACGTTCGCGCCGAGATCGTAGCAACGCTGGACCTCGCGGCTGTCGTCCGTCGTCGTGAGAACGACCACGGGCGAGCGCCGCGTATGCGGGTTCGCCTTGACCTTCTCCAGGATGTCGATCCCGGTCATATCGGGAAGATTGAGATCGAGCAGGATCAGCAGAGGGCGCTTGGCGCTGGCCTCTCCGGTGCCGTCCGGTCCGAGCAGATAAGCGAGCGCCGACGTCCCGTCCCGGAACGGAATGATCTCGTTGTTGACGCCCGCGCGGCGAATATTGCGCTCGATGAGCCGGGCATGACCCTCGTCATCCTCGATCATTACGATACTGACGGGGTTCACGTTCGGATCGCGCCTCATTCCGCTGCGAGGGACGTCGCCGGGACACCCTCGTATGCAGCTGTAGCGCTCCCGCGGGGCAGCGTCACGCTGAAGGTGGTGCCTTCACCGAGCTTGGAGGCGACGTCGATCCGTCCACCCAGCGACCGGACCAAAGCTTTCACATGGGCGAGACCGATCCCTTCGCCCGGTCGATCCTGCGCTCCGGAGCGGCGGAACAGTTCGAACACGCGGGAATGGTCACGTTCAGCGATTCCCCTCCCGTTATCTGAGACGTCGATACGGATTCGCGGCCCAACGGCCGCGGCAGTCACTGTGATTCGACCGGCGCGAGTGGGATCCAGATACTTCACCGCATTGTCGAGGAGATTGCCGAAGATCTGTTCGAGGGCGAGTCGGTCCGCCGTGATCCTCGGCAGATCGCGCGCGACGGTGACTGCCGCGCCGGCCGCGTCGGTCTGATGACGCTGGGCATCGGCGAGGCGCTGAAGCAGCGCGTGAAGGTCGAGGGGTTCTGGCCTGAAACTTCGCCGCCCTTCGCGGGACAGTTTCAGGATCGCGGCGATCAGACTTTCCATCCGCGTCACCGCGGCGCTGATGAAGCCGAGCGCCTCACCAAGATCAGCGTCGATCCTCTCCGCGTCGGGATGGGACTTCAGGGCGGAACGGATGTCCTCACGCGTAGCATCGAGCTCACTCGTGAAACCCATGACGTTCACGAGGGGAGCGCGAAGGTCGTGGCTGACGATGTAGGCATAGCGCTGAATCTCCTCGTTGGATTCTCGGAGTTCCGCTTCCGCCTCGCGCTGCTCGGTGATGTCGGTATGTACGCCGACCCATTCACGAATTGACCCATCGGGGGCCAGAACCGGGACGGCACGGATCGCGAAATGCCGCCACGTCCCGTCGCTCACCCGGACGCGATGCTCGTGGACGAAGGTTCGCTTCTCCCGGACCGTTTCGTTCCATGCGTCCACGGACGATCGAGAATCGTCCGGATGCACGGCGTTGGCCCATCCGAACCCCTGGTACTCCTCGAAGGATTGGCCGGTGATCGCTGACCAACCCGGCTGTTCGCCGACCATCCGCCCCTCGGCATCGTTGGTCCAGAGCACGCCGCGCACAGCCTGAATCGCCGCGCGGAACCGCGCCTCGCTATTGCTCAACTCACGCTGGACGCGCTGCTGGTCGATGGAGGAGGCCAGCATGGCGAGGAACAGAGTGAGGAAGGTCGCCGCCCCGACGAAGAGGGCGAGGTTCTGCTGGCTTGGGGCGAGGCCCGTAACGTGGCTCGTATGCGCGCCGGTTTCTCCGGTCGTGAAGGTCGCGGCGGCCATGCCGGTATAGTGCATCCCGGAGACGGCGAACCCCATCACGAAAGCAGCGATGATTTTTTGCCACGCTCCGTGATTTCGGAACGTGAGCCAGAGCCCGACCGCCGCTGCCGTCACGGCAATGAGCACCGATACGGCGGCGAGGAGCAAGTTGTAGGTAACGCTACCGGGCATGTGCAGGGCGGCCATGCCGATGAAGTGCATGCCGGCGATGCCGATCCCCATCAGCGTGCCGCTCACAAGGATGTCCTGCGCTTTCGCTCCCGGTCGGCCGACCCAGGCGAAGGCGCCGCCGGTTGCGCCAATGGCGATGACGAGCGAGAGCACGGTGAGACCGGCCTCGTAAGAGGTGGGCATCCCCATCTCGAAGGCGAGCATGCCGATGAAATGCATCGACCAGATGCCGCCACCCATGGCCAGCGCCGCTCCTCCGATCCACGCGATGCGGCGGCCAGGCGCTGCATTGTGTACCCGAGCTCCAAGATCCAAAGCCGTGTAGGACGCGAAGATCGCGATGGCGACGGACAGGGCGACGAGGGCGGGATTGTAGCCGGTATGAACCATCGGGCGACTGCTTGAGGAGGATTCGGAGCCGCTGAACCGGCAGAGACCCGACCGTAGCCGGTCGGCACCGGCGCCACCACAGCGAACCAGTCCGGCATTCTTACCGCTCATCAGCTTTGCGCTGATCAGGAGATGCCGAGGGCCCTGATGAGGATGAGGCTGATGGCGAGGAGGACGGCGAGCGAGCCGGTGACGGCCAGGGTGACCCGGCCGCCCATGCGCGCCAGGACCCGGACATCGACTCCGAGCCCAAGGGCAGCCATCGACATGATCGTGAGAAAACCGGCCACTTGCCGCACCGGGCCGGAGGCAGCGTCAGGGATCAGCCCGAGGGAGCGCAGGGTGGCGAGCCCGAGGAATCCGAGGATGAACCAGGGCACGAGTCTGGTGAATCCCAGTCTCCGGGGCGACGCGCTTTGTAGGCCTTTCTCCCGGGGCAACCGGTGGGCGAGAAGCGAGAACGCCACCACGACGGGTCCGAGCATCAGGACGCGAACCAGCTTGACCAGCGTGCCGACCTGGGTGCTTAGGAGCCCAACCGGTACCGTAGCGGCCAGGACTTGGGGCACGGCATAAACCGTCAGGCCGGCGAGCACACCGTATTGGTGGTCTGACAGGCCGGCGAGGGGAATGAACAAGGGCAGCCCGAGTACCATCAGCACGCCGAGCACGGCGGTGAATGCGATGGAGCCAGCGACGTCCTTGCTGTCGGCCCCAATCACCGGCGCCACGGCAGCGATAGCCGAGTTCCCGCAGATGGCGTTGCCGCAGGCGACAAGGATCGCCATGCGGGCCGGCAGACCGAGCCCCCGGCAGATCGCGTAACTCGCCAGGATCGCGAGAAACACCGTTCCGACGATGCCGGTGAGCAGAGCCGGGCCAGAGGCAACGATGGCACCGAGGCTGATGGAAGCACCCAGCAACGTCACGGCGATTTCGAGCAGTTGCTTCGCGCTGAAGGCGATCCCGGCTCGGAAGCGTTCACCCGGCACCCATGCGGTGCGGATGGCGATACCGAACAGGATCGCGATGACTAATGCCTCTATATAGGGGTGACCGGTGGCCCGCTCTTCCCAAGCCTGGATAACCATGGCGGAAGCGGTCACGGCGAGGCAAAGCATCAGGCCCGGCAGCAGCGCCGGCCGCATGCGCGTGGTGGTCTCACCCACGGGAAGACCCGTCTTCGATGATGTTTTCACGCCCATTCCACCTGCCGGGATCAGCCAGCAGGCCGTTCCAAAAACAAACTTCTGCCTTGGGCGAAGAAAGGAGAAAACCCCTCTCCATATGGCTCTAACTTCAAAAGACCCATCCATTGATCGATGGCAACCAAACCTCGATCTTAACGCGTATGAGTGCTCGTTCGAATTTCGGCTCCACCAGTTTCGATCCGTATGGCGAACCGGTCAGCGACGACCGCAACGCTTCCACGATGCAGGGTGATCGGCGCGCACGCAATGCCGCTATCGCAGTGTTCTGGACTCTGGCACTTACGCTCACCGCGGGCCGGATCTATTTCAGCGAGCAGACCTTCGATCAGACGATGACGCTTACCCAGGCGCAGATCGCGGCTTTCGTCACGGCGATCCGCTAGACTGAGATCGATGGCCGCCAGTTAGTAGGCGGCTGCGAGATAGGCGGCGATCGCTTTGGCTTCCTCGATCGGTGCGTGAAAGACCTTCACCATCTTTGTGACCTCGGCATTCCAAAACGCGGCGCCTTTTCCGGGCGGCTGCGTGAGGATGTAATCCACCGAGTGACACGCGGTGCAATAGGTTTGCGCCGCCTCGAAACCGGCTTCGTGACCCTGAACGGGCAGCAACTCCGCTGTTGGCTCCGGGACGTCATAACTGCGCGGTGCGGCCCAGGCCGTTCCACCGATGAGAAGGGCGAGCGATCCAAAGGCGGCCGCGAAACGATGGTGTCTCATCTCGCTTCTCCTCACAGCGCCTCAAGGCGGGTGGTCTCGATGACGTTCCGCATGTATCCCGCCGGATTCCAACGCGCCTCCGTCGGTTGCGTCGTCCCGTCTCCGGCCTTGGCGCGGACACGAACCAGGTGCGAGCCTGACTTGAGATCGGCCTCATAACTCCAGGACCGAAACGAGTATTGGCCAATATTTTGGCCGAGCCGTGCTGCCGACCATGTCGTCCCGTCATCCAATGAGATGTCGACGGCCGTAATGCCGGAACCTCCATCGAAGGCGATACCGCGCAGAGCTACCGTCCCCGCGCGAACCGTCGCACCATCCGTCAGGTTGGTGATGAATGAGCGAACGGGCAGCCGATGGATCGGTACCGTCTTCCCCAAGGCGGCTCCCGGCTCGACACAGGCACACTCGTTGTCGGGGATGCGATAGGCCTTCTGCATCCAGAACCCATCGAAGGGGGTGTCCAGCACCGTGATCGAGCTCAGGTGCTTGATCCAGTAGGTGCCGTAGAAACCCGGTACCACGAGCCTCAACGGGTAGCCGTTAAGCCAGGGAAGCTCCTCTCCGTTCATTGCCCAGGCCAGCATCACCTCGCCCTCCTCGACATGATCGATAGCGAGAGCCTTGGCGTAACGCGGCGTCTCGGACAGAACCGGCCCGTCGAGACCGGTGAACGCCACCTGCACGGCGCCCTGCTTCACCCCGGCTTTGTCGAGCACGGATTTGAGCGAGACGCCGGTCCAGCGGGCATTCCCCATGGCGCCATTGCCGAGTTGCCCCCCGGCGACACGGGGCAAGAAGAAGCCCCGAGAGTTCCCCGAGCATTGGTTCACGGCCACGAGGTCGATGACGGGAAGGCTCTTCAGTTCCCTCAAGGAGAGGAAGATCGGCCTGTCGACATGGCCGCTTACCTCCAGCCTGAACAGGTCTGGATCGATGGAGGTCGGGATATCGGCGAGGTGATAACGCACGAAGAACGCAGCTATGAAGGTCAGCGCGATGGCCCGGCTGTTGTGAAAGCCGAACAGCGCATCAACGAAGGTCAGAACCACCATCCAACCCGTTACAATTCCGCTGTGTACGCAGAGGGTGATCGCCCACCGAGTGTGTCCAAGTCGTTTGAGCGCATCCTGCAGCACCGCCTCACGTTCAGGGGCAAGGGCATTCTCCCCTTTGCTCATCAAGCTACGGACAAGGTCGGCAATGCGAGCAAGTCGTTGAACGAGAAGAGAGAGGAGCGCGGCAACGGCGCCAAGCAGGAAGGCCGGCGCGGTCGCCAGACCGATGACCCGCGTGATCTCATCGATCGGTACATCCTTGAGCATGGTCTTTGCGGCGTCCAGGGTTCGGCGTTCCGCAGAATATGCTGGCAGGCAAGGCAGCCTATCTCCCTCTGGGGCTGATGGTGGCGGCCAGACGACCCATCATCAGCCGAGGATCCGCACCGGCTCAGCGCTTAGTTCGCTGGTTGCGCCTCAGGGAACTTCCAACTGCCGTTCAGGACCTGCTCGCGGGGTTGATACAGGCGAACCATGTAATTCCACTTCGGAGGGGTCGGCAGGCAGTTGGGGGTCTTCCCGTCACAGCCGCCGAACTGGATGTCGACCGAGCCGTCCGCGCTCTTCCCAGCCGTGATGCTGTTGAGGGTGTAGGCGTCGAGGTCGTTTTTCTCGAAGAAGCCCTGCTCGTTGTAGAGGCTGACCGACCAGAAGCCGTCGACCGGCAAGTCCTTGACGGTCAGCTTGTGCACGGTCTTTCCGTCATTCCGTGCCGGCACGACGTTGAGGTAGGTGGCATCCTTCGGCGGATTGGCACCCCAGGCCGAAGCCGCTCCGATGAGGCGCTGGACGGGATCGACCTGATCCTTCGTGCCGAAGGCCCTGCTGGTATCCACGACCGTCGTCGCAAGGGACAGCAGCGCCTGCCGGACCTTCTTCTGGCTCGCCGGGTCCCAGGCGGGTGCCTCGAATTTGCCGGGGCCGCCTGGTTGCTCGACCTTGATGGCATTCTGCAGGTCATGAACCTTGGAAAGGTCAGCCGTGCTCCCGGGATCAACTAGGGTCCGCACCGCAGCGAGGACGTAGCGCGTCCCAATTTTGTCCTTCGTGAGGGTATGCGGGCCTGGTTCGTAGATCGCCGGTGGGGTGTACTGGTCCTCGTCGATCACCTGCATCGACATGAAGCGACCGCCTGCATCGGGCAGAGTGATGGTCGCCGGGCCTGCATTGAGGTCGAAGATAGCCGCGGAATACAGGGTGTCCCGGTTGAGCCGGATGATCGTCTGGTTGTCGATGGCAGCCGGTTCACGCCGGTGGACAAACCGGCCGAGGCCGCCGTCCTTGACGATGTTGCTGAAGTAGAGATCGCTCTCGGCTCGGGCGAAATTGTCGGGCGTGACGGGAACGAGGCTACCCTTGGTACCGGACGGCGCGGCGCCTGAAGGTGATCGGGCTGGTTCGGCGGACGCGACCCTCTCGACGTCCGGCAGCTTCCAGGCCTTATCAAAAAGGGCCTTCGTTGGTGCGTAGAGGCGGAACATCAGCTCGAATTGACGGGCGGGGTCGGTCGGGATCCAGTTGGATTCCTTCCCAACCGGCGCCTGTGGGCCGAGGTACAGATCGACGGACCCATCGGGGTTCTTCTGCACTTCGCCGCTGTTCGACGCACGGCTGGCGCGAGCGACGTTCTTGATGAGCGCGTGGGTCTGCCGGTCGTAGGCCGTGACGGACCAATACTGCTCGACCGGGGCGTTCGGTGGCACGGTCAGGCGGTAGGTCGAACCGCCGTCGTAGCTGTTCCCCTCCTTATCCCGGATGTTGATGAGGTAGAACTGCCCCGTGCCCAGTCGCTTGAAGCCGATGTAGGCGTAGCTGTAGGCGAGACCCCGCGCATCGACGGGATAGCGATTGGGTTCAGCAAACTCGGCTTGAGCAGCCTGGACGAGTTCGGGAGTGGCCGGGAAGGTCCAATGTGTCCCCTCGAAAAAGGGCGGGAGGCCGGCGGCGTATCGCGCCTCAAGCCACGCCTGCGCCTCGCGCACACCGCTGGTGAGCGCCTGCTTCGTCTCGGCGGTAGGGGCGAAGGGCTTTCCCTTCTCGATGCCGATCGACCTCAGCTGGTCGATCATGGCCCGGTCACGGCCAAACCACGGTTCGGCTTGCACGATCCGGTCGAGCCCATCGAAGAAGCGCCCGTCGTAACGGATGGTCGAGTCGAACACCGCATTCCCAACGTCGGTGAATTGAGTCGTGGGCGGATTGGCTGCCTGGGAGAGAGGGTAGATCTTGATCCGCTTGCCGTAGGCCACCGATCTGGCGACGTCGGCATCCGCGTGGCTGGCGAGGTTCGAGCGGAAAAGGCTGTAGCTCCCATGCGTGCCCGGTCGAAGGGCAGCGTAGCCTTCTGGGACCTGTCCGGAGAAATCAGGAGGCAGCATCAAGAATTTGATGCCCTTGCCCTTGTCGATCCCGAGGAGGCCGGCATCCTCAAGCGGCTCCTGCCAGATGTTGACGATGTTGACGTTCATGGACCCACCACCGTCCGCCGGCGGCACCTCGATCACGATCGGCCCGACGTCCTTCGTATTGAGGAACGTCATGAGGTAGAGCGTGTCCGGATTGGGGGTGAGGGTCTGGTTGCGCCAATCGAGCGGGCGGCCCCAATAGATTACCTGGTTCACCTTGCCGGCGGTTTTCGTCAGCATTTCCTGAAGCATAAGGTCGTAGTTGACGGCCGGCATACCCCAGACGACCGCCTCGGTAGCGCGGCGCTCGATGGCGCGGCGAGCCACCTCCTGTGGGTTTGCCTCCTGCGCCTGAGCCGCGGAGGCGAGACAGGCCGCAGTAAGCGCTGCGAGGACGGTCCTCTTCATGGCTATCTCCCTGTCAAGCGATGACGTGCTCAGAATGGGTTTACGTAGTTCAGGATCGCGGTCTGCCGGAGCACGACCTTTCGGATGACGTGAGGCGATTGGACACGGTCGGTGTAGATTGCAGCGGTTCCGGTGCTCCCTGCCGGCAGGCGGCGGCCCACCTCTGGGTCATCGAGCTTGAACCGGACGACGAAGGGCGCCGCCAGGATCTCCGACGGCGCGACCGCGAACCCGCCAGGCTGCGCCTGTCCGGTCGCGATGGCCTGCAACACTGCCTCGACCCGGCCGGCATGGACCTCGCCGGGGAAAGCCTTAAACGTCACCTCCACGAGCTGACCGGGTTCGATGTAGCGCGTGTTGATCTGCGCGATCTCCGCGCCCAGGATCGTTTCGGAGGTGTCGATGAAGGCCATGACGGGAGATTGGGCGGTAACCCGAGCACCTTTCCGAAGCGCCAGGTTCGTCACGTAGCCGGCGGCCGGCGCATGCACTGTGGTCTTGTCGAGGTTCCACTTCGCCCCGTCGAGCTGGGCTCTCAGCTGATCCACCTCGGCATGACGCTGCTCGACGTCGAAGGCGCGCCCCGTCCCTCGGGTCTGCAACTGGGTCATCTCGCTGAGGCGGGTCTCTGCGAGCTTGAGCTGCGCATGGATGGCATCGACCTGAGATTTGTATGGAACCGGGTCGATGCGGAACAGGACGTCGCCTTCCTTGACGGCTCTGTTCGCGACGACCGGTACGTCGACGACCTCGCCCGCCACGGAGGGGACGATCTGGACCGAGTTGCGGATGACCGCCGCCGAGCCCCATGGCGCACCCCATCCCATCGGGATGAACAATCCGATGAGCAGGGCGAGGAGCACGAGAACGGGTGAGATCTTCCAGAAAAGGTTCAGGCGGACGAAGCCAAGCCAGACGAACAGGACAAGGAGCGCGATGTAGCTATTTAGCAGGACGACGATCATTGGACCGTCTCCCGTTTGGTCGGTACGTCAACGTAGGCCCAAACCAGGATGAGCGGCCAGAACACGAAGCCGAAAACCAGCGTGGCCCAGCTTCCGATAGACACGGCCTGCGCCCAAGGGTGGCCGCGCTTGCGGGCGATGCGACCCGGCATGACACCGAGCGCGATGAGGGATGCGACGAGGGTGGCGGCCACCACCAGCAAGACGACCCAGGTAAAGATGTCGATGAGCGGCATCGCGGCGAGCCTTACTTGGAAGCGGGACGGAAGGCGCGACGCAGACGCTTCCCGTCACTGGGTTGCACGCGCAGGTGCGGACCGATGAGCTTCTCGGTCGCGAAGGCGATCTGCCCGTATTCCTCCTCGCAGCCTTCGGCCCGCTCCTTCGGCAGATAGCCCTTGGTCAGCATGGCGTGGTAGCGGCGCTTGTCCGAGCCATAGGCGAGGCAGGCGAGGTTGTAGAACCGCTGCCAGGACAGTCCGTGGACGTCGGCATAGGCGCCCTTGTCGACCGGTTCGTACCTGGCCGTTGTCGCGAAGAAGTACGCGCTTCCGTCAACGACCATCCGGGCATCGGCCGGCGAAAGGTGCAGCAGGATCAGCGAGGCGACCTGATCCGCGGCATCCTCCTCGCGCCCGAGGATCGGCACGTTCAGCAGGTCGAACAGGGCATGGCTGCTCTCATGCATGAGGATCTGGAAGACCGGCCCCCGGATCGCCTCTTGGTGGGTGACACCCTCTGGCGACTTCTTTTTGGGCGCGGTGCGAACGATGCTGTCGATGAGTTCGTAGCAGACGGTGATGCTGCGGTTCTCAGGTGCGTACCAAGCGTTGAGTTCGCCGGCGCATTCCTTAAGGCGGTAGGTCAGACGGGTCGGAAGGCGTACGAGCCCGACGACGGCCCCCACACGTTCCAGGACGCGCCGCTCCCGCATGGCGTCGTAGATCTCGCGGTAGGCCGCCTTCTTCGGGGGCTCGTAGACGACCCGGATGCGTCCGCCGTCATGTGAGCCCTGTCGCGCCATAGCAGCGGCCGGCAGGAACAGCGCTGCCAACACCAGGGTAACGCACCATACGAGGCCCCGCATCAGCTTCGTCCTGCGCGAACCCGGTCGATCCGAGCCATGGTACGGATCGCGGCTCGGTCGTCCTTCGCAACAATGCGGCCCTTGTTTCGGACGAGACGGTCGATTGGGAATGCGATCTCGCCACCACCCATCAGGCGACGCACGTTCACCACGATGACCTCGTGCATGCCATCGGCTGAGGTACGCACGTCGGCGATGCGCCCGGCGGCATGGCCATCCGAGCTGTAGACCCACTTTCCTCGACCCGCCCGGCGCAGACTGTCTGCTAGGATCTGGTAGTAGGCGTTGTCCCAGCCGTTCGCTGGCGAAGGCGGGGCTTGCGCGACAACCGGTGTCGCAACGGCAAGGGCTGTCAGGAAAAACACCCATCGAGCGACCGAGCGTGGATGCTTGCCATCGCCTTGGACAACGGCGGAGATGGGCGTGATTGCCATCATCGCTCACTCCTTGGTGAGGGCGGGAAGATCGCGTTCCAGTCCCGCTTCATGTCGACGACGATCCAGCCCTGGCGATCCGCCTCGTCGAGGACCTTGTCGAGGCGACCAATGTGGGACCGGCGGTCATAGGCGTACTCGCGCTCGGCGTCCGTGTGATGGACGATGCCTAGGAAGCGCGCACCTTCCCCAGCGGCGGTCCATTCCAGCATCTGCTGGTCGCCGTCGGAATTTCCGAATGCGAGGATCGGCCGGCGCCCGATGAAGCGATTGATGCCCGACGGCTTGCCCGGTCCATCGTCGACGAACTCGACCT
Source organism: Methylobacterium sp. AC832 (assembly GCF_979256025.1). Taxonomy (NCBI): domain Bacteria; kingdom Pseudomonadati; phylum Pseudomonadota; class Alphaproteobacteria; order Hyphomicrobiales; family Methylobacteriaceae; genus Methylobacterium; species Methylobacterium sp. AC832. The sequence goes on from NZ_CEEDMV010000001.1 coordinate 1,133,556, forward strand.
CGGGCTCCTTGATAAGGACTGGCTTGCCGTCCGCCCTTATCTCGAACCGCGTGACCCCGGACGAACCAACGACCTGTTCCGGCGGGATGCCGTAGGCCCTCTCGGCGAAGACACGCATGAACTCCACCCCACCGCCGGAGACGATGAAGGTCTTGAAGCCGTTGGCACGCAGGTAGCCGAGCAGTTCAAGCATCGGCTGGTAGACCAGGCCGCCGTAGGGCCGGTCGAAGCGGGGATGCCGCGCGCTGGATAGCCAATCCGAGACTATCCCGGCGAATGCCTGCGTCGACATCCCTGTATGCGTGACGTTCAGGACCTCGATGATTCCCTTCTCGCCTGCCGCCGCGAGGGCCTTCGCGTCGCCCTCGATGACAGCCTTGTAGGGTTGCTTGTCCCTCCATTCGGGAAACCCAACAGCGAGCGCCTTGATGCGGTCGAAGGCGAAAAGAGCCTGGAAGTATTCAGGTTGCTCCGCCCATAGGGTGCCGTCGTTGTCGAAGACTGCGATGCGCTCGGCCGGCGGCACGTAGTGGGGACCACCGGCCTGGGTTACGCGTCCGACGAAGCCTATGAGCGATCGCTTCGCCGCGCCCTCGTTCCAGGAGGGCAGAGCATCGACCTGCGCGAGAGCGACGCCAATGTCCATCGCGGCAGCGAAAGTCAGGATCGCGACAAGCACCACACGTCGCGGAAGCTCATTGGTCTTGCTCATCGCAGCACCATGAAAGGGAAGGTTGCTCACTAGGCGTGGACCGGCCCACCGGATTGGCAGGCCGGCTCGACCCGTCATCGCAGGCCGGGGCTCTGGATCCGCTGGTCGATCATCTTGTTCAGGCCACCCCGGATGCGGTCGAGGTCCAGGTTTTTTCTAAAATCCTCCCGTCGCTTGATGCCATCGAGCGTGCTTTCGAGGATGTTGGCCGGATTAAAGCTCGGCGGGAAGGAGCGCGGTGGGAATTCCTTGAATGTCGCTACGAAGTGGAAGACTTCGTCCATCATGCCGTAGGCGCTGCCGACGTGGTTGAGATTCCAGTCCCAATAGGTATTGGAGGTGATATCGGCCCGCTCGAACGGGTCCTGCATCAGGTTGAAGATCTTTTGCAGGCGGAGCGTTGTGAACGGCTCGGCCCATAGGCCCATCGTGCCCTGCATTCGCTGTTCGGAGAAGACGTACTTGAAGTCTCCCTGCCTCACGCCGACGAGCAGGCCGTCGTCGTCGGCGTAGAAGAACTTGTCGCGGGCGCTCTTCGTACCGTTGTTGTTGGCCGCGCTACCGCTGACGTTCTGAAGGAACGCGGACTGGTCGTATCCGTCCAGATGAACTTTGTAGTTTATGCCGTTGGCCACGTAACCGGCCTTCAGCTTGTTGACGATGTCCGGCTCACCGGCGATTGCGCAGAGCGTCGGTATCCAGTCGTTATGGCTCATGAGCTCGTTGGTCACGGTGCCGGCCTTGATGCGGGCCGGCCAGCGGACCAGGCAGGGCACGCGAAAGGCGCCTTCCCAGTTCGTATTCTTCTCGGAGCGGAACCAGGTCATGGCACCGTCCGGCCACGTGTTCATGTGCGGTCCGTTATCGGTCGAGTAGACCACGATGGTGTCGTTCGCGACGCCCATGTCATCCAGCGCCTTGAGCAGGACGCCAACGGTGTCATCGTGCTCCTGCATGCCATCGATGTACTCGCTGTCGCCATGCTTGTAGCGGCCGCGGTGCTCGCCGCGGACGTGGGTCCGCAGGTGCATGCGCGTTGCATTGAACCAGACGAAGAACGGCTTCCCCCCCGCCTGCTGTCGCTTCATGTAGTCGACGGCCGCGGCCGAGGTCTCGTCGTCGATGGTTTCCATGCGCTTCTTGGTGAGGGCGCCGGTGTCCTCGATGGTCTGCTTACCGACCTTGCCGAAGCGCGGATCGACGGTCGGGTCGTCGACATCGGTCGCCTTGCACCGTAGGACACCGCGCGGGCCGAACTTGGCCCTGTAAGCCGGGTCCTTCGGGTAGTCCGGCAGTTCCGGCTCCTCCTCGGCATTGAGATGGTAGAGGTTGCCGAAGAACTCGTCGAACCCGTTCACGGTTGGCAGCGACTCGTTACGGTCGCCGAGGTGGTTTTTGCCAAACTGGCCGGTGGCGTAGCCGAGGTTCTTCAGCAAGCCTCCGATAGAGGGGTCGAGCTGGCTCATGCCCATGGGCGCGCCGGGGAAACCGACCTTGCTGAGACCGGTCCGGATGATGTGTTGTCCGGTGAGGAAGGCTGAGCGGCCGGCCGTGCAGGACTGCTCGCCGTAGTAGTGTTGGAACTTAAGGCCTTCCTTGGCAACGCGGTCGATGTTGGGAGTCTCGTAGCCCATGAGCCCGTTGGAGTAGGTGCTGATATTCGCGATGCCGATGTCGTCGCCCCAGATCACGAGGATGTTCGGCTTCGAGCCCCCGCCCGTAGACCCGGGTCTTGGCGGCGCGGATGGCTGCGCCGGGGGCTGACCTTGAGCCAGGGGCGCCCCGCTCGTGAAGCCAGTCGCCGCGAGCGCCGTTCCGGCGAGCAACATCCGCCGGCGGCTGAGGCTTGCGTCATGCGGGCTCGAAGCACCTTCAATCCGGCCGTTCCCCTCATCGTGGCTCATGGCTTTCCTCATTTCCTGATGACGCAGCGGAAACCGATGTGGCTGGTGGACGTGTCGACTGGATGCGGGTGGCGCGCAGCCGGGCGGTAACGACGGCAATAGTTCGGTGCGCACAGATGCGAACCGCCCTTGATCACCTTGCGGGGAACCCGGATCTCGGGTTGGTTCGGGTCGTAGCTCCCGTCCTCTCCGCCGCCCCTGGGGTTCTGGGGAACGCAGCAGGCCTTGGGCGCCTCGCCCGGGTGCCGGTTTGAGTAGAAGTCGGCCGTCCACTCCCAGACGTTGCCGATCATGTCGTGGAGCCCGTGGCCGTTCGGCGGGAAGGCGGTGACAGGCGAGGTGCGCTCGTAGCCGTCCTCGGCCAAGTTCTGGTGCGGGAAGGCGCCTTGCCAGGTATTGGCCATGTGCCGCCCGCCCGGGGTTAGTTCATCGCCCCATGCGAATTCAGCACCGTCGAGGCCCCCACGGGCCGCGAACTCCCACTCGGCCTCGGTCGGCAAATCCTTGTCGGCCCAGCGGGCATAGGCTTCGGCGTCCGCGTAGGCGACGTGGACCACCGGATGTTCGTCGAGGCCGGCGATGGATGAGCCAGCCCCCCTGGGACGGCGCCAGTGCGCACCGAACTTGAACCGCCACCACGAACCCCAGGCCTGCAGGTCCACTGGCCCCTTCGGAGGCTTGAACACAAGCGAGCCTGCCTGAAGCATGTGTGGCAAGGCCCCTGGGTAGTCCATCGCGTCGGGGCGTTTCTCCGCCACGGTAATGTACCCGGTAGCGCGCACGAAGGCCCGGAACTGAGCGTTGGTGACGGGAGTGCGGTCGATCCGGAACGCGTCGACGGTGACGCGATGGACTGGCGCTTCCTCCGGGTAGTGCCGCTCCGAGCCCATGCGGAAGGTCCCGCCCGGCACGAGGATCATGTCGTCTACCGCCTCCGGCACGGCAGGTCGGTCGAGAACGATGGCACCCGACATCGGTCGCTCCAGGAAAGGAATCAGCGAAGTTTTGTTGCGGGGTCACTCCGCCGGGGCGGTTGGCGACAAGCCGGTGACTTCGGCTGAGGGCGCAGTGCCGATGGCCTCGGCGATGCACTTACGGATGTCCATGGCAACCTCCTGTGCTCAGGCCGGGCAGCGGTCCCAGAAGCCCTGTGTCCGCGAGGAATCCGTGTAGAACCAACAGTAACCGGGTGCCGGGGGCGCACCGGCCCAGGCTGCGGCCGTGGCGGCTCCCACGAAGCCGATGGCGGTACCTGCGGCGAGTGCACCACCTGCGGGCCACCAAGCACCGCGGGGCCGGTAGACGCCAGCGACCACAACGTTCCGGCGCACGACAACCCCGCCCCGACGGGCATATCCGCCTGCTATACCACGACGCTGCACGCCGCCTGCTGCGAACCCAGGACGCCCGACGCGTCCGTAGCCACCCATCCGGCGGCCGGCGAAACCGCCCCTGACGCCACCGCCCCTAAAATCGCCCCGGAATGCATGCCGTCGTGCGACGAGCTTAACCGTGCTTTCCGGGAGGGAGCCAATGACAGCCCCCGAGCTAAGAGGAGCAGCCTGGGTTGGCTCGGGTGCCCCCGAAATGAGGAACGTGACGACTGCAAGGCACAGTGCTTTGTAGTGGACCCGCATCGACACCCCCTGTGAGGATGGCCGCCCGGCGAATTCAGTGGCATTTGCCACGAAATCTTTGAGCCCTAACCTGGGGAAACATTAGGAGACGCTTGGCGCCTGTCCTATTGGGTAAAACCCTAAGTGAGTCAGGGAAATTACCTGAGACAGACGGAGAAATGCCCTTAGGGTTCCACAAGCTTGTTGCGCACGGCGTAGCGGACCAGAGCGGCCGTCGAGTCTAGGCCGAGCTTGTGCATGGCGGAGGCCCGATGGCTCTCGATGGTCTTCAAGCTCACTTCCAGCGCCACGCTGACCTGCTTGCTGGAGTGACCCTCGGCGATGAGTTGGACCACCGCGCGTTCGCGGCAGGTCAGGAGATCGATTTGCGAACTCTCACCTGGATGGGCCAGGTAGTGGGCCAGCAGCGCCTCGTTCACGCGGTTCGTGAAATAGGGCTGGTGCCGGGCCAGTGCGTCGACGGCGGCGACGAGGTGCTGGTCGGCATCTGACTTGAGGAGGTACCCGCGTGCGCCAGCGCCCAGCACGTCTCGCACAAGAGCGTCGCTCTCGTGCATGGTGTAGACGAGCACCTCGGTGCGCGGACTGGCCTCCCGGAGGCGCCGGGTCAGTTGGGATCCGTTCATCGCCGGCATCGAGTAGTCGATGACCGCCACATCCGGCTGATGTCCCGCGGCGAAGTCGATGGCCTCAGCGCCTGTGCTCGCCTCGGCGACGACCGTGAAGCCGTCGCGCCCTTCCAGGATGGACCGGACCCCGCGTCGGATGGCGATGTGGTCGTCAACGATCAGAATGCTCACAGTCACGAGATGACGATCTCCCGCGTAGCTCCCGGGCATGCCGAACGCTCGCCGCCCCGGGCTGGGCGGTGAGCCTGTGTCTTACTCCATCAGGCCCCTCTCGCTCGCATTCTGCAAGCTTCGGTGCTCCGATAATGATGCCTTGAGCTGCAGAGACGTAATGTTCCTTCAGGACTTCCTTACCAGCGGCTTGGGCTCGGGCGCCGCCCTCGGTGGAGCGACCCAGAGCGGGAACGAGACCTCAAAGAAGCCGATGGTGCCCTGGAATCGGTTTTCGACCTCAACTTCGCGCAGTACCTTTAGACGGGCCGTGACCGGAGTCTTTCCGAGTTCCCCGGTAACGCCGATAGTCCCGCCCACTGCCGTCACACGGCCTTTGAACGGTCCGAGCCGGGCGCCAGGGCCGCTATCGCCGGTAATCTGCTGATAGTGCGAGGCGATAACGCCGACGGAGACTTCCTTGGATAGGTACTTCGAGGCCGAGACGTCGACGTGGAACTCGTTGCCCGTCGCATAGCGCGTCGCGGGGTTCGTACCGTTGATCGTGAACCCGGCCGCCGTCGAAAGCTCGATACCGAGGACAGGATCGAGGTAGGTGGCACCGGCCGAGATGTCGCCGATGTAGCGGTTCAGCGCGATGTTCGAGAGCTGCCCCGGCTCGTAGCCGCCGGCCGGGATGCTGAGCACGCCTGCCAGCTTCCAGTGCCAGTTGCCGGAGTGCCAGCCGAGGCTGGCCGACACGATGGGGTCGCCCGGATTGAGGGTGCTATCACTTACACTGGCCCCAACAGGGCGGCCCACGCGCTGGTTGATCAGCGGGCCGTCGAGAAGGATGCCAGCCCGTACCGCCGGTTCGCCGAACGGCATCACGAAGGCGAAAGCGAGGTTGCCGCCGAACAGATCCACGGGCGTGACCCATAGAGCTGTCGCAAAGTCGGCTACGAGGTTCACGTTGACGTTGGCGACCACATTGCCACCGATCTGGGTCGTGCGATTGCCACCGAGCTTGCCGTTGTAGAAGTAGGTGGTGCTGTCGAAGTAGAGGCCGGGTGGGGGCACAATGCCGCCGAGCGGCACGGCCTGCCCCTCAATGTAGAAGCTCAGGCCACCCTCCGCCGCGTGGGCCGAGATGGTGAGCACGGTAGCGGTCGCCAGGACCATTCCACCGACGAGGTGACGCATGACGGGTCCCATGTCGGCCTCCCAAACGTTGGTCGATCTATAAGGTCGGTGACTTGGCCCGCGGCTGACAATCGGGGAAAACCCTAGGTCGGCAACATAAAAACCCTGAGAAGTTGCTATTGCGCGCGACGATGTATTCTGGATACAGTGCTTGCAGAGGCGACAGTCAATCGCCGTCAATAGTGCCCCACAACTGTTCGATTTGGCGCAAATTTACGAGTCCCTGAGACGCTTTGTTACCCCTGCTTCGATAGGGAACTTACGGATCACCGACAGAGGGCGATCGGGATTCCGAGGTGCGGCTGTCTGGGACGAGGGGGGCATCCTTGGAACCGAACCCGGGCGGGCAGGATGGTGGCGGCGCTTCGGCAGGATGGTTTGGGCGTGTAAGCGGCTGGCTGCGTAAGACGGGGGGAGCCCGCCATGCCACTGCGGTTGCACTCCTCTGGTTGGGCTGGACGGCTTGCGCCACGGCCGTCGTCGTACCGACCGTCCTATGGGCTTATGGGGCCCGCGACGCCGCACTCTCCGCAGCGCGTGACGATGTTTCGAGCGCGGCAGCGTCCGCAGCCAACTCGGTCGGCAGCCTGCTCGGCCTAATCGACGTCGTCTTGAGGCGGCTCTCGGAATTGGCCCCCGGCGAGAACTTCGGGAGTGCCAGCACGGATAAGCTCTGTCCGTCGCCGCTCTGCTCGAACAACCAGCGGCTCTCACCCTACCTCATTCTCGGCTTCGTGCGACCGAACGGGGACGTCGTCACCTACGGCCCGGACACGCCGCAGGTCAACGTCGCGGATCGCGACTACTTTGTTGCGCAGAAAGAGGGGGACGGAGGGCTCTACGTCGGCATGCAACGCCGCTCGCCCTTCATGGCAGGCCTTGCCCTGCCGATGAGCCGGCGCCTGCCTGCGAAGGACGGAGCCTTCGAGGGCATCGTGGCCGCGGTGATCAACGTCGACCAGGTCCGGGTGGTGTTTCAGGGCGTGGGCAGGGGTAAGGCGGACCTCATTCAGCTGACGAACGGCAACGGCCGCTTCCTCGTCGAGTGGCGGTCGGAAGACGGTGGCGAATACGACGTAGGGGAGAGGCCAGCACCCGAGGCTCCGTGCGGGCCCGGGGAAGCGAATGCCACTACGGATTCGATGGCATTTGCAGAGAAAGTGAAGGTCGGCAACCTCACTGTCGAGGTGTGCCGCTCGAAGAGCAACGCTCTTCGCTCCTGGCGGGAGCAGGTCTACCTCATCGCGGGGGCCGAAGGAGTGCTGCTGGCTGCGGCAGCCCTCCTTGTGCCCGCCGTTGGCCGCCGACGGGCTCGGCGCCTACGACAGCACACAGGGCTGCGCGGACTCGTGGCCGGCTCATCCGATGTCCAATTCATCATTGCAGCGAAGCCCGATGGTAGGTTCGTGCTGGAAGCGCTCACGTTCACTCGATCGGGAGAGCTCGGCCGGATGTCTGCGCGCCTCGTCGGCCGGACCACACGTGAATTCTTCGCGCCAGAGGACGTGGACCTGATCGAGACCGACTACCGCTCCGTGCTCGCCTCGGGCCAGACGCGACGCACCGAACGTCGCGTCCATCTTGGAGGCAGCGAGTTCACCTGGAGCACCGTCCTTGTGCCACTGACTGATGCCAGCGGTCGCGAGGGCTACATCTTCGGTGCCGCCACCGAGATGGCACGGACGCCCGAAGGCGAGGTGGAGAGCGGGCTGCGCCGCTTCACCGAGGACGTGCTTCGCCGCGAAGACACTGAGCGCCGGCGCATCGCGCGCGAGCTTCATGACACGACCGGACAAAACCTAATCGCCGCGGGCTTCGAGCTCGGAGCCGTTGAGCGGGGCATGGTCGCTCCGTTGCCGGAGGTTCGAGAAGCCCTGTCTCACGCGCGTTCTTTGATCGAAGCGAGCGTGAGCGAACTCCGCACCCTGGCCTACGTCCTTCATCCGGCTCTCCTTGACGAGGCGGGACTCGGCGTCGCGTTACCGACCTTGGCCGAGGGATTCGAGAAGCGTGCAGGTGTGCGTGTAGCCGTCATGGTCGCGGAGGAGCTTGCCGGGCGGCGCTGGCCGCCGGAGGTCGAGATCGCGCTCTACCGGGTGGCGCAGGAGGCGCTCACCAACGTGCAGCGCCATTCCGCAACGAAAGCGGCCCGCATGGCGTTTCGGCTGGGCCATTCTGGACAAATAGAACTTGAGGTCGACAACGTGACCACCAGTCGGCCTGCTGGCGCTCCTCTCATGTCACCTATGGTCGAGGGAGCCGGCATCCGAGGTATGCGAGACCGGGTCGAGGCTTTGGGCGGATCGTTGGCGATCATGCCCCGAAACGACGGTTTCCGAGTCACTGCGACGGTACCGAGCGGCGGCAGTTCCTCCTGACCGCAGGCCAGCCTACCTGTGGAAGCGCCCACCACCGTGGAAGCCGCGACCGCCACCATGGAAACCGCGATATACCCCGGCACGTCGGCCGTAGACGCCGCGACCGCCGTAGACGCGCCGTCCGTAGACCGCGCGTCCGCCGTAGACCGCACGCCCACCATAAACAGCGCCACCCCGGTAGTAGCCTGGCGCCCCGTAGTAGCCACCATAAACATTGGGCCGGCAGCCGCCATAGGGTCCGCGGTGGAAGCCAACGCCGCACCCGCCGGCGGCCTGGACAGTGCCAACGCCGATCCGCCCCTGGTCGATTGAACCTGTCGTGAGAAGCGCGCCAAGCGCCAGGATCGCGAGCGTCATCAGTCTCAACGGTTTCATGGCTAGCTCCCGAATTGTGCGCCGTAACGTTAGGAGATGCCGCGGCCGAGACCTATCAGGGAGAACCCGGGAACGAAGCAGGAATAACCCCGAGGCCGTTTCTCAGGGTTTCCTTTTGTGATTTAGTCCGGTCTTGTACAATAAGTGGACCTTCGACCGTATGCGTTCGAAGGTCCGAAGATGACGCAGAGCTGCCAAAGCATCGCCAGCGTAGCGAACGACGGCTGTAGCAGTTTTGCAGATCAGAATCGGACAAGCAAAAATCCACCCAACTAGGCCATTCATCATCGCCGCTGTGCGCCATAAGCGGAAGCTGGCTGTCTACCTGGAAGCGGACGTTCCGCATCCGACCCAACCCGGTCACCGCTCTCTCACCTGGGCCACCCGGAAAGCGGCCGTTCGTTGCGCCGTGCGTGACGGTTCATGGGCGGTCTGCGTGGACAGCGTGAGAGGTCGGATTGGTTGATTGCCAGAGGCAAACCTCCGGCAATCCGTCACTCTTCATCGAACACCGCGCGTCATATCGATGTCCGAGGGCAAGCTCATCGTTTCATCGGCCGCACGCGAAGACGTGTCTCCCGGCCTGCCGCGGAAGGCCGAGGCGATCAGCACGAAGAACAGCGGGGTGACGAACACCGCCAGCACCGTCGCCGTGATCATGCCGCCGAGCACGCCGGTGCCGATGGCCCGCTGGCTGTTCATGCTCGCGCCCGTGGCGACGGCGAGCGGCACCACGCCGAGGATAAAGGCGAACGAGGTCATCACGATGGGGCGGAAGCGCAGCTCGCACGCCTCCAGCGCCGCGTCGCGGACCGAGCGGCCCTGCGCCACGAGGTCCTTGGCCACCTCGATGATGAGGATGGCGTTCTTCGCGGTCAGGCCGATCACCGTGATGAGGCCGACCTTGAAGTAGACGTCGTTGGGCATGTCCCGCAGCAGCATGGCGAAGATGGCGCCGACCACGCCGGTCGGCACCACGAGCAGGACGGCCAGCGGGATCGACCAGCTCTCGTAGAGCGCCGCGAGGCAGAGGAAGACGCAGAACAGCGACAGGGCGAGCAGGTAGACCGCTTGGCTCCCGGAGAGTTTTTCCTGCAGGGACTGTCCGGTCCAAGCGTGGTCGAACCCGGACGGAAGCTTCGACGCGAGGCGCTCCATCTCGGCCATGGCGTCGCCGCTGGCGTAGCTTGGCGCCGCGCTGCCGCCGAACTTGATGCTCGGGTAGCCGTTGAAGCCCACCACCTGCGACGGGCCCATCTTCCACTCGATCCGCGCGAACGATTGCAGGGGGACCATCTGACCCTTGGCGTTGCGCACGTTGAGATCGAGCAGATCCTCAGCCTTCATCCGCTGTCCGGCCACTGCCTGGACGATGACCCGCTGCATGCGGGCCTGGTTCGGGAAGTCGTTGACGTAGGCCGAGCCGAGGCTGGTCGAGAGCGTGTCGTTGATGTCGGCGAAGGTGACGCCGAGCGCGTTTGCCCTCTCACGGTCGAGGATGAGCTCGACCTGGGGCGCCGTCGGCAGGCCCTCGACGTAGACGCCCTGGAGGACCGAACTCTGCGAGGCGGCAGCCAGCAGTTGGTCGCGCGCAGCGGCGAGCGCCAAGTAGCCCTGCTGCCCCTTGTCCTGAAGGCGGAAGCTGAAGCCGCTGGAATTGCCGAGGGAGTCGATGGCCGGCGGGGCGAGCGACATGGCGATGGCGTCGGGCAAGGCGCCGAGCACTGCATTGGCACGGGCAGTGATGGCCTCGGCGCCGTCGTTCGGGCCGCGTTCCTGCCACGGCTTCAATCCGACGAAGGCGAGCGCCGCGTTCTGGCCCTGGCCCGAGAAGCCGTAGCCGAGCAGCAGGATCTGGTTGTCGACGCCGGGCTCGCGGGCGAAGTGCTCCTCGATCCGCTTGGCGACGTCGAGGGTTCGTTCGGCGGAGGATTCCGGCGGCGTCTGTGCGTCGACGATGACGTATCCCTGGTCCTCGACGGGGAGGAAGCCCGACGGCATCCGCACGTAGCCCCAGCCGAGCGCGGCGACGAGCACTGCGTAGACGAGCAGCGCGCGCATCGGGCGGCGCAGCATGCCTGCCACGCCAGAACGGTAGGCGTGCGTCCCCGAAGCGAAGCGGCGGTTGAACCAGCCGAAGACACCGCGTTTGCCATGGGCATGGCCGGCCTCGATCGGCTTGAGCAGGGTCGCGCAGAGCGCCGGGGTCAGGGACAGGGCCAGGAAGGCGGAGAAGGCGATGGAGGTCGCCATGCTGACCGCGAACTGGCGGTAGATCACCCCGACCGAGCCGGGGAAGAACGCCATCGGCACGAACACCGCGATCAGCACCAGGGTGATGCCGACGATGGCGCCGGTGATCTGGCCCATGGCCTTGGCGGTCGCCGCCCTCGGGGGCAGGCCCTCCTCGTTCATGATGCGCTCGACGTTCTCGACCACGACGATGGCGTCGTCGACGAGAATGCCGATGGCCAGCACCATGCCGAACATGGTCAGCACGTTGATCGAGAACCCCGCGAGCAGCAGCGCGCCGCAGGTGCCGAGCAGGGCCACCGGCACCACGATGGTCGGGATCAGGGTGTAGCGCACGTTCTGGAGGAACAGGAACATCACCGCGAAGACGAGCGCCATCGCCTCGGCGAGCGTCATCAGCACCTTCCGGATCGAGACCTCGACGAAGGGTGTGGTGTCGTAGGGAACCGTGATGGCGACGTCCGGCGGCAGGGTTTTGCCGAGCTGAGCGATCTTGGCCTTCACGCCGGTGGCCGTCGCCAACGCGTTGCCGCCGGGCGCCAACTGGATGCCGATGCCGGCGGCCGGGCGTCCGTCGAGGCGGGTCTGCATGGTGTAGGATTGGCCGGCGAGCTCGACCTCGGCGACGTCGCGCAGGCGCACCAACGATCCGTCCATGTTGGCGCGCAGGACGATCTCACCGAACTCGCGCGGCGTGGTCAGCTGTCCCTTCACCAGGACGTTGGCGGCGATGCGCTGGCCTTCCCTGGCCGGCTGCGCCCCGACGATGCCGGAGGCGATCTGGGCGTTCTGCGCCCCCACCGCCGCCGTGACGTCACCGGGCGTCATGTTGAGGCCGACGAGCTTGACCGGGTCGATCCAGATGCGCAGCGCCTTCTCGGACGAGAACAGGGTGGCGCGTCCGACGCCGGGTACCCGGCGCAGCTCGCCCACCACCCGGCGCGCGGCAAGGTCGCCGAGGTCGGTGTCGCTCATCTTGCCATCGCGTGAGCTCAGCGCCACGAATTGGAGGAAGCTCGTACTCGCCTCCTCGACGATCACGCCCTGCTGGGTCACGGCGCGCGGCAACCGCGCCTCGATGCGCTTGATCCGGTTCTGGACCGCGACCGTCGCCTTCGAGGCGTCCGAGCCCGGCGCGAAGGAGGCCATGATCTGGGCCGTGCCGGAGGTATCGCTGGTGCTCTCGAAGTACATCAGCCCTGGGATGCCGTTGAGCTCCTCCTCGATGATGCGGGTGACGCCGTCGTAGAGCCGCTCCGGCGGGGCGCCCGGGTAGGTCGCCGTGACCTGGATCGTGACAGGCGCCACTTCCGGGTACTGCGACACCGGCAGGACGGCGATGGAGATCGCGCCCACCAGCATGATGAAGAGCGAGATCGCCCAGGCAAAGATCGGGCGGTCGATGAAGAACCGGGTCATGGGAATTCGCCTGCGCAAGCGGGGCCGAGACGACGGGGGTTTTGGACCGAAGTCAGCGGGGTTCGGGGGCGGCGGCCGTCCTGCCACCGGTCCAGGCGACGGGATTGACGGCCATGCCGGGCTGGACCTTCTGGAAGCCCTCGACCACGACGGTCTCCCCGGCCTTGAGCCCCTCCTCGACGATCCAGCCGGCATCGGTAAGCGCGCTGGTGCGCAGCGGTCGCAAGGCGGTCTTCCCGTCCTCGACGACGTAGGCCTGGGCCTCCCCGGCGCTGCTACGCTGGATCGCCTGCGCCGGGACGATGACGGCGTCGGCCTTCATGCCCTGCGCGACCCGCACGCGGACGTAGGTCCCCGGCAGCAGTGCGGCCTTCGGATTCGGGAAGGTCGCGCGCAGGCTGACCTGCCCGGTACCCGGGTCGACGCCGACATCCGTGAACAGAAGGCGGCCCGCATCAGGGTACGAGCTGCCGTCAGCCCGGACCAGCCTCACCTCCGTCGCCTCCTTGCCGGCGGCGCGCTCGGTGAGCCGGCCCGGGTCCGAGGCGGAAGCGTTGAAGTCGGCGAAGATCGGGTCGATCTGTTGGATCACCGCGAGCTTCGTCGCGTCGGTCCCGCCGACCAGCGCCCCTTCGGTAATCAGGGCACGCCCGATCCGTCCCGCGATGGGAGCCCGCACGGTGGCGAAGTCGAGGTCGATCCGGGCGCGGGCGAGCTGCGCCTTGGCACTGGCCGCATCGGCCTCGGCCTGCCGAAGGGTGGCGACCGCGATGTCGTTCTGGGCGGTGCTGGCGGCCTGTCGCTCGACCAGTGTCTCGGTGCGCTCGGACTGGCGCTGGGCCTGCACCCGCGTGGCCTCGGCTCGGGCGACCGCGGCAGTCTTGGCATCGACCTCCGCCCTGTAGATCGCCGGATCGATCTGGAAAAGCACGTCCCCCTTTCCGACAACGCTGCCCTCCTCGAAGGTGCGTTGCTGGATGATGCCGGAGACCTGCGCCCGGACCTCGGCCACGCGGGTCGAGGCCAGCCGCCCAGGCAGGTCGAGCATGCGTGGCATGGTGGTCGCCGCCACGGTCACGGTCGACACGTCCATGGGGGGCGTCTCCGCCCCGGGCGTCGTCGGGTCGGTGGCGCTCGGCTTGCAGCCGAAGAGGGCTAGGATCACGATGCAGGTCGTAATCACCGGGACGATGGGCAGGCGTCTGCGTTCACGCTCTCGCATGGGGTGGCGGGTCCTTGGTCCGGGACGGTGGGAAGGACGGTCCGGCGGGACCGCTCAGTCGGGAAGCGTCATCGCCACCAGTCGCCGGCGGAGGGCGGGGAGATCAGGCATCGGGCCGCCATCGTCGCGCAGGAGGCCGGCGAGCCAGACACCGTCGGCCGCCAGTCGCACGATCTCCAGCGTCGGGTGGTCGTCGGTCGCGCGGTGCCGCTCAACGAACTTCAAGAACCACGCCGCCGTCACCCGTCGCAGGCTCGGTTCGGTCAGCGACGAGATGTAAAGGGCAGTCCACTGGCTGCCCTGGTTCAGCATCAGGTCGTCCAGGGTCACCGTCACGTAGGCCCGGGTGAAGCGGCCGTACGGCTGCGGATCGGTCGCCATCGCCGCCTCGATGTCGGCGTCGAGCTTCTCCAGGAGTTCGGCGACCACCGCGTCGATGAGTGCCTGCTTGCTCGCGAAGTGGTGGAACATCGCACCCTTGGTGACGCCCGCCGCCGCGCAGACCGCCTGCACGGTCACGGCGGCGAGCCCTTGCTCGATGGCGAGCTTGGCCGCGCAGTCGAGCAGCGTGCGCCGAACGAGCTCCGGCTGCTTCCTGCGGCGGTAGGCGTTCTCCATGGTCAGTGCCCCGTCGTCGTCGAGAACACCTGCATCACCACGACGCCACCGAGGATCATGGCGATGCCGACCATGGCGGGCAGGTCGAGCGATTGCTTGAAGACCGTGGCGCCGATCACGGCGGTCAGCACGACGCCGACCCCGCTCCAGATGGCGTAGGTGATCCCGAGCGGCATGACCTTCAGGGCATGCGTCATCAGGTAGAACGCGCCGGCATAGAATGCTGCCATCGCCAGCGTCGGCACGAGCCGTGTGAACTGCTCGGACTTCTGCAGGAAGGTCGTGCCCGCAACCTCGCAGAGGATGGCGACGGTCAAGGCGGCGTAGGCGAAGGCTTGGCTCGGCATGGTCTCACCGGTGAATCGATGAGCAGATACATACAGACCGTTCGGTATCTTTCAAGTCACATTCCGCTTTCCCGCACAGGCATCGGTCATCGAAGGGCGGCAAAGGGCGGATGCCCGAGGCGATATGTGCGGGGCGACGGAATGGCGATCCACGCGTCCGAAAGGGTACAGGTGGGTCCCAACCCAACCCGATCGCAGGGCGGACGGACAGTTCCCGACCCGTTCGAGCCCTTCGACGCTGTTTTGATCTGGCCCCAAAGCAGACCTCCGTCCATTCAGGTCCGTGACACAGCGAGCTCTGCTCAAAAATCGATGAAGCTCGATACCATCTTCTGAAGCTTTTCGGCCGAAGATGATCTTTCCCCCGAGCCAGTGCCAACCCGTAAGGCAAAGAGGCCCCACCGCGGCGGACGTCTTTTTTCGACGTCGCGGGCGAAGCATTCCCGACCCTGACGACCGCCCACTTGCATCGTTCACTGAACGTGTTTATTGAACGCGTTCAGTGAACGGGGTTTCTATGCCGCGACCAGCATTGACTGACGAGCATCTGGCAGCAACCCGCGACGGCATCGTTGCCGAAGCGGGTCGCATCGTCGTTTCCAAGGGCTATGCCGGACTTTCGATGCGGACACTCGCCGCCGCGGTGGGGCTGACCGCCGGGGCGCTGTACCGCTACTTCCCGACCAAGCAGCACGTCCTGATGGCCTACTGCGCCGAGGCGTTGGACAGCTTCACGAAGCGGCTGCTGGCTATCGATGCCGACGAAACAGAGGCGCTGCGTTCCATCGAGCGGATGGCCGTCGCGTACGGAGCCTTCGCGCTCGAAGATACGGACCGCTTCCGGATCATCTTCCTCGATGCCGCTGTCGGTAAAATCGAGATGACCGATCCCAGGATCCTCGATGGTTACAGGGTGCTGCTGGCCACCATCGAGCGTGCGCAAGGTCTCGAACTGTTCCGCCCGATGGAAACCGGCGACATCGCGCGGATCCTCGTCGCGAGCGTCCATGGCATCGTCGTCATGGCGGTCACGGTCCGCGAGATCGACTTCAGCGACGCCGACACCCTTGTCGCCTCCGCCGTACGGACCGTCCTTCGCGGTCTTGCCCGACCCCCTGAGGAGATCTGACGTTGGCCTATCTGGGAAGCATCGTGGCGGTCCATGCCTGCGTGTTCGCGCTCCTCGTCGCCTTGGGCGGATGCAAGGAGGAGGAGCGGGCAGCGGAGGCGCCACGTCCCGTTCGCACCGTCATCGCCAAGGCCGGCGCCATCGGCGAGGAGGTCGCCCAGACCGGGGATGTCCAGCCACACATCGAGACCGATCTCGGGTTTCGCATCAACGGGCGCGTCGCGACCCGGAACGTCGAGGTCGGCGCGCTCGTCGCCCGCGGGCAGTTGCTCGCGACGCTGAACCCGGAGGACGTGCGCAACGAGGTCCAGAGCGTCGAGGCCGACCTTAGGAGCGCCGAGGCGGCTGAAGCCCTGGCCAGGTCCAACCTCGACCGGCAGCGCATTCTTTTCTCGAAGGAGATCGTCGCCTTGGCCAGGGTCGAGGAGGTCGAGGCGAATTGGCGGAGCGCCGATGCGCGTCGCAAGGCCGTCAAGGCCAACCTGGAAAGCGTGCGCAACAAGCTCGACTACACCGAGTTGCGCGCGCCGACCGAGGGAATCGTCAGCGCCATCGGCGTCAATGCCGGCCAGGTCGTGAACGCCGGTCAGATGGCCGTGAAGCTGGCCTCGACGAGCGAGAAGGATGCCGTCTTCAACGTATCGGAACGCCTGATCAACGCCGCGCCCGAGGATGCCCGCATTGAGGTCTCCCTCGTCTCGAACCCGGCTGTGAAGGTCGTCGGCCCGATCCGCGACGTCAGCCCGACCGCGGACGCGACGACCCGATCCTACCGCGTCCGCATCGCCCTGCCGGACGCCCCCGCCTCGATGTCCTTCGGCGCCATCGTCACGGGGCGGCTGATCATCTCCGGGGCCCCCCTTATGGCGGTGCCAGCCTCCGCGATGACGAGCGAGGACGGGCATCCGGCCGTGTTCGTCGTCGACGCCGACAAGCGGGAACTGGTGCGCAAGCCCGTCCAGGTCGCCCGATACGGGGCAGCCCAGGTTCTTATCGCCACCGGCCTTCGAGAGGGCGACCCCGTGGTCACCGCCGGGGTGAGCAAGCTGCGCCAGGGCCAGAAGGTCGCCTACGAACGAGGCCCGGAAAGTGCTTCGGAGGGCCCTGCGCGATGAGTGCGAACGGTCCCTCCCCAGCAGCCAGCGATGGCTTCAACCTCTCGGCCTGGGCGCTCGCCCAGAAGCCGCTGATCTTCTTCCTCATGCTGGTGACGCTGGTCGGTGGCGTGCTGAGCTACACCCGGCTCAGTCGCAACGAGGATCCGCCCTTCACCATCAAGACCATGGTCGTCTCCGCCCTGTGGCCCGGCGCGACGGTTCCCGACACGGTGAAGCTTCTCACGGATCGCCTTGAGAAGAAGCTGGAAGAGGTGCCCTACCTGGACCGTCTCGACAGCTACACGCGCGCCGGCGAGACCGTGATCATGGTCAACCTGCGCGACGATGCCCCGGCGCATGTGGTCGGCAATGCCTGGTACCAGGCCCGCAAGAAGATCGCCGACATTGTTGCTACCCTGCCGACCGGTGTTCAGGGACCGTTCTTCGACGACGAGTTCGGCGACACATTCGGGCAGATCTACGGCTTCAGCGCAGAGGGCTTCTCCGACCGGGAACTGCGCGACCACCTCGACCGGGTACGCGCGGAGATCCTCCGGGTGCCCGACGTCGGCAAAGTGCAGCTTCTCGGCGTGCAGGAGGAGCGGATACGGGTCGAGTTCTCGCCCGGCACGCTGGCCGGCTATGGACTTGACGAGCAGGCACTGGTCCAGGCGCTGAAGGCCCAGAACGCCGTCGAGCCCTCAGGCACCATCCGGTTGCCCGACGAGAAGGTCTCGCTGCGGGTGAGCGGCGCCTTCACCTCGGAGGAGTCCCTCAGAAGCGTGACGCTTCGCGCGAACGACCGTTTCGTCCCGCTCGCCGAGCTTGCCACGATCCAGCGAGGTCCGATGGATCCTCCGGCACCGCTTTTCCGGGTCAACGGCCAGAAGGCGATGGGTCTCGCCATCTCGATGGGACCGACAGGCAACCTCCTGAACTTCGGGGAAGCCGTGAAGGCCCGCATGGCCGAGGTGAAGGCGACGCTGCCCTACGGCATCGAGGTCACGCAGGTCGCCGACCAGTCGACCGTGGTGACGGAGGCCGTGAGCAGCTTCGTGAAGGTGCTGCTGGAGGCCATCGCCATCGTTCTCGGCGTCTCGTTCCTCTCCCTGGGCGTCCGGGCCGGACTCGTCGTGAGCATATCCATCCCCTTCGTGCTCGCGATGACCTTCATCGGCATGGAGCTCACCGGGATCGGCCTCCAGCGCATCTCGCTGGGCGCCCTCATCATCGCCCTTGGCCTTCTAGTCGACGACGCGATGATCACCGTCGAGGCGATGGTGGGGAAGCTGGAAACCGGCTGGAACCTCACGCGCGCGGCGAGCTTCGCGTACGAGTCGACGGCGTTCCCGATGCTGACGGGCACGCTCGTCATGATCGCAGGCTTCATCCCCATCGGCTTCGCGCAATCGAGCTCGGGAGAATACTGCTTCTCGATGTTCATGGTCGTGCTGATCTCGCTTTCGGCATCCTGGATCGTCGCCGTCCTGTTCTCGCCGCTGCTGGGCACACTCATCCTGCCGAACTCGATGCCGCAGCACGCCCACGGGAAAGGTCGGATCATGCGGACCTACGAGGCCGGGTTGTCTTGGTTGCTCGGGCATCGCTGGACCACCGCGATGGCGGCCGTCGCCGCCCTCGGCGTATCGCTCTGGGCATCCGCATACCTGGAGGAACAGTTCTTCCCGCCCTCGGACCGGCCCGATCTCCTCGTGAGCTTGTCGCTACCTCAGAACGCGTCGGTGGAGGCGACCCAGCGCGAAGCCGGCAAGCTTGAGGCCCTCCTCCATGGCGATGCGAGCATCGAGCGCTACTCGACCTACGTCGGCTCGGGTGCGATCCGCTTCTATCTGCCCATGGACGTCCTCCTGCAGAACGAGAACGTCACCCAGACGGTCGTCGTCACCAAGGACCTGAAGGCGCGGGATGCCCTGAAGGCGCGGCTGGAAGCGGCGTTCCGGAAGGACTTCTCGCACCTGATCGCCCGTGCCACCCCGCTCGAACTCGGTCCCCCCGTAGGTTGGCCGCTGAAGTATCGTGTGACCGGGCCGGACGCGTCCAAGGTTCGGGATATCGCCGCCGGCCTCGCCAACGTCGTGGCTGGGAGCCCGGACGCGCGGGACGTGCACCTGAACTCGGGCGAGCCCGAGCGTAGCGTCAAGGTCCGGATCGACCAGACGCAGGCCCGGAGCTTGGGGCTTTCGTCGCAGGATGTCGCAAGCACCATGGCGGCGACCTTCTCGGGGGTGACGGTGACAACGGTGCGTGACCAGGACAGGCTGGTCGACGTGATGGCCAGGGCGGCCATCGGTGCAAGGACCGACCTCGCGACCCTCGCCAACCTGCAGATTCGCGGGCCCGAGGGACGCAGCGTGTCGTTGCGCCAGATCGCCGACCTCTCGTATGGCGTGGAGGAGCCCATCGTCTGGCGGCGCCAGCGGCTGTCGCTGATCACCCTGCAGGCCGACATCCGTGAGGGGGTTCAGCCCGCAACCGTCGTCAGCATGCTGGCCCCCTCGGTCGACGAGTATGCCTCGCGCCTCCCCACGGGTTACCGCATCGAGGTCGGCGGTGCGGTCGAGGAGGCCGCCAAGGGCAACGCATCCATCATCGCCGTGCTGCCGATGACGCTGCTAGTGATGCTCGCCCTGCTGATGGTGCAGCTGAGGAGTTTCTCCCGAGTGTTCCTCGCCCTGGCGATGGCTCCGTTCGGCCTGATCGGGGTCGTAATGGCGATGCTGCCAACGGGCACGCCCATGGGCTTCGTGGCACAGCTCGGCGTCATCGCGCTCGCCGGCATGATCATCCGCAACGCGGTCATCCTCATCGAGGAGGTCGACACCAACGTCGCCGCCGGCGATGACGGTCGCAAAGCCATCGTCCATGCCTCGACTCATCGCGCCCGTCCGATCCTGCTCACCGCCTGCGCCGCTATCCTCGGCATGGTGCCCATCGCGCCGCAGGTGTTCTGGGGGCCGATGGCCTACGCCATCATCGGCGGGCTCGCGGTCGCCACGCTGCTGACCCTGACCATGCTGCCGTGCGCGATCTCCCTCCTTCTGGATTGGGAAAAGCGCTCAGCCGGCAAGGTCGTTCCGGTCGGGTCTGAGCCCTCCGGGCAAACTGCACCGTCGCCGACCTAGGCCCCGATGCGCCCTTCGTGTTCGAGGTTGCGACGCGGACTGCACAAGACCCACCGCGCCTTGCAGGAGATGCCGGTTTCCGTTGCTTTTTGCCCCCTCAGCAACGAATGCCGGCTGGTCCGCCAAGCATAACGCTTGGCGGACCTCTCATTATGACTTCGCCGGTTCGGAACAACGTACCAGTATAACGCCAACGTCCGCTTTCTCATCCTCACTGCCCAAAAGAGGACTGGCTCAAAACCACCCGACCTGGTCGTAGAACGGACAGACGGGTCCCGACCCAACCCAGCCGCCCGGACCGCCGCCGGCGCTTCCCTTAAGCAGCCATTCGTCGGCCGTCCGGCAACTTCGCTTCAGGGGTAAACGGAAAATGGGGTAGGTAGGAATACTTCTCGTAGGACCGCCTGGTGGGACCGATAATGCCGCAACTGCAAGCGTAGATGGGCTGGCGGTCCACGGAACCGAACCCAGCAGCCGCGCTGCCGCGGGCCTGGGCGATCAAATGTCAATGACGATGCCCCCACTCCTTCCAGAGCCAGTTTTCCGAAAGGCCGTTCGGGTAGAGATGGGCATCGCTGAGGTGCAGCTGGATACGCCCTAGAGGGGCGGGCCGGCACCCGCCAACCGCATATGCAAGCTCACAAACCTTCGTTGGCCAGCACCGGGGCACGCAACGCTACGTGCCCACCGTGCCGGCCGATGAGGATGCGCTGACCCGCGCCATCATCGCCTTGGCGTCCGAGTACGGACGCTACGGCTACCGCCGTGTCACCACGCTGCTGCAGGCAGCGGGCTAGCCGTTGGGCAAGGACCGAGTTCAGCGGATCTGGCGTCGTGAGGGCCTCAAGGTCCCGCAAAATTATCGACCATGCAGCCGTCTCTGGTTGAACGATGGCTCCTGCGTTCGGCTGCGGCCTCTCCATCGCAATCACGTCTGAAGCTTCGACTTTGTGCATGACCAGACTCATGACGGGCGTAGCCTGCGCATCCTGACGCTGGTCGACGAACACACCCGCCTCGTGAACCCTCCGACCGCGTCACTGCACTAGGCGGGGATTATCCACCTCAATGTCAGTGGAGCCGTCAAGCTTGCCCGGTCGTCCGACTCGGCGAAGCAGGCGCCCTGGTGAGATTGTCGTGTCCTGCGACATCCGCACGTCCTCGTCGTCGATCAGCGAAAGCGCCCAGGCTGGTTTAAGGTCGGCGTCACATCGAGGCCGGTGACGATCATCGTACAGGGCTCGGTGCCGACCGTGCCGGAGAGGTGACCCTTCCGGCCGTCGCGCGCCTTGGTGTTCTGGTCCTCGCCCATCATCAGCTCGCCCGGCCCCATCTCGACGCGGGTGCCGTCCATGGTCTCGACGAACCAGCGGCCCGACAGGATCGCGATCCACTGGGGCCTCGGGTTCTCGTGCCACTGCCCGACCCAGCCGACGGGGAGCACGGTGAAGGTGACGCCGGCCTGCGACGGCTCCTGCTTGTCGTTCCATTGCGGCGCCGTCTCGGCGTCGATGCCCTCGAACTTGAAGGCCGAGAGATCGAACTTCTCCTGGCGGCTGACGCCCTCGGCATCGGTGTAGACGTGCCAGTACGGCATGGTCGGGGGCGTGCCGCCCTTCGCCTGATCGGCCATGATACGAATCCTTCAGCGGTTGTCGGCGGCGGTGGGAGCGGACGTCGGGCCGTTGGCGAGAGGATGGGCGATCACCGCGCGGGCCGGTGCGTAGGCACCGCCGATCACCACGAGCAGCAATCCGCCGACGAGCCCGAAGTTCTTGAAGAAGTCCCAGAAATGGGCTCGGCCCTCGCCGTTCGTCGACCAGAAGCCGGGGAAGCGCCAGAACGGGTGGTACATCAACGCGGTGACCGCGCAGAACCCGGCGAGCACCAAGGCCGCCGCGCGGTCGAACACCCCGATCACGATCAGCACCGGCGTCACCGCCTCGACCAGGATGCCGAGGATCAGAAGTAGTGCCGGTAAGGGCAGGGGGCCGGAGCGCGCCTGCCCTATCGCCTCGTCCCAATGGGCGACCTTGTCGTAGGCGCTCAACGGAAACATGCAGACGAGGCAGACCTTCGCCAGCAGCGGCACGGCCACGAGGTCGAGCCAAGGTATCGACGACGTCATGGGTGGTCCGGAGTGGCAGGCATCGGGGGCTCGAAGCGGGAGTCCCGTCCCCAACGTCGCTCGGTCGCGGCGGTTGCGCTCGGGCCCCTCGGAGACCACCGGGATTGCTGCGCCGCAGCGAGCACGATGCCGTGACCAGGCAACTTGGAACGCCTCCAGCCTTGCCCCGTTGGCCGCAGAGTTTTCTTCGAGTGTGTTGCAGTGCGAGGCTGGCCGATGCCGCAGGACCATTACGACGTCATCGTCATCGGCTCCGGTCCCGGCGGCGGTTCGCTCACCGCACGGCTGGCGGAGTCCGGCAAGCGCATTCTGCTCCTGGAGCGCGGCGACTACCTGCCGCGATCGCAGGACAACTGGTCGTCCAAGACCGTGTTCGTCGACGGCGCCTACCAGGCGAAGGAGACGTGGTACGGCGGCGACGGTCGGACGTTCAGCCCGGCGCTGCATTATTATGTCGGCGGCAATTCGAAGGTCTACGGCGCGGCCCTGTTCCGGATGCGCGAGCGCGACTTCGGCGACGTCCGCCACGTGGACGGCCTTTCGCCGGCCTGGCCGGTCTCCTATGCGGAGTTCGAACCGTACTACACGCAGGCCGAGACCTTGTTCGCGGTACACGGCCAGCGCGGCGAGGACCCGAGCGAGCCGTGGTCGAGCGGCCCCTACGACCATCCCCCCGTTAGCCACGAGCCGCGCATTCAGAAGCTGTCGGACGATTGGGGGAAACTCGGCCTCAACCCATTCCACCTGCCCCTCGGGATCAAGCTCGACGAGCGCAACGGCAAGCCGACGCCGACGAGCATCTGCATTCGCTGCGACGCCTTCGATGGCTTCCCGTGCCTGCTGAACGGCAAGGCCGACGCGCAGGTGATGACCGTCGACCCGACGCTGGCCCGACACGACAACGTCACCCTGCTCGTGAACGCCTACGTCTCAACGCTGGAGACCGACCCGTCGGGCCGGACGGTTACGGCGGTGAACGTCACCCGCGAGGGCAGGGCCGAACGCTACTCGGCGGACGTCGTCGTGGTCGCCTGCGGCGCGCTGTCGTCGGCGCTGCTGCTCCTGCGCTCGGCCAACGCCGCCCACCCGAACGGGCTCGCCAACGGCTCGGACCAGGTCGGGCGCAACTACATGCGCCACAACATGTCAGTGCTGATGGCGCTGTCGAAGGAGGTCAACGCCACCGTCTTCCAGAAGACGCTCGCGGTCTCGGACTTCTACTTCGAGTCGAAGGACTGGGAGTTCCCGATGGGGCTGATCCAGATGTGCGCCAAGACGCATCCGGAGCAGATCCGCGGCGAAGAGTTCCCGAAATGGACTGGCTTCCTGCCCGACGCCCCGTTCGAGATGGTGGCCCGCCACTCGATGGACTTCTGGCTGCAGAGCGAAGACCTGCCGCACCCCGACAACCGGGTGATGCTCGGACGTGACGGCCGCGTCATACTCGACGTGCGCGAAACCAACCGCGAGGCGCACGACCGCCTGCGCGGCAAGCTCGAAGAGCTGCTCCGGCCCGGCGGCCTCTACACCTACCTGTTCGAACGTTCGCTTTACCTCGGCAAGAACATCCCCTTGAGCGGCACCGCGCATCAGGCCGGCACGCTGCGCTTCGGCACCGACCCGAAGGCGTCGGTGCTCGACCTGAATTGCAAGGCGCACGAGCTCGACAACCTCTACGTCACTGACGCGAGCTTCTTCCCGTCGATCGGAGCGGTGAACCCGACGCTGACGATCATCGCAAATGCGCTGCGCGTCGCCGACCACCTCGCCGAGCGGCTCGTCTAGCTGAAAATCCCCTCACACCCAGCACGATGAAGACGAAACGGCGATGCCTTCTGGGCACCGGTCGGGCGAAGGAAACGAACGTTGAGCAAACCCATCGAGAACTATGCCCTGATCGGCGACGGGGAGACCGCCGCACTCGTCGCGCGGGACGGCTCGATCGATTGGCTGTGCTGGCCGAACTTCGATGACGACGCGTGCCTGTGTGCACTCCTCGGCACCGAGGAGGACGGTCGTTGGTCGATCGCACCCATGGGACCCGTCATCGACACGACGCGACGGTATCGCGGCGACACCATGATCCTGGAAACCGTAATGAAAACGGCGGATGGCGCCGTTCGCGTCACCGACTTCATGCCCATCCGCAAGACGGTCTCGGCGCTCGTGCGGATCGTGGAGGGGTTGGCCGGCACCGTCACGTTGGACTTCGATCTCAGCCCGCGTTTCGACTACGGTGCGCTGGCGCCGTGGTGGGAGGCGCGCAAGGGTGGCGCCGTGGCTGTGGCCGGCCGACATCGCCTGACCCTCCACGCCAGCATTCCCGTCGACGTCGATGACGGTGGAGTGAAAGCCGGGTTCACGCTGCAAGAGGGCGGGCGGCAAACGTTCGTGCTGTGCCGGACGGACGCTTGGGAAGCCGATGCGCCCCATCTCGATGTCGAGGCCTCGCTGGACGCGACGCAGGCGCATTGGGAGCGTTGGATCTCGGGCTTCGACGCGACGCGCACCCGCTGGCCGGCGGCTGTCAAGCGGTCTCTCCTCACGCTGAAGGCCCTCACGCACGCGCGTTCGGGCGGTCTGGTCGCCGCACCGACCACGAGCTTGCCGGAGGTGCCGGCGGGCGCGATGAACTGGGATTACCGATATTCGTGGTTGCGGGATTCGACCTTCACGCTTGGTGCCTTCATCAACGCGGGCTTCGAGACCGAGGCGACGGCGTGGCGGGACTGGCTCCTGCGCGCCATCGCCGGAAACCCAGATGCGCTCCGCATCATGTACCGGGTGGATGGCTCCAGGCACCTGTCCGAGTGGACCGTGGATGCGCTGCCCGGCTACCGCGAGGCGCGACCGGTACGGGTCGGCAACGCCGCGTCCACGCAGAAGCAGCTCGACATCTACGGCGAGGTCCTCGACACCCTGGCATTAGCGCGACGGGCGGGCATCGCATCGACGGACCATCAATGCTCCGTCGAGCGCCGCCTCGCCGAACACCTCGCCGAGGTGTGGCGGGACCGTGGTGCCGGGATCTGGGAATCGCGCGGCGATCCGAAGCGCTACACCTATTCGAAGGCCATGTGCTGGGTCGGCTTCGACCGGGTCCTACGGCACGGCGACCTCACCGAGGCGCTTCGCGCGTCGCTGACCGCCTGCCGCGACGAGGCTCGGGCCGAAATCTGCCGCGAGGGTTGGAACGCGGGGCTCGGGACCTTCACGCAAAGCTACGGTAGCCATGAGCTCGACGCGAGCCTCCTGCTCCTGCCGCTCGTCGGTTTCCTGAAGGCCGACGAGCCACGTATGGCGGCGACGATCGAGCGGATCAGGGAGGACCTCGATCAGGACGGCCTGATCCGTCGCATACGGACGAAGGGCGACGGCAGCGACGAGGGGGCGTTCCTACCCTGCTCGCTTTGGATGGCGGATTGCCTGCGCCTCCAGGGACGGCAAGAACTCGCCGAGGCCTATCTCGAACGCGTGCTCGGCGTGGCCAACGACGTCGGTCTTCTTTCGGAAGAGTACGACGTTCCCGGCCGGTGTCTCGCAGGGAATTTTCCGCAAGCGCTAACGCATATCGGCGTCGTGAACACCGCGTTGGGCCTGAGCGGACCCGTCATCGATCGCGGTGGCGGCTGACGGCGGGACAAAGGCATCACGATACCGTGGTTCGAGAGATCTGTCCGTGCATGCGGCGTCCGCGGTGGTTAACGAGAGGCTGCGTGCGGCTCCCGTCTGCCCCGCGGGAACGAGCCGATCGCCACTCCCAAGATACGTCGATCATGCCGGAGCCGTCTGTCCCGGGTGCAGGGCCGCGACGGCCCTTCGATTCTGCTACACCGATGTCACAGCGTCCTGGGAATGGCTCAGCCCGGGACCATCGTCCATCGTGGAAACCGTCGTGATGACCGATACCGCCGTCGCCGACCCTAGCCGTGGAGGCCGTCCAGGCCGGTATGCGCTTCGCAGCGCGTCACTCGCAGTCATCGTTGCGCTGCTGCCCCTCGGCGGCTGCGGCGTGCTCGATCACGGCGTGCTGGGCGCCGCTGGCCCGGTCGCAGACCAGACCCGCAGCCTGTTCCTGCTCGTCTGCACGATCCTGCTTTTCGTCGCCGCGCCGGTCCTACTGCTAACGCCGATCTTCGCCTGGCACTACCGCTTGTCGAACACCAAAAGCGCCTATCGACCGCAATGGGGCTTCAACTGGCCTCTCGAAGGCTTCATTTGGATCCCACCTGCGATCATCGTCATCGTGCTCGCGGTGTTCCTATGGCGCGACACCCACAAGCTCGACCCGTACAAGCCGCTGGCCTCACCATACCCCCCCATCGAGGTGCAGGTGGTCGCCCTCGATTGGAAGTGGTTGTTCATCTACCCCGACGAGGGCGTGGCGAGTGTCAACGAACTCGTCTTCCCCGCCGACCGCCCGGTACATCTCAGCCTGACGAGCGGCACGGTCATGCAATCGTTCTTCGTTCCGCAACTCGCTGGCCAGATCTACGCCATGGCCGGCATGACCACCCAGCATAACCTCGCGGCCAGCCGGCCTGGTCGCTTCCGTGGCGAGAACACGCAGTTCAACGGCATGGGTTTCCAGAACCAGAAGTTCCCGGTCCTGGCCAAATCGACCGACGAATACGCCTCCTGGCTCGCGCAAGCCCGTTCGGGGGGGAAGACCCTCGACGCAGGGGCCTATGCGGCCCTCGCCGCCCGCACGGTCCAGGCCGAGCCGATCCTGTTCGGGTCGGTGACGTCGGGCCTGTTCAAGACGATCCTCGCCCAGAACGATCCGGGCATGCACTCTGCCCACGGACATCACTCCAAATGAGCAACGACGGTCTTCGGTCCTTCCTGTTCGGCCGGTTGGACTCGCATGCGTTCCCGTTCGTGCGGGCCTGGGAGAATCCCAACCTCAGCGAACTCATCGGCGCCTTTGCCGGCGCACTCGTGATCGTCGGTGCGGTCGTCCTCGTCGCGCTGCTGACATGGAAACGTTGGTGGCGTCCGCTCTTCCTCGACTGGCTGACCAGCCTCGACCACAAGAAGATCGGGATCATGTACATCGTGATCGCCGGCGTGATGCTCAGCCGCGCCCTCGTCGAGGCGGTCCTGATGCGCGCGCAGCAATCGCTCGCGGTCAACGCTCCCGGTATCGTCGCGCCCGAACACTTCGCGCAGCTCTTCAGCACGCATGGCACGATCATGATCTTTTTCATGGCGATGCCGTTCCTAACTGGGCTGATCAACTACGTGGTGCCGTTGCAGATTGGTGCCCGCGATGTCGCCTTTCCACTTCTGAACTCGATCAGCTTGATGCTGACCGCGGGCGGGGCCGGCCTCGTGATGATCTCGCTCGCCGTCGGCGAGTTCTCGACTGGCGGATGGTCGGGCTATCCGCCCTATACGGGGAAAGTCTTCCAGCCCGGCGTCGGCCCGGATTACTGGATCTGGGCGATCACGCTGTCGTCCCTCGGTACGACCTTCTCGGGGCTCAACTTTGCAGCGACGATCTATAAGAAGCGCTGCCCCGGAATGCATCTCACGCGCATGCCACTGTTCTGCTGGACAGCACTCTGCACCTCGATCCTGATGATCTTCGCGATGCCGCCGTTGACGCTCGCGACCACTCTCCTCGCCCTTGATCGTTACCTCGACTTCCACTTCTTCACGAACGATCTCGGCGGCAACATGATGAACTACGTCAACCTCTTTTGGCTGTTCGGTCATCCGGAGGTCTACATCCTCATCCTGCCGGCCTTCGGTGTCTACTCCGAGGTGATCTCGGCCTTCTCGTCAAAGGAACTCTACGGTTACAAGTCGCTCGCCGCCGCCACCATGGTGATCGGCGTACTCTCGTTCACGGTCTGGCTGCACCACTTCTTCACGATGGGCCAGAGCGCAGACGTCAACGCCTTCTTTGGCGTCGCAACGATGACCATCGCCATCCCGACAGGGGTCAAAATCTACGACTGGATCTGGACGATGTTTCGCGGTGAGGTGCGCTTCACCGCGCCGATGCTGTTTTCCCTCGCCTTCATCGTCACCTTCGTCCTGGGAGGTCTCAGCGGCATCCTGCTCGCGATCCCGCCCATCGACTTCGTGGTCCACAACACTGTGTTCCTCGTGGCACACTTCCACAACGTCCTGATCCCGGGCCTGCTCTACGGCATGATCGCGGGATACATGTACTGGTTTCCCAAGGCCTTCGGCTTCCGGCTATCGGAGATCTGGGGCCGGATCTCCTTTGGCTTCTGGGTCTCGGGGTTCTATCTCGCCTTCATGCCGCTCTATGTACTCGGCCTCGGCGGCATGGCGCGTCGAAGCCAGGCCCTGTTCGAACCCGATTACCGACCCTGGCTCCTCGTGGCGATCGTCGGCGCTTTCCTCTTGCTCGCTGGCCTCGTCACCCTGTTCGTCCAACTCTGGGTCAGTGTGAGGGATCGCGAAGCGAACCGCGTCCCGGTCGGCGACCCTTGGGACGCACGCAGCCTGGAGTGGTCGGTCTCGGCACCGCCGCCGGAGTACAACTTTGCGACGATCCCGCACGTGGATCGGCTCGATCCTTTCTATTGGCTCAAGGAGCGCAAGGAGGCCTACAAGCCGGCCGACCACTATCAGGCCATCGTCATGCCGAAGAATAGCTGGGTTGGCCCGCTGGTCGGGCTGGCCGGTGCGGTCTGCGCCTTCGGCCTCGTCTGGCACATCTGGTGGCTGACCATTCTCGGTTTCATCGGCGTTTGGGCACCGGTCGTCGCGCGCAGCTTTGTGCGCGATGTCCATCGGACGATTTCCGCGTCCGAGGTCGAGGCGACGGACCGGCGATGGCTCGATCTGGCCCGCACGACGCGTCCCGTCCCCCGCGAACTCGAAACCGAGCCGGCCAATCTTGGGCTCGCCCGACCCTTCCCCACACAGGTGCCGTCATGAGCGCCCCGCAGCTCCAGCATGTCGGGCTCAACCTCCTCGACTCGGATGAGATGGAGCCGGGGGAGGCCGCCATCGGCCTCTACGGCTTCTGGATCTTCCTGATGAGCGACGCGATCCTGTTTGCGTTGCTCTTCGCGATCTACGGGACGCAGCTTTCGGCGACGGCCGGTGCTCCTGGGCCGGCCGCGGAGTTCAAGCTCGGCCCCGCTTTCATTGAGACGCTCATCCTGCTCACCAGCAGCCTGACCTTCGGCCTTGCCTCCATCTCCATGAAGTATGACCGAGGTCGGATAGGCGTCGTCGCATGGCTTTTACTAACGCTCGTCCTGGGGATCGTCTTCCTTGGTTTCGAACTCAGCGATTTCCGGACGATGTTCGCCGATGGAGCGACGCCGAACCGCAGCGGCTTCCTGTCGGCCTTCTTTGCACTGGTACCGACGCACGGCCTGCACGTCACCGCCGGCTGCATCTGGATCGTGGTGATGCTCGCACAGATCGCGGTGTTCGGCCTGGACGCCAGGGTCAAGCTGAATCTGCTGAAGCTCGGCCTATTTTGGCATTTCCTCGACATCATCTGGATCGCAATCTTCTCCGTGGTCTATCTTCAGGGAACTCTCACATGACCACCCGAGGGCCCTCGAAGGGCGTCGTGTTGCTAAAGGCTGCCGGCGCGGCTGCTCTGATCGGCACTGCGAGAGCATTGGCAGGCGGCGCGGCGATCGCGAGGAATCGACGGGGAGACGAGGCCAGGGCACGCCTGCGATCGAGCGATGAGAAGCATGCCAAACGTCGCGACCTGCTGACCTACGGCATCGGGTACGTTTTCGCCCTTCTCCTCACCGGCGCCGCGTTTGCGGTCGTGACCTGGGGATGGGCAGCAGGCACGACGGCGCTTGGGATCGTTTTCGCACTGGCCCTGGTCC
Organism: Methylobacterium sp. AC832; assembly: GCF_979256025.1. Taxonomy (NCBI): domain Bacteria; kingdom Pseudomonadati; phylum Pseudomonadota; class Alphaproteobacteria; order Hyphomicrobiales; family Methylobacteriaceae; genus Methylobacterium; species Methylobacterium sp. AC832. The sequence continues at coordinate 1,163,744 of NZ_CEEDMV010000001.1, forward strand.
AAGCCGTGGTGCACTTCCGCTGCTTCCTGCACGTGGATCTGCGCCGCTCATCCCGCGACGATCTGCAGTTGATCCTGTTCTCCACCCTCATCATCGGGCTGATGGTGGGCGGCACCCTCGTCGTACTGCTCAACCTGCGTATGCGGATGATGTAGTCGCGGCGAGGGGCTGCCCATCCCTCACCGGAGGCGGCGCGGGGTCGGTGAAGCCCTCGCAACCGTCAAGGCTCCGACAAGCACCGTTCCGAGTGCCGCGGCGATGCCGAGTTTGAGCCAGCGCGGGTCGGCAGCCGGCACCGACGTGAGCGAGCGATCATCAAACCTCCCATGCGCACCCGGATCGGTGTCGACGGGATCGTAGAGGTTGTCCGGCCGCCCTGCGATCGCAGCTTGGCTCGTCATTTCACCGCGATAGCCGTGCCGCGCGAGGTAGCCGTCGATCCAGCCCGGGATGATCATGTTGCCGATGATCGCCTTCCAGGTCGGGAAGCCGATCCAGAGTTCGCGCGGCGAGGTCTGGGCCGCGCGATAGACATGGCGCGCGATCGCCTCTGGTTGATAGATCGGCGGGACCGGTTCCAGCCGACGCGGCATGCGCGTTCGCGCCCAGTCGAACTGCGGCGTGTTCACCGCCGGAAGCTGCACCATCGTCAACCGCACCCGCGAACCATCGTGCAGCAACTCGCTGCGCAGGCTGTCGACGAAGCCCCGCACGGCGGCCTTCGCCGCGCAGTAGCTCGATTGGAGCGGAATCGACCGGTACGCCAGGGCGGAGCCGATGCAGACGATGGAGCCGGCGTTTCGGTGCTGCATGTGCTTGAGGGCCGCCAGCGTGCCGTAGACCTGTCCGAGATACGTCACCTCGGTCGCCCGCTTGTACTCCTCAGGCGATGTCTGCTGCACCGGCGCGTAGATCGTCACCATCGCCACGTTGATCCAAACGTCGATGCCACCGAATGCCCTTACGGTCTCGTCCGCCGCCTGCATGACGGCATCGGCGTCCGCGACGTCGACCCGATGCGCCAGCGCCCGGCCCCCGGCGTTCTCGATGTCCCGTACGGTACCGTCGAGCCCTGCTTTTCCCCGCGCCAGCACCGAGACGTTCCAGAGATGCCGGGCAAATTCGTGGGCAATCGCCCGCCCCACCCCCGCACTTGCACCGGTCACCACCACGGTGGGACGCCGGTCCACTTTTCGCCTTTGGCTCATCGGTCACCCGTTGGAACTGATTTGGACATTTTCCTGGTCGTGGCCCATCAACGTTCCAGCGGACAGCGCGTTCGCCTGTCATGGGCAACATGAGCGTTTCATCCTCATGGGGTGGAATTCGTCCGAATCGCAGTTGTCGCCGACCAGTAGGCGCCGCGGGATTTGGGCGAAGGACCCTTCATTCCCTCAGCGCTCGCGTGTCCAGACAAGACCGTAGCGCTCGCTCGGCCATTCCGACGGAGCTTGAAGCGATTTGGCGGCGCCGCGATACAACGCGGTTCAACGTTCGGGATTCGTGCCACGGAGCTGCCAGGCTTAAAAGGCAGATCTGCCGCGTCCGACCCAACTACGACACAGGAGGTGGTCAACGCTGTTTTCGAAAGCAGACGTTGCATCCGGGCGCGCGCCGCGAAGGCATGCTCTCGAATTCCCTCTTATCCGGCTGGTGAGGCCGCCCGATCAATCCTCGGACTGCGCTTGGACGACACCGCCGAGTTCACTGGGCTTGCCCGAAACTACCACGAGGTAGCGCCGGCTCGCGCCGGCATCCGTGCGGGTGACCTGCCGGATCGGGCCGATCGCGTTGACGATGGCCGCGCCGGCCGGGTTGGTCATGAAGGCGGCGAGCGGTTCCAGGCCGGTCGCGCCCTTCGGATCGGTGGACAGCGCCAGCACGAATGGCATTTTCGGGGGCAGTCCGGTCACCGCGGCCTGCAGCGTCTGCAGCACGCCCTGGTCGAACAGGGTCACCTGCGTCGCCGGCTTGCCATCGGTACCCGCGAGCGTCAGCGCGCTGGTCTTGCCGGCGGCTCCTAGCGGCTGGAGGTTCTGCCGTCCGTCCCCCTCCGGCACGGCGTTCGGGACGTAGGCCACGCCCTGCGGACCCTGGCCGATCGGCACCTCGGCGATCACCGTGTTCGACGCGGTGTCGATCACCGCCGCCTTGTCGGCGTTCTCCAGGCCAACATAGACGCGGCTGCCGTCGCCCGAGGGCCAGAGCCCGTGCGGCAGGGCGCCGGTCGGAATGGTGGCGACCTGGGTGAAGTCGTCGGTGCGAAACACCTTGACCTGGTTCAGGCCGCCGACCGTCACGTAGGCGAACTGGCCGGCCTTGGTCGAGACGATGTTGACGTGGTTGGTGATCGGCCCGGTCTCGATCGTCTTCAGCGGCGCGAATGGCGGCGTCGCAGAGAACACCTGGGTCCGGCCGACATCCTTGAGGGTGAACCACACATGCTTGCCGTCCGGTGTCGCGGCGATGTCGGGGCAGAACGGGCTCTCCTGCTTCACGCGCCCGACGATGGTGTGGGTCTTCGTGTCGATCACCACCGTCTCGGGGCTGAAGCTGGAGCAGACATAGCCGTAGGCGCCGTCCGGCGAGAAGATCGTCATGCCGGGCCCGTTCGGCACGCTGATCCGGCGCGTCTCCTTGGCGGTCGCGGCATCGAGCACGGCGATGTAGTCCTCGCCGCGCACGCTCACCCAGACCTCCCGGCCGTCCGGCGTGAAGAAGGCCTCGTGCGGCGCGCGGCCGACATAGGCGGTGTGGCGGACCGTGTTGGTCGCCGTGTCGATGAAGCTCACGGAGTTTGAGCCGATCGAGACCGCGAGCAGCGTCCTGTGGTCGGGCGAGAAGCCCATGCCGTGGACGAGGAGCTGGCCGCGATAGAGCGGGCTCAGGTTCATCGGCGTCAGGTCGCCGAGCCGGATCACGCCGAGCAGGACGTTGGCGGCGGGATCGACCACCGAGACCGTGTTGGAGAACTGGTCGGAGGTGTAGAACCGATCCTTACCGCTGATCGGCACGTTGGGTGCGGAGGCGGCGCCCGGAGCCTGCCCGGCGAGGGCCGAGCCGGAGAGCAGCGCGAGGGCGAGGACGGTCAGGGCGGTCTTCATCGGCGGGTCTCCGAAGGCATCTCGGCGGCAGGTGCCGCGCTATGGTGGTGAACGGGAGGGGCGCCGGTGGACGAACCCGGCATCGCGGGGCGATCGGCGAGCGCGCGGCGCATCACATCGATCTCCTGGCCCTGCTCGACGACGATTCCCTGCGCGAGGCGGCGCAGGACCGGATCCTTGCCGTGGAGCAGCTCCGCCTTGGCCATCGCGATCGCGCCCGCGTGGTGCGGGATCATCATCGCGGCGAAGTCGCGGTCCGGATCGCCCGAGGGCGGGACCATCATGTCGGCATGCATCCGCGCCATCGAGCGCGCCATCATCGCGTCGAAGGACGCGGAGACGGGGACCGGCGACTCGGCGGCGGCCAGCGTCGGGCGCATCATCATCCGGCCGCCGACGAGGCCACCGGCCATCATGGCGATCGTAAGCGCAAATCCCAGTGCTCCGCGCATGAGCCGTCCTCCCTGTTCGTTGTTGAAGGGGAGATACCGGGACGACGGGCTTATTCCGCGGCCGGGGACGAATCGGCGATCACACTGACGTGATCGATCTTTTTCGGGTGTCCCCGGAATAGAATCGCCCGTTCGACATCCCTCCCGATGCGGTCATTCTCGACCGCGGGAGACCTCACCCATGCGCAATCTGCTGATCCGCGCCGCCTTTGCGGCCATCACCTTCTCCGCCGTGGCCGCCCAAGCCGCCGCGCCTGCGATGACGGCTGAGACCGCCAAGGGGCCGGCCCTGGTCGATGCCAAGAGCATGACCCTCTACACCTTCGACAAGGACATGGGCGGCAAGTCGATGTGCAACGGCCCGTGCGCCGCCAACTGGCCGGCCCTGATGGCCGCCTCCGGCTCGGCCGCCAGCGGCGATTGGACGATGGTGACGCGGGACGACGGCACGATGCAGTGGGCCTACAAGGGCAAGCCGCTCTACACCTTCGCCAAGGACACCAAGCCGGGCGACATCACCGGCGACGGCTTCCTCAACGGCGCGTGGCACATCGCCAAGCCATAATCGCTGAATGCCGGGCTCGGCCCCCTCTGACCGGGAAACGTCGTTGGACGAGATCGCCGCCCTCATCGAACCGCAGATCCCGGCGTTGCGGCGCTACGCCGTCGCGCTGTTGCGGGACCGCGAGGCAGCCGACGACCTCGTCCAGGACACCCTGGAGCGGGCATTGTCCGCTTGGTCCGGGCGCAGCCGCGATGGCGACCTGCGAGCCTGGCTGTTCACGATCGAGCGCAACCTGTTCCTCGGCACTGTTCGACGCCGGGGCCGGCGCGGCATCGATGTCGGCGCTGAGGCTTTGGAGCAGGTGCCCGATCCGGGTGCCGACCCCGAGGCCGCTATGGGGGCACGCGACGTGCTCACCGGGCTCGACGCCCTGCCCGAGGAGCAGCGCTCCGTGCTGCTCCTCGTCGCGGTCGAGGATCTGTCTTATGCGGAAGCGGCGCAGGTGCTCGGAGTACCGCTTGGCACGGTGATGTCGCGGTTAAGCCGAGCCCGGGAGCGGATGCGAAGTTTTCTGGAAACGGGCCGAACCGGCTTGTTGAGGAGGGTGAAATGAGCGGGGATCCGCGCCCGGTCGGCGAGGACGACCTGCACGGCCTGATCGACGGTCATCTCGAACCGGAGCGGCAGGCGCTGGTCGAGGCATGGCTCAGGGGAAACCCTGCACGTGCGGCCGAGGTCTCGGCGGATCGCGCCCTGCGCGAGCGCTTGCGTACCCGCCTCGCGCCGATTGCCGAGGAGGCGATCCCGGCGCGGCTCCGGGTGGCCAACATCCGCTCGCGATATCGCCCAATAACCGGGCGCTGGCTTCCGGTCGCGGCTGCGGCCGTGTTCTGCCTCGCGGTCGGCGGTGCCGCCGGCTGGTTCGGCCATGCCGCGCGGCAGGTACCCACGGTCACGCTCGCGCGAACCGAGCCGGCGACCGACGACGCAGTGGCGGCCTTCCGCACCTACGTGGTCGAGGCGGTGCATCCGGTGGAGGTGCGCGCCGACGAGAAGCCGCACCTTGTGACGTGGCTCTCGAAGCGCCTCGGCCGGGCGGTGACCACCCCCGACCTCACGGCCTACGGCTTCCGCCTGATGGGCGGGCGGTTGTTGCCCGCCGGGTCCGAATCCGCAGCGATGCTGATGTACGACGACGACCACGGCACCCGGCTGACGCTCTACAGCCGCGTGGGCGATGCGGATGGCCGCACAGTGTTCCGCTTCGCCCGCGAGGGCGACGTCGCCGCTTTCTCCTGGGTCGATGGCGGCATGTCCTACGTCGTCACCGGTCGGACCGACGAGGCCCGGCTGCTCACCGTCGCGCAGGCGGTTGATGCGCAGGTCCGCGGCCTCGCGCCGGATCGGCAGCAGCCATGACCCTCGACCAGCTTCGCATCTTCGTGGCGGTGGCCGAGCGGCAGCACGTGACGCGGGCCGCCGAGGCACTGAACCTCGTCCAGTCGGCGGTCAGCACGGCGATCGCCAATATCGAGGGGCGGCACGCGACGAAGCTGTTTCACCGGGTCGGCCGCGGGATCGAGCTGACCGAGGCGGGGCGCGTGTTCCTCATCGAGGCTCGCGCGGTGCTCGCCCGGGCGGAAGCCGCCGAACTGGTGCTCGCCGACCTCAGCGGCCTGCGACGGGGGACGCTGACGCTCTACGCCAGCCAGACCATCGCCAGCGACTGGCTGCCGCGCCACCTCGTCGCCTTCCGCCGGGCCTATCCCGAGATCGCCGTTCGCTTGGCCGTGGGCAATACCGCCGATGCCGCCGACGCGGTGCGCGCGGGGACGGCCGAACTCGGCTTCGTCGAGGGGGCGTTGGACGACCCGACGCTTGCGAGCACCACCATTGCGCGGGACCAACTCGTCCTCGTGGTCGCCCCAACACATCCCTTCACAGGGGTGACCGCGCTCGCACCCGAGGACCTCGCCGGGGCCGATTGGGTGCTGCGCGAGGCGGGATCGGGAACCCGCTCGGCTTTCGAGGCGGCGCTCACGGAGGCCGGTCTGGCCGTGGCCCGGCTCCGGGTCACGCTCGAACTGCCTTCCAACGAGGCGGTCCGCGCCGCCGTCGAGGCCGGAGGCGGGGCCGCCGTTCTGTCCGAGACCGTAGTGGCAGCTGCGCTTCGGGCCGGAACGCTGGTGCGGGCGGCGTTTGCCCTGCCGAGCCGTCCGTTCCGGGTGCTGCGCCACAAGGAACGCTACCGCAGCCGGGCCGCCGACGCGCTGCTCGATTTGATCGCAACGGCGGCTGCCGGATGAGGGAACCTGCGAAGCCCGTTCCCCCCGACGACCCGCGGGTCAGGCTCGCCGAGGACCGCACGGTGCTGGCAGCCGAGCGCACCTTCGTGGCGTGGCTTCGCACCGGGCTCGCCTTCCTCGGCGTCGGCCTGGCCGCGCAGCGCTTCCTGCGAGAGGTGCTGGCGGTCTGGCCACTGAAGGTGCTGTCGCTCACGCTGATCGCCTGTGCGCTCGCCTCGTTCGCCGGCGCCGCATGGCGGGACCGGGCGATCCGAGCGCGACTCGCTCATGCCGAGATCCCGATGATGCCGCGCATCCTCACCATCGGGGTTGCGGCCCTGCTCATCGCGATCTCGGGCCTCGCGGCCACCGCCCTGCTCTGGGCGTGACAGTCAGGCCACCGTTACCCGCACCCGGTGCCAAGCGGCGCTGAGGTAGCCCTTGTAGTTCCAGGTGTCGTCGGGCGCGGCCGGCTGGGTCTGGCCGGCGGAATCCCAGGCCCGCACCGCGAGTTCGTGCTCGCCGGTCGTCAGCTCGCGCTCGATCTCCCAGAACGTCCAGGCGTAGGGCGCGTCGGCGTCGCGGTCGATCCGGGCCTGCGCCCAGCTGCGACCGCCATCCGTCGAGACATCGACGCGGGCGACCGCGCGGTCGCTGGCGATGGCGTAGCCGCGGATCGCTTGCCGGCCGGCCTTCAACGCTGCGCCGCGGGCGGGCTCGCAGATCGCGCTGTTGAGCGGCATCGCCTCGATGGTGATGCCGTGGGCCGGGACGGCGGTCTCGGCGGTCACGTCGGGCGGAAACAGCTTGTAGTCGTCGGCCTGCATCGGGTTGTCGGAGGGGTGATCCTGCACCGTGATGCGGGCGAGCCATTTCGGGCTGCGGATGCCGGCAAATCCTGGAACGACCGCGCGCAACGGATGGCCGTGCTCGGGGGCGAGAGGCTCGCCGTTCATCGCGAAGGCGAGCAGCGTCTCGGGGGCCAGCGCCTTAGCGAGCGGGATCGAGGCGCCGAAGCGGGTGTCCGTCTCCGCGATCCGGTCATGGCTCTCGAAGGCCACGTGGCGCTCGCCGCTGGCGTCGATTCCGGCGGCGCGCAACACGTCGGCGAGGCGCACCCCGGTCCACTCCGCATTGCCAATGGCGCCGGGCGCCCACGGGTCGCCGGAGACCGGCGCCACCGCCAGCATGTCGGCCCGGCGGTTGCCGGCGCATTGCATCACCGCCGTGACGGTGACGGGCGCGAAGCGTTCCTTGAGATCGGCGAGCGAGAGGTCGAGCGGCGACGCGACCATCCCGTCGATAATCAGACGGTAGCTGTCTTCGTCGAGGTCCGGGATGTCGCCGTGGCTGCGGACGTAAAAGTCGGCCTGATCGGTAAGGAAGGCGGCGCGCAGGCGATCGAGCGGCGGCTCGGCGTTGTAGGGCGCCTTTCCGTGGACGATGAGGCGGTCCTTGCGCTGGAACAGGCCGAGCATGGGGTCTTTGTCCTGCGTTCGTGACGTGTCGACATCGGGAACGCGCCGGGAGCCGAGAAGGCACCCGACGCGCGACGCCTCAGGGCTTCATGGTCGAGATGACCGCGTTCTTCGCCCGGTCCACCACGGCGACGCTGAGGTCGCGGTTGAGGACGTAGGCGTGGGCGTTGTCGGCCGAGAACGCGATTGCCTGGCGCGGCTCGTTCAGGCCGGTCACCGTGGCGACGACCTTGAGGGTGCCGGTGTCGATCACCGAGAGCGAGTTGTCCTTGAGGTTGCCCGAATAGACGAAGTGCCCGTCCGGGGTCAGCGCGGCGCCGTAGGGGTCCTTGCCCACTGCCACCTCGGAGGTGACCTTACGGGCGGCGACATCGACCACGCCGATGGTGTTGCGGCCGCTGTTGGCGGCAAACAGCGTCTTACCGTCCTTGGTGATCGAGATGGCGCGCAGCTTGTCGAACCCGGCGATCTCGCCGGTGATCTTGTTCGTGGCGGTATCGACCAACGTGATCTTGTCGCCGAGGAAGTTCGTCACGAACACAGTCTTGCCGTCCGGCGACAACTTCACGCCTTGGCGCGGCTGCGCGAAGCCGGGGATCACGGCCTCGGCGAGCATGGTCTTGGTGTCGAACACGGTCAGCGTGCTCGCGGCCTCGTTGTTGACGTAGAGCTTGGTCCCGTCGGCCGAGAGCACCGTGCCGAACGCGCCGGGGCCCGCGGCGAGAACGCCGGCCTCCTTGCCGGTGGCGGTCTCGTAGACCGTGATCCTGCCGGTACCGCTGTCGGAGACGTAGAAGCGGGCGCCGTCCGGCGCGAACACGATGTTACGCGGCGTGACGAAGCCGTCGAGGCGGCGCAGCACCGTGCCCTTGGCGACGTCGTAGACGACGACGGCGCTCTCTTCGCTGTTCGACACAGCGGCGACGGTCCCGGCGGCGTTCAGCGCCAGCGCGTTGTTCTTGATCGCCCCGTCGAAGCCGGCGGCGAACCCGGGCTGGCCCTGGGCGAGGAGCAAGGCGGCTCCGGCGACGAGGGCGCGCAGGCTGGTGCGGACGTGGGTCATGAAGCGTGTCTCTCGGGCATGCGCGCTCGTTCGGCGGCCAGGGGCCGGCCGTGAGGGCGGAGTTGAAATCAGATGATGTGATGCGAGACCGATCCGGCCAGGCATCCCCCAGGGGAGATGCCAGAAGGTGCGGTCTATTCCCCGAGGCCGCCGAAAAAAGTGCGGCGGCCTCGGGATTCGGGGGTTCAGGGCGTCGGCTTCAACGCCGTGAGGTAGTCGACGATGGTCTGCACGTCGGCCTGATCGACGGGCGCCTTGTAGACGTGGACCATCTTGTTCACGGTCTCGGTCCACTGCGCCTTCGTGAGCTTGGGTTGGGTCAGCACCATCCCGGCCGAGTGGCAGGCGAGGCAGTTGTTGTTGACCGCCTCAGCCCCCGGCCCGTCCGGGAAGGTCCGGTCGGAGGTCGGCATCGCGATGGATTGCGAGGTGAAGCGCATCGGCTCGGGGGCCGGGGCGGCAAGCGCCACCAGAGGAGACAAGGCGAGCGCGGCGATCAGGGCCGCCGGATGGATCGGGTTCATGGCTGGTCTCCTCAAGCGGCCTGAAAGGACACGGCCTCGATGCCGTTCTGCATGAAGCCGGCCCCGTTCCAGACCCGGCCCATGCCCTGCGCGACGCCGTTGGTGTTGGTGCAGCGGACCCTGACCGTGTGGGTGCCGGCGGCCAGCGCCGGCAGGCTGCCGTCGAAGCGGCGGAAGCTGTAGGGGCCCTCGTCCGCGCCGAGTTGCGCCGGAAACCACGTCGCCCCGCCGTCTCCGGAGAACTCGACCGCCTTTACCCCGCAATCGCCGCCGAAAGCGATGCCGCGGATGGCCACCGGCGTTCCGGCTGCCACCTTGGCGTCGTCCTGCAGGTTGGTGACGAACGAGCGCGGCACCATCCTGTTGATCGGCACCGTCTTGAAGCCGGTCTGGCCGGGCTTGATGTTGGCGCCCGGCACGTCCGGAATGCGGTAAGCGGTCTTCATCCAATATTGGTCGTCGGGCTTGTCCAGCACCTCGATGTCGGACAGCATCTTGACCCAGTAGGTCGAGTACCAGCCCGGCACTACGAGGCGGAGGGGGAAACCGTTGAGCAGCGGGAGCTGCTCGCCGTTCATCGCGTAGGCGATCATCACCTCACCATTGTTGGCGTGGTCGAGATCGAGCGACTTCTTGAAGTCCGGCGCGTCGTCGACCACCGGCTCGTCGAGGCCGTTGAAGCGCACCTGCACGGCACCGGCCTTCACCCCGGCCTTTTCGAGCACGTCCCTGAGGCGCACGCCGGTCCAGCGGGCGTTGCCCATCGAGCCGTTGGCCCATTGCGCGCCGGGCACCCGCGGCTCGAACAGCCCGCGCGAATTGCCCGAGCACTGGTTGACCGCGGCGATCTCGAAGCGCGGCAGGCCGGCGATGGCGTCGAGCGAGAGCGAGAGTTCCTTCTCGACGTGGCCGTGGACCTTAAGCCGGAAGGTGCCGGCATCGACTTCGGTCGGGATCGAGGCCCAGTGCCAGCGCACGTAGAAGCGGTCGTTGGGGGTGAATACACCCTCGTCGAACACCGAGAACGGCGTCTCCAGCAGCGGCGGATGGGTGCGCTGGAGGATCATCTCGCCCTTGCCCGGAAAGGCCGTGGTCAGCGCCCGCTCGTCCGGGCCGCCGGGCAGCGGAAGCTTCACCGAGCCAGCCGCCCAGGCCGGCATGGCGGCGCCGAGGCTGCCGAGCCCTAGGCCACCCAAGACGAGGCGGCGGTTCAACGGTTCGTGCAGATGGCGCATGATGTCTCCCTGGAATCGTTTGTTGGGCCGCGTCGGCCGGTCGCTAGATCTCGGTGTCGCCGTCGGCGGACGGCATTGGCGTCGGTCGGGACGGTTCGGTCTCGCCGCCGGAAAATCGTGTCGTCGATCCAAGTCATCCCGGCGGAAAGGCGTTCCTCCGTAAAGGAGATGCTACAGCGAGACGATTATTCCATCCAATGATCGTTTGAGATTTCAACGATCTCCGATTGCGATCATCCGAAGATTTCCGATCTCCGATCAATGGCGGGCGGGCGGGTCAGATGATCGTCAGCCAGACGGTGCCGACGGCGGCGACGGTCAGGGCGACCGTCCAGAACAGGACCCAGCGCATGTGACCGCTTGTCTCGCCCTGCCGGGCCTCGTCGGTGGTCTCGAAGGTGGGTCGGGTCATGATGGATCTCCCTGCCATTCGGGTGGTCGAAGGCTTCACGCGCCGCCGGACGGATGCCCGGCGGCCAAGGGGGCGCTGTCAGCGTCCGATCAGTTCCCGCGCCGGGCCGCCGGTCTCCTGGCCGCGGCCACGGGCGTAGGCCGGGAGCGCCGGGTTCTTGGCGTTGGCGCCATCGGCGTCGCCGTAGATCAGTGCGGATGGGCTGGTGATGGAGTGGGCCTGCGGAGCGCGGAGGCCCTGGGCCTGCGAGAGGACCGTCATGCCGACGAAGACGGAGGCGGCGAGGGCGACGGCGGCGATCGTACGTGTCATGGTCGATATCCTTCTGGTGGGGTCGTCACGTCGGTTCGTGATCACAGGAAGGTAGCGGCCGATAATCATTCGTTCCAATAGTTTGATTAGCTAGTTCTAATCGATTGTTTTGATGATTAAGCGCCGCTTGCGAGCTGCTGTCTATCGCGGCGGCGCGCGATGCAGGGTCGTGCTAGAGCCGGTGCGTTGACCCTCCGAAGCCCGAGAGCACCCCGTGTCCGAATCCAGTCTGCTGGCGATCAGCACAGGCCTAAAGCCGCTCTCGCGCCTCCAGCATCCGCGTGACGTGATCCGGCAATTCACGCCGAACTGGTTCACCGTGGTGATGGGCACTGGCGTGGTCGCCTTGGCCCTCGACCGTCTGCCGGCGACACATGCCCTGCTGGCCCCTGTCCCGCTCGGGCTCTGGCTCGCCTCCGTCGTGCTCTTCGCCACCTTCTGCCTGGTCTACGGCGCGCGCTGGATCTTCTACTTCGACGGCGCCCGACGGATCTTCGGACACTCGACGGTGTCGATGTTCTTCGGGGCGATCCCGATGGCACTGGCGACGCTTCTGAACGGGCTACTGATATTCGGTCCGCCCTATCTCGGTGCAGAGACCGTCCGCATCGCCCTGCCGCTGTGGTGGTTCGACGTGGCGCTCGCTCTGATCTGTGCCGTCGCGATCCCCTACCTGATGTTCACCCGTCAGGAGCACCGCATCGACCAGATGACGGCCGTCTGGCTGCTGCCAGTGGTGACAGCCGAGGTCGTCGCCGTCTCCGGTGGCCTGCTCGCTCCAGCCTTAAGCGGCGAGAGCCAACAACTCGCCGTCATCGTCACGAGCTTCGTGCTCTGGGGCGTCTCGGTCCCGCTGGCGCTGAGCATCCTGGCGATCCTGGTGCTGCGCATGGCGCTGCACAATTTGCCGCCGCGGGAGATGGCCGCATCGAGCTGGCTCTCCCTCGGTCCGCTCGGAACCGGGGCGCTCGGCCTGCTCGTGCTGGGGCAGGCCGGTGGCCCGATTCTCGCGGCGGGCGGTTTTGCTGGAGCTCCGGACATCCTCAGGATCGTGGGTCTGATCGGCGCACTGATTCTCTGGGGCTATGGGGCCTGGTGGTTCCTGCTCTCGCTCGCCGTTACGGTTCGCTACCTACGCGCCGGCCTTCCGTTTAACCTCGGCTGGTGGGGCTACATCTTCCCGCTCGGCGTCTATGCCCTGGCCACCCTGCGGATCGGCGAAGTGACGACACTCAGCGGGTTCGCCTGGCTCGGAGCGGTCCTCGTCGGCCTGCTGACCCTGCTCTGGCTGATCGTGTCCGTGCGCACGTTGCGCGGGGCCTATCGCGGGGAGCTCTTCGTCTCGCCCTGCCTCGCCGGGGCCTGACCGGGGCTCGGGCGCATCCGATCGGTTCAAGCGAGGCCCAGCACGCGGATTAGACCGAGGCTGACCGCGCCGAGTGCGACGAGCGAGGCGACCACCGCCAGGGTCACCCGCGCCCCGGCCTTGGCGACGCTGCGCACATCGACCCCGAGGCCGAGCGCCGCCATCGAGACCACGGTGAGCAGATTGGCGGTCTCCGACATCGGCGCGAGCGCGACCTGCGGAACCAGCCCGGCCGAGCGAAGGCCCGCGAGCGCAAGAAAGGCGAGGATGAACCACGGCACCAGGCGGTGGATCGCGAGGCCGGCGCGAGCCGGGCGGTCGCCGGCAGTGACGCCGGGGGCGGCCTCGTCGGTTTCCTCGCGCAGCCGGCTCGCACCGAGCGAGAGCATCAGGACGACCGGGCCTAGCATCAGCACCCGGACGAGCTTCACCAGGGTTCCGACCTGGACGCTGAGCGCCGCGACCGGCGCGGTGGCGGCGAGGACCTGCGGAACAGCGTAGACGGTGAGGCCGGCGAGCACGCCGTACTGCATCGGCGACAGACCGAGCAGCGGCACCAGCAGCGGCAGGCCGAGCACCACCAGCACGCCCAGCACCGCGGTGAAGGCGATGGAGGCCGCGACGTCCTCGCCGTCGGCGCCGATCACCGGTGCCGTGGCCGCGATCGCCGAGTTGCCGCAGATCGAGTTCCCGCAGGCCACGAGGATCGCCATGCGCGGATGCAGCCCGAGCGCCCGGCCGATGCCGTAACTCGACAGGATCGCCACGACGACGACGCCCGCGATGCCGAAGAGCAGGCCCGGTCCGGCGGCGAGGATCGTCGCGAGGCTGAGCGACGCGCCGAGTAGTACGACCGCGATCTCCAGCACGGTCTTGGCCCCGAAGGCGATGCCGGGAAAGAAACGCTGCGACGGGGTCCAGGCGGTGCGGATTGCGCTCCCGAGCAGGATCGCCAGCACCAGGGCTTCGAGCCAAGCGCGACCGAAAAGGTGCGTCTCGACGGCCTCGAAGCCGACCGCTGCGGCAGTGACCGCCACGCAGAGGCCCAGGCCCGGAAGGATGGCTCTCGTGCCGGCCAAGGCACGCGTCGAACGAGAGTGGGAGAAAAGTCTGGGCGTGGACATGGATGACTCCGATGTGATGCCGGAAAATCCCAGATCCCGTTCATTCACTCCAACGGAATGATTAGATGCTTTTCATCTTTGAAATAGATGAAATGAGGACCCCTTCAGAGTTTGCGGAGACCCATTGTGGGGGGCCGACAGGCGGATTCACCCGTCGATCCAGCGGGCCGTGATCGTCGTGTCCGCAGCAAGCTCATAGATCCTGACTGCTGTTCCTGATCGTCGTGCTTGGTCCCTACGTGGCCCGGATCCCGATGGCCGCCCTCGTTGCAGTGATGATCATGGTGGCCATCAACACCTTCCAGTGGAAGTCGCTCGGGACCCTGGTGACCCACCCGAAGGCGTCGAGCTTCGTGATGCTCGGCACCGTGGCGGTGGTGGTCGCCACCCACGACCTCGCCAAGGGCGTCCTTTTCGGCGTGGTCCTCAGCGGTCTGTTCTTCGCCCACAAGGTCACGAGGTTCTTCGCCGTCCGGTCGTCCCACGGTGAGGGCGACGTGCGGACCTACCAGGTCACCGGGCAGATCTTCTTCGCGACGGCCGAAGCCTTCCACGCCGCCTTCGATTTTCGCGAGGAGGCCCTGCGGGCGGTCGTGACTGACCTGCAGGCGGCGCACTTCTGGGACATCCCGGCCATCAACGCCCTCGACCGGGTCGTGCTGAAGTTCCGTCATCACGGCATCGCGGTCGACGTCGTCGGCATGAACGAGGCGACGGCCACGATGGTCGAGTGCGTCGGCACCCACGACAAGCCGGGGGCGACCTTCGCCGTGGGCGGCAACTGACCGTGGCGTCATCCTTCGCAAGGGCGGACGGATGCGGGCTGCCGTCTTCATCCGCCGGTGCGACAGGCCCCTTGGGTGCGCGGTCCGAAAGTCGGGTCGGCAGGTTTGCGGCGTTTGTCGGGAGGTCGCGACCTCGATGACGCTCGACCTCTCTCGGCCAAAGGCCCTTCGGCACCATCGCCGACGCCCGCAACGCTTTGCCCTGGCCGGGGACCGCGCCCGCGCCCCGCATCGCGGCCCGTTGGACGAGTGTCAGGTGGGACGGGACGATCCGCGCGACCGTATCCCCGACGCTTTCGCGATCAGGGGGAAGGCCCACATGGGAGCGACGCCGGTCCTCGATCTGCCTCAAGGGTGGAGGCACAGAAATCGACGACCCGCGAAATTCCCGCCTCGGCCTTCCTCGGAACGTCGAGGCTAAGCCGACGCCGGATGGTGGCCGGCCCTCTGGGGAACGACCAGAACGCATACGACCATCAACGCCGCGAGCACCACCGAGATGGTCAGGTCGCTGTTCCCCAGGCCACCCTGGGCAGAGGGCTTGTCGAGCGAGTTCGCGACCGTCGCACCGAGCGGACGCGTCAGGATGAAGGCGGCCCAGAACAGCGCCGTGCGGGAGGTTTTCGTGAAGAAGTAGAGACCGGCCGTGACGGCCAGGGCGCAGACGATCAGCAGGGCGCTTCCGTTGTAGCCGAGTGGGGTGTCGTCGGCCATCCAGTCGCCCAACGCGGTGCCGAGCGTCTGCGAGAACATGATGGTCAGCCAGTAGAAACATTCCACCTTCGGGGTCGAGACGGTCTCGACCGCGACCGTCCCCTCCGACCTGTACCAGAGGCCGAGCGAGCCCAGCACGAGCGCGAGGAGGGATAGCGACCCGCCAAGGTAGCCGATGCCCAGCGACCGGTCGAAGAGATCGGCCATCGTCGTTCCCGCCAAGGTCGTCGCAGTGATGACGGCCCAGTACAGGGACGGGTGAAACCGCTTGGCCTTGATCTGGGCCGCCACGGCGACAGCCAGGAGGGTCGCGAAGATCAGGGTGCCGACGAGGTAGCCCAGACCCAACGTCAGGGTGACGGCGTTGCCGCCGACCTCGCCCAGGGTCGTGGCAACGATCTTGATCCCCCAGAAGGCCAGCGTGATCTCCGGGACCTTGCTCGCTTCGATACCGGTTCGGTCGTCGGCCATGGATGGGTCCTCCGTCAGGTCGATGGGTCGGCGGCGTCACGGCTGCCGCTCAGGACCCGATCAGCTTCCTCAGCCGGTCGAGGTTGGCGAGTTGCCGAAGGGCGGTGTCGCGCTCGGCCGCGGCCAGGCCGAGGATGACGGCCTCCAGGGCGACGAGCGTGGTGGCGTGAAGGGCGACCTGGTTCGCGCGGCCGCGACGGGCCAACAGCACGACCGTGGCCTTGCGGGCGATGGTGCTGGTCTCCGTGTCGGTCACGAGGACCACGGGCAGGCCCAGACGGTGCGCCTCGCCCATCACGGCCTGCACCTCGCGGTAGGGCTTGCCGTAGGCCAGGAGTACGACCGCGTCGTCGGCATGCAGGCCCAGCAACTGGTCGGCCAGCGACCATCCCGTCGCATCTAGAAGCAGGCTCTGCCGTCCCGAGCGCGTAAGTTGGAAGGCCACGTACCGGGCAAGATGCGCGGAGGGGCCGATCCCGAAGACGCCGATCCGGGTCGCTGGATGCAGGGCGGTGACCGCCGCGAGGATACCCGCGCGTCCGTCCTCCGTCTGGAGCGCTTCCATCCCCTCCCGGTGCGCTTCCAGCACGGCATCGATGGCATCGCCGGTGGTGGCGCCGACTTCCGCCAGCGTTCGACGCATGTCGGTCGCCGGCGTCCGTCGGCCGTCGAGTCCGGCGGCGAGCGCCTGCTTGAGATCGGGCAGGCCATCGAACCCCAGCGCCTGGACGGCGCGGATCACGGTCGCGTCCGATGTCGCGAGATGCGTGGCGATCTGCTGGGCCGAGCTTGCGAGAACCGTCGCCCGGTTCTGATCCAGGTAACCCGCGACCCGGGCAACGGCGGGGGACAGGGATGGCATCAGCCACCGGACCGTGTCGCCGAACTCGTCCGCCATCGGCTTCGCCTCCGCCAGTCGGTGGTGCCCCGTTTGGAACCATGATGTAGCATTTTCTACATTAACGTTGACATCGGTAGCAAGAGCAACAATTCCTCTCGACGGAAACCGCGTCCGGCCCAGCGGTCGAGCGGCAGGGAGGATCGGAATGGCCATCGACTGGGTGCATGCATGGCCCACGGCACTTGCGGCGTTCCTCGCCTCCATCGTCGAGTTCGTCGAGGCCCTCACCATCGTGCTCGCCGTCGGCGCGACCCGGGGTTGGCAGAACGCCCTCGCGGGCGCCGCGGGCGCCCTCGCCGTCCTCCTTGCCATCGTGCTGCTCTTCGGCCCGCTGCTGACCCGCATCCCCCTGCGGGACGTACAACTCGTCGTCGGCGGCCTGCTGCTGCTGTTCGGCATGCGTTGGCTGAGGAAGGCCATCCTCCGCTCCGCCGGGGTCATCGCCCTGCACGACGAGAACGAGGCTTACGGCAAGCAGGCGGCCGCGCTGGGCACCGGAGGCGGCGGCCGCCTTCGATGGGATGCGGTGGCCGTGACCACCGCCTTCAAGATCACCATGCTCGAAGGCCTGGAAGTCGTCTTCATCGTCGTCGCCGTCGGTGCGGGCGGGGCGGGACTCCTGGTCCCCGCCAGCCTCGGGGCGCTCGGCGCCCTGATCGTCGTGGTGGCGCTCGGCGTCGCGCTTCACCGCCCCCTGTCGATGGTGCCGGAGAACACGCTCAAGTTCACGGTCGGCGTCCTCCTGTCGGCCTTCGGCGCGTTCTGGGTCGGCGAGGGCATCGGCCTCGACTGGCCCGGCGGCGACTGGGCGGTCGCGGCGCTGACCGCGGGCTTCCTCGGCCTCTCGGTTCTGGCCGTGCCGACGTGCCGTCGACGTGCCGCCGCCCTTCGTCCCCTCCCCAACCTCTAGGCATCCGCATGCACTGGCTCGGAACCGTCCTTCGCGAACTCCTGGGATTGGTCGTGGACGATGTCGGCTTCGCCGCCTCCATCGTCGCCTGGGTCGGGGCGGCTTGGCTGGTGCGCGCCTACGGACAGGCCGGCACGACATCGGCCGCGATCTTCCTGTTCGGAGGGCTTGGCCTAATCCTGGTGGAAAGCGTCCTCAGGCGTTCCGGGGCGCCGCGATGACCCGGCCCTCGCTGCCGGTCGCGACCGATGGGATCAAGGCCGCCGGGATCACCCCATCGCTCCTAGCACGCATGGGGCAGCGCGACTTCGGGCTGGCGGCGGGCGCCTTCCTCGTCGTGGCACTACTCCTCGGCTTCGGGCTTCTCGCCGACGAGGTGATCGAGGGCGGAACGGCACGGTTCGACCTGGCGGTGCTCACCGCGCTTCGAACGGGCAAGGATCTCGCCATCCCCATAGGACCGGCCTGGGTGCAGGAGACGGGACGGGACGTCACCGCGCTGGGAAGCTTCGTCTTCCTCGGCTTCCTTTCGGCCGCGACCGTTGGTTACCTCATGCTGGTCCGCAAGCGCGGCCTCGCGATGGTGATGGTGGCCGCGGTCCTCGGCGGCGCAATCGCAAGTACCTTGCTCAAGTACGGCATCGACCGCCCCAGGCCGGACTTCCCGAACGCGGTGCGGGTCTTCACGCCGGGCTTCCCGAGCGGTCACGCAACGCTTGCCACCGTCACCTTCCTGACACTCGGCGTCCTCCTGACCCGAGGGAGCGCCGACCGCCGGGTGAAGTCGTACTTCATGGGCCTGAGCGTGTTCCTGACGGTGGCGGTTGGGCTGAGCCGGATCTACCTCGGCGTGCACTACCCGAGCGATGTCCTCGCCGGATGGTGCGTGGGCGCTGCCTGGGCGGTGTCCTGCTGGATCCTCGCCCTCTGGCTTCAATCCCGCGGCGAGATCGAGCGGGAAGGAGCCGAGGCCGCACCGGCTCGATCCGGAACGGGCACGGAGCCGGAGCTCAGTCGATGATGCGGCGGGATGCGATGGTGGTATCCGGACCGAACTCGTAGACCCGGATCGATCCGGTCGCGATCTCGACGGATTCGATTTCCCTTGGGCCCAGTCCTTCGAGCACCATCACCAAGGCCCGCAACGAGTTGCCGTGGGCGACGACCAGCGTCGGACCGCGCATCGCCGCCGGCTGGATATGCCTCAGGTGGAAGGGCACGACCCGGGCGACGGTGTCCCGGAGGCTCTCGCCGTTCGGCGGCTGACCCTTGTAGGAGCGCCGCCAGCCCTCGATCCGCTCCGCCCCGAAACGTTCGTAGGCGCCCTGCTTGCCAAGGCCGCTGAGGTCGCCGTAGTCGCGCTCGTCCAGGGCGGCATCCCGGAGGGGCACCAGATCGGCCTGCCCCAGGGCATCGAGCGCCAGCCGGGAGGTCGCGATGGCCCGCGCGAGGGTCGACGTGAAGGCTGAGGCGAAGCGAAATCCTTCGTCCTTGAGCCGCAGCCCGGCCGAGCAGGCTTCCTGTCGGCCCCGCTCGGTGAGGGGTGAGTCGAGCAGTCCCGTGAAAAGGCCGTCGGCGTTGGCCTGGCTCTGGCCATGGCGGACGAGGACGAGACATCGCCCCGGCGGGGGTACTGGGGAGGCGATCACGCGGACTCCGGGCGAAGGGTGGTGCGGACAGGGAAATGCCGGCGCGGAGGACCCGCACCGGCACCCTAGGCTCCTTGGTGTTCGCGACCGATCAGTTCGGCAGGGCGAACACGGTGAGCTGGCCACCGAGGTTGGTGTAGCTCGACAGGGCGGCGTAGCCGCCCACCGCGCCGAGGCCGGCGTTCGGGTCGGTCAGGCCGGCCGCGAGGCCGATGCCGGCCCAGCCACCGACACCCGACAGGATGCCGACGTACTGCTTGCCCTTGTGCTGGTAGGTCATCACGTTGCCGATGATGCCCGACGGGGTCTTGAACTTGTAGAGTTCCTTACCCGTCTTGGAGTCGACGGCCTTCAGGTAGCCTTCGAGCGTGCCGTAGAAGACAACGTCGCCGGCGGTGGCGAGGGCGCCCGACCAGACCGAGAACTGCTCGGGATCGGACCACGCGATCTTACCCTTCACGCCGTCCCAGGCGATGAAGTTACCCATGCCGCCATGGCTGTTCGGCGCGGGGTACATCGACAAGGTCGCACCGACGTAGGGCTGGCCCGGGGTGTAGGTCACCCGGAACGGCTCGTAGTCCATGCAGACGTGGTTGGTGGGCACGTAGAACAGGTTGGTCTTCGGCGAGAACGCAGCGGGCTGCTGGTCCTTCGAACCCAACGCGGCCGGGCAGATACCCTTGGAGTTGGTGTCCTCGCCGTTCTGCTCGGTGGAGAACTTGGCCTGGACGAGGGGGCGACCGTAGGTCTTGGAGCCCTTGTCCATGTCGACCTTGGAGGCCCAGTTGACGACCGGATCGAACTTCTCGGCGACGAGGAGTTCGCCGGTGGCGCGGTCCAGGGTGTAGCCGAAGCCGTTGCGGTCGAAGTGGGTCAGGAGCGGGCGCTCCTTGCCGTCGACCTTCTGATCCGTGAGGATCATCTCGTTGATGCCGTCGTAGTCCCACTCGTCGTGCGGGGTCATCTGGTAGACCCACTTGGCCTGCCCGGTGTCGGGGTTACGCGCCCAGATGGTCATCGACCACTTGTTGTCGCCCGGACGCTGCTTGGGGTTCCAGGTCGAGGGATTGCCCGAGCCGTAGTACATCAGGTCGAGCTTGGGGTCGTACGAGTACCAGCCCCAGGTGCAGCCGCCGCCGGTCTTCCACTGGTCGCCTTCCCAGGTCTTCAGCGAAGAATCCTTGCCCACCGGTTTGCCGAGGTAGGTGGTCTTCTCCGGGTCGACGAGCATCTCGTCGTCCGGGCCGACGGAGTAGGCGCGCCAGACCTTCTTGCCGGACTTGAGATCGTAGGCGGTCACGTGACAGCGTACGCCGAACTCGCCGCCCGAGATGCCGACGATGACCTTGTCCTTCACCGGCAGCACGGTGGCGGTGTTGGTCTCGCCCTTCTTCGGATCGCCGTTCTGGACCGACCAGTTCACCTTGCCGGACTTGGCGTCGAGCGAGACGACCGTGGTGTCGGCCTGGTGCAGGATGATGGCGCCGTCGGCGTAGGCCAGGCCACGGTTGACCGTGTCGCAGCACATCACCGGGATCACCGACGGGTCCTGCTTGGGCTCGTACTTCCACACGATCTTGGCCTCGTGGTCGAGGTCGAGCGCGTAGACGATGTTCGGGAACGGGGTGTGGACGTACATCATGTTGCCGATGACGAGCGGGGCGCCCTCATGGCCGCGCAGCACGCCGGTCGAGAAGGTCCAGGCCACCTGGAGGTTCTTGACGTTGTCCTTGTTGATCTGGTCGAGCTTCGAATAGCGCTGGTTCGTGTAGTCGAGGCCCGGGAACGCCCACTGGTTGGGGTCCTGCATCAGCTTCATCAGGTTTTCGTTCGCGATGGCCGGCATGGCGGCCGGCAGGAGCGTCGCGGCGTAGGCGACGGACGCCGCAAAGGCGATCTTCCTCATAGGTGTTCCTCCATTTGAGCGTTTGAACCCGGACGTTGTGTCCGCCAGGGGTTTCGTCACCGCATCCCGGTCCGTCGGCGGCGACGTGTCGGCCCTGCGCGCTTCCGCGCCGGGCCCCGGACCGGGGCCGCATTCCCCTTGAGCCCCAAGATCATCGTCCGGGAGCACAAGTGGAGCGCCGGTAGAAGTATCGAATTATAAGACCAGCGCAATAAGCATTTTCTAAGTGCGACAGAATTATCCAGTCATTATCATGCAGATACTGATTTAGCCAATACAACGTCGCCCGAAAAAGCCATGGCCTTATCAGGGGCGCAAATAGTCCTGTTTTTTAAATAAAGATGCCGCTCTTTATTATTCCGAGACATCGCTTTTATGCGTTGACTCAGACTATCGAGTGGCTATCCTTATTCCTGCGACAGACTAGACCTAATCACATGTATTCTTGTGACCGCTCGGAGGCGTGTGCCCTGGTCGCGGCGGAGCCTTATGGCTCCGCCTTTTTTCGTGCGCGAACGGGAAAAGGCCCGGACCGCGCCTGGTGGGCGACGGCGGGCATCAGGACGGTCTTGGATCGGGCAGGGTCATCGGTCGGCTCATGAGGGACCGCCTTGGGGCGATCCGGTTGCGGTCATGAGCGTGACGGTGCGGGCCAACACATAGCTCTACCCGCGCCGAAGCGCTCGGTAGAAGCTATCGTCCGGCCCATAGGGGGCCGGCAGTTATCGGGGAGCTTCATCCCCATCCCACGTCCGGGAACGTGGATTAATCCGTCGTCCGGGTCAATCCCTTCGTCGACCGATCACGCGCGGGTCACGGCAAGGGACAGGAAATAGGCGCCGTAGGCCGTCACCATGAGGGCCGCGACCCCGTCGAGGACGTAGGGCGGCACATTCCGGAAGATCCCGGTGCCGCCGAGGGCGAAAGCCAAGGTCGCCACGAGCACGACCCCGATGCCGACCCCGAGGGTCGCCGTTCCCGCGCCCTCCCGAAGCGAGACGCCGAGCCAGACCACCAGGATCTCAAGCCCCTCGGCGACCAGGGCCCAGGCGGCGACGCCGAGGCCCGCGGTGTTGATCGGCCGCGACCAATTCGCGTCCGTCGAGCCGGGGGCCGTGCCGGCATCGCGCTTCGAGAGCCCGTCGATGAACTCGTAGAGCAGGTACAGGCCGAACCCGAGCAGCAAGACCGCCGAGATCCAATCCAGGACGTTCAGGGCCAGGAGGTAGGCCGCCTTGCGCAGGACGACCGCGAGGATCGACACCGCCAGCCCGCCAAGGATGGAGCCCGCCAGGACGCTGCGCCATCCGAACCGGTACGCCCCGGCCATCATCACCGTCGCGGCGATGAAGAGTTCGGTGAAGGTCACCTGGAAGGTGATGACGGCTCCGAGCCAGGAAAGGGTCATGGGATGCGCTCCGCCCCGGGCCGGCGTCGAACGCGCCGGCCTCGGCCGCGGACGGCATAGACATGTCCCGGAACCTGGACCATCCACCGTCTTTCGTGATGCTTTCGAACGACCCGGGCCCCATCCCCACTCGGGATGGGGCCCGGGCGCGCGGGAGTTGGGTCTTGACGAACGGGCGAGGCGAAGGCATCTCCCGTCCACGGCAATGGAATCTGCCGGGCCTTTCGGCCAAACCGCCCCCTGGGCTAATGACTCCTACCTTTTGCGGCGCCGCAACAAGGGGGACTCATGCGCGCGACCTTCCAAAATCTCTTCGACAGCCTGAACCTCTCGGCGTTCGTCCGCACGCGGCACGCCCATGCCGTTTCGGTGGCGCGGTGGTCGGCCATCCTCGTGCCGATGGCCGCGGCGGTCGGCACCCTCTGCGCGGCCTTCCTGTGGAGCCTCGACGCGGCCACCCAGGCGCGCTTCGACCATCCCTGGTTCCTGTTCCTGCTTCCGCTCGGGGGCTGTGCCGTCGGCTTGCTCTACCACCTGTTCGGCAAGAGCGTGGAAGGCGGCAACAACCTCATCGTCGAGGAGATCCACGAGCCGGACGGCGGCGTGCCGCTCCGGATGGCGCCGCTTATCTTCCTCGGCACCATCGTCACGCACCTGTTCGGCGGGTCGGCCGGGCGCGAGGGTACCGCCGTCCAGATGGGAGGCAGCCTCGCCAGCGCCTTCGGCAAGCTCTTCGGGGTCGATGCGGCCGGGGTCCGGTTGCTCCTGATGGCGGGTATCGCCGCCGGCTTCGGCGCGGTCTTCGGCACGCCCATCGCCGGCGCGGTGTTCGCGCTGGAGGTGCTCGCGGTCGGTCGCGTCGAGTACGCCGCGCTGGTGCCCTGCCTCCTTGCCGCGGTGGTCGGCGACTGGACCTGCCAGGCCTGGGGCATCCACCACGGCTTCTACCACGTGGACTTCCTCGCCGGCGGCGCGAAGGCCCTGACCGTCGATCCGCTGCTCCTTGCCAAGGTCGCCCTCGCCGGCGTCGCGTTCGGCCTCGCCGGGCTGCTGTTCGCGGAGGCCAACCATCTCCTCGGCGGATGGCTCAAGCGCCTGGTCCCGTACGGGCCGCTTCGCCCGGTGATCGGCGGCCTGGTAGTGATCGGCCTCGTCTACGCCCTCGGGACGCGCGACTACCTCGGGCTCGGCGTCTCGGCGGCCACGCCCGACGGGCTCACGATCAACACCTTCTTCGGACCGGACATCCATCCCTGGAGCTGGGCCCTGAAGATCCTGTTCACGGTCGTGACCCTCAGCGCCGGGTTCAAGGGCGGCGAGGTCACGCCGCTGTTCTTCATCGGGGCCGCGCTCGGCAACGCCCTGGCCGGGCCGCTCGGCGCGCCGGTGGACCTGTTCGCGGCGCTGGGGTTCGTCGCGGTCTTCGCCGGCGCAGCCAACACGCCGCTCGCCTGCACGCTGATGGGCATCGAGCTCTTCGGCGCGACGCACGGGGTCTATCTCGCCGTCGCGTGCTTCCTGGCTTACCTCTGCTCGGGTCACAACGGCATCTACCTGTCGCAGCGCATCGCGGTCCCGAAGTCGGCGGCGGCCAACATCCCGGACGGCATGACCCTGCGCCAGGCCCGTACGGGCCGGGTGCCGACCGTCGCACCGTTGGCCGAGCGCCCCATCACCGAGGAGACGTCATGACCCCATCGCATCGCGTCGTCGCCGCCGACACCGGCATGATCCGTATCTACATGAAGCCGGGCGAGCGCGGCGGCGGCGGCAAGGGCCGGTGGTTCTCTGGCTCGAAGCCGCTCTATCGGGAGCTCGTCGCCCAGGCCAAGGCGGAGGGCCTCATGAACGCCGTCGCCCACCAGTCCCACCATGGCTACAGCAACCATGGGCCGATCCAGGACGACAGCGCCGAGTCGCTCAACCCCGAGCTGACCATGTGCGTCGAGCTGATCGGCACCCGCGAGCAGCTCGAAGGCTTCTGCAGCCGGCACGGTGCCCAACTCGCGAACAAGGTCATCGTCTACAAGCACCTGGAGCATTGGAGCGTCAGCCAGGTCGGCGTCGGTGCGGCGGGGCGGGCTGCTTGACATGAACCGTCCCAGGACGCTCCGGGCTTCGGATTGCCGGATGGGACCACGGATGCGATAGCCGGCCATGGGTGCGCGGTCCGACCTTCGGACCGGCAGGCTTCAGCGTTGGTCGGGCCGCCAGCGCGGGAGACCTATGCCCATGCCGCTGCCCCCCCCGCCCGATTTCCGCCCTGCGTAACGTCCTGCAGGGCGAGGCCTCCGGCGGCCTGATCCTGATGGCGAGCGCCGCCCTGGCGCTGGCCGTCGCGAACTCCGGCTGGTCGGAGACCTACTTCGCGATCCTGAAGATCCACGTCGGCGGGCTCAGCGTCCTGCACTGGGTCAACGACGGCCTGATGGCGGCGTTCTTCCTGCTCGTCGGCCTGGAGATCAAGCGCGAGGTCCTCGACGGTCGCCTGCGGACCTGGCCCGACCGGGTGCTGCCCGGCATCGCGGCGCTGGGCGGCATGGTCGCCCCGGCGTTGGTCTACGTCGCCACCAACCGGTCGTCCCCCGAGACCCTGCGCGGCTGGGCGATCCCGACCACGACCGACATCGCCTTCGCCCTCGGGGTGCTGGCCCTGCTCGGGTCGCGCGTGCCCGTGTCGCTCAAGGTCTTCCTGACCGCGCTCGCCATCATCGACGACCTCGGGGCGGTCCTCATCATCGCCGCCTTCTACACCGCGGACCTGTCGCTTCCGACGCTCGGCGGGGCGGCGGCCGTGTTCGCGGTCCTGTTCGGCATGAACAAGGCGGGGGTGAGCCGGCTGACGCCCTACCTCGTCCTCGGCGCGGTGCTCTGGTTCCTGGTGCTGAAATCCGGCATCCACGCGACCATCGCGGGCGTCCTCCTGGCCCTGACGATTCATCTCCGCCCGAGCGTCGGAAAGCCGGACGACCCGACCTCGCCCCTGCACAAGCTGGAGCATGCGATCCATTCATGGTCCGCCTGCCTGGTGCTCCCGGTGTTGGGGTTCGCCAATGCCGGGGTCTCGTTCGCCGGCATGTCGGGGAAGACGCTGCTCGATCCGGTAACGCTCGGCGTGGCGCTGGGCCTGTTCGTGGGCAAGCAGGTCGGGGTGTTCGGGGCGGTGGTGGCCGCGGTGAGGCTGGGGTGGGCGCGGCGGCCGGCCCATGCGGGATGGTGGCACCTCTACGGCCTGTCGCTGCTGTGCGGCGTAGGCTTCACCATGAGCCTTTTCATCGGGCTGCTGACCTTCGCCGCCAGCCCGGAACTCGAAGCGGAGACCAAGATCGGCGTCCTGCTCGGTTCGCTGTGCTGCATGGCCTTGGGCGCCCTAGTGCTCCTGCTGGCACCCAGGCCGGACAGGGGGCGCCGCCCCGATCCCGAGAGGCCGCGTCCCTGGGCCGAAGCGACGGCATGAACCCACGCCCCAGGGCATGACCGGAGACGCCCGTCGACCGGTACCGGCTACGACCGGCGGGTATCGTGCTCGCCTGCCTCAGAAGTGTGGCGAGGGTGGGCGTGACTTCGGAGCGCCGCCGGCCAAGTCGTCGATGGCCGGAAAGCGGTACGACCGGGGTGCATGCGGGCTCCGCGACCATCGAAGCACACCATGCCGTAGGGGCGTGGTTCATGCCGCACGAGCGCTCCGATATCTGGGCGCCCTTCTGCGACTTCGACATGCCGGGCAGCATGTGCGGGGTGACCATGGCAGAGCGCGTCCACGAGACTGGACCCGACATCCGCCTCGTCGTCACCTTAAGACTTAAACGGTCCGCCGATGGCGAGATCCCCGATCACGGCCCGTTCCTGCCGAAGCCCTACGACGCCGCCAAGGTCGTCGACGAGATCCATCGCGCGACCTGACGGGTTTTCAGATCGGTGATCCTCATGCTGGCCGGGTCTGGAACCCGATGTCGGCGGCAACGGCCTTCAGGCGCTCCGGCTCGCGCTCCTTCCGCTCGGAATAGCGGTCGACGAGATGGTCGGAGCGCTCGCGGGTTAGGAGCGTGAACTTGAAGAGCTCCTCGCAGACGTCGACCACCCGGTCGTAGAGCGGCCCGGGTTTCATCCGGCCGGCGTCGTCGAACTCCTTGTAGGCCATCGGCACCGACGACTGGTTCGGGATGGTGATCATCCGCATCCAGCGCCCCAGGATGCGAAGGTTGTTGACCGCGTTGAACGACTGAGAGCCACCGGAGACCTGCATCACGGCGAGGGTCCTGCCCTGCGTCGGACGCACCGACCCCTCGGACAGTGGTAGCCAGTCGATCTGGCTCTTTATCACGCCGGTCATGTTGCCGTGGCGCTCGGGGCTGACCCAGACGTGACCCTCCGACCAGATCGAGAGGTTCCTGAGCTCCTGCACCTTGGGATGGTCGGCCGTGGCGTCGTCGGGAAGCGGTAGGCCGTGCGCGTCGTAGATCCGAACCTCGCCGCCCATCGCCTCTAGGAGGCGCGCGGCCTCGTAGGCGAGAAAGCGGCTGAATGAGCGCTCCCGCAGCGATCCGTACAGGACCAGGAAGCGTGGAGCGTGGGTGAACGGCGTCGCCACCCGCAGCACGTCGGTCGTCGGGACCACGAAATGCCCCTCGCTCAGGTTCGGCATTCCATCGGCGAAGGGCTGGAGGGGCTTGTCCAAGACGTTCCATTCCTCTAAATTTCAACGATGGTTGAGACATTGACATTATGATGGGCGACCGGCAAGCCGTCGCCGCGTTCGCGGCCCTCGGGCAGGAGCATCGGCTGCGCATCGTACGCCAGCTCGTCACCGCCGGGCCGGAGGGCATGGCGGCCGGCATGCTGGCGGAGGCCGTCGGCGTGTCCGGCACCAACCTGTCGTTCCACCTCAAGGAACTCAGCCATTCGGGGCTGGTCACCTCCCGGCGGGAGGGGCGCTCGATCATCTACAGCGCCGCCTACCCGGACCTGTCCGAGCTCATCCAGTTCCTGATGCGCGATTGCTGCCAGGGCCGACCCGAGGTCTGCGCCCCCGCCGTCGCTGCCTTGTCCGCCTGTTGCCTACCCACGGGAAACACCGCCAATGCCTGACCGCGTCTACAACGTCCTGTTCCTCTGCACCGGCAACTCCGCCCGCTCGATCCTCGCCGAGGCGATGCTTGCCAAGGACGGCAAGGGTCGCTTTCGCTCCTTCTCCGCCGTCAGCCAGCCCAAGCCGGAGGTGAACCCGATGGCGCTCCAGGTCCTGCGCGAGAGCGACTACCCGACGGAGGGCATGCACTCGAAGTCGTGGGACGAGTTCGCCAAGCCCGACGCACCGGTCATGGATTTCGTCTTCACGGTCTGTGACAACGCCGCCGGCGAGGCCTGCCCGTTCTGGCCCGGCCAGCCGGTGACGGCGCACTGGGGCATCGAGGACCCTGCCGCGGTCGAGGGTAGCGACATCGCGCGCAAGACGGCCTTCGTGACCGCGCAGCGCTACCTCAAGAACCGGATCTCGGCCTTCCTCGCCCTGCCGATGGCGAGCCTCGACCAGGTCTCCCTGACGTCCAAGGTTCGCGAGATCGGCCAGCAGGCTGGCACCACCTCGCCCCGTCCGGAGGTCGCGTGATGGACGTCGTCATCTATCACAACCCGGATTGCGGGACGTCCCGCAACACCCTGGCCCTGATCCGCAACGCCGGCATCGAGCCGCACGTCGTCGAGTACCTGAAGACCCCGCCGAACCGAACGCTAGTCCGCCAGCTCGCCGAGCGAGCCGGCGTCACAATCCGTGATCTCCTTCGGGAAAAGCGTACGCCCTACGCGGAGCTCGGCTTGGCCGATACTGCGCTCACCGACGACCGGCTTCTCGATGCCATCGAGACGCACCCGATCCTGCTCAACCGACCCATCGTCGTAAGCCCGAAGGGCGTCGCGCTATGCCGCCCGTCGGAGGCGGTCCTCGATCTCCTGCCCGCCCAGCAGGGTGCGTTCGTCAAGGAGGACGGCGAGCGGGTCGTCGACGAGCACGGCCGGCGCGTCGCCACCGCCTGATCCTGCCCAGATCGGCAAGAACAAGAAACGGTCCCGATGCTCGCGCTCGCCATCTTCGTGGTCACCCTCGTCTTCGTCATCTGGCAGCCGAAGGGGTTCGGGATTGGGTGGAGCGCCCTGATCGGGGCCGCGGTCGCGCTCGCCACCGGGGTCATCCATCCCGGCGACATCCCGCTGGTCTGGCACATCGTCTGGGACGCCACCTTCACCTTCGTGGCGCTGATCATCATCTCGCTGCTGCTCGACGAGGCCGGCTTCTTCCACTGGGCGGCGCTCCACATCGCCCGGTGGGGCGGCGGACGGGGCCGCTTGCTGTTCCCGTTGGTGATCCTCCTCGGCGCAGCCATCGCGGCGGTGTTCGCCAACGACGGCGCCGCCCTGCTGCTGACCCCCATCGTGCTGGCCATCCTGCTGCGCCTCGACTTCAAGCCGGCGGCTGCGCTGGCCTTCATCGTGGCCTGCGGGCTCGTCGCCGATTCCACCAGCCTGCCGCTGGTGATCTCGAACCTCGTCAATATCGTCTCGGCGAACTTCTTCGACATCTCGTTCAGCCGCTACGCCGCGGTGATGGTGCCGGTGAACCTCGTCTCGCTCGCCGCGACCCTG
Source organism: Methylobacterium sp. AC832 (assembly GCF_979256025.1). Taxonomy (NCBI): domain Bacteria; kingdom Pseudomonadati; phylum Pseudomonadota; class Alphaproteobacteria; order Hyphomicrobiales; family Methylobacteriaceae; genus Methylobacterium; species Methylobacterium sp. AC832. Next base: position 1,192,987 of record NZ_CEEDMV010000001.1, read on the forward strand.
GTGGTGCTGTGGCTGTTCTACCGGCGCGACCTTCCGGCCGCGTACCCGGTGGCCGAGCTCGAAGCGCCCCGCCACGCGATCAAGGACCCGCTTGTGTTCAAGGCGGCCTTCCCGCTCCTCGGGCTGCTGCTGGTCGCTTACTTCGTGACGGCCCCGTTCGGCGTGCCGGTCTCGGTCGTGACCTGCGCCGGCGCCCTCATTCTCCTGGTGCTGGCCAACCGGAGCCGGGTCATCCCGATCCGCAAGGTACTCGCCGGCGCGCCGTGGCAGATCGTGCTGTTCAGCCTCGGCATGTACCTCGTCGTCTACGGTCTGAAGAACGCAGGCCTGACCGATTACCTGGCTCAGGGCTTCGTTTGGCTCTCGGGCTTCAGACCAGTCATCGCCACCCTCGGGACCGGGTTCGCCGCCGCCATCCTGTCCTCGGTGATGAACAACATGCCGAGCGTGCTCGTCGGCGCGCTCTCCATCCAGCAGGCCCCGGACCTGCCGCCCCTGATGCGCGAGCTCATGGTCTACGCCAACGTCATCGGCTGCGACCTCGGACCGAAGTTCACGCCCATCGGGAGTCTGGCGACCCTGCTCTGGCTCCACGTCCTCGATACCAAGGGCCAGCGCATCACCTGGGGTCAGTACATGCGGGTCGGCCTCGTGATCACCCCGCCGGTGTTGCTCGTCACCCTGGCGGCCCTGGCACTGTGGCTGCCCCTGCTCGGGGCTCGGTAGCACGGCGATGCCCCCGACGCGTCGATGGCCCGTGATCTCGGCCCTGGGCGTCGTCCAGATCCTGACCTGGGGCTCCTCGTTCTACCTACTGTCGGTGCTGGCCGCGCCGATGTCGAAGGATACGGGATGGCCCCTCGGCTGGGTCATCGGAGGGCTGTCGGCCGGCCTCCTCGTCGCGGGCCTCGTCTCGCCGCGGGTGGAAGCCTTCATCGGGGAGCATGGCGGGCGGCCGGTGCTGGCCTTCGCCGCCATCGCCCTGGCGCTGGGCCTCACGGGCCTCGCCCTGGCCCCGAACCTCACGGCTTACCTGGCGGCCTGGCTTCTCGTCGGCCTCGGCATGGGCATCGGGTTGTACGACCCCGCCTTCGCCACGCTCGGACGCCTCTACGGCGCCGAGGCCAGGTCCGCCATCACGACCCTGACCCTGTGGGGCGGTTTCGCCAGCACGGTGTGCTGGCCGCTCTCGGCCTTCCTCGTCGAACTGGTCGGCTGGCGCGGGACCTGCCTCGCCTATGCCGGGTTGCACCTTTCGGTCACGCTGCCGCTCGTCCTGCTCGCGATCCCCCGCCCGCCCCCACACCCAGTCACGCGACCCGCAGGCCCGAGCCCCGTCATTCGTCTCCATGGTCGGGAACACCGTGCCTTCCTCCTCATGACGGGGGTGCTGACCCTCGGGGGCACGGTGATGGCCATGGTGTCGGTGCACCTCATCACCCTGCTGCAAGCCCGTGGCGTCGCGCTGGCCTCGGCCGTCGCCTACGGCGCCCTGATCGGACCGTCGCAGGTGGGGGCGCGCATCGTCGAGATGGCCGGGAAGGGCCGGCATCACCCACTCTGGACCCTGACCGCCGCCATGATCCTGGTGGTCCTCGGGGTCACGATGCTGGCGGCCGGCCTACCCTTGGTCGGGCTGGCGCTGGTCCTCTACGGGGCCGGCAACGGGATCTACTCGATTGCACGGGGTATGGTGCCCCTGGCCCTGTTCGGTCCGGAACGCTACGCCCCGCTCGTCGGCCGGTTGGCACGTCCGGGCCTGGTGGCGCAGGCGCTCGCGCCATACCTCGGGGCCGTCGTGCTGACACATGGCGGAGCCGATGCGACCTATACCGTCCTGACCGTTCTTGCCCTGGGCAACGTAGTGCTCGCCCTGTTGTTGTGGCGCGTACGCTAAGCGCCGGCCCGTTTCCCGATCCACCTGGGTTCACGGAATTGGATGCCCGCCAGATGCCGCCGCACGCGCCGTCGGGGGCATCGTTCAAGCATTTGGGCAAGCGTGAGAGGACATCGGCCGGCGACCCTTGACCTTACCACTATGGGAAGCCCCATCTCGACGTGACGCCATCGAAGGGAGAGCGTCATGTTCCGATACAAGGTCGACAGAATGGGATGCGGCGGATGCGCCAAGTCCGTGACCCGCGCGGTGCTTGGGATCGAGCCGGGAGCCGGGGTGGATGTGGACCTCGGCGCCAAGCTCGTGACCGTGTCCGATGCCGCCGGCCCGGCCGACCGGATCGCCGGAGCCATCGTTGCGGCCGGGTTCCCAGCGGTGCCCGCTTGACGGGTGCTTGCAACCAACCTGGTCCTGCGTCGTTCGAGGAATTCGGAACGGGCTTTCGCCCGACTGTAGAATTTGGCATCCTTCATCAGTGACCCTCTGGCTTGCCCTTAGGCGACTGTTGCCGCTGCTGGCGGTTCTCAGCCTCGCCCTGACGCCGGTGACCGCTCCGGCGGCCACTGCGGGCATGCATGCGTCCATGGCTCACGAGGCCGCGGCCTCGATGCCGGTCGTTCACCACGGCATGGTCATGGATCATGCCGACATGGGTGCGATGGACATGGCCGCGATGGCCATGGACGACATGCCCTGCTGCCCGAAGGAAACGGCGAAGAAGCCCGATTGCACCAAGGGCTGCCCGCTGATGGCCCTGTGCCTCGCAAGTGCCGCGTTCCTGCTGCCGGGGACGGTCGCCGTCCCGGCTCCCGTCGCGTCCCGTGCGACCCTGTCCTGGCCCGCCTCGGCGTCCTTCGCGAGCGTGCATGGGACGCCGCTACCCGAGCCCCCCCGAGCCTGAACCGATGACGCCGGCGCCGCATGCGCCGGCACGGTGACGCATGACCATGCGTCCCTTCCCGTCGTGTTCAGGAGACATCCCCCGTGACCCAGAAGCCTTTTTCGTGCGCCGTCTCGGCGGCGCTGCTCGGTGCCGCCCTGTCGGCATCCGCGTTCCCGGCGCTTGCCGACACCAAGGACTACCGCTTCGAGCTCGTGCAGCAGGAAGCCAAAGTCGGCGAAGCTGTCCTGTCGGTGCGCCTTCTCGATAAGCGCAGCGGCAAGCCGGTTCCCGACGCCGTGATCTTCGCCAAGCGCATCGACATGGCCCCCGACAGCATGGACGAGATGACCTCGAAGATCGAGCAGCTCCCCACGACCGAGCCGGGCGTCTACCGCTTCAAGGCGAAGCTCACGATGGCCGGCGGCTGGCGGCTGTCGCTCGGGGCCAAGGTCCAGGGCGAGACCGGCACGGTCGAGGACAAGCTGGTCTTCAAGGCCGCCAAGTGAGCCGCGTGGCCTTACTCGTCGGAACCCTCGTCGCGCTGGCAGCGGGGGGCATCGGTTATGTCGCGGGGCACGGGGAGAACCCCGTGCCGGCACTCGCCGAGCGCGCCCGGACGGAGTTCGCCCGGTGGTCTCCGGCCCCCATGCCAGCCGCGCAGGCTACGCCCCCCGCGAAGGCGACCGGGCCGGTGGTCTACTACCAGGACCCGGACGGAAAGCCGGTTTACTCGCTGTCGCCGATGGCGACCGCGGATGGCCGGGAGTTCCGGGCGGTCCACGCCAGCGAGGACGTGCGCTTCGACGAGCCGGATGCGGAGGAGGCCATGCCCGCCGACATGGCCGGGCGGGGGATGGCTGGGCACGACATGGCCGCCCAGGACATGGGGAAGGCCGGGGACACGAAGGCCGCCGCGGGCGCCCGGCCCATACGCTACTACCGCAACCCGATGGGCCTGCCGGACACCTCGGCCACGCCAAAGAAGGATTCGATGGGGATGGACTACATCCCCGTCTACGAGGGCGAGGACAGCGACGGCAACGTCGTGATCGTCTCGCCCGGCAAGGTCCAGCGCACCGGCGTACGGACCGAGGTGGTCGAGCGCCGGGTGGTCGCCCAGCCCGTGCGCGTCCCCGGTACCGTCGCCCTCGACGAGCGGCGGGTGACGGTCATCGCGACCCGGTCGGACGCCTACGTCGACCATGTCGAGAACGTCACCACCGGCGACCGCGTCCGCAAGGGGCAGGCGCTGGTCCACGTCTACTCGCCCGAGATCAACGCCGCGGCGGCCCAGCTCATCGCCAACCCGGGCTTCGACGGCGCGAGGCGGCGCCTGCGGAACCTGAACGTCTCCGAGACCGTGATCGACGAGATGGAGCGCACCCGGAACGTGCCGATGGCCATCACCTGGTCCTCGGCCCGGGACGGCATCGTCCTGCAGCGGACCGCCATCGAGGGCATGAAGGCCGCGGCCGGGGATACCCTGTTCCGGATCGGCGACATCTCCACCATGTGGTTGCTCGCCGACGTGCCGGAGCGCGACCTTTCCAACGTCCGCGTCGGGCAGGCCGCCACGATCCGCCTGCGCTCCGCCCCGGGCCGCACCTTCTCCGGCAAGGTCGGGACGATCTACCCGCAGGTGAACCCGGAGACCCGGGCCACGCGGGTGCGCATCGAGCTCCCGAACCCGGACGGCACCTTGCTGCCGGACATGTACGCCGACGTCGAGATCGCGACGGGTGACGCCAAGCCGGTCGTGGCCGTGCCCGACGACGCCGTCATCGACACCGGAGAGCGACAGGTCGTGCTGATCGACCGCGGCGAGGGTCGCTTCGAGCCCAAGGCCGTGAAGGTCGGCGTGCACGGCGGCGGCTACACCGAGATCCGCGACGGCGTCTCGACCGGCGACCGGGTGGTGACCTCGGCCAACTTCCTCATCGACGCCGAGAGCAACCTGAAGGCGGCGCTGCAGGACCTGGCGCCTCCCAAGGACGACCGCCAGGCCGCCGACGCGGGAGCGACGCCATGATCGCGCGCCTCATCGGATGGTCGGCCCGCAACCTCGTCCTGATTCTGGTGGGCACCGTGTTCGCCGTCGCGGCAGGCGTCCTGGCGCTGCGGACCCTGCCGCTCGACGCCATCCCCGACCTCTCGGACGTGCAGGCCATCGTCTACACCGAGTACCCGGGGCAGGCCCCACAGGTCGTGGAGGATCAGGTCACCTACCCGCTGACCACCGCCATGCTGACGGTGCCGAAGGCGAAGGTGGTGCGCGGCTTCTCCTTCTTCGGGGTGTCGTTCGTCTACGTCATCTTCGAGGACGGCACCGACCCGTACTGGGGCCGCTCGCGGGTGCTGGAGTACCTCAACGCGGCGGCGAGCCGCCTGCCGGCGGGCGTGACCCCGACGCTCGGCCCCGACGCCACGGGCGTGGGCTGGGTCTACCAGTACGTGGTGGTCGCCAAGGAACGGACGCTCGCCGAGCTTCGCTCCCTGCAGGACTGGGTGGTCCGGTTCGGGGCCTCGCGGGCAGAGGGCGTCGCCGAGGTCGCCGGCGTCGGCGGCTTCGTGAAGCAGTACAACGTGGTGGTCGACCCGAACCGGCTACGCGCCCAGGGCATCTCCCTCAACAAGCTCAGGGACGCGATCCGGTCGAGCAACGCCGACGTCGGCGGCCGCACGGTCGAGCTCTCCGAGTTCGAGTTCATGGTCCGCGGGCGCGGCTACCTGAGGGGCGTCGCCGACATCGAGAACATCGTCCTCAAGACCGCGGGCGGCACGCCGCTGCGGGTCCGGGACGTCGCCCGGGTCGAGCTCGGACCGGACGAGCGTCGCGGCATCACCGAGATGAACGGCGAGGGCGAGGTCGCCGGCGGCATCGTCCTGCAGCGCTTCGGCGCGAACGCGCTGAACGTCATCGAGGGCGTTAAGGCGAAGCTCGCGGAGGTGGCGAAAAGCCTTCCCGCGGGCACCGAGATCCTGCCGGTCTACGACCGCTCCCAGCTCATCGACGCGGCCATCGACACCCTGCGGCACACGCTGGTCGAGGAGAGCGTCGTCGTCTCGCTCGTCTGCATCGTCTTCCTGCTGCACGTGAGGAGCGCGCTGGTCGCCATCCTGATGCTGCCGGTTGGCATCCTGATGGCGTTCGTTGGCATGCGGGCCCTGGGTCTCGGCGCCAACATCATGAGCCTGGGCGGCATCGCCATCGCGGTCGGCGCCATGATCGACGCGGCCATCGTCATGATCGAGAACGCCCACAAGCACTTGGAACGGGCGCCACCGGACAAGCCGCGGACGGAGATCCTGGTGGAGGCGGCCTCGGAGGTCGGCCCCTCGCTGTTCTTCTCGCTCCTCATCATCACGGTCAGCTTCCTGCCGATCTTCACCCTGGAGAGCCAGGAGGGTCGCCTGTTCGGTCCGCTGGCCTTCACCAAGACCTTCGCCATGGCGGCGGCCGCGATCCTGTCGGTGACCTTGGTCCCCGCGCTGATGGTGCTGTTCGTGCGGGGCCGGATCATCCCGGAGCACAGGAACCCGCTGAACCGGCTCCTGATCTGGCTCTACCGGCCGCTGATCGCGGGCGTGCTGCGGGCGCGGGTCCTGACCGTCCTGCTCGCCCTAGGCGTCCTCGCGGCGACCGTCTGGCCGGCCCGTCAGCTCGGCTCGGAGTTCATGCCCGACCTCAACGAGGGCACGCTGATGTACATGCCGACCACCCTGCCGGGCCTGTCGGTGACCAAGGCCGGCGAGCTCCTCGCAACCCAGGACCGCATCATAAAATCCTTCCCGGAGGTGGCCTCGGTCTACGGCAAGGCGGGCCGCGCCAACACCGCGACCGACCCGGCGCCGATGGAGATGTTCGAGACGGTCATCGCGCTGAAGCCGCCGTCCGAGTGGCGGCCGGGCGTGACGCTGGCGAGCCTCAAGGCCGAGATGAACAAGGCGCTGCAGTTCCCGGGCGTGTCGAATGCATGGACGCAGCCGATCCGCGCCCGAATCGACATGCTCTCGACCGGCATCCGCACCCCGGTCGGCATCAAGGTGCTGGGAACGGACCTGAAGGAGATGGAAGGGGTCGCCCGCCGGGTCGAGGCGGTGGTGCGCAACGTGCCGGGCACGTCGAGCGCCTACGCCGAGCGGGTCATCGGCGGCTACTTCCTCGATATCACGCCGGACCGGGAGGCGCTCGGGCGCTACGGGCTGATGGTCGGCGACGTGCAGGACGTCATCGCCACGGCGCTCGGCGGTCAGAGCGTGACGAACACCGTCGAGGGACGCGAGCGCTACACCGTCAACGTGCGCTACCCTCGGGCCTTCCGGTCCGATCCGCGGGCCATCGCCGACGAGGTGCAGGTGCCACTCCCGGCCGGGGGCACGGTGCCGTTGCGCGAGGTCGCCAAGGTCGAACTCACCCGGGGCCCGACCTCGATCCGCACGGAGAACGGACAGCTTGCGGTCTACATCTTCGTCGACATCAATGGGCGCGACCTCGGCGGCTACGTGGCCGAGGCGCGCAAGGCCGTGGCGGACGAGGTCAAGCTCCCACAGGGCACGACCCTGCAGTGGAGCGGGCAGTACGAGTACCTGGAGCGGGCCGAGGCGCGCATGAAGGTCGTGGTGCCGCTGACGCTGCTCGTCGTCTTCCTGCTGTTGTTCATCAACTTCCGGCGCTTGACCGAGACGCTCATCGTCATGCTGTCACTGCCGTTCGCCCTGGTCGGCGGCATCTGGCTGATGTGGTGGATGGGCTTCAACATGTCGGTGGCCGTGGCGGTGGGCTTCATCGCGCTCGCCGGCGTCGCCGCCGAGACCGGGGTGATCATGCTGGTCTACCTCGACCACGCCCTCGACGAGGTCCGGGCCGCGTGCGCACGCGAGGGGCGGCCCCTGAACCGCGAGGACCTGCGGCGGGCGATCATGGTCGGTGCGGTCGAGCGGGTTCGCCCGAAGATGATGACCGTGACCGCCATCATGGCCGGCCTGATCCCGATCCTGTGGAGCACGGGCGCCGGCTCCGAGGTGATGCAGCGCATCGCCGTGCCGATGATCGGCGGGATGGTGTCCTCGACAGTGCTGACGCTGGTCGTCATCCCGGCGGTCTACGCCCTCGTGAAGGGATGGGGTCTGTCCGCGGCTGCCGAGACGCCGGCGAGCGTCGCCCCGGCCGAACGACCCGCTTACCGCGATGCGGCGGAGTAGGCGCTTGCGGACGGATTGAGTACCCCGGGCAAGAAAAAAGGAATTTATTAGAACGAACTATAGCCGCCTGAGTTGACAGAATGAGCAAGGCAATACTGGAGGCGTACTGTCATCCAGTGCTGACGCTCGTTTCTTTTTGTCTAATATCAGGGAGCTTCACATGAGCAATATGTCGAGCGAGATGCAGTCCTGCATCGACGAATGTCTTCGCTGCTACCAGACCTGCCTCGGCATGGCCTCGAACCACTGCCTGCCGGCCGGCGGAAAGCACGTCGAGCCCGAGCACTTCCGCCTGATGCTGGCCTGCGCCGAGATGTGCCGGACGTCGGCGCACTTCATGCTGATCGGGACGAGGCATCACAAGCACACCTGCGCCGAGTGCGCCGACGTCTGCGAGGATTGTGCCCGAAGCTGCGAGCAGGTCGGCGACATGCAGCATTGCGTCGAGCAGTGCCGCCGCTGCGCCGAGAGCTGCCGGAAGATGGCCGCCTGACCGAAGAGCCGCCGGGGCCGGTTCGGGTTCAGCGACCGGCCACGGCTTTCCTGCGAGGCGAGGAAGGCCGCGCCGGCCCCGGGGAGGTGCCGGGATGGCAGGACGGGACGTTCGCCCCGGTCTCCAGGCTGGCGATGATCGGGCAGTCAGGCCGGCCGTCGCCGTCGCAGGCGTCGGCCAGGGACCGCAGGGCGTCGGCCATCTCGCTCAGTTGGCGGGCCCGTTGTTCGAGTTCCTTCACGTGCGCCCTGGCGATGGCCTTCACGTCGGCGTTGCTGCGGTCGGGATCGCTCCAGAGCCCGAGCAGCACCCGGATGCGGTCCAGCGAGAAGCCCAGGTCCCGGGCGTGCCGGATGAAGCCGAGCCGGTGAAGGTCGGCGGTCCCGTAATCGCGGTAGCCGCTGTCGCGACGGTCCGCCGGGGGCACGAGCCCGATGCTTTCGTAGTGCCGGATCATCTTGGCCGAGACCCCCGAGGCCCGGCTCGCCTCGCCGATGTTCATCGTGAGAGCCCCTCCGTTGACCTTCCTATAATGGGAAGGTGCAGGAAGGTCCGCAAGCTCAATCGGCCGCAACCGATCCGTCGTTTCCACGGCATCGAGCGGACGGCATCCCTGCCAGACTACCCACGGAGTTTCCGATGCAAGCCACCGCGTCCCGCAAGGCCGTCCTATTCCGCATGATGATGCCGCAGCACACGTGCCCCTACGGCCTCAAGGCGAAGGACCTCCTCGAACGCCAGGGCTTCCAGGTGGAAGACCATTGGCTAACCACCCGCGAGGAGACCGACGGCTTCAAGGCCGAGCACGGGGTCAAGTCGACGCCCCAGACCTTCATTAACGGGGAGCGCGTCGGGGGTTTCGACGACCTCAGACGGCATTTCGGCCAGGCCGCCAACGACCCGAACGCGACGACCTATACGCCGGTCGTGGCGGTGTTCTCGATGACGGCGCTGATGGCGCTCGCGGCGAGCTACGCCGTGTACGGCACGCCCCTGACGGTCCGGGCGGCTGAGTGGTTCATCGCCTTCAGCATGTGCGTCCTTGCCCTCCTGAAGCTGCAGGACGTCGAGACCTTCTCGTCGATGTTCCTCGGCTACGACCTGCTGGCCAAGCGCTGGGTGCGCTACGCCTACGCCTACCCGTTCCTGGAGGGCATCGCCGGCGTCCTGATGGTGGCCGGCGCCCTGAACTGGCTGTCGATCCCCGTGGCCCTGTTCATCGGCACCATCGGCGCGATCTCGGTGTTCAAGGCGGTCTACGTCGAGAAGCGCGAGATCAAGTGCGCCTGCGTCGGCGGGTCGAGCAAGGTGCCGCTTGGCTTCGTCTCGCTGACCGAGAACGTGATGATGGTCGCCATGGCCGTCTGGATGCTGGCAATGGGGCATTGAACGGAATGGCCACGATGTTCCCCTCCTGGCTCCACGCGCTCTCGATCCTGGCACTGCTGCTCGGTGCCGCCTGCTCGATCCTTCTGTCGGTGCAGGTCATCCGGCATCCGCAGCACATGACCGTGATGAATGTCGTCTGGCCGGTCACCGCCCTGTTCGGGACGGTGGTCGTGGTCTGGGCCTACTTTCGCTATGGCCGCCTCGCGACCATGGAGACGCATCACCGCGCGATGGAGCGGGACGAGAAGCCGCCGAACATGACGCAAACGCCGTTCCCGGTGATGGGGGGCAAGGGCGCGCTCCACTGCGGGAGCGGCTGCATGCTGGGCGACGTCGCCGCCGAGTGGCTCGCCTTCCTGGTGCCGGCGGTGGCTGTCTGGTTCGGCTGGCAGTCGCTCTTCGACGAGAAGATGTACGCGGTCTGGGTGCTGGACTTCGTCTTCGCCTTCGGGCTCGGGATCGTGTTCCAGTATTACGCCATCGTCCCAATGCGTGGGCTCTCCCCCGGCCAGGGCATCGTTGCCGCGCTCAAGGCCGACACCCTGTCGCTGATCGCCTGGCAGGTCGGCATGTACGGCTTCATGGCGTTCGCCCAGTTCGTCCTGTTCCCGCACCTTGCCGGGGAGCGCGCGCCGGTGAACTCGGTCGAGTTCTGGTTCGCCATGCAGGTCGCCATGGTCGCCGGATTCCTAACCAGCTACCCGGTGAACTGGTGGCTCGTCGGCTCCGGCATCAAGGAGCGAATGTAAGTTCGCTCCCGCAAGCCCGTGCGACCTGCTTGCCTTGAAGTCCGTCGTTTCAATCGAGAAAAAATAAGGGGCCCCGAAGGGCCCCTGGACGATCACATGCGGTGGTGGCGATGACCATGACCGTGGCGCATCATGTGGCCGCGGTGGTGATGGTGGCGCATCATGTGGCGGTGCCCGTGACGATGGCCCATCATGCGGCCGTGGCCGCGGTGACCGTGCATGCCGTCCATGCGGACGTCGACGACGTTGGTCGTGGCATCGACGGCGCCGATCATGCCGGGAGCGGCGGACGCAGGTGCGGCGATGCCGATGGCGCCGAGCGCAGCCAGGGCGGCGACGGCGAACAGGGACTTCCTCATCAGGCTTCCTCTCAGGTTGTTGGTGGCCTGGATCGGGTCAGAGACCAATCCGGCGACACCTGTGAACGGCCATGCTTCCAGCACCGTTCCGCGAGGTGCGTACTCCTGGGCCGAGCATGGATAAGGGAACGTTCTTCCCACGGTTGCTTCGGCCCCGCGGGCCCTCGCGCCGACTTGGGTCGCCACCCGCCTCGACGGGGCGCCGGCTCGACCGGATCACCCGTCCTCGCCCCTCTTCCGCATGCACTTGCGGGATCGTCCGAACGGTGACGGCACCGGCGCCGCGCGTCCCGGACGTCGAAGGACGCGTCCGGGCCTCCGGGGAACATCCCCTCGCGTCCCTTCCGTCATCCCGCGTGTGCGGGCCACTGCCGATGGAGGTCGTCGATGACGAAGGCGTGCGCATGGCGCTTGCCCTGGTGAAGGTGCGGGTGCCCTTGAGCGAGGTCGGCATGGGCATGCTCGATCACGTCGGGATCGGCAGCCGGCCACGTCCAAGCCGCCGCCGCAACCCCGGCGAGCGTCAGGGCACCGAGGACCGCGAGCGTCGCTGGCATTCCGACCGATGCGCCGAGCCAACCCGCGAGCGGATAGGTGACGAGCCAGGCGGCATGGGACAGGGTGAACTGCGCGGCGAAGACGGCGGGCCGGTCCTCCTGGGTCGCGGACCGGCGCAGGAGCCGTCCGGTCGGCGTCTGGACGGCGGAATAGGCGGTGCCGAGGACGAGCCAGGTCGAAAGCAGGAGCGGCCATCCGATGGTACCGCCCCATGTCACGGCGGCGACGCCGAGGAGCACCGTGCCGAGCAGGGCCGCCGCCGGGATCATGACGGCGCGGTCCGGGAGCCGGTCGAGCAGGCGCGGCAGCGTCAGTGCGGCGATCATGGAGCCGCCCCCGAACAGGCCGAGGGCGAGGGCCACGTCGGCCTGGGGCCGGTCCAGGAGTCCCTGCACGATCACCACGGTGTTGACGATGACCATCGCGCCCGCCGCGGCGACCGCGAGGTTCAGGGCGAGCAACCCGCGCAGGCGCGGCGTCGCGAGGTAGATCCGAAGGCCCCGAGTCGTGCGGTCGTAGACGCCGCCATGCGGGTCGGACCGAGTGGCGGTCGGCAAGGTCACGGGCACCACCAAGGCCGCCGAGCACAGGAAGCCGACGACCGTGCCGCCGAACAGCGCGTTGTAGGGCACCACCGTCAGGAGAAGGGCCGCCAGGGTCGGGCTGAGCAGGTTCTCCAGGTCGTAGGCGAGGCGGGAGAGCGAGAGGGTGCGGGTGTAGTCCCGTTCGTCCGGCAAGATGTCGGGGATGGTGGCCTGGAAGGTCGGGGTGAACGCCGCCGAGGCCGATTGCAGGACGAAGATCAGGGCGTAGACCTGCCAGACCTGATCGACGAAGGGCAGCGTCAGGGCGATGGCGGCGCGGACGAGGTCCGTGGCCACCAGGAATGCGCGTCGTGGCAACCCGCCCGTGAATGCCTGAGCCACAGGGGCGACGAGGACGTAGGCCACCATCTTGATGGCCAGCGCCGTCCCGAGGATGGTTCCGGCGCGGTCACCGGCGATCCGGAATGCGAGAAGCCCGAGGGCGACCGTGAGCAGGCCCGTACCGATCAGGGCGATGACCTGGGCCGCGAACAGGTGCCGGTAGGTGCGATGGGCGAGGACGCTCAGCATCGGGCGCGCCTCACAGGTACTTCGCGAGCAGCTTGAACTCGGCGAGGGCGTCCTTGGTGGACTTGCCTCCGTGCCCGAAGCCGTCCGCCAGGCAGTGCTCCATGTGGTCCTCGATGAGGACGCGCTTGGCGTTCGTGATCGCGCTCTCGACCGCGTGCAGTTGCTGGGCGAGGTCCACGCAGGGGCGGCCCTCCTCGATCATCGCGATCACCCCGGCGAGGTGGCCGTGCGCGCGCTTCAGGCGCTTGACGATGTCCGGATGCGAGGCGTGTTCCATCCCATTATCCTATCCCCCCGGAGGGGATGCTTCAATCGGCGTCGTTCGCTACGGCGGCGTGTCGTGGCCGGCCTGCGGCCCGTTTTCGCCGAGCAGGTCCGTGACGTGGGACTCGGCCGGATGGCCGGTGGTGCGTCTAGCACGTCGTAGTGACGGCGTGCCTCGAAGCTGTAACGCGCCTGGGCATAGGGCACCTGCTCCGGGGCGAAGTGCTGGAAATGGACCGCTTGGCCGGAGAACGGCCCGACGCCCGTCGCGACGAACATCAGCCAGGACAGGAGCGGAGCTCGGTCGCTACCCAAGGGCGGCAGGAATCGTCCGGTCTTCTCGGCGAGGTAGAGCAGTATAGCAGTATAGCATTGCTGTCGAAGATCACGTCCGCGTCGTCGACGAGGACCGGCACCTTGCCGTTCGGATTGAGGGCCATGAAATCAGGCGCGAACTGGTCACCCTTGCGGGTGTCGATCGGGATGGGCTCGTAGGGCAGTCCGAGCTCCTCCAGCAGCAGCGCGACCTTCGTCGGGTTCGGAGAGCCATTGAAAAAGAATTTCAGCATTTCAAAACCTCATGCCGTTCCGGGAGCCGGTGGCCGCCAAACCGCTCGGCAACACCCGTTTAGCTGCGGTCCACATGTCATCGATCGATGGATGTCGGGCGATTCACGTTCAGACTCACTACAGCCCGGAAAACCAGTTGTAGCCCTGATCTTCCCAGTAACCGCCCGGATAATCGTTCGTCACCGTAATCGCCATGATGTGCTTCGGGTTCTTGAACCCGAGCTTCGTCGGGATGCGCAGCTTCACTGGGAAGCCGTATTTCGGTGGCAGGGGCGCGCCGGCGTAGTCGAGCGCCAGGATCGTCTGGGGGTGAAGCGCGCTCGGCATGTCGATGCTCGTCCAGTAGTCGTCGCCGCAGGCGAAGCGGACGTAACGTGCGGTCGTGTCGGCCCCGATCCGTTCGAGGAAGGTCCGGAACGGGACCCCAGACCATTGCCCGATGGCGCTCCAGCCCTCCACGCAGACGTGGCGGGTGATCTGCGCTTCCTGCGGCAGGGTCCTCAGCCTGTCGAGCGTCCACGGCGCCTTGTCAGAAACGAGACCGGCGAGTTCGAGCTTCCAGGTCGAACCGTCGATCACCCGGATCTTGCTCGCCGGATAATAGGCGTTGAAGGGAAAGTCCGGGGTGATGTCCGCGACATCGAAGGTCGGGGCAAGACGCGTGCCCCCGAAGAGGGCACCCTGGACGCGATCGTTCAGCCGCGAGATCCCACCGAGGATGCTTTCCACCTGCGGATTGTTGGAGATGTCGCAACCGCCGAGCGCGAGGCTCCCCGCCGCGACGAGGCCGCCGCGGAGGAACAGGCGTCGGTCGGCCCGGACGAGGGGTGTCTTGGGAACCGTGAGATCCAGTCGTGGACGGCGGAGAAGGCGATCGAGGGGCGTCATGGCTTCACCACGCGGTTGCGGCCGAAATGGATCTCCCGGCCGATGATCATCGTCGGCAGGGTCTTGGGAACCACGAGCACCAGGGCGAGATGCACTGCCACGAAGCCGGCGATCCCGGCCATGGCGAGGATATGGACGATCCGCGCCGTATCGTAGCCACCCATCAGGGCAGTCAGGGGCGCGAACTGCACCGGCTTCCAGATCGCGAGACCGGAGAGCACGATGACGATTCCGATGAGCAGCACTGCCACGTAGAGGAGGCGCTGAACGGCGTTGTAGACGCCTGGGTCGTGGGGGAGCCGGAACCTCAGGGCCGCGACGAAATCGTGGGCGATCTCACGCGGTCGCAGGGGTGTGAGGCGTCGGCGCAGGTGGCCCGAGATCAGTCCATAGGTCAGGTAGACTAGGCCGTTGGCGACGAGGAGCCACATTCCCGCGAAGTGCCATTGCAGCGCTCCACCGAGCCAGCCACCTAGGGTGACCGGCTTCGGAAAGGTCCAGTCGCCGAAGATCGGTGAGGCGTTGTAGATGCGCCATCCGCTGGTAATCATGATCAGCATGGCCAGTGCGTTCACCCAGTGGGTGATCCGAACGACGAGGGGATGGATCGGGCGCTCGGCCCGCGGCGAAGGGGGATGCATCGGGACCGTCCTGAAAGGTTGCTGGCTGTTTGACCGTCGAGCCCGAGGAGTGGGATCGCGTCAGGCGGGGTCGTGTCCGACGAGGGCAGGAGCCGGCGCGGCGAATTCGGGAAAGAAGCGTTTCAGGTCGCGCACCTTCGCGGCGTCGTTGGCGACGATGTACGGGTGGGCGGGATGCAGGACCATGAAGTCCTGGTGGTAGGCCTCGGCCGGGTAGAACGCAGCACCGGGCTCGATCCGGGTGGCGACCGGCGCGCCGTAGCCTCCGGAGGCGTCGAGTTGCGCGATGTATGCGCGAGCCACGGCGCCCTGCTCGGCACTCGCCGGGAACAGGGCCGAGCGGTATTGCGGGCCATGATCCGGTCCCTGCCGATCGACCTGCGTCGGATCGAGGGCGACGGAGAAGAAGACCCGGAGCAAGGTGTCGTAGGAGACCACGCGCGGATCGTAGGTCACCCGAACAGCCTCAGCGTGACGCGTACGCCCGCTGGAGACGGTCTGGTAATTCGCGCTTGCTCCGTCTCCGCCGGCATAGCCCGAAACCGCCTGGGTGACGCCACGGACGTTCTGGAACACCCCCTGCACGCCCCAGAAGCATCCACCGGCGAATACCGCGTTCTGGAGCCGGGCGGGTTCACGCGCCGGTGTCGCGGCGGCCGGCAGTTGCCGGCTCGCTTCCTCCGCACCGGCCCGTTCGATCGTCATGGGGAGGCCGAGGCCGAGCAGGGCCAGGACACCACCGATGAGCACCGCATTGTGGCGCGTGCGATAGGGCGGAATGGTCGCGGGCTTAGGGATCGGAAACATGGGGGCGGTCCTTTACGGGACGGTAAAGACGCAATCGGTCAGGCGGGCTCGAAGCGCAGCGCGACACCGTTCATGCAGTAGCGAAGTCCCGTGGGGGCGGGTCCGTCGGTGAAGACGTGGCCGAGATGCCCGCCGCAGCGCCGGCAATGCACTTCCGTCCGGCTCATCCCCAGGCTGGAATCCGTCGTCGTCCCCACGGCCTCCGCAAGGGGAGCGGTGAAGCTTGGCCATCCGGTCCCGCTCTCGAACTTCGCACTGGAGGCGAAGAGCGGTTGGTCGCAACCGGCGCAAACGAAGCGACCGGCGCGTTTCTCGGCGTTGAGTGGGCTCGAACCGGCGCGTTCGGTGCCGTGCCTGCGCAGAACCGCGTAGCCGTCAGACCCGAGCTGCGCCCGCCAAGCGGCTTCGCTCTTCGCGACGGCGAAGGTTTCGGCCGCGGCGGGGCCACCGACCAGAGACCCTCCGGCGACACGAAGGAATGTCAGGATGCCCAGTGCCGAGACGCCGGCGGTGAGGATCTGTCTGCGGTCCATGGTGCCGAGTTCCTTGATACCGGGCTCCTTCCAGAGGCTCTGGTCAGTCATTCGCCTTGCGGATCGAGCTGGTTACAGGCCGGTCTCGCGGTCCGGCATTTCTGTCGAGGAGGCGGCCGCCGAAAAGACCGTTCAGACCGACGACGATGAGGACAGCGACGAGGTGGACCAGCAGGTCCGTCGCGGTGGCGTCGTGCGGATGGAACGGCACCAGCAAGGCCGCCGCCGCCGCGGCTGCGGCGAGGCCCCCGAGGGCTGCCGTTAGATTGGGGCGAAGCGGGCAGGCCCGCCGCAGCATCAGCACCAGCAGGACGGACAGCGGCAACGAGACTCCCATCAGGAACACGAAGCAGCCCCGCATCTCCTCCGGCTCGGCGAGGTTGGCGGCCGGCGCGAGCCAACCACGAAGGCAGCCGAGGCCACTGGCGCCGAGCCAGAGGACGAGCGGGGGGAGCGGCAGCCATGACCAGGTTGCGCTTCGGCCGGGCACGCTGCTCTGGAAGGCCGCTAGCGCAGCCGCGATGGCCGTGAGGATCGCGCCGAGGGCCGCCCAGTGCAGGTCCGGCACACCGAGACGCGCCCGCAATCCCGAGACGTCAGACATCGGGACGAGGAGGAGGCCCACCATGAGCACCGCGCCGGACCAGACCAGGGCCCGGCGCCCCGGGCTCGGGAGCCGGCGGACCGGCGTGAGCGACCGGGCCAGATCCTCGACGAGATCGTGGGTGGAAAGGTCTCGGCTGGACGGGTCCTGGGTGGCCGGGTCTTGGGTGGCCGGATCAGACATCCGTGTCTTCCTTGCGGGATGAGAGCGATACGCGGAGGGCCTTGAGACCACGATGGAAGTTGACTTTGAGCGCCCCCTTGGTCCGCCCGGTGAGCGTCGATGTCTCGTCGAGGGACAAGTCGCGCAGGGCGATGTGCTCGATCGCCTCTCGCTGTCCTTCGGGGAGATGCGCGACGGTCGCAGCGAGGATCGATGCACGCTCGCGAAGCTCCAGGTCGTCACCCGGCCCAGGGCCGTCGTCGGCACGCGCCTCATAGG
Organism: Methylobacterium sp. AC832; assembly: GCF_979256025.1. Classification (NCBI taxonomy): domain Bacteria; kingdom Pseudomonadati; phylum Pseudomonadota; class Alphaproteobacteria; order Hyphomicrobiales; family Methylobacteriaceae; genus Methylobacterium; species Methylobacterium sp. AC832. Next base: position 1,210,380 of record NZ_CEEDMV010000001.1, read on the forward strand.
CGATCGGCTCGTGGACTTCATGCGGACGACGCCCCTTGCGGCGCAACGCGTCGATCGCCCGTCGCTGTGTGATGGCGCGTAACCAGGGCAGGAACGGCCGGGCCGGATCGTAGGTCGCCCGCGCGCGATGGAGGGTGAGCAGGGTGTCCTGCACTACATCGTCGAGCGCTGCTCCCTGAACTCCCTTGGCTCGTGCCATTGCGGAGATCACCGGCAGGCAATCGCGCAAGAGTGCCCGGTAAGCAGCGGCATCGCCGACCTGTGCCGCCTGCATCGCGGCGGACAGGGATGCCTCGCCGGACAATGCCGCTGATCGAACGGACATGGGATCGGGGATTCCGGACGCTGCGGGGAGAGCCGGGAAGAAACCCGGCATGAGGAACGGGCGGCCCGAATGGCCGACCCGCACCGTCCGCATGAGGCCGAACTTACTTCTTCATCGAGTCCTTGGCCATGCCGTCCTTGGCCATGCCGTCCTTACCCATCGAATCCTTGGCCATGCTGTCCTTGGCCGTCGAATCCTTAACCAAGGAATCCTTGCTCATCCCGTCCTTCTTCATTCCGTCCTTGGCCATGGAGTCTTTCGCCATGCTGTCCTTGGCCATGGAATCGACGGCATAAGCCGGCGCACCGGAGACGGCGGTGGCGAGGACGAGAGCAGCGGCGACGCGGAAGAGAGTGCTCATGTGAGGCGATCCTTCTGGGGTGTACCGAAAATCTTGGCGGTACTGGATTGTATTTCGAAGGGGTGCCGACGACGGTTACTGGTCAGGGCGAAAAATCCGTCGTGATCTTGTCTGGACTCTCGCGCTCCGCTCGCTCAATGGCAGCCCGTAGCGTTGCCGGCGTCAGAAGTTCCGGCATTGCCTCGCCGCGCGGCAGGACGGGCCCGTAGACGGCCACGAACGGGATCCCAAAGCGTCCGAAGCGGCGCAGGAAGGCGAGGATGACCGGGTCTGCCTTGGTCCAGTCCGCCCGCATCGCGACCGCATCGGGCGTCGACAGGCGCGCGCGGTTCTACGGAACTCAACGGCGGTCTGTAGCTCGAGCATTGGAATCGTTCGGTGTTGCCCCCAGGCTCCGAGGGCCGATTCCTAAGACCATGATTGCGAGCGATTCAGCGCTCGTGATGCCGCCGGATCCTAAACCACTGTAAATAAAAGAAAAAACGCTCGGAATTTACCGAGCGCTTTTTCTCAAAACGCAGCGTTATGCTGTTTTAATAGTCACAAACACCGCTAAAAACGCAATTTTATAGTGTCCGTCATGTTATGGGTCGGGTGACAAATTCTCACGAACAACCGGTCGTGGACCCGCACGTATCGCATTTCAGGCAAGTTCCGTTGCGCACGAGGGTGAAGTTCGCGCATTCCGGGCAGGATTCGCCGACATAACCCTTCAACTTGGCCTCGGCTCGGCGGTCCGACACGGTGCGTTCGGCCTTGGCGAAGGGGAGGGCGGTGACGAGGCTTTCGGCTTGGCCCGCCACTTCCGGCTCGGCCTTTAGCGCCGTCGCTCCCCGCAGGGCGTGGACGACGCCCCCAGCCGGAGCGCTGGTTCCGGCCGTGCCGGATCCGACGCCCACCGTCCCGCCGTCCGGGCCACCCTGGATCAGGGTGAGCCGGTCGGCCGAGCCGCGCAGCAGCCCGCGCGAAACGACGCTCGAGGCCATCGTGTCCGGCCGGTCGCCGTTGCGGGTGCCTTCGCCTTCGCCTTTGCCCATCACCGTGTTGCCGATCTCGGACGGGTCGACATGGGCGAGGTCCATGCGGCCGAGATAGGAGACGGCGAGTTCGCGGAACACGTAGTCGAGGATCGACGTGGCGTTCTTGATCGCGTCGTTGCCCTGCACGAAGCCCGAGGGCTCGAACCGGGTGAAGGTGAAGGCGTCGACATATTCCTCCATCGGCACGCCGTATTGCAGGCCGATCGAGATCGCGATGGCGAAGTTGTTCATCAGCGAGCGGAAGGCGGCGCCTTCCTTGTGCATGTCGATGAAGATCTCGCCGATGCGGCCGTCCTCGTATTCGCCGGTGCGCAGGTAGACCTTATGGCCCCCAACGACGGCCTTCTGGGTGTAGCCCTTGCGCCGGTCGGGAAGCTTCTCCCGGGACCGGATGCGCTCCACCCGCTCGATCACGCGCTCGACGATCTTCTCGGCGAGCTGCGCCGCCTTGGCGTTGGCCGGCTGGGCCACCAGCGCCTCGATCGCCTCCTCGGCATCCTCTTCTTCATCGGCGATGAGCGCCGAGTTCAGGGGCTGGGACAGCTTCGAGCCGTCGCGGTAAAGGGCGTTGGCCTTGAGGGCCAGCGTCCAGGACAGCTTGTAGGCGCTCTTGCAATCCTCGACCGTGGCGTCGTTCGGCATGTTGATGGTTTTGGAGATCGCCCCCGAGATGAAGGGCTGCGCCGCCGCCATCATGCGGATGTGGCTTTCCACCGAGAGGTAGCGCTTGCCGATGCGGCCGCACGGGTTGGCGCAATCGAAGACCGCGTAATGCTCCTGCTTCAGGAACGGCGCACCTTCGAGGGTCATCGCACCGCAAATATGCGTGTTGGCGGCCTCAATGTCCTTCTTCGAATAGCCGAGGAAGGGCAGGATCTCGAAGGTAGGGTCGGCCAGCTTCTCGGTCGGGACCTTCAGCACACTCGTCAGGAAGTCGTCCCCGAGCGTCCAGCGGTTGAAGACGAACTTGATGTCGAAGGCCGATTTCAGGCCCGCCTCGATGGCCGCGAGCTTGTCGTCGGTGAAGCCCTTCGCACGCAGGGAGCCCGGGTTGATGGCCGGGGCCTGACCCATCGAGCCATGGCCGACCGCATAGGCCTCGATCTCGGCGATCTCGGATTCGCGGTAGCCAAGGGAGCGCAGCGCATCCGGCACGGCGCGGTTGATGATCTTGAAGTAGCCGCCGCCAGCGAGCTTCTTGAACTTCACCAGGGCGAAGTCCGGCTCGATGCCAGTCGTGTCGCAATCCATTACGAGGCCGATCGTGCCGGTGGGCGCGATGACGGTGGCCTGGGCGTTGCGGTAGCCGTGCTCTTCGCCGAGCGCCAGGGCCCGGTCCCACGCCACCTTGGCACGCTCGGCCAGATCGGCCTGGGGCACGTTGGCAATGTCGAGGGGAACGGGGGCGATAGAGAGGAACTCGTAGCCCGCGGCCTCGCCGTGAGCGGCACGACGATGGTTGCGGATCACCTTGAGCATGGCGTCCGCGTTCTCATCGTAGCCGGGGAACGGCCCGAGCTCGGCCGCCATCTCGGCGGAGGTGGCGTAGGCAACGCCGGTCATGATCGCGGTCAGCGCCCCGGCGAGGGCCCGGCCCTGATGCGAATCGTAGGGCAGGCCCATGCTCATCAGCAGGCCGCCGATATTGGCGAAGCCGAGGCCGAGGGTGCGGTATCGGTAGGACAGCTCCGCGATCTCCTTCGACGGGAACTGCGCCATCATCACCGAGATCTCGAGGACCACGGTCCAGAGACGGTTGAGATGCTCGAAGGCGGCGACGTCGAACTGGCCGCTGGCGCGGTCATACATCGTCAGCAGGTTCGCGGAGGCGAGGTTACAGGCCGTGTCGTCGAGGAACATGTACTCGGAGCACGGGTTCGAGGCGCGGATCCGGCCCGCCGAGGGGCAGGTGTGCCAGTCGTTCATCGTGGTGTTGAAGTGCAGGCCCGGATCGGCCGAGGCCCAGGCGGCCTCTCCGATCTTGTCCCACAGCTCACGCGCCTTCAGGGTCTTCACCGGCTTGCCGGTGGTGCGGGCGGTCAGGTTCCAGTCGCCATCGGCCTCGACCGCCCGAAGGAAGTCGTCGGTGAGCGAGACGGAATTGTTCGAATTCTGACCGGCGACGGTGAGGTAGGCCTCAGAATCCCAGTCGGTGTCGTAGACGGGGAAATCGATCTTGGTGAAGCCCTGGCGGGCGAACTGAATCACCCGCTTGGTGTAGGCATCCGGCACCATCTCCTTGCGGGCGGCCTTCACGGCCTTCTTCAGCGCCGGGTTACGCTCGGGATCGAAACAGGCGTCACCCTCGGCCTCGCACTGGGTGCAGGCCTTCATTACCGCCTGGAGATGCTTCGAAACGATCTTGGAGCCGGTCACCAGGGCGGCGACCTTCTGCTCCTCCTTCACCTTCCAGTCGATGTATTGCTCGATATCCGGGTGGTCGATGTCGACGATGACCATCTTGGCGGCGCGGCGCGTGGTGCCGCCCGACTTGATCGCGCCGGCCGCCCGGTCGCCGATCTTCAGGAAGGACATCAGGCCCGAGGACTTGCCTCCGCCGCCGAGCTTCTCGTTCTCGCCGCGCAGCATCGAGAAGTTCGAGCCGGTACCGGAGCCGTACTTGAACAGGCGCGCCTCGCGGACCCACAGATCCATGATGCCGCCCTCGTTCACGAGGTCGTCCTGCACGCCCTGGATGAAACAGGCATGCGGCTGCGGGTGCTCGTAGCTCGAGGCCGACTTCACCAGTTCGCCGGTGCGGTAATCGACGTAATGGTGGCCCTGCGCCGGGCCGTCGATGCCGTAGGCCCAGTGAAGACCGGTATTGAACCATTGCGGCGAGTTCGGCGCCACCATCTGGCGGGCGAGCATGAAGCGCAGCTCGTCGAGGAAGGCGGCGGCATCCTCCTCAGAGGTGAAATAGCCGCCCTTCCAGCCCCAGTAGGTCCAGCAGCCGGCGAGGCGGTCGAACACCTGTGTGGAGGAGATCTCAGAGCCCGAACGCTCGGCTTCGGGCAGTTCCGCCAGGGCGGCCTCATCGGCCACCGAGCGCCACAGGAAGGAGGGAACGTCGTTCTCCTCGACCTTCTTCAGACGCGCCGGCACGCCGGCCTTGCGGAAATACTTCTGCGCCAGCACATCGCTGGCGACCTGGCTCCAGCTCTCCGGCACCGAGATACCGTCGAGGCGAAAGACGATGGATCCGTCCGGGTTGCGGATCTCGCTCAGCGCCTTGCGGAAGGCGATGGTCGCGTAGGGGGATTGCCCGGCCGTGGTGTAACGCCGCTCGAACCGCATGAACCCTGTATCCCTTGCCGAAGTATCGATGGCGACGCCGCGTCGCGCGCCGCCGAATTCTTGCTCAGTCTGACGAAGGCGAGCGCCCGCGAACGCTCGCGATGCGCTGTCCCCTGGCCGGAAATGTCTTGAACCACCCAGCGGACTCGACCGCTCCGGTGACCATCGAACGCTATCGCGACCGGGGCCTTCCCGTCAACAACTTGTGTGTGCCGGCTACGTTCCGCGCTAGATGTTGTGGTTCCGCTTAGAAACCTGTGGATATCGCAGCCACACCGATAAGTGTCCTTTCAGCTTGGAGGATTCGGCGCGGAAAATTTTCGGTTCACAGGCCGGGCGGGGGTCGGTCAAAGTAAGCGTTTGGTGCAGAAGCTCGCGATGTGGGATTCCGGCCGCACCGGTCCCGCCCGGACCGGCGGGCAGGACCCGACAAAAGCTGGACTTCGCATCGGCCCCTCACCATAGTCCGGCCCACGAAGGGCGGGCGGTCGAGCCGGTCCGGTTCAGGCAAGTGCGATGGCTCTCAAGGACACGCTTCTGCGGATCTTCACGTGGTGGAACGGGCAGACCATGTCGCTCGCTCTCATGACGGCCCGGCATGGCCAGCTCGTCGGCACGGACGATTTCGGCAACACCTATTACAAGGCGCTCGGCCCGCTGATCGATCGCTCGGTCGGCCCGGAGCGCCGTTGGGTGATCTATAACGGCTATGCCGACGCCTCGAAGGTACCGCCCGGCTGGCGCGGCTGGCTGTGCCATAACAGCGACGTGCCTCCGAGCGAGGAGACCTACATCCCTCGTGAATGGCAGAAGCCGCATGTGGAGAATCTGACCGGCACCAGCGCGGCCTACCGGCCGAAGGGCTCTCAGCTCAATCCCGGCTCCAAGCCGCTGACGGCGGGCGATTACGCGGCCTGGAGCCCGGAATAACCCGGAGCCCGAGCGAACCGGCATCTCAATCCGGCGGTCGCCCGGCGGGGCGGCGCCTATCAGCTATCCCTTTGTGACTCAGGGCGCCTCCGGAGGCTTGGTAAAGCCGGTATCCGCGGCGACTTCCTTCAGCCGCTCCGGTTGGCGGTCCTTGCGCTCGCTGTAGCGGTCGACGAGGTAGTCGGCCCTCTCGCGCGTCAGGAGCGTGAACTTCATCAGTTCCTCGCAGACATCCACCACGCGCTCGTAGAGCGGCCCCGGCCGCATCCGGCCGGCCTCGTCGAATTCCTTGTAGGCCATCGGCACCGAGGACTGGTTCGGGATCGTGATCATCCGCATCCAGCGTCCGAGCAGGCGCAGGGCATTCACCGCGTTGAAACTCTGAGAGCCGCCGGAGACCTGCATCACCGCCAGGGTGCGCCCCTGGGTCGGGCGTACGCTCCCCTCGCTGAGGGGCAACCAGTCGATCTGGCTCTTCATCACACCAGTCAGGGTGCCATGGCGCTCGGGCGACACCCATACCTGCCCCTCCGACCAGAGCGAGAGCCGGCGCAGCTCCTGCACCTTCGGATGAGCGGCGGTGGCGTCATCCGGCAGGGGTAGGCCATCTGCGTCGTAGATGCGTACCTCGCCGCCCATGGCTTCAAGCAGGCGAGCAGCCTCGTGGGCGAGGAATCGACTGAACGACCGCTCACGCAACGACCCGTACAGGATCAGGAAGCGCGGCGCGTGGCTGAAGGGCTCGTTGACCCGCAGATGCTCCGGTAGCGGCACCGCGAAATGGGCTTCGCTGAGGCTTGGCAATCCGTCGGTGAAGGGCTGTCCGAGCTTGTCCAAGGATCAATTTCCCGTTATATTTCAATAATGATTGAGATATTGCACCGATGATCGAAGAACGGCAAGCCGTCGCGGCTTTCGCGGCCCTCGGCCAGGAGAACCGGTTGCGGATCATCCGCGCCCTGGTCACCGCCGGTCCGGACGGGTTGAGCGCGGGCGCGCTGGCGGGCGAGGTCGGCGTCTCCGGCACCAACCTGTCGTTCCACGCCAAGGAACTGAGCCATGCCGGGTTGATCCAATCCCGGCGCGACGGCCGATCGATCATCTACAGCGCCACCTATCCGGCCCTGTCGGGCCTGATCGAGTTCCTGATGCGCGATTGCTGCCGGGGCAGGGCGGAGGTCTGCGCACCGGCCGTGAACGCGCTCGCCGCCTGTCCCAGTCCCACCAGCGACGAGGCCTATGGAGACTGCACCCATGTCTGAACCGTTCGACGTCGTGATCTACTACAACCCGGATTGCGGCACGTCCCGCAACGCTTTGGCGATGATCCGCAATGCAGGGATCGAGCCGCATGTGGTCGAGTATCTGAAGTCCCCGCCGAACTCGGACCTGATCCGCCGGATGCTCGGCCGGGCCGGGCTCTGTGTCCGGGACATCCTGCGCGAGACGGGCACACCCTACCTGTCGCTCGCCCTCAGCGACCCGACCCTGACGGACGAGGAGTTGCTCGACGCCATCGCGTCGCATCCGATCCTGCTCAACCGCCCGCTCGTGGTGACGCCGAGGGGCGTCGCCCTGTGCCGGCCCTCCGAGGTTGTGCTCGACCTTCTGCCGGTCCAGCACGGCGAGTTCGTCAAGGAGAATGGCGAGCGGGTGGTGGACGAGCATGGACGCCGCGTCGCCACCGCCTGAGCGCGGTTCGACCCATCACGAGAAACGACCCGGATGCTTGCGCTCGCCATCTTCCTCGTCACCCTGGTATTCGTGATCTGGCAGCCGAAGGGGATCGGGATCGGGTGGAGCGCCCTGGCCGGGGCCACCTTGGCGCTCGCCGCCGGGGTCATCCTGCCGGGCGACGTCCCGATCGTCTGGCACATCGTCTGGGATGCGACCTTCACCTTCGTCGCCCTCATCATCATCTCGCTGCTGCTCGATGAGGCCGGGTTCTTTCATTGGGCGGCCCTGCACATTGCCCGCTGGGGCGGCGGCAGGGGCCGGCGGTTGTTCCCCCTTGTGATTCTGCTCGGCGCCGCCATTGCGGCGGTCTTCGCCAATGACGGTGCGGCTCTGCTCCTGACCCCCATCGTGCTCGCGGTCCTGTTGCGGCTCGATTTTAAACCGCCCGCAGCCTTAGCCTTCATCGTCGCCTGCGGTTTCGTCGCCGATTCGACGAGCCTGCCGCTGGTGATTTCCAACCTCGTCAACATCGTCTCGGCCAATTATTTCGCCGTGCCCTTCGGGCGCTATGCGGCCGTGATGGTGCCGGTGAACCTCGTATCGCTGACCGCGACCCTGGTGGTTCTGTGGCTCGCCTACCGGCGCGACATCCCCGAAGCCTATCCGATGCACGCGTTGGAACCGCCCAGCGACGCCATCCGCGATCCCGTCGTGTTCCGGGCTGCATTCCCGCTGCTCGGCTTGCTGCTGCTCGCCTATACGCTCACCGCACCGCTCGGCGTGCCGGTCTCGGCGGTGACCGGCCTCGGTGCCGCGCTGCTGCTCGTCCTCGCTCTGCGGGGCCGGATCATCCCGGTCCGCAAGGTGCTGACCGGCGCGCCCTGGCAGATCGTCCTGTTCAGCCTGGGCATGTATCTGGTGGTCTACGGCCTCAGGAATGCCGGCCTCACCGGTGAACTGGCCAAGGGCCTCACCTGGCTGGCCGGGCAGGGGCCGTGGGTGGCCACCATCGGCACCGGTTTCGCCGCCGCCATCCTGTCCTCGGTGATGAACAACATGCCGAGCGTGCTGATCGGCGCGCTGTCGATCCAGCAAGCCCCGGACCTGTCGCCATTGACCCGCGAACTGATGATCTACGCCAACGTGATCGGCTGCGATCTCGGCCCGAAATTCACCCCGATCGGCAGCCTCGCCACCCTGCTCTGGCTGCATGTGCTGGCCGCGAAGGGACAGACCATCACCTGGGCCCAGTACATGAAGATCGGGATGGCGATCACCCCGCCGGTCCTGCTGGTCACCCTCGCGGCGCTGGCGATCTGGCTCCCTCTCCTCGGCCCGCAGGGGTAAAGCGCCATCGGCGAACGCCCGACACCCATGGACAGGCACGCCGCCCTTTTTACACCATGCTTGGTCTGTCTATCGGTGCATGACATCGCGACCGCCCTGGCTTAGGGCAGACGCCTCATCGTCCCGCTCCGGGTAAGCCGCATGCTCGTTCAACGCCGATTGCACATTGCCCTGAGGGCCGGCCTCATGCTCGCGGGCGCGGTGGCGCTCGGATTGCCGATGACGGGGCAGGCCCTCGCCGACAAGATCAAGAACCCGACCGCCGTGTTCTCCGGCCTCGACAAGATCACCGGGCGGATCGTGTCCTTCGAGGTCGCTGTCGACGAGACCGTGCAGTTCGGCGCGCTGCAGATGACGCCGCGCGTCTGCTACAGCCGGCCGCCGACCGAGAGCCCGAAGACAACGGCCTTCCTGGAAGTCGACGAGGTGACCCTCGACAATAAGTACCGCCGCATCTTCACGGGCTGGATGTTCGCGGCCAGCCCGGGGCTGCACGCCATCGAGCATCCGATCTACGATGTATGGCTCGTTGATTGCAAAGGCGGCAACGACATCATCGCCGAGGCGCGAGAGCAGGAGGACGTGCCTGCTATGGCGTCGAAGCCGGAAAGGACGAAACGCCAGAAAAATACCGACCCGACGCGGACGGCTCAGCAGGTCAATCCAAACGGGCAGGTCGACGTGGAAGCGCCGCGTGGCGTTCCGGTACAGCCCAAGCAGAAGCCCTCGCGCAAGTTCTTCCCGACGAATGAAGGCCCAGCCCCCGCGCCGCCGCCGCAGCCACAATCGATCTTCGACGCGATCTTCCGGTAGGATCGGCCGGGCAACGGAGTTCCCCAGCATGCCCGACGCCGTCACCTTCCTGGCCTTCGCGGGCGTCTCGCTTGGGATGGTGCTGACGCCGGGGCCGAACATGGCCTATCTGGTCTCCCGCGCGATCTGCCAGGGCCGCGCGGCAGCACTGGTCTCCCTCTGTGGAGTCGCGCTGGGTTTCGTCGTCTATATGCTGTGCGCTGCGTTCGGCATCACGGCGCTGATCCTGGCGGTCCCCTACGCGTATGACGCGCTGCGGCTGACCGGCGCCCTCTATCTCGGTTATCTCGCCTGGCAGGCCCTGAAGCCCGGCGGTCGCTCGCCGTTCGAGGTGAGCCGGCTCGCCCCCGACAGCCGGACGCGGCTCTTCGCCATGGGTTTCCTCACCAACCTCCTCAACCCAAAGATCGCGATGCTCTACCTCGCGCTGCTGCCGCAATTCGTGACGCCAACAGGCGGCTCGGTGCTGGGACAGACGCTGATGCTCGGCTCCGTTCAGATCGTGATCAGCATCGCGGTGAACGCGCTCATCGCCTTGGCGGCGGGATCGATCGCCGTCTTCCTGTCCCGCAATCCCGGATGGCTGAAGGCCCAGCGCTGGATCATGGGGGGCGTCCTGGGGAGCCTCGCACTTCGTATGGCGCTCGATCGAGGTCGCTAATGCGGCTCGCGACTCAGGTTTCCTGGGCCTGAGCAAGCGAGGCAAGCACCTCCTCGCCGCTGACCGCCCGTTCCTTGGGCCAAACGTCCCAAACTGCTTCGGCAGCGATCGCCTCGGCGAGGCGACGCTTGTAGACATGGCGCGGAACCTCCTCGGCTCCGAACTGAATCAGATGGTCCGTGACGAACTGTGTGTCGGCGAGGCGATATCCGCCCTTCCGCAGTCTCGCCATCAGGTGCGCGAGGGCTACCTTCGAAGCGTCGCGGGAGATGTGAAACATGCTCTCGCCGAAGAAGGCCGCTCCGAGCGAAACGCCATAAAGCCCGCCGACCAGCCGACTTTCGGCATAGACCTCGATCGTATGTGCGTGGCCTGCATCATAAAGTGCGCCGTAGAGTTCGCGGATGCGCGCATTGATCCAGGTCTTCTCGCCATCGCCTCGCGGAGCGGCACAGCCCGAGATGACGCCATCGAAATCGAAATCTGTCCGCACCTCGAAACGGTCGGATCGAATGGTTCGGGCAAGCCGACGCGAAACGTGGAAATAGTCGATTGGCAGGACGCCGCGAGCCTTCGGCTCGACCCAGTAGATCGTCGGGTCCTCGGCATCCTCCGCCATGGGGAAGATGCCGGCAGCATAGGCTTTCAACAGGATCTGCGGAGTGATGTCCACGCAATCGCCGTCGTGGTCGTGGTGCATGGCCACTAATGTGACGTCTCCCGCGCGCGAAAGCCAGAGCAACATAACGTCACCCAGCGTCGCGCCCAACGAAAAAGGGCGGAGCCTCCGCTCCGCCCACTGACGTTTTAAACGAACCGACCTTAGAATTCCGGGCCGCCCGAGGTCGTGCCAAGGTTGGGGTAGGAGCGCTGGTTCTGCTCGGCATTACCGCCCTTCGCAGAATCCTCGAACACGGCCTCACGATTGGAGTTGAAGGAACCGCCGCGGAGACTTCCTGTGTCCTCAACGTCGATACGGCCTTCTGCATCGCGATAAGTACCGTAGACCGGCGGGCGATCGATTGCGTCGACACCATTGGTACCCGCTAGCGGTACGATCCTGTCGGACGCACCAACAAAGTCAGTTGGTGCCTGGGCCAGAACGGCGGTGGCGCTCAGGGTAGCAGCCACGAGGGCGAGTGTCAGGGTGCGCATGATTGGAACTCAGTCGGTAGGAAGAGAATCGGCCTCTCGGTGGCTGCCTGGTGAGAATAGAAAGGCGCTGGCCGGGCCGGACTGGTAGAATAAGCTCTGACGACCCAAGACGTTCCGGAGATATTGAGCCGGCGATGTGTCACATCCCACCGGGGGTGAGAAACCAGATCAGATGACCGCCATGCTATGGATGCCCCAGAGAGAACTGTATTTTGCTCTTAATAGGCGCCAGTGCAGTGATTTTTAGAAAAAATGACTAGCTCGCTTTCCAAATCACGGAGGTAGGAATATCCATCATCGTGCTCATCCGCACTAATCGAGAATGACCTACGCTTTCAGAGGCCAGCAAAACAAAACAGCCGACCTGTTGAGGCCGACTGTTCTGTATCGTCACTTTGGAATTATGTGCAATTAGCGGGCGGGGCCGCCGGAGGTCGAGCCGGTATTGGCCCCCATGCCTTTGTTCGTCTGATCGGCATTGCCGCCCTTCGCAGAATCGACCGCGCCGGCACCCGGCGACATTCCGTTCTCCCCGGCTGGACGGCTCGTGCTGCCCGTGGCCGGCGGCATATCGCGCGTCGACGGGTTGTCGAGCGGCCCACCTGTGGTCGTGCCAGCCTGCGGTACGGCCCGTTCCGGCTGCGAGACGTTACCCGAAGGTGACTGCGCCAGAGCCGGGGAGGCTGCGAGAAGCATGGCGGCGACAGTGAGCTTTGCGATACGCATGAAGTTCGTCCTTGCTGATTCCTGTTCTCATCACGGTGGCACAATCACGCTCGATTGCGCACAATGAGAAACTGTTCATCCAAAGAACGAGCTTCTAGCGGAGCAGTTCCGCTTAGCCGATTGTAGAACCTCTTCAGACTGCGGCGTCCGCGAGACCGCCAGCTTCGAGAAAACCCTCCAGCCAATGGATATCGTACGCTCCGTCGAGGACCTCCGGATTTCGCACGAGTGTGCGAAAGAGCGGAAGCGTGGTGTCGACGCCAGCGACAACGAACTCATCGAGGGCGCGACGCAGGCGCATGAGGCATTCCTGGCGGGTGCGCCCGTGAACGATAAGCTTCCCAATGAGGGAATCGTAGTTCGGCGGGATGCGATATCCCTGATAGGCGGCGGAATCGACGCGGACGCCGAGTCCACCCGGCGGATGGAAGTAGGTGATGAGACCAGGCGATGGACGAAAGGTGGCCGGGTGTTCGGCATTGATCCGGCACTCGATGGCATGCCCGGACACCTTGATGTCGTCCTGTGTCACGGAGAGGGGTAGGCCAGCGGCCACACGGATCTGCTCGGCCACGAGATCGACACCCGTAATCATCTCTGTGACCGGGTGCTCGACCTGGATGCGGGTGTTCATCTCGATGAAGTAGAAGCGACCATCCTCGTAGAGGAATTCTACGGTGCCGGCGCCGATATACTCGAGCTCCTGCATCGCCTTGGCGCAGATGCCGCCGATCTCGGCGCGAGTCGCCTCGTCGATCACCGGCGAGCCGCCTTCTTCCCAGACCTTCTGGTGCCGCCGTTGGAGCGAGCAATCGCGCTCCGCGAGGTGGACGGCCCGGCCTCGGCCATCACCAAGAACCTGAACTTCGATATGGCGCGGCTTCTCGAGATACTTCTCGAGATAGACCGCATCGTCACCGAAAGCCGCCTTCGCTTCGGTGCGCGCCATATCGAGGGCCTGCTCGAGATCGGCCTCCGTCCGAGCCACCTTCATACCGCGCCCCCCCCCACCGGAGGCGGCCTTCACCAGCACGGGATATCCGATCTCGGCCGCGATCCGCTTGGCTTCTACCGGATCGTCGACCCCACCCTCGGAGCCCGGCACACAAGGGATGCCCAGACGCTTTGCCGTTCGTTTGGCCTCGATCTTGTCACCCATGATGCGGATATGCTCCGCCTTGGGGCCGATGAAACCAATATTGTGGTGCGCCAGCACCTCGGCGAAGCGGGCGTTCTCCGACAGGAATCCGTAGCCCGGGTGCACCGCATCCGCCCCCGTGATCTCGCAGGCGGCGATGATTGACGGAATGTTGAGGTAGCTGTCCCGGGCCGACGGGGGCCCGATGCACACGCTTTCGTCGGCAAGCCGCACATGCATCGCATCGGCATCAGCTGTGGAATGCACCGCTACGGTGGCGATCCCGAGTTCCTTGGCCGCGCGAAGGACGCGAAGTGCGATCTCGCCGCGATTGGCGATCAGGATCTTTTCAAACATGGGACGCGCAATCACTCGATGACGAGGAGAGGTTCGCCGAACTCGACCGGCTGCCCATCCTCGAAGAAGATCGCGGTCACCGTTCCGGCGCGGGGGGCGACGATCTCATTGAACGTCTTCATGGCCTCGATCAGAAGGAGCTTCTCGCCAGCTGCGACTGTTGAGCCGATATCGACGAAGGCCTTGGCATCCGGGGAGGGTCGACGATACGCGGTACCGACCATTGGCGAGGGTACGGCTCCGGGGTGTCCCGCCCCGGCCTTGGTACGATCACCGGCGGTGCCGGGGCCGGCGACAGGCGCCGCAGCCGCCGCGGGAGCCGACATCGCCAGTGCAGGGGCGGGAGCAGCCACCTGAACGTGGACGGGCTCGATCCGACGGACCACGCGGATGCGCAGGTCACCCTTCTCCACCTCGATTTCGGTCAGATCCGTCTCGGTCACGAGTTTGGCGAGTTCGCGTACGAGCTCGGGATCGAAAGGTTCGTTCTTAGGCATCGGCACCTTGGCCATTCCGGTCAGTCTTGAGAGTTGGCGTCCGACGAAGCATCGGACAGGAGAGAAGGGAGAGACGGCAAGCGAGCCTGGAGCAACCGCACCAGGGCTTCCAGACCCAGACCGTAGCTGTGCGGACCGAAACCGCAGACGATTCCAGCGCAGACCGGTGCGATGAGCGAAACATGCCTGAAGGCCTCGCGCGCATGCACGTTCGAGAGATGCACCTCAACCGCGATGGCACCACTGCCGGCGATCGCATCGCGTAGGGCGACGGAGGTATGGGTGTAGGCGGCGGCGTTGATAAGCACCCCGGCGCCCACAAGGCCCGCCTCCTGCACGAAACCGACCAGTTCGCCCTCGTGGTTGGTCTGGCGGACGGTCAACATGACGCCGAGGGTTTCGGCGCGCGCGCGTAGGTCGCGCTCGATGTCGTCGAGCGTGGCGGTCCCGTAGATGCCTGGCTCGCGGCGTCCCAGGAGGTTGAGGTTCGGTCCATGAAGGACGTGGATCGGGATCATGACATCGCGTTCGAAGCGCCGGCCGCACCAATGAGCCGGGGCGGTGGTCCTAGACGATCGCCGCCGGAAGCGACAGATGCATTGCCCGGGCAATCGCCGGGCATGATGCGCCTCAGCAGCTCGCGTGGCCGCATTGCCGGATATCGCTGATGGTCTTGCGGATCGGCTCCACGCCCACGGCACCGGGGATGATCTCCTCACCGATGATGAAGGCCGGCGTACCGGAGAGACCGAGCTTGTCGCCGAGGCCGACATTCTCTGCCAGCGCCGCCTTCACTTCCGCTCCCTGTGCATCCTTCTGCAGCTTGGCGATGTCGAGACCCATATCCTTGGCAAGCGCAACCGCGCGCTCGCCGTTGACCCGCCCCTTGCTCTCCAGGAGCTTGACGTGGAACTCGAACAGCTTCTCGCCCTTGAGCTGCTGCTTGGCCGCCAGCGAGATCTTGCTGGCTTCCAGTGATTCCGCTCCGAGGACGGGGAAATCCTTCAGCACGACCCGCAGCTTGGGATCCCCCTTCACCAAGGTCTGGATGTCGGCGAGCGCCTTTCGGCAATAGCCGCAATTATAGTCGAAGAACTCAACCAGGGTGACGTCGCCGGACGGATTGCCGACCACTACGCCGTGCGGCGAGTTCACGAGGGCCTCGCGGGATTCCTTCAGCGCGGCGGCCTGGGCCAGCTTCTGTGTCTCCTGCTGGCGGCGCTCGCCCTCGGCGATGGCCTCTTGCAAAACATCGGGATTCTTGACGAGGTAATCCTTGATGATCGCCTCGATCGCCTGGCGCTGCACATCGGTGAAGGCTGCAGCCGAAGCCGGGGCCATCTGAGCGGGAGCCGGCGCCTGCGCATTAGCGTTCGAAACGCCGGAGGTCAGAGCGCCAGCGAGGGCGACGGACGAAATAAAGTGGCGAAGCAGGCGCATTGATCCTCGCGGGGTCGCGTCCCGTCGGCCGTGATCCGGCTCGGGACGACCGGTCGTTAGTCGCCGGGTTAGGCGTTTTCGCGGCGGCGGGTCAATCGCATCGCCCGATGCGCCATAATCCGTGGCGGCGAGGAATGGGTAAGCTGCCTGGAAGAGAAGGGCGGAGGGGAGTAAGCCAGCACCATGACGTCAGCCGCCGATCGCCCCGACAGCAGCATTGCCGCAAGAGCCTCACTGCGCGCAAGCCGCGTAGCGCCCTTTCTCGCTATGGACATCATGGCCGCCGCTGCTCTGCGTGACAGGCAGGGTGACGGCGTGATCCATATGGAAATTGGCCAGCCTTCGGCTCCCGCGCCGCGTCGTGTGATCGAGGCTGCACAGCGTGCTTTGGAAACCGGCAGGCTGCCTTATACCGATGCCTGTGGGATTCCGGCCCTGCGCGAGCGCATCGCCCGGCATTATCGCGACACCTATGGTGTCACGGTGTCACCCAATCGGATCGTCGTCACCAGCGGCTCCTCAGCCGGCTTCGTGCTGGCTTTTCTCGGACTGTTCGATGCAGGCGCGCGCGTTGCGGTGCCACAACCGGGCTATCCCGCTTATCGCAGCATTCTCCACGCATTGGATCTCGTTCCGGTGCCTATGACGCTGCGGGACGAAGACCGCTTCGCTCCAACGAGTGAGGCTCTGCGCACCATGCATCGTCGCGACTCACTTTCCGGCATCCTGGTGATGAGTCCCGCCAACCCGTCCGGCACGGTCATCGAGCCTGCCCGGCTCGCGGAACTCTGCGCCACGGCCCGCGACTTGGGGCTGCCTTTCATTTCGGACGAAATCTACCACGGTCTCAGCTACGGTATGCCCACCGAAACCGCACTGAAGTTCGATGACGATGCCATCGTCATCAACTCGTTCTCGAAGACCTTTTGCATGACCGGCTGGCGCATTGGCTGGATGGTGGTTCCGCCTTGGCTAGCTCGTCCCGTCGAGCGATTAGCGCAGAATCTCTACATCTCCGCGCCCTACCTGTCGCAGGTGGCGGCGTTGGCTTCCTTCGACGCGATGGAAGAGGCGGAGACGATTCGCCTCGGCTATGCCGCCAACCGGGCATTGTTGCTCGACGCGTTTCCCTCCCTCGGCCTGGGAAGTACCCATCCGGCCGATGGCGCCTTCTACCTCTATGCCGACGTCGCCAACCTCACCGACGACGCATCGTCCTTCTGTCGCCGGATGCTGGAGCAATCCGGTGTGGCCGCGACCCCGGGACTTGATTTCGACGCCGCGGAGGGAAGCCACCATGTGCGGTTCTCCTTCGCGGGGTCCGAACGGGATTGCGTAGAGGCGGTTCGTCGCCTGAAGGCTTGGCTCGGTTGAAGGCTTTTGGCCATCGACATGAGAATGGCTCCGAAGCGCTCCGGGGCCAATTTTTTGTATCTGAGCGCCGCGCTTAGCGGAACAGGTTCAGGAATCCGCCCGGCTCGGCATAGATGCCCGGGGCCGCCGTGGAGGTCTGGAACGTGATCGAACCAATCACCGCGTCACCGCACCATTTCGAGGTCCCGCCATTGGTAACCTGGCGGAAGTCGCCGCTGAAGACGGCGCATTCGGTCTTGGTAAGATCGGTGTTGTGGTAGCGTACGTCGAGAACGATGTTCTTGTAGGTGTAGGACAGGCCGACGTTCCCATAGAGGTAACTGGGCAGGTTGATCGAGTTGAACCGCCCCATATCCGCGTTGAATCCGGTAGCGGAGTTCTTTGCAGCACCGAGGAAAAAGTAGCCGAGTTCTGACGACAGCGAGAACCCGCCTGCATAGGCTTCAGGCAGGAAAGGGAAAAGTGAGGCGGGCAGCGCGTAAGCGGCAGTACCCGAAGCATAGGTGCTGATGGCGTGCGTGCCGAAGAAGTTCGGCGAGAAGAATACATTCGTACCGAGCGTCAGCGAATCCGTCGCCGTGTACAGCATCTTTCCAGCGGCTTCGTAGAAATCAGAGTTCTTGGTGGAGAACGCCGTACCGCCGGGCAGGACGACCTGCTGCTCGTTCGGGTAGAAATAGTACAGAATACCGAGATCGAAGGCGAACTTACCGAAGGTCGGGCGAATACCGGCAATCAGATCGAACTCCATGTCTGGTCGCGTCGGCAGGCGGGTCTGATAAGTCGCGAAACCCGCATAGGCGAAGTTGTTCAAGAACTGTGCTTCGAAAAAGGTCTGGTAGCTGCCCTGCAGGTTCGATTGCGACACACCGCGGAAGTTATAATCCGTCTGGTAGCGAGAGCCGAACGAGAAGCCGATCAGTGGATCGGCAGCCTTCGCCTCGACCGGCATGACTTTGGGTACGGAAAGATCGGCTGCAATCGTCGGCGAGACAGCGACGCTCGCAAGCGTACTGAAGGCCAGGAGTGATGTGTACAAACGGCGCATGGCCCGATCCTTCTAGTGGTCGCCGAAGGGGCTGTGGCGACACAAACCCCATTTCAATGAGATCCCCCTGGCTTCTAGATCGACGTGCAAACAGCTCGGTTTTCTAGCGCCAGTGAAGGCTGGGATGATGACTGTCTTTTCTGACGTCATCTCTTTCGCCCCTAACTCAAGCTTGTCCTTAAGGGACTACGCCTTTGAGAAAAATGACTTTGCTGCAACAGAGCCCACCAATCACATGGGCCCTATTGAAAAATCCGAAAATAGACGAATACAAGTGCAATATGCGCAAGAAATATACTTGAAATGCACGATAAGTATCGCCGTCGCTAAGAACCTTCATCTGCAATGAGGCGGAGTGGCCAGTCGCGCGCGGTGGTCTCGCACGGTGCACACGGAGCCGGAAATGAAATGGGCCGCATCCAGTTAGGATGCGGCCCATTTTGGTTCGCTCGGCGTCGGAGGTTGGATTATTCGCCTGTGAGCGCAGCCTTGGTCCGCGACCACCATCCGGCGCGCTTCGGACGATCGGGATCAATCGGCGTCAGCACCACCGCTACCGGCTCGGGAGCAGGAATTGGCGCCGGAGCCGGCTCAGGGGACAAGTCCGATGTAGACGTATCGTGAAGGTTGTCCGGGGCCTCGGGAGTCGCCGCCTCGATTGGCTTGAGCGAGGGTTCGTCAGCAATAGGCAGGTCCACCGAAACAGGTACGAGTGCCGCTTCCGATGCATCTGGCGGAAGATCGACCGAAACCGGAGTCCCCTCTTGGACGGGGTCTGAAGCGTTCCGCTCCTCATCGGCATCGTCGCGCGGGCGGCTCTCGTTACGATCCCGACCGCGTCCACCCCTGCGTCCGCGGCGACGCCGGCGGCCAGCGCCTTCGTCTTCTGACAGTTCGGAGCGGGGCGTCGTCTCGCTGTCCGGAGCATCCCCAACGACGATCTCGTCGGCCGCATTCTCGAGAGCCGTATTGTCCTGAGCCTCGCCGGCCTGATCGTCTGGATCTTGACTCTCTCCATCGGCGTCACCGTCACCGGAATGATCATCGCCGCTAGCGGAGTGCTCACCCGTCGATTCACCGGTCTCGTGACGACCGCCCCGACGGCGCCGACGGCGGCGGCGGCCACCGGAGCGCCCCTCGCCATTGCCGTCACTCGAATTCTCACGCGAACCGTCAACCTCGGACGCCTCAGCCTCGGCCTCGACGACGGTCTCTTCTTCCTCGTCGCCGTCGAAATCGTCGTCGGTATCCACCTGGGGCGAAATCGCCACGGCGCGTATACCGGTTGCGGGCCCCTCGCTTCGGATCGCCGGCTCACCTCGATCGAGCTGGAACGCGGACGTGGCGGCCAAGCGCTCGTCTGCAGCAATGGTAACGCTGACGCCGAAGCGGATCTCCAGCTCGCGCAGATGCGCGCGCTTCTGGTTGAGGATGTAGAGCGCCACCTCGGTACGGGTACGCAGGATAAGGTTGTGCGTCGTGCTCTTGAGGAGCGATTCCTCAATGGCGCGCAGGATTTGCAGGGCAACCGATGCCGTAGCCCGGACGTAGCCCGAACCGCCGCAATGGACACATGGGAGCGACGAACTCTCGAGCATGCCGGTGCGAATGCGCTGGCGGCTCATTTCAAGCAGACCGAACGGCGAGATCCGACCGACTTGGATACGGGCGCGATCGTTTTTCAGACAATCGTTCAGCTTCTTCTCGACAGCGCGGTTGTTGCGCTTCTCCTCCATGTCGATGAAGTCGATGACGACGAGGCCAGCGAGGTCGCGCAGACGGAGTTGGCGGGCGACTTCCTCGGCCGCCTCCAGATTGGTGCGGAGCGCCGTATCCTCAATGTCGTGCTCGCGGGTCGAACGGCCCGAATTCACGTCGATGGAGACGAGCGCCTCCGTCGGATTGATGACGAGGTAGCCGCCGGATTTGAGTGTGACATGGGTCGAGAACATCGCGTCGAGCTGTTGCTCGACACCGTGGCGCGCAAAGATCGGCGTCGCGTCCCGGTAGGGCTGCACCACCTTGGACTGGCCCGGCATCAGCATGCGCATGAAGTCGCGTGCTTCGCGGTAGGCCTCGTCGCCAGCCACAAGGATATCGTCGATATCCTTGTTATAGAGGTCGCGGATCGCGCGTTTGATCAGTGAGCCTTCCTCATAGACCAGAGCCGGCGCGGATGAGGACAGCGTCAATTCGCGAACGCTCTCCCAAAGGCGCATCAGATACTCGAAATCGCGCTTGATCTCGGGCTTGGTCCGAGACGCACCGGCGGTGCGAAGGATTACGCCCATGCCCTCCGGCACTTCGAGATCCTGAGCGACTTCCTTGAGGCGCTTACGGTCCGCTGCCGAAGTGATCTTGCGGGATATGCCGCCACCACGACCGGTATTGGGCATCAGCACCGAGTACCGACCCGCCAGCGACAAGTACGTGGTGAGCGCCGCGCCTTTGGTGCCGCGCTCTTCCTTGACGACCTGAACCAGGATGATCTGGCGACGCTTGATGACCTCCTGGATCTTATAATGACGGCGATAGGTGCGCGGCCGCTCGGGGATCTCGGCCAACGCGTCGCCGTTGCCACCTACCTGGGCGATCTTGTGCTCGCCATCCTCGCCTTCATGCTCGTCGTCCGAATCTTCGTCATCGGAGTCGTCCTCGTCGTCCGTATCATCGTCCTCATCCGATTCGTCTTCATCGGAATCGTCGTCCTCATCGGTCTCGTCTTCGGCAACCGAGGCATCCGGATGGGCTTCAGGCGACGGCTCTTCAACAGCATCCTCTGAGGGAGCCGTCCTCTCCAAGTTGAGGGCAGGGGCCTCGACGGGAGCAGCAGCCTCGCCTTCGAGGGATGCGGGTGGCAGGTCCGACGACGCGTCCGAACCGCGCTCGATGAAAGTGGCGTCAGGCGCGACGGGATCGGCTGAAGTGGCCTCGTCCTTCACAGACTCGTCGACGGCATTCTCCGAGGACACGACAGAATCAGGCGTCCCGACAGCCTCGGGCACAATGGGATGTTCACCCGATTCGTTGTTCTGCGGTGTGTGATCCTGCGGCGTCGCGTCGTCGGAAGAACGCGCCGCGACGGCCTCGGACACGTCCTCGACGCTCACCGTATCGCTGGTCTTGGCGGATGCGGCTTCAGCGCGGCGACCGCGCGAGCGCCGGCGTGGCTTGCGCTCCTCACGCTCGCGATGCTCCTCGGCGTCCCGCGCCTCGTCTTCCAACAGTGCCTGACGATCCGCGAGGGGGATCTGGTAATAGTCGGGATGAATCTCACTGAAGGCGAGGAAGCCGTGGCGGTTACCGCCATATTCGATGAACGCCGCCTGGAGCGATGGCTCCACTCGGGTCACCTTCGCGAGGTAGATATTGCCCCGAAGCTGCCGGCGGTTCGCCGCCTCGAAGTCGAACTCCTCAACCCGGGAACCATGCACCGTGACGACCCGGGTCTCTTCCGGGTGCATCGCATCGATGAGCATCTTGTTGTTGTTGGCCATGACGAACTTTCATGGCGGTCGACGTCGTCCTTCTGCAGCCGAATTGTCCCGGCGAAGCGCTGCCCGATCCCGGCCCATCGGCCGTCGAGGGGAGAGCACGCTTAGGCCCACAGAAGCGGGCCAAGGGGGCTTTAGGGAAGGGATTGCCGTCAACCGCCGCTAGGCGCCGGTGATCGGCGCGACTGGGGTTGAGCCTGGCCAAGGCCGACGGGGAACCGGCGCCACGCGAAACGCGTACGCTTTGAACACGAGCAACGGCAACCGATGCTGTGCGTCCGCCCATCCGCTCCCTGACCTCACGAATAATTTGAAGCCGAGCAATCGCCGGCCGCTGATTTCAAGAACGGCGCTTCGGCGAAACAATCGCCGCATGCACCGATACCCACCCGGATTGAAGTTACCGGCGAACTTGACGCGGAGAGCCGACTGCGAGGCGCCGCGGCGAAAGGCCATGACGCACCCGCGGGCCACGGTGACGACCGCACGGCACCCAGGAAGGGACATTACCATTACAGATCGTCGCGGGCGCTTGGCAAGCAGCAACGCAGCCGCCGTCTCAACTTTGCCGCCGTGGTCGGGTGCGCGGCATCCGGCTCGCACCTGTCGCCCCACGGCACCATCCTAGCCACTTTGCGAATCAGGGACGATAGGAACGGTTAACCATCCCGATCGTATCCCTTAACCAACGCTCGCGCTTCCGAAGGACCTTATGGTTCCAGGACAACGACTGCCGGACCGATGCTGCCTCTCGCTCGCCTGCTCCGTTCCGCATTGATTCTGTGTGTCGTCGCGGCGGCCGTTCCGGTCGTGGCCCAGGACGGTCTGCGAACCAGCCCAGCGGTATCCAGCCAACAATCGGCGGTCGCCATCGCCGCCGACCTTTCCGCTGGTTCGGGCGGCTCGACGAAGCTGACCCTGACATTGTCAAAGCCCACCGAAGCACGCGTCTTCGTTATGGAGCGGCCGGACCGGGCGGTCATCGACCTCGCGGAAGTGAACTTTCAGCTTGGACCGGAAACTGGACGCCGCCGCGAAGGCTTGGTTTCCTCGTTCCGCTACGGCCTGTTTGCGCCCGGACGCTCCCGCATCGTCGTCGATCTCGCGCAGCCAGCTACAGTCGGACGAATCGAGACGACGACACGTACGCGTGACGGCGCCATTCTGCTCACGGTCGAGTTCCAGAAAGCCGACCGCGACGCCTTCCGCCGTGCCGCCGTTTCCAACGACCCGTCTCCACCGAGCCGGAAGGAAGCCGTGGCGGAGCCCACCGATTCCCGACCACTCATCATGATCGATGCTGGCCATGGCGGAATCGATCCGGGCGCTATCGCCGCCAGCGGTGTTTTTGAAAAGGACATCGTCTTCGGCTTCGCCCAGGCTCTGGTTGGGAAGCTCGAAGCCTCCGGCCGTTACCGTGTCCGGATGACCAGAGATCGTGACGTGTTCGTGCCGCTGTCAGAGCGCGTGCGGATCGCCCGCGAGGCGAGCGCCGACCTCTTCGTCTCGATTCACGCCGATTCCATTTCCTCCGCGCCGCAGGTGCGTGGCGCCACCATCTATACCGGCTCCGAGAAAGCCACTGACGCCGAATCGGCCAAGCTCGCTGAGCGTGAGAACAAGGCGGATTCGACCGCCGGCACGGATTCCAGCGAAGGCCCCGGCCACATCGCCGACATCCTCCAGGAACTGACCCTGCGCGAGACGCGGACCTTCTCGTCGGGCTTCGCCAAAGGGCTGATGTCCTATCTCAGCCCCGTGATGGAGCTGAGCAACAAGCCTCATCGTGAGGCCGGCTTCGTGGTCCTACGCTCGCCCGACGTGCCTTCGGTGCTGGTTGAGCTCGGCTACCTGTCGAGCAAGCGCGACCTTGAGATGCTTCAATCCGAAGCTTGGCGCGCTGACGTCACCGGGGGCATGGCGAAGGCGATCGACGCGTTCTTTGCCAACCGCACTTCGCTGACCCGGCCTGTGCCGCCGCGCCGCTCTGCGGCAATCGCCCCAGTTTCACCATAGATACGGTGTGAAACCGGGGCTCACGGCGCCCCGGCCTCGGAACAGGCGTTCCACCGCCTCCGGTCGATCACGGGTCGTCGCGTCACTCTTGCCTTTCCGGGATAATCGAGGTCTCGGTCATCCTCGCCTCTCGGCCGGACCGGCAGCGGCAGATCATCGACGGACGGGACCCGGATGCGCTTCATCCTTCGTTTCTTCGGCTTCCTGTTCAGCATCGGTGCGATGCTGTTCGTACTGCTATCCGCAGCCGGGGCGTATTTTTACTACACCTACAGCCAGGACCTGCCCGACCACGCCGCGCTCGCCAATTACGAGCCGCCGGTGATGAGCCGCGTCCACGCGGCGGATGGCAGCCTGCTCGCCGAATATGCCAACGAGCGCCGTCTCTACCTACCGATCCAGGCGATGCCGAAGGTCGTGGTGGCGGCCTTCCTCTCGGCCGAGGACAAGAATTTCTATAAGCATGGCGGCATCGACCCCGAAGGTGTCGTTCGCGCAATTCTGACCAATGCCAAGAGCGGCAAAAAGCAGGGCGCCTCGACCATCACACAGCAGGTGGCGAAGAACTTCCTGCTCACCAACGAGCAGACCTTCGACCGCAAGATCAAGGAGGCGCTGATCGCGCTTCGGATCGAATCGACCTATTCGAAGGACAAGATCCTCGAACTCTATCTGAACGAAATCTTCCTCGGCACCATCGTGCCCGGTCGCAACCTACACGGGGTTGCCGCCGCGGCGCTCGATTATTTCGGCAAGTCCGTCCACGAACTGACCATCAACGAGGCCGCTTATCTCGCCGCTTTGCCGAAGGGCCCGAACAACTACCACCCCTACCGTCAGACCCAGAAGGCCCTCGACCGCCGCAACGAGATCATCGGCCTGATGGCCCAGAACGGGTACATCACCAAGGAAGAAGGTGAGGCTGCCCGCAAGATGCCGCTGGGCGTGAACCCGCGCGTGGCCTTTGCCAACGCGGCGAACGCCAACTACTTCACCGAAGAGGTCCGGCGAGAGATCACCGAGCGCTACGGCGAGAAGAAGCTGTATGAGGGTGGCCTCTCCGTACGCGCGACCCTCGATCCAAAGATGCAGGCCTGGGCGCGCAAGGCACTGGTGGACGGCCTTATCCGATACGACCAGTCGCATGGCTGGCGCGGTGCGCAGGCCAAGGTCGATCTCGTCGGTCGTGATTGGGGCCTCGCCGTAGCGGAAGTTCCGGGCCTTGGCGACGTGCAGCCATGGCGGCTTGCCGTCGTCCTGAGCACCACGGGCGGCGTCGCGCAGATCGGTCTTCAGCCCCGCCGCGAAGCCTCTGGCCAAGTCTCGAAGGAGCGCGAGACCGGAACAATCGCCGCTGACGGTACTCGTTGGACCGGTCGCTCACCCTCGGCCGCGCTGAACGCCGGTGATGTCATTTATGTCGAAGCTATAGACGGCGGTCGCGGACAATATCGCCTCCGTCAGCGCCCAGAAATCTCTGGTGCCATCGTCGCGATGGACCCGTTCACCGGGCGCGTCCACGCCATGGTCGGCGGCTTCTCCTATGACGAGAGCCAGTTCAACCGAGCGACACAGGCCCAGCGCCAGCCGGGCTCTTCGTTCAAGCCGATCGTCTACTCGGCGGCCCTGGACAATGGTTACACCCCGTCCTCGATCGTGCAGGATTCACCGATCACCATCGAGGCTGGACCAGGCCAGGAAGCGTGGTCGCCCTCGAACTATGACGGCAAGTCGGGTGGTCCGCACACGCTGCGCTACGGCATCGAGCATTCGAAGAACCTGATGACCGTGCGGCTGGCCAAGGATGTCGGCATGCCGCTCATCGCCGAATATGCCCGCCGCTTCGGCGTCTATGACGACATGCTCCCTGTCCTGCCGATGTCCCTTGGGGCCGGCGAGACCACGGTCATGCGTATGGTCACGGCCTATTCCATGCTGGCCAATGGTGGCCGCCGCATCCGTCCGACCTTGATCGACCGGATTCAGGACCGCGTCGGCGAGACCATCTATAAGCACGACAACCGTAAGTGCCTTGGCTGCGATGCCGAGAAGTGGTCCGGCCAGGATGAGCCCAAGCTCGTGGACGATTCGGAGCAGGTCCTCGATCCGCTGACGGCTTACCAGATGGTCTCCATCATGGAGGGTGTGGTCCAGCGCGGCACGGCGACGATCCTGAAACAGGTTGGGAAGCCCCTGGCCGGTAAGACCGGAACGACGAACGACGCCAAGGATGCGTGGTTCGTGGGCTTCTCGCCGGATCTCGCGGTCGGTGTCTATCTCGGCTTCGACAAGCCTCGCTCACTCGGCGACCGGGCCACCGGCGGCGGGTTGTCGGCGCCCATCGCGCTCGACTTCCTCAAGCAGGCTCTCAAAGACAAGCCACCGACCCCCTTCCGCGTGCCTCCGGGGATCAAGCTGATCCGCGTCAATGTCGCCTCCGGCATGCGCGCCGGCTCGGGCGAGGGTTCAGGTACGATCCTCGAAGCCTTCAAGCCGGGCACTGCCCCGCCGGACGCTTATGTGGCGGCACCTTCCGCGCCCGCTGCAGCGCCTGCGGATGCAGACCGTGCGGCGCAGGCAGGCGGATTGTATTAGGCTGCCTCTCTCCCTTCCCGGACACCCGACGCTCGGGCGAGCGGTGGTCCGGGAAGTGTCGCCATAACGGCGCCGGTCGATCGAAGAAAAGTGCCGATATCAAACGCCCTTCTGCTGGCGTGAATAGGCGGCTTCATTCGACCTGCCGTCAAAACGAGGCGCGGATCCCCCCGAATACGCTGCGGCCGGTGCCGGGATAGAACGCGATCGGATTGCCGCCCATCGCGGCCGCGTCGTTCAACACCGAAATGTCAGAGACATATCGGATATCCCCCAGGTTTCTCGCATCCAGGAACAGCGAAACTCCGTTGGCAAAGTCAAAACCGGCCTGGACGTTGACGAGGGTGTAGCCGGGCACCTGAAGGGTGTTGGCATGATCCGCGAAAGCTCCGCGCGGTACCCAATCGACTGATGGGCTCAGGTGAAAACCGCTCGGATGGGTGTAGGTCACGACGCTCCGCAACACGTCCTGCGGGATTCCGGCGATGCGGTTGTCTCCGAATTGTGGGTCGCTTACGAAGCGAAAGTCGTTATGCGTCCAGATCTGCGAAGCCGAGATACGGTCGCCACTGCCGGTGACGTCGCGAACGAGGTCGAGGGTCATTGCCGCCTCGACACCCTGGTGGATCGTACGCGGTGAATTGAACGTAGCTGCCGGAATGTTCAGTCCCGGATTGACGCTGAAATTGACTAGCTCATCCCGAACTTCCGACCGATAGAGCGTCACGTCCCAGGCAATCCCATCGAGCCGGCCGCGCGTGCCTGCTTCGTAAGTCCAGGCGCGTTGAGCCTGAAGCGGCACGAACTGCGTCGTTACCCCGATGGTCTGGGTCAGATCAGTGAAGTCGGGCACATCGCGTGAACGTGTGATGTCGGCGAAGACCTGGACATCCGGCACAGGCTGCCAGATCACACCAAGTTTCGGGTTGACGCCCTGATAGGTCTGGTTGTCAAATTTGGCGCCGGAGTTCGAGCTGAAGCCGCCCTTGTCACTATAGGTCCGGTTCGACGAGAAGGCCTTCGCGCCCGTCATCAGCGCGACATCAGGCAGGAACCAGAAGCGGTTCTCACCGTAAGCCTCGTAATTCGATGAACTTTGCAGCGCATTCAGAGTCTGCGCGCCCCGCTGACCGGCAAGATTGGTGAAGCGAAGCGACGAGTTCTGCCCGGCAAACGCGCGCAGACCCAGTATCGTGTCGTTGCGGTAGCCGGCGATGTCGAAGGTGCCGGCCCAGTGAGGTGAGATACCGTATGTCCAGCCATCCTCGTCGATGACCTGAAAGATCGGATGGTAGAGCGACTTGTGGATCGCCCAGGTATCGATATCGAGCTTGCCGACGTCGAGGGCAAACGAGGTTCGGTTGGCGACGCGCTCAGTCTCCACCTTCCGGGACTGATTGCCCGCGATGGCGCCAGGATTCGCGATGGTCGGATTTTTCAGACTGTTGAACAGGCTCAGGGTGCCGGGGAGCTTCTGGTCTGTAAGGTAAACTCCAACATAGAATCTCGTTTCGACACCGGGGGCTAGCTGATAGCCGAGATTGGCGTTGAAGTTCTGCGTCCGCTGGGCCTCGTGA
This sequence comes from Methylobacterium sp. AC832, assembly GCF_979256025.1. Taxonomy (NCBI): domain Bacteria; kingdom Pseudomonadati; phylum Pseudomonadota; class Alphaproteobacteria; order Hyphomicrobiales; family Methylobacteriaceae; genus Methylobacterium; species Methylobacterium sp. AC832. The sequence goes on from NZ_CEEDMV010000001.1 coordinate 1,238,248, forward strand.
TCCCGAAACCCATCAGCATTGGTGATCGTACCACTGATGAGGAAATCGGCTGGTCCTGATAAACGCGAGAACTGGAAATGCTCGCGGATCGTACCAAAGCTGCCGCCATCGACGCGCACGACGTTTGGCGCAAGGGCGGTCTGCGCCGTCGGTGTCACGAAGTTGATCGCCCCGCCGAGCGTCGTGGCGCCGTAGGTCAAGGCGTTGCCGCCTTTGTAGACCTCGACGGAGCGCAGGGCGAGGGGATCGATCTGGTAGAAATCACCGCTTCCATCGGCGGCATTCACCGGAAATCCGTCCTGAAGCAGCTCGATGCCGCGGAGGTGAAAACCGCGCGAGATGCCCGATCCGCGCAGGGAAAGGCGCATTTCCTGACCATAACGCTGCTGCACAAAGACACCGGGCGTATCTTTGAGAACATCGCGTAGCGTGTTGGCATAGCGGTTCTGAAAATCCTTGGCATCGACGAAGGCAACGGACCCGACGGTGGCATTCACCGTAGCGCGTTGCGCCGCGATGCTCGGCACCGTGAGGGAGCCGGCCGAAGCGCCTTGAACGCTAAGTTCGGGTAGTTCGGTACTGGCCACTTCTTGGGCGAGGGCCGATGTCGAGGACAGAAGTAGGAAGGCGAGCGCACTTCCCAAGTAGGAATTCTGCATGGAAGTAGGCTCCGGACCCCGCGCCCTTAATCACTCCACGCGGTCAGCGCGGAGGAGCAGCGGATCCTGAAAGAGAAAGAGATGGGATCGCCCTTAGCCCAGGCGATCACGCGGCAGCGGAAAGCCTGGGATCAAATCCAGTATCGATGCTTCAGCACGTTTCCCCAGGGGAAACCCATTCGTCGACGTGATTCGTCAGTGCTGATGATGTCCGGCCGCGGGTTCGGTCGCAGCAGGCGCATTAGGGGCCTTGGCGCCGATGGGAGCGACGGCGAAGGTGACTCGCACCTCACCCGTGCGCTGAAAGCCCAGTGTTCCGGAAACCGGTTCACCGACCTTCAGCGACGCACTCAGCCCTTCGAACATCAAGTGGAAGCCGCCGGGCTTGAGCTCCACGGTTTCGCCGGGCTTGATGACGAGGCCGCCATCCACCGCGGCCATCTTCATCACTCCGCCATCCATGGTCATGGAATGGATTGAACCGGTGCTAGCCAACGGAATGGAGGCGGAGATCAGCGTGTCCGGGCGCGTTCCGGTGTTCGTGATCCGGACGTAGCCGCCAGCAACCGTAGCGCCACCGGGAGTGGCACGCATCCACGGTGTATCGATGACGAGATCACCGGCCTGGATGGTGTTCGCAGGGGAGGACGCAGCGCTCGACGACGATTTAGTGCGCGCGGCAACGATGGTCACGCCGGGAGCGGGAGACTGCAACGAGTGAGCGTTCTGGCCCAGTGCGGGAATCTCGCTCCAGCGATACGCGCCCTTCACGCAATCCTGCTCCACAGGAAAATACACGGTCGCACCGGGGGCGAATGTATCCGTGACACGGGCGAGGAACGTAAACTCGTCGACCTGATCGTCGGGCAGTTCTCCTCCGCTCCAGGTTATGGTTTTCACGCCTTCTGAAATATCGCCGTGGTAATATGGATAGGCCTTGGCATAGGGAGCTTTTTCTAAGGACAGGGTCCAGCCGGGCTTCGGCATCGGTTTGGCACCGATGACGCCCTCTGGAATGGTCACGCTCACGCGTTTCGTCGGCGTGCCTTCGCAGCCATGGGTGATCTGAATGACGCCCCGATAAGTGGCGTTCGGGCTAGCCTCCTTCCGCTCGAGCGTGGCGTGAGAGAAAGCGACATTGGTCGAGACGGTGAGGAGAAGGGTCGCGGCAAGTTCTGCCCGCACTATCCGTTTCATGATGGCTGTCCGTGTCTGAAGGGATCGAGATTTCGGATCACTTCAGACGATAGGAGGACCACGCGGTTGAGGAATGGTGCCAGGGGGACCGCGCCCACCGGGTCGGGCCTCACTAAGCCATGTCAGGCGGATGCCCGCCGAGAGCGGCCAGACCGTCTGGCTCGAGACGAGCCCAATCACTGTCGCCACTGCAACGGCGGACGCGGACGTACAGCAGAAGTCGTGTTTGCCGTGCCCGGACTTCACCGGGCTCTGATCGGTATCCATCCCATCGGTCAGACTCGAGCAGAGCGGACCGACATGGCCGAGGGAGGGCAATGGCATCAGGGTGCCAAGGAAGACCTGAAGAACCAACGCGTAGAGCGCGATCACAGCAGTGATCGCGCGCAAGCCGCCAGCCCCTGAATCTCGCGACATCATCCTTCAGCGCTTAGCGCAACGGACATAATCCCGCCATCTCTTTCACAATCGGACGAGCCGTCATGTTGCATGTGCGCTGCAGTACAGCACAGCCTGTGATTTATCGCGGCCGCGCCACAATCTAGCCCGGACGGCATGACTTCTTAACCGTGCCCCGACACGTTCGCGGCACAGGACTTTCGGTGGTCGGTATCCACCCCAACCATGCCCCGACGGCCTCGTGCCGCTTCACAGGTCAGATTAGAGTTTCCGTCCGATGCTGAAACAGGCTCCCATCGCCCGCTCGCTGGGCTTCGCGCTTCTCGCCAGCGCCGCCGCCTTCGTCCAAACGGCCACTGCGCGCGAAGCGGCCGGCTTCGCTCAGGCGGAGTGGGCCCAGGATTATGCCTCGCCTGCAACGATGCAGGTGCAGCGTTCCTCGACACCGATTCTTTCTCCGCAGACGATGGCGGCGACTGAGCAGATGGTCGAACGCTACAAGGACATCGTCGCACGCGGCGGTTGGCGCCCGGTCTCCGGCGCGGATCGCCTGCGCGTCGGCGCCAAGGGTCCAGCTGTGGCGGCTCTGCGCGCTCGTCTCGCCGTGACCGGCGACATCGACTCGGCGTCGGGCAGCTCGGGTGTCTACGATTCCTACGTCGCCGCTGCGGTGAAGCGCTTCCAGGCCCGTCACGGTCTGAGCCAGACCGGTTCCATGAGCATCGCCACCCAGCAGGCTATGAACGTCTCGGCCGATATCCGCCTGAAGCAGCTCGAGGTGAACGCCGTCCGCCTGCGCTCCTACGCGGGCAATCTCGGCAATCGCTTCGTCATCACCAACATTCCCGCCGCCCTGGTCCAGACGGTAGAGAATGGCCAAGTCGTGACCTTGCACGCCGCCGGCGTCGGCAAGATCGACCGTCAGTCGCCGATCATGAATACCAAGGCGACGCAGATCAATTTCAACCCCTTCTGGACGGTTCCGGCTTCCATCGTGAAGAAGGACCTCATCCCCAAGATGCAGAAGGATCCGAATTACCTCACCGAGAATAAGATCCGCATCTTCACTGGGGACACCGAGATTTCACCGGCCTCGGTAAACTGGAACTCGGACGAGGGTACGCGCTATCGCTACCGTCAGGACTCGGGCGCCGATTTCAACTCGATGGGAATCGTCCGCATCAATATCCCGAACCCGCACGGCGTGTTCATGCACGACACGAATTCGAAGGGTGTGTACGGAGACGATTTCCGATTCATCTCCTCCGGATGTGTTCGCGTGCAGAATGTGCGCGAGTACATCACCTGGCTTCTCAAAGACACGCCCGGTTGGGGCCGCGACCAAGTGGAACAGGCGATCGAGAGCGGCAAGCGCGTCGACGCGACTCTGAGCAGCCCGGTTCCGGTCTACTGGACCTACATCACGGCCTGGGCGACCCCAGACGGTCTCGTCCAGTTCCGCGACGACATCTACAAGCGCGACGGTGTCAATGTGCCTTCAACCTTGTCTGGGCCGACTCCGGTCGCCAGCGCTGAGCAAGTTCAGACCTTCGAACCGGGTGACGAAGAGAACTGATCACTTCACTTATGTGCGCGAAAGCCGGTGGCGGGATTCGAGAGCGAATCCCGCCTCTTTGGTCTTGATATACGATCGCAGGTCTTGAAAAACAGATCGCCTCGAGAAAGCTTGGTTCGCCGCCATGGTATGACGCGGCTCCTGCTCGCCCCTTAGTCGCGAGACGCCGACAGCTTTCGAGCGCGACACATGCATGCAAGCGTCGCGACATAGGGTCGCCAAACTCTCGATCGGCGCGGCCAGTATCCCGCGGATGTCATTGGCGCACCGACAAATACAGGATGCACCGAATTTTTTTTGCCCGGGGCTACAAATTAGCTGTGCTTGGCCTCGCCCCGCGGCACGTGTAGTAAATCACGCTTCGAGCGACCGCCCGCCCTACGCCAGCGGATAACGGACGCCCTCGCCCGTTCAACAATCGAGGCTTTCCATGAGCGCCGGTACTGCAAGCGACAAGCATTTTTCGAATTCCTTCTTCAGCGCATCCTTGGCCGATGCAGATCCGGAAGTCGCGAAGGCGGTGGGCCAGGAACTCGGTCGGCAGCAGCACGAGATCGAACTGATCGCGTCGGAGAACATCGTCTCCCGTGCGGTCCTGGAAGCCCAGGGCTCGGTCCTCACCAACAAGTATGCGGAAGGCTATCCCGGCCGTCGCTATTATGGTGGTTGCGAGTTCGTCGACATCGCTGAGAACCTTGCAATCGAGCGCGCTAAGCGCTTGTTCGATTGCGGATTCGCAAACGTTCAGCCGAATTCCGGGAGTCAGGCGAACCAAGGCGTGTTCATGGCTCTTATGCAGCCGGGTGACACCTTCCTGGGCCTCGACCTCGCTGCTGGCGGCCACTTGACCCACGGCGCCCCGCCGAATGTGTCCGGCAAATGGTTCAAGCCCGTCTCCTACACCGTGCGTCGCGACGACCAGCGCATCGACATGGAACAGGTTGAGCGTCTGGCCCATGAACATAAGCCCAAGGTCATCATCGCTGGCGGCTCGGGCTACCCGCGTCATTGGGACTTTGCCAAGTTCCGCGAGATCGCCGATGCGGTCGGAGCCTATTTCTTCGTGGACATGGCCCATTTCGCGGGTCTCGTCGCGGCCGGTGTCCACCCGTCGCCGTTCCCACACGCCCATGTCGCCACCACGACGACCCACAAGACACTCCGCGGCCCGCGCGGCGGAATGATCCTGACGAACGACGAGGCGCTCGCCAAGAAGTTCAATTCCGCGATCTTCCCCGGCCTGCAGGGCGGACCGCTCATGCACGTCATCGCCGGCAAGGCCGTGGCCTTCGGTGAGGCACTGAAGCCCGAGTTCAAGATCTACGCCAAGCAGGTGATCGAGAACGCCAAGGCGCTCGCCGATACCCTCATTTCCGGCGGCTACGACATCACGTCCGGTGGGACCGACAACCACCTCATGCTGGTGGACCTTCAGAAGAAGGGCCTGACCGGCAAGGCGGCGGAAGCCGCACTCAGCCGCGCCCACATCACCTGCAACAAGAACGGCGTGCCCTTCGATCCGGCCAAGCCGACGATCACGTCGGGCATCCGCCTCGGCACACCTGCCGGCACCTCGCGCGGCTTCGGCGTCGCGGAGTTCAAGCAGATCGGCGCCCTCATCATTGAGGTACTCGACGGTCTGGTGGCCAAAGGTGAAGGCGGAGATCCGGCGATCGAGGCCGCGGTGAAGGACAAGGTCCACGCCCTCACGCACCGCTTCCCGATCTACGGCTGAAGCCTCCGTCTGCGGGTGCCCCCGCAGACGACCTCATGATAGAGACGGCCGCGGATCGCCATATCCGCGGCCGTTCTCATTTTTTCACCAACCATGCAGGTATCCGCCCGATGCGGTGTCCCTATTGCGGCGGTCCCGACACCCAGGTGAAGGATTCGCGTCCCAGCGATGATTCGGCGGCGATCCGCCGACGGCGGGTCTGCCCGGACTGCGGCGGCCGCTTCACCACTTTCGAGCGGGTACAGTTGCGGGAGCTGACGGTGCTCAAGCGCTCGGGTAAGCGCGTACCGTTTGATCGCGATAAGCTTCAACGCTCTATCGACGTGGCCGTCCGCAAACGGCCGGTGGATCCGGAACGGATCGAACGTCTGGTCAGTGGGATCACCCGCCAACTCGAAAGCGGCGGCGAGGCTGAGATTGCCAGCGAGGCCATCGGTGAATTGGTGATGGAGGGGCTAAAGGGCCTAGACGACGTGGCCTATGTCCGCTTCGCCTCAGTTTACAAGAACTTCCGAGAGGCGAGCGACTTCAAAGTGTTGCTCGGAACCCTCGGTGATACTCCCGATATCACGAGGCTACGAGACGATGGAATGAGCGACCAACACGCTCTCCATGAAGTCTTGCCCGGTGGTAGCCCGCCGGCCAAACCGCCTGCGAAGCGCCAAACGCGAGGGCGGTCATGAACGATTATCAGACAGCCAGCACGGATGATCGTCGCTTCATACGCTTGGCTCTGGCGATCGGCAGGCGCAATCTCGGGCGGACCTGGCCTAATCCGTCTGTCGGCGCGGTGGTGGTCGCGGGTGAGAGGGGCAGGGAGCGCATTATAGGGCAGGGCATAACGGCACCGGGAGGACGTCCCCATGCGGAGCCTCTTGCTCTCGCGATGGCCGGAGAGCGCGCGCGCGGCGCGACTCTCTACGTCACACTCGAGCCCTGCTCTCACCACGGGGCCACCCCCCCTTGTGTCGACGCTATCATCGCTTCGGGAATCACTCGAGTCGTCACTGCGATCGCAGACCCGGATCCGCGCGTGGCGGGGAGGGGCCATGCCCGCCTCGCCCAGGCCGGTATCGCCGTGACACAGGATGTACTCTGCGACGAGGCCGCGAGGGATCATCGCGGACACGTCACGCGCGTGACGAAGAAACGTCCCAGCCTACATCTCAAGCTTGCCCGTACCCTGGACGGATTTGCGGCTGGCGCGCCTGATGAGCGCCTTCGCATCACGGGCCCCATTGCCGATGGCGCGGTCCATCTCTGGCGCGCTCATGCCGACGCAATTCTCGTAGGGATTGGAACGGCGCGGGCTGACGACCCGTCGCTGACGGTGCGATTACCTGGTCTCTCGCAACGATCGCCGCTGCGCATCATCCTCGATTCGACACTTCGTCTCTCGCCGGCCTCTCACCTCGTGCGAAGCGCACGGGACATCCCGACTCTTGTGGTGACGACACGATCGGCTCCCATTCACGCCAAGCGGATGCTCGTCTCTTTTGGGGTCGAAACGATCCAGGTCGAGGCCTGCTCACATGGTCGGATCGACCTGTGTGCCGCGCTCTCACAACTGGCCGAGCGTGGAGTGACGCGGATCTGCTGCGAAGGTGGTCCCCACCTCGCCGATTCTCTTGCAGCCGCAGATCTGGTGGATGTCTGCACACTCGTGACTGGCCCTCGTGCCATCGGCGGGGGAGGCCTTCCGGCAGTCGGCGATGCGTTGACGGCGCGCCTCCAAGAGCCCGAATTCAGCATTACCGAAACTCGCGCTTTCGGACCGGACCAGTGTGTTACCTACGAACGGAGCGTCTAGATGTTCACTGGCTTGGTAAGCGATGTGGGATCGGTCCTCAGTGTCGAGGGTGATGAGCGTCTGCGCCGAATCCGCATCCGGTCCTCCTACAATCCCGCAACTATCGCCCTCGGTGCATCCATCGCGTGTTCCGGTCCCTGCCTCACCGTGGTGGCGATCGAGCGCGAGGCCAAGGGCTGTATCTTTGCCATTGACGCCGCGGCCGAAACTTTAGCGCGGACGACCGTTGGCGGCTGGGCTGAAGGTACGCGCCTCAACCTCGAACGTTCGTTGAAGATCGGGGATGAACTCGGCGGCCATCTTGTGACCGGGCATGTGGACGGCGTCACCGAGATCGTCGCTCGCGAGAGCGTGACGGGTGGGACCGGCGATCCGCAATGGGCACCAAGCGACCGATTCGTGTTGCGTGCGCCATCATCCGTATCGCGCTTCATTGCAGAGAAGGGTTCGATCTGCCTCGACGGAACGTCACTCACGGTCAACTCTGTGGATGGCGACCTCTTCTCGGTCCTGCTCATTCCGCACACCCTGGCGGTTACGACCTGGGGTGACCGGCGAACCGGCCACAAGCTCAATCTAGAGGTCGACCTGATCGCTCGCTATGCTGCCCGCCTATTCGAGAATCGTGCCTCCTGACGCGCTATCTTGTGATACGCCACCCTTCAGTCTATCGCTCGCCCACCGCGAACGACACGTCGCCGGTCCGCGTCTCAGGCGTCATCGGTCGCAAGATTTCGAACCGGGTCGACCCGGTCATACTGGGTGGCGACGCCGACGATCCGCGCTAACGGCTCATTCGTCACATCCGTGCCGATCTTGCCCTTCGCCACTACAGACAAGGCCTACGATGGTTTCGCCCTCACCCGCCGCCCGGCCGGCAACGCCTACGAACGTGAAGGGCGCGCGCGTCCTCGTGGTAGAAGCGCGATATTACGACGACATTTCCGATGAGCTTCTTGCCGGAGCACAGGGTGCCCTCGACGCAGCGGAGGCCGAGGGCATCGTGGTGACGGTGCCAGGTGCCCTCGAGATCCCAGCCGCCATTGCCATTCTGGTGGAGGAGGCCGCCCGTGCAGGTCAGCCCTATGACGCTGCCGTTGCCTTGGGCTGCGTCATCCGTGGCGAGACCGGCCATTACGACATCGTAGCGACTGAGAGCGCGCGGGCTCTCATGGACTTGTCCGTGGTGGGTCGCCTTCCCCTCGGAAACGGCATTCTGACGGTGGAAACGATGGAGCAGGCGCTTGCCCGCGCCCGCGTTTCCGACCTGAACAAGGGTGCGGGTGCCGCGGAGGCAGCCCTCGCCGTCCTGGCGCTCAAACGTGCCGCGGCTGCCGCGCCCGTGGGAGAGGATTGAGAACCCCATGGCCAAGACGATCGAGCGCAGCGGCGCACGCCTCACCGTGGTTCAAGCGCTGTATGAGATGGAAATCTCCGACAAGGGCGTCATCGAAGCACTTGCCGAGTTCGAGGCGTATTGGATCGGCCGCGACGTCGACGGCGTCGAACAGCCCCCCGCCGAAATCTCATTCTTCCGCGATCTCTTGCGTGGTGTCGTCGAGGAGCAGCGTGCGATCGATCCGCAATTGGACAAGGCATTGTCGAGCGGCTGGCCGCTGAAGCGCATCGAAGCAGTTTTGCGCGCTATCCTGCGCGCTGGGGCCTACGAACTCATGTTCCGCAAGGATGTGCCAGCTCGCGCTGCGATCTCAGAGTATGTCGACGTCGCCCATAGCTTTTATGCCGGCGACGAGCCCGGCATGGTCAACGCGGTCCTCGATAAGGTAGCCCGTGAGGTTCGCGGATCGGAATTCGCCGGGCTCCCCGGCTCCGGGCGCGCTTGACGATCACGCCCCCCACCGTTCGTTCCGATGAGAACGGGCTGATCGCGCGCTACTTTGCGCCCTGGGCTGGCTATGGCGCGGATGGGCTGCGGGATGATGCCGCCACCCTCGTGCCAAGTCCCGGCTTCGATCTGGTGTTGACTGCAGACGCTATCGTGGCGGGCGTCCACTACCTGCCCGGCGACCCTCCCGCATCCATCGGACGCAAAGCGCTCGGGGTGAACCTGTCCGATATCGCCGCCAAGGGGGCGATGCCGCGTGGGTTCCTCCTGACGCTCGCCCTGCCTGACGATTGGACGGAAGCGTGGCTTGCCGGCTTCGCCGACGGCCTCAGGGAAGCGGCGATCGCTTTCGATTGCCCGCTCCTCGGAGGCGATACCGTCCGCGCGGCGGGTCCCGCCCTGATTGGCGTGACCGCCCTCGGGGAAGTGCCGCGCGGCGGCATGGTTCGGCGGATGAGTGCGGAAATCGGTGACGTCATCTGCGTCAGCGGCACGATCGGCGACGCGGCCCTCGGCCTACTGGCCCTGAACGGGGTGACGCCTGAATGGGCCGAGCGCTTGGGAGGGGAAGGTCGCGATGTCTTGATCGACCGCTATCGCCACCCGCGCCCGCGTGTCGCCCTCGCACCGCTTCTCCGCCGCCATGCGCGGGCCGCTATGGACGTCTCCGATGGGCTTGCCGGCGATCTGACGAAGATGCTGATGGGTGCCGGCCGGACCGCTGAGATCACGCTTTCCGATGTGCCGCTGTCCGATGCCGCCCGTGCTGCGCTTGCTCTCGATCCGGCGCTGATCAGCCCGATTGTAACCGGTGGCGACGATTACGAGATCCTTTGCGCGGTGGCACCGGACCGGGTCGAGGCGTTCATCGCCGAAGCTCTTTCGTTGGGGGTTCCGCTGGCGCTGATAGGATCGGTCGTCGAAGGCGACCGCCCGCCTGCGTTCCGCCGGCCGGACGGCAGTGAGTACGCCTTCGCCACGCGCTCCTTCAGCCACTTCTGAATCACCGGGCAACTTCCCGCAGCGGTGAGAAGCTTGAGTTGCCGACGTTGCACGTCTCCAGCCTGATCGCGGATGCGCCATTCTTGTAGCGGGTCCAGCGGTAGCCGAGACGTGAAATCGTCCTTCACCGTCGACGACGGACCGCAAAATGCCTGCGTCGTCGCGCCGACCTTGCCAGCATGCGGGAAAGAACGCCACACTCTCTCCCAATGCCGCCGTCAGGCTGCACCCACGTGCCACCGCGATCCTGACCATCGGCCGCGCGGCAAACCGGGATCGAACGCATGACTTCAGGCTCCACGCCGGCGACGGCCACCTCTCTCGACGACGGCATCGTTGCCACCGCGGAGGCGTGTCTCGGCCAGGTGGGACAGGCCCGCGACGCGATCCACAAGGTCATCTTCGGCCAGGAAAAAGTGGTCGACCTCGCCCTCATCACCATTCTGGCGGGTGGCCACGGCCTGCTCGTCGGACTGCCCGGTCTGGCAAAGACCAAGCTCGTCGAGACGCTCGGCACCGTGCTTGGACTCGATGCCCGGCGCGTTCAATTCACCCCCGACCTGATGCCTTCCGACATCCTTGGCACCGAGATCCTCGACGAGGACCAGGACCGCCGCCGCTCGTTCCGTTTCGTGCGCGGCCCTGTCTTCACGCAATTGCTGATGGCGGACGAGATCAACCGGGCCAGCCCGCGCACCCAATCCGCTCTGCTGCAGGCGATGCAGGAGAATTTCGTCTCGGTGGCCGGTGAGCGGCACGACCTTCCGCGCCCGTTCCATGTGCTGGCGACGCAGAACCCGATCGAGCAGGAGGGTACTTACCCGCTCCCCGAGGCGCAGCTCGACCGTTTCCTGCTCGAGATCGATGTCGGCTATCCTGACCGCGCGGCTGAGCGTCGGATCCTCATCGAGACGACGGGAATCGGAGACCATAGCCCGCAGGCGGTGATGTCCACGGAGGCGCTTCTCACGGCGCAGCGCCTCGTGCGTCGCCTGCCAGTCGGCGACGCCGTGGTGGACGCGATCCTCGACCTTGTCCGCTCCGCAAGACCGGAAGGGGGCGATCCTTCTCTGAAGGGAAAGCTCCTATGGGGGCCTGGTCCCCGCGCCAGTCAGGCATTGACGCTGGCGGTGCGCGCTCGCGCCTTGATCGAAGGCCGCGTCGCACCCTCGGTCGCCGATGTGAAGGCGCTCGCGGAGCCCGTGCTCAAGCACCGCATGGCGCTGAGCTTTGCGGCGCGCGCCGACGGTGAGACCGTGCCGGGGATCATCGCCCAGCTGGCTGCGAAGCTTTAGCCGGATGATCGCGACCCGGGTTCTCGACGCGGCCCAGCGCGCTCCTGGGCGACACGAGACCGAAGGCGCGCTCTCTCTCGCCGAGCGGATGCCGCGTTTGATCCTTGAATCGCGCCGTGTCTCCTCGACGCTCGCGCATGGCCTGCATGGCAGACGCCGGGCGGGGCAGGGGGAAAGCTTCTGGCAGTTCAGACCCTTCGTGGCTGGCGAAGCGGCGGCGCGGGTGGATTGGCGCCGCTCCGCCCGCGACGACCGGCTCTACGTGCGCGAGCGCGAATGGGAGGCGACCCACAATATCTGGTTCTGGATCGACCGTTCCGCCTCCATGGGGTTCTCGTCGAGCCTCGGACAGGGGCCGAAGGTCGAGCGCGCCCTCGTGCTCGGCCTTGCCGTCGCCGATGCCTTGGTCGAGGGGGGTGAGCGGGCGGGGCTTCTCGGTCTCACCAGAGCCACGGCCTCACGCCGCATTGTCGAGACGATGGCGCACGCCCTGGTGGCCGACAAAGCAGGTCTTACGCAGGACATGCCGCCGCGCGCCACGCCGGGCCGCTTCGACGAGGCGATCCTAATCAGCGATTTTCTCTCGCCTCTGGAACAGGTTAGAGAGTCTGTGGGCTCGCTGGCGGGCTCCGGCACGAGAGGCCATCTCGTCATGGTGGTCGACCCGGTGGAGGAGACCTTTCCCTTCGCGGGGCAAGCCGTGCTGCACGATCCTGAGACCAAGATGAGCCTCGATATCGGTGACGCGGCGTCGTGGGGGGCGGCTTATCGCACCCGCATCGCCGCGCATCGGGAGGGTCTCGCCGAGATCGCCCGAGCCCAGGGCTGGACCCTGACGATCCATCGTACCGACCGGCCGGCTAGCGAGGCGGCCCTGCGTCTCCTCACGCTGGTCGCCGCCGCGCGCGGGACGGGGTGAGGAGCAGCGCATGTTCGGATTGCCCCTGACCTTCGCCGCGCCGCTGGCGCTCGCGGCGCTTATCGCATTGCCGGCATTGTGGTATTTGCTCCGGGTGACCCCGCCGCGCCCGCAGCGGATCGAGTTTCCGCCCCTGCGGATCATGGCCGACCTCATGGCCAAGCGCGAGACTCCGGCGCGGACCCCGCCCTGGCTGCTGATCCTCCGGATGATTGCCGCCGCCTGCCTGATCCTCGCCGTGTCGGGGCCGGTCTGGAACCCATCGGGCACCGGCGCGACTTCGGGCCGGACGCCGCTTATCGTCATGATCGATAACGGGTTTTCAGCCGCACATGATTGGCGCGAGCGCATGCGGGCCGCCACCGACGAAATCGAGGCGGCCTCGCGGGACGGTCGCCCTGTGGCCGTGATCGCCCTGGCCGACGCCCCGGCCGCGTTGGAAGCGAAGACGCCCGCCGCCGCCCTGGACCGTCTCCGGGCCGTCGCGCCGCGCTCGCATCTACCGCAACGCGACGTCCATTTGACCGCCATCGGAGCCTTCCTCGACCGCCATCCGGCGGTCGCTGTGGTCTGGATCACCGATGGCGTTGCGGGTGCCGCATCCGACGCGTTCGGTAAGGGTTTGTCCGACGCGCTGAACAAGGCCGGCGCCCGTCTCACCATCCTGCGCGCGGAAAATCCACCGGCTCTGGCCCTCGCCGCGGCCGAGAGCGGCGGCAGGCTGACCGCCCGAGTGCTGCGCGCTTCGGCCAATGGCCGCGATGCCGGCTTGGTCCGTGCCCTGGACCAGAAGGGCCTACCGCTGGCCGAGCACGATTTCCGCTTCGCCGACGGGGCCACCGAAACCGAGATTCAGTTCGAGCTTCCGGTGGAACTCCGCAACGGCATCAGCCGGCTCGAGATCGCCGCCGAGCGCTCGGCCGGCGCGGTGACGCTGATGGACGAGCGCGGCAAGCGCCGCCGCGTCGGGTTGGTCTTCGGCGGCACCAACGATCAGGCGCAGCCGCTCCTGGCCCCGACCTACTATCTCTCCCGCGCCCTGACCCCGTTCGCGGATGTCCAGGAAGCACGCGGGGCCAAGGGAGTGGCCGAATCCGTCGGGCAGCTCCTCGACAATCAGGTCTCGGTGCTGGTCCTCGCCGATGTGGGCGCCCTCGACGAGGCGACCATGCGCCGGGTGGCGAGTTTCGTGGACGAGGGCGGCCTGCTGCTGCGCTTCGCCGGGCCGCGCCTGGCTGCCGGCAACGACACCCTGGTCCCCGTGCGCCTGCGCCGGGGAGGCAGGACCTTGGGCGGCACGCTGTCCTGGGACAGCCCCAAGACGCTCGCGACCTTTGCCCCGGAGAGTCCGTTTGCCGGGCTGGTCCCCCCGGCGGATATCGGGGTGCGTCGCCAGATCCTGGCGGAGCCGGATGGCGACCTGCCGGGCCGCACCTGGGCGTCGCTGCAGGACGGCACGCCCATCGTCACCGCCGAGAAGCGCGGCAAGGGGCAGATCGTTCTGTTCCACGTCACCGCCGACACGACCTGGTCGAACCTGCCGCTCTCCGGCCTGTTCATCGACATGTTGCGCCGCGTGGTCGCCCTGTCGGGCAGCGCTGCGCCGAACGGAGGGGAGGGGTCGACCCGGCCCGCCGCCGTCCTGGCGCCTCGCCTCACTCTCGACGGTTTCGGGGCACTCGGCAGCCCGCCCGCCGGCGCCACGGCGGTGCCGGACGATTACGGCGAGCGGGCCAGCCTCGAACATCCGGCCGGGTTCTATGGCCCGGCCGATGGCGGCGTCGCCGTGAACGCGCTCAGGCCCGACGACCGCCTGAAACCCCTCGACCTTTCGGCCTTCACCGACGCACGCACCGGTTCGCTCACCGGCGGAGACACCCTCGACTTGCGCGCCACGCTGTTTACCCTGGCGCTGATGCTCCTGATCCTCGACACCCTCGCCGGCCTCTGGCTCGGCGGCCTCTTCAACCGGTCGCGCGGGGGGCTGTTCGGACGCTTCGCCGGACGGGCGGCGGCTGTGCTCATCGTGGCCGGCATCGGCGTCGCCGGCCTGTCGAGCGGCACCCATGCGCAGGAGGGTGCGCGGCCGAACACGTTCGACTCGGCCCTCGCCACTCGTCTGGCCTACGTCGTCACCGGCGACGAGGCGACGGATACGGCCAGCCGCGCCGGGCTCAACGGCCTGACGCAGATGCTGGCCAGCCGGACCGCCCTGGAGCCGGGCGACCCGATCGGCATCGATCCGGGCAAGGACGAGCTCGCCTTCTATCCGATCATCTACTGGCCCATCGTCGCCAGCCGTCCGCAGCCGAGCGAAGCCGCGATCCGCCGGATCGACGCCTTCATGCGCAATGGCGGGACGGTCCTGTTCGACACCCGCGACGCGCTCACCGCACGGCCGGGCGGCCCCCCGACACCGGAGGGGGCCTATCTGCGCAAGATGCTCTCCACGCTGGAAGTGCCCGAACTGGAGCCGGTTCCGGCGGACCATGTGCTCACCAAGGCCTTCTACCTCGTGGACAATTTTCCCGGCCGCTACGCCACCGGTCAGACGTGGGTCGAGACCCTGCCGCCCGCCGGAGACGGGGCTGAACGCCGCCCCGCGCGGGCCGGCGACGGCGTCTCCCCCATCGTCATCACGGGCAACGACCTGGCTTCCGCCTGGGCGGTGGGCAAGCGCGGCGAGGCGCTCTACCCCATCGTCGGCGGCGACCAGCGCCAGCGCGAGATGTCGTTCCGCGGCGGCATCAACCTCGTGATCTACACGCTCACCGGCAACTACAAGGCGGATCAGGTCCACGTCCCGGCCCTGCTGGAGCGGTTGGGACAGTGATGAGCTTTCAGACTGCGTATCGGGACGGGCTCGTCCCTCCCCCCTTTGCGGGGGAGGGTGGTCGCGGAGCGACCGGGAGAGGGGGCGACCTCTCCGGACAGCGCGCTCCCCTCTCCCGACCCTCGCTGACGCGAGGGCCACCCTCCTCCGCAGAGGGGAGAGGGGGTTCGGCGGCAACGCCGTGCCAGTTCATCACAACCACAGAGGCCGCTAGCCCATGCTGAGCCTCAGCTTCACCCCCCTCATTCCCTGGCCGGTCATTGCCGGGTTCGGCGTTCTGGTGGCCATCTTCGTCGTTCTCGCCTTCGTGGCGCGGGGGCGCACGGCGATCCTGCGGGCGCTGGCCCTCGGGCTCGTGCTGCTGGCCATCGCCAACCCGTCGCTGGTGCGCGAGGACCGCGAGCCGGTGAAGGACATCGCGGCCATCGTGGTCGACCGGTCGGGGTCGCAAAGTCTCGGTGACCGTCCGGCCATGACCGATACGGTGCGGGCCGAGTTGCAGAGGCGCTTCGGATCGCTCAGCAACATCGAGCCGCGCTTCATCGATGTGCCCGACGCCAAGGACGGCGATGACGGCACCAAGCTGTTCACGGCCCTGTCCCAGGGGCTTGCCGACGTTCCGCCGGATCGCCTCGCCGGCGTGGTGATGCTGACGGACGGCGTGGTCCACGACATCCCGGCCAATGTCGCGGCGCTCGGCATCAAGGCGCCGCTCCATGTCCTCGTCACCGGCCATCCCGACGAGCGCGACCGGCAGATCAAGCTGATCGAGGCCCCGCGCTTCGGCATCGTCGGGCGCGATCTCACCATCCGCGCCGAGGTGATGGAGCGGGGCGGCACCGGCAACGCCACCGTCACCGTGCGCCGCGACGGCGAGGAGATCGGACGCCGCACCTTCCCCACCGGCCAGCCCTTCTCGCTGACGACCAAGATCGAGCATGGCGGCCCCAACGTCGTGGAGATCGAGGTCGAGCCGCTGCCCGGTGAGTTGACCACCATCAACAACCGCGCCGTCCTGCCCATCGAGGGCATCCGCGAGAAGCTGCGCGTGCTCCTCGTCTCCGGCGAGCCGCACCAGGGTGAGCGGACCTGGCGCAACCTGCTGAAATCGGACGCGAACGTCGATCTCGTCCACTTCACCATCCTGCGGCCACCGGAGAAGCAGGATGGCACGCCGATCTCCGAACTGTCGCTCATCGCCTTCCCGACGCGCGAGCTGTTCGTCCAGAAGATCAAGGATTTCGACCTCATCATCTTCGACCGCTACGCCAACCAGAGCGTGCTGCCCTCGGCCTATTTCGACAACATCGTCCGCTATGTCCGCGATGGCGGCGCGCTGCTCATCGCGGCGGGGCCGGAATTCGCCTCCTCGGCGAGCCTCGCCCGTACCCGGCTCTCCCAGATCCTGCCGGGCGAGCCCAATGGTCGGGTGGTGGAGCAGCCCTACAAGGCGGCGCTGACGGGCACCGGCACCCGCCACCCCGTCACCCGCGCCCTGCCGGGCTCGGAGGCCTCTCCCCCGGCCTGGGGTGACTGGCTGCGCATCGTCTCCGCCCAGACCAAGCCCGGCATCCAGCCGATCCTGCAGGGGCCGAACGCCCTGCCGCTCCTCGCTCTCTCGCGGGAGGACAAGGGTCGGGTCGCCCTTCTTCTGTCCGACCATGCCTGGCTCTGGGCACGCGGCTACCAGGAGGGCGGCCCCTATCTCGACCTGCTGCGCCGCCTCGGCCATTGGCTGATGAAGGAGCCGGCGCTCGAAGAAGAGGCCTTGCGGGCGCAGACGACGGGGCATGGCCGCGAAGTCCGCGTCGAGCGCCAGACCATGGCCGAGACTACCGACCCCGTCACCGTGAAGGGACCGACCGGACCGGAGCGGACGCTCACCCTCACGGCCGGGGAGCCCGGCCTGTTCAGCACGACCTTCGAAGCGACGGAACTCGGGCTCCATACCCTGCGCTCCGGCTCGCTCATTGCCTTCGTCAGCGTCGGGCCGCCGAACCCGCGCGAACTCACCGACGTGTTCAGCGATACCGAGCGTCTGAAGGCCCTGGCCGAAGGGACCGGCGGCTCGATCCGCCGCGTCGCCGATGCGGGCGGGACCACCGTGGTGCCGCGCCTCCAGGCCGTGCGCAGCGGGCGTCTGGCCGGCGCCGATTGGATCGGCATCCGCCCCAGCGACAGCGCCGTCATTCGCGGCGTCGAGGTCTATCCCCTGGCGCTCGGTCTGTGGGCGCTGGTGGCTTTGGCCGGTGCGGTGCTGGCGATGTGGCTGGTGGAGGGCCGGCGCGGGCGGGCGGCGTAGAGGTTGTCGACCCTCCCCCTCTGCGGGGGAGGGTGGTCGCGGAGCGACCGGGAGAGGGGGCGACCTCTCCGATGATGGCGCTCCCCTCATCCGACTTGGCTGCGGGCCACCTTCTCCCGCAGAGGGGGAGAAGGAGTAGCGCGCGTCTCACCCTTATAGGGAGGGTCAGCCTCGCGTCTCGCCGCCCAAGATTGCGAACGGACGGACGGGCCTGACGATCCCAGATACCGTCTCCAAGGCGCCGGGACGGAGTTCGAGCCAGAGGAAGCGCGCGGGGTCGACCGGTCCCGGCGGCAGCAGGCGGCCCGGCGGCACGGGCGCGAAGCCGAAGCGACGGTAATAGGGCGCGTCTCCCACCAGAATGACGAGCCCGTGGCCGCCGGCCCGCGCGGCGTCGAGGCTCGCCTGCATCAACGATCCGCCGATGCCACGCTTACCGAAGCTCGGATCCACCGTGAGCGGCCCCAGCACCAAAAGCGGCCCTCCCGCCTCCGCCGGAGCGACACGGACCGAGCCGACGAGATACGTGCCGACCAGCGCGGTGAAGCAGAGATCCGCCATGGGCAGGGCGCCTTCGCGCAGGCGATAGGCGGTGCGGGCGAAACGTCCCGGCCCGAAGGCGCGGGCGTGGAGGCGTTCGATGGAATCGGCATCGCCCGGCCGCTCGGGCCGAATGACGAGAGGCAGGCTGGTCATGTGGCGCGAGCGGAGAAATCGATGCGCGGATCGATCCAGGTGTAGATCAGGTCGGAGAGCAGGTTCACCGCCAGACCCATCAGCGAGAAGATGTAGAGCGTGGCGAAGACGATCGGGTAATCGCGCCCGACGATGGCGGTGAAGGACAGGAGGCCGAGCCCGTCGAGGGAGAAGATCGTCTCGATGAGCAGGGAGCCGGCGAAGAAGGCCGAGATGAACGCGCCGGGAAAGCCCGCCACCACGATCAGCATGGCGTTGCGGAACACGTGGCCATAAAGCACCCGCCGCTCGGTGAGGCCCTTCATCCGCGCCGTCATCACGTATTGCTTACGGATCTCGTCGAGGAACGAGTTCTTGGTGAGCAGGGTCGAGGTGGCGAAGGCGCCGAGAACCAGCGCGGTGAGCGGCAGCGTCATGTGCCAGGCGTAATCGACGATCTTGCCCCAGAGGGTGAAGGTCTCCCAGCCCTCGCTGGTGAGGCCGCGAATCGGGAAGATCTGCAGGAACGAGCCGCCGGCGAACAGGATGATGAGGGCGATGCCGAACAGGAAGCTCGGGATGGCATAGCCGACGATGACGATGCTTGAGGTCCATAGGTCGAAGCGCGAGCCGTCCTTCACGGCCTTGCGGATGCCCAGCGGAATCGAGATCGCGTAGGACAGGAGCGTCATCCACAGGCCGAGGGAGATCGAGACCGGCAGGCGCTCGCGGATCAGCTGCAGCACCGAGACGTCGCGAAAATAGCTCTTGCCGAAATCGAAGGTGGCGTAGTCCCACAGCATCTTGGCGAAGCGCTCGGGTGCCGGCTTGTCGAAGCCGAATTGCTGTTCGAGCTTCTTGATGAAGGCCGGATCGAGCCCCTGTGCGCCGCGATAGCGCGAGCTCGCCTCCGAGCCGCCGCCGGCCGAGCGCCCGCCGCCGCCGAGATCGCCGGCCCCGCCGGTGACGCGGGACAGGCTGCCCTCGCTCTGGCCCTGCAGCTGCGCCAGCACGCGCTCCACCGGCCCGCCGGGGGCGAATTGCACGATGACGAAGGTGATGAGCATGATCCCGAAGATTGTCGGGACCATGAGGGCGATGCGGCGCAGGATGTAGGCGAGCACGTCTGGTCCTCAATTCCTGCCGATTCGCCGGGCCTTGTCGGCATCGTGCCACCAGATCGCCGGGGCGCCGAGATCGTAGGCCGGTCCGGGCGATGGGTGGCCGTAGACGTCCCAGAGGGCAAGGCGGTGATCGGCCTTGTACCACATCGGAATCCAGTAGCGGCCCGAGCGCAGCACCCGGTCGAGGGCGCGGGCGGCAACGGTGAGATCGGCGCGGGTGGACGCATCGAGCACCCGGCCGATCAGGGCGTCCACCGTAGCGTTGGAGATCCCGGCGAGGTTGTCCGAGCCCGGCGTCGCGGCGCTGGCCGAGCCGTAGACCTGCCTCAGTTCCGGCCCGGGCGTTGGGCCGTTGCTATAGCGGCGCGAGGTGATGTCGAAGTCGAAATCCTTCAGGCGGGACTGATACTGGGAGGTGTCCACCCGCCGGATGGTGGCCTTGATCCCGATCAGGCCGAGATTGCGGATGAAGGATTGGGTGTGCGGCTCGAGGGCCGGATCGGCGTCGAGGAACTCGATCTCCAGGGGCTTGCCCCCCGGCAGCGCGATGGTGCCGCCCTCCCGCGTGCAGCCCGCCTCGCGCAGGAGCGCCACGGCGCGGCTGAGGAGCGCCCGGTCCTGGCCGGAGCCGTCGGACTGCGCGGGTTGCCAGGCCTCGCCGAAGACCTCGTCCGGCAGGCCGGCGCGCATGGGGTCGAGCAGCGCGAGCTCCTCGGCCGAGGGTTTCCCGGTGGCCTTGAGGTCGGAATTCTCGAAGAACGAGGCCGTACGGATATAGGCGCCGAACATCAGGTTCTTGTTCGCCCAGGGGAAGTCGAAACACAGGCCGATCGCCTCGCGGACCCGGCGATCCTTGAAGGCTTCGCGGCGAGTATTGATCCACCAGCCCTGCGTGCCGGAGGGTCGCGCATCGGGCACGATTTCCTTGCGGACACGACCCTCGCGGAAGGCGGGGAAATCGTAGCCCGTCGCCCAGACGCGGGCGGTGAACTCCTCTCGGAAGGTGAAGATGCCGCTCTTGAACGCCTCGAACGCCACCTGGCGATCGCGGAAATACTCGTAGCGGATCTGCTCGAAATTGTTCTGCCCGATCATCACCGGCAGGTCGGCGGCCCAGTAATCGGCCACTCGCTCCAGCTCGATGAAGCGGCCGGCTTCCAGGCGCCCGACCTTGTAGGGGCCGGACCCCATCGGCGGCTCCAAGGTGGAGGCTTCGAAGTCGCGGCCGGCGTAATAGGCCTTGGAGAAGATCGGCAGCGTCGCGACGAAGAGCGGCAGATCGCGGCTGCGGCCCTTCTCGAAACGCACCACCAGCGTCTCGTCGCTCTCGGCCACGGCATCCGCCATGTCCCGGATCACCTGGGAAATCTCGGGGTGGCCCTTCTCCTTCAGCAGCAGCAGCGAGAAGGCGACATCGGCGGCGGTGAGGCGCGAGCCATCGTGGAACCGTGCCTGGGGACGCAGGGCGAAGCGGTAGGTGAGGCCGTCTTCGCTCGCCTCCACACTGCGGGCGACGAGGCCGTAGAGCGAATCGGGCTCGTCCAACGCCCGCACCATCAGCGAATCGAAGGTGAGGTTCATGCCGGCAGCGCCGTCGCCGCGCAGGACGTAGATGTTGAGGGTGTTGAACGTATCGCCGGCCTGGTTGCCGAGGGTCGCCGAGAGCTGCGCCGAGAACCGGCCGCCGCGCGGGGCCGCCGGGTTCACATAGGCGAAATGCGGGAAGTCGGCCGGGTATTTCAGTTCCCCGAAACTCGACATGCCGTGGCTCGCCCCGGTGGGGGCGGCCGACGCCCGCTTCGTCAGGGCGGTGGCGATGCCGAGGGCGCCGGCCCCGGCGACGAAGTCCCGGCGGGTCGGCGCGAACTTCACCGCGGCGCCCCGGTCTTGGCGGCGAGCGCCTCGTCGTACCACCATGTGGTCGGGAAGCCGGAGGAGCCGTAGAGCGGAAGGGTCGCCGGATGCGCGAACCGGTTCCAGCGCAGGGTCCGCGACACGTTCGAGGCCCATTGCGGCACGACGAAGTTGTGGGCGAGGAGCACCCGGTCGAGGGCGTGGGTGGCGGCAAGCACGCCCGGGCGGTCCTTGGCGAAGATCACACGCTCGATCAGCGTATCGATGGCCGGGTCCTTGATGCCGATCAGGTTGCGCGATCCCTGCTTGTCGGCCGCGGCCGAGCCCCAATATTCGCGCTGCTCGTTACCGGGCGAAAGCGACTGGCCCCAGGAACTCGTGGTCACGTCGAAGTCGAAGCCGCGCAGCCGGTTCTGGTACTGCGCCTGGTCGATGACGCGGAGCGAGGTCTGGATGCCGATGAGCTTCAACTGAGCCGAGAAGGGCAGGATCACCCGCTCGAACACGCTCTGGAATTCAAGGAACTCGACCGTGAGCGGTTCACCGGTCTTCACGTTGGTCATGCGCCCGTCGCGAAGCTCGTAGCCGGCCTCCTTGAGGAGGCGCACCGCCTCGCGCAGGTTGGCGCGCACGGCATCGGGTGTGCCGTTCACCGGGTTCGCGTAGGGGGTCGTGAAGACGGAGGCCGGGACCTTGTCCTTCACCGCCTCGAGGATCGCCAGTTCCTCACCCTGGGGGAGACCCGACGAGGCGAGTTCCGAGCCGAAGTAGTAAGAGTCGATCCGCTTGTAGAGGCCGTAGAACAGCGAGCGGTTCATCTCCTCGAAATTCATGGCGAGGTTGAAGGCGCGCCTCACCCGCTCGTCGGCGAATTTCGCCTTGCGGGTGTTGAAAACGAAGGCCTGCATGGTGCCGTTCCCGCGATCGGGGAACTCTTCCTTGATGAGGCGACCCTCCTTCACGGCGGGGAAATCGTCATAGGCCGTGGCCCAGTTGCGGGCGACGTTCTCGGCCCGGAAATCGAACAGGTCGCCCTTCAGCGCCTCGATCAGCACGGTGGAATCGCGAAAGTACTCGTTGCGCATCGTGCCGAAATTGTTGCGGCCGGCATTCACCGGCAGGTCGGCGCCCCAATAATCGGCCACGCGCTCATAGGTGGCGCTGCGGCCCGGCTCGAACTTGGCGAGGCGGTAGGGGCCGGAGCCCAGCGGCATCTCGAGGGTGGTCTGGGTGACGTCGCGCTGGCGCCCTTCCGCGTCCTTGCCCGTCCACCAGTGCTTGGGCAGCACGCGGAGCTGGCCGAGGACCTGCGGTAATTCGCGGTTGCCTTTCTCGGCGAAGGTGAAGGTCACCTCGCGCGGGCCGGTGACTTCGCCCTTCGCCACGGTCTGGTAATAGGCGGCGTAGAACGGGCTGTTGGCCTTCAGCGTCTCGTAGGACCAGACCACATCCTCGGGCGTGATCGGCTTGCCGTCGTGCCAGCGGGCGTTCTCGCGCAGGCGGTAGGTCACGGAGGAGAGGTCGTCGGCGAGTTTCGCCCCCTCGGCCAGCAGGCCGTAGGAGGTGAAGGGCTCATCGAGCGATTCCGTCATGAGGGTATCGTAGATCTGGCCGATCCCGCTCTCGAGATCGCCCTTCAGCCCGGAGACGACGAGGTTGAAATTGTCGAACCCGCCCTGTGCCCCGAGGCGGACGAGGCCGCCCTTGGGGGCCTTCGGGTCCGCGTAATCGAAATGCTTGAAATCGGCCGGATATTTCGGCTCGCCCATCAGCGTGAGGGCATGGGCCCATCCACCGTCCTGCGTGGCGGCGCGCGCACTCTCCGCGAAGCTCGCCACGGCGAGGGAGACTGCCAGGGTAGCGGCGAGTAGGCGTCCGATCAGGGCTGTTCGCTTCACGAGGCGGCTGTCTCCCGAATTCCATGGCCGAAGCCGTAGAGGGCTCAGGCGGCATGTCCTTCTAGGACGCCGGGGCGGGGCGCGCCAAGCGGGCAAGTCCCAGGCGCGTCGGTTGAACGCGTGGGAGGACCGTCCTCCGAAGGACGTCGGAGTGCTTGACGGAACTCTAGATCAGGGTCGATTTTCCCGCGACGTACCGCACCGTAGCGGGAGCGGGAGTTTCGTGAGAGAGGGGAAGAACCTGTTTAGGCTGTTCTCCCAAGGGCTTACCTCATCCTGAGGTGCCGCGCAGCGGCCTCGAAGGAGGCCTCCAGAACCCATAGAGCAGACTGGAGGGCTCCTTCGAGGCCCTTTGCTCAGGCAAAGGGCACCTCAGGATGAGGTGGTCTGATTGGATAATCGACTTCTACGGATGATCCGCTCACGCCTGATCAACCGTAGGACAAATCCGATCGACCGGACGTCAGACGATCTGAACGCTCTTGGGCGTGATCTCGGCGATCTTGGTCGCGCCGACCTGGCGCATGATCGTCTCGAATTCGCGCTGCATCAGGGTGAGCACCATCTCGACGCCCGGCTGGCCGAAGGCGGCGAGGCCCCAGATGTAGGGACGACCGACGCAGACGGCGGTGGCGCCGAGCGCCAGGGCCTTGAGCACGTCGGTGCCGCGGCGGAACCCGCCATCGATGAGGACTGGGACCTTGCCGTTCACGGCGGCGACCACCTCGGGCAGCGCGCCGATGGTCGATTGCAGGCTCTCCTCGGCGCGGCCGCCATGGTTGGAGACGATGATGGCATCGACGCCGTGGGTGAGGGCGATCTTGGCGTCTTCCTGGGTCACTATGCCCTTGAGGACGAGCTTGCCCTTCACGATGCCGCGCAGGCGTTTCACGTAATCCCATGTCATGCCGGTGCCGTAGAGGTTGGTCACCTTCGACACGTCGATCTCGTCGAACATCGGCTTGCGGCTGACTTCGTTCTTGAAGCCCGGCGTGTGGCAATCGGTACAGGTGCGGGTGTCGGCGCGGCGCTCGCGGAACAGCGTCTCGGTGTTGCGGCCGCCCTGGCGATCGACGGTGAGCACGATGGCCGGGGCGCCGGCGGCCTCGGCCCGCTTCACCAGCTTCTCGGTCACGGACCAATCGTCGGTCGGGTAAAGCATGTACCAGACGGGCGCGCCGCGCTCCTTGATCACGGTCTCGATGGAGGTGCTGCCCACCGTGGACAGGATCATCTGGTGACCCTTCACCTTGCAGGCGCGGGCGGCGGCGGCCTCCGCCTCGGGGTGGAAGGCACCCACGCTGCTGACGGGGGCGAGCGCGATCGGGCTTGCCCAGGTCTCACCGAAGATCGTCACGGTCGTGTCGATCTTGCGCACGTCGATCAGGCGGCGAACGCGGATATGGATCTTGTCGAAATCGTCGCGGTTGGCCTTCAGCGTCTTGTCGGCATCGACGCCGCTGGCGAGGTAGCCGTAATGCGCCGGGGGCAATTCCTTCTTCGCCACGGGCTCGAAATCGAACACGTTGAGGGCCTGCGCCGGGGAGGCGATGAGGTCGCCGTTCATCACGGGAGCGGCGCGGAGCACGTCATAGCTCTGGGCCACGGCTTCGGTGGTTCCGAAAGCGGCGATGCCGGCCAGGGCGCGGGCAGCGCTCGGTGCGAAAAGCGGGCTGGTCGAGAAATACGTCAGCAGCTTGCGACGGTGGATCGATGCATGCTCGCTCATAACACTCTGCCCTTCAAATCCGTTCGACCTATGCGCCGTTTCCACGGCCCAGATTACGGGGCTTTCCTGCATCATTTTTATTGTGCAATGCAATAACTGATATAATTCTAACTCAATGTGGTGGTGTCCCACTCCCCCGTCCTACCGGGAAATCCTTCCACAAAGTCGACAGGGAGACTGTTTTTCGACTCACAGCGCAAGATTATCGTGCTTAATTTGCTGTCATCACGATCATGCGATCCGCACCGCCTCAGTCAATGGGTGAGCCGGCTTTCACATTATTTTGCTGCAGTGCGGGATGCTGTCGGTCCGGGTGATTCCCTCGTTGGAAACGCGGCTCACGTCCTGGAACGCAAAAGGCCGGGACAAGCCCGGCCTTTCTGATCGTTCATCGATGTGGGAACTTCCCCGGTCGCGTAGCCTACTGCGCGGGCTTCTCTTCCGGCGCTTTCTGATCGGCAGGCTTGTCGCCAGCCGGGCTGTCCGCAGCCGCGGCCTTCTCCACGGCGGGGAGCGGAGCCGGCGTATCGGCAAGCGAACGCAGATACGCGATCACATCGGCGCGCTCCTGCGGAGCCTGGATCCCGGCGAAGGCCATCTTGGTGCCGGGCACGTAGGTCTTCGGATTGGCGAGGAAGTGGTCGAGTTCGTCGTAGGTCCAGGTGCCACCCTTTTCCTTCAAGGCGGCGGAGTATTCGAACCCGCCTTCATGGGCGCGCTGACGATCCACAACGCCCCAGAGATGCGGGCCGACCTTGTTGGGGCCGCCCTTCTCGAAACTGTGGCAGGCGGCGCACTTCTTGGCGGCGCCGGTGCCTTTCTCGACGCTGGCGCTGGCGAGGCGAACCGGAAGCGGCTCGACCTTGGCAGCGGCGGCCGCACCACCGCCCGCAGCCTCGGGCTGAGGCTCGGGGAGGGCGTAGCCCGCGCTGCCGGCGGGCTTCGGAGAATAGATCAACTCGGCGACAAACCCGGAGCCCATGGCGAGAAGAAGCGTGCCGAGTACGGCGCCCGCGACCTTGTTCAGCTCGAAAGAGTCCATTCTCGACAACTCCGGGGGCGTCCGCCGGTTGCGGCGGCATGCGAGGCCCGGTGAGCGGATGCCCCGGACTCTGGAAATGTTCGAGGGTGAATAGCGGTACTCGACCGATCTTGACAATGCCGGAGTCACTGGCCGCGTAGTCGCAGAGGCGAAGCTGTCACCCGTGCGACGCCCCGGCGACGATGACAACCCGCATCGCCCCTGCTAATCCGCCCCCTCGCTGGAGAGATCCGCCGGTCGATGTCAGATCCCCTCGTCCTGATCCCCGCCCGCATGGCGGCCACGCGGCTGCCCAACAAGCCCATGGCCGACATCGCCGGCGAGCCGATGATCGTGCATGTCTGGCGCCGGGCCGTGGAGGCCGGCATCGGCCCCGTGGTGGTGGCGACCGATGCCGTCGAGATCGTCGATGCCATCGAGCGGGTCGGTGGCCTCGCGACCCTCACCCGGGCCGATCATCCCTCCGGATCGGACCGGCTGGCCGAGGCCCTCGAGATCATCGATCCGCAGGGCAACCACGACGTCATCGTCAACGTGCAGGGCGACCTGCCGACGATCGACCCGGCGGCCATCGCGGCCGCGATCCTGCCACTCGCGGATCGGGCTGTGGATATCGCCACCCTCTGCGCCCTCATCACCCGCGACGAGGAGCGGCACGATCCCAACGTGGTGAAACTCGTGGGCCATCACGTGACGCCGAACCGCTTGCGCGCCCTCTATTTCACCAGGGCGCAGGCGCCCTGGGGGGAGGGGCCGCTGTTCCACCATATCGGCCTTTACGCCTATCGCCGCCGTGCGCTCACCCGCTTCATGGCCCTGCCGCCCGGGGAGCTCGAGACCCGCGAGAAGCTGGAGCAGCTGCGGGCGCTGGAGGCGGGCATGCGCATCGACGCCACCATCGTCGACGACCTGCCGCTGGGCGTCGACACCCCCGCCGACCTCGAGCGCGCGCGGGCCGTGCTCAATGCCCGGCGCCTCAACTGACGAACCGAGTCATCACCTCAATGTCCCAGACGACCGAGCCCCGCACGTCCGAATCCCGCACGTCCGAATCCCGTAAGACGATCTCCTACCAGGGTGAGCCCGGCGCGAACTCGCACATCATCTGCGCCCAGGCCTATCCGGACTGGACCCCGCTGCCCTGCGCCTCGTTCGAAGAAGCCTTTGCGGCGGTGAATGACGGCCGCGCGGCGCTGGCGATGATCCCGATCGAGAACTCCATCGCCGGCCGTGTCGCCGACATTCATCATCTCATCCCCACATCCGGCCTGCACATCGTGGCCGAGCATTTCCTGCCGATCCATTTCCAGTTGATGGCGCTTCCCGGCACGCCGATCGAGGCGATCAAAACGGTGCACAGCCATGTCCACGCCCTCGGCCAGTGCCGCAAGATCATCCGGCGGCTGGGGCTGAAGGCCATCGTGGCCGGCGACACGGCGGGCGCGGCGCGCGAAGTCGCCGAGGCCGGGGATCCCAGTCGCGGCGCGCTGGCGCCGGCCATGGCGGCAGGCGTCTACGGGCTC
This sequence comes from Methylobacterium sp. AC832, assembly GCF_979256025.1. Taxonomy (NCBI): domain Bacteria; kingdom Pseudomonadati; phylum Pseudomonadota; class Alphaproteobacteria; order Hyphomicrobiales; family Methylobacteriaceae; genus Methylobacterium; species Methylobacterium sp. AC832. The sequence goes on from NZ_CEEDMV010000001.1 coordinate 1,265,666, forward strand.
GATATCCTCGCCCGTGACGTGGAGGACGAGAGCCACAACACCACGCGCTTCGTGGTGTTCTCGCCCGAGGCTGTGGAGGTGCCGGCCAATACCGGACCGACGGTGACGAGCTTCATCTTCCGCGTCCGCAACATCCCGGCGGCGCTCTACAAGGCGCTCGGGGGCTTTGCCACCAACGGCGTCAACATGTCGAAGCTCGAGAGCTACATGGTCGAAGGCCAGTTCTCGGCGACGCAGTTCTATGCGGAGGTCGACGGCCATCCGGAGGATCCGGGCCTCGCCCGCGCGCTGGACGAACTCGCCTATTTCTCGCGCGAATTGCGCATCATCGGCACCTACCCGGCCCATCCGTTCCGCGAAACGACGCGGCTGGCGGCGGAGTAGGCGCGGGCGGCGGACCTATTCGCGCTTGATCACCCGGTCGACCACGAGGTCGGACCAGAAGCCGGGGCGGAAATCGCGCTTCAGGGCCTCGGGGTCGTAGACCGTCTCGACCCAGGTCAGGAAATCCAGACCCTTCGCTTCGCCGTCGCGCAGGTAGAGGTCGAAGAAGGCGTCGAGAATCCCGGTCTTGGCGAAGCGGAAATGGCCGTACCGGGCCGAGAGCTGCTGCATCGCCTCCGAGACCGGCACGCCTTCGTGGAGGATCAGAAACAGGGCAGCGCCGAGGCCGGCCCGGTCCGCTCCCGACTTGCAATGCATCACGGCGGGATACTGGACGCCGTCGAAAAACGCCTTCGCGGCGAGGATCGTCTCCTTCGAGGGCGCTTCGCGGGAGCGCAGCACGAATTCGACGAGGTTCAGCCCCTGCTGGGCGCAGGCCTCGCGCTGGAGCGGCCAGGAGCCGTGCTCGCGGCCGCCACGCAGGGAGATCACCGTGCGCACGCCCTGCCGCCGGAACCAGGCGAGCTGGTGGGGTGTGGGCTGGGCCGAGCGCCAGATCTTGCCGGTCCCGATCTTGTGACGGTTCAGATAGGCGAGACGGAACACGCCGTGGTCGACGAGCAGCATGTTGGCCCAGGCCCGCACGCGTGCGCTCCGACCGGAGATCGGCTGCTCGAAGCGGGCGATCCGCGCCATGCGCCGGGCATAGCGGATCTCGGGCTTGATGAATCTGTTGAACACGGGTGGCTGCTGGAACCGGTCGGGAGGACAGTGCTGCGGCTCTAACAGCCGGTAGAGGATCGGGCAAACGCGTGTCGCGTAAGGGCGCCATCGGGCATCGATATTCCCGGCCACGAGAATTCGGCATCCGGCTTGCCTTCATCATGCCCGTATCGTGGATTTCGATGCGACGTCGTTCCCGTTTCCACCGAGCGTAGGGACAGTCATGAAGACGAGCACCACCAGCATCCGCCGCGCCCGTTCGGGAGACGCCGACCGGCTGAGCGACGTCTTCGACGAAACCTGGCGGGAGGCCTATCGCGGCATCATCCCCGGCATTTCCCTGGAGCGGATGATCTCCCAGCGCTCGTCGCAATGGTGGGTCGGCGCGGCCCAGCGCAACCGCCCCCTGGTCGTCGTCGAGATCGGCGACGAGATCGTCGGATACGCCATCTACGGGCAGGCGAGGGGGAGCGCGCTCAAGGCAGCGGGAGAGATCGACGAGCTCTACATCCTGCCGGCCTATCAGGGCCTGGGGCTCGGCCGGCGCCTGTTCCGCGCGATCCGCAACGACCTGATCGACCACGGCCTGACACGGATCGGGGTCTGGACGCTGACGGGCAACGAGCGCGCCTGCGCGTTCTACGCCGGTCTCGGCGGCAAGAGGGTGGCCGAGGCCGTCGACCGCATGGCCGGCGCCGTCCTCGACAAGGCGGCCTACCGCTTCGAATGACATCCGGCCGCCGGGCCGGTCAGACGTCCCCGTCACGGAACCCTGAGCACGGCATGGATCGTTGATCCTGCGCTGAAGCCGGACCGCTCCCACATGTCGTGGGTCGGCCCGGACTTCCCTGCGCCGGAACAAGGACCACAATGACCACCAGTCAGCAGGACGTGTCGCGCCGCGATTGCACGGCGCAGGATTGGGACGACCGCGTCACCCGCCTCACCGAGAAGCTGCCCGACACGCTGCGCAAGGCCATCGAGTGGCTTCGCGAACCCCATCGCCGCTGGATCAGGATCGGCGCGGCGCTGCTGTTCATCCTCGGCGGAATCTTCTCGATCCTGCCCGTGCTCGGGCTTTGGATGCTGCCGGTGGGACTGGCTCTCCTCAGCCAGGACATCCCGGCACTCAAGGTCCCGCTCGAACGCTCGGCCCGTTGGATCGAGGGCGTCTGGCAGCGCTGGTTCGGCTCGCGGAAGAACAAGCCCTGATCGACGACGTGGACGTCGTGGCGATCAACCGGAAGCGGGCTCGATGGACGCTTCACCGGGCGAGAGTCGCTGCACCCTGAGGTAACGATTTGGGGCAAAAGCCCCGCGCAACGGGCGAAGGCCGATTTCTTTTAACCGGGAAGGGATTTAAGAGACGCGTCAAACAGCGCCCCAGGTTGCTGCAGGTTAGAGAGAGGACCCCATGATCATCGATTCCATCTCGATCGGTAAGAATCCGCCGGACGACGTCAACGTCATTATCGAGGTTCCGATCGGCGGCGATCCGATCAAGTACGAGATGGACAAGGAATCCGGTGCTCTGGTGGTCGACCGGTTTCTCTATACCGCGATGCATTACCCGGGGAATTACGGCTTCATCCCGCACACGCTCTCGGGTGACGGTGATCCATGCGACGTTCTCGTGGCCAATACGCGCGCCATCGCTCCCGGCGCGGTCATCAGCGTTCGGCCGGTGGGCGTCCTCGTGATGGAGGACAATGCCGGCGAGGACGAGAAGATCATCGCCGTGCCCTCGCGCCACCTGACGATGCGCTACGACCGGATCGAGAACTACACCGACCTGCCGGACATCACGATCCAGCAGATCCAGCACTTCTTCGAGCATTACAAGGATCTGGAACCCGGCAAGTGGGTCAAGATCAAGCGCTGGGGCGACAAGGCCGAGGCCCAGCGCCTCATCAACGAGGGTATCGAGCGCGCCAAGGCCGAGAAGGCCTGAACCACGGACCTCTCAGGGCCTGTTCAAGAGGTGTTTGTCCAAGCTCTACCTCATCCTGAGGCGCCGCGTAGCGGCCTCGAAGGAGCGCTCCAGTGGTCGCGCGATCCCTGGAAGGCTCCTTCGAGGCCCTTTGCTCAGGCAAAGGGCGCCTCAGGATGAGGAGGTCTGATTGGATGATCTACTGTGCCTTGAGCAGCCACTGAGAAATCCGATCACACCAACGCTCACAACGCCTCGCCCCGCATCAGCCGGGGCGAGGCAGCCCGCGAGGCCGAGGCCTCGCCGATGAACAGCGACTTCAGGCCGGGGAGCCTGTCGACGAGGCCGAGCCCGAGATCGCGCGCGAGGCGAACCGGCAGGACATCGTTGGAAAACAGCCGGTTCAGTCCATCCGTGGCCGCCGCCATGGCGAAAGTATCGAAGCGCCGGCTGCGCTCGTAGCGTTGCAGCACATCCTTCGCCCCTGGGTCGAGGCCGAGCCGCAAGGCCTCCGTGATCTCCTCCGCCAGCGAAGCGGCATCCGCGAGGCCGAGGTTCAATCCCTGCCCGGCGATGGGGTGGATCACGTGGGCCGCGTCGCCGAGCAAGGCGAGTCGCTCGCCCCGGAAGCTCCGCGCCATGCCGAGGGACAGCGGGTGGGCGCTCGGCCCGTCTTCGAGGACGAGACGACCGAGATTGAGCCCGAAGCGCCGTTCGATTTCCGCAAGCGTTTCTTCCCGGCTGCCGCCGATCAGCGCCTCCACATCCGAGGTCCGCTCGGTCCAGACGATGGAGGAGCGATGACCCAGCGCGCCGCCATCCACCAGCGGCAGGATGGCGAAGGGGCCGCTCGGCAGAAAATGTTCGAAGGCGCGGCCACCATGCGGACGCTCATGCCCGATCGTCGCGACGATGCCCATCTGCGGATAGGAGCGTCCGACCCAACCGATCCCCGCGGCCTCGCGCAATCTCGAACGCGATCCATCCGCGGCCACCAGCAGGGAGGCGACGGCCCCGCGCCCGTCGGACAGGGCGACGGCGATGCCGGCACCCCGCGCCTGTGCATGGCGGATGCCGACCGGTTCCAGGACAACGCCGCAGGCTCTCGATGCCGAGAGCAGGGATTCCACCAGGAACTCCGCTTCGACCATGTGCGCGAAGGGCTCGCCGGCCTCCGCTACGTCATCGGCGCCATGTCCGCCAAAGGTGAGAAAGATGGGCCGGACCGGGTCCGTCAGCCGACTGTCGCTGATCGCCATGTCGAGGATCGGTTCGGCCGCATGAGCGATGTCGTCCCAGACCCCCAGCCTCGTCAGCATGCGCCGCCCGCCGGCCGCCACCGCGAAGGCACGCCCCCGATGGCGTAAAGCCGCACGATCCAGCCCCGGATCGAAGACAGCCACATCCAACGATTCGCCATGGGCCTGGCGCAGAGCCAGCGCCAGGCTGAGGCCGGGAATACCGCCGCCCGCGACGATCACCTTGCGAGGTGCGCGACCGTCCATCGATCCGCCCATGCTCTTCACCTCGTCCCCCTCCGCGCCGGCTGCGATCCGACGGGCCTGCACTGGCACCGCGTTTCATCCGAGGCAACGTTTCTTGCCCGAGGCCATGCGCTTTGCCGGAGCCAACGCGCGAAGGCGAGGCTTGGTGCATTGGCGAGGCTCGGCACGTGGGCGAGACGTCCGATGCGTGGCTTTCACCCGCGCGCCTTGCATTCCGTGCCCGGTGTGGCGATGCCAATGCCCAATAATACGCGTTGCACGACACCCTCGGTGTCACTGTCCTGCAAAGGCCCGCATGACCGGATCCGTCGACGAACTCCTCGCCTGCCTCGACCTTGAACCGCTCGCTGACGACCTGTTCCGTGGTCAGAGCATCCAGACCGGTTGGTTCCGCGTCTTCGGCGGCCAGGTGCTCGGGCAGGCCCTGGTGGCCGCGTCGCGCACCGTGGAGGCCAGTCGCCCGGCGCATTCCCTCCACGCCTATTTCATCCTCGGAGGCGATCCCGCCGCCCCGATCGATTACGCGGTGGAGCGGATTCGCGATGGGCGCAGCTTCGCCACGCGGCGGGTCGTGGCCCACCAGCATGGCCGTGCGATCTTCACCCTCTCGGCATCGTTCCACATCGAGGAAGACGGTGCTTTCCATCAGGCCGGCATGCCGGATGTGCCGGCCCCCGAGGCGCTGCTCGACGCCCCCGCTCTCGCCGCGGCGGCGGGGCCGGCGATCCCCGCGACCATGCGCGCCTATCTCGGACGGGCCACCCCGATCGAGTTGAGGCCGGTGGAGGTCGAACGCTATCTGTCGCGCGATCCGCGCGAGCCTCGGTTCCACGTCTGGATGCGGGCGCGAGAGCGGCTACCGGACGAGCCGGCGCTACACAGGGCCGTACTCGCCTATGCTTCCGACCTGATGCTCCTCGACGCCACCCTGATTCCGCACGGCAAGACGGTGTTCGACGCGTCGATCCAATCCGCCAGCCTGGATCACGCGCTCTGGTTCCACCGATCGTTCCGCGCCGATGATTGGCTGCTCTATGTCCATGACAGCCCGTCCGCCTCCGGCGCGCGCGGTTTCGCCAGAGGATCGCTCTTCACTCGACGTGGCGAGCTGGTGGCGTCGGTCGCTCAGGAAGGCCTGATACGCCCGACCGGCGATGGATCCTGAACCTCTGCAACCTTTGCTTTACTGGCTGCCACTCTGCTCACGATATCGTCTGAATGAGTATTCTTTAGGCGATTGACGCAGAAATTTCGCCCGATCCCGCGTCAGTGATCGGTCACTTTGTGTGCAGATGGCAAAATCGGGAAAAGTTCCCTTTGGCATAATCCTTGAATGATGGGCGCCGATCGCTTGGCCATTCTGGCTGGTGCGAAAATGCCGGATCGCCGGGCCGCGACGTAGATCGCGCCGGTGACCGGGGGCATCCAGAACAAAGGGGGCGCCGCCCATGAAGATCGTGATGGCTATCATCAAGCCGTTCAAGCTCGAGGAGGTCAGGGATGCGCTGACCGGGATCGGCGTGCACGGCCTCACGGTGACCGAGGTCAAGGGTTACGGCCGCCAGAAGGGCCATACCGAGATTTATCGCGGCGCCGAATACGCGGTGAGCTTCCTGCCGAAGCTGAAGATCGAGGTCGCCGTCGCGTCAGACCTCACCAGCAGCGTCATCGACGCCATCGCCGCCGCCGCCCGCACCGGCCAGATCGGCGACGGTAAGATCTTCGTCGTGCCGCTCGAGAAGGCCGTCCGCATCCGCACGGGCGAGACCGACGTCGACGCGCTCTGATCCAAAGGCCCGGCTGGACGACGCTCCGGCCTGCCTTCCCCTGCTTTCCCCACATCACCATCGCACCGCGACCGGGAGTTCCGTTTCCATGAAACTTCGCAATGCCCTTGCGCTCGGGATGGGAGGCGCCGCGCTGGCCCTCCTGTTCGTCGAGCCATCCCTCGCACAGTCGCCGACGCCAGAAGTCGTCTCGGCCCCGGCTGCCGCCGCACCCGTTCCGAACAAGGGCGACACCGCCTGGGTGATGATCTCGGCGGTCCTGGTGCTGCTGATGACGGTGCCCGGCCTGGCGCTGTTCTACGGCGGCCTCGTGCGCACCAAGAACATGCTCTCGATCCTGACGCAGGTCTTCGCCATCGCGGCGGTCGTCAGCCTTCTGTGGGTCGCCTTCGGCTACAGCATGGCCTTCACCAATGGCGGCGGTCTCAACGACTTCGTCGGCGGCTTCTCCAAGGTCTTCCTGAAGGGGGTCGATCCGTCCACCACCGTGGCGACCTTCTCCAACGGCGTCGTGATCCCCGAATACGTCTACATCTGCTTCCAGATGACGTTCGCGATGATCACGCCCGGCCTCATCGTCGGTGCCTTCGCCGAGCGGATGAAGTTCTCCGCCCTGCTCGTGTTCTCCATCCTGTGGGTCACCCTGATCTACTTCCCGATGGCTCACATGGTCTGGTACTGGGGTGGTCCGGACGTCGTCGGCGATGCGGCCAAGGCTCTTGCGGCCGCGACCGACGATGCCTCGAAGGCAACCGCTCAGGCTGCCCTGGACGCCGTCAACGCCGATGCCGGAATGCTCTTCAAGTGGGGCGCCCTCGACTTCGCCGGCGGCACCGTCGTGCACATCAATGCGGGCATCGCCGGCTTCGTCGGCTGCCTGATGCTCGGCAAGCGTATCGGCTACGGCCGTGACCTGCTCGCCCCGCATTCGCTGACCATGACCACGATCGGCGCTTCGCTGCTCTGGGTCGGCTGGTTCGGCTTCAACGTCGGTTCCAACCTCGAAGCCAACGGTTCGGCCGGTCTGGCCATGATCAACACCTTCGTCGCCACCGCCGCCGCCGCCGTCTCCTGGCTGTTCGTCGAGTGGATGCTGAAGGGCAAGCCCTCTCTCCTGGGCATGCTCTCGGGCGCCATTGCCGGCCTCGTCGCCGTCACGCCCGCTGCCGGCTTCGCCGGCCCGATGGGATCGATCGTCCTCGGCTTCGTCGCCGGCGGCGCCTGCTTCATCATGTGCTCCACCGTCAAGAACGCCCTCGGCTACGACGATTCGCTCGACGTCTTCGGCGTCCACTGCATCGGCGGCATCCTCGGCGCCCTGGCCACCGGTATCCTTGTGAGCCCGGACCTCGGCGGCGTCGGCATCCCCGACTACACCAGCAAGCCCGGCGAACTGGTTGTGGGCGCCTACGATATGGCGGCCCAGCTCCTCGCCCAAGGTAAGGCCGTCGGCTTCACCATCCTGTGGTCCGCCATCGGCTCCGCCATCCTGTACAAGCTCGTCGACCTGACCATCGGTCTGCGCGTGACCCAGGACGAAGAGCGCGAAGGCCTCGACATCGCCGATCACGGCGAGCGCGCCTACAACTACTGATCCTGCTCTAGCGCGATCTCACCGCACCAAGAGGCCCCGGTCGCCATGCGACCGGGGCCTTTTTCATGGCCGTGAAAGCCCGCGAAGAGGCATCGACCGCCCCTCGGTATACGGGCAGGGCCGGCTCACCCCGCCGGACTGGGGCGAGAATGTGATGCAAATGCAACATCCCGATGGCAAGTCCCGCCAGAAGCCGTATTTGCCTATTTGCTGGGCAATTGCATCAAAGTTAGTTTTGCGAAGATCGGCGGGATTGGGCAACTTGGCTCTCACAGAATAACTGGGGCTGAACTCTAATGACACTGAAGCTGACTTCACTGGGGACTGCCGCTTCCCTCGCCGCGTTCCTGAGCGTTGGCAGCGTCAACGCCGCCGACCTTGCCGCTCCGAAGGTCATGCCGGTCGAGGCGAAGGTCGCCGACCCGCTGATCGGCTTCTCGTTCGGCTCGCGCTACCAGACGGACTACAACTTCCGCGGTGTGTCGCAGTCGAACCGCCAGGGCAGCTACCAGTCCTTCTTCGAGGCCCAGTATTTCGGCGGCTTCGCCTATACCGGCCTCGCCACCTACCAGACCCGCCTGCCCACGCAGCCGGACATGGAGTTCGATCTCGCCGCCGGTATCCGTCCGACCTTCGACAAGTTCACCCTCGATCTCGGCGTGCTCTACTACTTCTACCCGAACGAGAAGCGCCTGCTCGGCCCCGGCGGCGCGTTCCTGACCACCGCCAACACCGACTTCATGGAATATGCCGCCAAGGGCACCTGGGCAGCGTCGGATGCGCTGACCCTCGGCCTCAACGTGTTCTTCTCGCCGAACTTCCTCGGCCAGCACGCCAACGGCACCTACACCTCGGGTACCGCCGCCTACACCCTGCCGGCGAACTGGTTCTCGTTCCTTCCCGAGGCCTATTCGGGCGGCTTCTCGCTTTCGTCCGAGCTCGGCTACTACTTCCTGACCGCCGCCAAGACCTCGGCTACCGGCCAGACCGCGTTCAACCTGCCGAGCTACCTCTACGGCAACGTCGGCCTGTCCTACACCTACAAGAACATCGTCCTCGACGTTCGCTACCACAACACCAACCTGAGCAAGACCGACTGCTTCAACTTCACCGGCGACTACCGCGGCTTCAACAACGGCGGAACCTCCAAGTGGTGTGGCGATGCCGTCATCGGCTCGATCACCTTCCAGACGTCGACTGCAGCTCCTGGCATCTATGCCGAGCCGGGCGGCCTCCTGAACCTCTTCCGCTAAGCCCCGAGCTCAGCGACGGACAAAGAAGGCCCCGGAGCGATCCGGGGCCTTTCTTCGTTGGCGGCGCGGATGAATTCCGGCAAGGCGCGTGGTGACAGCGCATGAAAGCACGGACATCTGTACGCACCGCGCTAACGATCTCTAAGCCTTAAACAGCCGTTAACTCGGTCGCCATAGCGTTACCGGATCGTTTCTCCCTGCGTCTGGTCCCGTATGCGCTCGCTCCGCCGTTCCGCATCGCCTTACGACACCTTCGTCGACAGCTTTCGGCCATTTTTGGCCAAGCGGATGACGGAGATGGGCGGTCTCATCCTCTTTGCCGGCGCGACCGCGCTCACGGTCGCTCTGGCGACCTGGTCCATCGACGATCCGAGCATCAACCACGCCACCGATCATGCCGCGCACAACGTGCTCGGCACCGGCGGTGCGGTGGTGTCGGACCTCGCGATGCAGCTCCTCGGGCTGGGCTCTCTCGCTTTCGCCCTGCCGCCCGCCTTCTGGGGCGTGCAGCTGATGCGATCGCGCGAATTGCCCCGGGGCGGGCTGCGGCTCACCCTTTGGATCATCGGATTCTTTGCCGCGAGCGCGGTGGCGAGCGCACTGCCGCCCACCGCCCGCTGGCCTCTTCCCACCGGTCTCGGCGGGGTGGCGGGCGATGCCCTGATCCATACCGCGCGACTCATCGTCGGCGCCATCGCGTCGCCAGCGGCTGCCCTCGTGGGCTTCGCCTTCGCGGCCGTAGCGATCCTCTGCCTCACGGGTGCCTGCCGCGCCGGAGCGGAGCCGGAGGAGGAGCCCTACGATCAGCCCCTTCCGTCCGCGTCCAACCAGCGTCCGCCCTCCTCGGCACGGCATGACGGCCGCTATGAGGAGGACGAGCTGAGCCTCGGCATCGTCTCCCTCGGCACCCTGGCGCATCTCCTGATGGGCGGCCGGACCGCCCTCGCCAGGCGCATCGCCGAATGGCGTGCCGAAAGGGCGGCGGCGGCCACGGACCTCGCCTATGCGGGCGCCTCGCCGGCTCTGGCCGCGCGCCGCGCGTTCTCGGATGGAGACGACGCGCCCTGGTCGACCCACGCACCGCAGGAGATGGGAAACCCGGCGAGAGGCGATGCCGCCTCGGCGCGTCGCGAGCCGGTCTTCGAGCCGCAGCCCGTGGCGGAGCCCCGGCCGGTGACACGCCGGCCCCTCCCGGAGCCGATCCTGCACGACGACGAGCCGGATGATGGCGGCGAGGAGTACTATGCGAACGAGGAACCGGTCGCGTCTGTGCCGGCCCCGCGCTCCCGCGTCGCCCCTGTGGCACCGTCTCCCGCTCCGGCGCCGATCCGGCGCGCGCCCGTCTCCCAAAACTATGGCGCGGAGAGCTACGCTCATCCGGCCCTCGAATTGCTCGCCGAAGCACCGAGCCTGTCCCTGGCGAGCCAGATCTCGACGGAAGCCCTGGAGCAGAACGCGACCCTGCTCGAGGCGACGCTCAGCGATTTCGGCGTGCGCGGCGACATCCTCGCCGTCCGCCCCGGCCCGGTGGTCACGCTCTACGAACTGGAGCCGGCCCCCGGCACCAAGTCGAGCCGCGTGATCTCGCTCTCGGACGACATCGCCCGCTCCATGTCGGCGGTCTCGGCCCGCGTGGCGGTGGTGCCCGGCCGCAACGCCATCGGCATCGAACTGCCCAATGCCAGGCGCGAGACCGTGTATCTGCGCGAGCTTCTCGCTTCGGCGGATTTCGTCGAGACGAAGCAGAGCCTCGCTTTGTGCCTCGGCAAGAATATCGGCGGTGAGCCGATCATCGCCGATCTCGCCAAGATGCCCCACCTGCTCGTCGCCGGCACCACGGGCTCCGGTAAGTCGGTGGCCATCAACACGATGATCCTGTCGCTCCTCTACCGGATGAAGCCGGAAGAGTGCCGCCTGATCATGGTCGACCCGAAGATGCTGGAACTCTCCGTCTATGACGGCATCCCGCACCTGCTCTCCCCCGTCGTCACCGACCCGAAGAAGGCGGTCATCGCCCTCAAATGGGCCGTGCGCGAGATGGAAGAGCGCTACAAAAAGATGTCGAAGGTCGGTGTGCGCAACATCGACGGGTTCAACGCGCGCCTCGCCGAGGCCCGTGGGCGTGGCGAGGTCCTGACCCGTACGGTCCAGACCGGGTTCGATCGCGAGACGGGTGAGGCGGTCTACGAGACCGAGGAGATGGACCTCAATCCGCTCCCCTACATCGTCATCGTGGTCGACGAGATGGCCGACCTGATGATGGTGGCGGGCAAGGACATCGAAGGCGCGATCCAGCGCCTGGCTCAGATGGCGCGCGCAGCCGGCATCCACCTCATCATGGCGACGCAGCGCCCGTCGGTGGACGTCATCACCGGCACGATCAAGGCGAACTTCCCGACCCGGATCTCCTTCCAGGTCACGTCCAAGATCGACAGCCGCACGATCCTCGGCGAGATGGGCGCCGAGCAGCTGCTGGGCCAGGGTGACATGCTGTTCATGGCCGGTGGTGGCCGCACCACCCGTGTCCACGGCCCGTTCTGCTCGGATTCGGAAGTCGAGAGCGTCGTTGCCCACCTAAAGCGCCAGGGACGGCCGTCCTATCTCGAAGCTGTCACCGCCGACGATGGCGAGGACGACGACAAGGGGACCAAAGGCGGAAAATCGGCCAAGGGCTCGATCGACGAGATCGAGGTCGACGGCGCGGTCTTCGACCAGGGCAGCTTCGGCGAGAGCGGCGGCGATCTCTACGCCCAAGCCGTGCAGGTGGTCATGCGCGATAAGAAGGCCTCCACCAGCTATATCCAGCGCCGCCTGCAGATCGGCTACAACCGCGCCGCCTCGCTCATGGAGCGGATGGAGGTCGAGGGCATTGTCGGTTCGGCCAACCACGCGGGCAAACGCGAGATCCTGGTGGAGCCCGATCCGCACGAGATGTGACGCGCGTCGTCAGGCGCGCGGCGCGAACAGGATGATCCCGGTGCCGACGAGGCAGATTGCGGCACCGGTCATATCCCACCGGTCCGGCCTCTGGCTCTCGGCGAGCCACAGCCACAGGATGGAGGCGGCGATGTAGACGCCGCCATAGGCGGCATAGGCCCGGCCCGCCGCGTCGCTCTCCACCCTGGTGAGCAGCACGGCGAAGAGGACGAGGGACGCCACGCCCGGCAGGGCCCACCAGGCCGACCGGCCGAGTCGCAGCCAGGCCCAGAAGGCGAAGCACCCGGCGATCTCGGCCAAAGCGGCGCCGGTATAGACGAGGGCGGTGATCAGGGGTTCGCTCCATCACGAAGGGGGGCTGCGCGCCGCGTTCCCATGCCGGTCATTCTCTCAGCGGGACGACGGCCCGCGAGGGCCGGGCCTCCGCCTCCCGCCCGACATTCCGGCCCAGAATGGATCCAAGTGCCGAATCCAGCCGGGCATGCCGGAAGGCGAACCCGCTGGCGAGCGCTTTCTCGGGCAGCACCCTCTGCCCGCCCAGGAGCATCTCCTCGGCGAAGTCGCCGCCCAGCCAGCGCAGGAGCCGCGCCGGAAGCGGGAAGATTGCCGGGCGGTGGAGCTGCCGCGCCAGGGATGCGGCGAAATCGGCATTGCGGACCGGCTCCGGCGCGGTGGCGTTCACCGGTCCCGCCATGGTCGGCGTCGCGATGGCGTGGCAGATCAGGCGGACGAGGTCGTCGCGGGAAATCCACGACATCCATTGCCGCCCGGAGCCGATCCGTCCCCCGAGGCCGAACTCGAACGGCATGAGAAGTCGCGCGAGGAGGCCGCCCTCGATTCCGAGCACCAGCCCGGTGCGCAGGAGGACGACCCGTGGGCCGAGGGCCGCGATTGCCATCGCCTCCCGCTCCCAGGCCGCGCACACCCTTTGGGTGAAGGCCGAAGCCGCCGGGCTCGATTCGGTGAGGCTGTCATCGCCGCGCAGGCCGTACCATCCGACGGCCGAGCCGCTGACGACGACGGAAGGTGCCCTGTCGAGGCGGGCCACCAGTTTGGCGAGCCTCCGAGTCGTCCTCAGGCGCGACGCGAGGATCGCGCGGCGCTTGGCGGGCGTCCACAGCCCGTCGGCGATCGGTTCGCCCGCGAGATTCACGATGGCATCGAGCCGCGCGCCGTCCGGCAGTTGGTCGAGGGAGGTGACGATCCGCAACGGCGCGGGCAGTGCCGCGGCTTTCGCCCCGTCACGGGTCAGGACCGTCACCTCGTGGCCGGCCGCCACGAGGCTCGCCACGAGGCGCTGGCCGACGAAGCCGGTAGCGCCTGTCACCAGGATCGCCCGCGCCGGAGCGAGCACGTCCGCGAGCCCGGCCGGCGCGGGCAGGCCCAGGCGCTCGGACCGCCCGGCGGCGAACCAGTCGCGCAGGCCGAAGATCGCGACGGAGAGCGAGGCGGCGAGGGCGAGGGCGCTCCAGGCTCCGTGGCTCACCCAGGCGATGCCCGTGGCCTCCCTGGCCCAGCCGAGCAGCACCGGTAGAATGAGGACGAGGATCGCACCGTAATTCAGCGCCAGGAGGGTGTGGTTGACCCGTTCGGTGGCCGGCAGGCGCCGACTCAGATCCTCCTCGACGAAGTCCATCAGCGTGATCACGACCTCGACGATGAGCACGCCCATGATGGCCCAGGCGAGCAGCCCCTTGGGTTCGGCGAAACCGAGGGTGAGGAAGAGCAGGGTATAGAGCCAGTTGCGCACGGCATGGAGACGCAACTCGCCGCGCTGGGACGGGCGCCAGGCGAGGCGCTCGGTCAGTTCGTGGTGGTAGAGGGTGTCGAAGGCCCCCATGGCGATCTGCACGGCGATCAGCGACCACAGCAAGGTCGAGGTCATGATGTCGGGTCTCCCCCGTGATGGATCAGGCGTCGACGACGTCGCGGAACTCCGCCTCCTGGCGGATCAGCGTGCCGAACCAGGGATGACGAACGGTGAGGATGAAGGCGAAGCGGTTCGTCCCGGTCTCGCCGTGGGTCACCGTGAGGGTGCCCGGCGTCAGGAAACCGGGAAGCGGCAGACGCCATCCGCCCAGCCGGAGGAAGTAGCGGCGGCTCGAAAAGACCAGCCCGCCGTCGACGACGGCGACATCGAGGCTCATGCCGAGACCGCCGCCCACATGCTCTTCGAGGCCGGTGGGCCCGGCGAAGCGCTTGGCCGAATTGACGGTCTGGGGAAATCCGTCCGGCCGCGCATAGAGCCGCGTCCAGACCTGCCCGCCGCCCGACCGGTCCTCCGTCACGGAGACGACGCTGGCGAGGCCCGTGGCCCGGGAGGTGGGGAGCGGGCCGCCGATGAGGCGGGCGGCTTGTGCCAGAACCCAGCCGAGGCGGCTCATCCGCGTCTCGATCACGGTTCCCACATATACGGCGCTGGTGCCGGGGCGGAGACGCTTGGTGAAGCGCCGGCGGATCGCAGGCGACAGAGTGGTCCAGTCCTCGTCCGCGATCAGGCTGCGAAAGCGCAGGTCGCGGAGGTCGGCCTCGTGCGCACGGGCCATCACCGGACTATCGCCGGGGGGAGGCGCCGTCCGGCCCATGGAAGGCCGCCTCATCGCCGTCATGGTCATGATCGCGGCTCCCCGGTTCAGCCTTCGGGCTTGGAGGGCAGGAAGCGCACGATCCGACTGCCGAGGCGGATCAGCTTGGCGAGGGTCGCGTGCGGGACGCCGAGCATCTGGCTGTGCCAGCGATCCATGGTCTCGGTGAATTCGAGCATCGCCTTGAGGCGGCGAGAGGCGACGGCGCCGATGGTCGGATCGCCTTCGGCCTGCGCCACGCAGGTGCGCAGGGCCGCGATCGCCGGATCGATCTCGCGCTCCTTGCGGCCGGCGGCGATGCGCGTGACCATCTCCCACAGATCGGTCTCGGCGACGAAGTGATCGCGACGCTCGCCCAGCACGGGGACGCGCCGGATCAGGTTCCAGCCCGACAGCTCCTTGAGCGACGTCGAGACGTTGGAGCGCGCGATGCCGAGGGTCGCCGCGATCTCCTCCGCCGCCAGGGGCCTGTCCGACAGGTAGAGCAGGGCGTGAATCTGGGCGACGGAACGGTTGACGCCCCATTGCCCGCCGAGATCGCCCCAGTGGAGGATGAAGCGCTCCACCGCCACGGGGAGCTTTTCGGGGATGTCTGTAATTTCCGTCATAACAGAAATTACAGACATAAAAGAACCCAAGTCAAGCGACCACCGCTTCGGGCGATGACGGGCGGTGCGTCAGTCCGCGCTGAAACGATAGGTCGTCGTCGCGGTGAAGACCTCGCCGGGGCGGAGCGTCGTGGAGGGAAACTCCGCCCGGTTCGGCGCGTCGGGAAACCCCTGCGCCTCGAAACAGACCGCGTCGCCGGATCGGTACAGCCGCCCGCCGGACCCGATCACCGTGCCGTCGAGCATGTTGGCGGTGTAGAGTTGCAGGCCCGGCTGGGTGGTGGCGACGTCGAGCCGTCTCCCGCTCGCAGGATCGACGGCGGACGTCACATGCCGGAGGGAGCCGGGTTCGCGCAGCACGAAGGTGTGGTCGTAGCCGTGGGCCAGAGCGAGTTGCAAATCCCCGTCGCGGATGCGTGAGCCCAAGGCTTCGGGCTCGCGGAAATCGAAGGCGGTGCCCGCCACGGGTCTGATCTCGCCCGTGGGGATCTGGTCGGCATCGGTGGGGAGGTAATGGTCCGCCGCGATGGCGACCCGATGTTGCATCACGTCGCCGGAGCCCTCGCCGGAGAGATTGAAATAGCTGTGGTTGGTCAGGTTGAGGATGGTCGGCCGGTCGGTCCAGGCCCTGTAGTCGATCCGCAGGGTCTCGTCGTCGCTGAGGGAGTAAGCGACTTCCACATCGAGATTGCCGGGGAAGCCCTCTTCGCCGTCGATTGAGCGATAGCCGAGTACCAAGGTCGTCTCGTCCGCCCGGATCACCCGCCAGACGCGACGGTCGAACCCATTCGTCCCGCCGTGCATGGTGTTGCCACCGACATTGAGCGGCAATTGGTATTCGTGTCCGTCGAGGCTGAAGCGTCCCTGGGCGATGCGGTTGGCGTAGCGTCCGATGATGGCGCCGAAATGCGCGTCGCTGGCCTCGTAGCCCGCGACGTCACGCGCACCGAGGACGACATTGGTCCAGGCTCCCTCGCGGTCGGGCGTATCGATCCGGCTGACCACGCCGCCATAATCGAGGATGTCGACCCGCAGGCGAGATCGGGCGAGGCTGTATCGAGTGACGGGGCTCCCATCCTTCGTTCGTCCGAAGGCCTGTCCTGCCATGCCGGCATCCGTTTCACGCGCGAGGATTCGTGACGCTTCAACGCACGGAATGCGGATCAGGGGGCGGCGGGCTCTTCCGCATCTCCGGACAATTGCATGCGATGCAGACGGGCATAGCCACCCTGCGAGGCCATCAGGGCGTCATGCGTCCCCGTCTCGATGATGCGGCCGGCCTCCATCACCACGATCATGTCGGCATCGCGCACGGTGGAGAGGCGGTGCGCGATGACGAGGGTGGTCCGCCCCTGCATCAGGCGCAGCAGCGCGCCCTGGACCAGCCGCTCGGATTCGGAATCGAGGGCGCTCGTCGCCTCATCCAGAAGCAGGATCGGCGCGTCCTTGAGGAAGGCGCGGGCCAGGGAGATGCGCTGGCGTTCGCCACCGGACAGCCGCCCGCCGGAGGGGCCGACGCGGAACTCGTAGCCCTCCGTCAGCCGGGTGATGAATCCATGCGCTGCGGCGGCCTCCGCAGCGGCCTCGATCTCGGCGCGGGTCGCACCGGGGCGGCCGAACCCGATATTGGCCGCGATGGTATCGTCGAACAGCACCACGTCCTGGGAGACCACTGCCACGGCCGCGCGCAGGGATGGAATCGTCACGTCGCGCAGATCCGCGCCATCGATGAGAACGCGGCCCCCCGTCACGTCGTACAGTCGGGGCACGAGGTTCAGCAGAGACGACTTGCCGGAGCCGGAACGGCCGACCAGGGCGACGGTGGCGCCTGCGGGAACGGTGAGGTCGATGCCCTCCAGCGCCGGCGCATCCTCGCGATATCGGAAGCGGACCTCCTCGAAGCGGATCTCGCCGCCGGTGATGACCAGCGGCACGGCATCGGGCTTTTCACGAATGCGTGGTGCTTCGTCCATCAGGGCGAAGTAGCGATGGAGCGCCGCCCCGGCTTCCTGAAGGATGGCGTTGAGGGTGCCCAAAGCGCGGGCGGGCTGCGCGGCCAGGAGCAGGGCCGCCACGTAGCCGGTGAAATCGCCCACCGTGCGGTCACCGGACATGACGCGCTGGCCCACCAGGACCAGCACCGCCGCCACGGCGAAGCCCCCGCCTATCTCCATCAACGGGTCGAGGCGTCCCCGGGCATTGGCCGCCTTCATCTTCAAGCGGCGGACGGTATCGAACGCGCCTGAGGCACGGCCCTTCAGGTAGGATTCCAGCGCGTAGGTCTTGGCGATGCGCGCGCCCTGCAAGCTCTCGGTGATGAGGCTGGCGGTGTGGCCCATCTGCTCCTGCGTGGTGGTAGAGACCCGCCTGAGCTTCTTGCCGATGCGGCCGATCGGGCCGGCGACGAAGGGCACGACCACGCCGGCCACGAGGGTGAGCACCGGGTCCATCCAGAGCAACGCGACGACGAGGGCGATCAGCATGGCGAGATCGCGCAGTAGCACAGTGGAGATGCGGGTCAGCGCCTCCTTGATGAAGGCGAAATCCGTGGTGAAGCGCTGGGTGAAGGCCGCCGGGCTCTCGCGGCCGAGCTGGGCGAGGTCGGAATCGATGAGGTGGCCGTAGAGCGCCGCCTGCATGTCGGCCTCGACACGGCTGACGACCCGATTGGTCAGCACGGTCTGCCCGAACAGTGCGAAGCCCCGGATCGAGGTGATGGCGATGACGATGAGCGGTCCGTAGGTGAGGGCCGACGGGTCCTTGTGGTCGAACGCATCGAACGCCCCCTTGATCAGGGCGGGATACAAACCCGTCGCCGCTCCGATGATGGCGATGAGCACCAGCACCACGGCGAGGGTGCCCCGATGCGGCCGCAGCCATTCGCGCCAGACCCGGCCGAGGAGGGGGAGGGTCTCACCCCTCAGAAGCGGCCGACGGGCCATGCTCATCCGTTGTCTGTCGCGCGGGGGGGCTCCCGGCTCTCGGTCGGGGGTTTGCCGGTCGGAGACCGGAAGATCAAGCGAGGCCATCGGGCTTGGCAATGTGATAGTGTTACATTACACGGCGCGACGGATCATCTGGTCTGCCCGTTTCCGGGAACCGATGCGAAGGACGACGGGTATGCGATCGAGACGTCACGCCATGAAGACGGGCCTTACGGCGTGGGTCGGTATCGCCCTCGCTCTCACGGCCTTCGGCGGGAATGCGGATGCCGCCGAGCCGCTGAAGGCGGTGGCGACCTTCTCGATCCTCGGCGATCTCGTGAAGCAGGTGGGCGGCGACCGCGTCGAGGTCTCGACCCTTGTCGGCCCCGATGCCGACGCGCATGGCTACAACCCGGCCCCCGGGGACGCGCGCAAACTCACCGCCGCCAATCTCGTCGTGGTCAACGGCCTCGGCCTGGAAGGCTGGCTCGACAGGCTGATCAAGGCCTCCGGGACGAAGGCGCCCGTCATCGTCGCGACCAAGGGCGTGAAGCCCATCGAGGGTGACGACGACCATGGCGGAGGGCATGCGGGGCACGCGCATCATGACGATCCCCATGCCTGGCAGAGCATCGCCAATGTGCGGATCTACATCGGCAACATCAGCGACGGGCTCTCGACCATCGATCCCGAACACGCTGCCGACTACGCAGCCAACGCGAAGGCCTATCTGACGACCCTGGCGGGTTTGGAGACCGACATCCGCGCGGCCATCGCGGCGATTCCCCCCGAACATCGCAAGATCATCACCACGCACGATGCGTTCGGCTATTTTACCGCCGCCTACGGCCTCGACTTCATCGCGCCGCAGGGCGTCTCCACCGACAGCGAGGCGAGCCCGAAGGATGTGGCCCGCATCATCCGGCAGATCCGGCGCGACAAGATCCCGGCCGTCTTCCTCGAGAACGTGGCCGATCCCCGCCTGATGCAGCAGATTTCGCGGGAGAGCGGAGCCATTGTGGGCGGCAAGGTCTATTCCGACGCCCTGTCCGGTCCCGATGGCCCGGCGGCCACCTACGTGGCCATGATGCGCAGCAACATCGCCGCCTTCAGCGCGGCTCTCGGCAAGAAGTGAGTGCCCGGCGGGGTTTTGGGCCGGAGCCACTCACCCCGCCGTCTCGCCGATGACTTTCTGCAGACAGATCGTCCGGGTGTCCCGGTAGCCGAGATGTTCGTAGAAGTGGCGGATCGCTTCATTCTCTTCGCGCACGAGGAGCTGGACCTTCCAGACGCCACGCGCGGACAGCCACCGCTCGGCTGCTTCCATGATCGCCCTGCCCAGGCCGATGTCGCGATACCGCGGGTCGACGGCGACATAATAGAGCCATCCCCGGTGACCGTCCTCGCCCACCGTGGCGGCGACGGCCCCCTCGCGCTCGACGACCAGGATGGTCGAGTGCGGATCGCGGCGGGCGAAGGCGATGTCCTTGCCCGCATCGTTCCACGGCCGAGAGATTCCGGCCGCGAGCCATAGGGCCGCGACGCCCTCGAAATCGGCGTCCTGGAATTCACGGATCACGGACGTCATCGCGTGAGGGTCTCCTCGCAGACGATCCGAGGCGGCTCAGCCGCCCGTCATCGGCGGGAAGAACGCGATCTCGGTGGCCCCGGCGATGGGCGCATCCGGCTTGGCATGGACGCGGTCGATGGCCGCCCGCACGATGCCGGCATTCTCGAACGCGTAGGCGTATTCTTCGCCCCTGCCACTCAACCAGGCCACGAGGTCGGCGACCGTCTCGGTCCCGGCGGGCGGGGTCACAACCTCTTCGGCCTTGCCGATGCGTTCGCGCACCCAGGCGAAATAGACGAGCTTCATGGTCTGCCCTTCCGGCTGTGGCATCGGCGGGTCAGCGCGGATCGTCCATCACGTGCCGGATGCCGGCTCTCATATAATCGTAGCCCGTGTAGAGCGTCAGGGCCGCGGCGATCCAGAGCAGGGCCTCTCCGGCGATGACGGTATGGGGGAGGATCGTCTCCCCCGCCTTTCCGGCCACGAGGAAGCCGATCGCCACGAGTTGAAGGGTGGTCTTCCATTTGGCGACGCGGCTGACCGGTACGCTGACCTTCAACTCCGCCAGATATTCGCGCAGGCCCGAGACGAGGATCTCGCGGCACAGGATGACGATGGCCGCCCACAGGCTCCAGTCATGGATCGTCTTGTCGGCCACCAGCATCAGCAGACAGGCGGCGACGAGCAGCTTGTCGGCGATCGGATCGAGCATGCGCCCCAGGGCCGAGCTCTGATCGTAGGTCCGGGCGACGTAGCCGTCGAGATAATCGGTGATGGCGGCCGCGATGAAGACGCCGAGAGCCGCGAACCGTGCCGCATGCTCGTCCGGCCAGTACAGCAGCGCCACGACGACGGGGACGGCGACGAGCCGCCCGTAGGTCAGGCAATTCGCCAGCGTCCAGGCCGGTGACCGGCGTCGGAGAGGAAGGACAGTCATCGACGCGGTGAAACCATGGGCGGGGGGAGGGGTCAACCACGATGATGCAAACGGACAAGCTGCTTCGATAGCGCCTAGGCCGTCGCGCTGGGCCCATCGCAACCGAATGTGCCGAGCCGGATTTTGTGCTACCAATGCGCTGAGGGAATAGAGTGCTCACGCATGTCGTCCGCAGACACGATCAGCATCACCATGACGCCCGATCTCCATCAGGCGGTACGTGAAAGCATCGAGGCAGGTGAGTATTCATCGACCAACGAGGTCATGCGTGATGCGCTGCGACTATGGCAGCGGCAACGGCTCGAAGAAGCGGAGCGCTTGACCGAGATACGGGCTCGTGTTCGCCGCTCACTTGGTGACGCCCGGCAGGATCTGACGGCGATGGAAGCGGACCTTCACCTCGCACGCCTGTTCGCCGGCGAGGGCACCAAGACCTCGGGTGCGTAGACTCCCGGTCTTCTTCCGGCCGGATGCGTTGGACGACCTGGCGACATTTTTCGCTTAGTTCGCGAAGCGAGTGGAAGCGTCTCGGTCGCCGCGTCGTTCGTACGACGCATCAAGTTCCGATGTGATCGGATCGGAGATGCGCCTCGTGCCGGTCGACCACGCGACGACCTCGTATCCGGCCTTCGCACGGTACCATTCGAGCGTTCCGCCGTGATCGCTTATCTGGTCGAGGACGACAGGGTCCGGATCACCAACATCTTCTATGGCGGGAAGGATTACGAGGCTCTGTATCGCCGGTCAGACGACGACCCCGGCACCGAACCCACCTGACGCAGGCGTTTTTGAGCCTCAGCCTCCGGCATGGAAGAAATCATACACCGCACGTGCCGTGGCTGCGTTGACGCCGGGCGTGGTCGCCAGATCCTCCAGGGAGGCGCGCTGGATCGCCTTCACTGTCCCGAAATGGTGGAGGAGGGCGCGCTTGCGGGTCGGGCCGATGCCGGCGATCTCGTCGAGGGGGTTCTTGATCATCTCGCGCTTGCGCTTGGCCCTATGCGTGCCGATGGCGAAGCGATGGGCCTCGTCCCGCAGGCGCTGGACGAAGTAGAGGGTCGGATCGCGCGGCGGCAGCTTGAACGGGGCCTTTCCGGGCACGAAGAAGGTCTCGCGTCCGGCATCGCGATCGCGACCCTTGGCGATGCCCACGAGGGCGACATCGGTGACTCCGAGTTCCTCCAGCGCCGTGCGGGCGGCTTCGAGCTGGCCCTTGCCACCGTCGATCAGGACGAGATCCGGCCAGGCCGGCATGGTCTCGCTGTCCGATTCGGGAACCGGCTCGGCCGCACCGCCTTCGCTCGCTGAGATCGCCGCCTCGTTGGCGGTACGGGGGTTTTCCTTCACGAGACGCTTGAAGCGGCGCTGGAGCACCTCCTTCATCATCCCGAAATCGTCGCCCGGCGTCAGCTCCTCCGACTTGATGTTGAAGGTGCGGTAATGCGTCTTCGCAAAACCCGACGGGCCGGCGACGATCATGCCCCCGACCGCGTTCGTGCCCATGATGTGTGAGTTGTCGTAAACCTCGATGCGGCGGGGTGGGGCGGGCAATCCGAACGATTGCCCGAGCGCCACGAGCAACTTGCCCTGCGAGGCGGTGTCCGCGAGCCTGCGGGCCAGGGCCTCCTTGGCGTTGCGCTGGGCATATTCCACCAGGGCCTTGCGCTCGCCGCGCTGAGGCTGATGGACTTCCACCCTGTTCTCGGCGCGGCTCGACAGGGCGGCTGCCATCAGCTCCGCATCCTCGATCGCATGGGAGACGAGGACGATCCGGGGAGCCGGCTTGTCGTCGTAGAACTGGCTGATGAAGGAGGCGAGCACCTCGTCCGGCGTCATGCTGCGATCGGCCTTCGGGAAATAGGCGCGGTTGCCCCAGTTCTGGAAGTTCCGGAAGAAGAACACCTCGATGCAGAACTGGCCGGCCTGTTCGTCGAGGGCGAACACATCCGCCTCCTCGATGCCCTGGGTGTTGACGCCCTGGGTCCCCTGGATCGCCGAGAGCGCGCTGATCCTGTCCCGGAAGCGGGCAGCACGCTCGAATTCGAGCTTCTCGGAGGCGTCCTGCATCTCCTCGCGCATACGGTCCTTCACCGCGTTGGACTTGCCCGCGAGGAAGCTCTTCGCATTCTCGGCGAGCGCCTGATATTCTGGCAGGCCGATCTCCCCGGTGCAGGGTCCCGAGCAGCGCTTGATCTGGTAGAGCAGGCAGGGCCGCGTGCGGTTCTCGTAATAGCTGTCGGTGCAGGTGCGCAGCAGGAAGGCGCGCTGGAGCGCGTTGACCGTGCGGTTCACAGCCCAGACGGTGGCGAACGGGCCGTAATAGCTGCCCTTGCGCCGCCGTGCGCCGCGGTGCTTGACGATCTGCGGCGCCTCGGAATCGGCCGTGACCAGGATGTAGGGAAACGATTTGTCGTCCCGCATCAGCACGTTGAAGCGCGGCTTCAACTGCTTGATGAGGTTGGCCTCGAGCAGCAGCGCCTCGGTCTCGGTGGCCGTGGTGACGAACTCCATCGCCGCCGTCTGTGAGATCATCCGGGCGATGCGATTGGAATGGGCTTGGCCCCTCGCATAGGAGCCGACTCGGGCCTTCAGGTTCTTTGCCTTGCCGACGTAGAGGACATCACCCTTCTCGTCGAACATGCGGTAGACGCCCGGTCCCGACGGCAGCGTCGTCCAGAACCGGCGGATGATCTCCGTGCCGGCTTTGACAGCGCCTTCCTCGAAATCGAAATCGATCTCCGGTCCGTCGTCGATACGTTCCGGGGTCTCGTCCGCGTCCTCGCGCTCGTCGAACGAATCCGGCGGCAGGTCTCGCTGGGAAGACAGGTCTTTCGCGGGCTGGCGGCTCATGCCCGAGACTTAAGCGCCGGGGATTCGAGAGGGAAGGGGCTCCCGGTCTCGCCGACCCGGGAAGGTCGGCGCATGCGCGTCTTAATCGAACAGCGCGTCGATATCGCCCTGGTCCACATGGCCCGGATCGCTGTCGAGCTTGGGTCCGTTGAGGAGGGAGCTCTCGTCGTCGATGCTGGGGCCCTGGGGCACGACGCCGAGGATCTCGCTAAACGAATTGAGGCCGCCCCAGGCCTCGATCATGCGGTCGAGATGTTCCTCGATGAACTTGAGCACACCCACGATCTTGTTGATGCGCTGGCCGGTCAGGTCCTGGAAGTTGCAGGCTTCGTAGGCGACGATCACCCGCTCGAGGATCATGTCGATGTTTTCGCCGCCGGCGGCCTGCCGCATGGCCCGCAGCGCACTGGCATTCGTCTCGATCTCTTCCAGGGCGCCGAGGATCGTGCTCGTGGCCAGCTCGGTGGATTCCACCACCGCGTCGAGTTCTCCCGCGACCCGCTTCATTCCCTTCCCGGTATTCTCCGAGTGGTAGAGCGTCGCGATCTCCTTCTTCGTTCGGGTGATCGCATCTTTCATCACGTCGAGTTCGGAGCGCATCGCGAAGGCCTCGTTGAGCTCCTTCCGGCAGGCTTCGATGGTCTCGACCGTGCTCGTCTGCGTGACACGGCGAAGCTCCTGGATCGCCGAGAGGATCTCATCGAGCTTCACGTCGTCGGAGCCGGAACGCTCCTTGGCGTGCGTGACCTCCACGACGGGTCGCACGCTTGCCAAACCGAGGCTGTCTTCGATGCGGTAGCGCTTCATGTTCATCGGGGATGATCAGCCGGCAGGAGTAACTGGGTCAGCGACAGGGCAGCATGGACCGGGGGCCGTCATCCTGGTGAACGACGCGAATCCCGATACGAGAAGCCTTCGAGCCACCATGCGACAAAGTCGTTGCCATTTCTTCAACACAGAGAACGGCCGATGCACTTTTACAAACAATTCATGCTGTTCTTTGAAGCCAGCAGTAGAGCGGCGGTGACCTGAACGATTCACCACGTTTTTTCACCCGATTCTCGTCCCGTCCGGCCAGCTTGAGCGCGAGGTTCGTGTTGGTCCGGAGTATCGCGCGTGTTGAAGCGTCTCGAATTGTGCGTCGCTATGGCCTGCCTGTCCGCCACGGTGGCGGGAGGGGCCGCACAAGCCCAGGTTCCCTCCGGCCAATACGGCGGGGGCTTCATCGAATTCCTGGTGACGGGTCATGGAACGCCGCCGCGCGCCCGGCGTCCCGGCCTCGCGGATGACGGCGTGCTTCCACGACATCCGGCGGCCCAGGGTTACGGTGGCGAGCCGATGCCGCGCGTGCTCCATTCGGGCGATCGCATTCCCGATCCCGATCTATACCAGACCCCCGTTCGCACGCGGCTCGCTGCCTTGCCGTCACAAGCTCTGCCGGCTCAAGCCGATCCCGAAAGACAAATCGCGGGAATCGAGCGCGCGCCCGACGCGCGCTTTGCCCGACAGGTCGTCTCGTTCGATGGCCGGCAGAAGCCCGGCTCCATCGTCATCGATACCCAGACGAAGTTTCTCTATCTCGTCCAGCCAGGCGGTCAGGCCATCCGATACGGTATCGGCGTCGGTCGGCCGGGTTTTGCCTGGTCGGGAATGAAGACGATCAGCCAGAAGCGCGAATGGCCGGATTGGACGCCCCCGGCGGAGATGCTCCAGCGTCGCCCCGACCTGCCGCGCCACATGGCCGGCGGCCCCGCCAACCCTCTGGGTGCGCGGGCGCTCTATCTCGGCTCGTCCCTCTATCGCATCCACGGCACCAACGAGCCGCACACGATCGGGCAATCCGTCTCGTCGGGCTGCATCCGGATGATGAACGAGGATGTCATCGACCTGTATGAACGGACCCCCGTGGGAACACGGGTCGAAGTCCTCTAACGGCCTCCGGGCCGCTCATGAGAAAGGCCCGGCGCGTCTCCACGCACCGGGCCTTTCTTGTCATGGGGCCATCACGCGCGGTGATAGATGTGGCTTTCGCTCACACCCAGTCGTCGTCACCGCCGCCACCCAGGTCGCCGCCGAAATCCCCGCCCGGATCGCTGTCGAACGACGCGTCCTGGAAGTCGTTGCCGCCGCCGAGGGCCGAACCGAGATCTTCGTTACCGGCCGTCGCGCCCGCAGAGGGAAGTCCTGCCGCCGCCGCGCTGCCGAGAGCCGAATGACCGCCCGCGAAGGCGTTGGACAAGGCGCTGCCGAGCAGCATGCCACCGGCCGCACCGGCCGCCATCGGAAGGGCCGTCGCCATGAAGCCGCCGCCGCGAGCGGGTGCCGCCTGCTGGCCGGCCCATGGGCCACCCTGCTGCGGTCCGCCATAACCCGGCTGCTGGCCGTAACCGGGCTGCTGCCCATAGCCCGGCTGCTGCCCATATCCCTGATGAGGTCCGCCCTGGCCGCCCCACGGTTGACCGGACGGGCGCTGGGGCTCCGGCTGGCGAGACCCGCCGCCGAAGATGCTCGACAGGAAGCCGCCGCCGCCGCCCTGCGGCTGCTGTGCCGCCTGACGCGCCTGCTCGAGCTGCTCGTTCAAGCTCTTGATCGCTTCTTCCTGGACATAGATCAGCTGCGCCATCGCATAGGGCGCGTAGGGCTGAGCGCGGAGCTTGTCCGCGATGAAGCGCTCGGCATCGGCGTCGCGGGGCTGGCTCGCGGCCTGCTCCAGACGCTGGAAAATGCCGCCGATGACCTCGCGTTCTTCGCTATTCATGGGGTCGTCCTCCTGAGAGAAGCCTGCGGGCCATGCCGCCCCGGCGCCTCCGAGATGGGGTGGCGCCACTGGCTTTGTCAGGGGGTCAACGCGAACTTCGCCGTTGCGGATGCACGGGAGCTCCGGTTCGGAGCATGAAATTTCGGAAAGGTGACGGAGCCGGAGGCTACGCATCTTCGCCACGCAACAAAAAGAGCCCGGCCTTTCGGCCGGGCTCCTTCTGAGAGACCTCGTGCTCCGCCCTGAGGCGGAGCGTTGGTTCTGTAAGGCCTAGTACGAGCCGAACTTGTAGTTCAGGCCGGCGCGGACCACGGCGAACTCGGCTTCGCGAGCCGAAGGGCTGAGCGAAAGCACGTTCGTGGTGGGGTTGTAGACGGAGCGGTTGCCGCGGCCGTCCTGCTCGAGGTTCACGTACAGGCCTTCGACCTTCAGCGTCACAGCGGACGACTTGAAGAAGTTAAAGAAGGAGTCCGTGGGGAGAGCGTACTCGATACCACCACCAGCGGTGTAGCCGGTGCGGAAATCGTCGGAGCCGGTGCCGCCGTCGCCGTAAGCGAAGCCGCCGGTGCCGTACACGAGGGTGCGGTCGAAGGCGTAACCGATGCGGCCGCGGACGGTGCCGAAGAAGTTCATCTCGTTGCCGGGGAGGCGAACGGCGGTGGTGCCGTTGAGGCCGCCGACGACCGGGCTGAACGTGCCGTTCACGGTGCGGGTCTTGTTGCCGAAATCGGTGTACTGGGCGTCAGCTTCGATACCGACGACAACGCCCGAACCCGGGGTGAACTGGTAGTTGTAGCCGACCTGACCACCGCCGACGAAGCCTTCGAGGTCGTTGCTGCTGTTCGCGTTGAACACCCGGTTGACCGGGCCGCCGTTCAGCACGGAGCCGGCCGGCAGGTTGTAACGGTCGCTGTTGCTGCCAGCGTCGAAGCCGTAACCGGCGTTGATACCGAAGTAGGCGCCCGTCCAGGTGAAGACCGGCACGGGAACGAAGACCGGCGGAGCGGCGCGGCGCGGCAGATCGGCAGCGAAAGCGGAGCCGGCGATGACGATGCCGGCAAGGGCGGTGGTGCCGCGAAGGAAGGATTTCATGGACTGGTCCTCTACTCGTTAGCGCGGCCGCTTTTTTCGGAGCGGTCCAGCGCAGTTCCCCGTCTATATCTCAGCATCCCTCAGGAAGCTGTTGCATCGCAACCACGCCGCGTGTGTTGAACACGGCCCCTTTGTGGCGGCGACCACCTCGCTGGAGGTCGTGCACTCCGAAAACTCAGATGAACGGCCAAGGTTCAACTACGGCCACGCTTTTTTCGCCTCGAGATCATGACAAGATGTCGCACCGAGGGAACGTATGACGGTGGCCGCTATGCAGCGAGGCTGATCGCGGAGATCAGACGGCCGTAATCCGCCTCGCCCCGATGGGTCGTACGGCGATAGCTATAGAAGCGCTCCGCGTCCGCGTAGGTGCAGAGGCCCAGGACCGATGCCTTCTCGATACCGGCCTCACCCAGGCGACGGGCGATGAAGCCCGGCAGATCGAACTGGGCATGCCCCTCGCGCGCGCCTTCAGAGAAGTGGACATCGGAACCCGGAACCTCCGCGGAAAAGCGGCTGCGGAAATCGTCCCCGACTTCATAGGCGGATTGAGAGATCGTCGGGCCGAGCACGGCGACGATGTCGCTCCGCTCCGATCCGAGGCGCACCATGGCGTCGACGGTGGCGGCGATCACGCCGGTCAGCGCCCCTTTCCATCCCGCATGGGCGGCGCCGACGACACGACCGACCGGATCGGCGAAGAGGATCGGGCCGCAATCGGCCGTGGCGATGCCGAGGGCCAAGTTCGGCACCCGCGTCACCATGGCGTCGGCGCGGGGACGTTCGGCGAGGGCCATCGGGCCTTCGATCACGGCGACCTCGGCCGAATGGACCTGATACAGGCTGACGAGGTGGCTCGCCGGGACCCCGAGATGCTCGGCCATGCGGCGGCGGTTCTCGACGACGAGGGACGGCTCGTCATGGGAGCCGAGGCCGCCATTGAGGCTGGCATAGAATCCGTCCGAGACGCCGCCAAGACGGGTGAAGAAGGCGTGCCTGATGCCGGGTTGGCCCGCGAGGCTGGGGGCTTCGATATGCATGCGCCGTGTCCGTCCTTCGGAGAATGTCGGCCACCCTATAGCACCGGCTCCCGCCGGAGAGGGGAGTGGCTTGGCGGCACTGGCGGATTGCGCCCGGTCAGGGCCAGTCGCCGGAGGCCCGATGACGCAGGTTCCATCCCGGGCGATCCACGCCGTGCAAAGGCAACCCGAGGACGTCCGCCTCAATGTGAAAGCCTCGGATTTTCCGCGTTTCGGGACAGCTAATTTTCCTTAACTTTTACGGTTCGTTAAGCATGGTTTGATCCAATGCTCCTCACACATGAGGACGCGAGCGATGTCGGAACCAGCCCGTCACAACCAGGCACAGGAAGTAAATGGGCGTCCGGCACCCGGACCCCTGCGGGATTGGCTGGCGGCCATGAAGGCCGCCACCACCGCACAGGAACAGGCGGCGGTCGCGTCGCAGCATGCCGAGCCGCACAGGCCGGCGGCTGACAAGGTCGCGCTGTTCGAGAGGCCGGCCGCGGTCGAGAAGCCCGAGCCGCAGGCTCAGTCCTGGTCTCCCCGGGTCGTCCCGCCGCCCGCTCAAGCCGAACCGGCAGAGGACGACCTCTCGGAACTCATGGCCGAGAATCTGATGCTCAAGGCCAAGCTCCAGGTCGAGGGCGACCGGTACGACCAGCTCCAAGGGGTTCTCGCCCAGGAACTACGCCGCCTGCGCTCCCATGTGGAGAAGGAGATGGCCGAACTTCATGAGTTGCGCGCCGAGCGCGACCGTCTCAGCGAATTGCAGGCCCTTTTGATCGAGGAACTCGACGAAGCGCGCATGCGCTCCGAGAGAGAGGCCGCTGAACTCGCCGAGGCCTGCTCGGACCGCGATCTCTGGATGGCCCGTGCGGAGGCGCTGGCGCAGCCTCTCTTCCAGAAGCGTTGAACGCTCCAACCGCCAACACCCAAACGACGAAGGGCCGCCCCATGAGGGCGGCCCTTCCATTGCCGAACCACTTATCCGTTCGGCCGAACCCGATGAGGGGTCCTCTAACGCGCTAGGCGTGCGCGCCGGAGGCGACGTTCCAGGTCCGGTTAGCCGAGGTAAGCGGCTGATTTAGGCAATGAGACACTGGATCACCTCCTTTCGTTCGTTGCGAGAACCCCAAGCTAATCACGGATCCGCAGCTTGAAAAGCCCCGATGCGGTGGGCGCGGCGCCTCGCCGCTGGGGGGCACCGAAGACGCGCGAAAAAGGGCGCTGCGCGGAGCCGAGCATGCGGGTGTCCGAACGCGGCCGGTCCTTCCCGCTCATGGTCACCGCCGCTTATGGTCACCGCCGCCACCGAAGCGTAAGACGGGGCGCTCTTCGCCACGCATCGGCCGATATCCGAACGGATCGGGCGTCGCCGGAGGCGAGACCGATACAGGACAATCGCAGCCCGTCATGCTCTCATCCCTGCCGACCCAGGCAAAGGCCGATACGGCGACGCATTCGGCGACCGACGACGCGGCCCTCGACCCGGACGCCATGCGCCAGCCGCTGCCCGACGCCTTCTACTGCGTCGGCCGCTCCGACACGCTGAAAGCCGGGACCTTGCGGGCGGTCGAACTCAACGGCGAGCAGATCGTGCTCGGCCGCGACAGGGCTGGAGCCGCCTTCGCCATGCGGGACCGCTGCCCGCACCGGGGCATGGCCCTGTCGAAGGGACGTTTCGACGGCGAAGCTGTGACCTGCCCGTTCCATGGCTGGCGCTTCGGCATGGATGGACGCTGCCGCGACGTACCGACCCTCTCCTCCGCCGATGCGGCAGATTTCACGCGGATCACGGTGCAGCGCTTCCCCATTCGCGAGAGCGCCGGCTTCGTCTGGGTGAATCCCTTCCTGGGTGCGCCGGGCGGTGACCTGCCGCCCCTGCCGGAGCTCGGCTTCGAGGCGGCGGGCTCCCTCGTGGTCGAACTCGTGGTCGAGGCCTCGTTCGACCTCACCACATTGAGCCTCGTCGACCCCGGCCACGTGGCCTTCGTCCACGATTCCTGGTGGTTCCGGCCGTCGAAGGAATTACGGGAGAAGGTGAAGACGTTCACGCCGACGCCGCACGGCTTCACCATGTCGAGCCATTCCACGACGACGAGTTCGCCGGTCTACAAGTTGCTGGGCGGTGTACCCGAGGTCGAGATCGAGTTTCGCCTGCCGGGCGTGCGGCTGGAGCGGATCGAGGCCGGAGCCAAGCGGGTGGCCAACTACACCTTCGCGACGCCGCTCACGCACAATCGCACCCTGCTGACGAACGCCCTCTATTGGAACATGCCGCTCCTCAACCTGCTGAAGCCGCTTGCGCGGCCGCTCATGCGGCAGTTCCTGACGCAGGACCAGCAGGTGCTCCAGCACGCCCAGGCCGGCCTCGACCGGAAGCCGACCATGGTGCTGTTCGGCCAGAGCGATCTACCGTCGCAATGGTACTTCCGTCTCAAGCGGGAAGCCCTTCAGGCGGCGCGCGAGACGCGGCCCTTCCGCAACCCGCTGGTTCAGCAGGAATTGCGCTGGCGGTCCTGAAACTTTTCGGCTCTCCGCCCCGTAGCTGCTCCTTTCAGGCCGATGCCTTCTGGAAGGGACGGAACCGTTGCCGCATTACGTCGTTCGCCGCAGCCGCATGGGACGATTCAATTTCACGCTCATCGGCGCGCATGGGCGGATCACCGGCGTGGTCGCCATTCCCACCGAGAACAAGACCCGCGAGGAGGTCGAGCTCGAGGCTCATCGCAAGATCCGCGCGCTCGCCGGTGAACTGGTCGCCGTGATGCCGAAGGAGTGCGAAGCCTGACGCACGCGTCTTGATTGCCCGGCGGCCACCGCCATCTCGGAACGATGAAACGGCAAAGCCTTCTCGCGACCCTGTCCGCGGTCACCGTCATGACGCTAGGCGGCGTCGGCTACGCGGCGCACCGGCGCAGCAAGGGCCGAAACCCCTATTACAACGGCCCCGTCACCGATAATTTCGACGGGCTTCAATTCCACGGCGTCGATCAGGCGCCTGACAAGGTGCTGGGCGACATCCTGCGCTGGAAGCGGGAGCGGGCCGGCATCGCTTGGCCGACGTCGTTTCCGAGCCCCTTCAGCGATACGCCGCCCGAGCGCGTCGACGGGTTGCGCGTCTCCTTCATCGGGCATGCGAGCTACCTGTTCCAGGTCGCGCGCCGTAACATCCTCGTCGATCCGGTTTTCGCCCCCCGCGCCAGCCCGTTTTCCCTGGCGGGTCCGAAGCGGGTCAATCCTCCGGGCATCGCCTTCGACGCGCTTCCGCCCATCGACGTCGTGCTCATCACTCACAACCATTACGACCATCTCGATGGGCCGACCGTGGCGCGGCTCTGGCAAAGCTATCAGCCCCTGATCGTCGCGCCCCTGGGCAATGACAGCATCCTTCGGTCCTACGACGATACGATGCATGTGGAGACGCGTGATTGGGGTCAGTCCATCGATCTCGGCGGCGACCTGACCGTGCATATGACACCGGCCAACCACTGGTCGGCGCGAGGGCTGAACGACAAGCGCATGGCGCTGTGGTGCTCCTACGTCCTGACCAGCCCATCCGGTGTCGTCTACCATTCCGGTGATACCGGTCTCGCCGATGGCGCGATCTTCCGCGATGCCCGCGAGCGCTTCGGTCCTCCCCGCCTAGCGACCCTGCCGATCGGGGCTTACGAGCCACGGTGGTTCATGAAAGCCCAGCACATGAACCCGGCCGACGCCGTCGTCGCGGCCGGGTTGCTCGGGGCGGACCAGGTACTCGGGCACCATTGGGGCACGTTCCGC
Source organism: Methylobacterium sp. AC832 (assembly GCF_979256025.1). Lineage (NCBI taxonomy): Bacteria > Pseudomonadati > Pseudomonadota > Alphaproteobacteria > Hyphomicrobiales > Methylobacteriaceae > Methylobacterium > Methylobacterium sp. AC832. Next base: position 1,297,908 of record NZ_CEEDMV010000001.1, read on the forward strand.
CTCACCGATGAGGGCATCGAACAGCCGGCGGAGGCTTTGTCGGTGGCATGCGCGGCGGGCGGAATTCCGCCGGAGCGGTTCGTCGCCCTGCGTCCGGGACAAGTCTGGGAAACCCGGTGAAACGGATAGCGGTTCGGCGCCCGGCAGTTCCAGACGGGCACCTTTTAGTAGCGCAACTCATATCCTTATCTGCCATGGACCGAGTATATAGAAGAAATATAATTATAGATTTAAAATTACGCTCCTTTATCAAATCAATAGAAAGCATTAATAGGCCGATAAACTTATTGTGCTTCAATTCAAGCCTCGATCATATTTCTATATTTGGATTACGGCATGATGGTGTACATTCGATCATTGACCGGAAAAGTGATCCTCCTCACGGCGGCAATGATAATTCTAGTCTCCATGACACTTCTCATGGTCACTAACTGGGAGATCGATCATCAACTCAAGGAAAAGCAGGCTGCGGATGGGAACCGTCATCTGCGAACGCTGAGTTTGGTGTACCGAGATGCGGTCCCCGGGGCGGAGATCGATTTCGATGGGGATCGGGTAACCTTGGCCAGATCGCCGGACCTCGGCGCATTAAGCGATCAATCCATCGTCGACCGCACCGTCGCCTATGTCGGGGGAACCGCTACGGTTTTCACCTACGACCCCGCGGGCGACCGTTTCGTGCGGCGCGTCACGACGGTGAAGAAGGAGAATGGCGAACGAGCCGTGGGCACCGCCCTCGCCGCCGATCACCCGGCGCACTCACTCATTCGAAGCGGCAAGGCATATTTCGGGCCTGCAACTCTTTTCGGCCGCCGGTATCTCACAGTCTATCAACCGATGCAGGATGCGAAGGGTGGGATCAACGGCATCCTGTTCGTGGGCGTACCCCTCGAAACCTATGACGCCGTCCAGGCGCAGACCCTCTCGACCCTGCGCTGGACGATCCTGTCCGTGGCCGTTCTGGCCTGTCTCGTCCTGGGCTTTGCAGCGTTCCGCATGTTTCGTCCCATTCGCGTGCTCGCGGAGCGGACCTCTCACCTGGTGGCGGGGGATCTTGAGGGTGCGATTCCCTATCGCGACGCACGGGACGAAGTCGGTGCCGTGGCCCGTGCGCTCGAGGCTTTGCGCGAAACCAGCCTGAAGGCGCGTGAACTGCAAGCCGAGCGGATGGCAAGTGCCAAAGACATTGAAGAGCGCCGTGCGGTCATCGATGCGGAGATCGCCCGTTTCCGAGCCCAGGTCGCAAAATCTGTCCGCCTGGTCGGCGCGCAGACGGGCGAGCTTCGCGCCCGCGCCGCCGCCATGTCGGACGCGTCTTCGGACGCCACCCGTGCGGTGGAAGGCGCCTCGGCCGGCTCGCGCGAGGCTTCCGCCAACGTGCAGACCGTCGCAAGCGCCGCCGAGGAACTCTCCGCTTCGATCGTTGAGATCGGCGCCCGCCTCGATGTCGCCAAGGCCGAGATCGACACAGCCTTTAGCGAGGCGTCCGCCACCAATCAGCAGATGGGGCAGCTCGCCGACACCGCGCAACGCATCGGCACCGTCGTGGGTCTCATCCGGGCCATCGCGGAACAGACCAACCTCCTGGCCCTGAACGCCACGATCGAGGCCGCGCGGGCCGGCGAATCCGGCCGTGGTTTCGCGGTCGTGGCGGCGGAGGTGAAAGCCCTGGCGAGCCAGACCGCGAAGGCGACGGACGAGATCGCCAGTCAGGTCGCATCCGTCCAGACTTCGACGGATCAGGCCGCCCATGCCATCGGTCGCGTGACGGATCGGATGGGTGCGATCAGCGCGATGACCACCGAGCTCGCGACAGCCGTCGCCGCACAAGGCGCGGCGACCGGCGAGATCTCACGCAATGCCGGGAACACCGCCGCCACCTCAGTGGAGATCGCACGCGATCTCGGCACCGTCACGGGGGCAGCCCGCAGCACAGCCACGATGGCCGAAGGTGTCCAGGGCAGCGCCGTCCAGGTAGAAAACGTGGCGGCCGATCTCGAAGCCGAGATCGGACGCTTCCTCACGGCCGTCGCGGCCTGAATCCTCGCCGGGACGAGGGCTACAGGATGAACCGGCTGAGATCGGCGTTCGCGGCGAGGCTTTCGACACGCTCGCGGACATAGGCGGCGTCGATCGCCACGGTCTCCCCGGACCGGTCGGTGGCGGTAAAGGAGATGTCGTCGATCACCCGTTCCAGCACAGTCTGGAGCCGGCGCGCACCGATATTCTCCACCGAGTTGTTCACCTCCACGGCGACCCGTGCCAGGGCGTCCACGGCATCGTCGGTGAAATCCAGGGTCACGCCTTCCGTCGCCATCAGCGCCACGGTCTGCTTCAGCAGGCTCGCCTCCGTGGTGGTGAGGATCTGCTTGAAATCTTCCACCGTGAGAGGCTGCAGCTCGACGCGGATCGGCAGGCGCCCCTGTAGCTCGGGCAGAAGATCGGACGGCTTAGAGACGTGGAAAGCGCCGCTGGCGATGAACAGCACGTGGTCGGTCTTCACCGGACCGTGCTTCGTCGCCACCGTGGTTCCCTCGATCAGGGGCAGCAGGTCGCGCTGTACGCCTTCCCGCGAGACATCGGCCGACGAACGACCTTCCTTCGCGCAGATCTTGTCGATCTCGTCGAGGAACACGATGCCGTTGTTCTCGACCTCGCGGATCGCCTCCTGAGTCACCGATTCCGAATCGACCAACTTGTCGGATTCCTCGGCGAGCAGGGGCGCGTAAGCCTCGCGCACGGTCATGCGCCTCGGCTTGCCCTTCTGGCCGCCGAGCGCCTTGCCGAGCATGTCGCCGATATTGACCGCCCCCATGGAGGCTCCGGGCATTCCGGGAATCTCGAACATCGGCAGACCGGTGGGCGATCCGCCCGACAATTCGATCTCGACCTCCTTGTCGTCGAGCTCGCTGTTCCGCAGCTTCTTGCGGAAGCTCTCGCGGGTGGCCTGGCCCGATGTCGGTCCGACCAAGGCATCGAGGATGCGCGATTCCGCCGCTGCCTCGGCCTTCGCCTTGACCGAACGGCGCTTCTCCTCGCGCTTGAGGCCGATGCCGACCTCCACGAGGTCGCGCACGATCTGCTCGACGTCGCGGCCGACATAGCCGACCTCGGTGAATTTCGTCGCCTCGATCTTCAGGAACGGCGCTCCGGCGAGCTTGGCCAGTCGACGGGCGATCTCGGTCTTGCCGCAGCCGGTGGGGCCGATCATCAGGATGTTCTTCGGCGCGACTTCCTCGCGCAATGGCCCCACGAGCTGCTGACGGCGCCAGCGGTTCCGCAAGGCAATGGCGACCGCACGCTTGGCGTCATGCTGGCCGACGATGAACCGGTCGAGTTCCGAGACGATTTCACGGGGAGAAAAAGTTGTCATCACGCTCCGGTCGAATGCGGCAGTTGAGCTGCCCGGGATGAGGGGAGGGCGCCGAGCCGATCCGTCAGCGAATGATACCCGACGCGGCCTGCAGCGGGCGAGCACCGGGACAAGCGAGCGATGAGACGAGACGCCGACCTGTCGGAAGAGCCAGCCCATTCATGCAGGAACGCCGCCGGCCCGGCCAGATGCGGCGAGCCTGCGGCGGGATCGTTGCGGTGGGTCAGGAGAAGCACGTGGTCTTGCACGACCCCGATCTAAGCGTCGGCACCCGCCCTTTCCAGATGGTCGGGCAAGACGGTCAGGCTGCGCGGATGCCGCCGACGAAATCCTCGACCTCGTTGCCCAGGCTGTTGGATTGCTGCGTCAATTGCTCGGCGGCGGCCAGAACCTGAGACGCGCCGGCCCCTGTCTGAACGGCGGCCAGTTGCACGTCCGCGATCGTTTCGGTGACGGCCTGGGTTCCGCGCGCGGCATCGTTGACGCTCCGGGCGATCTCCTGCGTGGCCACCTGCTGCTGCTCCACCGCCGCCGCGACGCCCATCGCGATCGTGTGGACGGTGCCGATGGTGGAGCCGATCTCCTCGATGGCGCCCACCGTGTCGCGGGTCGCCTCCTGGATCGTGGCGATCTGAACCGTGATCTCGTCCGTCGCCTTCGCGGTCTGGGCGGCGAGCCCTTTCACCTCGGCTGCGACCACCGCGAAGCCGCGACCGGCCTCACCGGCGCGGGCCGCCTCGATGGTGGCGTTCAGGGCGAGCAGATTGGTCTGGCTGGCGATGTTGGAGATCAAGGCGACCACGTCGCCGATGCGGGACGCGCTGTCGGCGAGGACACGGACACGTTCCGAAGTCCGGCGCGCACTTTCCACTGCGCCGGCGGCGGCGGCGGATGTCTGGGACACCTGTGCGCCGATCTCGTTGGCCGTCGCCGCGAGTTCCTCGGTCGCCGCCGCGACGGCCTGAACGTTCATGGCGGTCTCGTTGGCCGCGTTCATCACGGCGGTGGATTGCCGGTTGGTCTGGTCGGCGGTGGCGGCCATGGTGCGGGCGGTGAGTTCCATCTCGGCGGCCGAGCCAGCCAGGGTGCCCACCATCTGGCCGACGCTTCCCTGGAAGCGATCCGCCAGGGCGCCCATCTCGGCATGGCGACGTCGGCCCGCGATACCGGCGGCCTCGTTCTGTTGGATCCGCAGCTCCGCCGCCTCTTTCATCGTTGCCGAGAAGACCCGCATGCTGGTCCAGATCTCGCCGATCTCGTCGCGTCGGGCCTTCGTCTCGGGAAGGGTGAGATCACCCTCGGACAGGCGGCGGATCGCGGCGGAGACGCCGGCCAGGGGCCGGGCGATCCCCCGCGCTCCGACGAAGCCACCGATGAGAAGACTGCCCAGGGTTCCGCCGATCGCCAAGGCCAGGAGCAGGTTCAGGCGCTCGGCGTAGAGCGTGTCCGTCCAGCGGTCGATAGCCTCGACCTCGGCCGAGCTATGAGCCACGAGCGTCTCGATACTGTCCTGGAAAGCCTGACGGTTGGCGCGGTTGGCCTCGTTGAAGCCCTGTTCGGCGGCGGCCTTCGGCGAAACCTGCGTGCCGAGACGTGCGGTTTCCGTACGCAGAGTAGTGAAGCCGGCGGCTTCGGCGGTGATCTTCTCGAAGAGCGCCCGCTCGCTCGCGGGCACTTTCGGAGCCCATGCGGTCAGGAGAACGTTCATCGCCTCGAGGTTCTTCTTCAGCCGGGCCGCGTATTTCTCGGCATCCTGCGTATCCTTGGCCGCGTAGATGCCGCGCGACTCGACCACCACGCTGGTGACGAGCCGGTTCATGTTCGCGGCATCGAGGGCCCGCTGGGAGGCGAGTTTCGCATCCGTGAGCGCAGTGTTGAAGGTCTGGAGCGACATGATGCTAATCGTGGCGACGACGAGCGTCACCATCGAGCAGAGACCGACGAAACCTAGAATTTTAGCTTTGATGCGCATCGCCGTCGGCCAGCTTTCCGAGAAAGACAGCCGATAGCGCTAGGGGAACATCCGCAAGTTTACGTTAATCGAAGCTGCAATCCGGCACTAAGATGCAGAAAACTCAAGCTGCTCGATGACGAGATTGCCGTTCGTATAGACGCAGATTTCCGCCGCGATCCCGAGTGCTCGCCGGACGATCGCCTCTGCATCGTGCTCGCCATCTTCCAGGGCGCGGGCAGCGGCGAGGGCATAATTTCCCCCGGAGCCGATCGCCATGACGCCGCCTTCCGGCTCGAGCACGTCGCCCGCGCCCGACAGAAGCAGGCTGACATCCTTGTCTGCCACCAACATCATCGCTTCGAGACGACGCAGGTAGCGGTCGGTGCGCCAATCCTTCGTGAGTTCGACGCAGGCGCGGGTCAGTTGACCGGGATACTGATCGAGCTTGGCTTCGAGCCGCTCGAACAGGGTGAAGGCATCGGCCGTCGCTCCGGCGAACCCGCCGATGACGGAGCCTTTGGCGAGGCGGCGCACCTTGCGGGCATTGCCCTTCACGATGGTCTGGCCGAGGCTGACCTGCCCGTCGCCGCCGATGACCACCTTGCCGCCCTTGCGGACCATCAGGATCGTGGTGGCGTGCATTTGCGGCGGGCCGCCGGATGCGGAATGGGACAAGGCTGACTCCGGTCTGGTTCTGACCGGTGTCAGGTAGTCTTTCAGAACGCGGACTCCAACCTCCGCCGGAGCGTAACCGCGCTATTCCGGGTAGCGTTGGAAGGCCGGCAGGGTCTCGAACCGAGCGAACCACGAGGCGGCCTCGGCGATCTGAATCCTGACCTGGGGCGGCAGCGCCTCGGGATCGTCCAGGGTCGCGGTATGGATGTCGATCTGGCCAGGAAAGACCGCCTCGTTACGGTAGAACAGCCCCGTGCCGCAGGTGCCGCAGAACTGCCGGATAACGCCGGGCGAGGATTCGTAATCGGTCGGGTGACCCGAGATCGTCACCCGCTCGGCTGGGAACAGGGCAAAGGCCACCACCGGAGCACCGGACGAGCGCCGGCAATCGGCGCAATGACACAGGGCGCTATGGCTCGGCTCGCCCTCGGCGCTGTAATGGATCGCTCCGCAGCGGCACCGTCCCGTCAAGACCATGTGAGTTCCCCCTTCGTTCTCGCCGTTGTCCCAGAGGACGATGACGCGGGCAAGTCGGCATCGCCCTCGCTCACACAACCACGGTGATGGCGCGGGCGGCACGGGTCAGCCCGGTATAGAGCCAGCGGGCCCGGTGCTCGCGGAAAGCGAAGGATTCGTCGAAGAGCACGACATTGTCCCATTGCGAGCCCTGCGCCTTATGGACGGTGAGGGCGTAGCCATAGGTGAACTCGTCGGTCTCGCGCTTGAGGAAGGCCGGGATCTCCTCCTCGGAGCCCGACATCACCGCCCGCAGGACCTTGATGTCGATGGGCCGGCGGCGCAGGGCCGGGTCGTCGTCGGGCACGACATCGAGGCGGATCGTGTCGGCGCGCGGCGCGGCGCGAAGGGCATGGACCGTCCAGGTCGAGCCGTTGAGCAGGCCCTTGGTGCGGTCGTTACGCAGGCAGACCAGTTTCTCGCCCACCGCCGGCATCGGATCGGTATGGCCCGCGAGTTCCCGCAGGCGGTTGTTGTAGAGCCGCCGCGTCTTGTTCATCCCGACGAGGACCTGATCGCATTCGAGCACGCTCGACGGGTCGAGGGAGCGGCGCGAGACGACGCGGCTCTCGCCATACTCGCCGATGCTGAGCCGGCCGCCCTCCCGGATCGTCATCGCCATGCGCACGATCGGGTCGTCGGCGGCCTGCCGGTGGACGTCGGTCAACATCACGTCGGGCTCAGCCTCGGTGAAGAAGCCGCCGCCGCGAACGGGCGGCAATTGGGCGGGGTCGCCGAGAACCAGGACCGGCCTGTCGAAGGAGAGCAGGTCGTTGCCGAGATCCGAATCGACCATGGAGCACTCGTCGATGACGACGAGTTCCGCCTTCGAGACCAGCCCGGTGCGGTTGAGGGTGAAGGCCGGCCCTCCCTCCTCGGTCTCCTTGCTGCGATAGATCAGGCTGTGGATCGTCGCGGCGTCGTGGCAGCCCTTCGACCGCATCACAGAGGCGGCCTTGCCCGTGAAGGCGCCGAAGACGACATTGCCCTCGACATCGTCGGCGATCCGGCGCGCCAGGGTGGTCTTGCCGGTGCCGGCATAGCCGAACAGGCGGAACACCTGCGGACCGCCGGCCTTGCGCCACTCGGCGATGGCTTTGAGCGCCGCGTCCTGCTGGGGCGCGAACCGGGTCGGAAGGTCGTCGCTCACGGCCAGCGCACGGTGGGCGGCAGCGAGGACAGGATCGAGGCAACGTTGCCGCCCGTTTTCAGGCCGAAGATGGTGCCCCGGTCGTAGAGCAGGTTGAATTCCACGTAGCGCCCGCGCCGCACCTGCTGCTCCAACCGGTCTTCCTCCGTCCATGGCGTCGAGAGGTTCGCGTGCACGATCGCCGGATAGGCATCGAGGAAGGCGAGGCCGACATCCTTGGTGAAGGCGAGATCGGCCTTCGGATCGCCGGTCCAGTGGTAGTCGTAGAAGATTCCGCCGATCCCGCGCGGCTCGTTGCGGTGCTTGAGGAAGAAGTATTCCTCGCACCACGCCTTGTAGCGGTCGTAATCCGCCGCCGGCGCATGGGCGTCGCACGCCGCCTTCATCGCCGCGTGGAACCGCAGCGTATCCGGATCGTCCTGCGTCCGGCGCCGGTCGAGGACGGGGGTCAGGTCGGCCCCGCCGCCGAACCACGTCTTCGTCGTGGAGACGAAGCGGGTGTTCATGTGAACCGTCGGAACATGCGGGTTCCAGGGATGGACGATGAGCGAGATGCCCGTGGCGTAGAAGCGCGGGTCTTCCGATGCGCCCGGCATCTGCGCGCGAAATTCCGGCGCGAACTCGCCGAAGACCTGCGAGACGTGGACACCGGCCTTCTCGAACACGCGCCCATGCAGCATCGACATGGTGCCGCCGCCGCCGGGCGTGCCGCTATGGTCCGTGCGCTGCCAGAGCGTCTTCACGAAACGTCCGGCCTCGGCCGGAGCATCGGGATGGAACGGCCCTACGGCCTCCGCCTCGATCGTTTCAAGTTCCGCCAAGATCCGGTCGCGCAGGCTCGCGAACCATGTGGTCACCTCATCCTTGAGGAGCGCGAGTTCGGCCTCGGGGGGCGGTGGCGGGGTCGTTTCGGACATCGTCATGGGGGAGGGATGTCCCATCCCTCCCGCCCATCGTCAATCGAGGTCCGGTCAATCTTTACCCACCGACATGAGCAGGCGCTCGGTCTTGGCATCCTCGATCCGGTTGACCATGCGGCGGCCCTCATGGACGTCGCGGATGGTCTTGGTGGCGGTGATGCAGGACTGGACCAGCATGATCGTGCCCATGGCGAGGTAGCCCTTGATCCAGATATCCATGGGCATGAACAGGATGCCGAGGCCGACCATGGCCGCCGAGCCGATGAAGGACGCGTAGGTGAAGGTCACCCAGGCGCCGGAATGCTGAGTGGTCTCGTTGTTGATGGTCATGGTCGTGGTCTTTCTCTCGATTGGGTGGGGCGACGTGTGTATCGACAGCGGCGAGGGGTTCAGGTCGTCCTGCGCGCCTCAGCCTTGCGCCGCAGGCGGTCGAGGACGGCGCCGCCGCTCGGGCGGGTGCTGGAGCCGAAGCCTTCGCGCTCGAGCCGTTCCGCGATGGAGAGGCCGGGCTCGGTCTCGGCGAGCGCCGCTTCCGTGTCGGCGGCCTCCGTCTGGAGGGCGCGCAGCCGGCTCAACGTCGCCTCCGCTTCCTTGAGTGTCGCCCGCTCGCTCGGGTTGGCCTGAACGCCGAGGCGTCGTGCCGCCTCCGCCGCGGCGGCGATGCGGCGTCCACGCTCCAGCTCGCTCTGACGACGGGTCGCGTCGGCGACGACGGAGCGGATGCGGGCGACTTCGCGGGCAAATCTCAGGCGCGCCTCACCGATGGCGTCCCGTTCGGCTTCGAGCTCGGCGATGGCCTCAGCCGCCTCAGACGCCAGTTCTTCGCGTCCCGCCGTCAGCGCCGCCAGGGCACGCTCTTCGAGATCCGCCGCGCGGGCTTCGACCTCGGCGAAACGCCGTTCTTCCGCCTTGTCACCCGCCATTGCGGCGGCGAGGGCGAGCCGGCTGCGCTCCAACGAGACCCGCGTCTCGCGGATCTGCTGATCGAGGATGAGCAAGGCGTGGCGATCGATAACCGCTTCCTCGGCCTGGGCGGCTGCGCTGCGGGCGAGGAGCCGAAACAACTTGAGCATGGTGTGCCTCCGGCGTTTGAACGCTGTTCACACTCATGGTCTCGACGATATTTGAACGGCGTTCAAGTGCTGAACTGCACACCGTTCAAAATTATGTCACGCGCTCGACCCGATCTGTCTCTGCCCCTCGCCGAGGATCATCGCCGCCGCCACGGCGATGTTGAGCGAGCGCATTCCCTCGCGGATGGGAATGACGATCCTGGCATCGGCCGCCTCGTGGACGGATGCGGGGACACCCGCCGATTCCCGTCCGAGCAGGATGCAGTCACCGGGGAGGAAGCCAAAGGCGGTGTAGGGAAGGGCGCCGGCGGTGGTGGCGAGGACGACCCGTGTTCCGGTCTCTTCCCGCCACTGCGAGAAGGCGGCCCAGGAGCGATGCCTCGTGATCGCCACATGGTCGAGATAATCGAGTCCTGAGCGGCGCAGGTGCCGGTCGGACACATCGAATCCTGCCGGCTCGATGATGTCGACGGCCACGTCGAGGCACGCCGCCATCCGCAGGATCGTCCCCGTATTCTGGGGAATGTCAGGCTGGTAGAGAGCGAGACGGAGCATCGGACCGGGCGGCTGCATTGCGTCTGCGGCATCGCCTCGCGGTTGGCACGTCGTCAAGGCCCACTACCTCAGGCAAGCCTCCAACACCGGACCAGATTATGTTTCTCGATTGGCTCGAGCGCCGCATCGACCCGTTCGCGTCTTTCGAAGACGGGCGGATGCCGCCCAAGACGGTGACGGGCTTCGCCGCTTTCTATCTCAGGCCGATGCGGACCGCCTTGGTGATGCTGTTCCTCGTGGCAGTGGCTGCCGGGACGGTTGAGGCATCGCTCTACCTGCTCATGGGCTGGTTCATCGACCTCTTGAACAATGCCGACCGGGCCATGATCCTGCAGGACCACGGATGGAAGCTCGGCCTCGCGGCAATGCTGCTCCTCGTGGTTCGTCCCTTCACGATCTGGCTGCACGAGGTGATGTCCAACCAGCTGCTCGTGCCGCAGGCGACCAACCAGGTCCGCTGGCGTACGCATCTCTATACGCTCGGCCACTCGCTTTCGTATTTCCAGGCCGATTTCGCCGGACGGCTCGCCAACCGGGTCGTGCAGGTCGGACCGGCCGTGCGCGAACTGGCCGTGGTCTTCATCGATACGCTTCTTTACGTGGCGATCTACGCGGTGACGGCGGTGGGCCTGTTCGGCTCCATCTCGTTATGGATGGCCCTGCCGGTCATCGTCTGGGTGGCGGCCTATTCGGTGCTGACCTGGTGGTTCGTGCCCCGTGCCCGAGCGCGCTCCCTCGTGACGGCCGACACGCGGTCGATTCTCATCGGGCGGATCGTCGACAGCTACACCAACATCCTCACCGTGAAGCTCTTCGCCCGCGACCGGGAAGAACGCGCGGCCGTGCGCGACGCCATCGACGTCCACACCACGGCGCATCTCCACCAGTTCCGCCTCGTGACGACCACGACGACGCTGCTTGGCATCCTCAACAGCGCGCTCATCGTCGCAACCGCGACTGCCTGTCTCCTGCTCTGGCGCAGCGGTGGAATGACCACTGGCGAGGCGGCGGCGGGTCTCGCCCTCGTCCTGCGCCTGATGGCGATGTCTGGCTGGGTCATGCAGACGGTGCGCGGCATCTTCGAGAATGTCGGCGTGATCCAGGAAAGCATGCAGACGATCTCGCGCCCGCACGGGATCGTGGATGTGCCGAACGCGCGGACACTCGTGGTCGACGGGGGCGACATCCGCTTCGACAGGGTCGGCTTCCGCTACGGCGACGGCACGCCGTCGGTCATCCAGGATTTCAGCCTCCATATCCGTCCGGGCGAGAAGGTCGGTCTCGTTGGCGTCAGCGGCGCGGGCAAGACCACCCTGACCGCGCTCTTGCTTCGGCTGCACGACATCCAGAACGGCCGGATCCTCATCGACGGTCAGGACATCGCGGGCGTCACGCAGGATTCCTTGCGCGAGGCGATCGCCATGGTCACCCAGGACACCTCGCTCCTGCACCGCTCGATCCGTGACAACATCGCCTATGGCAGGCCGGACGCGACGCTGGAGGAGATCCAGCGGGCGGCGCAACTCGCGGAGGCCGACGGATTCATCGCCGGTCTCGTCGATAACAGGGGCCGGACAGGCTACGACGCCCAGGTCGGCGAGCGGGGCGTGAAGCTCTCCGGCGGCCAACGCCAGCGCATCGCCATCGCGCGCGTCATCCTGAAGAACGCGCCGATCCTGATCCTCGACGAAGCGACATCCGCCCTCGACAGCCAGGTCGAGGCGGCGATCCAGGACAGTCTCGACACCCTCATGCAGGGCAAGACGGTGCTCGCCATCGCGCACCGGCTGTCCACCATCGCCGCTCTCGACCGGCTGATCGTGATCGATGGCGGCCGCATCGTGGAGGAGGGGACCCATGCGGAGCTGATCCGCACCGGCGGGCTCTATGCGCGCCTATGGGAGCGCCAGTCCGGCGGCTTTCTCGGTGACGTCTCGCCGACCGTCTACGAGGACGCGGCGGAATGATCGCCCTCGATGCTTCGGCTGGGGCAGCTGAGCGGCAGCGGCCCTCGCGCGGTCCGTGGCTCACCGAACTGCGGGCGACGCTGGTGCTCGCCGCGCCTCTAATCCTGACCAATCTCGCTCAGCACGGCCTGGTCACGGCCGATGTGGTTCTGCTCGGGCGTCTCGGGGCGGAGCCGCTGGCGGCAGGCGCCCTGGCGACGAGCCTCTACTTCATCCTGTTCATCTGCGGGATCGGCCTCGCCTCGGCGGTCTCTCCCCTGATCGCGGGCGCCATCGGCCGGGGTGATTCGGCCGAGCACGACGTGCGCCGTATCGTCGGCGCCGGGCTCTGGGCCGTCACCATCGCGATCGTCCCGGTGATGCTGGCGCTCTGGCACACCGAGTCGCTGTTGCTCGCCATGGGGCAGCAACCGAAGCTCGCGGAGGATGCCGGGCTCTACATGCGCGCCCTGCAATGGTCGATGTGGCCGGCACTCGCCTTCATGGCGTTGCGCGCCAGTCTGTCCGCCCTGGAACGACCGGGCTGGCCCCTCGCCATCAGCATCGCGGCGCTGCCGGTGAATGTTGGCCTGGCGATCTGGCTCGCCTTCGAGGGGCCGGGGCTGCTCGGCCTCGGCATGGTCGGTGTCGGCCTCGCCACGACGCTCGCCGCGTTTCTGTCCTTGGCCGCCCTCGTCGGCGTGATGATGCTGGCGCCGTCCCTGCGCCAGCGTCGGCTCTTTCTCGGGGTCTGGCGCCCTCATGCTGAGCGCCTCGCCACCATGTTCCGCCTCGGCCTGCCCATGGCGGCGACGGGTCTGGCCGAGGCGAGCCTGTTCGAGGCCGCCGTCCTCGGCATGGGCCTGTTCGGCACGGCCCCGCTGGCGGCCCATGCGGTGACGATCCAGATCGCCGCGATCTGCTTCATGGTGCCCAACGGTATCGGCCAAGCCGCGACGGTGAGGGTCGGACGGGCCTTCGGGGCCGGGGACCGCATGGCCATACGACGGGCCGGCGCCATCGCGATCCTCCTCGGCTTCGGCTTCATGAGCGCATGCGCGCTCATCCAGGTGACGCTGCCGCGACCGCTCATCGGCCTCTTTCTCGACCTCGACGCGCCGGGAAATGTCGACGTCATCCCCTACGCCGTCACCTTCATCGGCTTTGCCGCGCTCTTCGCCATGGCGGACGGCATCCAATCGGTCGCCCTCGGCGCCCTGCGCGGCATGCAGGATACACGCGTGCCCATGGCCATCGCCCTGTTCGGCTACTGGATCGTCGGGATCCCGTCCGGCATCCTCGCCGCCTGGGGCCTGGGCTTCGGCGGATCGGGGATCTGGATGGGGTTCTGCGCCGGTCTGGCGGTGGTCGCCGTGATGCTGGTGCGGCGCTGGCTATGGCTTAGCGGCAGCGTCATTTCGCGCTCGTGACGAATACTGTTTCCCGTCACGGGCCTACTCTGGACAGGTTCGCATCTGGCGTGCCAGAGAAACCTGCCTCAGAAGGCTCGTCTCGGGTGACGCCCGGTCGCATTGCACAGATTTGTGCAATCGTGTCTGCGTCTGCCCTACGCGCTTCTTTCGAGCGCCTCTAAATCTCGGCGAACGGAAGCGGCGCCCTCACTTTGCGGGTCGCCGAACCGGAGCCATCCTGTACCGGAGTGTCGATCTTGGCGAACACCCCTCCCTCATCAGGTCACGACGGGTCCCGCCGCGACTTCCTGTTCCTGGCGACCGGAGCCGGTCTCGCCGTGGGGGCCGGTGCCCTGGCCTGGCCCTTCGTGGCGTCCATGGCCCCGGATGCGGAGGTGATCGCCGCTGGTGCGCCCCTCGAGGTCGACCTGTCGCCGATCCAGGAAGGCCAGATCGTCAACGTGTTCTGGCGCGGCAAGCTGATCTTCGTGCGCAACCGTTCCGAGAAGGAGATCAAGGAATCGGAGGACACGAAGCTCAGCGAGCTCATGGATCCGCAGCCCGATTCCGCCCGCGTGAAGGAAGGCCACGCCAAGTGGCTCGTGGTCTACGGCAACTGCACCCATCTCGGCTGCGTGCCGATCGGCCACCAGGGCCAGTATGAAGGCTGGTCGTGCCCTTGCCACGGCTCGCTCTACGACACGTCCGGGCGCGTGCGCCGGGGACCGGCACCGACCAACCTGCCGATCCCGCCCTACGCATTCCTGAACGACACCAAGATCCGGATCGGCGAAGACGGCGGCAAGGCCGTCGCCTGACTTCGGCAGCATCGCTTACGAGCGATGAGGGGAGGGGTCCGGCAGCGACGGGCCTGAGCGAAACAGACTTCGAAGCGGGTAACCTCATGAGCGGTCACGCCACCTACGTCCCCAAGAGTCGGATCGCCAAGTGGTTCGAATCGCGGCTGCCCATCGTCGGGCTGGTCCATTCGTCGTTCGTCTCGTTCCCCGTCCCACGCAACCTGAACTATTTCTGGACCTTCGGCGCGATCCTGATCGCGATGCTGATGGCGCAGATCGTCACCGGCATCTGGCTGGCGATGCATTACGACCCCTCGGCCGGCAACGCCTTCAACTCCGTCGAGCACATCATGCGCGACGTGAATTACGGTTGGCTGCTGCGCTACATGCACGCCAACGGCGCCTCGATGTTCTTCGTGGCGGTCTACATCCACATTTTCCGCGCGCTCTATTACGGGTCGTACAAGGCCCCGCGCGAGGTGCTCTACATCCTGGGCGTGATCATCTACCTCCTGATGATGGCCACCGCCTTCCTCGGCTACACCCTGCCGTGGGGCCAGATGAGCTTCTGGGGCGCCACCGTCATCACCAACATCCTGGCCGCGATCCCGGTCGTGGGCGACACCATCCAGAGCCTGCTCTGGGGCGGCTATTCCGTCGGCAACCCGACGATCAACCGGTTCTTCTCGCTGCACTACCTGATGCCCTTCATGATCCTCGGCGTCGTGGTTCTCCACGTCTGGGCGCTCCACGTGACCGGCCAGAATAACCCGACCGGCATCCCGATCAAGACCGGCAAGGACGCGGTGCCCTTCACGCCCTACGCGACGATCAAGGACGTGTTCGCCACCGTCGTGTTCTTCGTCTTCTTCGCCTACTGGATCTTCTACCAGCCGAACTACCTCGGCCACGCGGACAACTACATTCCCGCCAACGCCTCGGTGACGCCGGCCCACATCGTGCCGGAATGGTACTTCCTGCCCTTCTACGCGATCCTTCGCGCGGTTCCGGACAAGCTCGGCGGCGTCATCCTGATGTTCAGCGCCGTGATCATCCTCGCCTTCGCGCCTTGGCTCGATACGTCCCGTGTCCGCTCGTCCAACTACCGTCCGATCTACCGCCAGTTCTTCTGGCTGTTCGTGGCGGTGTGCGTGGTGCTCGGCTGGCTCGGCGCCAAGCCGCCCGAGGGTGGCTACGTCCTCGCGTCGCGGATCTGCACCGCCTACTACTTCGCGCATTTCCTCATCGTAATGCCGCTGGTGGGGCTGTTCGAAACGCCGAAGGCGATGCCGGGATCGATCCTGGAAAGCGTGACCGGACCTCATCCGCAATATGGCGGTTCGGGCATGCCAGCCGGTGCGGCCGCCGCACCATCGTCGAAGGGTTGAGGTGCGGATCGTGAAAAGCATGAACACATCGCGCATCCTCGCCGTCACGCTCGTCGCGACCCTTTTCGGCTCGGCCTCGGTCAGCGCCGAGGACGGTCACTCCACGCCCAACCCGCCGCGGGAGAAGTGGAGCTTCGCCGGAATCTTCGGCAAGTTCGACGAGGCCCAGCTGCAGCGCGGCTTCCAGGTCTATCGTGAGGTCTGCTCGAACTGTCACAGCATGAGCCTCGTGAAGTTCCGCAACCTCGCCGAGAAGGGCGGGCCGGGCTTCACGGCCGGTCAGGTCAAGGCTCTGGCAGCCGAGTACAAGATCAAGGACGGCCCCAACGACGCGGGTGACATGTTCGAGCGGCCCGGCCGCCCGGCCGACGCCTTCCCGTCGCCCTTCCCGAACGATAAGGCGGCCGCGGCCGCCAATGGCGGCAAGGCCCCGCCCGATTTCTCGGTGCTGGCCAAGGCTCGCACCTACGAGCGCGGGTTCCCGTATTTCATCTTCGATGCGATGCCCTTCATCGGCTATTCGGAACAGGGCGTGGACTATATCCACGCGCTCCTGAACGGCTACGAGGACGCCCCGAAGGGAATGGATGTCCCGGCGGGTACGAACTACAACAAGTATTATCCCGGCCACCTCATCGCGATGGCGAAGCCCCTGAGCGACGGCCAGGTGACCTACGCCAAGGGTGCAGAGGGCAACCCCGTCGTTCCCGAAACGGTCGAGCAATATTCGCACGACGTGGCGGCGTTCATGTCCTGGGCGGCCGAGCCGCATATGGAAGCCCGCAAGGCCCTCGGCTTCCGTGTGATCCTGTTCCTGCTCATCCTGTCGGGCCTTCTCTACTACGTGAAGAAGAAGGTCTGGGCGGATGTGGGCGGCGAGGTCCACGGCCTGCAGCCGGAGCTTCACAAGACGAGCTGAGCCCCTTAAAGGCGGTTCACGACCGACGGGCTCGCTGTGGCGGGCCCGTTTTCGTTTCCACCCTGCGGGCACGCCCGGCGCGCCCTCAATGAAGACCACAGGAGATTCGGCATGACCGCAGCAGTGCTCGGCGTGATAGGCGGATCCGGTGTCTACGATCTGCCAGGCCTCGAAGACATCCGTGAAGAAGCCGTCGTCTCGCCCTGGGGCGAACCCTCCGATTCGCTGCGGATCGGTCGGATCGGCGCGACCAAGGTGGTCTTTCTTGCCCGTCACGGACGGGGCCATCGCCTCTCTCCCTCCGGCATCAATTACCGCGCCAATATCGATGTGATGAAACGCGCCGGCGTCACCGACATCGTCTCGGTCTCGGCCTGCGGCTCGTTCAAGAGCGAGCTTCATCCCGGCCTGTTCGTCCTCGTCGACCAGTTCGTCGACCGGACTCACGGCCGGGAATCGTCGTTCTTCGGCAATGGCTGCGTGGCGCATGTGCCCTTCGCCCATCCGGTAGGGCCGGCCCTTCAGGCGCGCATCGCGGCAGCCGCCGCTGCCGAGGAGCTGCCTGTCCATCGCGGCGGGACTTATGTCTGCATGGAAGGCCCACAATTCTCGTCCTTCGCCGAATCCCGGACCTACAAGGGCCTGGGCTACGACGTGATCGGCATGACCAACATGCCGGAGGCCAAGCTCGCCCGCGAGGCGGAGATCACCTTCGCCACCATCGCCATGGTGACGGATTTCGATTGCTGGCATCCGGGCCATGCCGATGTCGACGTCGCCTCGGTCGTCGCGGTCGCGCGCGCGAATGCCGACAAGGCGGCCCGGCTGATCTCGCGGATCGCCCGCGACTTCCCGGCCGAGCGCGAGGAATGCCCGGCGGGCTCGCACCGTGCCCTGGACGGCGCGATCATGACCGCACCATCCCACCGCGATCCGGAGTTGCTGGCCAAGCTCGACGCCGTAGCGGGGCGCGTACTCGACGCCTGAACCCGGCAGCATTCGACAGTAAGGCCTTTCCAGAGGAAGGCATTTGCCTCTAGAGCGTCGGTCCCGATAGCGATCCGGATCGACGGTCCGGAGTTCTCGTTCGGCATAGGCTCGTGGGCGATGTCCCCCATGAGCCGATGCTCTTGAAGGCGGCCCTGTCCGTGACGGTCAAACCATGAGCGAACCCTCAGCGATGCGCTCCGCAAGCATCAGCCGCCGGACGGCGGAGACCGACGTCAGCGCGTCCATCGGACTCGATGGAACCGGCCGATCGACGATCTCGACGGGAGTCGGCTTCTTCGACCACATGCTCGAACTCTTCGCCCGGCACGGGCTGTTCGACGTGGAGGCCAAGGTCACCGGCGATCTCCATGTGGACCACCACCACACCGTCGAGGATACCGGCATCGCTCTGGGGCAGGCCTTTGCGCGGGCGTTGGGCGACAAGCGTGGAATTGCGCGCTACGCCGATATCCACATGCCCATGGACGAGGCACTGACGCGGGTCGCCATCGACATTTCCGGGCGACCCTTCCTCGTGTTCCGCACCACGTTCAAGGTGGAGAAGATCGGGCAGTTCGACACCGAGCTGGTGCGTGAGTGGTTCCAAGCTTTCGCCATGAATGCAGGGATCACCCTGCATGTGGAGACTTTGTACGGCGACAACGCGCACCATATCGCGGAGAGCTGCTTCAAGGGCTTGGCCCGTGCCTTGCGGAAAGCGGTTGCGGTCGATCCCCGCGAAGACGGTCGGATTCCCTCGACGAAGGGTTCTCTGTAGGGCCTTCGCGGGCGGGAAGAGGCGGACAGACGCATGCGCACCTACACCATTCATCTGCCGTCGGATGCCGTCGCGGGCGAATCTCACGGTCTCGACCGGGCAATCCTGGTCCCCGACGGGTTCTCGCTCCAGGCCTTCGTCTTCGGTCCGCTCTGGTTCTTTTTTCACCGACTCTGGCTGGCCGGTCTCGGTGTGCTGGCCCTCCTCGTGGCAGCCGGTTTTGCCGGTCGTTTCCTGGGGCTCGGCACCTTCGCGGGCTTCCTCATAACGATTCTCCTGCTCCTTCTAGTGGGGATGGAGGCATCCAGCCTGCGCCGGTGGACCTATGCCAGGCGCGGTCGTCCCGCCCGTGACGCCGTGGTCGCCCATTCCGCCGAAGAGGCCGAGATGAAGGCTGTGAACCGCTGGCTGACGGCTCCCCCCGTGGTCAGGCCGGGTCCGAGCGCCTATCCCGCCGCATCGGCGCGACCGGTCGATACGGCCATCGGCATGTTCCCCTTCGCCGAGCCGCGTCGTTCGTGATGTCCGAGACCGTCGCCATCATCGATTACGGATCGGGCAATCTGCATTCGGCCGCCAAGGCGTTCGAGCGCGCCGCCCGGGAAGCGGGACTGAGCGCGACCCGCATCGTCGTCACCAGCGATCCCGACGTGGTGTCGTCCGCAGACCGCGTCGTGCTGCCCGGCGTCGGCGCCTATGCCGATTGCCGCAAGGGCCTCGATTCCGTCTCGGGCATGGTCGAGGCGATGACGCATGCCGCCCACGAACGCGGCCGCCCATTTCTCGGGATCTGCGTCGGCATGCAGCTCCTCGCCAGCCGGGGCCTCGAATACGAGGTCACGCCGGGGCTCGGCTGGATCGCCGGCGATGTCAGCCCGATCCGCCCGTCCGACCCCGACCTGAAGGTTCCCCATATGGGTTGGAACACCCTTCGGCTCGAGCGTCCGCATGCGCTTCTCGATGGCATCGCCACGGGCGAGAACGGGTTGCACGCCTATTTCGTCCATAGCTACGCCCTCGATCCGGTCGACCGGCGCGATGTCGTGGCCGACAGCGAGTATGGCGGTCCGGTCACCGCCCTCGTTGCGCGCGACAACGTCGCCGGAACCCAGTTTCACCCCGAGAAGAGCCAGCATCTCGGTCTGGCGCTGATCGCGAACTTCCTGCGTTGGCGTCCGTAGACGCCCCACCGCTCATCGACATTCAGAAAGCGACATCCACCGTGATCCTGTTTCCGGCGATCGATCTGAAGGAAGGGCGTTGCGTTCGCCTCGTCCAGGGTGACATGGCGCAGGCCATCGTCTTCAGCGACGATCCGGCCGCGCAGGCGAGCGTGTTCGAGGAGCAGGGCTTCTCCTGGCTTCACGTTGTCGACCTCGACGGGGCCTTCGCGGGCGCGCCGATGAATGCGTCGGCGGTGGACGCCATCCTCGCCCGCACCAACCTTCCGGTTCAGCTCGGCGGCGGGATTCGCGAAATGCGTACGGTGGAAGCCTGGATCGAGAAGGGCGTCAGCCGGGTCATCATCGGCACGGCCGCCGTACGCGACCCGGCCTTCGTACGCGAAGCGGCCCGCCTGTATCCGGGCAAGATCGCCGTCGGCGTCGATGCCAAGGACGGTCGCGTGGCGGTGGAAGGCTGGGCCAAGACCTCCAGCACCACGGCCGAGGAACTGGGGCGCCGGTTCGAGGATGCGGGCGTCGCCGCCATCATCTACACCGACATCGCACGCGACGGCATTCTCAAGGGCCTGAACATCGAGATGACCCTCGCCCTCGCGCAGGCCGTGACGATCCCCGTTATCGCGTCTGGCGGCCTGGCCTCGATCGACGACGTCCATCGCCTGCTCGAACCCGATTGCGCCATGCTCGCCGGGGCGATCACCGGGCGTGCGCTCTATGACGGCCGCATCGATCCGCGCGAAGCGCTCGCCGCCATCGCCCGGAAAGCGGCGTAACACCCGGCCTTGGTGAGGGCCCCTCATGGGGCGGGCTCACCGGGACTTCGTATAGGACGTCATCGCGCCACAGTCAGAATCGACATGAAAAAGCCGCGCGCCCATGGGGCGCGCGGCTTTTTCGTTTCCCTAGGAAACGGGGTTACAGGCCGTTCTTGGCCCCGGGCACAATGCTAGCGCCCGAGCCGCTACCGAAGGGCTCGTAGCGGGTGAGGCCGCGGAACAACTGGCCGAGGAAGGCACGATCGGCGCCGCTCGTGGGCGTGGTGCGCTCGATGAAGTCGAACACCTTGCCGTCCTGGAGGCCGTAGAGAGCGATGCGCTCCACTTTGAAGCCGGCGTTGAAATAGACGGTGGTGACCTTCTGGTCCTCCACCTGTTCCCCGAGGAACAGCACCGTGCGGCGCGAGTTCTGGGTGATGTAGTACCAAGTCTTGTTGCCGACGGTGGATACCGTGGAGGGCGTACCGAGGATCTGGAGCACCTGCTCCGCGCTCATGCCAGGCTTCACCGTGGCGAGAGCGGCTTGATCGATCTGGTATCCGTGCCGGAGATCCTCACCGATGCAGCCGGAGATTCCCACTCCGACAAAGCCGATGACGGCGAGACGGCTGATCGACGAGACGAAACGGCGCGACATCAGCCACCCTTGATCCGTTGAGACAACACGACGTTTGAACGTCATAGCTCGGTGCAGATCTCCACCTGGACGTTCCGGTGGAGCTTGCGCCCTGGCTGTCGGTTGCCGTACCGCGAGGTTATGGTTTTGACAAGGCAAGCTCGGCCACACCCCTCGCGCCTCCGGTGGACGGCATGATTTCGCGATTCTTCAAGCGAAGCTCGGCGCGCGCCAGCGTCGTCGAGGCGTTGCATCTGCGGATCAACGAAGCCTCGCGGGCGCCGGGGCTCTATACCCATCTCGGCGTCCCCGACACCGTGGAGGGCCGTTTCGAATGCCTGACGCTCCACGTCATCATGGTTCTGCGACGGATGAACCAATTGCCGGCTCCCGCGGCGGACATCGCCCAGGATCTGGTCAACGCGGTCTTCCTTCAACTCGATTCCTCGCTGCGCGAACTCGGTGTCGGCGATTTCGGCGTGCCCAAGCGCATGAAGAAACTGGGTGCGGCCTTCTACGGTCGCGCGGCGGGTTACGACGGCGCCCTGGATGCGAGGGACGAGGACGGCCTCAAGGCCGCCCTGGCCCGCAACGTCATCGGCACCGAGACACCGGAGGCGGGTGCCGGCCTCGCGCGCTACGTGCTGAGAAGTGTCGATCTTCTCGATGCGCGCGACCTCGACCGGATCGTCTCGTACGGGCCGGGCTTTCCCTCCCCGCTCACCCTCAGCCAATCAGGAGACATCTGACATGACGGCAAAGTCGACGGCCGGGCCATTGTCGCGGCCATTCCGGGTCGACCGCCTGCCCAGGGACAGGGCAGGGATCGTCATTGATGCGACCCCCGAGGAAGAAGCGGCGCTGGCGGCGGATTTCCGGATTCCGGCCATCCGCGATCTCGTGGGCCGGCTACACTGGAGCGGAACGTCCGCCCGCCTCGTCATCACCGGCACGGTCTCGGCCTTCGTCACGCAGGTCTGCACAATCAGCCTCGAGCCGTTCGAGGCGGAAATCTCCGAACCGGTCGAGATCGTGTTCAGTGATCACGAGCCGGAAAAGGACGCCGGAGACGAGGAGGCCGATATCCCGGATCCGATCGTCAACGGTACGATCGACCTCGGACAGGTCACCGCCGAATTCCTGGCGCTTGGCCTCGATCCGTATCCGCGCAAGCCCGGCATCGACTTCGAGCCCGTGACCGACGCGACGGAATCGCCGCTGGCCATCCTCAAGACGTTGAAGCGCGACGAGGCCTGACGCTCGGCCCGAGCGACGGATTTTCAGGGTTCCGGCGCCGAAGTCGCGATACGGATTCCGGAAAAGCTGAGATTTCGTTTGCCCGCCGGGCTCGAACCGCTATTTTCCGCCGCGCCGAGGAGGGGCCCGCTCATGCGGGTCCATGCCTCTCGACCATCCCTTCTCGCCGAAGGGCGTCTCGTCGACCCTTTTGCAAGAGGGGTCTGTCCGTCCTGAAAGAGGCCTCCGGCCGAACCACATGTCTCAAAGAGTGTGCATCTCGCTCGACGCCATGGGCGGCGATCACGGTCCTACGACCGTGGTCCCCGGCGCCGCCATCGCGCGCGAGCGCCATCCCGAGATGACGTTCCTGATGTTCGGGGACGAGGCCATCCTCGCCCCGCTGGTGGCGGCCGAACCGCGCCTGAAGGGCGCCGTGGAGATCCGCCATACCACCGTGGCGATCTCCATGGACGAGAAGCCGAGCCAAGCCGTGCGTTCGGGCCGAGGCAAGTCCTCGATGTGGCGCGCGATTCAGGCCGTGAAGGACGGGGAGGCCGATGCGGCCGTCTCCGCCGGCAATACCGGTGCGCTCATGGCGATGTCGAAAATCTGCCTGAAGACCTTGGCCGGTATCGAGCGCCCTGCCATCGCGTGCCTCTGGCCGACCGTGCGCGGCGAGAGCGTCGTCCTCGATGTGGGGGCGACGATTGGCACAGACGCGGAGCATCTCGTGGAGATGGCCCTGATGGGTGCCGCCATGGCCAGGATCGTGTTCGATCTCGATAAGCCGACCGTGGGCCTGCTCAATGTCGGGACCGAGGAGATGAAGGGCAACGAGGCGGTGAAGGAAGCCGCCCGGCGCCTCCGTGAAAGCGATCTGCCGAACCTGACCTATCACGGCTTCGTGGAGGGCAACGACCTCGGCAAGGGCACCGTGGACGTGGTGGTCACCGAAGGCTTCACCGGCAATATCGCGCTGAAGACCGCGGAGGGCACGGCCAAGCAGATCGGCAGCTACCTGCGCGCGGCCATGAGCCGGACCCTCTCGGCCAAGATCGGATACTTTTTCGCCCGGCAGGCTTTCAAGGCACTCCGCGACAAGATGAACCCGAGCCGGGCAAACGGTGGCGTCTTCCTCGGTCTGGAGGGTATCGTCATCAAGAGCCACGGCTCGGAAGATGCCCATGGTTTCGCAGCCGCCGTCGATCTTGCGCACGATATGGCGCGTCACGACCTGATGCGGACCATTCGCGACATGCTCGAACTCACGCCCATGGCCGCCTCCGCATGAGGTGGTCGATGCCGGATCGGATCTGACATGGCGGTTATACGCTCCGTAGTGGCGGGAACGGGCTCGGCCCTTCCCGCTCGCCTGGTGACGAACGACGAGTTGACGAAGACCGTCGACACTTCCGACGAATGGATCGTCCAGCGCACGGGTATCCGTCAGCGCTACTTGGCCGATGCCGGTGAGACCACATCGACCCTGGGCATCAAGGCCGCTGCCGCTGCCCTGGAAGACGCCGGGCTCGGTCCGGAGGATATCGACCTCGTCATCTGCGCCACGTCCACGCCGGACCATACCTTTCCGTCCGTGGCGACCCAGATCCAGGCGGGGCTGGGGATACGGTCGGGTTTCGCTTTCGACCTCCAGGCAGTCTGCGCCGGGTTCGTCTACGGCGTCGCCACCGCCGACAAGTTCATTGCCTCCGGGAGCGTGAAACGCGCGCTCGTGGTCGGCGCCGAGACTTTTTCGCGAATCCTCGATTGGGAAGACCGCACGACCTGCGTGCTGTTCGGCGATGGGGCAGGGGCGATCGTGCTCGAAGCCCAGGACGGCGAAGGGACGAGTGACGATCGTGGCGTACTCACCAGCCACCTGCGGTCCGATGGACGGCACCGGGAGAAGCTCTACGTCGATGGCGGCCCCGGCTCCACCGGCACGACCGGCCACCTGCGGATGGAAGGCAAGGAGGTCTTCCGCTTCGCGGTAGGCTCGGTGACGGATGTCATCGCCGACGCGTTCGCCGCCACGGGGACGAGCGCGGACGACCTGACATGGTTCGTGCCGCATCAAGCCAACCGGCGCATCATCGAAGCCTCCGCCGACAAGCTCGGCATCGACCGGAGCAAGGTCGTCCTCACTGTCGACCAGCACGGCAACACCTCGGCGGCCTCCATCCCGCTCGCCCTCGATGCGGCCCGCAAGGACGGTCGGATCAAGCGCCGCGATCTCGTGATGATCGAAGCCATCGGCGGTGGTTTCACCTGGGGCGCCTCACTCATCCGTTGGTAGGGCGCGCCACGCTTCCATGGCATGGCCAAGCTTTGGATCGGACGCGTGGTTGACCGCGGGGCAAACGAAGATTAGCGTGTCCGATCATAGAGATACGTTAGAAAATACGATTCGTTTGGGGAATGACGCATGGCAGGGAAGACGGTCACACGCGCCGATCTGAGCGAGGCCGTCTATCAGCAGGTCGGCCTGTCGCGGACGGAATCCGCGGCTCTCGTCGAGACCGTGTTGTCGGAAATCTGCAGCTGCCTCGCATCCGGTGAAACGGTGAAGCTGTCCTCGTTCGGTTCCTTCGTCGTTCGCGGCAAAGGCCGGCGCGTCGGCCGCAACCCCAAGACCGGCGTCGAGGTTGCCATCGAGCCGCGCCAGGTGATGGTGTTCAAACCCTCCAACGTGCTCAAGGCCCGGATCAACGGCGTGAACGGCGTTGCGGAACAGGACGACGATTGAGGTCCATCATGCCGCTGGCAGCCAAGGTTCCGACCGATCCGACCTCCGGCAGGGACGGCTCCTTCGAGGCGAGCATCCCCGGCCTGATGGATCACCGCGACACCGTGGAGAAGCGCCCCGGCGCCTTCCGCACCATCAGCGAAGTCGCCGACGATATCGACGTTCCGCAGCACGTCCTTCGGTTCTGGGAAACCAAGTTCACCCAGGTCAGGCCGGTCAAGCGTGCCGGCGGTCGGCGCTACTATCGGCCCGAAGACGTCGACCTGATCAAGGGCATCCGCCGCCTGCTTCACGACCAGGGCTACACGATCCGTGGTGCCCAGCGTGTCCTTAAGGAGAATGGCATCCGCTTCGTGCAATCGGTCGGCCGAGGCGAAGCGGAGGTGGCGGCGCCGAGCCAGCGCGATCTGGACGCCGGGGATTCTGAGGCAGAGGACGAAGCGGTCAGCCATCTCGCCGGCGACGAGCGCCAGAGCCTCGATCGACAGGCTCTGAGGGCAGTGCTGGACGACCTTTACGCGTGCCGGGATGCTCTACGGCATCTCCGCGACCCGTCGGATCCTTCGGCTCACTCCTGAGACGTCCATCGGGGTCGGCGCGAGGGACGTTTTGCACCTGATGGATCGTTTGTGTCCGAGAGCGTGCGGACCCCTGCTCGCGAAGGAAACGTTCCGGTGCCCTCGACGGCGGGCAGGCGCCTTCCCACATGCATCCGGCCACGGCGGTCGCACTTTTTTCGTCCCATAAGGTCGCCAGGCATCACCGGAGACCGCCCGATGTACGCCGTCAAATCGAAGACCTCTCTCGCAGCAGGCTTGTTTCTCGCCCTGGCCAGCGTCCCGGCTATCGCCCAGGACACCGCGACCCGCTCTGAGACCGCGGCACCCGGCAAGAGCGTCCGCATTCTCATCGCCTCGAACCTGAAGGACGATTGCAAGCCGGGCTCGATGCCCGAGATCCGCATCAGCACGTCGCCCAAGAATGGATCGCTCATCACCAAGACCGGCAGCGTCACGACCCCGTCGAGCCACAAATGCCCGAACAAGAAGACCGCCGCGACGGGCGTCTTCTACCAGAGCAAGGACGGGTTCACCGGAACCGACGAAGTCGTGGTCGAGGTGAAGAAGGCGGATGGGAAGACCACGACCCAGACGATCAACATCACCGTCGGCGGTTCGGCCACAAAGGGCGGTGACGAGAGCAAGAAGGGCGCCACCGACCTGTGAGCCTAGCCTGAGACCATTCAGGCATGACGCGTCCGGCGGCCTGTATCCACGCCGCCGGACTCCGCACTGTGGCAAGCTTCCCACGCTCAATTGCCGTCGCGACCGCACTGCGACAAAACTGGGCCTGTCAGTTGCATCCTAGCCGAGACAGGATGAAGCTACGTCAGTCGTGAAGGGATCGGGATGCCAATGCCATCGACGAACGACCTGTTCCAGAGCTTTACCCGGGGTTACGAAGCACGCCGCGACACGGAGATGAGCCTCTCCGAATTTCTCGAGGCCTGCCGCGACGAACCCCTGATGTATGCGACAGCGGCCGAACGCATCCTCGATGCGATCGGCAAACCGGAATTCATCGATACGTCCAAGGATGCCCGCCTCGGCCGGGTGTTCATGAACCGGACGATCCGGATCTACCCTGCCTTCTCTGAATTCTACGGCATGGAGGAGACGATCGAGCGGATCGTCTCGTTCTTCCGGCACGCCGCGCAAGGTTTGGAGGAGCGCAAGCAGATCCTCTACCTGCTCGGCCCGGTGGGTGGCGGCAAGTCGTCTTTGGCCGAGCGGCTGAAGGCGCTGATGGAGGTCCACCCCATCTATGTGCTCAAGGCCGGTAACGAGGTCTCGCCCGTCTTCGAAAGCCCCCTCGGCCTCTTCGACCCCGAAGTGCTGGGGGCCGAGATCCAGGAGCGCTACGGCATTCCCCGCCGCCGTCTCACCGGGCTGATGAGCCCCTGGGCTCTGAAGCGCCTCGACGAGTTCAACGGCGATATCTCGCAGTTCAAGGTCATCAAGGTCCGGCCCTCACGCCTGCGCCAGATCGGCATCGCCAAGACCGAGCCCGGCGACGAGAACAATCAGGACATCTCAAGCCTCGTTGGTAAGGTGGATATCCGCCGCCTGGAGACGCTGTCCCAGGCCGACCCCGATGCCTATTCCTACTCGGGCGGCCTCAACCGGGCGAACCAGGGCGTTCTCGAATTCGTCGAGATGTTCAAGGCGCCCATCAAGATGCTGCACCCGCTGCTCACGGCGACGCAGGAGGGCAATTACGTCGGGACCGAAAATATCGGCGCGATCCCCTTCACCGGGATCATCCTGGCGCACTCGAACGAGTCCGAGTGGCAGACCTTCAAGACCAACAAGAACAACGAAGCCTTCATCGACCGCATCTACGTGATCAAGGTGCCGTACTGCCTGCGGGTGACGGAAGAGCAGCGGATCTACGAGAAGCTGGTCTCGGGCTCCGAACTGGCGGACGCGGCCTGCGCTCCCGGCACGCTGGAGATGCTGGCACGCTTCTCCGTGCTCTCGCGCCTGCGCGAACACGCGAATTCCAACGCCTTCTCGAAGATGCGCGTCTATGACGGCGAATCCCTGCGCGAGGTCGATCCCCGCGCCCGTTCCATGCAGGAATACAAGGATTCGGCAGGCGTCGACGAGGGCATGGACGGCATCTCCACGCGCTTCGCCTTCAAGGTGATGGCGGCGACGTTCAACCACGACACCACCGAGGTTTCCGCCGATCCCGTGCACCTCATGTACGTGCTCGAACAGGCCTTGCGCCGCGAACAATTGCCGCCGGAGACGGAGAAGCGCTACCTCGAATTCATCAAGACCGAACTAGCGCCGCGTTATGCCGAGTTCATCGGCCACGAGATCCAGAAAGCCTATCTCGAATCCTACCACGATTACGGCCAGAACCTGTTCGACCGTTACATCGACTACGCCGATGCGTGGATCGAGGACCAGGACTTCAAGGATTCCGAGACCGGGCAGCTCCTCAATCGTGAACTTCTGAACCAGGAGCTCACCAAGATCGAAAAGCCGGCCGGCATCGCGAATCCCAAGGATTTCCGCAACGAGGTGGTGAAGTTCGCCCTTCGCTCGCGGGCCCAGCATGGCGGACGCAACCCGTCATGGACCTCCTACGAGAAGCTGCGGGAGGTGATCGAGCGCCGGATGTTCAGCCAGGTGGAGGAACTGCTTCCGGTGATCTCCTTTGGTTCGAAGAAGGACGGCGACACCGAGAAGAAGCATGGCGAGTTCGTCGACCGCATGGTGGCGCGCGGCTACACCGAAAGGCAGGTCCGACGGCTGGTCGAATGGTACATGAGGGTGAAACAGGCGGGCTAGCTTTACGAGCGCGTCCCGTCGCGACGGACAGACGGGCGGGCATCATCGATGTCCGCCCGCCACGACCAGCGAACTGCCAGAGTCTTGAAGGCGAGGGCGAAAACACCGGATGCACATCGTCGACCGTCGATTGAATCCAGGAGGCAAGAGCCTCGCGAACCGTCAGCGCTTCCTGCGCCGGGTCAAAGACATGGCCCAACGTGCCGTGCGAGAATCGGCCCGCGAGAAGGACATCAAAGATCTCGGCAAGGATGGCCGCGTCACGGTTCCGGGCGACGGCGTTCGCGAACCGAGACTCAGCCGGCAATCCGGCACCGGATTTCAGGATTACATTCTTCCCGGCAACAAGACCTACGTGGAGGGAGACCGGATCGAGCGTCCCCCCGGCGGCGGCGGCGGAAAGGGCTCGGGGGAGGGCGGTGAGGGCTCCGAGAACAGCGAGGACGCCTTCAACTTCGTGCTGACGCGGGATGAGTTCCTCGAACTCTTCCTCGAAGACTTGGAACTCCCCGACCTCGCCAAGCGCCGCCTCTCCGTGGTGGAAACCGAGGGACTGCGTCGGGCGGGCTATACGGTGTCCGGCTCGCCCGCCAACCTCGCCCTGACGCGCACCCTGCGCAATTCCATGTCGCGCCGCATCGCTCTCAAGCGGCCGAAGCCGAACGAGATCGCGGAACTCGAGGCGCGGATCGCCGACGCCCACGGGACCGACCCGCTTCTGCCGGACATGAAGCTCGCCCTCGAAGCCCTGCGCGAGCGCACCCGGCGCATTCCCTATGTCGACCCGATCGATCTTCGCTACCGCCGCTTCGAGCCTTATCCGCGCCCCATCGCTCAGGCGGTCATGTTCTGCCTGATGGATGTGTCCGGTTCGATGACCGAGCACATGAAGGATCTGGCCAAGCGCTTCTACATCCTGCTGCACATCTTCCTCACGCGGCGCTACCGCCACGTGGAGATCGTCTTCATCCGCCATACCGACAAGGCGACGGAGGTGGACGAAGAAACGTTCTTCGGCTCGCGCGAGACCGGCGGGACGCTGGTCTCTTCGGCCCTGGTGGAGATGAAGCGGGTCATCACCGAGCGCTACAGCCCGGATGACTGGAACATCTACGCCGCGCAGGCCTCTGACGGCGACAACGTCTCCAGCGACGGGCCGACTGCCACCGAATTGCTGCGGGCGCATATCCTGCCCGCCTGTCAGCACTTCGCCTATCTCGAAGTCGGCGACGAGAACGGTCCTCGCGCCGGCTTCGTGGAGCACCGCACCACCCTTTGGCGCACCTATGAGGGGCTAGCCAAATCGGGCGGCGCCATCGCCATGCGCAAGGTCAACCACCGCCGCGACATCTACCCCGTCTTCCGCGACCTGTTCGGGCGAAAGGACGCCCGGGCGGAGGCGGAGGGGTGAGCGGCGCTCTCGCGCGCGACCCTCGTCCCGCTACGGAGGAGGGAAGACCTGTTCCGGCCTCTCGGTCTTCAGCGATGAGGCGGACGGACTATACCGACGCATAGATCGGGACCACGCATGACACTCACGCTTCCCCAAACGATCTCGGGCCGCCAGACACCCCTGTTCAGCGGGAACGACTGGGATTTCGACACCATCCGCCGCATTCATGACGCGTGCGAGGCCGAGGCGCGGGAACTCGGCCTGTCCTGGTACCCGAACCAGATCGAGATCATCACCGCCGAGCAGATGCTCGACGCCTATGCCTCCATCGGCATGCCGCTGTTCTACAAGCACTGGTCCTTCGGCAAGCATTTCGCCCAGCACGAGGCCGGTTACCGGCGGGGGATGATGGGGCTCGCCTACGAGATCGTCATCAATTCCGATCCGTGCATCTCCTACATCATGGAGGAGAACACGGCGACGATGCAGACGCTGGTGATCGCGCATGCCGCCTTCGGCCATAACCACTTCTTCAAGAACAATTACCTGTTCAAGCAATGGACCGATGCCGAGGGTATCCTCGATTACCTCGACTTCGCGAAGGGCTTCATCTCCCGATGCGAGGAGCGCTACGGCCACCATGCCGTGGAGCAAGTGCTGGACGCCGCGCATGCGCTGATGAGCCAGGGCATCCATCGCTATCCCCGCAAGAAACGGCCCGACCTCGCCTCCGAGCAACGTCGCGAGCGGGAGCGGGCTGAGCATGGCGAACAGATCTACAACGATCTCTGGCGAACCCTCCCGCAAAAGACCGCCGGAGCCAGACCGGATGCGGCCCTGGAGCGCCGCAAGGCGCTGCTGGAGCTACCGCAGGAGAACCTGCTCTATTTTCTCGAGAAGGCCGCCCCCAGGCTCCGGCCCTGGCAGCGCGAGATCCTGCGCATCGTCCGTCTCGTGGCGCAGTATTTCTATCCCCAGCGCCAGACCAAGGTGATGAACGAGGGCTGCGCCACCTATTGCCACTATCGGATCATGACCTCGCTGTCGGAGAAGGGGCTCATCAACGAAGCCGCCTATCTCGAATTCCTGCAGTCGCACACCAACGTCATTCGCCAGCCGAACTACAACGAGCGCGGCTATGGCGGGCACAATCCCTACGCCATCGGCTTCGCGATGATGCAGGACATCGCCCGCATTGTGGAGCAGCCGACGGAGGAAGACCGGCATTGGTTCCCCGAGATCGCCGGCACGGGTGACGCGATGGCGACCCTGCGCGACATCTGGGCGAATTATCGGGATGAGAGCTTCATCGCGCAGTTCCTCAGCCCAAAGCTCATGCGCGACATGCGCCTGTTCCACGTCGTCGACGATCCCGACGAAGCCGAACTGCGCGTCGAGGCGATCCATGACGAGCGCGGTTACCGCAAGCTACGCCGATCCTTCGCACGACAATACGACGTCGCCTGGCTCGATCCCGATATCGAGGTGGTGGATGTCGACCTGGAGGGCAACCGCCGCCTCATCGTCCATCACAAGGCGCTGAACCGCATCACGCTCCAGGCCGACGATGCCAGACGCGTCCTGCAGCATCTGGCGGATCTCTGGGGCTACGACGCGGTGCTGAAAGAAATCGACCCGGCGACGGGCGCGATCCTCGCCGAACATCACGCGGCGGCGCGGCCGATCTTCTTCTGACGGGCCGGAAAACACGGGATTGAGCCGCGATGCATCGTATTTGATCCATCGCGCTCGCCTTTCCTTCGCAGGCGCTCACCCATCCTCGAAGGCGCAAATGGCGAGGTTTGTATGAGAGAGCGTCGGATCGATGAGCGGCTCCGCAAGGACGAGGCTGGCCTGATCGCCATAGACGAACACACGACGATCCCCTGCATCGTCTACGACATATCCGCCTCCGGTGTGCGCCTCACCCTCCCGGAAGCCATCCAGGTCCCTGACACGTTCATCCTGTACTCCTCCTGTGTCGCGGGGATGGAAGTTTGCCGCGTGGTATGGCGCGGCGAGGAGACCATCGGTGCGACCTTCAGCAGGGTGACGGCCTGAGGCTCGGTACACCGGACCTCGCCGTGAGCGCAGCCGTCCCCGCAGCCCGATCGGCGTCTGATATCGATTCGGCCGTATCGCGATGCATCCGGAGTCGATACCGAAATCCGGAATTCTCAGGCAAACGAAAAAGGCCGGGGCTGCGCACCCCGGCCTTTCCGTCAGGACGGACGACATAAGCTCGAAGGCCAATGTCACCGTGTTTTAATGGTCGGAGTAGCAGGACTTGAACCTGCGACCCCCTGTCCCCCAGACAGGTGCGCTACCGGGCTGCGCTATACTCCGTCAAGAACCGTCCTGACTATCGATCGACTGCGAAAGACACCGATCCAGTCCTTGGTCCGAGGACCAACGCGCTGACTGGGCTGCGCTCCGCTTCGACGCCCTGTAACGGGCTGAGGGGTCTTAGCTTCACGGTCCTTCCCGTGCAACCCCTTTTCCGCGAGTCCAGCGCAGAGCTTCATGCGCCGGACCTTGTCGTCTTCACGCGTG
The DNA here is from genome assembly GCF_979256025.1 of Methylobacterium sp. AC832. Taxonomy (NCBI): domain Bacteria; kingdom Pseudomonadati; phylum Pseudomonadota; class Alphaproteobacteria; order Hyphomicrobiales; family Methylobacteriaceae; genus Methylobacterium; species Methylobacterium sp. AC832. Next base: position 1,330,226 of record NZ_CEEDMV010000001.1, read on the forward strand.
CGACGGCGTCGCGTGGGGATCGTGCTTGTCGGGGGTGGTGTCGTGCGGATCCTTGCCACGCTTCTTGGCGAACCAGATCAGTATGTTGCGGATCGCCACATAGAAGACCGGGGTTAGGAACAGCCCGAAGAACGTCGCGCCGATCATACCGAAACAGACGGCGGTTCCGAGAGCCTGACGCATCTCCGCGCCGGGGCCGGTGGCGATGACGAGGGGGACCGTACCGAGGATGAAGGCGAAGGCCGTCATCAGGATCGGGCGCAGGCGCAGGCGGCAGGCTTCCACCGCGGCGGCGACCGGCCCCTTCTTCTCCGTCTCCTCGAGCTGGTGGGCGAATTCCACGATCAGGATTGCGTTCTTCGCCGCCAGACCGATGAGCACGATCAGCCCGATCTGGGTCAGGATGTTGTTGTCCTGCCCCCTGAACTGCACCGCGCCCAGAGCCGAGAGCACACCTGTCGGCACGACGAGGATGATCGCCAGCGGCAGCGCCCAGGATTCGTACTGCGCCGCGAGCACCAGGAAGACGAGGAGCACGCCGAGACCGAAGACGTAGATCGCGGTGTTGCCCGTCGCCTTCTGCTGGAAGGCGATCTCGGTCCAGTCGTAGGCGTAGCCTTCCGGCAGGGACTGAGCGATCTTCTCCATCGCTGCGAGCGCCTGGCCGGTCGACACGCCGGGCTTGGCATCGCCCTGGATCGGCACCGAGTAGAACAGGTTGAACCGCTGGACGATCTGCGGCCCGCTGATCTCGCGGATCGAAGCGAGGGTTCCCATCGGCACCAGGGCGCCGGTGGAGGAACGCACCTTCAGCCGCTCGATATCGCCCTTCTCCAGGCGGAAGGCCGCGTCGGCCTGGGCACGCACCTGATAGATACGGCCGAACGTGTTGAAGTCGTTGACGTAGGCACCGCCGAGATTGGTCTGCAGCGTGGCGAAGACCGAGGCGAGCGGCACGTTCAGCATCCGCGCCATCGTGCGATCGATGTCGATGAAGAGCTGAGGTGTGTCGTTGCCGAAGGTGGTGAACACGCGCTGGACGTCGTTGCTCTGGTTCGCCTGACCGAGAATCTCGTTCGTGGCGGCCAGCAGCGGAGCGATGGCCGAGTTCTGGCGGCTCTCGATCTGCATCTTGAAGCCACCGCCGGTACCGAGGCCTCGGACGGGCGGCGGCGGAATGAACAGGACGCGGGCCTCTTGGATCGAGGCCGTGGCCTTGAACACGTCGCCGGTGATGGCCGCCGCCGTCCTACCCGTCGTGGCACGCTCCTTTGCCCCCTTCAGGACCAGGAACATCACGGCGCCGTTGGTGGTGTTGGTGAAGGTCGCCCCGTCGAAGCCCGAGATGATGACGGCATCGGCGACGCCGTCGACCTTCAGGGCCATGTCGGCGGCCCGCCGCACCACGGCGGTGGTGCGCTCCAGAGCCGAGCCCGCCGGCAGCTGGACGACGCCGATGAGGTAGCCCTGGTCCTGCTGCGGGATGAAGCCGGTGGGCGTCGTGGTGGCCACATGCAGCGTTCCGGCGATGATCGCGGCATACACCACCATCATACCGAGCAAGCCGATCATGCGTCCGGTCAGGAAGCCGATCGTAGCTGCATACCAATGCGAGAGCTTGTCGAAGCCCCGATTGAACAAGTCGGCGAGCCAGCCGAAGAACCGCGTCAGGAAGAATTTCGGCTTGGCATGTTCGTGGTGGGGCTTCAGCAGCAGCTTGCAGAGCGCCGGTGACAGCGTCAGCGAGTTGAACATCGAGATGATGGTCGAGGCCGCGATGGTCAACGCGAACTGCTTGTAGAACTGGCCGGAAATACCCGGGATGAACGCTGTCGGAATGAACACCGCCGACAGGACGAGGGCGATGGCGAGTACCGCGCCGCCCACTTCGTCCATGGTCTTGTGCGCGGCGTCTCCGGGCGAGAGTCCCTCGGCCATGTTGCGCTCGACATTCTCCACCACGACGATCGCGTCGTCGACGACGATGCCGATGGCGAGAACGAGCCCGAACAGGGTCAGGTTGTTGATGGAGAAGCCGAAGGCCTGCATGGCGGCGAAGGTGCCGATGAGCGAGACCGGGATCGCGATCACGGGGATCAGCGCCGTGCGCCAGCTCTGCAGGAAGACGATGACCACGACGACCACGAGGGCCACGGCTTCGAACAGGGTCTTGTAGACCTCGTGGACCGATTCTTCGATGAACTCCGTGGGGTTGTAGGCGATGCGGTACTCGACCCCCGGCGGGAAGCTCTTCTTGATCGTCTCCATCGTCGCCCGCACCTGCGAGGCGGCTTCGAGTGCGTTCGTCCCCGGACGCTGGAACACGCCGACGCCGACGGCGGGGGTCCCGTTCAGGAAGGACTGCGTGGTGTAGTCCTTCTGGCCCATCTCGGTGCGGGCAATGTCCTTTACGCGCACGAGGCGGCCGTCGCTGGCCTTGACGATGACCTCGGTGAACTCCTCCGGGGTCTGGAAGCGGCCCTGGGACTGGACGACGAGCTGGAAGGCGTTGTCCTTCGGCGCGGGCGGGGCGCCGAGGGCGCCGGAAGCGACCTGGACGTTCTGCTCCTGCAGGGCCGAGATGACGTCGGTGGTCGAGAGCCCGTAGGCGGACAGCTTGTTCGGATCGAGCCAGATGCGGAGCGCGTATTCGCTGCCGCCGAACACGGTGATGTCGCCGACGCCATCGAGGCGCAGCAGTTCGTCGCGGATCCGCAGGTAGATGTAGTTCGAGAGGTAGTTCTGGTCGTAGGTGTTGTCGGGCGAGAGCAGGTGCACGACCATCATCAGATCGGGCGACGACTTACGCACCGTGACGCCGAGGTTGCGCACGTCCGGCGGAAGACGCGGCTGCGCCACCGAAAGGCGGTTCTGCACCAGCACGTTGGCGATATCGAGGTTGGTGCCGACCTTGAAGGTGACGGTCAGCTGCATGTTGCCGTCATTGGTCGACAACGACGTCATGTAGAGCATGTTGTCGACGCCGTTCACCTCCTGCTCGATCGGCGTCGCGATCGTCGCCGCAACCGTCTCGGCATTGGCGCCCGGGTAGGAGGCGCGCACGACGACGGTCGGCGGAACGATCTCGGGATATTGCGCGACGGGCAGCGACTCGTAGGAGACGTAGCCGAGGATCAGGAAGATGATCGACGTCACCGACGCGAAGATCGGCCGATCGACGAAGAAGTGGGCAAAGCGCATCGGTCAAACCTCTCGCCGCATAGGAGCCCTGGGCAACCTCTGCGGGAATGTTTCTTCGTTCGCCGTCACGAGCCCGCCTGATGTCACGCCCCTGAAACGGAAGGCGGAAACGAGCGGGCCCGGTCTAGAATGGGGTCGCGTCAGCTGCGGCTCGGCGGCAGCGTGCTCGCCTCTGCCGTCACCTTGGCGCCGGGGCGGACGCGGGACAGGCCGTTGACGACGACGTTCTCGTCGCCCTTCAAGCCTTCGCGGATCACGCGGTATCCATCGACCTTCGGCCCGAGCTTCACGTCGCGGGTGCTCACAGAACCATCGTCGGCCACTATGTAGACGATGCGCTTGTCCTGGTTCGCCGAGATGGCCTCGTCGGGGAGCAGGATACCCTGGAACGGCTTCGTCGCCGGCAGCGAAACGATGCCGAACAGGCCCGGCTTGATGAAGCCGTCCGGGTTCTCGACCGTGGCGCGCAGCAGCACCGTACCGGTGGCGTTGTCGACCCGGTTATCCACGAAGTCGAGCGTGCCCTTGCGGGTGGGCTTGGTCTCGTTGGTCAAGGCGATCAGGATCGGAACGCCCTTGCCCTTCTGGGTCTGGCCCATGCCTATGCCGAGGCTGCCCTGGTATTTCAGGAACGAGCGCTCATCGACGGTGAAGCCGAAATAGATCGGGTCCAGGGAGACGATGGTCGTCAGCTGGGTCTGATCGGTGATGACAATGTTGCCCTCGGTGACGAGGCGCTGACTGATCCGGCCAGAGATCGGGGCGCGGACTTCGGTGAAGTCGTAATTGAGCTGAGCCTGTCGAAGCTGGGCATCGGCGCTGTCGACATTGGCTTGTGCCGTCTGCGACGCCTGACGGCGCTGATCCGTCACCTGCTCTGAGATGTTGCCCGAGCGGCTCAAGGTCTGAGCGCGTTCGAGGTCAGTCTGCGAGAAGGTCAGCCCGGCCTGCGCGGAGGTGAGGGCGGCCTTGGCCTGGTCGAGGGCAGCCTTGTAAGGGCGGCGGTCGATGACGAAGAGCAGGTCGCCCTTCTTCACCGTCGCGCCATCCACGAAGTTGACCTTCTCGAGATAACCGGTGACCCGCGCCCGGACGTCGACGATCTCTACCGGATCGAACCGCCCGGTATACATGTCGGTTTCGACGATCTCACGCACCACCGGCTTGGCCGTGGTGACTTTGGGAGGCGGCCCACCGGGCGCCTGCGCGGAGACCGGAGATGCGAAGGCTAGAAATGCTGCGGACAGGAGGATCGCGGACGACCATCCGGAGAGCGGACGCTTGATCATGTTGCTTTTCCCTGCGCCCAGCGAGCTAAAGGCACCGTTCCCGCGATGTCGTGCGCTGCCGCACATAGCCCGTGGAGCGATGGGATTGAGGCGTGGAATAATCGCCGAACCGCCGACCGGCCCGACTTCGGACACCGGATGTTCAGGACTCGACCGTTTCGCCGGCACGATACCAGTCCTTGAACCCGCCGACATAATGCTCCTCCACCGGGATCCCGGCGGATTGCGCGGCGGCCAAGGCATGAACCGAACGGACACCGGCCGCGCACGAAAACACCGGGCGGCGCCCGTCCTCGGAGATGAGGGCCGACAACGCTTGCGTGTCGAAGGTCGATAGCGGGTGAGTGACCGAACCCGGAATATGCCCGGCCGAATATTCGTGCGGCTCCCGCACATCGATGAGCAGGATCGAACCGTCGTCGAGCCCGCGTTTGACCGTTTCCCGATCGAGATCGACAACCTTCATGCGCTTGGCCCTCGCTTCATCGCCCGGTGTGGCGAATGTTCTTATGCGTCAGGCGTCATCTCGGCAAATCCTCGGCCGGACAAGGCCCAACGCCAATGTTCGGCAATCCGAGCCGGAGGAGGTTCGGCTCGATAGAGCGAAGCTGTTCGAGTGGCACGGATAGGCGCGATGACCACCTCCACCTCCGGCCGCATCTGTTCGAAGTCTTCGAGAGATCCTGGGTAGGTGCAGGACCTGCGCGACCGCATCGCCCGTGCCCCGAGCGTCGTCGCAGACCGCCGAGATCGTAGTTAGGCCGGGTTGAAACCGCTGAGAACGGGCAGTCTTGGATCGGCGATCCCAATGGCCTGGAACAGGCTGCCCATGCCTCGTTTTCCCGATGCCGTGAGCCGATGAAACGCGGTATCGAGCGCGTCGGCCTGCGCACGGCTCGCCCCGACTTTCAGGCGATCGGCGCGTTGGCGCAGTCCCAGGTTCAGGAGGAACGCTCCCTGGTCCAGCGGACCGTCGATACGGGCGCCTTCACCCCTGGCCGCTCGGCCGAGGGCGGCGAAATCGACATGGGTCGTCAGATCCGCCTCACCGGGACACAGCAGGGGATCGGCGAAGCGGTGAGCCGATACCGCTTGGAACGAATCGCCAAATCCGGGTCGGGCATGCCCGTAATCGATGGCCAGCAGCGCGCCGCCCTGGGCAACGATCCGGCGGCTGAGATTTCGCGAGATGCCGAGGGCCGGTGCTGGAACGGTCATCAGCACGCCGACCGGCGCCTGTGCGCTGATCTCGCGATCGGGCTCGGCGGCAAGACCGAACGTGAGACGACCGCCATCCGGCGAAAGGCCGACGAGACGCTCACACCAGCCGCGTTCCGTACGCTGGAACTGGCGAACGGGGAGCGCATCGAAGAATTCGTTGGCAACCACGATCATCGGCCCTTCGGGCAGGGTCTCGATCCCATCGTGCCAGGTCGGAGACACGGCTCCGAGGCGGGAGGCCTGTGCCGCCCGAAGCAGGGGGCTCGTCTCCACGAGATGGACGGCGGGCTGGAAATCCGGCGCCGCCCGACCCAGCGCCCGCAGGGCATCGGCCATCAACGTACCGCGCCCGGGGCCGAGTTCAGTCAGGACGAGATCGCTCGGCCCTCCCATGGAGGCCCAGGTGACGGCGATCCAGATCCCGATCAGCTCGCCGAACATCTGACTGATCTCGGGGGCCGTCACGAAATCGCCGCGCGCGCCGAGGGGATCGCGGGTGCGGTAATAGCCATGGATCGGGTGGCCGAGGCAGAGGGCCATGTAGCGGGCGAGGCTCATCGGCCCCGCCTCGACGATCTCGTCGCGAATCTCGACGAAGAGCGGCGTGGTCATGCCGTATCAGCCCGCACCGTCTCCTCGACGGGCCGGCGCGGCCGCGTCACGCCGCGGAGCGCGAGGGCGATGTAGGTGAGGCCGATCAGCGCCATGGGCACGCAGAGCAGCATCCCCATGGTGATGCCGCCATAGCGCCAGTCCCCGGTCCCGAAGAGGTATCCGAGTTGCCGGTCGGGTTCGCGAAAGAATTCGCAGAACGTGCGGGCGAGGGCGTAGCCGAGGACGAAGATCCCGCCGAGGAGACCTGGCTTACGGAAACCGAAGCGACGGACGGCCAACGCCATCACCACGAAGAGGAGGGCGCCTTCCGTGGCCGCCTCATAAAGCTGGCTGGGATGCCGCGCCAGCGGGCCGCCGGAGGGAAACACGACCGCGTAGGCGAAATCCGGCGCGATCCGCCCCCACAATTCGCCATTCACGAAATTGGCGATGCGGCCGAAGAACAGGCCGATGGGAACGACGACGGCGGCGAGATCGAGAAGGGTATAGGGCGACAGTTTTCGCGATCGGGCGAACAGCACCATCGCCAGCACCGCGCCGAGAAAGCCGCCGTGGAACGACATGCCGCCGTTGCGGATCGCCAGGATCTCGAGGGGATCATTGAGATAAAGCGGCAAATTGTAGAACAGGACGTAGCCGATGCGGCCGCCGAGGACGACGCCGAGGGCGACCCAGACAATGAGGTCGTCGATGTCGTTGAGGCTCGGCCGCCGCACGACACCCCAGAACCGGTCCGCCGCCACCAGCCGGCGGGCATAGAACCAGCCGCCGACGAGGCCGGCAATGTAGGACAGGGCGTACCACTTGATCGTGATCGGGCCGATCGCCACCGCCACCGGATCGATGGCGGGAAAGGGCAGGGCGAGCAACGGCGGCATCGGCTGGCCTCCAGGAATGGGGCCGGCTGTGGACGTTCCGGGCCTCCCGCGTCAACCCTCGGTCGACGCGGGAGGCCCATGATGGGTCAGGCGGCCCGCACCGTCGCGAGGAATTGACCGACTTCCGAACGCAGGCTGTCGGACTGTGTCGACAGGTCTTCCGAGGCTACCAGGACCCGGCCGGCGGAGGTGCCGGCCTCGGCCGCCGAGCGGGCGACCTCCTCGATGTCCGTGGTCATCGCGCCGGTCCCGGCCGAAGCCTGCCCCATGTTGCGGACAATCTCCTGGGTGGTGAGGCTCTGCTCCTCGACCGCCGCAGCGATGCTGCTGGTCACCATGCTCATGCTCTCGATCCGCGAGACGATGCCCTGGATCGCGCCCGATGCGCCGTTGGTCGCGCCCTGGATCGCCTCCACCTGCTGGTGGATCTCGGCCGTGGCACGGGAGGTCTGCTCGGCGAGGCTCTTCACCTCGGCCGCCACGACGGCGAACCCGCGTCCGGCTTCGCCCGCACGCGCGGCTTCGATGGTCGCGTTGAGGGCCAACAGGTTGGTCTGCGAAGCGATCTGCTGGACCATGCCGACCACGTCACCGATGCGCGTCGCGGCAACCGACAGCGTGCGCATGGTCTCCGCGGTACGGCTCGCCTCCTCGACGGCGGAGCGCGACATATCGGCGGCCTGCTCGACCTGACGGCCGATCTCCTGCACCGTGGCGCCGAGTTCCTCGGCGGCCGCGGCCACCGCGTTGACGTTGCCGGCAGTCTGGTGGGCGGTAGCAGCGACAGAGGTCGAACGGCTGACCGTGCCGTCAACGGTCATGGTCATGCTGTTCGACGCATCATGCAGGCTCGCCGAGGCGGACGACACGCCATCCACGATGCGGCCGACGGAGCGCTCGAAATTGTCGGCGAGTTCGTTGAGCAGGGCGCGGCGCTCGATCTCGGCGCGCATGCGGGAGGCCTCGGTGGTTTGAAGCTGCTGGGCAGCGTCTTCCAGAGAAATGTCGCGGATGGTGACGACGGCGCGGGCGATCTCGCCGATCTCGTCGGCACGACGGCTGCCAGGGACCTCGTCGAGGGTCTCACGACGGGCCAAGGCCTGGAGGGCACGGGCGAGGGCGCCGAGGGGCCGGACGATGCTGCGGGCGAAGAGCAGGCCGAGAAGAGCCGTGGCGGCGAGAACCGCGAGAGCCGACATGAGCAGCGATTTCGTCAGGCTGTTCACGGAATGCAGCGCCTCGCTCTGGGCCTGCTCGGCGACGATCGTCCAGGGCGAACCCAGCATCGAGATCGAGGCGGTGGCGGCCAGGCGGGCTTTGTCGCCGCTGCCGTAGACGAAGGGCTTGCCGGATTTCAGGCTCTCGGCGTCAAGCCCGGCCATCGTGACGGGCATGCCCGCCTTCACGGCAGAGTTCAGGGGTGGGTTACCACGCAGCAGCCCATCGGAACCGACTGCCATGACCTGTCCCGTATCGCCCAGGCCGTTCCGTTCGGACAGCGAAGCGTCGAAGAGGGCGGGCGTCACGCGCAGCACGAGGAAGCCGATCCGCGAGGCGGCCTGGCCGGTTCCCATGGCGACGTTGGCGCGACGGTAGATGCCACGTCCCAGGAAGGCGGAGGGACCGGAATCGGTGGGATAGGCGGCGAAGTCCTGCGATAGAACACTGTCGGGCTCGGCGGTCTTCAGGCGCTCGATCAGCTTGGCAAGACCGGATTTCTGCAGGTCCGGCTCCGCGAGGCTATGGGTGAAATCCGCGCCCTTCGTCGTGGTGTAGACAATACGCCCCTCCTCATCGACGAAGAGAAGGTCGGCATAGCCGGGACGCTCTAGGAGTTTGCGGGCGACTTCCTGAACCTTGGCGTGGCGTCGGCCATACATCGTGCCCGTACCCTCGACGGCCATGCGTTCCTGCACGGTCGTCGGGCTGGTGAAGGCCTGAACGAGGCTGGCATAATCGGCCTTATTGGGATCGAGGGCTTCGACCAGATCGCCGACATTGCTGGAGACCTGATTGTTGCCAGCAGTGGCGATCAGATCGCCGCGGGCGCGGTCGGCGATCAGTTCCAGCCCGGTCTTACGAGCCGTAGCGGCGAATTCCAGTCGCTCCTGCACGGCGGATGTCAATCCGGACCTAGCCGAATACCAGCTCAGGCTGCCCATGAGGGCAGTACTGACCATTGCCAGACCGACGATCATCACGGGAAGGCGGACGTTGAGACTGCTGGCTATGGACATAAGGAAGTAGGCCCCTGGGAAAACTAGGGCGCAAATTATCCTATGACAAATTTAGAAAGTGTTCCTTAGAGTGGGGACTGCGTAATTTTCACGGCCGAGGAATGCTGCTTCGGCATGCCCTTGGCTTACGTGGAAGGACGCCAAGGCAAACATAAAAAAAATCTTTCATCCGAGGCCTCGACGCCTTTCCCTCATTGAAGCGTGTCCGCGCGACCGCGCTTCAACCGAAAATTGCAGCGCCTTCATTAGCCAGAAGTACGATCGGAAACTTCGAGTTCCGACCGGGCAATCTCTCCCGTCGCCAGGAACAGGCGGTAGGCGAGATTGTCCGTTTCATCCACATACGGGTATCCGAGATCGTCCAGGGCGGTATCGAAGCGCTGGCGCTCTTCTCGGGGAACGCTGATTCCAGCGAGCACCCGGCCGTAATCGGCGCCGTGGTTACGATAGTGGAATAGGGTGATGTTGAACCCGTCCGCCAAACCGTCGAGGAATCGCAGGAGGGCACCCGGACGCTCCGGGAACTGGAAGCGGTAGATGCGCTCGTCGGTGAGTTCGGTCGAGCGACCGCCGACCATGTAGCGGATATGCACTTTGGCCATCTCGTTGTCGCTGAGATCGACCACGCTGTAGCCGTCGGCCCTGAGGCCGGCGATGAGGTCGCGCTTCTCGGGGATTCCGCCGGGCAAGTTGATGCCCACGAAGATCTGCGCCTCGGCGGAGGGCGCGTAGCGGTAGTTGAACTCGGTGATCGCACGCGGGCCGAGATGGCGGATGAAAGCGCGATAGGAGCCTGCTTGCTCAGGGATCGTCACGCCGAGGAGCGCCTCGCGCTGTTCGCCGATCTCGGCACGCTCGGCGATGTGGCGCAGGCGATCGAAGTTGAGGTTGGCCCCGGAGGAGATCGCCACCAGCGTCCCCGCCGAGCCGCCCTCGCGCGCCGCATAGACCTTGGCACCGGCCAGAGCCAGGGCTCCGGACGGCTCGGAGACGGCGCGGGTGTCGTCGAAGATGTCCTTGACTGCCGCGCACATGGCGTCGGTATCGACGGTGATGACCCCGTCGAGATGCTCGCGGCAGAGACGGAAGGTTTCCTCGCCGGCCTGGCGCACGGCGACACCGTCGGCGAACAATCCCACGGTCGGCAGAACGACACGCTCATCGGCGGCCAGGGCCGCCGCCATGCAGGCGGCATCGTCCGGCTCGACACCGATGACCTTCGTCTCCGGCCGCAGGTACTTCACGAAAGTCGCGATGCCGGCGGCGAGACCGCCGCCGCCGACCGGCACGAAGATCGCCTCGATAGGCCCGGAATGCTGGGTCAGGATCTCCATGCCGATGGTGCCCTGTCCGGCGATCACATCGGGATCGTCGAACGGGTGAAGGAACGTGAGACCCTGCTCGCCTTCCAATTGGCGGGCATGGCCGAGCGCCTCGTCGAACGTATCGCCGAACAGCACGACCTCGGCTCCGCGCGCGCGGCAGGCATCGACCTTGATGGCGGGGGTCGTGCGCGGCATCACGATGACGGCGCGCACGGTGAGACGGGCCGCCGCCAGGGCGACGCCCTGCGCGTGGTTTCCGGCCGAAGCGCAGACGACCCCGCGCGCCAGGACTTCGGAGGAGAGGCCGGACATCTTGTTGTAAGCACCGCGCAGCTTGAACGAGAAGACCGGCTGCAGATCCTCGCGCTTGAGCAGAATCGGGCGCCCCAGGCGCGCGGACATGCGCGGCATCGGATCGAGCGGACTCTCGATGGCGACGTCGTAGACGCGGGCGGTGAGGATCTTGCGGATATAGTCGGTCAAGGAGACGCGTGCTCCGTCGGTGGTTCAGAATCGATGTCGGGTGTGCCTCGGGATACGCCCGAGGCGACGAAGAAGCGAGGGGCGATCCACCGGCCCGGTGGGACAAGGCGCCGCCCGTAGCGGAGATGGCGAACGAGGGTCGACTTTAAAAGAACCTGTCGACCAGGGCTGCCAGCCACACCAGGGCCGCCACGGCCTGCGCCATGAAGGCCCCGGCGGATGCGAGATCCTTCACCACGCCGATCCGCGCATGGTGGTCCGGGTGGAGGTGGTCGCAGAGTTTCTCGATCGCCGTATTCAGAAATTCGGCCGCCAGCATGAGGAGCAGGCTGGCCAGGAGTGCCACGCGGATCCAGAGCGTTCCGCCGAGCAGAAGGGCCGCCGGAACGCCGATCACCAACAGGACGAGCTCCAGGCGCAAGGCCCGTTCGGTCCGGGCGCCGAAGACGAGCCCGCGCCAGGAATTGAGGAAGGCGAAGTAGAGCGCGCGCATGCTTTCAGCGATCCGCCGGAGCGCCGCGCGCGATCCACTTGGCCAGAAGCGGCCCGGTGATCAGGACGACGAACAGGCGCAGGGTCTGCACCGCCAGGACGAAGGAGACGTCGGCCTTCGAGCCGACGGCGATGATCGCCACGGAATCGAGCCCACCGGGGCTCGTCGCGAGAAACGCCGTGAGGAAGTCCACCGGAAGCAGGAAGGTCAAGCCGAAGGCCCAGCCGCCGCAAAGGGCGATGACCGCAAGGGTGGCGGTGAGGATGCCCGGCAGGGCCGCGACGGTCTCGCGCAACGTCTGCGCGGTGAAACGCAGGCCGACATACCAGCCGATGCAAGCATAGGCGAGATCGAGGAGCGGCTCCGGCAGGGCCATCGAGACGAGGCCCATGGCGTGGAGCACGGCGCCCAGGATCATCGGCCCGACGAGAGCACTCGCCGGCAGGCGCAGAAAGCGGGCCAGCACGGCGCCGATCCCGGCGACTGAGAGCGTCACCAGCACAGGGAGGATACCGGCCTCCTCCAGCGATGCGGCCTGTGCCGGGATCGATGTGTCGGTGAGGATGCGGGCAACCACCGAGGCCGACAGGACCACGGCAGCGACGCGGACATATTGCATGAAGGCGACGAGGCGCGGATCCGCGCCGTATTCTTCCGCCATGGCCGTCATGGCGGCGGCTCCGCCAGGGGACGAGCCCCAGGCGGCGGTACTACCCGGGAGGATTCGCAGGCGGGTCAGCGCCCAGCCGACAAGGGCGCCGGCCATGACGGTGACCAACACCACGGCGAGGATCAGCAGCCCGTCATCGAGAAGTGTACCGACGATGTCGGCGGTCACGGATTTGGCGACGAGGCAGCCGATGATGGCCTGCGCCGCCTGGAAACCCGGTTTCGCCAACGACAGGCTCGCACCGCCGACCCCGAAAGCGATGGCGACGAGCATCGGCCCGAGGAGGAGCGCTGCCGGAAACTGCGCCAGGGTGAGGCTGTAGGCAATGACCGCCGAGGCGGCGACGAGCGCCGTCCAGAGGCCGAGGGAGCGCGGGCTGAGCACGGGGGACCATTCTATGGAAGGCAGCCGGCGCTACACCGGTTCGGCGACGCTGTCACGACCCGCCGGGGCATCGTCGCGAAACGCCGTTGTCCCTGCGGGCGCGTGCGCCCTGAAGAAGCTCGCCAAATGCGCAAGGCCGCTGGCGCGCGGGTCGCTGGAGCGCCAGGCCAGAGCGATGGTCCGGCCCGGCCCGTCGAGATCGAAGCCACGCGTGACGGTGAGGCCGCTGGCATCGGCCCCAGCCGGCACCGCAAGAGCGGGCAGCAGGGTGTAGCCGGCGCCGGCGGCCACCATCGAGCGCAGAGTTTCGAGCGAGGTGGCATGGCGACCCGCCGCGGAGCCGGCCCCGCACGCGGCGACGGCCTGATCGCGAAGGCAATTACCCTCGTCGAGGAGAAGGAGGTCCGGCCCGGCGATGTCCGTCGCCCGCAACGCCCCGCCCTGGGCGAGGGCATGGTCGGCGGGACAAGCGAGCAGGAACGGCTCGATGAACAGCGGCGAGACGGTGAGACCGGACGTGGGGATCGGCAGGGAGATCAAGGCGGCGTCGACCCTGCCGTCGCGCAGCCCCTCCAGGATCTCCGCCGTCTTCGCCTCACTCAATGCCAGGGACAGAATGGGAAATTCCTGCCGCAATGTTCTCAGCACAAGGGGAAACAGATACGGCCCCAGGGTCTGGATGGCGGCCAGGACCAGGCGTCCGGTAAGGGGCGCGCCGCGCCCTTCGCTCGCCAGAGCCAGCAGCCGCTGCGCCTCGGCCAGCACCGTGCGGGCCTGGCGGACGATGCTCTGACCCGCCGGAGTCAGCATCACCCGCCGGTTGCCACGTTCGAAGAGAACGAGGCCCAAGGCCTCTTCGAGCTTGCGGACCTGCACGCTGAGTGTGGGCTGGCTCACATTGCAGCGTTCGGCCGCCCGTCCGAAGTGATTCTCCTCGGCGACGGCGACGGCATATTCCAGATCCCGGAGGGACAGACCCGATACGTTCATAGGCTCTGTCTATCGCAGCCTTTGCGACGATGCATTAGCCAAACGATCAGGCACGGTTCATAAGGGTGTCTCAGAACGATTCCAGGATGGCGACGCGACACCGCACGCCCGATCCGGATCGTCCCGACATTCTAGGAGAGAGTTCCGCATGAGCGATCAACGCCCGATACTGACCACCCGCCAGGGCCATCCGGTCCGTGACAACCAGAGCACGCGCACGGTCGGCGAGCGGGGACCGGCGACCCTCGAGAACTACCAGTTCATCGAGAAGATCACTCATTTCGACCGCGAGCGCATTCCCGAGCGCGTCGTCCATGCCCGCGGCGCCGGCGCCCATGGCTATTTCGAAGCCTATGGCAAGATCGGCAACGAGCCGGCCTCCAAGTACACCCGCGCCCGCGTCCTGAACGAGACCGGCGTGAAGACGCCGATGTTCGTGCGCTTCTCCACCGTGGCCGGTGCCAAGGAGAGCCCGGAGACCGAGCGCGACCCGCGCGGCTTCGCGGTGAAGTTCAAGACCGTCGACGGCAACTGGGACCTCGTGGGCAACAACCTCAAGGTCTTCTTCATCCGCGATGCGATCAAGTTCCCCGACATGATCCACGCGTTCAAGCCGGACCCGGTGACGAACCGTCAGGAGGCGTGGCGCTTCTTCGACTTCGTGTCCCAGCACCCTGAGGCCATCCACATGGTGACTCACTTGAAGTCACCCTGGGGCATTCCCGCCAACTATCGCGAGATGGAGGGCTCGGGCGTCAACACCTACAAGCTGGTCAACGACCAGGGCGAAGCCGTGCTCTGCAAGTTCCACTGGGAGCCCAAGCAGGGCGTCCGCAATCTGACCTCGGCCCAAGCCTCCGAGATCCAGGCCAAGGATGTCGGCCACGCCACGCGTGACCTCTACGACAACATCTCGAAGGGCAACTTCCCCGAGTGGGAATTCTGCGTGCAGATCATGCCGGACGGCCCGAACGACCACCTGTCGTTCGATCCCCTCGACGACACCAAGCTGTGGCCGGTCGAGGACTTCCCGCTTCTGCCCGTGGGTCGCATGGTGCTCGACCGCGTGCCGGACAACTTTTTCGCAGAAGTCGAGCAGTCGGCCTTCGGTACCGGCGTCCTCGTGGACGGCATCGACTTCTCGGACGACAAGATGCTCCAGGGCCGGACGCTGTCCTACTCGGACACGCAGCGTTACCGCGTCGGCGCCAATTACCTGCAGCTGCCGATCAATGCGCCGCAGCCCGGCGTGAAGGTCTATTCGAACCAGCGTGATGGCCAGATGACCTACTCGGTCGACGGCACCGGTCCGAACCGGCACATCAACTACGAGCCTTCGACGCTGGCCGAGGGCCTGCGCGAGGCTCCGAAGCCCGCCAAGGACTACCACCAGCCGGTCCAGGGCCAGCTCGGCCGCTACCAGACCTCGCGCACCGAGGACGACTACACCCAGGCCGGCGTCCGCTACCGTTCGTTCCAGGATTGGGAGCGTGACGACCTGATCGCCAATCTCGTCGGCGACATGAAGCAGTGCCCGGAAGCCATCCAACTGCGGATGGTCTGGCACTTCTGGCATGCCGACGAGGATTACGGCCGTCGCGTCGCCGAAGGTGCCGGCATCGATCTGGAGAAGGCCAAGGCCCTGCCGCCGCTGCCGGGCCGCGCGGCTCCGGGCAAGCGCCTCCAGGCCGAGACCTACACGGATGGCAGCCAGGCGCATCGCGTCGCCGCCGAATAAGTTCCGGTCGTTCGGACTGAACCATGACCTCCCCGCGATCCTCGTGATCGCGGGGATTTTTTATGCGGTCATTCCGCGGCGGGAGGCGCGCCGACCTTCCGGTCGCGGCCCGCGCCGAGGGCGAAGATTCCGGACGCCAGGGCGATGGCACAGAACAGACCGGCCGAGACGCGCCAGCCCCCGAACAGGTCGTGCGCCAGGCCGAATCCCAGCGGGCCGAGGGCGGCGATGGAATAGCCCACCGCCTGGGACATCGCCGAGAGGTCGGCCGCGCCGACCGCATCGCGGGCGCGCAGCACCACGATGGTGAGGGCGAGTCCGAACAAACCGCCGATTCCGAGACCGAGCCCGATGCTGAACGGGAGTACGAGTGCGACCGGTCCATCGACGAGGGCGAGGAAACTCGCCGCCGACAGGATGAGAAGGGCGATCGCGATACCGCGCTGGTCCCGCAGCCGCGCGGCGAAAGCCGGCACGAGGAGGGCACTCGGCGCCTGTCCGATGCTCATGATGGAGGTGACGAATCCGGCCTCCACCGCCGATAGGCCACGGCTCTGCAGCACGACCGGGAGCCAGCCGAAAGTGATGTAGGCGAGGGACGATTGCAGGCCCATGAACCCGGTGACCTGCCAGGCGAGGGAATCGCGCCAGAGCGGGCGGCGGCGGGCGGGCGGCGGCCCCTTCTCGCGATGGGGGACGAAGACGATCCAGGCTATGGCCGCCGCCACGGCCGGTACGGCCCAGGCCGCCATCGCACGCGTCCAGCCTCCGAAGGCATCGGCGACGGGCACCGCCGATCCGGCGCCCGTCGCCGCGCCGAGGCAGAGGACCATCGTGTAGAGTCCGGTCATCAAACCGGCCTGCCCGGAGAAGTCTCGCTTCACCAATCCGGGCAACAGGACGCCGGCAAGGCCGATCCCGACGGCCGCGATACAGGCCCCGGCGAAAAGGGGAGGGAGCCCTCCGAGCCCGCGCAGGGCCGAGCCGAGGGCGATGACCAGGATCGCGACCAGCACACCACGCTCCGCCCCCGTCCGCCGGACCATGACGGGGCCGAGCACGCAGGCGAGGCCGAGGCAGAGGACCGGCAGGGTCGTCAGGAACGCCGCCCCCGAAGCGGTCAGGCCAGTCTCGGCGCGGATGGCGTCCAGTAGGGGACCGAGGGAGGTGAGGGCGGGGCGCATGTTGAACGCGACCAGCATCATCCCGAGCCCGACGAGGACCGGGCGGGCGTTCCGCAAGGTGGGATCGGTCACGCGATGCGGCGCCTTACCAGGAGGGCGATGAGGCCGAGGCCGGCAAGCATCCCGGCGAAGGGCAGGTCACGCAGGACGGCGTAGACTGTGCGGCCGGGCAACCGAACGGGGAGATCCGCATCGAGGATGCCTTCTACCCCCACGGGCAGGCTGGCAGTAATGCGTCCATACGGGTCGACCACCGCCGAGATGCCGGTATTGGCGTCGCGCACCATCGGCAATCCCTCCTCCACGGCCCGCAGCCGAGCCTGGGCGAAGTGCTGGCGCGGCCCGGGCGTATCGCCGAACCAGGCATCGTTGGTGACGTTAAGGATCAGCCCCGGAACGGGAGACGACCCGTCGGGCGCGTGTCCGGGCAGGATTTCGCCGGGAAAGATCGCCTCGTAGCAGATCGTCGCGACAACGGGGGGAAGTCCCGCGATGTCGAGCAGACGCTGGCCGGACCGGGCGCCGGGCGTGAATCCGCCGGGAATCGACACGAACTGGCGTAGACCCATCGCCCTCAACGCTGCGTCGAGTGGCCCCGGCAGATACTCGCCGAACGGCACGAGGTGGACCTTGTCGTAGATGTCGCCGAGCTTCGGACCGGACGAGATCGTCAGGATCGAATTGAAGAAACGCGGGCGCTCATTCGGCAACGGCTCCTCGGCGCGGGCCGCGCCGGTGATGAGCTGCCGCCCCGGGGGGAAAGCGGCGGCGATGCGTGCGAGCGAGTCCGGATCGCGCTGGATCAGGAAGGGGAACGCCGATTCGGGCCAGATCACGTGGGTGACGTCAGCAATGCCGGTACGGTCTGGCGCGGCGGCACGATCACTGAGACCGATGTACCAGTCGATGATGTCGGCCCGATTTTCCGGGCGGAACTTCGCGTCCTGGTTGAGGTTCGGCTGCACCAGCCGCAGACGTACCCCTTCTACCGTCGCCGTGGCGGTCGGCGGCAGACGAACGATCCCGAACAGCGCCATCGCGGCGAGTCCGGCAGAGGCCGCCAGGGCCGGTGCGTAACGCCCTCGTGCCGTTGTACCCGTGGCGAGGGTCGCGGGCGCGGCTGCGATCAGGACAGCGAGAAGCGTGAGGCCGTAGAGCCCGATCACCGAGGCGGATTGCATCAGCCAAAGGTTCTGGCCGAGCGCCATGCCGAGGGTGTTCCAAGGAAACCCGGTAAAGAGGTGGCCGCGTAGCCACTCACAGACAGAGATGCCGACCGCGAGAGCGGCGATACGTGCGGGACCCTGTGACCAGAGCACGCGCGCCAGCGCGAAACCCGCGGCGTAGAACAGCGCGAGCACCGCGGGCAGGCCGATCACACCGAGGGGCAACGCCCATAAGAATTCGTCCGCCTCCACCAGGAACGCGCAGCCGAGCCACCACAGACCGGCGGTGAGGTAGCCGAAGCCCCAGGCCCAGCCGATGACCGCGCAGGCGAGGACTGCACCGCGGTTTCCCCGCCGCCCCGTTGCCGCCCCGTCGATCAACCAGACGGCGATGCTCAGCGAAACGACGAGGGCGGGCAGGGCACCGAAAGGCGGCATCGCCAATGCGCCGACGGCGCCGGCGGCGATCGACACGAGCAGGCGACGCCAGCCGGAGGTGAGCATGATCCATTGCGCGAGGTGAGCGAGCGGCCCCGTCGCGCTTCCGTGCACGGGCGCAGGGCGCGACCCGGCACCGTCGAAGGCGTAGCTCATCTTCGGGTCATCCCGGCTGGAGCATCAGCCCGAGGCGTGTCCGCCACGTCCTGTGAAAAGCTGATGTGAGACGAAAGCCTGGCGCGAGGTCCGCAGCGCACAGTCAGGCGCTAGGAAGCTTCGGCGATCGGACTGCTGCTCGGCGGCGGAAGGGCCAGGGGTATGAGCGGGGCGATCTTCATCGGCCCGCGATGCAGCCGCAGCCGTTTCACCCGGCGCGGGTCGGCATCGAGCACCTCGAATTCGAGGTCGCCCGGCCCGGTGATGAGTTCGCCGCGCGAGGGAACGCGTCCGGCGAGCGTGACGATGAGGCCGCCGATCGTGTCGATCTCCTCGGCCATCTCGCCCACCGCGGCGACGAGATCGACGCCGCTCACCTCGGATACCTCGGCGAGTCCGGCGCGGGCATCGGCGATGAACATGTCGGCATCGCCCTCGACGCGCTGAACCAGGTGGCCTTCGGCCACATCGTGCTCATCCTCGATATCACCGACCACCATCTCGATGAGGTCTTCGATGGAGATGAGCCCGTCGGTCCCGCCATATTCGTCGATGACGAGGGCCATATGCGTGCGCGTCGCCTGCATCCGTACCAACAGATCGATGGCCGGCATGGATGGTGGCACGAACAGGACCGGGCGCTGGATCCGGGTCGAGGCCAGGGTCGCCGAAAGATCGACATTGCCGAGGTTGAGTGCCTTCAGGGCACGAGTGCCACGGCGCGGGCGCGGAGGTACCACGGCTGCGACATCGCCCGCCGTATCGGGAAGTGCAGTGGCGATCGCGGCGCTCGGTCGGCGGGTGGTCGCTTCAGCCTTGGCGGCGATGTGATCGACGAAGTCGCGGATGTGGACCATGCCGCGCGGATCGTCGAGCGTCTCGCCGTAAACCGGCAGGCGCGAATGGCCGGCGGTGCGGAACAGCTTCAACAGATCGCCGAGACTCGTCTCCATGGAGACGGCGACGATGTCGGCGCGCGGGATCATCACGTCGTCCACGCGCACCTTGTGCAGCCCGAGGACGTTCTTGAGCATGGCCCGTTCGAGGGGGGAGAACAGGTTCTCACCCGAATCGGGTTCGGCCAGCGCATCCTCGATATCGTCGCGCAACGAATCGCGCGGCCGGAGATGGAAGGCGTGCAGCAGACGGTCGTACCAGGGCTCGCGCGCCTGAGCCTCACCGTCACCGCTACTGGGCGCAGCCTGAGCCGCGCCGCGACTTCGATCGTTCGTCATGTCTCTCTGATCTGGAATTGCGGGCGGAATCGCCCCTCACTCGGCATAGGGGTCGGCGATGCCGAGGCCGTGCAAGGCTTCGGTCTCCAAGGCCTCCATGGCGGTCGCGTCCGCGTCGCCGGTCTCGTGGTCCTGGCCGAGAAGATGAAGCGTGCCATGGATCAGAAGATGCGCGAGGTGGTCTTGAAGCGGTTTTCCCTGCTCGGCACTCTCGCGCAGCATCGTGTCATACGCAAGAACGACATCGCCGAGCGGCACCGCGACACCCGCATGGGCGGGTTGCGGCGAAGCGGGAAAAGACAGGACATTGGTGGGCTTGTCTTTGCCACGCCAGGTCCGGTTGAGGTCCTGGACCACCTCATCCGTGGTCAGCAGCACGCTCACCTCGATCGGATGGGCCGGCGTATCGGGCGCGATGGCAAGTCCCGCCTCTACCGCCCGGATGACGAAAGCCTCGAGGTCCGGCACCACGGTCTCCCAACGGTGGTCCTCCACGGCGACGTCGATCTCGGATTCGATCTCAGACCCCGGCATCACGAAAGCGGCCTGCGACGGGACATGGGCGAGCGGTCCGCATCGCCCTCGCCATGGGCAGCCGTCTCGTAGGCGGTGACGATGCGGCGAACGAGGTCATGGCGCACCACGTCGACGTCCCGGAAGGTCACCCGGCCGATCCCCTCGACACCATCGAGTATGTTCACGGCCTCGACGAGCCCGGATTTCTGGCCGGGCGGGAGATCGACCTGACTCGGGTCTCCGGTGATGATCATCCGCGAGTTCTCGCCGAGACGGGTGAGAAACATCTTCATCTGCATCGAGGTGGTGTTTTGCGCCTCGTCGAGCAGGACCACGGCGTTGGTCAGGGTCCGCCCGCGCATGAACGCCAGCGGCGCGATCTCGATGACGCCGGTCTGCAGGCTGCGGTCCACGTGCCGCGCCTCCATGAAATCGTAGAGCGCGTCGTAGATCGGACGCAGGTAGGGATCGACTTTCTCGCGCATGTCGCCGGGCAGGAAGCCGAGACGCTCGCCGGCCTCGACGGCGGGCCGTGAGAGGATCAGGCGCTCCACATGGCCTTGTTCCAGCAGGGACACCGCGTAGCCCACCGCGAGCCAGGTCTTCCCGGTGCCGGCGGGGCCTTCGGCGAAGACGAGCTCATGGTTGCGAAGAAGCTTGATATAGGTGTCCTGGGCCGCGTTCCTGGCCCGCACGGCGCCGCGCTTGCGCGTGGCGATCTGGTCGAAATGCGGGCGATCCGGCTCGGCGCTCACCTCCGCGGAGGGGAAGAGGTTGCCCTGAAGCGTCGTCTCCTGGATCGCGCCGTCGACATCGCCGAGGGTCAGGGCGGTGCCGCTGGCCTTCACACGCGCATAGAGCCGTTCGAACACCTTGCGCGCCTTCTCGGCGGCATCCGGCGGTCCCTTCACCACGAGGTGGTTGCCCAGAGCCGTGGCGGTGACGGCCAGACGCCGTTCGATATGGGCGACGTTCTGGTCGTACTGGCCGAAAACGAGGCTGGCGAGCCGGTTGTCATCGAAGGTCAGGGAGACGTCTACCGTCTCCACGATCTCTCCCACTCGCGCCGCCGGACCACGCCCACGAAGGGGCGCTCCCCGTCCACTCAGACCGTCAGATGCCGGCACGCAGAGGCTCCTTGCTGTGAGTATCGCTGAGCGTCACGAATGGAGTCGGGACGGCATGACGCGGCCATCCCGTCTCCCGGGATGGAGGTGCGGTAGCGTGGCATGAGCCTCGTCAAGCGGCCGCCGCCTCGTCGGTAACGGCTTCGCCGAACAGGCTGTTCGAGCCGGCGCGGATCACGCGCACGGGCACGACCGTGCCGATGGTGGCGGCCGGAGCGTCGAATTGGACGGGCAGGAGATGCGGTGTCTTGCCGGCGACCTGCCCCGGATGACGTCCGGCCTTCTCCACCAGCACCTCGACGACATGGCCCACGGCGGACGCGTTGAAGGCGTGGCGCTGGTCATCGAGCAAGGCCTGGAGTGCTGCGAGGCGCTCGGACTTCACGGCCTCGGGCACGGCGTCCTCGCGCTCGGCGGCCGGCGTACCGGGGCGTGGGCTGTACTTGAACGAATAGGCCGACGCGAAGCCGATCTCGGAAACGAGGCGCATCGTCTCCTCGAACTCCACATCGGTCTCGCCGGGGAACCCGACGATGAAATCGGAGGACAGGGCGATATCCGGCCGCACCCGGCGCACGCGCTCGATGAGCCTGCGATAGGCATCGCCCGTATGCTTGCGGTTCATCGCCTGCAGCACGCGGGTGGAGCCCGACTGAACCGGCAGGTGCAAGTAAGGCATCAGCGCGGCGATTTCCCCATGCGCCCGGATCAGATCGTCAGCCATGTCGTTGGGGTGGCTCGTGGTGTAGCGCAGGCGCAGGAGGCCCGGTATCGCTTCGAGCGCGCGCATCACCGTGGGAAGCGTCACCGATGCGCCATCGGCGCCGACCCCATGATAGGCGTTGACGTTCTGCCCGATCAGCGTGATCTCGCGAGCACCGCCCCGAACGAGTTTCTGCGCCTCATCCAGGATCGCCTCCACCGAGCGCGAGACCTCGGCCCCGCGCGTATAGGGGACGACGCAGAAGGCGCAGAACTTGTCGCAGCCTTCCTGCACGGTCAGGAACGACGAGACCGCAGCCGTCCGCCTGATGGGCAGGTGGTCGAACTTGTCCTCGACGGGAAACTCCGTGTCGACGACGCGCGCCGAGCCGGAACGAGCCAGAAGATCGGGCAGACGATGATAGTTCTGCGGGCCCACGACCACATCGACGGCGGGTGAACGCGCCAGGATCTCCTTGCCTTCAGCCTGTGCGACGCAGCCCGCGACCACGATCCGTGTGTCCAGCCCAGCCTCGGCACGAGCCGATTTCAGAACGCGCAGTCGGCCGAGTTCGGAATAGACCTTGTCGGCGGCCTTCTCGCGAATGTGGCAGGTATTGAGGATGACGACATCCGCCTCCTCGACGCTTTCCGTGGCGGCATAGCCCTGGCTACCGAGCAGGTCGGACATGCGACCCGCATCGTAGGCATTCATCTGACAGCCGTAGGATTTGACGTAGGCTTTCTTCAACGCGACCGTTCCAGCACCGGATAGACCTCGGGCGTCGCTTGGACGCCCCCTGCTGCCGGCGGTGCTAGCACGTTTCACCCGGCCCGTCGCTTCCTTGCGACATTACGAACACGGCCGAAGGGGTTCAGGCGGCGACATTCGAGGAGGGGAGCGTTGCGATGAGGGGCTCCGCGACGGGCAGTGCCACCGCCACGCCCTCCCACCGGCCCGTTACGGATGCCTGCATCGCCCTGCGCACCGAGGCTTCGGCCATGGCGGTGGCGCGCTTGCGGTCGGTGCCGGCCTCGAAGGCGATGGGATCGCCCCAGACGACATGAACGTCGATCGGCCCCTCCCGAAGGAAGACCGCAAGATGCGGGGCCAGCTCCATGTCACCGTACCAAGCGATGCCCGGCCGCTCGGACCGGATCACGGGCAGGCCGTTGCGGCGCGGATAGGTGAGGGCGAGCGGCTGGAGCCGGACACGGTCGCGGGTGCCGCCCTCGGAATCGATGGCGGCGCGGGCGGCTCCCACGAGGGACGAGCGGAACGGCAGCAGACGTGTCCCGTCACCCGTCGTACCTTCGGCGAAGAGAACGATGAGATCGCCATCGGTCAACCGGCTCGCCACCGTGGCGTTGACGCTGGCTGTCGCGGCACGGCGCGCTCTGTCGATGAAGACGGTGCGCTGGAGCCGGGCCAGGGTTCCCACGACGGGCCACCCGGAAATCTCCGATTTCGCCACGAAGGAGAGCGGCCGCAAGGATCCGAGGACGAGGATATCGAGCCAGGAGATGTGGTTGGACAGAACGAGGGCCGGCTCCCCCAGGGCAGGGGGCGTGCCGCTCTGGGTCACTCTCACGGAGAACAGCGCCAGGAAGATCCGGTGGAAGTAGGTCGGCGCATGGGCAGCGATCCGTCCGCGCCCGAATCTCAGGCTGAGGAGATGCGGACCGACCAGCACCCCGAAGGCCAGGACGCAGACGAGAAGCCGAAGGGCGGTGCCGAGACGCGTCATCGTCCGACGTCGATCAAGAAGCGCGGATCACGACAGGGTCGCCGTCATGGTGAAGGCGGTGGCGCGAGTGCCATCGGCGCGGGTGTAATACCCCGTGCGCTCGCCGACCCGCTGGAAGCCGTGCCTGGCGTAGAGCTTCAGTGCGGCGGCATTGCCCTCGTCCACTTCGAGATGGACATGGCGCACGCCGTTCAGCGCGAGATGCCCGAGATGCTCACGTACGAGCTTGTGGCTCAGGCCACCGCCCCGTGCGGCAGGTGCCAGGACGACGGTGAGGATCTCGGCTTCGTCGGCGACGCGGCGCGAAAGAATGAAGCCCTGGATCGTGCCGGCGCGCCAGAGCGCGTGAGCCTCGGTGGAGCGCTCGCACAGCATCCGCTCGAATTCATGGGCATCCCAGGGCCGCGCGAAGGAGGTGGCGTGCAGGCGGGCAAGGATGGAGGCGGAGGAAGAATCGCGCAGAGGCGTCACGTAGGGCTCGCCGCCCCAGGCGTCCCACCAGGCCAGCCACCAATCGAGAGCCCAAAGCGGAGAGACGGGACGAATCATCGACGGGCCAGCCTCGCGTGATCCTGGGGAGTGGCGTCCGGTCCACGCAGGTAGAGCGGACGCGCCATGGCTTGGGCAGGGTCGGCCAGCATGCCGAGAGAGGCGATCCAGGCAATCTGCGGCGGGCCGGCATCACTGATAGATGCCGCAACGCCACGGGATCTCAGCAGGCTGCTCAGTGCCGGCGCGCCGGAACCGACCAGGGTGACGGGGCTACGCCCGACGTGATCGGCCGCTTCCTCGATCCGCAGGAGGCTCGGGGGAACGACGATGCCTTCCGCCATGTTCATGGCCTGAAAATACACCGAGCCGTGCCGGGCATCGATCGCCGCGGCGATCAGGCCCTGGCCGTTAGTGGCGAGCAAGGGCGCCAGGAGCGCGGACAATGTCGTGACGCCGACCACCGGGACCTGTGTCGCGAGGCCGACGGCGCGAGCGGCCGACAAGCCGACGCGAAGGCCCGTATAGCTCCCTGGACCGACGGTGACCGCGACCCGGTCGAGACTCTCGAACCCGCCTTCGACACGCGCCATCACGCGTTCCAGCATGGGGAGCAACGCTTCGGCATGGCCACGGGCCAAGGTCATAGATTCTTCGGCGAGGAGATCGTCGGAGAGATCCGTCGCAATGCAGACGGAGCAGGCGTCCAGCGCCGTGTCGATAGCCAGGATACGCAACGTCACTCCAGATCGGGATGCCCGTCGGGCGCACGAGTTTACGATGAAAAAGGCCGCCCCGTCAGTGCGGGACGGCCCTCGGGAGCAACGAAGGACGCAGGGTGTTGCGCGCTTGCGACGGCAATCAGACCGCCTGGACCTCGCGCACTTCGGGAAGGAAGTGCTTGAACAGGTTCTGCACCCCATGCCGGAGCGTGGCGGTGGAGGAAGGGCAGCCGGAACAGGCACCCTTCATTTCGAGATAGACCACGCCCTCCTTGAAGCCACGGAACGTGATGTCGCCGCCATCGCTGGCAACCGCAGGGCGCACCCGGGTCTCGAGCAGGTCCTTGATGGTGACGACGGTGTCGTGATCCGCCGCATCGTAGAATTCCTCGGCATCGTCGCTACCGAGAACGACGCCCTCTGCCAGGACCGGGGCGCCCGACTGGAAATGCTCCATGATCGCACCGAGGATCGCCGGCTTCACCTGCGGCCAGCCGTGCTCGTTCTCGATCTTGGTCACGGAGATGAAGTCGTGGCCGAAATAAACGCCGGCGACGCCGGGTACGTCGAAGAGGCGCTGGGCCAGCGGCGAGCGAGCAGCGGCTTCGGCATCCCGAGCCTCGAAGGTCGATTCGGGAAGTACCACGCGCCCCGGCAGAAACTTCAGGGTGGCGGGATTAGGAGTGGCTTCGGTCTGGATGAACATGGCTGTGTCGTATCCTCGTCCGCTGCGCCGGTTCAAGGCCGGCCGGGAAGGGCGCGAGGAACGCCCCGCGCTTACCTATCCATGTGGACCGTATGCGGGATTTTCTCAACCTGCACGCACCGGGCGGTGGACAGGCCCGTTCGTGTTCTTCGACGGGGATGTCGACAAGCGCCGATGCTTCCTGTATGGCCCGCGGCAACTCAAAACAGGATGCCGAAATCCTGACGCACGCATTCCCCTCCTGGGATCGCGGGCGCGCACCGGCAGGAACTTGACCATGAACATCATCCAGCAGCTCGAGCAGGAGCAGATTGCTGCGCTCGGCAAGACCATTCCCGACTTCCAGCCCGGCGACACGGTGACCGTGAACGTGAAGGTGAAGGAAGGCGAGCGTACCCGCGTGCAGGCCTATGAAGGCGTATGCATCGCGCGCTCCGGTGGCGGCCTCAACGAGAGCTTCACCGTCCGCAAGATTTCCTACGGCGAGGGCGTCGAGCGCGTCTTCCCGGTCTACTCGCCGATGATCGATTCGATCGCCGTCGTGCGCCGCGGTAAGGTGCGTCGCGCCAAGCTGTACTACCTGCGCGACCGTCGCGGTAAGTCGGCCCGTATCGTCGAGCGCGCCGACCGCCCGGCCGAGAAGGCCGCCAAGGCCGATGCCTCGAAGGCCAACAAGGACGCCCGCAAGGCCGAGAAGGCCGCAAAGTCCGCTGCCAAGACCGCAGCCGAATAAGCTGTACGGCGAGCCTCGTTAGAATTGCGAAAGGCCGGGCATTGCCCGGCCTTTTTCGTTGGCGGATGGGCGCCGCACCGGCATCCATCCAAAGCAGTCTCGCATCCCGAGACATGCTCGCCCCCCATCCTCGACTGCAACATCTATGAGGACGGATTGGCCGGCACGAGGATCATCTCCATCCGACCACCACGGGGGAAGGGGATCATTTTCATTTCCTGCTTCGGCGCAGGGCTCAACATCCGCGACGGCTCGTAGCGCTGGTCGATCGCATGGGTCGCATCGATATCTTGGTGACGCTGTTGAACGCCGCGCTTCCCCGCCATCTGGGCAACCGCCGCCGAGGAAGCCGTCGCGAGAATGAGCACGGCAGCAATTGCTACATTTTTATACAGCATGATTTTCCTTAGTGCATGTTTCAGCAACATAAGGGTCAACGGACGGCCAACAATGCCTAATCCTGCGCCAATCAGCCCAGTCTGTGAACAAGGTGCGGCGTCACACGGGCCGAGAGGAAAGGCCTGACATCGTGTTCGAAGGCGCGGATTAACCTCCTGACGCGATCCGAACGTGGTCTCGCCAAGGCAATATGAAGAAGACCATCAGCAAGATAGCGGAACATAGCAAAATAAACAGAGATTCACTTCGAAATAGATCTCGATAAGTATCGATAGATATCTGCATCATCTTACAAAAGCGACCAGGCCGCTTGGGTCCAAGTGATGAGAGGATATCTTCGGAACCATTCCCTCAGGCCGGAGCCCCGGCCGTCATAGCCCGTGGCAGCGACCGGCGCCGCCTCGGAGGATGGGTCAGCTTCATCAGCGTCCCGGAAAGGGCGGATTGGAGGTCGGGTCGGCTGATCGAATGAAGACGTGCCGACCCCTTCACACCACTATCCCCGACGCAGGGCCTCGAGCACCTTTCCACCCGGTCGCCCGGTCTGCGGCATGCCGAGCTTACGCTCGATGGCCTTGATCGCGTCGCGGGTCTTTGCGCCGACTTTACCGTCCGGCTCGCCGACATCGTAGCCCTGGGCCGCCAATCTGGTCTGAAGATCGCGGCGCTCGGCGCGCGACAGGGGCGGATCATCGGTGGGCCATTCCGCCTGGACACCGGAGCGGCCGCGCAGGCGGTCGGACAGCACCGCGATGGCCAGACCGTAGGATTCGGCGGCGTTGTAGGAATAGAGCGCGTCGAAATTCCGGGTCACCAGGAAGGCCGGACCGTTGATACCGGCCGGGAGCAGGATGCCAGCGGGGCCGTCGCCGGAGAGCGGGCGTCCGTCGATCCGGGTGACACCCATGGAGGCCCAATGCGCCACGGCGTGCTTGTTCTTGCGCCCGGCGGCCCCGGCATTGAAACCCTTCGGCACCCGAACCTCGTAGCCCCAGGGCTGACCGTTCGACCATTTGGCCACGCGCAGGAAGTTGGCGGTGGAGGCCACCGCGTCGGGCACCGAATCAACGAGATCACGGCGCCCGTCGCCGTCGCCGTCGACGGCGAGGCGCTGGTAGGTGGTGGGCATGAACTGGGTCTGGCCGAAGGCGCCGGCCCACGAGCCCGTCAAGCGAGACGGGTCGATGTCGCCCCGCTCGATGATCTTGAGCGTGGCCATCAACTCGCCCTTGAAGAACGCGGCGCGGCGGTGATTCGAGCAGATCAGGGTGGCGAAGGACTGAACCAGCGGCATCTTACCGAGGTTCTTGCCGAAATTCGATTCGACCCCCCAGACGGCGGCGATGGTGTAGCGGTCGACGCCGTAGCGTGCCTCGGCATTGGCGAGGGCCTGGCCATGCTGCTTCATCGCCGCTTTACCGTCGTCCACCCGCTCCTCGTCGACGAGGGCGGCCATGTAGTCCCAGATCGGCGTCTTGAATTCGGGCTGCGCCTGGGAGAGTTCGATGACCTTGTCGTCGAAGGCGATCCCGTCGGTCGCCGCGCGGAACGTCTGGGCCGAAATCCCTTGCGCCGCCGCCTCGCCCTGGAGGGAGGCGAGGCAGGAGCGGAAGTCGGCCTTGGCAGGAACGGACGCTGCCGCACTCGCGAGGCAGAGGAGGGCGGTCAGCTTCGCGCGCGACGTCATGGGCGGTCTCCCGGCGGTTTTCGGCGTTTCCCGACCTTTAAGCGGCGCGCATGGTAAACGAACCGTGATGATGTCGGCGCTCAGGCAAATCCGCGCGCGGCGAGCTTCTCCTCGTAGGCGTCGATCTTCGGCGCGCGCTTGAGGGTCAGGCCGATCTCGTCGAGCCCGTTGAGCAGGCTTTCTTTGCGCCCGGCATCGATGTCGAAATGCAGCGTGCCGCCATCAGGCCCCTTGATGGTCTGGCTCTCGAGATCGATCGTCAGGGTGGCGTTGGAGCCGCGCTCGGCATCGTCGAACAGCTTCTCCAGATCCTCCGGCGAAACGATGATGGCAAGGATGCCGTTCTTGGCGCAGTTGTTGAAGAAGATATCGGCGAAGCTCGTGGAGATTATGCAGCGGATACCGAAATCGGCGAGCGCCCACGGCGCGTGCTCCCGCGAAGAGCCGCAGCCGAAATTGTCGCCGGCCACCAGCACTTTGGCATTACGGTAAGCCGGCTGGTTGAGGACGAAATCCGGGTTCTCGGAGCCATCGTCGTTGTAGCGCATCTCGGAGAACAGGCCCTTGCCGAGCCCGGTGCGCTTGATCGTCTTGAGATACTGCTTCGGGATGATCCGGTCGGTATCGACATTGGTGATGCGCATCGGCGCGGCAACGCCGGTGAGGGTGGTGAACTTTTCCATGATGCTTCGCCGTTCGTGAACCGGCCCGTCGCCCGCGCCTCTCCCGCGCTCGGGAAAGGAAGGGCAATCACCGGATAATCCTGTTTCCTCTCCTTACCAGTCGCCTTGGCATCTCGAAAGCAGGCGGTGCCATCTCGTAGCCGTCACGCAACTTGGCTATGCTTATCGTCGACGGACAACCGGGGCGACGCGATGAACGAGACGAGCAATCAGTTCAAGAAGGCGCCCAAGCGCAAAAAGGAAAAGGCCCGGAGCGTTTCCGTGTCACCGGAAATGCGCCAGGCCTATGCCGATCTCATCAAGGAGCGCGAAGAACGCGAGGCCTATGCCCAGCACCTGCCGGCCGAGGGCGGCGGCAAGCGCTGAGCACCATCCTCGATTTCAGCGCTTCGGGCCGGCCTCGATCACGTCTTCCAGCGTGCGGAGCCCAGCGCGGGGAGCGTTGACGAGACAGGCCATGTTGCCGGGCGGGTGCTGGTTCTTCCACATCTTCGTGTGCGCCTGGGGGATCTTATCCCACGGGAACACCTCGCTCATGCAGGGGTCGATGCGCTGGTCCAGTACGAACTGGTTGGCGGCCGAAGCCTGCTTCAGATGCGCGAAGTGCGAACCCTGAATACGCTTCTGGCGCATCCACACGTAACGGGCATCGAAGGTGATGTTGAAGCCGGTGGTACCGGCGCAGAACACCACCATGCCGCCACGCTTCACGACGAGCGCGGAGACCGGGAAGGTCGCCTCACCGGGATGCTCGAAGACGATGTCGACATCGTTGCCCTTGCCGGTGATGTCCCAGATCGCTTTGCCGAACTTGCGCGCTTCCTTGGTCCAGGCGTGGAATTCCGGCGAGTTCACCTTGGGCAGCTGGCCCCAGCAATCGAAGTCCTTGCGGTTGATGACGCCCTTGGCGCCAAGGCTCATCACGTAGTCGCGCTTCGACTCGTCCGAGATGACCGCGATGGCGTTCGCACCGGAGGCGGCGCAGAGCTGGACGCCGAACACGCCGAGACCGCCCGAGGCGCCCCAGATCAGCACGTTCTGGCCCGGCTTCACCGTGTGCGGAGCGTGGCCGAACAGCATCCGGTAGGCGGTGGCGAGGGTCAGTGTGTAGCAGGCACCTTCTTCCCAGGTGAGGTGCTGCGGCCGCTTCATCAGCTGGCGCGACTGGACCCTGCAGAACTGCGCGAACGAGCCGTCGGGCGTCTCGTAGCCCCAGATCCGCTGTGAAGGCGAGAACATCGGGTCACCGCCGTTACACTCCTCGTCGTCGCCGTCGTCGCGGTTACAATGCACGATGACTTCGTCGCCGACCTTCCAGCGCTTCACCTTGGCGCCCACGGCCCAGACGATGCCCGAGGCATCCGAACCGGCGATGTGGTAGTCGGCCTTGTGCACGTCGAAGGGAGAGATCGGCTCGCCGAGTCCGGCCCAGACACCATTGTAGTTGATGCCGGCCGCCATGACGTAGACCAGGACTTCGTCGTCGCCGATCTCCCAGGTCGGCACCACCTCGACCTGCATCGACTCCTCCGGCGGGCCATGGCGCTCGCGCCGGATCGCCCAGGCATACATCTTCGCCGGAACATGGCCGAGGGGCGGAATTTCACCCAGCTCGTAGAGGTCCTTGCCCTCGGTCGTATTCAAGGCAGCACTCGCCGACATCTTGGCTCTCCCATTATTCTTTCTGTGCGACCCTATATCCACGAACCTGGACTGCTCCAAGGCCCCCTAAAAGGCCAGGATCGGGTGCTGCGTCCTCGAGTGCGTGCGCTGACCCGTCGCCTATTGATGTATTCATAATAAAGTCTTTGATGCAGAACGGCTCGTTTTCGATATTCCGCATCGAGGTCAAGGATTTACAGGAAGTTCACCTCAGTTGCCGGACAAAGCGCTCTTCAATTCGCTTGATCCTGTCGTCTAGAATTTTTCGAAGCATTCTGGGCCGTCGACCGCCAAGTTGGACCATCGGCCAGATGACGTATGGCCGAGGCTTGGTTAGGGTGCCGCACAATAAGCGTGAGATCGCGCAGCCTTGGAATCGAGTGGAGTCAGTGGAATGAGCGCGAGTGCGACCGTCGCCGAGGTCAAGCGCGACAAGCCATGGATCATCCGGACGTATGCCGGCCATTCCAACGCCAAGGAATCGAACGAACTCTATCGGGGCAATCTGGCCAAAGGGCAGACCGGACTGTCGGTGGCCTTCGATCTGCCGACGCAGACCGGCTACGATCCCGACCACGAATTGGCACGCGGCGAGGTCGGCAAGGTCGGCGTCTCGATCGCTCATCTCGGCGACATGCGGACGCTGTTCGATCAGATTCCGCTGCAGCAGATGAACACCTCGATGACGATCAACGCCACGGCACCGTGGCTGTTGTCGCTTTACCTCGCGGTCGCCGAGGAGCAGGGCGCGCCGCTCAGCGGCCTCCAGGGCACGACGCAGAACGACATCATCAAGGAATACCTGTCGCGCGGCACCTACGTGTTCCCGCCGGCTCCATCCCTTCGCCTGACCAAGGACGTGATCCTGTTCACGACCAAGGAAGTGCCGAAGTGGAACCCGATGAACGTGTGTTCCTACCACCTGCAGGAGGCCGGGGCGACGCCGGTGCAGGAGCTCTCCTACGCGCTGGCCATCGCCATCGCGGTGCTCGACACGGTGCGCGACGACCCCGATTTCGACGAGGCGAGCTTCGCCGACGTGTTCAGCCGCATCTCCTTCTTCGTGAATGCCGGCATGCGGTTCGTCACCGAGATCTGCAAGATGCGGGCGTTCTCGGAGCTTTGGGACGAGATCGCCCAGGAGCGCTACGGCATCACCGATCCGAAGAAGCGCATCTTCCGCTACGGCGTCCAGGTGAACTCGCTCGGACTGACGGAACAGCAGCCCGAGAACAACGTCCACCGCATCCTGATCGAGATGCTGGCCGTCACCCTGTCGAAACGCGCCCGCGCCCGTGCGGTGCAGTTGCCGGCCTGGAACGAGGCTCTGGGCCTGCCGCGCCCCTGGGACCAGCAATGGTCCATGCGGATGCAGCAGATCCTCGCCTTCGAGACCGACCTCCTCGAGTACGAGGACATCTTCGACGGTTCGAAGGTCATCGACGCGAAGGTCGAAGCTCTGAAGGCGGAGACCCGCAAGGCCCTCGAAGAGATCGGCGGCATCGGCGGCGCGGTGGCGGCGGTCGAGACCGGGGCGCTGAAGCGCGCCCTCGTGGAATCCAACGCCAAGCGCATCTCGGCCATCGAGGCGGGCGATCAGGTCGTCGTCGGCGTCAACAAGTTCCAGGCCGGCGAGCCCTCGCCGCTCACTGCCGGGGAGGGCGCCATCTTCACGGTCTCCGAGACGGTGGAGATGGAAGCCGAGCAGCGCATCCGCGACTGGCGGGCCAAGCGCGACGGCAAGGCCGTGGAGAAGGCCCTCGACGAACTCGAAGCCGCCGCGCGCTCGGGCGCCAACATCATGCCGGTCTCGATCGCGGCGGCGAAGGCCGGCGTCACAACCGGCGAATGGGGCACGCGCCTGCGCCAGGTCTTCGGTGAATACCGAGCCCCCACCGGCGTCAGCCTCGAGACGATCTCCTCGGGTGCGGCCGAGGACGCCAAGCTCCTCATCGCCGATCTCGGGGAGCGCCTGGGCGAGACGCCCAAGCTCGTCGTCGGCAAGCCCGGTCTCGACGGCCATTCGAATGGCGCCGAGCAGATCGCGCTCCGCGCCCGCGACGTCGGATTCGACGTGACCTATGACGGCATCCGCCAGACCCCGGCCGAGATCGTGGCGAAAGCCAAGGAGACCGGCGCCCACGTGGTCGGACTGTCGATCCTGTCCGGCAGTCACGTACCGCTGGTGCGCGACGTAAAGGCGAAGATGCGGGAGGCGGGCCTCGACCACGTCCCCCTCGTCGTCGGCGGGATCATCTCGCCGGACGACGAACTCGTCCTCAAGAACATGGGCGTCACGGCGGTCTACACGCCGAAGGACTACATCCTCGACACGATCATGATCGGCATCGCCAAGGTGGTGGGCCGCGCCCTCGACAAGCGCGCCGCAGAGAAGGCGGATGCCGCGGCCGGCATCGGCGGATCCTCCGTCAGGGAGGGCGGCGAAAAGGTGTTCTGACGCGTCTACGTACCTTCCTCCCTCTTCGGGGGAAGGTGCCTATGCAACCGGTTCGGAGAGGCTGCCTCTCCGAAAGGTGCACTCTCCCCGCCAGCGGCAAAAACAGGTAGGCACTCCGCACGACCTCGCGACATCAGCGGACCCTCACACGACAATGCCTTTCGCGCCGCTCGTCGCCGTACCGCTGGCCGCCTGCCTCAGCGCGGTCCTGATAGTGCTGCTCAAACCGATCCTTCAACGCTATGCGCTCGCCCGGCCGAACGCGCGGTCGAGCCACAGCGTGCCGACCCCCCAAGGGGCCGGCATCGCGATCGTCCTCGCCATCCTGGCGACCGGTGGGCTCCTGGCATCCCTGATGCAGCCTATGCCAGCGACGATGGAGGCGCTGGTCCTCGCTCATGCGACGGTGTTCCTCGCCATCGTGGGTGCTGTCGACGATATCAGGCCGCTGCCGGCCACGCTGAGACTCGGTCTCCAGACGCTTGCGGTGACCGGCCTCGTCCTGTCGGTGGAGGGACGGCTCCTACCCGAGATTCCGCTCATTGCTGAGCGCTCCCTCGCTGTCCTGGCCGGAGTCTGGTTCGTGAATCTGACGAACTTCATGGACGGGCTCGACTGGATGACGGTCTCGGCCATGGTGCCGGTCTCGGCCGCGCTGATGCTCGCCGGACTCGGCGGGGAATTACCGCCGCTGCCGACCCTCGTGGCCGCGTCCCTCCTCGGTGCGCTGATCGGCTTTGCACCCTTCAATCGCCCGGTGGCCCGCCTTTTCCTGGGGGATGTCGGGTCCCTGCCGATCGGCCTTCTGGTGGCGTGGCTGCTCTACCGCCTCGGCCTTCAGCACGGTCTGGCGGCAGCAGTCCTTCTTCCGCTCTACTACATCGCCGATTCCACGCTGACGCTGCTGCGCCGTGCGGCCAAGGGCGAGCCTGTCTGGAAGGCGCATCGCAGCCATTACTACCAGCGCGCGACCTCGAACGGCTTCACGGTGACGGAGGTGGTCGGGCGGGTCTTCGTCCTCAACACGGCGCTGGCGGTTCTGGCGGGCGCCACCTTGTTTTGGCCGTCCCGGCTTGTCACGCTCGCAGCACTTGCTGCAGGCGCGGCCCTGGTCGCCGCGACGCTGCGTCGGTTCTCGACCTTGCGAGAAGGAATCGCCGCTTGAGCGGAAACGTCATCGCGCTGACCGGTGCCACCGGCTTTATCGGCCGTCACCTGCTGCGCTCGCTCGCGAATCAGGGTTATCGGGTCCGGGTGCTGCTGCGACGCCCAGTGGAGTTGCCGCCCGGCGCCAGCGGCGCCGTGGTGGGCGACCTGAGCCGGCCCATGAACATGGCGGCGGCCCTTTCCGGCGTCGGCGCCATCGTCCATTCCGCCGGCCTCGCCCATGCCATGTCCGGCACGCCGGAGGACGATTACCGCTCTTCGAACATCGAGGCGACGCGACGTCTCGCCGAAGCAGCGGCCAAGGCGCGGGTCGGGCGCTTCGTCTTCCTCTCCTCGATCAGGGCGCAGACCGGCATCAGCGCGGCCGGAACCGTGACCGAAGACAACCATCCAAATCCCACCGACGCCTATGGCCGCTCGAAACTCGCCGCCGAGGAAGCCTTGGCCGAGATCGGGATCGACTGGGTCGCCCTGCGCCCTGTCCTCGTCTACGGCGCAGGGGTGAAAGGCAACATGGCCGCGCTCCTGCGGCTCGCGCGAACGCCCTATCCCCTCCCACTCGCGAGCCTGACGGGGCGTCGGTCCCTGATCTCGGTGGAGAACCTCTCCGCAGCCATCGTCACGGTGCTTCGTCACGAAGGATCGCTTGGCCGGGCGCTGGTGGCGGCAGAGCCGGACGCCTTGACCTTGCCCGGCATGATCGCGGCCTTACGCGCCGGCCTCGACCGCCGCGCCGGTCTTGTACCCTGTCCGCCGAGCCTGTTCGGCCTCGCCTGCCGGATGACGGGTCGGCGGGAGATCTTCGAGCGCCTGTCGGGCGACCTCGTGGCGCAATCCAAGGGGCTGTCTACGTTGGGTTGGTCCCCGCAATCGACCTCATTCCAGGGGCTTGCAGCCCTAGCCCGCACGGAGGGTGCAGCCTAGGCGGGGATGGTCATTGGCGCAGGTTGTGACACGGGAACCGCTTTCGGCCGGTTGCGGTAATCCGGGACAGCAGTTTCGAACACCAGATCGGCGGCAGCCCTGTC
Organism: Methylobacterium sp. AC832; assembly: GCF_979256025.1. Classification (NCBI taxonomy): domain Bacteria; kingdom Pseudomonadati; phylum Pseudomonadota; class Alphaproteobacteria; order Hyphomicrobiales; family Methylobacteriaceae; genus Methylobacterium; species Methylobacterium sp. AC832. Next base: position 1,365,756 of record NZ_CEEDMV010000001.1, read on the forward strand.
ATGTGTGGCGACCGCCTGTTTCAGCGCGGCGATCCAACCCTCCAGCACGGTACGGTCGGCGAAGACGGGCTTGGCCGCCATGACACCGTCGATCCCGTCGAGGGCGACACGCGGCTCCTCGCGGGCGAACAGGATCTCGTTCAAACGCTCCCCCGGCCGCGAGCCGGTGAAGACCACCTCGATGTCTTCGCCGGGCTCGAAACCAGCGAGCCGGATCATCCGCTCGGCGAGATCGAGAATGCGCACGGGCTGACCCATCTTCAGAACGTAGACTGCAGCCCGCTGGTCGGATTCGGGGGCGGTCAGAGACAGGCAGCGTCCCTCGCGGTCGCCATGCGAGGCTGCGGTCAGAACGAGGTCGGCGGCCTCGCGCACGGTCATGAAGTAGCGCACCATTTCCGAATCGGTGACCGTGACCGGGCCGCCTCGGGCGATCTGCGCCTTGAACACTGGCACCACCGAACCGACCGAGCCGAGCACGTTGCCGAACCGCACCGCGATCAGACGAGTCGGCTTGCCCTGCGACGCGGTCGCTTGCTCGGCATCGAGCGCCTGGGCCACCATCTCGGCGAAGCGCTTGGTGACGCCGAGTTGGGAGACGGGCTCGATCGCCTTGTCGGTGGAAATCATCACCATGGCGCGCGCACGAGCCGCTACCGTCGCATCCGCGACGTTGATGGAACCCAGGACGTTGGTCTTGATGCCCTCCGACCAGTCCCGCTCCAGATACGGCACCTGCTTCAGGGCTGCGGCGTGGAACACGTAATCCGGCCGGAAACCGGCGAAAACCGCGTGCAGACGTTCACGGTCGCGAATATCACAGAGTGCACCGGTGACATCGGCCGCTGCGATGGCGGGCTGGCTCAGGATGCCATGCAGGGCAGGCTCTGAATTCTCCACGACAAGGACGGATGCTGCGCCGAACGCCACGGCCCGGGCGACGATCTCGGAGCCGATGGAACCTCCGCCACCCGTGACGATGACGCGCGTCCCATTGAGGAAACGCTCGAGGCGCGGCCGGTCGATGGAGACGGTGGGTCGTAAGAGGAGATCCTCGATCTCCAGGGGCGCCAGTTCGGCATCGCGCATGCCCTCGCCGAGACTGGTGACCCGCGACAGCGGAAGGCCGAGTCGACGGGCGCGGGCGATCAGGTCGTCGGGCTCCGCCTCCGGTGTCAGGGCATTTGGAACGGCGACGAGGCGGCGTACCGGGGTACCCTCACTGGCTAGGTTAGCGACGACTCGCTCAAGGTCGGAGAAGGCCCCCAGGATGGGGACGCCGCGCATGATCTGGCCGGTCTCGTTTGCGCGTGGCGCAAGGATGCCCTTGGGGGACAGGCGCCGCACCGAGCCCGCTTCGATGGCGCGAAGCAGAAGTTCGATATCCCTGCCACGCCCGAGCAGCAGCGTCGGGGTCGTGGCGCTACGAGCTTGGCTCTGCCGCGAACGCGTGTATTTCAGATAGCGGAAGGCGAGCCGGGTGCCCCCCAACAGGAAGATCTGCAGCACCCAGTACAGGGCTATGGCGATCTTTCCGAAAAAGTAGAATCCATACATGTCCGCCGAAACGAGCACGTAGTCGACGACGAGGAGCGTGAGGGCGAGGACGCTCGCCGCCTTGACGATTCCGGCGAGGTCGGGGAGCGAGGCGAAGCGCCACTTTGTCCGGTAGAGTTTGAATCGACCGTAGACCAGCGCGGCGAAAGCCACGAACGGCGGCAGCAGAAGTGGAAGCGCGTCGAGGCGTTCGGCGAGCAACTCACCGTTGAAGCGGAAAACAAAGGTGAGTGTCACGGCTAGGACGGTCGCCACGCAATCGTGGACCACCATCACCGCTGTCTTGTAGATGCGCTGCTGCATGGGCTCCGGGCCGGGCGCGGTATCGGCGACGGAACGCCCCTCTGTCAACGCACCCCACGAACCACGGGGCTACACATCAGTTCAGATTGCGCACGGCACGCAGGACGGCATCGTCGGTTTCGTCGAGATCCGGTGCGTCGATGTGGCGGTACCAGGCTTGGATCAGGCCATACACGCCAAAGGCGAGATGCCCGGCGGCGACGATGCCAAGAAGGACGGAACCGTAGGGCTGAGCTCGCAAGGCGGAGAAAGCGCCTGCCAAACCCTTCACCTCCGAGGAGGCTTGGTACCACGCGGCGACCAGCACGAAGCCGCCGATGATCACGAACGCGACCCCGCGCGCAGCGTATCCGAACTGACCCAACGGCTTGACCCATCGGCAATGGGCCTCGTTGAGAGAAAGCCGGTCGGTGACATCGCCCTTCCCGGCCTTCAACAGGAAGGCGATCCCTCCACCGATGATGCCAAGGCCGATGAGGCCGACCAGCCATGGGCCGAATGGCTTGGCCAGCAGCCACGAGGTCCAATCCTGCAATCCTCCGCCGCCGCTGGCGCGTCTGCCGAGGCCGAGGGCGAGACTGGCCGCCGTGATGCCGAGGCCGACAGCCACGATGCCGCTGCCGAAATGCGCCAGCCGAACGACGAGCCCCTTCGCCGAGGTGCCGTGGCGGTCGGCGTCGGTGACGGATTCGACGAACCTCCAGGCGGCGAAACAAAACAGTCCCAGCGCTATGAGCCCGACGAGGATGGCCCCGAACGGTCCGAGGAAGACCCACCGGATCGCACTCTCGCTATCGCCCGCCCGACCGCCCTGGCCCAGAGCGGCGAGAAGCGCCAGCCCGCCGACGATGCAATAGACGATGCCTCTCGCACCGAACCCCATGCGGGCGAGACGCTCGATCGTATTGCGGCCCATTCGCTTCACGAGGAGACTTTCACGATGACCTGTGGCGGAGACGAGCGGACGGACCGCGTTCCCTCCAACGCCGTTCGGGCTCGGACCGCTCCGGCATGGCCGTCATTTCTTTGCCGGCGCGAGACCGGAGCCTCCTAGTCGCCGGCACGTGTCGCTTTGCCGGCGAGCGCGACGTAGAAACCGAGGCCATCGCCGGCCGGAAGTGTCTGAAGTCGATCGACGATGCCTTTGCGTTTCGCGTCCAGCAACAGCCTGCCGACGGGCTGGAACAGGGTCTCTCCACCGCCTTCCGGCGGCGGATCGAAGCGGATCGCCACAGTCTTGCCTTTGCCGAAGCGGCTGCGCTCCAGCATGTCGTTCAACGATGCTTCGGCCGTCGGACGGTTCGTCCCACGCAGGTCGAGAACGGATTCCGCATCAGTGACTCCTAGAGAACCGCGCAGCTTGTCGGCGTAGAAATCTTCAAAGTGGGGCAAGGGCGGGACCTGACGCGGCGAGGGCGATGGGAAGCTTAGAGAGGCAGTCCGGTATAGAGGGCGCCCACCGGCACGGCGCCACCGAGTTCGGGAAGGTCGAGGCTGTCGTCACGGTACAGGGCCTCGACCGTCCAGCTCCCCGCCTCGGTCCGGCGCCAGGCCTCGACCCTGACCTCGTCCTGCGAAACGATGAGGAAGGTCCGCAGGCTCGGCACAGAGCGGTAGAAATCGGTCTTGCGGCCACGATCGAGACTCATCGTGCTCGGGGACAGGACCTCGGCCACCAGCAAAGGGGCGCTGGTATATCCATCCTGACCCAGTGGGCCGAATGTCACGACGATGTCGGGGATCGGCGCGAAATCGTCCATCGCCGCGCTGAGCACGCCGAGGCCGGGAAGCGCGTTGCGGCCCCGGCGTTCCGCGAGCTCGTCGAGGCGTCTGCCGAGATTCATCACAATGCGCTGGTGGCGCGCGGTGGGCGGCGACATCAGCAGGGCTATGCCGTCGATCAGTTCCCAGCGTTCCTCGTCGGGCCGGGGCTCGGCCCAGAGGCGGAACTCGGCGACGGTCATGCGGGTATCGCGGCGCGCGGCGACGGCCATGGTGGGGGCTCCCGATCGGATACGGGATGGTAGCATCCCGCCGAAACCCTGCAACATCCGTGCAGCGGAAGCCGCTATGCAGTCGTGCTCGGGCGGGATCCCGGGCTCCACAGCGCGGCCCGGGGAAAGACGTGGCGTTGGTCCTCGCCCATCATGGTCTGGCCCTTGGCGCCAAGCAGAGGGCACGGAGCGCGGGGAGGACGATCCCGCGCTCCGTTCGTCCATTCAGCTCTGAACGAGGACGTTCCGGAACTGCCAGGGGTCGCTCTCGTCGATGTTCTCGGGGAACAGGCCGGGGCGCCCGCTCAGCGGGGTCCAGTCGGTGTACACGCCGACGACGGGACCGAGATACGGCATCTGGACTTCGAGGCAGCGACGGAAGTCCATCTCGTCGGCCTCGACGATGCCGGCTTCTGGGTTCTCCAGCGCCCAGACCATGCCGGCGAGCACCGCCGATGTGACCTGAAGGCCGGTGGCGTTCTGGTACGGCGCGATCCGACGGGTCTCCTCGATGGAGAGCTGCGAACCGAACCAATAGGCGTTCTTCTCGTGGCCGTAGAGGAGCACGCCGAGTTCATCGATTCCATCGACGATCTCGTTCTCGTCGAGGATGTGGTGCTTCTCCTGCACTTCGGCAGCCTTGCCGAACATCTCGTGCAGCGAGAGCACCGCGTCGTTGCAGGGGTGGTAGGCGTAGTGACAGGTCGGGCGGTAGGCAGCGCGCTCGCCCTCCAGCACGGTGTAATAGTCGGAGATCGAAACCGCCTCGTTATGCGTCACGAGGAAGCCGAACTGGCTCTGGGCCGTCGGCGTCCACGACCGCACGCGGGTGTCGGCACCGGGCTGGAGAAGGTAGATCGCGCAGCGCGAGCCTTTCTCCTGATCACGGGCATTGTCCGGGCGCCAGGTCTCGTGGGTTCCCCAGCCGAGTTCGGCCGGCTGGTTGCCCTCGGAAACGAAGCCTTCCACCGACCAGGTGTTGACGAAGACGCCCATGGGCTTCGGGCCCTTGGCGCGTTGGGTGTCGCGCTCGGCGATATGGATGCCCTTGACGCCGACCTCGCGCATGAGGGCGGCCCACTGGTCACGGGTCTTCGGCTCGGGCGTGGTCAGGCCGAGATCGGACGCGACGTTGAGGAGTCCCTGCTTCACGAACCACGAGACCATGCCCGGATTGGCGCCACAGCACGAGACGGCGGTGGTGCCACCGGGGTTCGCGGCGCGCGCGTCGAGGATGTCCTGGCGTAGGGCGTAGTTGGTGCGGTCGCCCTGTCCCTTGGACTTGTCAAAATAGAAGCCGGGCCAGGGCTCGGCGACGGTGTCGATGTAGAAGGCGCCGAGTTCACGGCACAATTCCATGATGGCGCGGGAATAGGTGTCCACGGACACGTTCACGCAGAAGCCCTGGCCGCCGCCCTCGGTGAGGAGGGGCGTGAGGATCTCGCGGTAATTGTCCTTGGTCAGCGCCACCTGCTCGAAGCGGAGGCCATGTTGATCGGCCAGGGCCTTATGCGCATCGGAAGGCTCGACGACGGTGAAGCGCGCCTTGTCGTACTCGAAATGACGCTCGATGAGCGGAAGGGTCCCGCGGCCGATCGAGCCGAAGCCGATCATCACGATGGGACCGCTGATGCGGCCGTGGACGGGCCAGGAGGTGGCGGCTTCGGTCATGCGGGCAATCCTTCTTCTCGGCCCCGCTCGAACTCACGAGCGAGGCACGTCCTTAGTCGGCGGAAATGACGGTCAGGCGACGGGCTAGTGGCCGGTTGAGGGCGTGTGGTCAACCACATCGCCGGCTTCAGCTTCGTGGACCACGAGTGGTCCACGCGGGAAGATCATTAACATGAAGTTACGTCGACGCATGATTCAGACGCGGGTCGCCTTCCCATTGGGCACCGTTGCGAATGATCCGCGACGCGCCGATATTGCAATGCAACAAACACGACATCGACACACCTACGGGACGGGAAACGCCAGAACGCCAAATCACGGAGTTCCGATGTTATCCTTGTTTATCGCCAATACCCCCGCGCCGGCCGAAGAGCCGATCGATCGCGATCCTGGCGTCATCACCCTCGCGGCGGCTCTGATCCGTGCCGTTCGCCGCCAGCACGATGCAGCCTTCCGCCGCCGCTGCGAGCAGGCGACGACCACGACCGCCGTCTAGCGCTCACGCCGCCTGTCGTCGTGAATCTAATCCCTCCGGACAGGCAGCCTCATTCAGGATGCCTGAAGCGGAGAGGATACCGGTCGCGCCGTCGAGCGCGCACCTGCGCAGGTTGACACCGAGCAACCGCGTCCTTTCGAACGGGCCCGGCATCGACAGCCCACTCATGAGATCACCGGAAAAACCGAAGCGGGCGTAATACGGCGCATCGCCGACGAGGACGATGGCGCCGTGACCGAGGGCGCGTGCCTTACCGATCGAGGCCCACATCAAGGTGCTGCCGAGGCCATGGCCCTGGAGCGAGGGATCGACCGCGAGCGGCCCCAGAAGCAAGGCAGGCCGTCCACGTCCCGCTTCCACATGCCAGAGACGGACGGTGCCGACGATCCGGCCATTCAGTTCCGCGGTCAGTGACAATCCGTGAGCGGGAAGGCGCCCCTCGCGCAGCCGCTCGGACGTCTTGAGGAATCGCGCCGGGCCGAAGCAAGTATCGAGCAATTGCTCCCGAGCCGAAACATCGGTCGGCCGTTCGTCACGAATCTCGATCAAGGCCGTGCCCTTTCCCAGTCCTGGCTGGTCAACCCATCTGACGTGACGGCGCGGATCCCGCACCAGTCACATGCGATGGAACCGTCCTCGCCCGCTGCCGGGCGGCGCTTAAGCCGCCCGAGCCCCGATTATATGGCGGTCAGATGACGTATTGCTGAAGGGGGGGGAAGCCGTTGAACGCCACCGCCGCGTAGGTGGTGGTGTAGGCTCCGGCACCTTCGATCAGCACCTTGTCGCCGATGGAAAGCGAGACGGGGAGCGGGTAGGGCACCTTCTCGTAGAGGACATCGGCTGAATCACAGGTCGGTCCCGCGAGCACGCAGGGGGCCATGCGGTCCTCGTCATGCTCCGTCCGGATCGCGTAACGGATCGACTCGTCCATGGTTTCGGCCAGGCCGCCGAACTTTCCGATATCGAGATAGACCCAGCGGATCTCGTCCTCGGCATCGGACTTTTTCGAGACCAGGATCACCTCGGCTTCGATCATGCCGGCATTGCCGACCATGCCGCGACCGGGCTCGATGATCGTCTCCGGCAGCTGGTTGCCGAAATGCTTGGTAAGGGCGCGGAAGATCGCATCGCCGTAGGATTCCACGCCGGGCACCGCCTTCAAGTACTTGGTGGGGAAGCCGCCGCCGAGATTGACCATGGACAGGGTGATGCCCCGGTCGGCGCATTCACGGAAGATCGCGGAGGCCGAAGCGAGCGCCCCGTCCCAGGCTTCGGTGTTGCCCTGCTGCGAACCCACATGGAACGACACGCCGTAAGCATGCAGACCCTGGCGGCAGGCATGCTCCAGAACATCGACGGCCATCCCCGGCACGCAGCCGAACTTGCGTGACAGGGGCCATTCGGCGCCGGCCCCGTCGCAGAGGATACGGCAGAACACCTGCACCGAGCCGAGTTCGACCTCGGCGGCCTCGGCAGCACGGGCGATCTTCTCGACCTCGACCTGACAATCGACGGCGAACAGGCGAACGCCGAGCTTGAGCGCACGGGTGATGCAGCGCTCTTTCTTGATGGTGTTGCCGAATGAGATCCGGTCGGCGGTGGCGCCGGAGGCAAGCGCCATCTCCACCTCGACCACGGAGGCCGTGTCGAAGCAGGAGCCCATCTCGGCAAGCAGACGCAAGACTTCCGGCGCCGGATTCGCCTTTACGGCATAGAAGACGCGGGTATCGGGCAATGCACGGGCGAAGGCGGTGAAGTTGTCGCGCACGACATCGAGGTCGAGCACCATCACCGGGCCTTCGTCCTGGCCCATGTCACGGCGAGCGCGCAGAAAATCGCGGATACGATCGGTCATGGTCGTTCCAACCCACAGGTTCGCGAGCGCCCGTTCGTGGGGCGCGCTATCGAAATCGGGACGGCCATGAGCCGTCCGGCGTCTGGGGGCGACGCGACGCGATACGCGACGTGCTTTGGAGACACGTCGTCGACCGCGGGCGCATCAGCACCCGGAAGCTGCCGTGGATTGGAAGGGAGATCCCCACCGCACGCCGGGCAAAGAGAAACAAGCCTCTTCGGTGCCGGCCTTTGGAGGGCCGACGAGACCAAAAAAGCCCGTTCGTCGTTGCTTTAAGCTGCGTCCCCCGTGGAGAGCGGGGTTCGCCGGTTTCGCCTCCGGCTGCCGGTTGTTGTCGGGGTCCGGTGTTGCCACCTGGATGCCGGCCGGAGGGAATCCACCCTGTCGACCATCGATCCTTTAAGACCCCTGGCGGCTGTCCGGCAGTTGGCCGGATGCCCACCAACCGACACGCGGCCACAGGCACGTGCGAAATTGGGCAAGGCGCATATACGTTCGATGCGTCTCCGCGACAAGGAAAAACCGGTTTTCTCTCACCCGAAACCCGACCTTACCGCCTCAATGTGACCCAAAAAGCGCACCCCGGTCGGTAGGCCCTTTCCAAGGCGTCACGAACGGGTCATTGAGCAGGCGGTTTTCATGCTGATCGAACCAGTCCGATCCACCGCCTCATCCCGAGGTGCCAGAGCGTAGCGGAGGCCTCGAGGCAGGGCTCCATCACGCATTGCGACCTCTGGGAGGCTCCTACGAGGCCCGCTCAGATGGGCACCTCGGGGTGAGGTGGGCTGGATGGGACCGTGCGGGGAAGCCCGATCGTCCCTCACCACCGACCAGAGCCGCAGGACCATGACCGAGCCCACCCGCCGCGCGCTTCTCACCGGTATCGCCGCCCTGTCCGTCGCCGGCACCGCGTCGACGGCGCAGGAGGGGCGTGCACCCAAGCCCTTCGATTTCGAGGAGGTGGAGCGTCGCGCCGGAGAGCTCGCCAAGGTCGCCTACGATGCGCGGGTACCGCCCCTTCCGGCTCCCATCGCAAAGCTCGATTACGACGCCTGGCGTGACATCCGTTTCAAGCCCGACAAGGCCTTTCTCGGCGGAGAGAACAGCCCGTTCCGGCTGCAGCTCTTCCATGTCGGCTTCCTCTATAACCGACCCGTCACCGTGAACCTCGTGCGTCGCGGCATCGCGACGCCGATCGCCTATCAGTCGAGCCTGTTCGACATGGGACGGACGAAGCTCGACAAGCCGCTGCCGGTCGATCTCGGCTTCGCTGGTCTCCGCTTCCACAGCTACCTCAACAAGCCTAACCTGCTCGACGAACTCATCGTGTTTCTCGGCGCCAGCTATTACCGCTTCCTTGGGCGCGATCAGCTGTATGGCCTGTCCGCGCGCGGGCTCGCCCTCAACGTCGAGGGGGAGGGCGCTCCGGAGGAATTCCCGGTCTTCCGCGAATTCTGGGTGACGATGCCGGAGACCAACGCCGATTCGCTGCTGATTCATGCCCTTCTCGATAGCCCCTCGGTGACGGGTGCCTTCGCCTTCACGGTAAAGCCGGGCGACGAGACCAGCGTCGCCGTTCGCTCGACGCTGATCCCAAGGGTTGCGCTCCCATCGGTGGGCGTCGCACCGCTCACCTCGATGTTCTTCATCGGCGAGAACGACCGGCACCATTCCGACGATTACCGGCCCGAACTCCACGATTCCGATGGTCTTCAGATCGCGGCCGGATCGGGCGAATGGATCTGGCGCCCCCTGGACAATCCGAAGGTGCGACGCATCTCGTCCTTCGTCGATCGCGATCCGAAGGGGTTCGGACTGATGCAGCGGGACCGCGCCTTCGAATCCTACCAAGACCTCGAAGCCTCCTATGGGCGGAGGCCGAGCTACTTCGTCGAACCCGAGGGTGACTGGGGCGAGGGCGCCGTGACCTTGATGGAACTGCCGACCGATACCGAGGTCAACGATAACATCGTCGCCTATTGGCGTCCGAAGCAGCCTTATCCGGCCGGCGAACCGGTCCGCATGTCGTACCGCGTGCGCGCCAGGAGTTCGAACACCAGACTGCATCCGGGCGGATATGTGGCCAATACCTTCCTGGCCGCCACAAGCGCCAGCGGTGCCGCCAAGGGGGAAGAGGCGAAAGGGACGCTGAGCCGCCGCTTCCTCATCGATTTCGCCGGCGGCGAGCTGCCCTATTATCTCTCGGACCCGAGTAAGGTGGAGGTGGTAGCCGGAGCTTCACAGGGACGGATCACCGCCACTTCGCTCACTCCGAACCCGCATATCGGAGGATTGCGGGCAGCAATCGACATCACCCTCGACGCGGCGGACCAATCTACCGATCTCCGCGCCTTCCTGCGCGCTAGCGGTCGAGCGTTGTCGGAAACCTGGGTCTATCCCTGGACCACAGCGTGAGCGCCCAAGCCCACAAACGGCAGACGGTCGCTCCGGTCACCATCCGTCCGGCGACATTGGGCGACCTCGACGCCCTGGTCGCCCTGGAACACGCGGCGTTTTCGGGAGACCGGGCGGAACGGCGGGCGATCCGCCATGCCATCGGCTCTCCGTCGATGTCGCTGCTGGTCGCTCTGGATGCCGAAGACCGCTCGATCCTGGTGGCGGCGGCCACGCTGGAGCGCCGCAAGGGAAGCCGCAGTTGCAGGCTCTCCTCCATCGCGGTGTCTCCCGGACGCGCGGGTCAGGGTCTTGGCGGCATCATGCTCGATGCCGCGGAAGACGACGCACGAGCGCATGGATGCACGAAGCTGCGACTCGAAGTGAGAGCCGATAACGGCGCCGGCATCCGACTCTACGAGCGTCACGGCTACGTGCGCTTCGCTGTCCTCGAAGAGTACTACGAGGACAGCATGGAAGCCTGGCGCTACGAGAAGTCTCTGTAGGCCGTTGCCCCTCCCCGGTATCGGGGAGGGAGCGGAAAGGGCTTAGTCGCAGTTCTCGCGGGTGACGGTCTTGCGGTCACCGACTTCGTTCTCGCGGGTGACCGACTTTACGCGGCAGCCGTCACGGGTCTCGCGCGTCTCCACGGTACGGGACTCAGATTCCGGCCGCTCGACGATGACGCGCTCGGGCGCCTCGCGCTCGATGATCGTGGTCTGGGCCTGAACCGCCGAAACCCCGAAGAGCGTCAGCAGGGCAGCAGTGGCAAGCATGGAATGACGCATGGCAATCTCCTTCAAAACCATGCGCCCAACGGCGATACGAGCTAGACCGTTCCCATTTCGCACCCCAACCTGCCAAATTCTTCCATTGCAGGTAGGGTCGCGTACTATCCTTCGATCTTCGAGAAGTCTGCGACCTCCCGGGTCGCCGCCCGCAAGGCGTTGAGCAAGGCGAGGCGATTCTCACGCAGGGCCGGATCGTCGGCATTGACGATGACCTTCTCGAAGAAAGCATCAACGGGCGCGCGCAGGATCGACAAAGCGCGCATGGCCCCGGAGAAATCCTCGGCCGCCACGGCCGCAGACGCGGCTTCCCGGGCGGTCACCAGCGCCTCGGACAGAGCCTGCTCCTCCGGCTCGCCGGAGGCGGCGATGGCGACGCGGTCGGGCTCGGCCTCGTAGCTGCGCCCGTCCTTCTTCTCCTCGATCCGTAGGATGTTGGCCGCGCGCTTGTAGCCGGCGAGCAGGTTCCTACCGTCATCGGTCTCGAGGAACTTGCCCAGCGCCTCGACCCGACGCACGACCATCAGGAGGTCGTCCTGGCCGGGCAGGGCGAAGACGGCGTCGATCAGGTCGTGGCGGGCGCCTTGGTCGCGAAGATAGACCTTCAGGCGGTCGGCGAAGAAGTTGAGGAGATCGCCAGGCATGGGGTTGTCGAGGCTGCCATTGTTCTCCAGCGCGGCCATATCGTGCTCGTCATTCCCGGAAAGGGATATGTCGACGACGTGACGGTTCTTCTGAACATAAAAGGCGTCCTCCAGCACATCCTCTCGGAGGTTCAGACGTAATCCATTCTCAAGAATCAGCCGGACCACGCCAAGGGCTGCCCTACGAAGCGCGTAGGGATCCTTGCTGCCGGTGGGCCTTTCATCGATGGACCAGAAACCTGCAAGGGTGTCGAACTTATCGGCCAGGGCCACGGCGATCGAAACAGGATCGGTCGGTACTCGGTCGGATGGACCGACGGGCTTGTAATGCTCTTCCACCGCCGCGCAGACACTCGGATGTTCGCCTTGAAGCGCCGCATACTTGCGGCCCATGAGGCCCTGAAGCTCGGGAAACTCTCCAACCATCTCGGTCACGAGATCGGCCTTTGCAAGTTGAGCGCCGCGACTGGCGAGTTGTACATCCGCGCCGATATTGGGTGCTATCCCGCGCGCCAGCGACGCGATGCGCGCCACCCGCTCACCCTGAGTCCCCAGCTTCTCGTGGAAGACGATGCTGTCGAGCTTCGGCAGACGGTCTTCCAGACTGATCGCCTTGTCGGTCTCCCAGAAGAACTTCGCGTCCGAGAGGCGGGCACGCACCACGCGCTCGTTGCCGCCGGTGATCGCGAGGCCGCCATCGCTGGCGATCAGGTTCGAGACCAGGATGAAGGCGGGAGCCAGCGTGTCGGTGCCCGTTTCACGCAGCACGAAGCACTTCTGGTTGGCGCGGATGGTGGCACGGATCGCCTCGGCCGGGATGTCGAGGAAGCTCGGATCGAAGGTGCCGAGCAGCACGACGGGCCATTCGACCAGGCCGGCGACCTCGTCGAGCAGGCCCTCGTCCTCCACGAGTTCGAGACCGCGCGCGAAGGCCAGGTCACGCGCATCGTGCAGGATGATGTCCTTGCGCCGATCCGGGTCGAGCACGACCTTGGCGCGCTCCAGCGCCTGGATGTAATCGTCGAACCGCCGCACCTCGATGGCATCCGGGGCCAAGAAGCGGTGCCCGTAGGTGGTGGTGCCGGCCGCGATCCCGTCCACGGTGAAAGGCACGATTTCGGGTGTCTCGGTCTCGGGACCGAAGGTCGCCACGATGGATTGCAGCGGCCGCACCCAGCGCAGGCTCCCCGGCTGGGAAGACGCCGCGCCCCAGCGCATGGATTTCGGCCAGGGGAAGCTCTTGATGATGGCGGGTAGGATCTCGGCCAGCACGTCGAGCGTCTCGCGGCCGGCCCGCTCGATCACGGCGACATAGAACTCGCCCTTCTTCGGATCGGTGACGATGGTCGCCTGATCGAGACTCGCGAGACCGGCGCTCTTGAGAAATCCCTGAATTGCTCCGTCCGGCGCGCCGACGCGGGGCCCTTTGCGTTCCTCGCGGACGTCCTTCCCGCGTGGCGGGAGGCCTGCCACGTGCAATGCCAGACGGCGCGGAGTCGAGAAGGCCTTCGCTCCCTCGTAGAGGAAGCCGCGTTCCACCAATGCGTCGGTGACGAGCTTCTTCAGATCTTCCGCGGCACGCCGCTGCATGCGGGCAGGAATCTCTTCGGAGCGCAGTTCGAGGAGAAGATCAGGCATGGGGAGCGGGCGTCCGAGATGTTGTTCCAGGATGTCGTCGGCGCCAAGGGCGCGCCCGACGATCATCATGCGAAGGTAAGAGAATGACCGGGCATGTCACGAAGACGATGCCGGGCGCCTGAAGTCGTGCAAGAGCAGCAGTGCCGCAACTCAACCCGCTCCGCCGCCCGCCGTCTTCAGCCAGGCGGCCCCGCAGGCCTTGGCCAGTTCGCGCACGCGCAGGATGTAGCTCTGGCGCTCGGTCACCGAGATGACGCCGCGAGCGTCGAGCAGATTGAAGACGTGGCTCGCTTTGATGCACTGGTCGTAGGCAGGCTGGACCATCCGGTGGGTTCCCGAATCTTCCGCCGGCGCGCCCGCATCCAGATAGGTGCGGCAGGCCTTCTCCGCGTCGGTGAACTGGCGGAACAACATCGCGGTATCCGCCGCCTCGAAATTGTGGCGCGAGTATTCCTGCTCGGCCTGGAGGAAGACATCACCGTAGGTGACCTTCTCGTCGCCCGTACCGCCATTGAAATTGAGGTCGTAGACGTTCTCGACGCCCTGCACATACATGGCCAGCCGCTCGAGCCCGTAGGTCAGTTCGCCCGCCACCGGTGCGCATTCCACACCGGCGACCTGCTGGAAATAGGTGAACTGGCTCACCTCCATGCCGTCGCACCAGCACTCCCAGCCGAGGCCCCAGGCGCCCAATGTCGGGCTCTCCCAATCGTCCTCGACGAAGCGGATGTCGTGCAGCTTCAGGTCGACACCAATGGCGTCGAGGGAGGCGAGGTAGAGCTCCTGCAGGTTCGGCGGGTTAGGCTTCAGGATGACCTGGAACTGGTAATAATGCTGCAGCCGGTTGGGGTTCTCGCCGTAGCGCCCGTCCTTAGGCCGGCGGGAAGGCTGGACATAGGCCGCCTTCCAAGGCTTCGGCCCGAGGGCGCGCAGGGTCGTCGCCGGATGAAACGTGCCGGCGCCCACCTCCATGTCGTAAGGCTGGAGGATCACGCAGCCCTGCGCCGCCCAGAAATTCTGCAGGGTGAGAATCAAGCCCTGGAAGGAGGTCTTGGGGGCGAGATCGACAGCGCTCGGCAGGGCTTGTGCGCTCGACATGGCTAGCTTCCGGTAAGCGGGAAAGCGGCCAGCGTTTAAGAGGCGTACCCGCGCTGTCAAGCCGAAGCCCCGCACCCACGCGGGTGCGCGGCGGCACACATTTCCGCCACGATTGCCATTACGTCCGGAACTGTCTCGCTTGATCTAAGTTCTTAGCACAAATCAAGGGATCAGCCCGGTCGCAACCGACCGGCGAACATTGCGGAAACCGGACCATGCGCAAGTCGTTCACTGTCTTCGCGGCTCTCATTGCAGCTTCCCTGACCGCAACGCCCTTCGTCATGGGGGCATCGAATGCGCTGGCCACCACGGACAAGACCGATCTCGTCGCCATGCCTGCTCTGGTGACGCCGATCGAAGTCGCTAGCGTGCCGGCTCCTGCTTTGCCCGAGACCTGCACCCGCAAAGTGCGCGTGGTGTATTCCGGCTACGGCGCGCCGTCCTCGGCCTGCACCATCGCGACTCGCTGAGACCTCACAACCCGTAGCGAGCCCAGGCCGCCCGCTCTTCGACCGCCGCGAGGGCGTCGGCCGCAAGGCCGTCGACGACCGTGGAGCCCGGAACGGCCCGGCGCAAGAGCCTGCTCACGAACGAGCCCTGCTTCTCGGCCACGACTTTCAGCACGACGTCGTCCCCGAACCGCGCCCGCAACGTCGAGCGGGCATCACCCAGGCCATCGATGAGGCCCAACGGCAGCGCCTGCCGCCCCGTCCAGACCGCGCCGGTGAACAGGTTGTCGCCGCTAGCGCGAACCGCCGGACGCCTCTCGGACACGAGCGTGGTGAACAGATCCTGCACATCCGCCTGGATCGCCTTCAAGCGGACGATGTCCTCCGGGTTCTCCGGGCGAAACGGGTCCAGCATCGCCTTGGCTTCGCCCTGAGTATGGACCCGGCGTTCGATGCCGATCCGTTCGATGAGCTTGTCGAAGCCGAACCCCGCCGAGACCACCCCGATCGAACCGATCAACGATGTCGGATCGGCGATGATCTCGTCCGCCGCGCAGGCGATCATGTAGCCGCCGGACGCAGCGACATCCTCCACGAAGGCGTAGACGGGCACTTTCTTCTCGATCGACAGCGCGCGGATGCGGCGGTGGATGAGGTGGGACTGGGCCGGTGATCCTCCGGGCGAGTTGATGACCAGCGCCACCGCCGAGATGCCGGTCATTCCAAAGCCGCTCTCGAGGCTCGAGGCCACGGTGGCCATGGAAAGGCCGGACCGCAACGGCGAGACGGCACCGATGACGCCGCTGAGACGGATGACCGCCACGGTCGGTTTGCGGCCACGCCACGCCTTGGGGAGGATTGGGTGGAGGAAGCGTGGAAGGGGAAGGGACATCAGTCTCGTCTCGCTGGAAAGTTCTGGGCCGCTTGGATCGTGGAACGAGCGACATCTCCCCACCCGGCAACAGTCACGAAATGGAGATGACCGAACCGATTTACAGGCTTCGCCGTTCTTCTCTGCCGGGGTTGCAGCACGGTGCCGCAGCGCGGAGGCCACCGGGCGACGCTCGGACAAGAGGAGGGAGACAGAGCATCATGCGTATCGCAACGTGGATGGTCGTTCTGATGGGGGTATTGGGCGGGGCCTATGGTTCCTTGAACCAGGCGCGCGCCGCTCCACTGCCCGTCACCGCCGTCGAGGGAGCTGCCGCAACGCCGCTTGTGGCGCAGGCCCATTGGCACCGTCACCGCTGGCATCGCCGCCATTACTGGCATCGTCGTCACGTCTGGCACCAGCCGCATTACGGCTACAGGCGGCATTATTGGCGGCCACATTTCTACCGCCCGGTCTACGGCTACCACCGTCCCGCCTATGGATGGCGCCGGCCCTACTGGCATCGCCGTCATCACTGGCATCGTCACCACTGGCACCGCCGGCATTGGCATCACCGCCACCACCATTGGCGCCGGTTCTACTGACGCTTCAGCGAACGTGCCGTATCGTCTGGCGGCGGGGGCCTATGCCCTCGCCGTCGCCTTGTTCAAGCCGGCCAGGGCTGCCCGCGATGGATAGCGTCGGCCTCCGGCGACATCACGCCGTCCTCGCCATGCAGGATGAGCGGCGGCGCCAGGGAAAAAGGCGCGCGGCTTCCCTTGATGCCCGTGATCAGAACGCGAATCGCGGGCCGCCCCGCTCGCGCATGGACCGGTCGAACCATGATCCCTCCGAAGCGCCTCCTCATGGCGGCGAGGCAGTCGGGGAGGGCATCGGCGCGATGGATCAGGCCAAGCGTCCCTCCGGGCTTCAGCACATCGAGGCAGGCCTTCAGCCAGGGTTCGAGCCCGCCCTCCGCGAAGGTATGGGCCGAGGCTTTCCCCGCGACGGGCGATGGCCTGTGACGCTCCACCTCGAAGAAGGGAGGGTTGGTGAGCACGATGTCGGCCATCTCGGGTCCGAGCCCGGCCGCCCGGCGGGCTTCGACCGAGAAGACGTCCGCGGCGATGACGACCGCCCGACCCTGAAGTCCGTTCTCCTCGATATTCCTGCGGGCGAGACGAGCGAGGTCCGCGTCTCTCTCCACCAGGACGATCCTGGCGCTCGGTTCCTCTAGCGCCGCCGCGAGACCCACCGCTCCGCTTGCCGCACCGACATCGACGATCGTGGAATCCGACTTCGGTCGCACCAACCGGCTCAGTAATGCCGCATCCGTCCCCGCGCGGTGGGCGCCTCGCGGCGGCTGATACAGACGAAGACGTCCGCCGAGCCAGAGATTCGGCCCAGGCTCCGCCTGCTCGTCACCCGGTTCACGCATCGCGCAGTTCGTGCGCGAGGCCGGCATCCTCGAGAAGACGGCGCGCTTCGGTCGCATGGTCGTCGGGCACGAGAAGCCTTCGTGCGAAGGCGCCGATCGAACCTTCCAGCAGGCTCATGTGGATGTCTGCAACGAGGACCGGAATCTCCGCCCCCTGAAGGAGCGACTCGGCAAAGCCCATCAGGACGATGTCGTTGCTCCGGATGAGTTCTCTCATGCGTCCACCCGCCCCATCGGCGGCTCCCTGCCGCCACCCTTTGTATACAGCGAGAAACGCGGGATGTTGCAGCGCCTCGGCGCGCATGCGAAGGGGTGCCCGCGTGGATGTTGGTCACGGGAGATAGCCCGGCCGAGCGGATCGGCCCGAGCGGCGGGTGCGCCGCCGGGATCTGCCTGGTGTGAAAAGCTCGGGAGGCATCGAGTTTGGGTGTCGTCGTTTCCTTCGATGAGGGCCGCTCCGATCCGGAGTCGAGCCTGAACGATCTTGTGGCCTTGGTCGCCAAGGGGATGGAGCGCGTGAACGCGACCATCCTGTCGCGAACCGGATCCGATGTCGCGATGATTCCGGAGGTGGCCAACCATCTCATCGCGTCCGGGGGCAAGCGCCTTCGCCCTATCCTCACCCTCGCCACCGCCGATCTCTGCGGCTACGGGGCCGGGGAGGGGGCGGTGAAGCTCGCTGCCAGTGTCGAGTTCATGCACACGGCGACCCTGCTCCACGACGACGTGGTGGACGAGAGCGACATGCGGCGCGGCCGCGTTGCGGCGCGGATCAAGTGGGGCAACGAGGCGAGCGTGCTCGTCGGTGATTTCCTCCTCGGCCAGGCCTTCCGCATGATGGTGGAGGTCGGCTCGCTGCGCGCCCTCGACATCCTCTCGGCCGCCGCCACCGTCATCGCCGAGGGCGAGGTGATGCAGCTCACCGCGGCCAAAAACACCGAGACCTCGGAGGACGAGTATCTTGCGGTCATCCGCGCCAAGACCGCGGAGTTGTTCGCCGCCGCCTGCGAGGTCGGCCCGGTGATCGCCGACCGCCCGAGGGCGGAGCAGGCGGCGTGCCGCTCCTACGGCATGAATCTCGGGATCGCCTTCCAGTTGATCGACGACGTGCTCGATTACGGCGGCACCAGTGCTTCGATGGGCAAGAATGTCGGCGACGATTTCCGCGAGGGGAAGATCACCCTGCCGATCGTCCTTGCTTTCCGACGGGGCAGCGAGGAGGAGCGGACCTTCTGGCGTCGCACACTCCAGGACGGTCAGGTCGAAGAGTCCGACCTCGACACGGCGCTTGCCATCCTGCGGAAACACCGGGCTCTCGAAGACACGATCGACCGCGCTCGGCATTACGGCGCCATCGCCCGTGACGCACTGGCGTTGTTCCCCAACGGGCCGATGAAATCGGCCCTGCTTCAGGTAGTGGATTTCTGCATCGCCCGCGCGCACTGACACGATAGCTGCCCGCCGATCCCGGCTCGTGACGCGAGCCGGTCGGTGGAAGGCCGTCACCGCAGTAAGGCAGCCCGGACCCACCAGGAAGGCTGCGCTGACCGGATAGCGATTGCAGCACGAACCGCATCCGAGCGGGTCGAGAACAGGCCGAACACCGTCGCGCCCGAGCCGGACATGCGGACGAGCCGGCATCCCGCATGATCGCGCAGGCTCGTAAGCGTGTCGGCGATGACGGGAGCGACCGTGAGCGCCGGCGCTTCCAGATCGTTACGAGCCGGCGTCACCGCCGCCAGGATCTCGCCGAAGCCGAGACCTCGCGCGAGGAGCGGGTGGGCCTCGCCAGCGTGGCGCTGCCCCGCCGTCAGCCCCAGTGCCTTGAAGACCGGCGCGGTGGCGACCGGCACACCGGGATTGATCAGCACGGCCGGCAACGGCGCGAAACCCAGCGCCGGTCCGACATCCTCTCCGGCACCCCTCATCATCCGACCGCGCGGATCGAGGCAGACGGGAACGTCCGCCCCGGTGGCGCGGGCGGCCTCGACGATTGCGGGGTGATCCAGAGGAAGGTCGTTGAGTCGTGCCAGCAACCGCAGGGCGGCGGCGGCATCCGACGATCCGCCACCGATCCCGGCCGCCACGGGCAGACGCTTGATGAGGTGGAAGCCGCCGATGCGAAGCCCGGGGATGGCCTTGGCCAGTCCTCGGGCAGCACGGATCACGAGGTTGTCGTCGAGGGGACCGGCCGGTCCGGCAGTGGGCCCGGACACGTCCAGGGTGAGGTCGTCGCACGGCGTCAGGCTGAGCGTATCCCCCGAACCGGTGAAGGCCACGAGGCTTTCGAGCTCGTGGTAGCCGTCTCCCTCACGACGGCCAAGGACGTGAAGGGTCAGGTTGATCTTCGCCGGAGCGCGGGTGACGAGGATGGGCAAGGCTTGCTCTGTCGGAGAGGGGCGGATCTGTCGACCGCGGGAATGCGTGGCCGGTCTGGCCCCGCGATCCCCCGCCCGTCAAGCCGGGTCTCAGCCGCCGGTCTTCTTGTCGGCCGCGCCGGGGGGCTCGCTCGGAGCCGGGGCGCCCTTCGGCAGATCCGGATTCACCTTCTCCGCCTCGGGAGGATTCTCGGCGGTAGCGGCGGGCTTTTCGAGTTCCGGCAGGCCATCCTTGAGCTTGGCGTTGATCTTGACGAGATCGTCCGGCTCGGGGTTCAGGTCCTTGGCGTGCTGCCACTGGAACTTGCCTTCGAGCCTCCGGCCCGAGCGCCAGTACGCATCGCCCAGATGGTCGTTGATCGTGGGGTCGCCGGGCTTGAGTTCGATGGCCTTCTCCAGCTCGCGCACGGCATCGTCGTAGCGCCCGAGGCGGAAATAAGCCCAGCCGAGGCTGTCGATGATCATGCCGTCGCGCGGGCTCGCATCGACGGCCTGCTTCAGCATGGTGAAGGCCTCATCGATATTCATGTTCTGGTCGACCCAGGAATAGGCGAGGTAGTTAAGCACCTGCGCCCGCGCCGCCGGTTGGTTCGGCGGAACCAGTTCCAGCGCCTTCTTGAGGTCCGCCTCGGCCTTGGGCCATTGCTTGGCCCGCTCGTAGGCGGTGCCGCGGAAGTAGAAGGTCGTCCAGTAATTGGACGCCGGCTGCTTGCCGATGAGCTCGATGGCACGGCTGTAGGTGGCTGCGGCTTCCTCGTATTTCTTGCGCGAGCGCTGCACGTTGCCGAGGGCGGTCACGACGTCGATGCTGTCGGGATGCTCCTTCATGGCGGCGTCGAGGAGTTGGGTCGCCTCCTCGCCCTTGCCCATCTGCTCCAGGTTGAGGCCGATCTGGATATCGGCGTTGAGCTTCAGCGGCGAAGATGCCGGCATCTGCGCATAAGCATCGTTGGCGCGCTCGGTCTGCTTCATCCGGTCGAGCGTGTCGGCGAGGGTCAGGCGGGCGAGGGCGTGTTCGGGGGCGAGATAGAGGGCGAGGCGCAGATAGACCACGGCGGGCAACTCGTCGCCTTGGGTCGATCCGGCCGAGCCGAGCCCGTAGAGTACCTCGCCGGCGCCCTCCTGAGCGGTGTTGACCAGGCGGGTCAGGGGCTTGCCGGCCTTAAGCTTGTCGAGGGCGTCACGCACGATCGGGTGGCGCGGCAGAAGCTGGTCGAAGGCGGTATAGGCCTGGATCGCGAGGTCCGTCCGCCCGGCCTGCGCTTCGAACCGGGCATAGGCATCGACGATGCGCAGGGTATTCTGGTCGGCGTCGTAGGCGGCCTTGAGCCGGCGCTCCGCTTCCGCCTGATCGCCGACGAGGTTGGCGATCAACCCGGCATGGAAGTCGCGGAAAGTGTTGTAGGAGCGCTCGCCCTTCAGCTTGTTCACCACTTCGAGCGCGCGCTTTCCGTCATTGGCACCGGCATAGGCCCAAGCGGTCAGGAGGGTGCTGGTGAGATCAGCTGCAGCACCCCGTCCGCTGCGGGCGAAGTTCTGGCGGGCCTGCGCGAACTGGCCGGCCTTGATCTGGCGAACCCCAAGGCTGAGCTGGGCGAGGCCGTTCGATCCATCGCGGGCGGTGAGGCGCTCGGCCGCGCGGAAGGCGTCTGGCAGTGCTCCGTCCGCGAGAAGCGACACGAAGGCGCGCTCGAGCAGTTCCGCATTGCGCGGGTCCGCTTTCACGGCCTCGCGGTAGAAGCTGGCGGCGGCGGAGGTGTCCTTGGACGCGCCGGCGATATAGGCGGACAGGAAGTTGCCCTCCAGCGACTCGGCCGGCTCGTACTCCGTCACCGGAGCCGATTCCCGGGGCTGGGCGGCCAGGGCCGTGACCGACGTCGCCACGGAGGCGGCGAGGCACAGGGCGAGAGCCGAGAGGGTCCGGCGGGTCGCGGCGTTTCCGTTCATGGGCACCAGTCGCGTTTGTAGCGCATCGTCCGTCAGGGACCGATGCCGATCGGGCGGGGACACTGAACTCTTCCCGCCATCCTCGCAAGGCGAAAGGATGGCGGGCACTTAGGGTCCGGTGCGTCCTCACATGTTGGGATAGTTCGGCCCGCCCGGCCCCTCCGGCGTCACCCAATTGATGTTCTGGTTGGGGTCCTTGATATCGCAGGTCTTGCAGTGGACGCAGTTCTGCGCGTTGATCTGGTAGCGCACGCCATTGCCCTCCTGCACCCATTCGTAGACGCCCGCCGGGCAGTAGCGCGCCGAGGGGCCGCCATAGACGTCGTGCTCCGAGGACTTCTGGAGCGCCGCGTCCTTGACGTTGAGATGCGGCGGCTGGTCTTCTTCGTGATTGGTGTTCGAAAGATAGACCGAGGAGAGCCGGTCGAAGGTCAATTTACCGTCGGGCTTCGGATAGACGATCGGCGTCACGTCCGAGATCGGCTTCGTGGCGAGGTGATCGGGCTTGCCGTGTTTGAGTGTGCCGAAGGGCGAGGCGTCGAGGATCGTCTGCGACCACATGTCGAGGCCGCCGAGGCCTACGCCGACGAGCGTGCCGTATTTCGACCAGAGCGGCTTGACGTTGCGCACGCGCTTGAGGTCGCGGCCAATGTCGCTGTCGCGCCAGCCCGTCTCGTAATCGGTGAGTTCGTCGCCTTGCCGGCCGGCGGTGAGGGCGGCCGCGATGGCCTCGGCCGCCTGCATGCCGGAGAGCACGGCGTTGTGCGAACCCTTGATGCGCGGGACGTTGACGAAGCCGGCCGAGCAGCCGACGAGGCAGCCGCCGGGGAAGACGAGCTTCGGCACCGATTGCCAGCCGCCTTCCATGATCGCGCGGGCACCGTATCCGATGCGCTTGGCGCCCTCGAACACGTCGCGGATCATCGGGTGGGTCTTGAAGCGCTGGAACTCCTCGAACGGCGACAGGGTCGGGTTCTCGTAGTTCAGATGCGTGACGAAGCCGACCGAGAGCAGGTGATCGTCGAAATGATAGAGCCAGGAGCCGCCGCCGGTCTTGTTCGAGAGCGGCCAGCCCATGGTGTGGCGCACGAGACCCGGCTCGAACGTCTCCGGCTTGAGCTGCCAGAGTTCCTTGACGCCGAGGCCATACTTCTGGTGATCGCTGTCCCGGTTGAGCTGGAAGCGGTCGATCAGCGTCTTGGTGAGCGAGCCGCGCGCGCCCTCGCCGAAGATCGTGTACTTGCCGCGCAGCTCCATACCGCGGGTGTAGTCGTCCCGCGGTTCGCCGGACCTGCCGATGCCGAGATCCCCGGTGGCCACGCCGATGACGGTACCGGCATCGTCGTAGAGCACTTCCGAGGCCGGAAAGCCTGGATAGATCTCGACGCCGAGTTCCTCGGCCTTGGCGCCGAGATACTTCGTCATGTTCGAGAGCGAGCCGACGAAATTACCGTGGTTCGACATGAATTTCGGGAAAGCGAAGTTCGGCAGCGCGATGCCGCTGTTCTTGGTCAGGAACAGGAACTCGTCGCGCTCGACCTCGGTCTTGAGCGGCCGGGCCTCGTCCTGACGCCAATCGGGGAGCAGTCGGTCGAGCCCGAGCGGATCGATCACGGCGCCGGACAGGATATGCGCGCCGACCTCGGACCCCTTCTCGACCACGACGACGGTGAGATCGGCGGCGATCTGCTTGAGGCGGATCGCGGCGGCAAGGCCAGCGGGCCCCGCACCGACGATCACCACGTCGAAATCCATACCCTCGCGCTCGGGCAACGCCATCCTATAAACTCCTCCTGCCGCGCGACCCGAAACCGATCGAGACCAGCCGTCGAATGCGCGATGTTATGATTGCGAACACTCTCAACCCATTCCAAGCTGGGAACGCAAGCCTGCGGATGGTCTCAGCTTTGTTCTGGCCGTCCCGCAGCCATGCAGACGATGGTAGATCCCGCCCCGCGAAGTGTTGTCCACAGGCTCCGCAAGAGCCACATCGAGAACCATGAGCCAAGGCCCCGACCACCAGCGCGACGTGATCGCCGAACTGGACTTCCATGTGGAATCCGGCGTCGATCTTTGTCTCGACGAACGCCCGCACGATCGCTTCTCCGAAACCGACGATCCCGCGCCCTGGCGCCCGGCGACGATACAGCGCGGATCGCCATCCCCCGTATCGTCGCAGCGGGCCGAGCTGTCTCACGAGGGGCCGCAGGCCGATCCGGTGCCGCCTCGCCGCGAGTTGCCGGCGCGAGGGCAGGCGCCGTCGGCCCCGCCGGCGCGGACCTATGGACAATCCGCGGCAGCGAAACCCGGAGAGGCTGCGGGCGACGCTCGGGCGCGGGCTCGCGACGTCGCCTCCCTCGAAGAGCTTGAGGCACTGCTTGCCACATTCGATGGTTGCCCCCTCAAGTTCACAGCCAAGAATCTCGTCTTCGCCGACGGAAACCCGGCGTCGAAACTCATGTTCATCGGTGAGGCACCGGGAGCGGACGAGGACCGCGTCGGCAAGCCGTTCATGGGCCGCTCGGGTCAACTGCTCGACCGGATGATGGCGGCGATCGGTCTCGACCGGACAAAAGCCTACGTCACCAACATCGTGCCATGGCGACCACCGGGAAACCGCAACCCGACACCACAAGAGGTGTCGATCTGCAAACCCTTCATCGAACGCCAGATCGAACTCGCTGACCCGGACATCATCGTCTGCCTCGGCAGTCCGGCCACACAGGCGATCACCGGCACGAAAGACGGTATCCTGAAGGTGCGAGGACGGTTCTATCCCTATCGGGTGGGTGACCGGGAGGTGAAGGCTCTGGCGACCCTCCACCCGGCCTATCTCCTACGCCAGCCACTTCAAAAACGTCTCGCGTGGCGGGATTTCCGCCTGCTGAGGGCAACCCTCGACGGCAAGGCGTAGGGCGAAAGCCGGGGTGGAAGCGGAACCGTATCTTTCACCGCGGGATTAGTTCGGGCACACGGGACCGAAGACAGTGATGCGCGTGGCGACCGGGTTCCGGTAGGGCTACGCCACGAAGGGTGACGAGATCATGCGCTGGGAAGATTTCCGCTCTTCGGACAACGTCGAGGACCGCCGTGGCGAGGGCGGTGGAGGCGGCGGAGGCTTTCCGGGTGGCGGTGCCGGCGGGCTCGGCATCGGCACCATCGTCATCCTCTGCATCATCGGCTGGGTCACAGGCATCAATCCCGCGATCCTGATCGGTGGCGCCGAGCAGATGAGCGGCGGCGGACAACCGCGCCAGGAGCGTGTCGATCCGCAGACCCAGGCCCAGCGCAAGACAAAGCCGGCGGACGAGAGCGGACGTTTCGCGGCTGCGATCCTCGGTAATACCGAGGACGTCTGGAAGGAGATTCTCCCGAACCAGACCGGCAAGCAGTACCGCCCAACCGGCATGGTGCTTTACACCGGAGGCACGCGCAGCGGCTGTGGATCGGCGCAGGCCGCGATGGGGCCGTTC
This sequence comes from Methylobacterium sp. AC832, assembly GCF_979256025.1. NCBI lineage: Bacteria > Pseudomonadati > Pseudomonadota > Alphaproteobacteria > Hyphomicrobiales > Methylobacteriaceae > Methylobacterium > Methylobacterium sp. AC832. The sequence continues at coordinate 1,390,750 of NZ_CEEDMV010000001.1, forward strand.
TATTGTCCGCTCGATAAGAAGGTCTACCTCGACACGTCGTTCTTCAAGGAAATGGAGCAGAAGTTCGGGGTCAAAGGCGATTTCGCCTATGCTTATGTGATCGCTCACGAAGTCGGCCACCACGTGCAGGACGAACTGGGCATTCTGGGCAAGGTCCAGGGTCGCCAGCAGGCGGCATCCAGCAAGGCCGAGTCTAACCAGTTGTCGGTACGCGTGGAGTTGATGGCCGATTGCCTCGCCGGCGTCTGGGCCAAGAACTCAAACGACAAGTATAACTCTTTGGAGCCCGGTGACATCGAGGAAGCCATGCAGGCAGCTAGTGCCATCGGCGACGATAAGCTCCAGAAGCAGTCGCAGGGCTACGCCGTGCCGGATTCCTTCACGCACGGCTCGTCGGACCAGCGGATGCGGTGGTTCATGACAGGCTACAAGAGCGGCCAGACCAAGTCCTGCGATACGTTCCGCGCGGCGCGGAACTGAGGCGGCAGCTGCGACAAGAGCCGGGCACGGTATCGTGTCCGCACTGGGCAGCGGCCGAGGACGCTCATATGTCGGGATCGACCATCGGGCCCATTCACGGGTAGAACGTAGCGTTATCGCCGAGCCGAGAGCACCTAGCCATGGTCGCCGCAGACAAGACCCGTAGCTTCATCCCGCTTTCCATCGCGGTGCTGACCGTCTCCGACACACGTGTCGCCGAAGACGACCGCTCCGGCGACACGCTGTGTGAGCGACTCGTCGCGGCCGGCCACAGCCTCGCTGGCAGAGCCATCGTGCCCGACGAAGTAGCTGCGATCCGGGCACAAGTGGAATCCTGGACGCGGGATCCGTTGGTCGACGTCGTGATCACCACCGGCGGCACCGGCTTTACTGGACGCGACGTGACGCCGGAAGCGATCGAGCCGCTATTCGAGAAACGGATGGACGGCTTCTCGGCGGTCTTTCACCGTATCTCCTACGACAAGATCGGGACGTCCACCCTCCAGTCGCGGGCCACGGCAGGACTCGCGAACGCGACTTTCGTCTTTGTCCTGCCGGGATCGCCGGGTGCCTGCCGCGACGCTTGGGACGGCATTCTCTCGGCTCAGCTCGATTATCGGCACCGGCCCTGCAACTTCGTCGAGATCATGCCACGCCTGGACGAACACCTTCGACGCGGCGCTTCGATCCCGGTCTGATCACCCTCGGTTGAGCCGCACATTCACCCGTCGCGGATGCAGGCGGGTCGAGAAGACGCCGCTTGCGATCAGGCGGTCGCGGCGCACGAGGTCCCCTGCGCGGGGCGCACGGACACCGATCACGGACTCACCCTGCGCCGCAAGACGCGACGGCAGCCCGGCATGCGGCCGGCGCAATCGCCCGAGGACCATTTCCGGCCGCGCCGTGCCGATGAACCGATCGATCGTGCGGATCCAGCCCTCGGCCGGAACGTCGCCTGCTTCGAGGCAGAGGACCCACTCCCGCCGCGCGGCCTTCGCGCCAGCCGACCAAGGGGGCGTACCACCCGAACGGACCACGAAGGTCGCGCCGGTTGCCTCGGCGACGGCATCGATCGCTGCGTTATGGGTTGGGGCGATGATCACCGCATCGCCGACGAGCCCGGCAGCAACGCCCTCGACGAGAGCCCCCAGGGTGTCGGCGAGCTGGTCGACCGCCAAGGGGTCGGCCGGCCTCGCCACATGGATCAGAGCCGAAATCATGCGCGCGCATAGCGTATTTTCAGCGTGGGAAAAGCCAGGTGGCCGCGAAAGCTCCGCAAGAAACCGTTCCGGGGCGTCATAAGCCGGCGATTGCTCGAAATAAGGGCAGCGCCAGCCGTCGTGTTCCTGATATGTTCGGATCGTAAGGACGGGTGGCGAAAGCGAAGGCTAAAGTCGCTGTATGGTTTTGGCGTCAGGGCGAATTGGGGGTCACGGATGCGACAGGATGGTAAGATCGATTATCTCGAATTGCCGGGCGGCGATCTCGACCGGGTGAAAGCGTTCTACGGGAGGGCTTTCGGGTGGAGCTTCGTCGATTACGGCCCTCGCTATGCCGCCTTCGAACAGGGCCTCGATGGCGGGTTCGATGCCGATGCACCGAGAGCGATGCCGTTGCCCGTGCTCTACGCCGAGGATCTAGAAGCCATGCAGGCCCGCATCGAGGCGGCAGGTGGCACGATCGTAGCGCCGATCTTCACCTTTCCCGGCGGCCGTCGCTTTCATTTCACGGACCCGGCCGGGACGGAACTCGCAGCGTGGTCCGAGCGGTGAAGGATGGTGGCGGCGAATGCGATGACCCAATCGCCGTCCCCGCTCGGCGGCTCGCGGGAAGCACCTTCCCCACAAGCGCACGCAAGGGACGTGGGGCGACGGCCAACCCTAGCGGTCGCTACGAGCCGGCGCGGCGCGAGACGTTCGACGACGGCTGGGCTTCGGATGACGCGGTCCGGCGCCTGCCGACGGAAGATCTTCCCGAGCGCGCACGCAGCATCCTGACACGGAATACTTCGCCGGACCTGCCGTTCGATCGCTCGATCAATCCCTATCGCGGCTGCGAGCACGGTTGCGTCTACTGCTTCGCCCGGCCCAACCATGCCTATGTGGGCCTTTCGCCGGGCATCGATTTCGAAACGAAGCTGTTCCACAAGGCGAACGCGGCCGAGTTGCTGGAGCGGGAGCTCTCGGTGCAGGGCTACATGCCGGAAACGATCGCACTCGGGACGGCAACGGACCCGTACCAGCCCATCGAACGCGACCACGGCATCACCCGCGCCGTGCTCGGCGTGCTGGCGCGTTTCCGCCATCCCGTCGGTATCGTCACCAAATCGAATCTCGTCGCCCGCGATATCGATATTCTGGCGCCGATGGCCGAACTCGGACTCGTCAAAGTGGCGATGTCGGTGACCACTCTCGACCCGGTCCTCGCCCGGCGCATGGAGCCACGCGCCCCCCATCCGGCTCGGCGCCTCGATGCGATCCGCCAGCTGAGCCGCGCCGGCATCCCGGTCATGGTGATGATGGCACCGGTCATTCCGTCGCTGAACGACCATGAGATCGAGGCGGTGTTGGAGCGGGCGCGGGAATGCGGTGCCGTCGAGGCGCGGCATGTCCTTCTACGGCTGCCTCTCGAACTCGACGACCTCGTGAACGACTGGTTCGCCGAACATTATCCTGGACGCCAGCGCCATGTGATGTCGCTCGTGCGAGAGGCCCGCGGCGGCAAAGCCTATGATGCGACTTTCGGCCGGCGGATGACCGGCGGCGGCGCCTATGCCGACCTCATCGCCCAACGCATGCGGCTCGCAAAGCAGCGTCTCGGCTATGCAGATGCACGCATCACCCTGCGCACGGATCTCTTCGACCGCACGGCCGCGACCGGGGCTCAGCTCAGCCTGTTGTGACTACCGCGGGTGATGAAGCAAAACGCTTGGTGAAGCTCACCCGGTGATGGGCCGAACGGCCCATTCTCTCCAGGCCGGCAAGGTGGGAAGCGGTCCCGTATCCGACATTGCGATCCCAGGCATAGGCCGGATGACGGGTGGCCAGGGCCCGCATGAGATCGTCCCGCAGGGTCTTGGCGACGATGGAGGCCGCGGCGATCTGCGGTACGAGCCGGTCGCCACCGATCACCGCCCGGCACGGAAGAGCAAGGCCGGGAATGCTGTCGCGGCCATCGACGGCCACGGGCTTATCGAGCCCGAGTTTCTCGACGGCTCTCTTCATGGCGTCGAGGGTCGCGGCGCGGACATTGATCCGGTCCACGAGCGCGCGCGAGCCGGCGGCGACCGCAACCTCGGCATGTTCCCTGATCAAAGGAGTCAGGCGCTCCCGCGTCGCCCGGTCGAGCTTCTTGCTATCATCGAGGCAGGCGAGCACTGAGGCCGGGAACACGGCCGGATCGAACCACACCGCCGCCACGACCACGGGGCCGGATAGAGCGCCCCGCCCGACCTCGTCGCAACCGATGAGAGCGGGGAGGGTGCGGGCGACGGAATCGGTGAACGGTCTGGGCATCAGGCCGTCTGCCTACACCCGTCCCGTCCGACGGTCACGGGATGGACGGGCAGAAACGTGTGGGAGGCCGATCTCTTCTACCAGCGGGATCACGGAGCCATCCCTTGTCGCCTGATCACACGGCCGGTGCGGCCCGGAACGATCGGCGCCGGGGGACGGGAAGGCCGGTGCCGTGCGCCAACGAGATGTTGGTGAAGAACTGGCGCGCGCTCTCGCTCCAGGTATAGCGCAGGGCTTCCGCGCGACAGCGTTCACGAGGAATCGACAGGGCGGCAAGCGCGGCCTCGCGCAGGTCGGGCCCGAGAATTCCGGCGCCGGTGCCACCGATGACGTCGAGTGGTCCGGTCACCGGGTAGGCCGCCACCGGTACGCCACAGGCCAGGGCTTCGAGCAGCACGATGCCGAACGTGTCGGTCAGGCTCGGAAACACGAAGACGTCCGCCGCCGCATAGATCCGGGCGAGCGCCGCCCCGGTGAGGGTGCCGAGGAAGCACGCCTGCGGATACAGGCCGGCGAGACGCGCCCTGTCCGGTCCGTCTCCCACCACAACCTTCGTGCCCGGCAGGTCGAGATCGAGGAAGGCCGCGACGTTCTTCTCCACCGCCAGCCGGCCGACGAAAAGAAAGAACGGTCCGGGCAACCCGACCAGGGTATCCGGCAGGACGTCATCCGGCCCAACGGGGCGAAAGAGGTCGGTATCGACTCCCCGCGTCCAGCGCATCAGGTTACCGAACCCACGGGAGGCGAGGTCACGCTCGAGGGATGGGGTCGATACCATCGTACCGCTCGCTGCGCCGTGGAAACGCCGCAGCCAGGCGTAGCTCCAACTCTCCGGAACGGGCGCGCGGGCGGCGAGATATTCGGGAAAGCGCGTGTGGTAGCTCGTGGTGAACGGGCGGCCATGCGAGAGGCAATAGCGGCGTGTCGCGTAGCCGACGGTCCCCTCGGTCGCCACATGAACATGGGTCGGCGCAAGATCGGCCCAGAGGCGTGCGACCTTGCCCTTCGTGGCATAGGAAAGCCGTATCTCGGGATATCCCGGAAGCGGCACCGAAGCGAAATCCTGATGGGTCAGGAACACCGTCTCGAACCCGAGCTCGCGGCCGGCGCTGGCCATGTTCTCGAGCGAACGGACCACCCCGTTGACCTGCGGGTGCCAAGCATCGGTGGCGATCAGCAGCCTCACGCGACCGCCCTTGCCGGATTCGAGAGGACCGCGCCTCGTTCCGCCTCTTCGGCGGCAGCGCGTGCCCGCAGCACGCTCGGGTAATGCAGCACCTCCATGGTGCCATCGTAATGCTCGACGATGGCGGTGCAGGATTCCACCCAATCCCCGGTGTTCAGATAGGTCAGCCCGGCGATCTGGCGGTGAGCGGCATGGTGGATATGTCCGCAGATGACGCCGTCGGCGCCCACGCGCTTCGCCTCCGCGCTCAAAAGCTCCTCGAACTTTCCGATGAAATTGACGGCGTTCTTCACCTTCAGCTTCGCCCAGGCCGAGAGTGACCAGTAGGCGAGGCCGAGGCGGCGCCGGATCGTGTTCAGATGCGTGTTGATGAAGAGCGCGAACGTGTAGGCTCCGTCGCCCAGGAAGGCGATCCATTTGGCATGCCGAACGACCATGTCGAACTGGTCGCCGTGGATGACGAGGTAGCGCTTGCCGTCTGCCGCAACGTGGATCCGGTCGTCCACCACCTCGATCCCACCGAACGTCATGCCGAGATAATCTCTCAGGAATTCGTCGTGGTTGCCGGGGATGTAGATCAACGTCGAGCCCTTGCGCACTTTGCGCAACAGCTTCTGCACCACGTCGTTGTGGCTCTGCGGCCAGAACCAGCCCGATTTGAGCTGCCAGCCGTCGACGATATCGCCGACGAGGTAGATCTCATCGGCGTCGTAATCCCGCAGGAATTCCAGCAGTAACCCTGCCTGACAGCCCTTCGTGCCCAGATGCATATCGGACAGGAAGAGCGTCCTCACGCGGATCGTCTTCTCTGTATCTTCGCCCACGACCCACTCCGAATGGCTTCGGTGCGTTGAGCCAAACCGGATTCCCGTATCAGTTTGATGACGCGACCTCTGCTCGCTTCGCAGCGGACCCCTTTCAAGCAAGGCGCAGAGATGCTGCGTTGCTCCACAAATTTTTTGAGTGGCGACGAAGTTTTTTGCATTTTCCTTCGACCGCGAACCTCGGCATAGTCAGGTCCAAGGTGACCCACCGGATCGCGCTGGAAAGCGTGTGTCCGGAGCCCGCACGAGGCAAAATCAAGGTCGCCGACGAGGTGAGAAACGACGTCCACGGCCATGGGAGTGTGCGAACACCGCGCGCCCCGGCCAACGGAGAGAGGCTTGATTCAGTCGAAGGCGGTTGCGTCGAGCATTCCGGATCTCGCGGGCATCGAAGATGCCTCGGGGCTGGCCTCACGCCACCCGTCGATTGACGCGGACCATGCCATCGCATCCGGCCGGAAAAACGTGAGCCGGGCGTTCGGCAACGTTGTCGTATCCTCATCCAAAGCTTAGGAACCGCACTGGCGTCGACCCAAGCCGGATCGCGACCTTAGACCACCGTATTCGAACCCAGCGTCGTGCGCTGCGTGCACGCGAACCAAAGAAGAACCGGAGACACAACATGGCGGCAACGAGACGACCGGGTCGGAATCATCTGTTCGTTCCGGGCCCGACGAACATTCCTGACCGCGTTCAGCGGGCGATGATCGTCCCCTCGGAAGATCACCGTTCGGTCGATTTCCCGACGCTGACCAAGCCCCTGTTCGAAGAGACCAAGGCGGTCTTCGGCTCCACCGAAGGCACCATCTTCCTGTTCCCCGCGTCCGGCACCGGCATCTGGGAATCCGCGCTGACGAACACGCTGCACCGTGGCGACAAGGTTCTGACCTCGCGCTTCGGCCAGTTCAGCCACCTCTGGATCGACATGGCCCAGCGCCTCGGCCTGAACGTGATCGTTCAGGAAGAAGAGTGGGGCACGGGTGCGAACCCGCAGCGGATCGAGGAGGCGCTGCGCGCCGACACGAACCACGAGATCAAGGCCGTCATGACGGTCCATAACGAGACCGCCACCGGCGTCACCAGCGACATCGGTGCCGTGCGTAAGGCGATCGACGCGGCCGGCCACCCGGCACTTCTCTTCGTCGATGGCGTGTCCTCGATCGGCTCGCTGCCGTTCTACGCCGACGAGTGGAAGGTCGATTGCGCCATCGCGGGCTCGCAGAAGGGCCTGATGCTCCCCGCCGGCCTCGGCGTGATCTGCGTCAGCCAGAAGGCTTTGAAGGCTGCCGAGTCGTCGTCGGGTCCGAACGATCGCCTCGCGCATGTCTACTTCGACTGGGCCGACCACCAGAAGCAGAACGGCGCCGGCTACTTCCCCTACACCCCCGCTTTGCCGCTTCTCTACGGCCTGCGCGAGGCACTCGCCTGCCTGCGGGAAGAAGGTCTCGAGAACGTCTACCACCGCCATGCCGTGCTCGCCGAGGCGACCCGTCAGGCCGTGGCGGCCTGGGGTCTCAAGACCTGCGCCAAGGAAGCCAAGTGGAACTCCGACACGGTGACCGCGATCCTCGTTCCCGAAGGCGTCGATGCCGCCGCGATCATCAAGCACGCCTTCGTGCGCTACAACCTCGCCCTCGGCGCTGGTCTGAGCCAGGTGGCCGGCAAGGTGTTCCGTATCGGCCACGTGGGTGACCTGAACGAGCTCTCGCTCCTCGGCGCCATCGCGGGCGCGGAAATGGCCATGCTCGACAACGGCGTGAAGGTGCAGCCGGGCTCCGGCGTCGCCGCTGCCTCCAGCTACCTGCGCGAAAACCCGCTCGCGAAGTCCTGATCACCGTGATTTCCCGGGGCCGGCCTCTCGCCGGCCTCGGGGCATCGTCTATAGAAGTGTGTATCGCGTAACGTCGCGCTTGGCGCGGAACGTCGCTTGAGGGTTCCAATGGCGCACAAAATCGTCTTCCTCGACCGTGAATCCCTCGATGCCAAGGTGCGCGAATTCAATTTCCCGCATGAATATACCGAATACGAGTCGACCTGGACGCCGGAAGAGATCGTCGAGCGCCTGAAGGGTGCCGAGATCGCACTGATCAACAAGGTGCCCATGCGCGCCGACACGTTGAAGCAGCTGCCCGATCTCAAGCTCATCGCTGTCGCCGCCACCGGCACCGACGTCGTCGACAAGAAGGCCGCCAAGGAACTCGGCATCACTGTCGTCAATATCCGTAATTACGCTTTCAACACCGTCCCCGAGCACGTGATCGGCCTGATGTTCGCCCTGCGGCGCGCCATCGTGCCCTATGCGAATTCGGTACGCCGGGGCGATTGGGCGAAGTCCACCCAGTTCTGCTACTTCGATTATCCGATCCACGACATAGCCGGCTCGACGCTGGGCATCGTCGGCTACGGGGCTCTGGGCAAGTCGATCGCCAAGCGCGCGGAAGCGCTCGGCATGAAGGTCATTGCCTACGATGTGTTCCCGCAGGAAGGCCTCGTGGATTTCGAGACGATCCTGACCGAATCCGACGTCATCACCCTGCATGCGCCGCTGACGCCGGAGACCCGGAACATGATCGGCGCCGAGCAGCTGGCCAAGATGAAGAAGCACGCCATCCTGATCAACACGGCGCGTGGCGGCCTCGTCGACGAGGAAGCTCTCGCCGAGGCGCTCAAGGCCGGAACGATCGGTGGCGCCGGATTCGACGTGGTGATGACCGAGCCGCCCAAGAACGGCAACATCCTGTGCGAGCTCGACCTGCCGAACCTCATCGTCACGCCGCACGTGGCCTGGGCGAGCAAGGAAGCGATGCAGATCCTGGCCGACCAGCTCGTGGATAATGTCGAGGCCTATGTTGCGGGCAAACCGCAGAACGTGGTCGAAGGCTGAACGCGACGACGAGTCGGCTCCCCGGAGCCGTAATCATTCGGGGGTCGCAAGGCGATACCCCGGACACCATGAATGCGGACGCCGATCGAGTCCGCACCGAGGGCGAGCCGGAATTACGGTCTCGCCGGCGGCGCCCCACGACGATGGGGACGGTCCATCGCGCGATATGACGAGACGCGCCAATGACAACGATACGTCAGCCGCGCAGCGACGCGGGCAGAGGAAACGACATGACCAAGAAGCTGCTGTTCCAATTCGATACCGATACCGTTCCGAGCGTGTTCGACGTGGTCGTCGGCTACGATGGTGGCGCCGATCGCATCACCGGTTACGGCAACGTGACGCCCGACAATGTCGGCGCCTTGGTGGACGGGACCATCTACACCCGCGGCGGTTCCGAGAAGAAGTCCACGGCGATCTTCGTGGGCGGCGGCAGCATGGCGGCTGGCGAGGCCGTGTTCGAGGCGGTGAAGAAGCGCTTCTTCGGCCCCTTCCGCGTTTCGATCATGCTCGATTCGAACGGCTCGAACACCACGGCCGCCGCAGGCGTCGCTCTGGTTCAGAAGGCTGCCGGCTCGCTTCAGGGGAAGAAGGCCGTCGTTCTGGCCGGCACCGGTCCGGTGGGCATGCGCTCGGCCGCACTCCTCGCTCAGGAAGGCGCCACCGTGGTTCTGTGCGGTCGCTCTCTCGATAAGGCTCAGGCTGCCGCCGATTCCATCAACAAGCGCTTCAAGGTCCAGATCAGCGCCGCCGCCACGCCGGACGCCGCGTCTCGCGCCGCCATCGTCAAGGGCCAGAACCTGGTCTTCTCCGCCGGCGCCATCGGCCTCGAGCTTCTGGCCGAAGCCGATTGGAAGGACGAGGCCAGCATCGAGTTCATTGCCGATTACAACGCCCAGCCGCCCCTCGGCTTCGGCGGTATCGACGCCATGGACAAGGGCAAGGAGCGCCATGGCAAGAAGGTGTTCGGCGCCCTTGGCATCGGCGGCCTAAAGCTGAAGCTGCACCGCGCCTGCGTCGGCCAGCTCTTCGACAGCGCCGAGAAGGTCTTCGACGCTGAGGAGATCTACGCCCTCGCCAAGACGATGGCCTAACCGATGACCGAGAAGACGTCGCCTGCCAACGAAACCATCCAGAGCTTTCTCGACGGGCTCGCAAGCTCTGCCCCGACCCCGGGAGGCGGTGGAGCCGCCGCCATCTCCGGTGCCATGGGTGCCGCACTTCTCAGCATGGTGTGCAACCTCACCATCGGGAAGAAGAAATACGTCGAGGTCGAAGGCGAGCTGAAGGAGATCCTCGGCAAGTCGGAAGCGCTCCGGGCCGAACTCACCGGCATGATCGCCGATGACGTGGAGGCTTTCGATGCCGTGATGGGTGCCTACGGCTTGCCCAAGGGCACCGATGAGGAGAAAGCGGCTCGCGCCGCCAAGATCCAGGAGGCCCTCAAGGTCGCCACCGACGTGCCGCTCGCCTGCTGCCGCGCCTGCCGCGAGGTCATCGACCTAGCCGAGGCCGTGGCTGAGAAAGGCAATCTCAACGTCATCTCCGATGCTGGGGTCGCGGTTCTCTCCGCTCATGCCGGCCTGCGCAGCGCCGCGCTCAACGTCTATGTCAACGCCAAGGGTCTGGACGATCGCGGATTTGCCGACGAGCGCCTGAAGCAACTCGAAGAACTGCTCGGGCCGGCAGGACCACTGAACGAAAAGATCTACGAGGTCGTAAAGGCCAAGGTGAACTAAGATCGACGACAGGCCGGCGAGAACAAACTCAGCCGGCCTTTTTGTCTACAAAATACATTCCAGCCGCCATTAAAGGCGGAGTGAAAGAGAATGTAAAAAAATATTACAGCAGAAGCTCTTTCCGTGAAGTGAAATTTACGAGAGTGTCTGTCCCAGGGAAAAACGCCGAGGAGAACGCACATGGACGTGCATGAGTATCAAGCCAAGGAGCTGCTCGCCGGATTCGGCGTTGCGGTTCCGAAGGGCGCGGTGGCCTTCAGCCCCGACCAGGCAGTCTACGCCGCCACCGAACTCGGCGGCTCGTTCTGGGCGGTGAAGGCACAGATCCATGCCGGTGCGCGCGGCAAGGCCGGCGGCATCAAGTTGTGCCGGACCTACAACGAGGTCCGCGACGCGGCCAAGGATCTCCTCGGCAAGCGCCTCGTGACGCTCCAGACCGGCCCCGAGGGTAAGCCGGTTCAGCGCGTCTACATTGAGACCGCCGATCCGTTCGAGCGCGAACTTTATCTCGGTTACGTCCTCGACCGTAAGGCCGAGCGCGTCCGCGTCATCGCCTCGCAGCGCGGCGGCATGGATATCGAAGAGATCGCCGCCAACGAGCCCGAAGCCCTGATCCAGGTCGTGGTCGAGCCGGCCGTCGGTCTGCAGCAGTTCCAGGCCCGCGAGATCGCGTTCCAGCTCGGCCTGAACATCAAGCAGGTCTCGGCGGCCGTGAAGACGATCATGAACGCCTACCGGGCGTTCCGCGATTGCGACGGCACCATGCTGGAGATCAACCCTCTCGTCGTCACCAAGGACGACCGCGTCCTGGCGCTCGACGCCAAGATGTCCTTCGACGACAACGCCATGTTCCGTCGCCGCAACATTGCCGACATGCACGATCCCTCGCAGGGCGATCCGCGTGAGGCCCAGGCCGCCGAGCACAACCTCAGCTATATCGGCCTCGAGGGCGAAATCGGCTGCATCGTCAACGGCGCCGGCCTCGCCATGGCGACCATGGACATGATCAAGCATGCGGGCGGCGAGCCCGCCAACTTCCTCGATGTCGGCGGCGGCGCCAGCCCCGACCGCGTGGCCACCGCCTTCCGCCTCGTTCTCTCGGACCGCAACGTCAAGGCGATCCTGGTGAACATCTTCGCCGGCATCAACCGCTGCGACTGGGTCGCCCAGGGCGTGATCCAGGCGGCGAAGGAAGTGAAGATCGACGTGCCGCTCATCGTCCGGCTCGCCGGCACGAATGTCGAGGCGGGCAAGAAGATCCTGGCCGAGAGCGGCCTCGACCTCATCACCGCCGACAGCCTGTCGGACGCCGCCACCAAGGCCGTCGCCGCCTGCGACGCCGCCAAGCGCAGCCACTGAGACGAGGGGAGGATACGTCATGAGCATTCTGATCGACGAGAAGACCCCGATCATCGTCCAGGGCATCACCGGCGATAAGGGTACGTTCCACGCCAAGGAGATGTTGGATTACGGTTCCAACGTCGTCGGTGGCGTCACCCCCGGAAAGGGCGGCAAGACCCATCTCGGCGTGCCGGTGTTCAACACCGTCAAGGAGGCCGTGGAGGCCACTGGAGCCACGACCTCGATCACCTTCGTCGCTCCGCCCTTCGCGGCCGATGCGATCATGGAAGGGGCCGATGCCGGCCTCGCGCTGATCTGCTCGATCACCGACGGCATCCCGGCGCAGGACATGATGCGGGTGAAGCGGTATCTGCGCCGCTACCCCAAGGACAAGCGCACCATGGTGGTGGGCCCGAACTGCGCCGGCATCATCTCGCCGGGCAAGTCGATGCTCGGCATCATGCCCGGCCACATCTACCTCAAGGGCAATGTCGGCGTGATCTCGCGCTCCGGCACCCTCGGCTACGAGGCCGCCGCTCAGATGAAGGAGCGGGGCATCGGCATCACGACCTCGGTGGGTATCGGCGGTGACCCGATCAACGGCTCGTCCTTCCTCGACCATCTCGCCCTGTTCGAGCAGGACCCCGAGACCAAGGCCGTGCTGATGATCGGCGAGATCGGCGGTCCGCAGGAGGCCGAGGCCTCGGCCTGGATCAAGGAGAACATGACGAAGCCCGTCATCGGCTTCGTCGCCGGCCTCACCGCCCCGAAGGGTCGCCGCATGGGCCATGCCGGCGCGATCATCTCCGCCACCGGCGACAGCGCTGCCGAAAAGGCCGAGATCATGCGCACCTACGGCCTGACCGTCGCCCCGAGCCCCGGCGATTTCGGTTCGACGGTCGAACAGGTGATGCGCAAGATCGCGGCGTGAGCCGACGAACCCTCCCCTGAGCGGGGGAGGGTGGTCACTGAGCGAGCGGAAGTGAGGGGCAGCGCCGCCACTTCCGGTAAAGCGTTGCTCGCCTCGCCCAACCCGCCAGACCACCCCCTTGATCGCTCCGGCGCTGCGTTCCATGCTGCCGAAGCGGCTGCTCTTCACCGTTGCCCGCACGATGTCGGCGGCCATCGGCTCAACTCTGTTCGAGGTGGCCATCCGATGACCGATACTCTCCACGCCCCGGTCGGATCGCTCGACCACCCCTTCGCGCCGCCGGTCATCACCGGCACCTCGTCGAAGGAAGCGCTCGACATACTCTTCCACGCCCTGCTCGAAGTCGCCCGCCGCCACGAGCCGGAACTCGAAGCCGTCCTCCTCGGCACGGCCAACATCTCGGATTTCTCGCCGGAGCTTCTTGCCCGCGCGCTTCAGGTCCAGGGCATCTGGTTCCAACTCCTCTCCATCGCCGAGCAGAATGCCGCCATGCGCCGGCGTCGTCATGTGGAGCGCAGCAAGGGGCGGGCGGAACTCTCCGGCAGCTTCAGCGCGGTCCTGGCGGATGCGGTCAAGAACGGCATCAAGGCGCCCGAGATCCACGCCCTTCTGAAGGACCTGCGCATTCGGCCGACCATCACGGCGCACCCCACCGAGGGAAAGCGTGTGACAGTGCTGGAGAAGTTCCGCCGCATCTATCTCGTCCTGCGCGAGCTCGAACTGCCGCGCTGGACCGAGCGTGAGCGCAACGGCCTGATGAACGAGCTTCGGGACCAGATCGAGCTCGTCTGGATGACCGGCGAACTCCATTTGGAGAAGGCCACCGTCGAGCGCGAGGTGGCCTGGGGCCTGCACTTCTTCGATGAGACCCTGTTCGAGATGCTGCCGGAAGTCCTCTACTCGCTGGAGGAATCCCTGGCCGAATATTACCCGGACGAGAAGTTCGAGGTGCCGGCCTTCTTCCAGTTCGGCTCGTGGATCGGCGGCGACCGCGACGGCAACCCCTACGTCACCTCGTCGGTGACGCGCGCCACACTTCAACGCAATGCGCTCGCCTCCCTTCGGCGCTATCGCGATGGCGTCACCGCACTCGGCCGCACGCTCTCCCTCACCGAGCGCTCGCTCCCCGTGCCGGCATCGTTCAAGTCGGAACTGGCCCAGTTGCTCACCGAAAGCGGCGACGGGCGCGCCATCGCCAGCCGCAATCCCGGCGAGGCCTATCGCCAGTTCCTCACCTGCATCCTGCGCAAGATCGAGGCGACGATCGCGCGCAACAAAGGCTTACGCTCGACCGGCCCGGACTATCCCAGCGCCGATGGGCTCATCAACGACCTGCGCCACCTCGAGGCCGGGCTCGCCGACGCCAATTGCCCGTCGCTGGCCACAGACCTCGTGCGCCCGGTGCGCCGCATGGTGGAAATCTTCCGATTCTCCACGGTGCGCCTCGACCTGCGCGAGAACACCACGCGCACCACGAAGACCCTGCACGCGCTCTGGCACCAGGCCAACGGCCAGAACAAGACGCCGCCCGCCCTCGATTCGGCGGAGTGGAAGAACTGGCTGCTGGCCGAACTGGCGAGGCCTATGCACGGCGAGCGCTCGTTCGAGAGCCTGCCCGACGACGCCCGCGAGACGCTGGAGACTTTCGCCCTCGTCGGCGAGATGCGCGAGCAGCTCGACCGCGAGGCCTTCGGCTCCTTCATCCTGTCGATGACCCGTTCGGTCCCCGACATCCTCGGTGCGTATCTCCTCGCCAAGGAAGCCGGCAACTTCCTCGATGCCACCGGCACCGAAATCTGCTGCCTGCCGATCGTGCCGCTGTTCGAGACCATCGACGATCTCCGCGCCGCGCCCGCGATCATGAAAGAGCTGTTCTCGATCCCGGTGGTCCGCCGCTCCACCCGCTGGCAGGGCGGCGTGCAAGAGGTGATGATCGGCTACTCGGATTCGAACAAGGATGGCGGCTTCGTCGCCTCGAATTGGGAGCTCTACAAGGCGCAGGACAAGCTGACCCAACTCGGGAAGTCGTCCGGCGTGCCGATCGCTTTCTTCCACGGCCGCGGCGGTTCCGTGAGCCGAGGCGGTGCGCCGACGGCGCGAGCCATCGCGGCCCAGCCGCCGGGCTCGATCAACGGGCGTTTCCGCACCACGGAACAGGGCGAAGTCGTCTCGTTCAAATACGCCAACCGGGGCACGGCGGCCTACCAGATGGAGCTTCTCGCGTCGTCGGTGTTCGACCACGCGCTGAAATCCGAGCGGGAAGCCATCAAGGTCCCGCGCAACGAGTTCGACGACTCGCTGGAAGCCCTGTCCGGCGCGTCGCGCGCGGCCTATGTCAACCTGATCCAGCATCCCGACCTCGTGACCTATTTCCAGGCCGCGAGCCCGCTGGACGAGATCGCGCTCCTCAACATCGGCTCACGCCCCGCGCGGCGGTTCGGCGCCCGGTCCCTGGCGGACCTGCGCGCGATCCCATGGGTCTTCGCATGGTCGCAGAACAGGCACGTCATCACCGGGTGGTACGGTGTCGGGTCCGGCCTGAAGAGCTTCCTCGACGTGCGTGGCGCGCAGGGCGAGGAACAGCTGAAGCGGCTTTTCGCCGAATCGAAGCCGTTCCGCCTCATCCTCGACGAGGTCGAGAAGACGCTGCTGATGGTCGATCTCGAGATCGCCCGCGACTATGCCGGTCTCGTAGCCGACGAGAAGGCTCGCGCCAGCATCTTCCCGCTGATCCAGGCCGAGTATGAGTTGACCCGCGAGATGGCGCTTCGCGTCAGCGGCGGCACCGAACTCGCGGAACGCTTTCCCCTGTTCCGCGATCGCCTCAACGGCCGCCTGCCCACGATCAACCAGGTCAGCCGCGAACAGGTGGAGCTGCTTCGCCGCTTCCGCGCGGAAGAGGATGAGGACAAGCGCGAGGCGGTGAAATCTGCCCTGCTGCTCTCGATCAACTGCATCGCCGTCGGCTTCGGTGCGACGGGCTGACGGTTTTGTAAGGATACCGAGGGCCGGGCACGGCCCTGGGACAGGCGCGAAAGCGTATCCCGACCGGTATGGTGGACCGCGTTTTGCGGTCTCTCACCAACGACCAGAACACGAACCCAAAGGAAGGATTCCCCAATGAGCTTTACCCTGATCCAGCAGGCCACCCCGCGCCTGCACCGCTCGGAACTTGCCGTTCCCGGCTCCAACCCGACCTTCATGGAGAAGTCCGCTTCCTCCAAGGCCGACGTGATCTTCCTCGACCTCGAAGACGCCGTCGCCCCCGATGACAAGGAGCAGGCCCGCAAGAACATCATCCAGGCGCTCAACGACCTGGATTGGGGCACCAAGACCATGATGATCCGCATCAACGGTCTCGACACCCACTACATGTACCGCGACGTGGTCGACATCGTCGAAGCCTGTCCGCGCCTCGACATGATCCTGATCCCCAAGGTCGGCGTGCCGGCCGACGTCTACGCCATCGACGTGCTGACGACCCAGATCGAGCAGGCCAAGAAGCGCGAGAAGAAGATCGGCTTCGAGGTGCTGATCGAGACCGCTCTGGGCATGGCCAACGTAGAGGCAATCGCCACGTCGTCGAAGCGCCTGGAAGCCATGTCTTTCGGTGTCGCCGACTACGCCGCCTCGACCCGCGCCCGCTCCACCGTCATCGGCGGCGTCAACAAGGACTTCTCGGTGCTCACCGACAAGGACGAGGCCGGCAACCGCGAGACCCATTGGCAGGATCCCTGGCTGTTCGCCCAGAACCGCATGCTGATCGCCTGCCGCGCCTACGGCCTGCGTCCGATCGACGGCCCGTTCGGCGACTTCTCCGATCCGGATGGCTACACCTCCGCTGCGCGCCGCTGCGCCGCTCTCGGCTTCGAAGGCAAGTGGGCGATCCACCCCTCGCAGATCGATCTCGCCAACGAAGTGTTCACCCCCTCGGAAGCCGAAGTCACCAAGGCCCGCCGCATCCTCGAAGCCATGGAAGAGGCCGCCAAGGCCGGCAAAGGCGCCGTGTCGCTGGACGGCCGCCTCATCGACATCGCCTCGATCCGCATGGCCGAGGCACTGATCGAGAAGGCCAACGCGATGTCGGCCAGCTGATCGGGTCGCTTCGTAGACATCGCTAAGCAGGACGGCCGCTTCCGAAAGGGGCGGCCGTCCTCGCTTTAGGCCTGAAATGTCCTATCGTCCGCAGCGTATCGCCGGGAGAACAGGCGCCGGGGCTACGTCTTCCCCCTAGGGCAGGACAGCCAAACGGCTCCGATCTCGTCGATCGACAGGGAGAAACCACCATGCATGTGACCATCGAAGACGCTCACAAGGCCATCGAGGCCGCCCGCGCCAAGGCTGTCGAGCTGGATACCCAGATGTGTATCGCGGTCGTCGATTCCGGCGGCAACCTGAAGGCGTTCTACCGCATGGACGGGGCCTGGGTGGGCTCCATCGACATCGCTCAGAAGAAGGCCAAGACCTCGGTTTTTTTCGGCATGATGACCGGTCAGATCGGCCAGTTGTCACAGCCCGGCGGCCCGCTCTTCGGCATCGAGCATTCCAATGACGGCCTGATCACCTTCCCCGGCGGCATCCCGATCGTCGACAAGGACGGCGAGATGTCCGGCGCCATCGGCGTCAGCGGTTCGAGCGTCGAAAACGACCACGCGGTGGCTCTGGCCGGCGCCAGCGCCGTCGGCGCGACCGAGCTGCCCGCCCACCCCTGGCGGACCTGAACCGGCGAAACCGACGACGCGCATCGGGTGCAGCGCACGCGATGAATACCGTCGGTTAAGCATGCGCGCCCTATCACGGTCGCATCACCCCGAGCCGTGACAGGAGCGCCGATGACCCGGGACCAACTCGCCGCCGAACTGAAGCGCATGGCCAATGCGCAGGTCGCCGACATCGAGCGTGCGGTCAAGGACGGCCACCGGACCATCGCCCTCAACGAACTGGCGGATCTGAACCGCCAGTTGAAGGCCTTGGCCGCAGCCGTGAAGGCCCGGCCCGTCGTACGGGCCTGACACGATGGCGTCGGACGCGAGACCGCTTCAGTAGCGCGGATCGCGTCCACGTCCCTCCAAGGGCGGCTCTTCGGACAGTCGCTCCTCGCCGGCGAGACCCTCCGCAGGGGGCTCGCCGCCGACGTAACCACGCTGATCCGGACGAGCCTCGTCGGCAAACGGAACTTCCCGAGGTGGAATCGGAGGCCGCCGGTAAGGCCTCGGCTCACCGTATCCACCCTCCGGCTCGCGCTCGGATCTGAAGCGGTCCGGATGCTCCTCGCAGATCGTCACCCGCTTGATGATTTCCTCTCCCTCCGGCGTGATCCGGCGTCGGATGACGGTCCGGCACGGCTCCGAGAGGCGGGACGGTTCGCGTCCGGGGCGGAAATCCTCGACCGGGGGAGGGGGTCGGCGCCCTCCCGGGAATTCGCGCGGCGCTCCATAGGGCTCCGGGAAATCGGCGGCGAGCGCAGGGATGCCACAGAGCGCCAGGGCTAGGAGGCCGCTGAAGATAGGCGGCCTACGGCGCGTAGCGACGGACAGGAACGGGTTTGCAGCCACGGAACGTCTCCGGAGAGATGACCGCCCCCGCCATGGGTATGCGGCACAGGATCATCCTGCAGCCGAACCGCTGAACCAGAGCAGACGCCACCACTCGGAAAGTATTCATCTGGACGCGTGCCGCGATGGCGCCAACGACCGGCTTACCTCGACGCTCAATTTTCGCCGTCGGCAGCCTTCTGCTTCTCCACCTCGGGCGCGACCTGCCCGAAGTTGAGGACGGCGACCAGGGCGGTCCCGCCGAACACGTTGCCGAGAAGAGTCGGAATGAAGAAGCGCGAGACGTAATCGCCCATCGAGGCATGGCCGCTGAAGACGAGATAGAACGTGTCGACGGATCCGGCCACGATATGGGCGAGGCCGCACATCGACACGAGCCAGGTCATCAGGATGACGATGAACGGCGCCGCCGAGCCGGTGGCAGGCAGCATCCACACCATCAGGGCGATGAGCCAGCCCGCGAACACAGCTTTGATCAGAGTCGTCCAGAACGCCGACTCGATCGTATGGTGGCTGATCGCGGCGAAGGCGGTGTGGATCTCGGATGCGAACGCATCCGAATAGGCTAGGACCGCGGCGATGGCAGCGGTGGCGACCATGTTGCCGGCCAGAACGATGCCCCACAGGCGCAGGACGCGCATGAGGGTGGCGACGCTCCGGTCATGAAGCAGAGGCAGAATCGGCGTCAGCGTGTTTTCGGTGAAGAGTTGCTGGCGGCCGAGGACGACGATGAGGAAACCGGTCGCGTATCCCAAGCTGGTGATGAGTCCGGCCCATTGAGCCTCCGGGAGATGAGCCTTCAGCACGCCGGGGACGATGAGCGAGAAGCCCATGGTCAATCCCGCGGCGAAAGCCGAGAGGAACAGCGCCCCGCCCGTGCGCCGAAGCTCCTCGTCACCCTCCCGGCGGATCACCTCGTGTAGGATGAAGGCGTCGGGCCGCAGGCCTTCCGCTACGGATTCCTCCCGCTCGACCGCCTCATCCCGCGTGGAGCCTTCGTCTCGCTGCCCCATTCGAGGGACCTCCTGAAAACGGGCTCTATTCCCGCCTTCGACAAGGAAGCCATGGACTCAGGCGACGGTTCCGTCCTTGAGCCGGGCGACGAGGGAATGGACATCTGCCTTCGCCCTCGCCACCGCTTCGGCATCTTTTCCGCGCACTACGATGCGATTGGCGAATCCCTGCTGCGTCATCGACGGATAGGAGCCGATGGATACGCCGTCATGGACCTTGGCGATCTCGGCCAGGGCCGAAGCGTAATTGCCTTCGGGCAGGTTGCCGGCCTCGATCGTCTCCGACAGCACGCGCGCGCCGGTCTCGAGGGTAGGGCCGATCTCGTCGAGCATGGCCTGCATGATCGCCGGCACGCCGGCCATGACGAACACGTTGCCGATGCGAAAGCCCGGCGCCTTCGAAATCGGGTTGGCGATGAGATCGGCACCCGCCGGAATGCGCGCCATGCGTAGCCGGGCCTCGTTGAGATCTTCCGGCTTGTGGCGCTCCAGCAGCATTGCCTTCGCCCGTGGATCGACATCGATGGTCACGCCGAAGGCGGCGGCCACGCAATCGGCGGTGATGTCGTCATGGGTCGGGCCGATCCCGCCGGTGGTGAAGAGGTAGGTGTAGCGGGTCCGAAGGGCATTGACCGCGTCGACGATCTCTTCCGCCTCGTCCGGGACGATACGGACCTGCCGCAGGTCGATGCCAATGGCCGTACAATAATCGGCAATGGTGCCGATATTCCGGTCTTTGGTGCGGCCGGACAGGATCTCGTCGCCGATCACCAGAATGGCGGCAGTGATGGTAGGGGAAGTGGGGGAAGTCATCGTGGTCCGTGGCGAGCGCGAGGCGGTGATACCCCTGACCTAGCGCGACGATGCCGAACTGACCATGGCGGGCTCCCTGGCCTGCGTCGGCGCCAGCTGATAGGCGCACGGCGTCGTAGCCGTTTCGCGTGCCATTCCCGTCAGGAGGTCCTGCCGATGAGATTCCCCGGTCCGCTGATCGAGGGCCGGCTGGTCCGACGTTACAAGCGTTTTCTCGCCGATATCGAAGTGGCGGATGGCAGCCTCGTCACGGCGCATTGCGCCAATCCCGGCGCGATGCTCGGCCTCAACCAACCCGGTTCGCGCGTCCTCCTTTCCGCTTCGACAAACCCGGCGCGTAAGCTCGGCTTTTCGTGGGAACTGGTGGAAGCCGACTTGCCCGGCGGCCTGCAATGGGTCGGCATCAATACGATGCGTCCGAACGCGCTGGTCGCGGAGGCCTTCGCCGAAGGTCGCCTCGCACCACTTTCGGAATACGCTTCCCTGCGCCCCGAGGTGCGTTACGGACGCGCCAGCCGGGTCGATTTCCTGGCGACCGGGGAGGGCGTGCCACCCTGTCATGTGGAGGTGAAGAACTGCCACCTCCTGCGCCAACCGGGCCTCGCCGAATTTCCCGACTGCGTGGCCGCCCGCAGCGCGCGGCATATGGTCGATCTCACGGAGGTCGTCGCTCAGGGCGGGCGCGCGATGCTGATCGTCGTGGTGCAGATGCAGGCAGACCGGTTCGATGTGGCCCGCGATCTCGATCCGGCCTTCGACCGTGCCTTCACCGCTGCCATGGCGGGCGGAGTCGAAATCCATGCCTATCGCTGCCGGATCGACCCGACCGAGGTCACCATCGCGGAAGCGATTGCCGTGGTTTCGCGGCTGTCCGGCGGGTGATCGATCGGCGCGTCGGTGGGTCGCGCGATTTCATGGGGCCATCGGCGGATTTCGTGCCATGCTCCCAGCCCTACGACCCAAGGAGACGATGATGGCGACTGAGAAACCACGCGGTGGCCGCGAAGCGAAGAAGCCGAAGAAGCCCGTCGTCAAGACGATCGCCGCTGCCCCCTCCACCAAGGGCACCGTAAGCATCGGCGCCAAGAAGTAAGACCCACAGCCCCGTCAGGCCGGCTATACGCCGCCTGGCGTGGCTTTCGGGCCGGGATCTGGCAAGGTTCGGCCAAGTTCGAGCAGTACGATTTCCGGCGGCACCCCGATACGGATCGGGACGCGGCTCACGCCGAACCCGCCGGACACGATCATGTGTCGTCCCTCATCGACCACATGGCCGTAGGAAAGGTCCTTGCCACGCACGAAGGGTACGAGCGGCGAGGCACCGAAAAACCGGATCTGGCCACCATGGGTATGGCCGGCCAGGGTCAGGGAGACACGCTCGGGCACACGCGGGAAGATGTAGGGCTCGTGCGCCATCAGGATGACCGGCGCATCGTCCGTGACCTGCACCAGCGTGCCGGGGAGATCGTCCCGTCCTCGGCGATCGCCGCGCAGTAGGAACGGCTCTTGGTCCCCAAGCCCTGCGATCCAGAACGGATAGCCATCCTTTTCCAGCCGCCGAGCGATGTTCTCCATGACCGGGATGCCGCGAGCTTCCAGCACGCGCTGGGATTCGACCGGCCCGCGCCGCGTCGTTTGGGCGATGGTGTCGTCCCACCAATCGTGATTTCCAAGAATGGCGTAAACGCCGAGCGGCGCCCGCAGGCCGTCCACGATGCGGGCGAACTCGACCAGCGGCACCTTGCGTGTCGTCACGCTGGGACCGGATGGATAATCGCCGAGCAGCAGGATGAGATCGGGTTCGAGCCGGTTCGTCGCATCGACGATCTCGGCGATCCGGTCGAGCGGCATGGTCGGCTCGCCGACATGGAAATCGGCGAGGACAGCGACTTTCAGGCTCAACCCATGTGTCCAGCCAGGCAGAACCGGAGCGTATCGCGTCACGACGAGACGGTGGCGCGGCTCGATCACGAAGCCATAGGCGCCCGCCGAGGCCACCAGGGCCGTGCTCGCACCGATCCCGGTTAGGAGCTGCCGTCTTGTCGGCAGAATCAGCATGTCATCGTCCCCGGCGGCAGAGTCGATGCGGATCCATCGTCCCGGGGCGACTACACATCCAGCGCAGCCAAGTTCCGATGGTTCGACGTCGGTGACCAAGCCCGTGAAGGCTTGGTCGCAATGTTTGGCCGGACGGCGTTCGTCTTAAGAAGGATTGGCCTCAGACGAGGGGCGCATCCTCGTGCTGGAAGCGGGAGAGCTGCCGACGAGCGGCAATCTTCCGGGCCGCCTCTTTGGCAGCGGATGCCGAGACGTGAACCGCTGCGGCGAGGGCGGGCAGTGCCACGGGGCGGAAACCTTCGCGATCGGTTACCAGACCGGACGCACGGGGCGTCGACGAAATGGCTGCGCGCTGGTTCTGTTCGGGGCGGGACATGGGAACGGGTCCTGTTTCACGGTGTCGGAACGCCACCAGATCCTCGTTTGTCTGGTTGGCGATCACGCCGGTCTCTCGGGCACCCTCAAGAGGTTCGACCCGGACCGACGCTGTGCGGCACGAGATCCATATGCGGCGAAGGATCATGAACGGGAGCTTAAGGCTAGCCAGAGATGAGCAGGATAGAGTTGTCCAACATCGTCGCTGAGTGACTTTCGACACAGTCAAGGAATAGTGGAAATATAAAAAATTCAATTCCGCAGTGCAATCTAATCTCGCACGCACTGCGAAAGATCTAGACTTTTCTGTGGCGAAGCCGCCCTAAACCACGGGCCTCAGACCTTCCGACGCGATCCAGGCCTCGGTTCGATCCAGGGCACGGGCGAGGCGGTCGAACAACGTGTCGATCTCCTCGTGCGAGATGACCAGGGGAGGGCAGACCGCGACCCGGTCACCGGCGAGGAATCGCACGATCAGGCCCTCGGCCTGCGCGAACGCGACGCAGCGGGCCGCGACTCCGGTCTTCGGCTCGTACTGACGCTTGGATGCCTTGTCGGCGACGATCTCCAGCCCACCGATGAGACCGATCCCTCGCGCTTCTCCGACAATGGGGTGGTCGGCCAAGGCCGAGAGCCGGGCCTGGAAATGAGGGGCCTTCTCGGCAACGCCTTCGACGATGCGGTCGCGTTTGTAGATTTCGATGGTCTTCAGCGCGACGGCGCAGGCGACGGGGTGACCGGAATAGGTGGTGCCGTGGCCGAACGTGCCGAGCTTGGCGCTCTGCGTCACCAGCGCCTTGTAGAGCGGCTCGTCGATGCTGATGCCGCCGAGCGGCATGTAGCCCGAGGTCACCGCCTTGGCGAAAGACAGGCTGTCGGGGCGCATTCCCAGGGCTTCGGAACCGAACCAAGTGCCGAGCCGGCCGAAGCCGCAGATCACCTCGTCGGCGATGAAGCGCACGTCGTAGCGGTCGAGGACGGCCTGGATCTTGGTGAAATAACCGGCGGGCGGGGCGATGGCGCCCCCCGCTCCCATGACCGGCTCGGCCACGAAGGCCGCGACGGTATCCGGCCCCTCGCGCAGGATCAGGGCTTCGAGTTCGTCGGCGAGGCGCTGCGAGAATGCCTCCTCGGTCTCACCGGCCTCGGCGAAACGATAGTGGTGCGGGCATCCCACATGCAGGAACCCTGGCAGCGGCAGGTCCCAATCGGCATGGTTGGCGGTGAGGCCGGTCATGGAGGCGGTCGCGACCGTGACGCCGTGGTAGCCCTTGATCCGCGAGACGATCTTCTTCTTGGCCGGGCGGCCGAGGGCGTTGTTGAGATACCAAGTCAGCTTCACCTGGGTGTCGTTGGCCTCCGACCCGGACGAGGTGAAGAAGATCTTCGAGGTCGGGATCGGCATCAGCTCCTTGAGCGTCTCCGCGAGCTCGATCGCCGGATCGTGGCTACGGCCCGAAAACAGATGGGTGAAGGGCAGGCGCGACATCTGCTCGCTCGCCGCTTCCACCAATTCCTCGTTCGAATAGCCGAGCGCTGTGCACCACAGGCCGGCCATGCCTTCGAGATAGGGCCGACCGTCGCTGTCATAGACCCAGACACCGTGGCCGCGCTCCAGCACCAGCGGGCCGGTCTCGCGAAAGGTGGAAAGGTTGGTGTAGGGATGGATCAGCGTTTCGACGTCGCGGGTCGCGAGGTTCGAGAGCATGGGCCTGCCGTTACCTGTGGAAGCGGGCCGGTTCGGCCCCGTGTTCATGCGATGCCACACTAGCGACCCGGACCGTCGGTAGAAACCCGTCCGCACAACGCATCGCCGCCCCGTCTTCCGCACCGATTGTCCCGCGCATGCTCGATCCCGCTACTTTCGTGGCCCATCCGGCGCCAGGCCGCGTTTGCGGAACCTGCACCCTGTGCTGCAAGGTCTACGATGTTCCCGCCGTGGAGAGCGTCGCCGGCCAATGGTGCCGGCACACCAAGCAGGGCAGGGGCTGCGCCATCCATCCGACGCGGCCGGACCATTGCCGCGCCTTCCATTGCCTCTGGATGACCGAAGCCTGGCTCGGTGCCGAGTGGAAGCCGGAGAAGGCCAAGATGGTGCTGGCGCTCGATCCGGTGACGAAGAACATGAACGTACAGGTCGATCCCGGCCAACCGAACGCGTGGCGGCGCGAGCCGTATTACGGGCAGCTGCGGCGCTGGGCCGCCGCATCGCTGGCGCAGGACCGCCTCGTCCTCGTCCATCTCAACAAATCCACCACCGTCATCCTGCCGGACCGTGACGTAGCCTTGGGGGTGTTCGAGCCCGGCGACAGGATCGTGCGGCGGGATCGCGCCGGAACCTTCGACGTCGAGAAGGTGGGAGCCAGCGCGTGAGCGCGACGCGTCCCCGCCGTCTCGCCGGCATCCTGTTCGACAAGGACGGCACGCTCATCGATTTCGACCGGACCTGGGGGCCAGCGGTCCATGCGGTCATGGATTGCCTGTCCGGGGGCGACCGTACTCGCTTGGAAGACCTGATGGCGGTGAGCCATTACATCGAGGAGGAGCGACGCTTCATGTCGACCTCGCCCCTCATCGCCGGCTCGTCCGCCGCCTATGGCCCGCTCTGGGCAAAGGTTCTCGGTCGGCCTGCCGGACCTGATCTCTACGGAGAGATGGACAGGCTGTTTCGCCGCGAAGGGCTGGCGCATCTATGCCCGATCGGTGATCCGGCCGGGATGGCACGCCATCTCGTCGGTGCCGGTTACGCGCTCGGCATCGCCACCAACGATGCCGAAGCCTCGGCGCGGGCGCAGGCTGATGCCCTCGGCCTCACACCCCATCTCTCCTACGTCGCGGGCTACGATTCCGGGCATGGGTCCAAGCCGGAATCCGGCATGGTCAGCGCCTTCGCCGCGCAACTCGGCGTCGCCCCGTGCCGCATCGCCATGATCGGCGATTCGCCATACGACCTCGTCGCCGGGCGCGCAGCCGGTGCCATGACCGTCGCCGTCCTGAGCGGGCCCATGGGTGAGGCAGCCCGCGAGATCATGACGCCGCTCGCCGACCATGTGGTCGCCTCGATCCGCGATCTCGCCGACTTGCTCGCCAGGATCGCCGATCAGGAACGAGCGAGTGCAGACGGGTCGCAACCTGAACGGTAAGTGAGGCCTTCACCGATCCGGCCGTCCGGGATGGAAGGGGAATATTTACCCGGAAACGTCACATCTGCCCGTGTCGCTTCCCGACGACAGGCCCGGCCTATCCGGCCACTTCGGCGATGGCGGCAAGACGCTGTCTTTCGCCGGAGATTTCACCAGCCTGAAGACCGGCTGGGTCGAGGGGGCGATCGACGCGGGCCTGCGAGCGGCCCGGCAGATCGACCCGCTGGTCCAGGCGGAAGGCCGCCCGGTGATCCGTCAGAGGCTCTGACGGAGGGACACCGAAGTAACTCAGCCGCTGGAATCGGCGCGGGCGACGTCGCGCCATTTCAACACGAGCTGCTCGAAAGCCGCGATATCGTCCGGAGGCAGCGTCCCGAGGGTTCGGGCGACATAGGCTTTCTGCGCGGAAATCCCACGGGCTGCGATCTCCGTACCCGCCGGGGTAAGGTGGAGCGCATGCGAGCGCCGGTCACCCGGGATGGCGTGGCGCTCGACGAAACCGGCCTGGACGAGGCGGTCGATGAGGCCCGAGACATTGCCCTTGGTGACGTAGAGCCGCGCGGCGAGATCCTGCTGTGTCAGCCCCTCGCGTTCGGTGAGGGTCGAGAGGACGTCGAATTGCGGAATGGAGAGCCCGAGGCCGCGCAGCTCGGTCGCCATCGCGGCGGTCACCCTCCGGTTGAGGCGGATGAAGCGGAACCAGACCCGCAGCGGGTCGTCCGATCGAGCATCGGTCACGGGATTTCCGGTCGCTGCGGTAAAGTTCATGTCGACGCCGCTATAGCAGAAGCAGGCGGCATCGAAAGCACGACGTAACTCGCGGGTGGCGTCGCCATGCGAGGCCCGGTAAAGCTCATCGCTCAGGCGCGCGGGCACGACCCCCCTGCGGCGCGGCGATCTCCCGAACAGCGATTTCATCCGTATCATGCGTCGTTCGCTTATCGAGGAGCCCATCACCCGCGCCGGTCCGCTCTCGCGCGGCACGGCGATCCTGTCGGTCCTCGTCACCCTGTTCGCCCTCGTTCTGGTGCGTGATCCGCGGGCGGAAGAAGGGCCCGCGCTGGTCACGCTCGGGTCCGGCCTATTCCTGGCGGTGCTGGCGATCGGCTTTGCCCTCTTCGCCTTCGTCCGGGTGTGGCGCGAGGGTGCGCGCGGTTTGGGCGGAGCGATCGCGGGTCTCTTCCTCGCGGTGATACTCCTCGGATATCCGGGCTTCGTCGGGCTGCGCAGCCTGCGCCTTCCCGCCATCACCGACGTCACCACCGATACCGAGAACCCACCTGCCTTCTCGCGCTCGCATGCCGCCTTCGCCGCCCGCGAAGGGCATTATCCTCCCGATCCCGGGCCGGAAGCGCGAACGGCACAGCGCGCCACCTATCTGCAGGTCGCCCCACTTACCCTCGACCTCGACGCCAACGCCGCGTTCGAGCTGGCTCGCAAAGCAGCTGTGAACCGTAAATGGCAGATCGTCGAGGCGATCCGCCCCGGTGGCAGGATCGGCAATGGCCGGATCGAGGCCGTGACGCGCGGCCTCATCCTCAACCTCGCCAGCGACATCACGGTGAGAGTGCGACCGCGGGCGGACGGAGCCCGGATCGACGTGCGCTCGGCGTCCCGCATCGGCGACCGCGATTTCGGCGCCAATGCCGACACCATCCGGGCCTATCTCGACGAGGTCGCGAACCTCGCCATCGCCGTCAAGTGAGTGGTCAGGCCGGCGCGTAGACACCTTCTAGCCTGGCCGGACCATCGGTGACGATGAGCCCGCGCTCAACCAGGTCTTCCAGATGGGCGAAGACGGACAAAGCCGCGGCGCCCTGCAGGGCCGGGCTCAGGCCCTGATAGATCGTGCCGACGATGGAGCGGATGTCGCGGTCGCCCGCCTCGATCCGGCTGCGGATCGCATTTTCGCGCTGGCGCCGATGGGCGGCGAGGCCCCGGACGAAGCGCCGCGGATCGCGGACCGGACCGCCATGGCCGGGCCAATAGATCGTCTCGTCACGTCCGCGCAACGCCTCGAGCGACGCCATGTAGGCACGCATCGATCCATCGGGTGGCGCTACGATGGTGGTGGACCACGCCATGACGTGGTCGCCCGAGAACAAGGTCGCTTCCTCCGGCAGGGCGAAGGCGAGATGGTTCATGGTGTGGCCGGGCGTTTCGACCGCCTGAAGCGTCCAGCCCGGCCCCTCGAGTGTGTCGCCCTCTCCCATCTGACGGTCGGGTCGGTGGTCACGGTCGGCGCTGGCGTCGAGATGCGGAAACTCGCCCTCCGCCAGATCCCTCGCGGCGCGATGGGGCCCGCAACCGACGATGGGCGCACCCGTCTCCGCTTGCAGCAGGCGCGCGCCGGGGGAGTGGTCGCGGTGGGTATGGGTGACGACGATGGCGGCGAGCCGCTCCCCGGCGATGGAGGCGATCAGAGCCGCCACGTGACCGGAATCGGCCGGACCCGGATCGATGATCGCGACCTCGCCCCGTCCGACGATATAGCTGCAGGTGCCGCTGGACGTGAACGGGCTGGCATTGGGACAGATCCGCCGGCGTACCAACGGCGAGAGGCTCACCGTCTCGCCGTTTGCCGGCGCGGCGCCGTCGAAACGCGGATCCGTTCCTGCCTCGCCGTCGTCACTGGTCTTGGTCATGCGGCACCCGGAACGATCACACTCTCGTCCGGCCCTACGCCATAGCGGACCGAGCCACAACGCACCCCGAGCCGTGCCCGAGGCCGGTCTCAGCGTGTGAAAGGCGAGGACACCACGACGCGGACGTCGGCGAAGCCCTCCGCGCGGTCCGGTCTTCGCTGGACTTCACCGAAGCCGCCTATCCCAGCCGTGGTACCCATCTGGGCCACCCGGACGCGCGGCGCGCCGTCAAACGCCCGCCCGGCCTGCCGAGTATCCCCATCGGAGGCGCGGGCATCCGCCTCGCGCCGGACGACGTCGATCTTGCGGCCGATCAGGCGACGCTCATGGCGGGACAGGATGCCCGCATCGCGGAAATCCACCATCGTGAAGCCACCAGGCCGCGTGGAGACCACCACACGGGCGCTCGATGGGGTTGCGACCACGTCGCCCACCTGCGCAGTCAGATCGCGTTCGATCGGCAGCGGCGTCGCCGCCACGCCTTCGAGCTGACAGGAGCATTGGTCGACGAGCTTCCTGCGGTAGAGAAGGGCGACCTTGAGAACTCGGTAGGGCTGCCCGTCGAGGCTGACGGCCCGGTCCAGTTCGTTCTGCCGGGCGCCGAGCGTGTAGAGGCTGGTTGCCGCGTTGGGGCAGGCCGCCGCACAGGCTGCCTCGTGAAGAGGAATGTCGGCGCGCGAGGCCAGCCGCCCGAGCGGAAACAGGTAACCGTCGCAAGCCCGGACGCAGACCGTACGGGCCCCGAGCGCCGAGGCGACCAGGCCAGCCGATGACGAGCGGCTCTTCCGATCAGCGGATAGCCGGTCGAGGCGCACCATGCGAGGCGTGTGACGAGGCGGGGCGGGCCTCGTGATACGGTTGGTATCGGGCAGGGACGCATAGCGCGGACGCGCCGGGCGCGGCACGGGAACGGGTTCCGGCCGGATCCTTACGGCCGGTCCGAGGAAGATGTCCTCGAAGAAGCTGAAGATACCCCCCTGCTCGGAGGCCCGAACGAGGCTCGATCCGGCGACGACACCGCCGATGCCGAGGATCAAGCCCGCCATAAGAGGGCCGACGACTCGCTGACGCGGCGCAATGGCCGTCCTCGCGACATGTGGGTATGCGACCCGCATCGCTTCCTCATCCTTCAGTAACCATCCGGTAGGACGTGCGTCCTGCCTAGGCTGGAGGAGAAGGGCTTCGCAACGGGGCAGACCACCGAGCCGCATGAAACCTTTGGTTGAGTTGACACCTCCCGGGTCGCGAAAAGACGTCCCGCGGCACGGCGTTTTGGAGCACGCCATGAACACACGCTGCCACACCGGTGGAGGCGGAGACGCCCCTGTATCTTAGCCTTTGTTTTCCATTATAGCCGATGCTATATGCCTCGCAGGGTGCAGTGCGGCATTCGTGATTCGGCTCATCGGAAAACGCGGTATGGACAGGCTCAACGAGGATCGGGCGTGGCGCTTCAGCCGCGACACGCAGGAACAGCCGAGCCTCGGTCGCATGAACGGCAGCGTACCGGTTCTCACGAACGGGAGCTGGCTGCGACGCCTGATGGCCTTTCTCGGCCCCGGCTACATGATCTCCGTCGGCTACATGGATCCGGGAAATTGGGCCACCGACATCGCGGGCGGTTCGCAGTTCGGCTACACGCTTTTGGCCGTCATCCTGCTCTCGAACTTAATGGCGATCGTACTGCAGGCCCTCTCGGCCCGTCTCGGCATCGCCACCGGCCGCGACCTCGCCCAGGCCTGCCGTGATCATTATCCACGGCCCGTCAGCTTCGTCCTATGGATCGCCTGCGAAGCCGCCATCGTCGCCTGCGACCTGGCCGAAGTCATCGGCACTGCCATCGCCCTCAAGCTGCTGTTCGGCATTCCTCTCGTCATCGGCGCGATCATCACCGCCCTGGACGTCTTTCTGATCCTGCTCCTGATGCGCCGCGGGTTTCGCGCCCTCGAGGCGTTCGTCATCGCGCTGTTACTGGTGATCTTCGTATGCTTCGGCATACAGATCGCCCTAGCCGCGCCTCCGGTCCAGGCGGTGCTCGCGGGCTTCATCCCCTCGTCGCAGATCGTCACCAATCCGGCCGCGCTCTACATCGCCATCGGCATCATCGGCGCGACCGTAATGCCACATAATCTCTACCTGCACTCGTCCATCGTACAGACGCGAGCCTATCCGCGTACCGAGGAGGGGCGTCGCGGCGCCCTGAGGTTCGCGGTGACGGATTCGACCATCGCGCTGATGCTGGCGCTCTTCGTCAATGCCGCGATCCTGATCATGGCCGCCTCGGTGTTTCATGCCACCGGGCGAACGGACGTGCAGGAGATCGAGCAGGCCTATGAGCTGCTGTCGCCGTTGCTGGGGGCTGGCATCGCCTCCACCTTGTTCGCCGTGGCGCTGCTCGCTTCGGGGCTCAACTCCACCGTCACCGCGACGCTGGCCGGCCAGATCATCATGGAAGGCTTCCTGCGCCTGCGGATTCCCGATTGGGCCCGGCGCCTGATCACACGTGGCATCGCTATCGTGCCGGTCGTGATCGTGACGGGACTCTACGGGGAAGACGGCACGGCCCGGTTGCTGGTGCTGAGCCAAGTCGTTCTGTCGATGCAATTGCCCTTCGCCGTCATCCCCCTGGTCCGCTTCGTATCGGACAAGCAGAAGATGGGTGCGCTCGTCATTCCCGCTTGGCTGAAAATCCTCGCCTGGGTGATCGCCGCGATCATCGTGGTCCTCAACGTCAAGCTTCTGGTGGATACCGTCAGCGGCGCCTGAACCAAGTCAGTCATCGCCGGTCTTCCCGAGGGAAGGGCGGAGTACAGCGTTTCCGACCGTTACCGACCGGGCCGCCCAGCGGGCCCGGACGCGAGAACTTTATCTAAGAACATAGCATAGGCTATACTATCGAGGTCAGGCGTCGATGATCAGCAGAAGGGCTTTTCGGAGGTGGCGGGTGGGATTGGCGGGCGCTTTCGCCGTGAACCTCACTTACCCGATCGCCTCGCCCGCTTGGTCGCAACCCTCGGCGACAGGAGCCCTTGACGATCGCCCGGCGCAGTCCGCCGCTCTGGAGGACGACAGACCGCCCTCGATCCAATCCTCACTCGGTGCATTCGGCGATCCCGGCGGCTTCCGCCGAATGCTGGCGCCGCGCGGCATCACCTACAACCTGCTTTATACGAACGAGGTTCTGGGCAACGTCAGCGGCGGGGTGAGGCAAGGGCCGATCCATGCCGGCAAGTTCGAGGCGGCGATCAGCGTCGATCTCGACCGTTTTGCCGGTTGGAGGGGCTGGAGCGCGTTCGCCAACGTCTTCCAGATCCACGACACGGGCGGCTTGCGTGATCGCAGTTTTCATCGCCTGATCACGGTGAGCAATATCGAAGCCTATCCCTCGACACGCCTTTCAGAACTCTGGCTGGAGCATGCCTCGGAGGACCAGCGCTTCAACTTTCGGATGGGGCAACTCGTGGCGGATGGCGAGTTCTTCGCCTCCGACACCGGAAAAATCTTCCTGAGCAACGATTGGCCGACCATCACCGGAGCGAACCTCCCGAGTGGCGGCCCTGCCTATCCCCTATCGACTCCCGGACTTCGGCTGCGCTGGACGCCCAATGCCTCAATGAGCGGGCTTATTGCGGTGTTCAACGGCGACCCCGGCGATCAGGCCAGCGTCAACCGGACCGGATTGAATTTTCGCCTGAACGATCCGCCGCTGCTGATGGGCGAGATCCAGCTTCGCGCAGTACCCGGCCCGAGCGGGCTCACTAGGAGCCTGAAGCTCGGAGGATATCAGCATTTCGGGCGTTTCGACGATTACCGCTACGACCGGAGCGGGCTTTCCCTGGCGAGCATCCATAGCAGCGGATCACCGCGCCGACATAGTGGAACGAGTGGCGCCTATGCGGTGATCGACGCGCAACTCTACCGACCGGAGGGCGCTGATCAGGCCGACGGCGTGGCCGTTTATGCCCGCCTATCCGGCAGCCCGTCGGACCGGAACCTCATCGGCCTTTGGGCGGATGGCGGCATCGTTTTCTCGGGGATGGTGCCCGGCCGGCCAGAAGACACCTTCGGCCTCAGCTTCATCTACGCGCGTATCGGCGACCATGCCCAGCGCTACGATCGGGATCGATTGTCTTTCGACACTGACTTCCACCCGGTCCACAGCTACGAAGCCTCTATCGAACTGACGTATCAAGCAGTGGTGGTGCCCGGTTGGACGATCCAACCGGATATCCAGGTCGTCATCAATCCCGGCGGGGGTATCGCAGACCCCACGCGCCCGAACCAACGGGTCAAAGGTGGCGTGGTGCTCGGACTACGCTCCACACTCACCTATTGAGCGCACTGTATCAGCGCCGCTCGTTGCGACGGACGCGGACCGGTACGGGCTGAGGAGCGGGCGACCCATTTTCGATCGCCTCTACGACTCCGCGAGCGGCCGCAGCGACCGCATCGAGAAGGCGTCGTGCAAGGGATGCGGCCAGCGACTCTCTCATCAGAATGTATCCGTGTTCGGGAACAGGTGACGAACGCTACATCGGACACCGGGTTCCACATCAGCGTCAACCACTATGTGGGTCGTCACTCCCGAAACCGACAAGAGTCTCGCCGATATGACGCATGCGAGCACTGCGCTGGGCAAGGGATCGTCTCGGCGCAATCCGGGCCAGGACGATGTTCGGATATTTTCCAGGGTGCGTCGGCGTGTCTGTCTGCGCTTCCGCGACCCGCTGGTTTCGCCTCGGTAACCAATCGTGACCGCTTTGTGTCAAAGTCAGGAACCGGTCGGATAACTTGGCGTTATTGATGTCATGAGGTCGCGGCACAGGTCGCACCAGCTTCACAAGGATCGAGACCATGCTTGGTTGGGCTGTAACATTTCTCGTCGTGGCCCTCGTGGCCGCTCTGCTTGGTTTTGGTGGTATTGCCGGCACCGCGATGGAAGCCGCAAAGCTCGTCTTCTTTGTCGCTATCGTTCTGTTCGCCATCTCGGCCGTCATTGGCCTGATGCGCGGCCGCTCGCCGACACTCTGACGATTGGACGTGTCGGTGCAGTCAGACCGACAACCCAGACACCAAGAAAGCCGCCGGATTGCTTCGGCGGCTTTTCTACAGAGCGAAGACCGTCACACACTCCACCCGTGCCGGTGCACACTTTAGCGCTGAGGCAGGTGGGCTAGATTATTTCTCATCTAAGGGCTGACCGGAGGCATCGTCCATCCGGGCGATCAGATCTCGAAAGCGATCCGGAACGGGTTGCTGGACAATCGTGTCGTACATGGCCCGCAGATGCATGCCGATCCGTTTCTGGGTCAGGTCACTCAGGCTGTGAGTTTCGGGGCTATGTAGTTTCGGCTCACGTTCCAGCTCCAATCGCGTCTCCGCCAGGGAGATGCGGACCGTTTCGTCCTCGTCCATTCGGTTATCCCCTTGATGCCACGCGGTGGCATCGCCGCGATTGTTTTGCGGCTTGACATAAGTCATGGCTGCACCTGCAACGCAGCGCGATACAAACGGTTCCGGGCTCGCGGAACACAGCCCATCGAACCGCGTTATGGCGGTGGCGACCATAAAGAACGGCAGTGCCAAGGGGATCTAATGTCGACAGCTCAACTCGTCGTGCAACATCTGCCGTATCTGCGCCGCTACGCGCGGGCACTGACCGGCAGCCAGGTCGCCGGCGATGCCTATGTGGCCGCCACGCTGGAAACGCTCGTCAACGAGCCGGACACGCTCGGACGCAGCACCAACGTCAAGGCGGACCTTTTCCGAGTCTACACCCGCATCTGGAATTCCCTCTCGGTCAACGGCCAGAGCGATCAGGTTCAGCATGATCTACCGGCCGAAGTTCGGCTGGGGCAGATCACCCCGCTGCCGCGCCAGGCGTTCCTGCTGTCGTGCCTCGAAGGCTTCTCCGAAGAGGACGCTGCGGTAATCCTCGAAGTCGACGTGACACAGGTGCGTGACCTCGTCGACGAAGCGGGACGCGAACTGGCGGCCGACATGGCCACGGAAATCCTCATCATCGAGGACGAGCCGCTCATTGCCATGGACTTGGAAGCCCTGGTCGAAGGGCTCGGCCACAACGTCATCGGCGTCGCCCGGACACGGACCGAAGCGATCAAGATCGCATCAGAGGGATCGCGTCCTGGTTTGATCCTCGCGGACATTCAGCTTGCCGATGGCTCTTCGGGGCTCGACGCGGTGAACGATCTGTTGAAGACGTTCGAGGTGCCGGTGATCTTCATCACCGCCTATCCCGAGCGCTTCCTCACCGGCGAGCGGCCCGAGCCCGCCTTCCTGATCGCCAAGCCGTTCCAGCCCGCCAACGTTTCGGCGGTGATCAGCCAAGCCCTGTTCTTCCAGCAGAGCGCCCGTCGCCGCGAGAAGACCGCCTGATCGTCCGACAGTCACAGACATCACCGGTGAATCAGAAAGCCCCGATCCTCGATCGGGGCTTTTCCGTTTTCGCTCGGTCAACCGATCAATAAAAACGGGCCGGAGGAATGTCCGACCCGTGAAAAGTTTCCGGCCAATGCACAAGGGGAATGCGGGGGGAGGACCAGGCGGCCGGGTGATTTGGTAACGAACATGATGCAACAGGGTTCCAAAAAATGCGGCTTCGGCCATTTTTGCCACGCGCGTGGTTTTCCCGCCACGCGCCTTAACGGGAGGTACCCTGGTCCCGGAAAAATGTTTGCAACAACGAGCCCGTCGTTTACTCGCCGTAAAGTTTTTAGACCAGTCAAGGAACTTGCGACGATCAGGTCGCGTTGTCCAGCATCCTGTCAAGCTCCGCTTGGAGATTACGACAATGCTTCGGTCTGGATTGATCCTGAGTGTCGGTGGACCGGCTGCCCTCCTGACGATGCTTGTCGTGCCGGTCGTTCAGCGCGAAGCAGACCGCTGGTCGCATCCCGTTGCGACGAGCCAGCAGGCTCCCGCGAGCTTGACGCCGGCCATCATTCACTCACCGGCGCAGATCGGTGGAAGCGACATCGCCGTGCTCCGTGTGACGACGGCGGTCTCGAATGAGCGCAGGGCACCGGCGTTCTCGTCGGACCAGGATACCGTCTCGACGGAAAAGCCCGTGCTGAAGCCTCGTCGAACCATGAGGGATGGCTGCGAGGGAGCAATCAGCTCTTTGGCCGGCCCCGAAGCACGCCGCATGATCCCAGGCCGCTGCATCGCATAAGCGACAGACCGAAACTGAACGTCGAGACCCGCAAGCCCTTCGTTGATGACGGAGGGCTTTTTACTGTTGCGCCTAAAACGGCGGACGAACTCAATACTCGGTCGCCTCAAACAAGAAAGGCGCGCACCGGATCCCGGTACGCGCCTTGTCTCTTCCAATAAATGGAATTTAGTCTTCGCCGGACCGACCGGGTGTGGTCGACTGACCGCCCTTGCGTCCCGCGGACGAAGCGAGCTCGCGATCCTGAGAAAACGATCGCTTTTCCGCCGGAACACTCCGTCCACCTTTGCTCGCGATCTCGCGTTGCCGCTCCAGATCCATCGATGCAAAACCTCGCTTTGAGGTAGAATTTCCTGATGCCATCAGCGCCTCCTCAGCATGTGGTTCTCGAAGATGACAACCTTCGCCAATATCGATGGTTCCTCGGCCAACCTTGCTGAAGACAAATGCCTGCCGCCATTTAATCCATGCCGGCTGGTCATTGCGAGAAAGCGCCTGGATACCGCGACAACCCGCCTCAGATGCAACGAATCATCGACGGTGACGTATGTCAGCGCCCGAGGCCGCCCCTCTTCGCCGTGAGAATGCGCAGGGCTGGACAATGCCTGGGCAAACCGCATGGATGCGCGGGATGAAGGCGCCCATCGGTCGGCGTCTTCCAGCGGAGCGCTCAGAATGGTCGTCCCATCATGACCCTCGACACCGAGGTCTCGTCACTCCGACAGGTGCCGCTCTTTCGCGGAGTAGAACCGTCCCGCCTGAAGCTCCTGGCCTTCACCAGTGAGCGGGTGCACTTCGAAGCGGGGCAACAGCTCTTCGCCCGCGGCGATGTGGCGGATGCCGCGTATCTCATTCTCGACGGTTCCGCCGCCGTCACCATCGACGGGCCGTTCGGCCCATTCCGGCTCGCCCTTCTCGGGGCGAACGCGTTGGTCGGCGAAATGGGCATCCTGGCCGACCAGCCGCGCTCCGCCACCGTGCAGGCCGACACAGCGATCACCGCCTTGCGGATCGACAGGACGGTGTTCCTCGAATTGCTGGCTCAGTTTCCGCAAATCAGCATCGCGGTGATGCGTGAACTCGCCCTGCGTCTCGAACATACGAACCAGCAGCTGGCGGAACGGCGCAGCTGAGTCGGCACCGTCAATCCGTCGGATAGGTGATGAATTCCATCAACGAACCATCGGGGTCGCGAAAATAAACGCTGATCCCCGTACCGGCGGCGCCATTGCGCTCGACAGGACCGAGTTCGACGGGGACGCCCTTCGCCGCGAGATGCGTGAGCGCGTCGTCGATGGACCCCGACCACCGAAAGCAAAGATCGCTGCCGCCCGGCATCACCGGACGTTCGGCCAGCGGAGTCGGCGACAGGCCGGGGCCGTGGACGTTCAATTGAACGCCGCCGAACCGATAGGCGAAGCCCTTCCCGCGAGCGATCACCTCCGCGCCCAGCACGTCGCGATAGAAGGCAGTCGAGCGCTCCCAATCGGAGACGTGGATGACGCAATGGTCGAGATGAATCGCCGGCGCGAGGTCGGCGAGGGGCTCGTCGACCTCGGTCGTGGTGAAGGTTTGCGTATCGGCCATCGCGTCGTCTCGGTTTCCGGCGGCCCTGCCGCATCGGGGTCGAGCATGCCCCGCCCGGCCCGGCGGAGCAACGCAGCTTGCCTCACCGCATCGACCAGACTCAACCTGAGATAAAGTTATCGAGCTCGAGAAGGGCAACTCAACCGGGAACACCACTCGATGGGATGGGAGCCCTAACCGAAAGTTCGGTTTCAGGGCACACTCGAGATCGCGATGCTTGTCGTCCGCATGTACGGCGCCCCGGAGACCATCGTTCGTCACGATATCAACGCAACGTGAAGATGGGACAGCGGCCCAGCCTTCGACATTCCGTAGCTCCGCAGCCTCGTCCTCGGTGGGCGGGCCGATAGCGATGGGATCAGCCTGACGGTCGATGTCGCGAAAGACCCGAACCTGCGGGCCGGGCTCGGAACGACATTCCCAGTGATCAGGCCTTCCTGCCGGCACACAGCTTGAGACGAGCGAGCGGGACGGAAAACGGCTCGGCGTCAGCGTGCCGAACGATCAAGATCAGCTGAGCCAGACGAGCTGAATCCGCGAGCACTGCCTCTCGTAAAGCGGAGATGGCGGGCATGTTCCCTCCGTCTGCGGCGTGAAAGACACAACATCGTCGGCCATCGGACGGTAGTCATGAGGGCAATGATCCGCCCGACGACCACTTTCGTGGAGCCCTCAATGCATATCCGCCGTGTCCTTCTCAGCCTGCTCGTCATCGCTCCATTGGCCGCATGCAATTCTCGTGGGCCCATGACCGTGGCGCAGGATGACGAGGCCGCTTGGTATACGGGTTCGATGCCGGATAAGCCTTACGACGTGCCGCTGGTGGATACGTCGCGGCTCGATCCGAAATATCGTCGGCAGGTCGTTCGCTATACCGGGGCGGAAAAGCCGGGCACCATCGTGGTCGATATCGACAACCGCCAGCTTGCGCTGGTGCAGGAGGACGGTACGGCCCAGCAATACGGCATCGGCGTCGGCAAGCTCGGCTTCTCCTGGAAAGGCGAAGCGAAGGTCGGACGAAAGGGCGTGTGGCCGGATTGGAGCCCCACCACCACGATGGTCTCCCTCAACCCCGCCCTGCCGAGGACCCGCAAGGGCGGGGTGGACAATCCACTGGGGGCCCGCGCCCTCTATCTCTACCAGAACAATCGGGACATCCTGTTCCGCATCCATGGCACCAACGAACCCTGGAGCATCGGTGAGCAGATGTCTTCCGGCTGCGTCCGCATGCTGAACGAGGACATCGTTGATCTGTTCGAGCGCGTCCCCGTCGGCACGCGGGTGCTGGTCAAGCGCAACGGAAAATATCGCGCCTGAATGCCAAGCCAAGCCGTCGGCATGGCGGGTTCGACCCGCGTTCCTGGAGTTTTGGAATGCGGTTTCGTGCGAATGACGGGTGATGTTCACCGGGTCATTCGATGATGCCAACCGATCTCTTCGGGTTGCGTCAGCGAGCAGCCAAGAGCCGACAAATCGGCGAATCAGCTTCCCGCTCGTCGAACATAGGCAGGAAGATGTCTTAACCCTGTGTCATGATCGCATGACAAATCCGGCTGCCCGTTACGCGTGATGACCGCCTAAGGGCCGTTCATCTTGCATTGCAGCATGCAATGGTTCAACGGGGCATCTAGGGGTATGACATCCCCGATTGTTGCAAGCGGATCATTGGCGATGGCGAAGTGGGTCTACTCGTTCGGCGACGGCAAGGCGGAGGGTCAATCCTCCATGCGCAACCTCCTCGGAGGCAAGGGCGCAAACCTCGCCGAGATGTCCAATCTCGGTCTCCCAGTGCCTCCGGGTTTCACCATCACGACTGAAGTCTGCACCTGGTATTACGACAACGATCGTCAGTACCCTGCGGAACTGAAGGCCGAGGTCCAGGCCGCGCTCGATGCTGTCGGAGCTCTTACCGGCCGCGGCTTCGGTGACCCGAAGAACCCGCTTCTCGTCTCGGTCCGCTCCGGTGCTCGCGCTTCCATGCCGGGCATGATGGACACGGTGCTGAATCTCGGCCTGAACGACACCACCGTAGAGGCGCTGGCCGAAGGCTCCGGCGATCCGCGCTTCGCCTACGATTCCTACCGCCGCTTCATCACCATGTACTCGAACGTGGTGCTCGATGTGGAGCACCACGCCTTCGAAGAGGCGCTGGAGCATTACAAGGAGACCAAGGGCTTCAGCCTCGATACCGAACTCGGTGCCGAGGACTGGAAGCACATGATCGGTCTCTACAAGAAGATCGTCCGCGACGAGCACGGCGCCGACTTCCCGCAGGGTGCCGAAGACCAGCTCTGGGGCGCCATCGGCGCGGTGTTCAGCTCGTGGATGATTCCGCGCGCCAAGAAGTACCGCGAGCTCAACGGCATCCCCGAGAGCTGGGGCACGGCTGTCAACGTCCAGGCCATGGTGTTCGGCAATATGGGCGACACCTCGGCTACGGGCGTCGCCTTCACCCGCAACCCCTCCACCGGCGAGCGCGCGCTCTACGGCGAGTTCCTCATCAACGCCCAGGGCGAAGACGTGGTGGCGGGTATCCGCACCCCGCAGGACATCACTGAGAAGGCACGGATCGAGGCCAAGTCCGACAAGCCGTCAATGGAGCGGGCGATGCCCGAATCCTATGCCGAGCTGGTACGGATCTATGGGCTGCTCGAGACCCATTACCGCGACATGCAGGACATGGAGTTCACCATCGAGAGCGGAAAGCTCTGGATGCTCCAGACCCGCAACGGCAAGCGCACCGCCAAGGCGGCTCTGCGCATCGCCGTGGA
The DNA here is from genome assembly GCF_979256025.1 of Methylobacterium sp. AC832. Lineage (NCBI taxonomy): Bacteria > Pseudomonadati > Pseudomonadota > Alphaproteobacteria > Hyphomicrobiales > Methylobacteriaceae > Methylobacterium > Methylobacterium sp. AC832. The sequence continues at coordinate 1,430,802 of NZ_CEEDMV010000001.1, forward strand.
TCTCGCCGCCGAAGGCTTGATCACCGAGGAGGAGGCGATCGGCCGGGTAGAGCCCGCCGCCCTCGACCAGCTGCTCCACCCCACCATCGACCCGAAAGCCGAGCGCAAGATCATCGCGTCCGGCCTGCCGGCATCGCCCGGCGCGGCCACCGGCGAGATCGTGTTCAACTCCGAGGATGCCGAGGCCGCCCGCAAGGCCGAGCGCAAGTGTATTCTCGTGCGGATCGAGACGAGCCCCGAGGACATCCACGGGATGCACGCCTCCGAGGGTATCCTCACCACGCGCGGCGGCATGACCTCGCACGCCGCCGTGGTCGCCCGCGGCATGGGCAAGCCCTGCGTCTCGGGCGTCGGCACGATCCGCGTCGATTACAAGGCCGGCACCCTCACGGTGGCGGGCACGACGCTGAAGGCCGGCGACAAGATCACCATCGACGGCTCCACCGGCCAGGTCCTCCTCGGCGAAGTGAAGATGCTGGAGCCGTCGCTCTCCGGTGAATTCGCGACCCTGATGGGCTGGGCCGACAAGGTCCGCACCATGAAGGTGCGCACCAATGCCGACACGCCCACCGATGCCCGCGCCGCCCGCAACTTCGGGGCCGAGGGTATCGGCCTGTGCCGTACCGAGCACATGTTCTTCGAAGGGGACCGCATCGTCGCCGTTCGCGAGATGATCCTCGCCGACGACGTCGAAGGCCGCCGTTCGGCCCTGGCAAAGATCCTGCCCTATCAGCGCCAGGATTTCGTCGAGCTGTTTACGATCATGTCGGGCCTGCCGGTGACGATCCGTCTGCTCGATCCGCCGCTGCACGAGTTCCTGCCGCATACCGATGCGGAAGTGCAGGACGTCGCCAAGAGCACCGGCGTGTCCGAGGAGAAGCTCCGCCGCCGGATGACCGAGCTGCACGAGTTCAATCCGATGCTCGGCTTCCGTGGCTGCCGCCTCGCCATCGCCTTCCCGGAGATCGCGGAGATGCAGGCCCGCGCCATCTTCGAGGCCGCCGTCCAGGCCGCCAAGGAGACGGATGCCCCCGTCACCGCCGAGATCATGGTTCCGCTGGTCTTTACCCAGATGGAGTTCGACATCGTCAAGTCGCGCATCGACGCCATGGCCAAAGCCGTCACCGAAGAGACCGGCGCGACGCTGTCCTATCAGGTCGGTACCATGATCGAGCTGCCGCGTGCGGCCCTTCGCGCCGGGGACATCGCCAAGACCGCCGAGTTCTTTTCCTTCGGCACCAACGACCTGACACAGACCGCCCTCGGCATCTCACGCGATGACGCCGCGACGTTCCTCGGGGCCTATACCCAGAAGGGCATCCTGTCCGCCGATCCCTTCATCTCGATCGATCAGGAAGGCGTGGGCGAACTCGTTCGCATCGGCGTCGAGCGGGGCAGGGCGGTCCGCCCCGACATCAAGCTCGGCATCTGCGGCGAGCATGGCGGCGATCCGGCCTCGATCCATTTCTGCCAGGAGGTCGGGCTCGATTACGTCTCCTGCTCGCCCTATCGCGTGCCGATCGCGCGCCTCGCTGCCGCCCAGGCAGCCCTCGCGACGCGGGACAAGACTCGCGGCTGAGTGCCGGTCCTTCAGGACAGGAAGACCTGAAAGGGCGGCCGATGGCCGCCCTTTTTCGTCGCGCTGCGCCAGGAGAAATGTCGTTGAATAAATCTCCGAATACCCCTTGAACCGATGTCGCTTCGGCACGTTGAGTGCTAGTGCCAGACCAAAGCGCGACGACGCTCCCGGCTGGGTGGGATGGCTTTGAACGCGCGGGAACGCCGACCATGAGCGACTCGAGCCAACCTCCTGTTTTTCTCTCTGAAACCTCGCATGCCGTGCCGGTACCGCGGGTCGTCCAGCAGGCCTATTTTTGGGTCATCTCGGCGCTCGGCGGCGTTGCGACCATCGCCCTTCTCGTCTTCGCGGTCGCGACCCAAAGCAATACTGACGCAGAGCGCATCGCCGAAACCAAGGGACGCTCCAGCATCAATGCTCTCGTAGGCGCCCTAGCGGTCACACACGGCCGGCCCGGAAGCCTTTAAGAGACGTGTTGCAGGTTTTCGTGCGGGCCGATCAAGGTCTTCGCGGCACGCGATCCCGCGCGTCATCTTAAGACACTCGCAACCATAACGCCCGATAGTTTGGATCGTACCTTCTGCTCCCCCATGCGCGGCGACAGTGAGGTCAGGTCCTTAACCGGGTTGTTTGGTCGTGAGTACGAAACGCGTTCGCCGCCCTAGCCAACGGCTCTGGTTTCGCGCCTCCATGGTGCCCTGGACCCTCGCCCTGGGCTTCATCGTCTCCTTCACGGCAAGCGCCGGAACCGACCCTTCCGCCTCCGGTCTGACGGGACAGGGCGTGGCCAGGATCGCCCTGCGGCTCCCCCACGATACGCCGGGAATCCGCCGCCGTGTCGATGCGAAGGCGACGGAGCGGCTCTATCCGAACCACGAGGCAGGCGCCGGCCAGATTGGGAGAGCGCCCGTCGTCAACGTCAACCTTTCGGGCAGCGATGCGGGAATGCTGGTTCCCGGCTCCGCGATCTGGTCGCCAGACCTGGAGCCGAATTCCGGCTTCACCCTCCCGCAGGAAGCGGCCAGCGACGACGAAGGCGATGAGCCCTCGGACGGTGCCACACCCGCCATCCCGCGCGCCGTCGCCTTGTCGTCGACGACACCGGCCCCGGCTGATGCCACGCCCATCGAAGTCGCGGCGGCGAGCCTGATGATCCCCGGCTTCTCGCCAAGGAAAGACTTTGCACCGGGCATCGCCGACGCCACCCCCGAGGACGCCCGGCATCGCTATGCCGACCTGATCGGCCCCGATTCCATCGATCGGGAACAGCGCTGCCTCGCCGAGGCTGTCTATTTCGAAGCCCGGAGCGAGCCCGAGGACGGTCAGGCCGCCGTGGCCCAGGTGGTTCTGAACCGCGTCAAGAGCGGCCTCTACCCGTCGAATGTCTGCGGTGTCGTCTACCAGAACCGGCATCGCTATATGGGCTGCCAGTTCTCCTTCGCTTGCGAAGGCAAATCGCTGCGCATCACCGACGGCCCGTCCTGGCAGAGCGCCAGCCGCATCGCCAGCGCGGTCATCGAGGGGCGGACCTATCTCAGCGAGGTCGGTGGCGCCACGCATTATCACGCCGATTACGTAAAGCCGGGCTGGTCGAGGCGCCTGAAAAAGATGGACGTGATCGGCCGCCACATCTTCTACCAGCTCAAGCGCGGTCAGACCTGAATCCGGTTTAACGCCCCGTGAATCGACATCGCACGCTTTACTTAAGCAGAGTGAAAATTGCGTAGTCTTAAGCCAGGGTTAATTTTACCCTGATCTGCAATACAGCTTGCTCCGAGCGCAACTTGACCGCCTCTAATACGTCGAGGGGTGTGTGCCGTCATGGGCCGCACGCCAATCACATCGCGTTTTAGAGTCGAGGATTTCATCATGACCGCGCCGGTCGCCCATTTCACGCTGTCCGCCTTCGCCCTTGCCGGCGCCTTGCTCGGTACCTCGATTCTCGCGACATCGGCCCAGGCCGGAGGCTGTGGCGGCGCCGAATGCTACCGTCACGTCACTACACCGCCCGTCTACGACACCGTCTCCGAGCGCGTTCTCGTCCGCCCGGCGCGGACCGTCTACCGCTCCATTCCCCCGGTGTTCGAGACTGTCGCCGAACAGGTCCAGGTCTCTCCGGGCGGCCGAGTCTGGCAGACACGCCGGGACGCCTACGGCCAGATGATCGGCTGCTGGGTCGACGTTCCGCCGCGCTTCGCAACGCGCCATCGCCGGATCCTGGCCCAGCCCGGCCAGACGATCCCCGAGACGATCCCGGCGGAATATGCCAGCGTCCAGCGCACCGTCCTGGTCTCGCGCGGCCGGTCGGGCTGGGTGCCCGCTCATGGAGGTGGCTATCGGAGCGGCTATGCCGGCTCCCCCCGCGCTCCTCTGATCGGCTCCATTCCCGATGCGTTCGGTATCACCGGTGCGAGTTCGGCCGATGTCGGTGTCGGCCTCGGCTTCTCCACCGGCAGCATTTACGACGGTTATTGATCTGATCCGAGGCGACATCGTCTCGGCCTCGGGCGTCTCACCGCCCGGGGCCGTCTTGATTCAGGGCGCCCTCGACACAGGTCACCTTCGAGGCGAGAGGAGACCGGCGGATATGGCGACGTTCAAGGCGTGGGTGATCGAAAAGAGCGAAGCGGGACAGAATCTCCGCTTCACGGATTTCGACGAAGCAGATCTCATGGACGGCGACGTCACCGTGCGGGTCACGCATTCGACCCTCAACTACAAGGACGGATTGGCCATGACCGGCCGTTCGCCCGTCGTGCGACGTTTCCCGATGATCCCCGGCATCGACTTTTCCGGCATCGTGGAGACTTCGGACCATCCCGACTACAAGTCCGGCGACGCCGTCGTGCTCACCGGCTGGGGCGTCGGCGAGAGCCATCTCGGCGCCTATGCCGAGCGAGCGCGGGTGAAGGGCGACTGGCTCGTGCCGTTGCCGGATGGGCTGAAGCCCGAAGAGGCGATGGCGGTGGGGACCGCCGGCTATACCGCCATGCTCTGCGTCATGGCCCTCGATTCCCACGGCCTCACCCCTGCCGACGGCCCCGCCATCGTTACGGGTGCGTCCGGCGGTGTCGGATCAGTCGCCGTGGCGCTGCTAGCCAAGGCTGGATGGCATGTCATCGCCGTGACTGGTCGTTCGGGCGAGGCGGATTACCTGACGTCGCTGGGCGCTGCCGAGATCATGGACCGGAGCGAGCTCGCGAATCCCGGCAAGCCTCTGGCGAAAGAGCGCTGGGCAGCGGGCATCGATGCCGTCGGCTCGACGACGCTCGCCAATCTCCTCGCGTCCACCAAGGCCGACGGTGCTATCGCGGCCTGCGGCCTCGCCGGAGGCATGGACCTGCCGACCTCGGTGGCCCCCTTCATCCTGCGCGGCGTGACACTGTTCGGCATCAACAGTGTCACCACCCCGTTGCCAAAGCGCAGGGAAGCCTGGGCGCGGATCGCGCGAGACCTCGACCGAAGCCTCCTCGCCAAAATGACGAGCACAGTGCCACTCTCGGAGGTGGGGACGCTCGCCGAGGAAATCCTCGAGGGGCGGACGCGTGGCCGTACCGTCGTCACCATCGGGTGACCCGGAGCGGAACCGTTATGCTTGCGGAGCATTCCCGTCTTCATGAGCAGTGCATTTGTAAAAGAGCGTGAAGGCGGAGAAGCGTTCGAGGATCTTCCCGATCGCCCCATCTCGCCCCACACCAATTTCGTCACCCCCCAGGGTCTCGCCCAGATGGAAGCCGAAGTGGCTCGGCTGCAGTCGGAATTTTCCGCGCTGACGCCTGGCGCCAAGGCCGATGAGGCCCGTGTCACCCGTGAGCTCGCCTATTGGACCGCGCGTCTCGGCTCGGCCGAACTCGTCGAGCCGATGGATGGTGAGACGGTCCATTTCGGGTCGACGATCTCGATCCTGAAAGAGGACGGTGCCAAGCAGAAATTCCGCATCGTTGGCGAAGACGAGGCGGATCCGACCAAGGGCTCGATTTCCTACGTTTCACCGATGGCGAAGGCTCTGACGGGGAAAAGCGTGGGCGATACCGTCGAGGTGAACGGCCACGAGATCGAAATCGAAGCCATCGGGTGAATTAGGAACCGATCCCTTCGATCAATGGCCGCATCGCCGCGATTTCGGTGGCGATGACATCCATGAGCGCTCTGACCCGTGGAGCATGACGCAGTTCGGCGTGGGTCAGAACCCAGAGCGAGGTCGCGAGTTCGGGTTCGTTCTCTGAAAGGCGGAACAGGTTTGGACGAGTATCCGCCTCCCAGCGCGGTAGCGGCCCGATACCGCACCCGGCCTCGATCGCCTCACGCAGGCCCAGCACCGTGTTGATCGAAATGGCGACGTTTCCCGCCGCGATGCGGGACTTCGCGAAGGCGGCGAATCGACCGCCTGCCACGGCAGCGCTCGGATAGACCCATGGACTGTCGGCCATAGCGCGACCCACGTAATCCTGTGTCCCGTAGATGGCCCAGTTGCTGGTCGCTAAGCGTCGTCCGACGAGGTTGGGCGGCGGTCGATCACTGGCTCGGATCGCCACATCGGCATCCTTGCAGAGATTGAGCGATTCCTCGGCCAGAACGAGTTCAAGGCGGATACGCGGGTAGCGTCGTCGAAACCCCGCAAAGATCGGCATCAGGACTCCGGTTGCGAGGCCCGCCGGTGCGGTGATGCGCACATCACCGGCAGGCTCCGACGATTGGCCCGCAAGTTCACGGTTGAACTGCGCGACAGTGTCATCCATCCGACAGGCGGCGAGGATCATGGCGCGACCCGCCTCAGTGGGAGCATAGCCCGACCGGTGCCGCTCGAAGAGCCGTGCCTGGATCGACGACTCGATGGCAGAAAGGCGGCGGAACGCGGTCGAATGATTGATGCCGAGATGATCGGCGGCACGGGTCAAGCCACCCTGCTCGGCGATCGCGCGCACGAGGCGGAAATCGTCCCAATCGGCCACGCAGCACCCCATCGAACCGTTGCGACCTTGCATTGACGCAAGACGAATTTTGCAGAGTAGGGCATTTCCGCAAGGCCCGTCCTCACCGATATCGGCCACTGCACAAAACTGCGTTGCGGCGTTTTTCGATCTGGAGTGAGAATGATGGCGAAGGTTCTGGTCCTCTATTACTCGTCCTGGGGACATGTGGAGCAGATGGCGAACGCCGTCGCTGAGGGTGCCCGCGAAGCCGGGGCCGATGTCAGCGTGAAGCGTGTCCCGGAACTCGTTCCCGACGAGGTCGCCAAGCAGTTCCACTACAAGCTCGACCAGCAGGCCCCCATCGCCACCGTGGACGAACTGGCCGATTATGATGCGATCATCTTCGGTACGCCCACACGCTACGGCAACATGGCTGCCCAGATGAAGCAGTTCATCGACCAGACCGGCGGCCTCTGGGCGCAGGGTAAGCTGGTCGGAAAGGTCGGCTCGGTCTTCACATCCACAGCGTCACAGCATGGCGGCCAAGAGACGACACTCACCAGCTTCCACACCGTGCTCCTGCACCACGGCATGGTCATCGTGGGATTGCCCTATTCTTTCCCCGGCCAGAACGGTGTCGAGCAAGTGAAGGGGGGCACGCCCTATGGTGCCTCGACGATCGCCGATGGCGATGGAAGCCGTCAGCCGAGCGGTGTCGAACTCGATGGTGCCCGGTACCAGGGCGAGCATGTCGCCGGCATCGCCGCCAAGCTCGCCGTCTGATCGACGTCGGGTCCAGGACGAGCCTCGCACATGGTGCGAGGCTCGTTTGGTCGTTCACCAATTGCACGCAAGAAAAAAGGCTCGGACGAATCCGAGCCTTGAAAGGGAGAAGGTCATTTGGGGGCTGAACTGACCTTCGTGATCGTTGAACGCCTTCGCGCCGACTCGGTTCCCTGAAACCGAGAAATAATTTCAGCGGGGCGCCGCCGCCCGGCGTAGCCTGTCATTGATCGCCTCGCCGAGGCCCGTCCGGGGGATCGGAGCGACCGCAATGGTCCCGGTGCCGGCGGCGTCCAGATGGCGTAGAGCGGAGAAAAGCGTGGACGCTGCCTCTTCGAGGCTGCCGGTCTCACTGAGGTTGAGGCGCGCTTTCGCTGCGTCCGTACCGGGCGGTACATCTCGCCCGAACAGCAGAACCGCCTCATCCGGCTCGATCCGCAACGCATCCAGTCGCACGGCCGCCCGAGGGGCGTAATGCGAAGCGAGGAGACCGGGGCCGATCGGTGCCTCGCCAGAATGGTCTCCGGTATCGAGGGCAAAGCCCAACACGGCTTCCGCCACCTCCCGCGTCACACCGCCGGGGCGGAGCAGGCGTGCCCGACCGTCGAGACAAGCGATGACGGTGGATTCCAGGCCGACCGAGGTGCTCCCGCCATCGAGGATCGCGGCGATGCGACCGTCGAGATCGGCGAGGACATGCTCGGCTCGCGTCGGGCTCACACGTCCCGACCGGTTGGCAGAGGGCGCCACCACCGGTCGCCCGACCTTCTCCAGAAGGGAGAGGGCGACGGGACTGGCCGGGACGCGCAGGGCGACGCTGGGAAGACCGGCGCGGCCGAGTTCGCTGACCGTCCCCCCCGGACCGACCGGAACGACGAGGGTCAGCGGTCCCGGCCAGAACGCGGCCGCGAGACGCAGGGCGATCTCGTCGAAGACGCCTTCGCGCCGGGCCGCGTCGAGACCTGGCACATGGGCGATCAAGGGGTTGAAGCTCGGGCGATTCTTCGCCGTGTAGATCCGCGCCACGGCATCGGAGTCGGTGGCGTCGGCGCCGAGCCCGTAGACGGTCTCCGTGGGAAAGGCGACCAGAGCGCCCCCGCGAAGGAGATTCGCGGATCGCTCAATTCCAGCCTCGTCGATACCGAGCATCAAGGTCTGGCCGGGGATTGACGCGAGATCGTTCATATCTAAACTATCTCCTGCCCGGATGACGTGCGGCGTCGTGCGGTGTCCCGCTCCAGCGACTGCCTATCCCCGCGATGCGGTCTTGCCTATGCCTATCGGCGAACGACGTGACCGACCTGTCGCCGGGTCGGCTCGTGCGCCAAACACAGGGTGAAGCGTCGCTCGAGACGACGCGGGAGATACGTCCATGAGCTATCGCACGCCGGTTGCCGAGATCAGCTTTGCCTTGCGCCATGTCGCTCGGCTCGATGCCGCCATCGCCTGGGGCGCCCATGGCGACCTGACGTTGGAGGATGCAGACGCGATCCTGCACGAGGCCGGCCGGGTGGCCGACGCCGTGATCGCGCCCCTCAACACCATCGGGGATCGGCAGGGCGCGCGCCTCGAGGACGGTGCCGTGACCACGTCGCCGGGCTGGCCCGACGCGTATCGCACCTGGATCGAGGGCGGTTGGAACGGCCTGAGCGCCGAACCCGAATATGGCGGTCAAGGGCTTCCACTGCTCCTCAACGCCGCCTGCAGCGAGATGTGGAATGCCGGCAGCATCAGCTTCGCGCTGTGCCCGCTCCTGACGGCCGGCGGGATCGAAGCGCTGTCGAAACACGGTTCCGTGGACCTGAAGGGGCGCTATCTCGAAAAACTCGTCTCCGGCGAGTGGACCGCCACGATGAACCTCACCGAGCCCCAGGCGGGTTCGGACCTGTCCCTCCTGCGCAGCCGCGCCGAGCCGGCGGAGGACGGGAGCTACCGCATCGTCGGGTCGAAGATCTACATCACCTATGGCGAGCACGACATGGCGGACAACATCGTCCATCTTGTCCTCGCCCGGCTGAAGGACGCCCCGGCCGGAACGCGCGGTATCTCCCTGTTCCTGGTGCCGAAGATCCTTCCCGACGGCAGCCACAACGACCTGCGCTGCTCGGGGCTGGAACATAAGCTCGGCATCCATGGCTCGCCGACCTGTTCGATGGCTTTCGGCGATAACGGCGGCGCCACGGGCTGGCTGATCGGCGAGGAGAACCGTGGCCTCGCCTGCATGTTCACGATGATGAATTCGGCCCGGCTCAATGTCGGGCTGCAGGGGGTGGGCGTCGCCGAACGGTCCTACCAGCAGGCGCTGACCTATGCCCGCGACCGTCGCCAGGGCAAGGCGGCGGGCTCGTCCGATCCCGTAAGCCCCATCGTCGAGCATCCCGACGTGCAGCGGATGCTGCTGACGATGAAAGCCTATACGGCGGCCGCCCGCGGCATCTGCTACCTCACGGCCGAAGCCCTCGACGCCGCGCGCGGCCCCGAAGGCAAGCAAGCGAACGACCGGGCATCATTGCTGACCCCCGTGGCCAAAGCCTTCTCCACCGACATCGCCAACGAGGTCACGTCTCTGGGCGTCCAGGTCCATGGCGGCATGGGCTTCGTCGAGGAGACGGGCGCGGCCCAGCACATGCGCGACGCACGCATCCTGGCGATCTACGAGGGCACCAACGGCATCCAGGCCATCGACCTCGTGGCGCGCAAGCTGCCGCTGAATGGCGGGGCCACCGTGCGGGCGCAGCTGGCCTCCATGCGTCGCGTGGCCGAGGCGGTCCAGAAGGATGCGACACCCGCTTTCGGCCATCTTGGTCCGCGCCTGCGCGCCGGGATCGAAAGCCTCGACCGGGCGACGAGTTTCCTGCTGAAGGCCCTGGCCTCGAACCGTCCGGAGGAGGCCCAGGCCGGAGCGACGCCGTATCTGCGCCTGTTCGGCCTCGCACAAGGCGCGACCTGCCTCGCCCTTGCGGCGCTCGCCTCGAATGCCGCCCTCAAGACCGGCGAGACCGATCCCGCCCACGGCGCCCGCATCGCCCTGGCGCGGTTCTTCGCCGAGAACCTGCTCCCGGCGGCGAGCGGATTGGAACAGAGCGTCGTCGATGGCGGTGGGTTCACGCAGGACGGTATGCTGGCCTTGGCGGGATGAGTACGAAGACCCTCCCCCTCTGTGGGGGAGGGTGCCTGCGGAGTAGGCGGGAAAGGGGACGACCTCTCGGGACGGCGCGCTCCCCTCTCCCGACCCGCATTCGCGGGCCACCCTCTCCCGCAGAGGGGAGAGGGACTAGCGGCCAGACGGGAGAGAGATCGCCGGAAAGCGAGGACACACATGACCGAGCACATCGCGATCCACGACACATCGGACGGCGTCCGCCTGATCCGCCTAGACCGGCCGGACAAGAAGAACGCGCTCACCGGCGCGATGTACGACGCCATGCGGGACGCGCTCGCGCAGGCCGATTCATCGGAGAGCATCGGCGCCATCGTCTTCGCCGGGGCGCCGGGCGCGTTCAGCGCCGGCAACGACCTCGCCGATTTCGTCGCGGGTGCGCGACGGCCTTTCACGGAAGCACCCGCCCTGCATTTCATCCGGCAGCTCGCCCGGACCGCCACGCCGATGGTTGCGGCGGTGGACGGGATCGCGGTGGGGATCGGCACGACGCTGACGCTGCATTGCGACCTCGTCTATGCGAGCCCGGCGGCGCGGTTCCGGATGCCGTTCGTGGAACTCGGCCTCGTGCCGGAGGCGGCCTCGTCCTATCTGCTTCCGCGACGGGTCGGGCTCCTGAAGGCCACCGAACTCCTGCTGTTGTCACAGCCCCTCGATGCCGACGAGGCTCGGAGGTTGGGTCTCGTCAACGATGTCGTCGCATCCGACCTTCTGGAGGATCACGCCATGGCCCAGGCCGCCCGCCTCGCCGGATTGCCACGGGGGGCGGTCGCGGCGACCCGCAAGCTCATCCGTGGCGACCAGGCCGACATCGAGGCCGCATTGGAAGCCGAGGCCGTGGCCTTCGAAGAACGCTTGCGAGCGCCCGAGGCGCAGGAAGCCTTCGCGCGCTTCCTCGGGAAAACGAAAGCACCGTGAGCAGGAATGCGCCCGACCTGAGCAACGCGATCTGCCTCGTGGCCGGGGCTTCGCGCGGCGTCGGACGTGGCCTTGCACGTGGATTGGGCGAAGCCGGCGCCACGGTGATCGTCACGGCACGATCGAGCGAGACGGGGCCTCGCACCGAGGGTAGGCCGGAGACGATCGAGGATACGGCCCGTGCGGTCGATGCCGCAGGCGGCCACGGCCATCATTACATCTGCGACCATACCAGCGAGCGGGAGGTGGATCGCCTCGTCCAATGGGCTTTGCGCCGCTTCGGGCGGATCGATGTCGCGGTCTCCAGCGTCTGGGGCGGCAATGAGGGTTTCGACGGCGAGCGCTACGTCGATGGAGTAGAATGGGGCACCCCGTTCTGGCGACGCTCCGTGGAGCCGCTCTCGTCCTTCTTCGAAACCGGCCCATTACCGGCCCTGCTCCTGGCGCGTGCGGTCGCACCCGCCATGGTCTCTGCGAAACGGGGGCTGATCGCGTTCGCCTCGTTCGATACGCAGCCCGGCTATCTGGGTGACGTGTTCTACGACCTTGCCAAGGCGACGACGAACCGTCTCGCTTATGCCTGCGCCCAGGGCCTCGCGCCCCATCGCGTCACGGTGCTCGGGCTCTCGCCGGGTTTCGTCGGCACGGAGCGAGCCCGCGACAACGGCCATGCCGACCGGGCAACCGAAAGCCCGCTCTATGCCGGCCGGGCCCTGGCGGCCCTGGCCGCCGATCCCATCGTCCATGCCCGTACCGGGCACATCCTCCATGCAGGCGATCTCGCCGCTGAATACGGCTTCACCGATCTAGACGGCACGCAGCCGCCGCGCTTTCAAATTGGACCATGAGGAAACGGGCATGACGGATTTGAACTCCCTGGCGGGAAAGACCCTGTTCATCACCGGGGCCTCGCGCGGCATCGGCCTCGCCATCGGCCTGCGCGCCGCGCGCGACGGCGCCAACGTCGCCATCGCCGCGAAGACCGAGACGCCGCATCCCAAGCTCGAAGGCACCATCCATACGGCGGCGGCGGCCATCGAGGCGGCGGGCGGGCGGGCCCTGCCGCTCCTCGTCGACGTGCGCGACGAGGCCAGCGTCGCCGCAGCGATCGCGCGGACGGCGGAAACCTTCGGGGGGATCGATATCGTCGTGAACAATGCGAGCGCGATTTCGCTCACCCGTACGCCGCAGACGGAGATGAAGCGCTTCGACCTGATGCACCAGATCAACACCCGCGGCACCTACATGGTCTCGAAATACGCGATCCCCTATCTGGAGAAGGCAGAGAACCCGCACATCCTGATGCTGTCGCCGCCCCTCGACATGGCGGAGAAGTGGTTCGCGCCGCATCTCGCCTACACGATGGCGAAGTTCGGCATGTCGCTCTGCGTACTCGGCCTCGCCGGCGAATTGCGTCGCCAGGGCATCGCCGTGAACGCCCTTTGGCCGCGCACAACCATCGCGACGGCTGCCGTGCGAAATCTGCTCGGCGGCGAGGCGCTGATCCAGGCGAGCCGCAAACCGGAGATCATGGCGGATGCCGCCCATGCGCTGTTTCTCAAGCCTTCCCGCGAGGTCACCGGCCGCTTCCTCATCGACGACAGCTTCCTCGCCGAGCAAGGTGTCACGGACTTCACACAATACCGCGTCACACCCGGTATACCCCTTGCGCCGGACTTCTTCGTGCCGGATGCGAACACACCGCCTTCCGGGGCCCTCGCCTGAGACGTAACGCGTGATTTTCATCCATCAGCCGATCGCCGGCCCTGGGCACATCCTGCTCGATCGCCGTCCCCTCGAACTGCAGGACCCCATTCCCGACGAGACCGTCTGGCTCGACATGATCCGCCCGACGCGGGAGGAAGACCTCAAGGTCGAGGCCTTCATGGGCATCTCGGTGCCGACCCGCGAGGAGATGAAGGACATCGAGCCCTCCGAACTCCTCTATGTGGAGGACGGGGCGCGCTACATGACGGGGCGCGTGCTGAGCAAGGTCAGCGACGCTGACGAACCGGGGCTGGCCGGCATCACCTTCATCCTGCGCGGCAACCGTCTCGTCACGGTGCGCTACGAGGAGCCGCAGGCCTTCCGCATGTACACACAACGGGCCGGCCGCTCGACCGGCAACGGGCCCTCCGCCGCTCCGTCGGGCGAGACGATCCTCGCCGGGCTGATCGAGACCGTGATCGACCGAGCGGCCGACGTGCTTCAGCTCCAGGGTGAGCGGATCGACCGGCTCTCGGGCAAGATCTTCGAGGAGAAAGAGGACCCATCGGCCCGCAACACCGCCCTGCAGGACACGCTCCGGGCACTCGGGCGCCTGGGAGACCTGATCTCGAAGCAGCGCGAGAGCCTGGTCTCCATGGAGCGCATTCTGCTGTCGCTTTCGGCGACCTACCGCACCACCAAGGCGCCGCGCGAGTTGCGCGAAGACGTCCGCTCGACCCTGCGCGATCTGCAGTCGCTGGAGGAGCACGCGACCTTCCTCTCGTCCAAAATCCAGTTCCTGCTGGACGCGACGCTGGGCCTCGTCAATCTCGAGCAGAACAACATCATCAAGCTGTTTTCGGTCATGGCGGTAGTGTTCATGCCGCCGACGCTGATCGCCTCGATCTACGGCATGAACTTCAAGGCAATGCCCGAGCTCGACTGGAACTTCGGCTATCCCATGGCCGTGGTCATGATGGTGGTGGCCGCTGTACTGCCATACGTATTCTTTCGCTGGAAGAAATGGCTGTAGGACGGAATGGACCTCGAGCGATCTCGGACCATCGATACGTCGTCCCGGAAGAACCCGGCCGCCGGCGATAAGCGGGGGTAGCGACATGTGCGGTCGCTTCCTCATCCAACAGGATCCGAACGTCTTCCGGGCGTTCTATGGCTATCCCGAGCAACCGAACTTCCCGCCGCGCTACAACGTGGCGCCGACACAGCCGGTGCCGATCGTGCTGGCGGAACGCGGAGAACGGCACTTCCGGCTTGTACGTTGGGGCTTCCTGCCGAGCTGGCTGAAAGACCCGAAGGGCTTTCCGCTCATCATCAACGCGCGCGTCGAGACGCTGCTGGAGAAAGCGACGTTCCGCGGGGCTATCCGCCACCGCCGCTGCGTCTTCCTCTCCGATGGATTCTACGAATGGCGCCGGGAGGGAACCGGCAAGACCATGACGCGGACGCCCTACATGATCCGTCGGGCGGACGGGGCGCCGATGGCTTTCGCGGGCGTGTGGGAGAACTGGCTCGGTGCCGACGGGTCCGAGATCGACACCGCCGCCATCGTCACCACGGGCGCCAACGGCACAATGGCGGCGGTCCATGACCGTATGCCCGCCATCTTGTCGCCCGATGCCATCGCGCCCTGGCTCGACCATCTCGGCACAGGACCGGAAGAGGCGGCCGCGCTGTGTCGGCCATGCCCCGACGAGTGGCTAACCCTCGATCCGGTCAGTGCGCGGGTCAATGACGCCCGCAATGAGGGCGCGGACCTCGCCGTCCCGGTCGGTCGTGCCGGACCGGCCCCGATCGCGAACATTCCGCCGAAAGACCGCCCGCGATCCAGCGATGAGGATGCTCAAGGAACCCTGTTCTGATCGGGACCCGAGAATGCTCAGTTCCGGGGAGCGGAAGAGGCGCGCTCTTCGGCACCATTGCGGTAGTCGCTATAGACATCGAGCAGGGCCCAACCAGCGGTCAGGAGGGAGAAACCGGCAATGGCCGTGACGAGGGCTGCGGAAACCAGCATCTTTGCGGTGTAGACGTCCACGACGAAGAATCCTGAATGGGGTAAGGTTTGGCTCCCGCTAACGTGGCGATGATAGCCCCCGCCGACCATGGGATTCTGAGCGAGGCTGCCATGACCTCACGGCCCCCTGCCATGTGCCGCAGCGCACTGCGCCCTGGGATCGAGGTGGCCGACCGCCCATCGGTGACCGGTTCTTACCTCAGCGAGGGCCTGCGCTTGGCGACATCATTCCGGAACACGCCCACCATTTCGAGATGGCTCGAGTATTTGAACTGGTCGACAGGAACGACCCGTTCGAGTCGATAGCCCCCCTCGATCAGGGTCGCGGCATCGCGCGCGAACGAGCCGATGTCGCAGGCGACCCCGATGACGAGAGGGATTTTCGCCTCCGCGATGCGTTTGGCCTGGGCCTGTGCTCCGGCGCGCGGCGGATCGAACACCACGGCGTCGTAGGTTTCGAGTTCGATAGGGAGAAGCGGCCGGCGGAAAAGGTCGCGCGTTTCGCTCGTGATCCGGCGCAGACCGGGTGTCGACCGAAACGCCCGGTCGAGGCTGGCGATCGCCGCGGCCTCACCCTCTACAGCATGGACATCCCGTGTACGGGCCATGGCGAGAGTGAACGGGCCGGCCCCGGCGAACAGATCGACGACGCGCTTCACACGCTTGTCCAGGGCCGCGACCACGAGTTCGGCGAGCATGGCCTCGCCGGCCTCCGTCGCCTGCAGGAATCCTCCCGGCGGAGGCACGAGGCGGGCCCCGCTGGTCGTGATCGCGGGCGCGCGACGCTCCACCACGATATCGCCGTGAAGGGACAGGCGCGCGAGGTCGAGTTCGCCCGCCAGCCGCACCAGCGTGGCGCGCAGACCTTCACTCACCGGGCCATGTCCGCGCAAGTCGACATCGAGGCCGGCTTCGGTGGCCGTGAAGGCGACGTCGAGGGGTTTGCGCCCATGACCGAGGGGAGCACTCAGTGCCCGCGCGACGGCGGGCGCACGGTGCAGCTGCTCGACCGTGATCGGGCAATGATCGATCGCCACGAGGGCGTGGCTGCGCGCCTCCATCAACCCGGCGACGCCCTTGCCGTCGATCTCGCGCACATGGAGGGTGAGCCGGCGGCGGCCCGATCCATGCGCATCGCGGGTCGGCTCGCACGGAACCTCGATTCCGGCCTGAGCCAGGCCCTGCGCGAGGTTGCCCCGCTTCCAGGCGGCGTAGGGCTCGGGTGCGAGATGCTGCACCGCGCAGCCACCACAGGTTCCGAAATAGCCGCAGAACGGGTCGATCCTGTCCGGGGAGGGGGTCTCGACCGCCACGAGGGAAACCCGAGCCCCATCGCGGCGAACCGAGACGCGCTCGCCGGGCAAGGCATAGGGCACGATGGTGCCGTCCGTCGCCATGCCATCCCCGCGCTGTCCGAGACGCGCGATCTCGAGGGTGGAGAGGTTCGATTGTTCGGTCATGGTCATATCCGTCATGGGCGCACCTGAGAGCGTGCCCCGATGAGGAACTCGCGATTGCCGTCGCCACCGGCGACGGGGGAGGGGATGAGGCCGAGGACCGACAGGCCGAGATCGGCGACGAGGTTCGTCACCTCCTCGCAGACAGCCTGGTGGACGGCCTCGTCGCGAACGATGCCGCCGCGCCCGACCCGGTCGCGCCCCGCCTCGAATTGAGGTTTGATCAAGGCGGCCAATGCCGCGCCCGGTGCCATGAGCGGCACGATTGCGGGCAGGACAAGGCGAAGGGCGATGAAGCTCACATCGATCGCCACGAGGGACGGCGCAAGCGGAATCGTCATTGCATCGAGACCGCGCACGTCCTGGCCCTCGAGACTGGTCACGCGCGGATCGCCGCGGAGAGAGGCGTGGAGCTGATCCCGGCCGACATCGACCGCATAGACGTGCCGGGCGCCGGCCCGCAGCAGCGCATCGGTGAATCCTCCCGTGGAAGCGCCGACATCGAGACAGACAAGGCTAGCCGGATCGAACCCGAACGCGTCCAGCGCAGCCTGCAACTTCAGCCCGCCGCGCGAGACGAAGGGATGGGGAGCGCTCGCCACGATACGCGCCCGCCGGTCGATCCTGTCCGAGGCACGGGTGACGGGACGGTCGTCTGCGGTGACGAGACCCGCCTCAATCGCCGCCTGGGCCTTCGCCCGACTCTCGAAATGGCCATTCTCGACCAGGAGCCGATCGGCCCTTACCCGGTCTACCGTCATCGAACCCTTACGATCCCGTGCCTATGATCCTACGCGCCGGACCGAAGCCCGATTCATCGGGCCATCCCGCCTCAGCTACGGGATTTCTCACGTTTGTCCATCCGGCAGCGGCATAGCGCGCTTGCGCGGCCCGGGAAGCACGGGGATGATCCACAACCGGTCCTCGGGCGTTGGCACTCGTCACACCGGACCAGAGAACAGGACGACCGATGGTTACCCCGAGGGAAATCGAGCTGAAGTTGGATTGCGGCGCCGCCGAACTGCTGGAACTGGCGCGCCACCCGCTCCTCGCCATCGAGGGGCCGACCGACCCGGAATTCCTCTCCGCCACCTATTACGACACGGCCGAGCGGGCGCTCCACCGCCAGGGAATAACCCTGCGGGTGCGCAGGCACGGGGAGCGCCATGTCCAGACGGTGAAGGCCGCCTCGTCGGCGGCCGGCCTGTTCGACCGGTCGGAATGGGAATGGGCCGTGGACGGCCCGACCCCAGACCTGTCACTCATCGACGATACACCGGTCCCGGACGTGCTCGGCAGCGCGTCCTCGCCCGACCTCAATGCCGTCGTCACCACCGTGATCGAGCGCAGCACCCGCGCCGTGGCCCATGGAACCTCGCGCATCTCGGCGACCCTCGACCAAGGCAGGGTCGAGACGCCGGACGGGGACGCTCCCATCTGGGAGCTCGAACTCGAACTGATCGAGGGTGACCCGGCCGACCTGTTCTCCCTCGCCCAAACCCTTGCAGAGACGGTGCCGCTGCGCCTCGGCGTCCTATCGAAGAGCGAGCGTGGTTTCAGGATCCTCAGCGGTACGTTGCGCAGGCCGAGCAAGGCCGGATCGGTCAAGCTGAGCCCGGACGGGTCGGCGGCGGAGGCGTTCCGTGCCATCGCCATCGCCTGCCTCACCCATCTGCGGCTCAACGAGGATGTCTTCCTCAAGACGCGCGATCCGGAGGGTCTGCATCAGATCCGCGTCGCCCTGCGGCGCCTTCGCTCGGCCTTCACCCTGTTCCAGCCGATCCTCGCGAGCGATCCTGCCGCGACCCATCTGCGCCAGGAGATCAAGCGCGTCACCGAGCCGTTCGGGCATGCCCGCAACCTCGACGTCTTCCTCAGCGAGACCCTGGCCGGCGAGATGACCCGCAGGCCGGACGAAGCGGGGCTCGACGATCTGCGAATCCGCCTCGAAGCCGAACGCGACCGCGCCTACGGGACCGTGTTCGCGATCCTCGAATCGCAAGCCTGGCGCAGCTTGATTCTCGACCTCTCCGCCTGGATCGAAACCGGGCCGTGGCGGGGCGACGGGAAGCGGGAGGCAGTCTCGGCCCGCGACCATGCCGAAGCCACGCTCGACAAGGCCCGCCGGCGTATCCGCAAACGCGGCCGGCATCTCCATCGCATCGATGCGGAAGCCCGCCACGAGGTCCGCATCGAAGCCAAGAAGCTGCGCTACGGTGCCGAGTTCTTCGCCTCGCTCTACGCGGAGAAGTCAGCGCAGAAGCGCCACAAGGCCTTCGTCGCGGCCCTCTCGGACCTGCAGGATCACCTCGGCGCGCTGAACGACCTCGCCACCGCACACTCCGTACTGGCGAGCCTGGCCGACACCGGAAACGGTGAGACGTCCGGCGTCGACGGGCGGGCGCTGTTCGCCGCCGGTCTCACCGCCGCCGACGGAGAGGCCCGCACGGGCCAACTGCTCAAGGCGGCGGAGAAGGCGCACGAGGCGCTTCTCGATGTGAAGCCGTTCTGGCGCTGAGACCGACGCGTCAGCCGCCGCGAACGCTCAAGGCATAGAGCGTGATCGCGGCGGCGTTCGAGACGTTGATGCTGCGAATTTCGCCGCTGAACGGAATGCGGGCCAGGACGTCGCAATTGTCCCGCGTGCGCTGGCGCAGGCCCTTGCCCTCGGCTCCGAGCACGATCACCGCCGGCCGCTTCGGCCCGACGGAATCGAGGGTGGCCTCTCCCTCCGAATCGAGACCGATGCGGGTGAAGCCGCGCTTGCCGAGATCGATCAGCGCATCCGACAGGTTTCGCACGATCACGAGCGGCACGTGTTCGAGCCCGCCCGAGGCGGATTTCGCCAGCACACCCGTGGCGGTGGGCGAGTGCCGCGCCGTAGTGATGATGCCCGCAACGCCGAAGGCGGCGGCGGTGCGGACGATGGCGCCGACATTATGGGGGTCGGTGATCTGGTCGAGGGCCAACAGCAGCGCATCGTCCGGCAGGTCGTCGAGATCCGGGCCGGGGAGGGGATCGGCTTCCAGATAGAGGCCCTGATGCACGGCATCGGGCCCGAGCAAGGCGTTGATGGCGTTGGGGCGCACGAGTTCGGCGTCGATCCTGAGCTGACCCAGCTCCTCGGTCAGGCGCGCCAAGGCGTTCTCGGTGGCGAGAAGCCGATGCAGGCCACGGCCCTCATTCGCCAACGCCTGCGACACCGGGTGCCATCCATAGAGCACGACGTGATCGCCGCTGACACCGCGGGGCCCGGAAGAGGGCGGCCCATGCCGAAACCGGTCGCGCTGGCCGCCCGGCCGGCTGGTGCGGGGCCCGCCCGGCCCGTCGCGTCGCGTATTCATGGTGTTATCCACTGCCTGAAGGCACGACAGAGACGCCGCGCGGGTGCTGAGAAGCGACAAAGCGACCGCCATGCCGTTCGTCAAGCGTGAAACACCGCGAAACACCGGTTGCCCTGCCGGGGGAAGCCGCCTATAGAACCCTCGCTCTCGAGCAAGCGCCCTTCGTCTATCGGTTAGGACGTCAGCCTTTCACGCTGAAAAGGCGGGTTCGATTCCCGCAGGGCGCGCCAACACATCGAGATGCTCAGCCATGTCGACGACTTGTTGGCGCGACAGCTTTCTGGCTTCTACATTCATGCAGATTCCAGACGTCGGCAAAACCCCGTCCCGATGCATATCCTGATGGCCGCGAGAGTTGGCCGAACAGGATCGCCAGTCTCAGATCAGTTCGAGCTCGCGTGAGACATCGGTGAGGTAAAAGGCGATCCGGCGCGCGGCTTCCGGATCGTGGCAGGTCACGGTGAAGCCGACGCTGAGCACGTTCCCCTTGTAGAAGGCGAGCAGGGACTCGGCCTTCAGGGCGACCTCCCGCTCCGTGAACGCGACGAGGCTGCGGCGTCCATCGGGTGCGAAGATATCGACGCGATACGGCGCTGTTGTCATCGGCTATCCTTCGACCGTTATCGTGAAACGGCGAATGGAACGGAACGTCGATCCCGCCAGAAAGTATCCGTCACTCTCGGCGACGATGTTCGAGGTCAGTCGCCGTTCATGTCAGCTCTGCCGTCAAGACAACCTACCTCTCGTGCGCGGCTCTGTCCCACAACCTGTCCTCAGACCGGTCGCGGTTAACTACGCATCCCGTCCCGCTGCATTCAGGCGCCGAGACCGATCTGTACCGCCGCGGGTTCGAGACTGTCGCTGGCGATCTGGCCCATGGGCGTCTTCTGGTGCACGTCCATTCCGAGAGATCCCACCAGTGACGACCGTGCGCGGCTCACCCGGCTCTTCATGGTACCGACCTGACAGCCGATGAGCTCAGCGGCGGCCTCGTATGTCATGCCCTGGGCCGCGACGAGGATCAGGGCCTCCCGCTGCGACGGCGGCAATTTGCCGAGATGCTGCCAGACCCGCTTGAGGTCGCTGCTCGCCTCCTGGGCTGCCGGCGCGGCGACCTGTGCGGCCATGGCCCCATCCGCGTCCTCGACCTCCCGTTTCCGCTTGCGGCACTCCGTATAGAAGTAGTTGCGTAGGATGGTGCAGAGCCAGGCCATCATGTTGCTGCCGGGCTCGAACCGGTGCCGGTTCTGCCATGCTCTCAGGAGCGTCTCCTGTACGAGGTCGTCCGCCGTCGCCGCGTTGATGGCCAGCGACAGGGCGAAGGCCCTCAGACCCGGCAGCGCGGTGAGTAGATCGGCGCTGAAGGCAGCGTAAGCCGCGGCGTCACGCCCCGTAGAAGCCTGGGTGAGGCGCGCAACCAGATCCAACAGGGCCGGCGGCTGCTCCTCGGCGAGAATGCAGGCGTAGAACGCCCTCAGTTCGGCACCGATATGAACCCGCGCCGCGTCCGGTATCTTTGCCCCGGCAGGACGCTCCGAGGGCTGAGCCTCAGAACCGTGCGCTGGCCTCGAAGCCGTCATTCCCAGATCGCGAGCGCCCATCCATTCCCCCTTTGCCCATGCTATGCCCCATGCGCCGGGCGCATTTGGCAATGCCTGCGGGATGTTTTGGCAAAGGAAAGCTGAACGTTGGCTAAAGGAGTTCTAAACTGAGCGACAAAACCACGCTGTCTCACCTGATCGGCGATCGGTGATATGCCCGTTCTCGGCCCTGGGCATCAAGGAGTAGCGCGGGCGGGAATGCCCGAACGCCCCGACCGATGCTTGCTTGACTCGTCTCAGACAATGTTCGTGATGGCACCGGGCGGATGCGCCAACAGGTTCGCCAGAAGGCTGAGACCGTAGCGCAAAGCCTCGCCATCGGGGGCGGCCCCGAGGGAAACGCGAATCGCATCGGGCGCCGGGCCGACCGCGAAGGCATCACTCAGAATCACGGACAACCCGCTCTGACGCGCATGAGCGCCGAATTCTCCGCGTTGCCAGGGTGGCGGCAATGGCAGCCAGAGGTGATGCCCGCAGGGATGGGCATGGACAGAGAGGCCCCGCAGGGCCTCCCGCGCCACGGCCTGACGATGTCCATTCTCGTGCCGGATGGCAGCGACGATGGAATCGAGATCCCCATTGGCGATCCAATGGGAAGCGAGGGCGGCGGCGAGCGGCGAGGCCATCATGCTGATGGCGCGTAGCTCGGCGGCGAGGCGGACCGCTTCGTTCGTGCCGGGTACGGCGACATAAGCGATGCGCAGCCCCGGGCTGACGCATTTGGACAGGGTCGCGATATGCCAGGTGATGTCGCCCGCGAATGACGCGAAGGGAGCCGGGGCATCGGGTGGCAGGGTGCCATAGGCGTCATCCTCGATGATCGCGACTCCGTGGGTTCGGGCGATCTCGGCGATCCTTTCGCGTCGGTGCGTCGGGATCGTTGCCGTGGTTGGGTTGTCGAGGGTCGGTACCAGATAGAGGGCGCGCGGACGGTGGAGACGACAGCATTCGAGGAACGCGTCCGGGAGGATACCCTCGCCATCGGCTGACACAGGGCGCAAGTGAGCCCCACGCCGCTCGGCCGCCATGCGGAGCCCCGGATAGGTCAGGATCGGGACGCAGAGGGCATCGCCGGGTTTCAGCACCACGGCGAGGATCGCGGCGAGCGACGCCTGCGCCCCGCCGGCGACGATGACACGCTGAACCGGCACCGGCCCCAGACGGCGGCCGAGCCAATCCGCCCCGGCGGCGCGATCCGCGAGGTTTCCGGCGCTGTCCTGGTACTGCATCCGGTCGAGGAACCCCGCCGACGCGGAAAGCCGCGACAGACCGCTCTCCATACGCTCCGCGAGCCGGGCCGCCGCCGGCTGGGGCGGCATGTTCATACTGAAATCGACGCTGCCGGACGGGTCGGCGGTCGCGGCCTTCGCCAGCGACGGCGAGGCGGCGCGAATGAAGCTTCCCCGCCCGGCGGACGCATCGATCAGGCCCGTCCGCCGCGCTTCGTTGAAGGCCCGCGTGACAGTGGTGAGATCGACGTTGAGATGTTTGGCCAAGCTGCGCTGAGGCGGCAACCGCGTCCCCGGAGGAAGCCGTCCCGAGCGAATATCCTCTGCC
Source organism: Methylobacterium sp. AC832 (assembly GCF_979256025.1). Lineage (NCBI taxonomy): Bacteria > Pseudomonadati > Pseudomonadota > Alphaproteobacteria > Hyphomicrobiales > Methylobacteriaceae > Methylobacterium > Methylobacterium sp. AC832. The sequence continues at coordinate 1,453,853 of NZ_CEEDMV010000001.1, forward strand.
AGGATTCTGACGATGGCCAAATATTTCGGCCCCTCCTCGTCCCGTATCGTTGGATTCCACGCCTCCATCATTGCCTCTCGCGACACAGTTTTGTATGCATACATTTAGCATACATAGTTAGGCGATCCATACGACTCCCGTGACGATATGTCCGGCTTATAGGATGTTTGTATGGATATCTAGGCCATACAATCGGCTTCGATGATCCGCATCTCCGCCGCTCGTCAGGATGGCACCGCGAAACAAGGACATCGAGAATGCACAGGACGACAGATCAATCGCTCCTCTCCGTGGGCCTTCGCTGCCGATGCCCCCGTTGCGGCGAGGGACGGCTCTTCGATGGCTTCATCACCCTGAAGCCGAACTGCGAAGCCTGCGGACTCGATTACGGTTTTGCCGACCCGGCGGACGGGCCGGCCTTCTTCATCATGATGTCGATGGCATTCCCCGTCACGGCTTTCGGCATCTGGCTGGAACTCTCCTACGATCCCCCGCTCTGGATCCATGCGGTTGTCACGCTGCCGCTGCTTCTCCTGGCCTGCGTTCCGATCATCCGCCCTCTCAAGGGTCTCTTCATCGCGAGCCAATACATCAACAAAGCCGAGGAAGGACGCTTCGCCGTCCGGGTCGCGCCAAAGGCGGAGCCGGGGACCGGCCGTTGAGCGTGATGACGCAATGGGGCAGGGTTGGTCCCGCAGACTGAGCTGCCGAGTCGTTTCCTGCCCGTTCCCAGCAACCATTCAGGTTGATCGACATGCTGTCGGACTTTGACGCTCTCCTCCTGGCGAGGATCCAATTCGGCTTCACGGTGGCGTTCCACATCGTGTTCCCCGCCTTTTCCATCGGACTCGCGAGTTACCTCGCGGTTCTGGAGGGGCTCTGGCTGGCGACCGGGCGGCAGGTCTTCCTCGATCTGTTCAAGTACTGGATCAAGATTTTCGCCATCGCCTTCGCCATGGGCGTCGTGTCCGGTCTGGTCATGTCCTACCAATTCGGCACGAACTGGTCGGTCTTCTCGGACAAGACGGGACCGGTGCTCGGACCGCTGATGGCCTATGAAGTGCTCTCCGCCTTCTTTCTCGAAGCCGGATTCCTCGGCGTGATGCTGTTCGGCATGTCCAAGGTCGGGCCGAAACTGCATTTCTTCGCGACCCTCATGGTGGCGATCGGGACCTTCTTCTCGGCCTTCTGGATCCTATCGGTGAATTCCTGGATGCACACGCCGCAAGGCTACGGCATCAACGCCGCCGGACAGTTCGTGCCGGAGGATTGGTGGGCGATCGTCTTCAACCCCTCGTTCCCGTACCGCCTCGTGCACATGGTGCTGGCCGCCTACCTGACGACGTCCCTCGTCGTCGGCGCGGTGGGAGCCTGGCACCTGCTGCGCGACCGGTACAATCTCGGCGCGCGCACGATGTTCTCGATGGCGATGTGGATGGCCGCCATCGTCGCGCCGCTCCAGATCCTGGCGGGCGACGCTCACGGGCTGAACACCCTGGAGCATCAGCCCGCCAAGGTCATGGCGATGGAAGGGCATTTCGAGAGCCATCCGGACGGCGCTCCCTTGATCCTGTTCGGCCTGCCGAACCAGGAAGCGGGCCGGGTCGACTACGAGGTCTCGATCCCCAAACTGTCCTCGCTGATCCTCAAACACGGATTGAACGAGCCGTTGAAGGGCCTCGACACCGTGGACCGCAAGAACTGGCCGCCGGTTCCGGTGGTGTTCTGGTCCTTCCGTGTCATGATCGGCCTCGGGATGCTGATGCTGCTTCTCGGCGTCTGCAGCCTGTTCGCGCGGTACAGGAAGGCCCTCTACGATTGGAAGCCTCTGCACCGCTTCGCCGTCGCCATGGGGCCGGCAGGTTTCGTCGCCGTCTTAGCCGGTTGGATCACCACCGAGGTGGGGCGGCAGCCCTTCACGGTCTACGGCCTGCTTCGAACGGCCGAATCCGCCTCGCCCCTGTCGGCGCCGGCGGTCGGCTCCTCGCTTGTCGCGTTCGTGCTGATCTATTTCGCGGTCTTCGGGATGGGGATTCTCTACATCCTGCACCTGATGGCGAAATCCCCGCATCTCGGCGAGCACGGGATCGAGCCCGGAACACCGATCCGCACCGCCGGCATCACCCCAGCAACTTCGGTCAATCCCGACCGCTCCCTCCAGCCGGCCGAGTGAGGACATCACCATGCTCGCGAGCATCGACCTGACCGTCGTCTGGGCCTTCATCATCGCCTTCGCGGTCTTCGCGTACATCGTCATGGACGGGTTCGACCTGGGCCTCGGCATCCTGTTCCCGGCCTTCAAGCCGGGGCAGGAGCGCGACACCGCCATGAACTCCGTCGCTCCGGTCTGGGACGGCAACGAGACTTGGCTGGTCCTCGGCGGGGGAGGCCTGTTCGCTGCCTTTCCGCTCGCCTACGCGGTCATCATGCCGGCCCTCTATGCGCCGATCATCGCCATGCTGCTCGGTCTGATCTTTCGCGGCGTCGCCTTCGAGTTCCGGTGGCGCGACCCCCGGCACCGGGCCCTGTGGGACGTCGCCTTCACCGGCGGATCGGTGGTGGCGACCTTCGCCCAGGGCATCGCCCTCGGGGCTCTGTTACAGGGTATCAAAGTCGAGGGCAGGGCCTATGCCGGCGGATGGTGGGATTGGCTGTCGCCCTTCAGCATCCTCGTCGGCCTCGGTCTCGTCTGCGGCTATGCGCTCCTGGGGGCGACCTGGCTCGTCATGCGCACGGAAGGGTCGCTGCAGGAACGCGCCCGCACGCTCTCGCTCTGGCTCGGCGCGGCGACCATCGCCTCCGTTGCGGCTGTCAGCGCCGCCACGCCGTTCCTGAAAGGCCAGTATTGGGAGCGCTGGTTCTCGATGCCGAACGTCCTGCTCACGGCGCAGGTGCCGATCCTCGTGGTCCTGGCCTCGTTCCTGTTCTTCCATCTCCTCAGAAAAGGTGCCGAGACGGCACCGTTCCTCCTGTCCCTCGGCCTGTTCCTGCTGTCTTTCACCGGTCTTGGGATCAGCATCTTCCCGGACATCGTGCCGGGGCGCATCACGATCTGGGAGGCGGCATCCCCGCATGCCAGTCAGGTCTTCCTCCTCGCCGGCGCGTCGATACTGATCCCCATCATCCTGGCCTATACGGCCTACTCGTACTGGGTCTTTCGCGGGAAGGTCGACGCATCGGGGTACCATTGATGCTCGATGGCTCGTCCCCCGGAGGTTCGCCCCCGCTGTGGCGGCGGCTCCTCTGGTTCGCGGCGATCTGGGCGGCGAGCATCGTCGCCCTCGGTATCGTCGCATTCGGCCTGCGCACCTGGCTGAAGGCGGGCTAGGGCGGGAAACACGACCCTCAGTACTCCGCCTGACGGTCGATGACGTGAGACGGGGTGCGGATCATGCCGGGCTCTTGGTGTGCGTCATGAAGAACCGCACCATCTCCCGGCTGGCATCGGGCCCACGCGGATCGGTGTAGCTTCCGTCCCTGCTTCCACCCGACCAGGCATGGCCGGCACCATGCAGAGCCCAATGCTCGAGCATGGGCCGTCCGGCATCATCCGCCCGGACGGTACGGGTGAAGGCCATCCCCTCCGTGGATTCACCCTGGTTCACGGCCTGGGAGAGCGCCGCGTTTGGCATGGCGAGAGCAAAGACCTGCTCGCCGTTGATTGGCTTCACCGTCTTGTCCGCATCCCCGTGGAAGACGATGGTGGGTATGCCCGGGCCGTCCTTCCGCGCCTTGACGGTGCCGCCGCCATTCATGGCCGCGAATGCGCCGGGCATGTCGGTGGCTGCTCCGCACGGCAGCCCGGAATGGACGCCGACGGCTGCAAACACATCCGGATAGGTCGCGGCCATGATCGCGGCCGCCGCCCCGCCGGCCGACAGGCCAGCCGCATAGACCCGGTTCGGATCGGCCGAGAACTCCCTCACCACCTCCAGCGCGATCCCGGAGATCAGGGACGGTTCGCCGCTTCCGCGTTGCTGGTCGCTGGCATTGAACCAGTTCCAGCACTTCTGCATGTTGGCCGATTGCGGCTGGCCGGGATACGCCACGATGAAGGTCTGCCCCTCGGCCAAAGCGTTCATGCCGGTTCCCAGGGCGAAATCATCCGGGTTCTGGGTGCATCCGTGCAGCATGATCACGACCGGAAGCGCTTGGCCCTCGTAGCCGCTCGGGACATAGACCTTGTAGGTCCGGCTGCCCGCCGCGTTGGCGAAACTCCGCTCCTCGAACCGCGCTCCTGCCGGAACCTCGACCCTCGCCCCGCGGGAGGACCTCGTTCCACCTCCAATATCGGGCATGCCTTTCCCAAAATCGGGCATATCGCCCATTTTCGGAAAGCGCTCGCGTAGGGCTCGGATCGTCTCGGCGAGGCCGGGGCGTGCAGAGGCTTGGCCCGCCGAGTGCGCCGCATGGTCGGTGGCAGTTGGGCCGGCGGCGGGCGCCGTCCAGGCGCCGCCGTGGAAAGCGGGCGCCACCATGTCGATGGTCTCGCCGGCCACCACGTCGCTTGCCGGCGGTACGGATTGTCCCTGCAGCAGGGCCATCGCCTCGCTCAGTTGTCCGGCACGGGTGAGACGGGTCACCTCGGCCATGTCGATCTTGGGAAAAGCTTTCATCATCATGATCCTGGCGGCGCTGGGGCTGTGGAACGACGATCCACGCGGGTCTCTGCGAGGGGTCAGGCGATACGGTCGGCCAAAGCCGCCTTGACGTCGGGACTGGCCTGGAAGGCGCCGAGAACCTGCACGGAGGCGATGGCCTGTCGGGCCAGTTCGGGAGTCACATCGAACGCGATGCTCGCGAGGCCGAGCACCTGAATATGCAACGGCGCGCCCGCATCCCGCGCGGCTTCGAGGTCGCGGGCGGTATAGTGCGACAGGCCGAGGCTGAGCTGCTTACGGGCGACCGATTGCTTCACCGCATCGCCCTGACGGTCGAGCTGATTGCGCACCGCCGTCCGGATGAAATCGGCACGGTTGGCATAGAATCCATCCCGAACCAGTAGGTCGATCTGCCCAAGATCGACGAAGCCGAGATTGAGGGTCAGCTTCTCGCTGTCCGGCACTTTCGGGCGCACCTCACGAACTCGATCCACCATACCGACCATCCCAGAACCATCCCATTGGATGGTCTACAGTTGGTTATCGATGAGATCGGTGCAAGGCCCTTGGCTTCGTCTCCTGTCGTCCGGCTCTCGCATCGACGGTGTGTCGACAGGCTGACGCAACGATGCCGCCTCGCCTCATGGCCACTGCCACGATGAGAACGTGAGCGTCCTGTGAGGTTGATGTTCCGAAATCCGGCGGATGAAGGATGGCCCCGCGCCATCCGAGCCGGTCGTGCCAGAGCCCATCACGGACAGGCGCGAACGCCGCATATCGCTTCGCCGGCGGCTGCTTTATCGAAGTCCGCGCCAACCGACCCGGACCCATGCAGATGCTCACGTTCTGGCTCGATCAGCCGATCTGGTTGATTTTCGGAAGTCTCGCCTGTCTCGTCCTGGCTTGGTGCCTGATGCTGATCACCCTGACGAACACCAAGCGGACGCGTCCCTTCATCGTCGGTGTCTCGACCGGCATCGCTCCCGCCTTCGTCGGCGTGGTCTCGGTCCTGCTCTCGCTCCTGATTGGCTTTGTCGCCAACGATGCCTGGGAGCGTCAGCGCCAGGCGTCCCGCGTGGTACAGACGGAGAGCGCCCAGGCGCGTGCCGTCTACAATCTGAGCCGATCCGTATCCAAGGACCTGCCGGACTTCCGCATCCTGCTCGCGGATTACATCGAGTCTATCGTCGACGAGGAATGGCCCGCCATGGCGAAAGGCGGAAAGGCGTCGTCACGGGCCGACCATGCCTTCGGCAAACTGCTTCAGGCGGTGGTTGCGCCGAATTTCGACGTGGTCGTTGGGAAAGCCAACCATTCGGCCCTGCTCGCGGCGGTGCTCAACCTGCAGACCGCGCGCAGCGAAAGGCTCGCCCTGAGCGAGATGGAGGGCGACGACAGCAAATGGGTGACCCTATTCGCTCTCTCGGCTCTCGCCCTTCTGGTCATCGCCGCCATTCATGTGGAGCGTCCGTCGTCTCAGGCCGCTTCCCTGAGCATCTTCGGCTCCGCGCTGGTGATCACCCTGGGGGTGATCGCCATGCACGAACGTCCGTTCGATGGCCCGCTCGCCCTCGGCCCGAGCTTGTTGGATCAAGTCCGCACGCTCGTCGTAGCCGCCGGCTGAGAGCGACGCTTCGCGCCATATGAGCGGATCCCAGCCGGTCTGCCGTCGGGCTACCGCAGGGTGGGAGACTCCCCGGGCTGAAGAGCGCGCTGCTCATCCGCGTCGCTGACGGCGTTGAGGCGCTCGAGATGCTCGAAAACGTGCTCGAAGGCTCGCGTGACGGCCTGCTCGAAGGAACCGTCGCCCTTGCCCTGGGCGGCTTTGAGCGCGGCCAGGAGAGCCTTGTGTTTCTCGGTGTCGCTCGGCATCGCCATCTCCGAGGCCGGGCGGAATGCCGGCTCGAAGGGGCAAGCACGGGGTCGGCGTCGGGTTCCCATACGGGCGGTGCTGCCGGCGAGGCCGTGAACTCGTCCGTCAGATTTTCACCGATGATGGCCGGTTTGCGCAGACCCATCCAAGATGGATCATCCCATCGAAAGACCCCGCAGGCCTCGCCCTCCCCACGACGGGGGAGGGCGAGGCCTCCATCGACGGAGACCGCCTCCGCGAAAGACCATAGTCCGAGGATGGGAAGGTGGTCAGAGGTCCGACTTCGGGTCGGCTTTTCCACCGCCTCCGGGGATGGGGCCCCCGAGCGTCGCCTTGAACCATGCGACGACCCGATCGATCACCGGCTGCTGAAACCAAGTGAGGTCGCCATGGCCCGCTCCTTCGACCAGCACATAGTCCGCCTTGCCGCCCTTTGCCCGCAGGCCTTCGAACAATTGCTTGCTCTGCACCGGCGAGACGAGCCTGTCGGCGGTTCCGTGCATGATCAGGAAGGGCGGCTCGTCGCCGCCAAGGTGGCCCATGGGACTTGCAGCCAGCGCCTTGTCGGGATCGGCTGAAATCGAAGCACCGGGAAAGTCACGAAAAGCCGGCCCGTTGACGAGAAGCGCCTCCGTCACAGCAGGCGATTGGTGCATGAGTTGGACCGCCGGCGAAAATCCCTCACCGATATTGAGGAGGTTCGAAATTCCGTAGAGGGTGACGGCCGCTTGCACATCCGAGGACTGATCGAGATGATCGCCCTTGTCGAAGGCTTTCTCTCCACCGGTGACGCCCACCATCTGGGAGAGATAGCCGCCGGCGGAATCACCGAGGACGCCGATCCGGGTCGGGTCTATGCCATACTCGGCCGCGTGAGCCCGCAGGTAACGTACGGCGGCCTTGCCGTCCTCCACCAGCGCCGGGAACCTGTCGGGGACGACACGATACTCGGCGGCGGCAACGACGAAGCCGGCCGCGGCCAGAGCCGAGCGCAGCTCGAAGTATTTCTCATGATCAGCCGAGGTGAAACCACCGCCCGGGAAATACACGATCGCAGGCTTCTTGTCTTTGGTGCGCGGCACGAGCAGCGACATGCGCAATTGCCGGATCGCACGCATCGAACGGATCTGGGAATAGATCACACCACTGATCTGATCGACCTGGCTCCGGTTTCCTTCCACCCGAACGACCTGAGCCCCCTCGGAATAACCTGGCAGCTGGGCGTCGCCTGCCGAGGCCTGCTGGGTAAGAACACTCACAGCGATGACGCCTCCCAAACTAAGGGCTTGGATCATTCTCATGTGATGCGCCTTTGTCGGTTGCGGTGCGACCCTTCTACACCACGAACCGGCAAGGACATGTGTCAGCGCCATAGCCTCAGCGGTGCAGCCGAACGGAAGCGATAGAAGGCCCGTCATCCGTCGCAAGTCGCTCAGGAAGCACGCCGACATGTTCGGAATGTCTGAGATCCAGCGAGGCAATGAGGTCGCGCCATGCGGCCTTCGCTCGCGGCCGAACGCTCGATCCGGCAACGCCGGTCACGATGCCGGCTTAGCTGAGACGCGAAAGAGCCAGGGAGGGGAAATCGACGGCATTCGGAAACCGAACGGTCGTGTACGTCGTCAGCTTGGCCAAGATGGCGGGCCACGCCCGATGATGATGAGCACTACGTCTACGCTATAGCCCTCTAACGCCGTCCGCGTGCTGTTGAGATCGGATCAATTTGCCGAGGAGCGCGGCAAGCTGACCTCGCTCCTGCTCATCCAGACCACTAACGATGCTCTGCTGATTTGCGATGTGAGCCTCTATTGCGCGATCGATCAACGCCAGACCATCGGCTGTCAGCGCCACCAACGTTCCCCGTTTATCCGCCGGGTTGGGCCTCCGCTCGACCAGTCCGCCATTCTCGAGCCGATCGAGGCGATTGGTCATGCTTCCAGATGAAATCATCGCCGCCTCATAGAGCGCGGTGGGCGTGAGCGCATACGGTGTGCCGCTGCGCCGGAGCGTCGCCAGCACGTCGAACTCGCCGGGTTGCAGGCCAAATTCCGCAAATAGCGGATTGAGCCGATCCCGCGAGATCAGCAGCGCTGCTTCACCCAGCCGTCCCAGCAGCACCATCGGCCCGATATCGAGATCGGGCCGTTCGCAGGCCCATTGTTCCGCAGCCATTGCAGCCCTGTCCATTCCGCGCCCCTATCTTGACGTCGAGATACATATCTCTATGTGGAGATAATATTGAACGCGGCGACCCTGACAAGGTCATATTGCTCGGAGACCACCATGCGGGAAACATCAGGTCGGATGCTGTTTCCGGCCGGAATCCTGCTCGTCGGCATCAATCTGCGCCCGGCACTGGCCTCGGTCGGCCCACTGCTCGACGCGATCCAGCGCGACACGGGCCTTGGCGACATCGGCGCGAGTCTGCTGACCACGTTCCCGGTTTTATTGATGGGCATCTGCCTGCTGGGAACGGCATGGCTGCGCGGATGGCTGGGAGAGCGGGCAGGCATCGCCTCTGGTGTCCTGCTCATTCTTCTCGCCTGCCTGGGCCGCTGGGTGTGGCCGCAGGAGGCAGCTTTGGTGTTGACCGCCATCGTTGGCGGCGTCGGCATCGCCATCGTTCAGTCGCTGATGCCGGGCGCCATCCGCCGTCGAGCGGGACCACGGAGCGGGCGCCTGATGGGCTTTTACTCCACCGCGATCATGGGTGGAGCGTTGATGTCGAGCATGGCGGGAGCCTGGATCGCGCAGGCATTGGGGTGGCCGACCGCGCTGGGCATTTGGGCATTGCCTGCCCTCCTCGGGCTGTGCGTCTGGCTTCTGGTACCGCGGGGACCGCAAGAGAGAATAGGATCGGTGCAACGCAGCCCGGTGCACCATGCGCCACGCGCCTGGCTGTTGATGCTGTTCTTCGGCTTCGGCACGGGTGCCTATACGCTCGTCCTCGCCTGGCTGCCGCCCTTCTACACCCAGCTCGGCTGGTCCGAGCAGGCGGCCGGCGCGATGCTTGGAGCCGTCACGCTGTCGGAGGTGGTCGCGGGCATTACCGTCTCGCTTTGGGTTGATCGATCGCCAGATCGTCGCGCGGTGTTGTTCACCGCGATTGCCGCGCTGCTGACGGGAATGCTCTGCCTCTGCGTGGCGCCACTGCAGCTCGCATGGGCGGCGGCGCTGCTGGCGGGGCTCGGCATTGGCGCGCTCTTCCCGCTCTCGCTGATCGTCGCGATGGATCATGGCGACGATGCCGATCAGGCAAGCGCGCTCGCCGGCTTCGTGCAGGGTGGGGGCTATGTCCTCGCCGCCGCGCTGCCGCTGGTCGCCGGACTGCTGCGTCAGCATCTGGCGGACCTCACCCCCGCCTGGTGGCTGATGGCGGGACTGTGCCTCGCGCTCGCGCTCATCGCCGCGCGCTTTCGCCCCGGTGACCGTCTCTTCCTCCGCCTCTGATGACAGGAGGCTTACAAAGGCCTTTTACGACACGGCTAGCCGCACCGCTTATTTCATCGAATTCGGCGCTAGCCGCCCTATCGTCCTTCTGCATGGCATCAGTAATTCAGGCCGCGCCTGGGTACCACAGATCGCTCCGCTGGTCGAGGCAGGCTATCGGGTGATCGTGCCCGATCATGCCGGGCATGGCGCGCCGGGCAAGCTGACGACGCCCATAGGCGTCGCCGCGCTCGCGGGCGATATCGAAGCACTGCTCACTCATCTGAATATAGGGCCTGTCGATCTGGTTGGCCTCCACTGGGGGGCATGATCGCGCTGGAGCTTGCGCTCCGAGACCCAGAACGTATCGGCCGACTGGTCGTCGCGAACAGCTTCGACAAGACAAGCACGCCCGTCTTCCACGCGCTGGCGCAAGGCTGGGCGACGATTTTCGAGCACCCCGGTTCCGGTTCAACGGTTGGAACAAAGCCAGCCGTCGCTTGTCTCTCCCGCGTTCCAGACGACACCGGAGGGTTTGCGGACCTATCAAGTCTGGCATGGCATAGCGGCGACGGCCGATGGCGCCTCGCTCGCCCATGTTGCGCGCGGCATCCGCGTTCGACGTCACCGAACGCATCGCCTCGCTCGCCATGCCGACGCTTTTCATGGCAGGCAACCTCGATGGGATGTCCCCGCCCGAGACCAGCCATCGCATGGCCGAGCGCGCGCCACAGGGCCGCTACGCCGAAATCGACGGCGCCGCACACATCTCCAACGTCGATTCAGCGGATCGGTTTTCAGCCCGACTGCTGGAATTTCTGGGTGAAGGGACGGAGAGGCCCGATTTACCCGGATCAAATGGACAGAAGAATCTGCGGTGCGGGTGGATGGCGCCTGCCCCCACGGACTGCGTCCAAGAAAAGACCCGCGGTGGTTGCGTATCTGCCGCGCAGAATGGCGCACCATGGCGTAGAAGCGGCTAAATGGCGGAGACGGAGGGATTCGAACCCTCGATACCCCTTTCGGGGTATGCTCATTTAGCAAACGAGTGCCTTCAGCCGCTCGGCCACGTCTCCGTAGGGGTGGCTCTAGAATTTCGCGTCGGACGGGTCAACCCGCTTCGCTGGCTCGATAGGCGCCAATGGGGTGGAAATCCGTGCGTTGCGCCGCTCATAATGCTTGGCGACCCTCAGATGGCGGGAGATCGCGTAGTTCGCGGCGGTGAGGAAGCCATAGACGCCCCTCACGAAATGGCGCCGGCCGAGATAGGCCTTCAGAAAGTTCAGCGGCAGCTCGACGAAGATCCGCCAGGCCGGGATCGTGACGCCGCGCGTTTCGAGATCCCGGGCCTGCTGGTCGGAATAGCGGTTGAGCTTGTCGAGCTGGTCGCCGAGCGAGCGGACGGAGAAGTGGTGGATGACCCCCTTCACGCGTCCGACGCTGGCGCCGGGATCGAGTTCCACCCGGTCGTGGACGGGGGAGGGCGAGTAGCGGCCCCTGTCCTTGCGATAGAGGCGGACGGGATGCAGGGCATAGGCCCAGGGATGGGGCTTCGTCTCACCGGGGAAGATCTCCGCGATGGCGATGCGATAGGCCGGATGGGCGGGCTCGCCGGCGGCGAACAGGGCGCGGATGGCGTCGGACAGGTCCGGCGGCACCACCTCGTCCGCATCGAGGTTGAGCAGCCAGTCGTGACGGCAGACGGTCTCGGCGAAGCGCTTCTGCGGGCCGTAGCCGGACCAGGCGTTGTGGATCACCCGCGCACCAAGGGAGGCCGCCAGGGCCTGCGTTCCATCGGTGGAGCCGGAATCGACCACGACGAGGTCGTCGGTGAGGTCACGTACGGCTCGGATGGTCGCGCCGATCCGGTCGGCTTCGTTGAAGGCGATGAGGAAGATCGAGAGCGGCGGCGCGGACATGGGGAGGGCTCTACGGCATCGGCCCGGCTGGCCGATACTGTTTTCTCGACAGTGTCGTCATGGATCGAGGATCGTCCCCCTAGGGCCGGCGGCGTCGTGCTCAGGCCGCGACCGGCTGGTCGCCCAGCCGCTTGCGTTGGACCTTCCCGTTGGCGGTGCGGGGCAGCGCCTCCACGAACCGGATCTCGCGCGGACATTTGTAGGCCGCCAGTCTCTCGGCGCACCAGGCCAGGATCGACGGTCCGTCCGCCTCCGCCCCTGGCCTCAGGACGACGAAAGCGGCGATGACCTTCAGGTCGGCCCGGACGGCGAGCTCAGCGACGCCGACTTCGGCCACGGAGGGATGCAAGCCGACCACGCCCTCGACCTCGTTGGGAGAGACCCGGTAGCCGAGAGCGTTCATCAGGTCGTCGTTGCGCCCGTGGAACCAGAGGTAGCCGTCCTCGTCCAAGCTCGCGAGATCGCCGCCGGCGAACCATTCGCCGCGCAGGACGGTGGCTTCTTCGTCGGGCCGGTTCCAGTAGCCGAGCATCAAGCCCGGCTCCGTGCGGTGGATGGCGAGAAGCCCGGTCTCGCCTTTGGGCAAAGGCTCGCCCGGCCCGTCCAGGGGCAGGATCGCCACACGGCGCCCGGGCTGGGGCATGCCGGGGGAACCGGACTTTACTGGAATGGTGGGACCGCTGGAGATGTAGGTGGAGATTTCGCTCATGCCGAGCGCCTCGTAGAGGGGCTTGCCGGTCCGCCGCGTCCAGGCCTCCAGCAAGTCGGCGGGCAGGGCCTCGCCGGCGGTGCAGCCGTGGCGAAGCCGGGACAGATCGCAGGAATCGAGATCGGCATATTTCAGGATCTGTCGATAGACGCTCGGCACGGCGGCAAACAGCGTCGCACCGTGGCGGGCGATGAGACTGGGCCAGATGGCAGGATCACGGGGCCCATCGTAGAGCACGCTCGTGGCGCCGCAGGACCAGGGATCGGTGATCCCGACGCCGAGCGTGTAGGTCCAGTTCATGGTGCCGGCATGCAGCATGACGTCGGCCTCCGTCAGCCCCAGCCAATGCGCATGCATCGGACGGCGCCCCCAGATAGCCCGATGGGCGTGGAGCACCCCTTTCGGCCGGCTGGTGGTGCCCGACGTGTAGACCAGGGTCGCCGGATCGTCCGCCGCGGTGTCGGCATAATCCGCAATCGGCTCGGCACGCTTCATCGCGGCGATCTCGGAGGGACCGAGGACAATGCGGCCCACGGCCTCCGCCGCGTCGAGACGGTGGCCCGCCCCGGTCACCACGACGGCCGCACCGGAATTCTCCATGAGGAAAGCGGCCTCCGCCGGCGTCAGCTGGGGCGAAGAGGGGAGGGCCACGAGCCCGGCGGCGAGCGCGCCGAAATACACGAGGACGTAATCCGCCTCGTTGCCCATCCGGATCATCACCCGGTCGCCGCGTGCGAGACCGAGGGAGAGAAAGCCGGCGGCAATACCGCGCACGGCCCGGTCCGCCTCGGCGAAGGTGAGGCGCAGCGTCTCGCCTTCTGCGCCCGCCATGACGAGCGCCGTCTTGCCTCCCCGCAGGCGCGCATTGTCCGCAAGGCAGTGGCGGGCGGCATTGAAACGGGCCGGTAGGGGAGCGTCCGGGAGGATCATTCGAAAGGTTCGGGCTCTCTCGTGGCGATGCGCTCAAGCCATGACGAAACCTGCGGCCGGCAACAAGAGCCGGCCGCAGGATGTCGATGGGTTTGCCTGCGCGTCATCCGCGATGAGCGGCGATTACGCAGCCTTGGTGTCGAGCAACTCGTTGGCGGCGGCGAGCATCGACTTCATGGCAGCGGAAGCGGCCTGATAAGCCGGCGTCCCCACGTCCCAATTGTTCGCGGCGACGGCATCGATCATCTTCTTCGCTTCTTCGAGAGCGGTCTTCTCGGCATCGGCAAGACGGGCCAGCGCCGGGTGATCGCGCAACGGGCCGTTCCGCAACTCCGTGCAGACGCTGTGGTTCGCAATGCCCAGCATCGTCGCTTCGGTGGAGGCGGCCGGAGCGAGCCCGACCAGGATGCGGGCCAGCTTGCGCTTCCACATGCCCACATCCGCCGGCAGGCAGACCAGGCCATGAGCGCTGACGCGGCCGCTTTCCGCAGCCAAAGCGGTGCGGCCGAAGCTTTCCGCCTTCACGAGGCGGGTGGTGATCTTGTCGATCTCCTCGTGGGTCTTCGCGGCCTTGCCGGCAATGTTCTGGACGCTGGTGGAAATTTCGGCGGTGGCAGAGCGCTGCTGCGAGAGCATGTGCGAGATCGCCTGATTCAGGTCGCTCGCCTGCGAGATCCGCTCGTTGGTCTGCTCGACCCGCGTCTCCAATTGCTCGACGATCGCCCGGCCGGACGTGACGGCGCTGCGGCTCTCGCCGACGGCCACCGAGATGGCTCCCATTTCGGCCGTGAGGGTGCTGAGCAGGCCGCGGATTTCACCCGTCGACCTGGCGGTCTGGGCGGAGAGCGACTTGACCTCGGCGGCGACCACCGAGAACCCGCGTCCGGCTTCACCCGCACGCGCGGCTTCGATCGTGGCGTTCAGCGCAAGCAGATTGGTCTGGGCGGAAATCGACGCGATGGCGGTCGCCATCACTTCGATCTGGGCGATGGCTCGCTCCAGCACCACGACGCGCTCTGAAATGAGCGAGGTGCGGGCTTCGATCTCCTGCATGGCGGATTTCGCCTGGCGTCCGTCGCCGATGCAGGCGCTCATGGCGGTCAGCGCGTCCTGGGCAACGGTGACGACCGTGTCGGACGTCTGAGAGACCTCGGCGATGGACGCCGCCAATTCCTCTGTTGCACCCGCGATCGTCTGCGTGGCGCTCGCCACCTCGCCGACATCGTAGGTCATCCAGCCGATATTGATGGCGGCCTCCGAGGCTTCCTTCGCCATGGACGCGATGGAGGACAGGCTACGCTGCTTATCGTCATCGCCATGGCTGCGAAGGCGTTCGAGGGCGGATTTGAGCCTACCGTCTGGCAGGTCGACGGCGGTCAAACCCTGGCTCGACATCAGTGCTTCGACGGCCGCGCTCAGACGAACCTCATCGGCCTCGATCTGCTGGGCAACGGCAGGCACCGCAGTCGTGTCGGAGGCGGGACGCTTGCGGGAGAAGCCAATCATAAAACTACAACCCTGAGATATCGATAGGGCAATGTAATAAACTCTATTGTTTAATAGTGCCTTAGCATACCCGCTCTCCGCGACCGCCGGAACGCGAGAAAGGTCGGCTTCCTTGAGCCAGACGCCAGTCGTCAATGGTAACCAAGCGGCTGGATTCTAATATTTTCTTCTTTCGAACAGTATCCGACCTGCTCCTCAAAAAACAGGATTACCAATCAAACCGCTGGTTCTTCTCCAGTATCACGCGTAGACGAAAATTGGCTGGCGCATACTCCAACCATGTATGACGTCTCGCCATAAGAATTGATGTCGCGGCGGCACCGAACAAGAAACATACTTATAGTTGAATTCAATTTCGCCCAGTGTCGCACATGGGAGAGTAACTTTTTTGCGAAGTTCGCGCGCTCGACGTGAGCGACTGCATCGGATCGAAGGGCGAGCCATGATGGGGCACCATCCTCACGCGCATGTTCGGGCGAGCGCGCATGAGGACTGTTCTAGGCGCGAGCGATCAGGCCGAATGAGGGAGAAGCGGTGCGGGTCGCAGCGGGACGAGGCCGGCCTTGCGCTCGAGCAAGGTCGGCGGCGGTACGGGCGCCTCGATCGAGCAGACAACCCCGGTGGGCTCGAACAGGAGCTGAACCTCGCCGGCAAGCTCGCGCGCCAGACTACGCTCGATGAGGCGGGAACCGAAGCCGGTGCGTGTCGGCTGCGTCACGGGCGGTCCGCCGTTTTCGCTCCAGCGCAGAAGGAGGCGGGTCTCCGCCTCTTTCACGACGGACCAGGTGATTTCCACAGTCCCACCCTCCTGCGAGAGCGAGCCGTATTTGACCGCGTTGGTGCCGAGTTCATGCAGCGCCATGGCGATGGAGAGCGCAAGCCGAGGTGGCAGGCGCAGTTGCGGCCCGGACACGATGAAGCGGGATTGGCCCGCCCCGGTGGAATCGAGGGGAGCGATGGCATCCGCCACCACGTTGCCGAGTTCCGCACCCTCCCAGCTTTCGCGGGTGAGCACATCGTGCACCCGGGCGAGGGCGAGCAGCCTCGCCTCGAACGCGGCTTTTGCCGCCGCCGCCTCCACCGTGTCGAGGCCGCGCAGGGATTGCATGGCGATGGACTGGACGGTCGCGAGCGTGTTCTTCACACGGTGGTTGAGTTCGTGGATGAGGAGCAGGAGATGCTCCTCCGCCCGCTTGGCGTCGGTGATGTCGACGTTGCAGCCGGTATAGCCGAGGAAGGCCCCGGTATCGTCGAGGCGTGGCACGCCTTCGCAACGCAGCCAGCGTACCTCGCCGTCGCGATCCACCACCCGGACCTCCGCCCTCACGGGAAGACGCTCGGCAAAGGCCTCGGAGAACTTGGACGTGAACGCCGTCTGGTCGTCCGGATGGACGATCGTCTGCCACCCGCCGGCCGCGAGCGCGCTGGCGGGTTTTCCGAATAGATGGTCGAAATGCAGGTTGGCGAAGCTGATCTCGCCAAGCTCGTCGGTCATCCAGATCAATGCGGGGGCCGAATCCGCCATGTGCCGGAACCGCGCCTCGCTCTCGCGCAGGGCCGAGAGCCCGCGCTCCGTCTCGGCGAGCGCCGTATCGCGCTCTTCGCTGCGCGTGCGCAGGCGCAGGGATGCGTCCGCCAGAACGTCGCCGAGGCGGCGGATCTCGTGGATCGGCGAGGTAATGCGCGGAATCGCTTCGCCACGGGCGAGCGCCGGGCCGGACGCCACGAGCCGGCGCAATGGCTGCGAAACCTTCGACCAGAGATTGATGGCGAGGATCGACGACGTCGCCAGGACGAGGAGGCCGAAGCCGGTAAAGGCCCAGATCCATCCGCGCAGCCGCGCATCCACCAGCGCCTTCGGAATCACGGCGCTCACCGTCCACCCGGTGAGGCGCGAGCGCGCCTCGACGACCGTGACGGGGCGCATGTTGAAATCCTTGCCCTCCCAGACTCCCGGCGTATCGGTCTGGCGCTGGCGAAGGGTCGCCAGGCGCGGCCGCCCGACGATGGAGGCCGGGTCGGGAATACGGGCAAGGGCGATCCCATCCCGGTCCGAGACCCCCGTCATCCAGCCCTGGACGTATTCCCGGCTCAGGATGCCCTGGAGCCGGTTCACCGGCGCAAGAAAGCTCAGCAGGTAGACGACCTCGCCCTCGTTCTGCACCGGGACGGCGATGGCGTAGGTCGCCCGATCGGGCATGCTGCCCGACAGGATGCCGGAGATCATGGCCCGCTGCGTTCCGGATGTCAGCTCACGGTCGAAGGGCAAGGCGGTCTTCGGCAATGGGGCCCCGCGCGGGACCGACGTATTGACCAGTTGCTGCCCGTCCGGTTGGCGCAGGAGGATGTCGAGCCCGACGGTTTCGCGAACGAGGCGTGCCTGGGCGTCGAAATTCTCGAACTCCGCATCCTTCAGGCGGGGCGACGTCGCCAAGGTCTGCAGCACGGAGACGAGGCCCGCCGTGTCGCGGTCGATGGACAGGGCGATGCCGCGAACGTTCTCGCGGGCATCCTGTTCGAACCGTGCCCGCTCTGTTCCGGCATAGCGAAACAGCAGGATCGCGGTGAACAGAAGCCCGGGCCCGATCAGCGCCACGACGAGGGCGATCAGGTAGACCTGGGTCGAGAAGCCTCGATCCCGGATGCGTGCGAACAGCCGGCCAGGTGCCGTGCCCTGCCACCCACCGGTTCTCGTCCGTTCGAAAGCAGGTTCCATGTCGCTCTTGGACTCGGCGCTCTTCGGCTCTTGGTTCTTGATCTTGGCTTTCCCCGTCTCGGCGTTCATGGCCTATCGATGTGACCGAGATCCCGGCTCGGCGCCAGCCGATCGCGGACGCGCTGCTTCAAGGTCTTCACGTCGGGAAATCCCCCGTCCCGCGTTCGGTCCCAGATCGTCTCCGACCCGCAGACGATGATGAAGACGCCGCCTGTCCCCGGCACGAGGGCGACTTCGCCGACCTCGTCGCGGAAAGTGGAAAGAAGCTCCTGCGCCATCCAGCCGGCACGCAGGAGCCACTGGCACTGCGTGCAGTAGGTGATGGAAACCCTCGGTTTTTCGACCCGGGGGGTAGGTGGCAGTTCATCCATGGCCGGCACAGCGACCCATGCACGCTGCCTTGTCAACCTGCCCCCGTGGGAGTTCGACCACGGGATGTGCGTGGAGTTTCGTCGCGGACGCATCGCGATCCAGCCTTTCACCGGCGGTATCACGCCCTATCTCAACATGCGTCGCCGGGCGGCAGGGGCGTGGACGCGCCATGCCGCGCCCGTCCACGAGGAGCCCCCGATGTTGTCAGTTCTGCGTCCCGACGCCACCGCGACCTTCGCGCCTTCGCCTCGACCCTCGGTGTTTCGCCGCATGCGGTCCGCGCTCGTCGCCGTCGCCCTGGCCACGACCCTCTCGGGCTGCGGCGCGATCAACCGGGTGCCCACGCTGGAGGAGAGCGCGAAATCCTCGTGGAGCGAGGTTCAGAATCAGTATCAGCGCCGTGCCGACCTGATCCCGAATCTCGTGGAGACGGTGAAGGGCTACGCGCAGCAGGAAAAGGATGTCCTCGTCGGCGTCACGGAAGCCCGCGCCAAGGCCTCCAGCGTGAAGGTCGATGCCTCCACGGTGTCCGATCCCCAGAAGTTCAAGGAATTCCAGGACGCGCAGAATCAGCTCTCCGGCGCCCTCGGGCGGCTCCTCGTCACCGTGGAGCGCTATCCCGATCTGAAGTCGAACCAGAACTTCCTCGCGCTGCAGTCGCAGCTCGAAGGCACGGAGAACCGGATCGCCGTCGCACGCCGCGACTATATCGGCGCCGTCCAGGCCTACAACACCGAGGTCCGCACCATCCCCGGCCGCTGGATCGCCGCGTGGTTCTATCCGGAATCGAAGCCGATGGAGACGTTCACGGCGACGCCCAATTCGGACAAGCCTCCGTCCGTGAAGTTCTAGCGCGGTGATGAGGGCGGCGTTTCTTCGAGGGCGCGCGCTCGCGCCGGTCCTGGCGTTCGTCCTCGTCGTCCTGGCGGGGATGGTGCTGCTGGCGCGCGGCGAGGCTCTGGCCGCGGAGCCGACCTTCCCGTCCCTCAGCGGTCGCGTCGTGGATGCGGCCGGGATCCTCAAGCCGGACGAGATATCGGCACTGGACGCACAGCTGAAGGCTTACGAGGAGAAGACCTCCGATCAGGTCGTCGTCGCGACGGTGCCGAACCTGCAAGGGCTGACGATCGAGGATTACGGCAACCGACTGTTCCGCTCCTGGGCCATCGGGCAGTCCAAGACCAACAACGGCGCACTTCTGCTGGTGGCGCCCAACGACCGCAAGGTGAGGATCGAGGTCGGCTACGGCCTCGAAGGAGCGCTGACCGACGCCTTGTCGAAGGTCATCATCACCACTTCCATCACGCCCCGCTTCAAGACGGGCGATTACGGCGGCGGCATCAAGGCCGGAATCGATGCCATGCTGTCGATCCTCAGCGGCGATGCCGAGGAATGGCAGCGCAGGGGCAAGGTACGCAGCGACGAGGCCGAGCCGTCCCATGTCATCGGCTTCATCATCCTGTTCCTGCTGATCCTGTTCGTCGTCTACCGGATGAATCGCGGTCGCACGGGTGGCGGATTCATCATCCTTCCCGGGCCATCGTCCGGCGGCTGGAGCGGGGGCGTCTCCGGCGGCTTCGGTGATGGCGGCGGCTTCTCGGGCGGAGGTGGCTCATCGGGAGGAGGCGGCGCCTCCGGGGATTGGTAGGATGCTGAGCGACACCGACAGGACGCGGATCGCCGGAGCGATTGCCAAGGCCGAATCGACGACATCGGCGGAGATCGTCGTTCTCGTCGCCGCCCGCGCCGGGCTGTACCGGTCCGCAGCCCTCGTACCGGCACTTGCCCTCGGGCTCGCGGTGCCCTGGCCGCTGATCCTGTTCACGCCGTGGAGTGCGGCGTCGATCGCCCTGACGCAGGCGGCGGTCGTCCTCCTGGCACTTGCCGCGGCCTCCCATCCGCGAACCCGTCTCGGCCTCGTTCCCCGCTCGATCCGGCGGGCGCGGGCCCATGAGGCGGCGACGAGGGAATTCGCCGCGCGCGGACTGGCCGGGACGCGCGGGCGAACGGGCATCCTCATCTATCTCGCCGTCGCCGAGGGACATGCGGAGATCGTCGCCGATACGGGCATCGCCTCGCGCATCTCCCCGGCGGCGTGGTCGTCGGCGATCGACTCGCTTCTGGCCTCGCTCCGACGGCGCGAGGCGACGGAGGGCCTCGTCACGGCCGTCGAGTCCATCGGCGCCATCCTCGAGCGACACCTGCCGCGCCGGCCGGGGGATATCGACGAGTTGCCGAACCGGGTGATCGTCACGGACTGACAGCGTCCGCGTCTTTGTATTTTTCTCCTCTGGCCCCGAAAGAATTTTTGAGCCAGAAGAGCCTTGACGATCCGCCATCAAGGACGGGTCGCGGGAGCGAGACGTCGATGAGTGCGATACAGAAGCACGGGCCATGGGCCCTTGTCGGTGCGTTGGGCGCGGCAGCCCTGGCGATTGTCGCCACCAGCCGTGGCGAATCGATCAACGCCTTGTGGATCGTCGTGGCCGCGGTCTGCGTCTACCTCATCTCCTACCGGTACTACTCGCTCTACATCTCCGAGAAGGTGATGCGCCTCGACCCGGCGCGCGAGACACCCGCCCATCGTCACAATGACGGGCTCGACTACGTTCCCACCAACAAGACCGTCCTGTTCGGCCACCATTTCGCGGCGATCGCAGGCGCGGGTCCCCTCGTCGGCCCGGTCCTGGCCGCGCAGATGGGCTACCTGCCCGGCATGCTCTGGATCCTGGCCGGCGTCGTGCTCGCGGGCGCGGTTCAGGACTTCATGATCCTGTTCATCTCCATGCGGCGCGACGGGCGCTCCCTGGGTGAACTGATCCGGGCCGAACTCGGCGTGATCCCCGGCGTGATCGCGCTGTTCGGCACCTTCATGATCATGGTGATCCTGCTCGCCGTCCTGGCGATGATCGTGGTCAAGGCGCTGGCCGAGAGCCCCTGGGGCACCTTCACCGTCGCAGCCACGATCCCGATCGCCATCCTGATGGGCCTCTACGCCCGCTTCGTCCGGCCGGGCAAGATCGGTGAGGTCTCGATCCTCGGCTTCATCCTGCTCATGGCCGCCATCATCGGCGGCGGCCAGATCAACGAACACCCGGTCTGGGGACCGGCCTTCACCTTCACCGGCACCCAGCTCACCTGGATGCTGATCGGCTACGGCTTCATCGCCTCGATCCTGCCGGTCTGGCTCCTGCTCGCCCCGCGCGACTATCTCTCGACCTTCCTCAAGATCGGCACCATCATCGGCCTCGCGCTCGGCATCGTCGTCGTCGCCCCGCACCTGCAGATGCCGGCCATGACGAAGTTCGTGGACGGCACCGGCCCGGTCTGGGCGGGCTCCCTGTTCCCGTTCCTGTTCATCACCATCGCGTGCGGCGCGGTCTCGGGCTTCCATGCGCTGATCTCGTCGGGAACGACGCCGAAGCTCCTCGACAACGAGATGGACACCCGCTTCATCGGCTATGGCGGCATGCTGATGGAGAGCTTCGTCGCGATCATGGCGCTGGTCGCCGCGAGCGTGATCGATCCGGGCATCTACTTCACCATGAATTCGCCCGGCGCCCTGCTCGGGACCTCCGCCGAGACGGCGGCGGCCGCGGTGACCAATCTCGGCTTCCCGATCACACCCGAGGTGATCACCCAGACCGCCAAGGATGTTGGCGAGCACTCGATCATCTCGCGCACCGGCGGCGCTCCGACCCTCGCCGTCGGCATGGCCCACATCATCTCGTCCGCCATCGGCGGCAAGACGATGATGGCCTTCTGGTACCATTTCGCGATCCTGTTCGAGGCCCTCTTCATCCTCACCGCCGTCGATGCCGGCACGCGTGCGGGACGCTTCATGCTGCAGGATCTGCTCGGCCTGATCTCGCCGACCTTCAAGGACACCACGGCCTGGGCACCCAGCATCCTGGCCACGGCACTTTGCGTCTCGGCCTGGGGCTACTTCCTCTACCAGGGCGTCACCGACCCGCTCGGCGGCATCTACACCCTGTGGCCGCTCTTCGGCATCTCGAACCAGATGCTGGCGGCCGTGGCGCTGACGCTCGCCACCGTGGTGATCTTCAAGATGAAGCGTGAGCGCTACGCCTTCGTCACGATCATCCCCACCGTGTGGCTGCTGATCTGCACCCTCAATGCGGGCTGGCAGAAGATCTTCTCGGCCGACCCCAAGATCGGCTTCCTGTCCCATGCTGACCGGTTCTCGGCCGCGATCGCCGAGGGCAAGGTGCTGGGTCCGGCCAAGAACATGGCCGACATGCACAAGATCGTCTTCAACGACCGGATCGACGCGGCACTCGCCGTGATGTTCGTCGGCCTCGTCGTCGCCATCGCCGCCTTCGGCATCATGGCCTGCGTCAAGGCCTATCGCGCCGAGCGCTGGACGGCCCTCGAAAGCGGCGGCCCCACCGCCGTCCCGGCGGAGTAACCGATATGGCGCTGTCGTCGACGGAACTGCGGGATCGGCTGAAGACCTTCTCGAAATGCGTCTGCGACGGCGCCCGCCTGATGGTGGGGCAGGGCGATTACGAGGCCTATGCCGCCCATATTCGCCGGACCCATACCGATCAGGAGCCGATGAGCGAGCGGGAATTCTACCGGAACAGGGAGAATGCCCGGTTCGGTGTGGGTAACCGGAATGGATTCCGCTGCTGCTGATCCAGTCTATCGCCTTCGGTGACGACCCCTTCGGCGCGACAGATCTTCCTCTCTATCGCGATCATGCGACGAAGACGTTTCGGGCTCCGGTCTCGGAATTGAAATTCCAAGACCGGAGCGGGGCTTTTTAACGACGTCGGCAGCCCCATACTTCATCGGCGCAAGTGCATGCCGATCTAAAGTGGTATCGGCGGGTGGCCTCATCCGGGACGATACGCTTATATGTCGCCTCCCGAGAGAGGAGGTCTCATGTCGCAGCCGCCAATGACCGAGACGCGATCCGGGATGGACCGCTCCGGCGCGATCACCTTCGACAGGACACTCAAGGGCCTCACCGGCATCGCCGTCCGTGGCTTCCTCCTGTCCCTCGTCACCTTCGGCATCTACCGATTCTGGTACGTCACCGAGCTGCGGCGCTACTTCTGGAACAGGACCGTCGTCGACGGCAGCCCGGCCGAGTATTCCGGGACCGGCAAGGAACTGTTCCTCGGCTTCCTCGTCGCCATCGCCATCCTGATCCCCGTCTACGTCCTGATCTTCGTCGCGACGATCTCGGCGCCCTGGCTCGCGGCCTTCGGCAGCGTCCTGTCCTTCCTCATCCTCTTCGTCCTCGGCCAATTCGCGGTCTATCGCGGCCGGCGCTACCGGGCCTCACGCACCCTGTGGCGCGGCATCCGCCTCGGCCAGGATGGTTCGGCGATCACCTATGCGCTGATGGCCATCGGCTGGTCGCTGCTGACACTCCTCACCCTCGGCCTCGCCTTCCCCTTCATGCGCGCGAGCCTGGAGCGGTACCGGATCAATCACACCCTCATCGGGTCGAGCCGGATGGAATCCACCGCGCGCGGGCGCTCGCTGCTGCTTCCCTGGCTGGCCTTCTACGTGGTGGTGCTCCTTCCCATCGCCGCCGCGCTGATCGCCTTCCTCGTGGCTACCGATTTCAACATTCCCAACGACCTGTTCGTCCCCAAAGAGGGGGGCAAGCCCGGCGAGACGGAGTTCAACAGCGATTATGAGGGCACGCCCATCGCCACGTTCGGGGTGCTCTTCCTCAGCACGCTCGGCATCACGTTTCCCCTCGGGCTCCTGCTCATCCCCTTCTACCGGGCGCGGGAGACGCGACTCTTCATGAACGCGGCCAGCCTCGGCTCCGTGCGCCTTTCGTCCACCCTGAAGGCCCGCCAGTTCTACTGGCCCTATTTCGTCTACCTCCTCTCCGTGATCGGCTTCGTCCTGATCCTCGGCCTCGTCATCGGCGGCGGCGGTCTGCTCCTGCAGACCCAGGGCATGGAGAGCGGAGCCCATTGGGCGCTCCTGTTCGGCATGGCGTTCGGCTATCTCGGCGGCGCGCTGTTCTTCGCGGTGCTCTATGTCCGGGTCATCACCGCGCGGCTCTGGGCGGCGGTCGCCACCACCACGGTGGTCGAGAATGCCGGTGGCCTCGATGCCGTGCTCGCGTCGAGCCGGCGGGTGGGCAGCGGACTCAACGAGGGCCTCGCCGACGCGCTCGATGTCGGCGGCGCGCTCGAAGTAGGGTTCTAGTGCCGGCACAAGCGGTCCACGGCACGTACTACGATGGCTTGAGCGCCAGGGCCCATCCGGTGACCCTGGTCCTCGAGGACAGCCTGGAGATCACCGGGCAGGATCTACGCCTCGCCTGGACACTCGCCGAGCTCGCCGCCGGCGACACGGCGGCCCCGCTCATGCGGGTCGGCCCGGCGGGACGTGCCGAGCGGGTCGAGTTCACCAACGAGGCCCTGGCCGCCGCGCTGAAGGATCGCTGTCCGGACCTGTACCGATCCGACCCCTCCGCCTCGGGCGGTCGCCTGCGCCTCGTCCTGTGGTCGATCGCGGCCGGGATCTCGGTGATCGGTCTGGCGATCTACGGCGTCCCGGCCATCGCGGTGCGTCTGGCGCCCGTCGTCCCGGCAGCGATCGAAGCGCGGCTCGGCGGGGCGGTGGACGGGCAGATCGTCAAGATTCTCGGCGACCCGCCGGTCTGCGACGATGCCCCGGCGCGGGCCGTCCTCGACCGCTTGATCGAGCGGATGACGGCGGATGGCGGCCTGCCGGTCGATCCGGCGATCAGCGTTCGCCGGCACGCCATCGCCAATGCCCTGACCCTTCCCGGTGGGCGGGTCGTCGTGCTGTCGGACCTCATCGACCAGTCCCGGACGCCGGACGAATTCGCCGGCGTGTTGGCTCACGAATTCGGGCATGTCGCCGCGCGCGACCCGATGCGGGCTCTGCTGGCGGCGAGCGGAAGCTCATTCCTCCTCAGTCTCGTGCTGGGCGACCTGACCGGCTCCACGATCCTCGTCGCGGTAGGCCAAGCCGCCATCTCGGCCGGCTATTCCCGCGAGGCCGAGAACGCGGCGGATTCCTATTCGGTGGAGGTCATGCGCCGGTCGGGCGGGGATGCCACGGCGTTGGCGACGATCCTCGAACGCATCGCCAAGGACGACGAGAAAGCCGAGTTCGCGAGCCTGCTCCGCAGCCATCCCTTCACGAAGGAGCGCGCCAACCGCATCCGCGCGATGGCGGGCACGGAAACGCTGGGTCGCCGCATTCTCGACGAGACCGAATGGGCAACGCTCAAGGGCATCTGCCGCAACGTGCCGGCCAAACCCACGAAATAGGCGCGTGACCGTGCCGGGCCTGTCCGTGCGCGAGTTACATCCGGAAACAAAATTCCCGCTCAGGTCCGCCGATTGCGTCGCGGCGTCACGTCTACAGATGACCTCGTGGCATGCGACGAACGTGGTACACCAGCCCGAACAGGTTTGCGCGGATACCGTATGGGCCTCGTCCAGTATGCTCTGAAGTTTCGCATCACGATCTACGTGCTCGCCGTACTGATGATGCTTGGCGGCGCGGCCTCGGTGATCGTGGCGCCCAAGGACGTCCTCCCGACCGTGGATATTCCGGTGGTCGTGGTGGTGTGGACCTATACGGGTCTTTCGACCTCCGAGATGGAGCGTCGCATCACGACCTATGCGGAGTTCTCGCTCTCGAACAACGTCAACAACATCGCCCGGATGGAATCGACGACGCTGCAGGGCACGGCGATCCAGAAGGTCTATTTCGACCAATCGGTGAGTATCGATCTCGCCATCGCCCAGACAGTCTCGGCGATGAACTCGATCCGTTCGACCATGCCGCCGGGGGTGCAGCCGCCCATCGTCCTGCGGTTCTCGGCCTCCTCCGTCCCGGTGATCCAGCTTTCGCTCTCCTCCACCAGCGAGAGCCTGACCAAGGTCTACGATTACGCGCAGTACCGAATCCGCCAGCGCCTGACCCAGGTGCCGGGCTCGACGCTGCCCTCGCCCTTCGGCGGCACGCCGCGCCAGATCATGGTCGATCTCGACCTGCAGGCCCTGCGCGCTCTGGGCCTGACGGCGCTCGACGTCACCAACGCCATGACGGCGCAGAATCTCACCGTGCCCTCCGGTCTCGCCAAGATCGGCGAGCAACAATACCCGATCCAGCTCAACGCCACGCCGGACGCCATCGAAGCGCTCAATCAGGTGCCGATCCGAGTGGTCGGCGGACAGCCTGTGCTGGTGCGCGACGTCGCCAATGTCCGCGACGGCGGCCCGCCGCAGGTGAACATCGTGCGGGCCGACGGCCTGAACTCGGTGCTGATGCGCATCTTCAAGAACGGCACCGCCTCGACCCTCGACGTCGTCAACAACGTGAAGAAGGCCCTGCCGGACATCCGCGCCGCCGCACCGGAGGGAATGGCGCTACGCGAATTGTTCGATCAATCGGTCTTCGTCTCCGCCGCCATCGAGGGCGTGATCCACGAGGCAGTCATCGCCGCTGCGCTGACCGGCCTGACGATCCTGCTGTTCCTCGGCTCATGGCGCTCCACCATCGTGGTGCTCGTCTCGATCCCGCTCTCGATCCTGACCTCGCTCGCAATCCTCACGGCGTTGGGCGAGACCATCAACGTCATGACGCTTGGCGGGCTCGCCTTGGCGGTGGGCATCCTCGTGGACGACGCGACGGTGGCCATCGAGAACACCTACCGGCTGTTCGAAGAGGGCGAGCCGTTCCGAAAATCCGTGGTGGAGGGCGCGGCCGGCATCGCCAAACCCGCGCTGATCTCGACCCTCTCGATCTGCGCCGCCTTCGTCTCGGTCTTCGCCCTCACGGACACGCCGAAATATCTGTTCACGCCCCAGGCGCTCGCCGTCGTCTTCGCGATGCTGACCTCCTACGTCCTGTCCCGCACCCTGGTGCCGGTGCTGATCGACGTGCTCGTGGCGCGGGAATACGAGGAGCATCACGGCAAGGGCGGGCAGGCTCCGCGTCGGGGCCGCGTCGCCCGCGCGCTGGGCTGGCTGTTCGGACCGATCTTCCGCCTCGCGGGCTGGTTCCGCCAGGGATTCGAAGCCCGGTTTGCCCGCTTCCACCGCAGCTATCTCGGCCTGCTCCACGTGGTCCTGCGCCGCCGCGTCGTCACCCTCGCCACCGTGGCGGTGATCTTCGCGGGCACGGCAGGCCTGTTCGGCTTCGTCGGCCAGGATTACTTCCCGCAGGTCGAATCGAGCCAGATGACGCTGCATCTGCGCACCCGGCCGGGCATGCGCATCGAGACGGCGGTGCAGACCTTCGCCGAAGTCCAGGCCGTCGTCCGCGAGGTCATTCCCGAGGGCGAGATCGACCAGGTTCTCGACAATCTCGGCCTGCCCGCGAACAACTACAATTTCGCATTCTCGGACGGGTCGTTCGTCGCCAATAACGATGGGCAGATGCTCATCAACCTGAAGGAAGGCCACGGCTCGGTCGCCGGCTACACCAAGCGCCTGCGCGAGGTTTTGCGCGAGCGCTTCCCCGACCTGATCGTCTATTTCCAGCCCTCCGACATCATCACGCAGATCCTGAATTTCGGAACGCTGGCGCAGATCGACATCCAGGTCTCGGGCCGCAACACCGCCAAGGACCTCGCCGCCGCGCAGAACATCGTCCGTCGCCTCAAGGAGACGCGCGGGGCGGTGGACGTCCATCTCCACCAGATCGTCGGCACGCCGCAATTCTTCGTCGATGTCGACCGGCGCCTCGCCTCCGAGCTCGGCCTCACCGAGCAGCAGATCGCGCAGGGCCTCAACGTCTCCCTGTCGGGCTCCTTCCAGGTGACACCGAACTTCTGGACCGACCCGAAGACCGGCATCCCCTACCAGCTTTGGGTGCAGACGCCGGAACACCGCAACGACAGCCTCACGGCGATCCAGAACACCCCGCTCCTCGTCAGCGGCAATTCCGATGCGCCCGGCGTGCTGACGCTGCTGTCCAGCGTCTCGACCATGCGCCGCGAGGGGTCGCAGACGGTAATCAACCACGTCAACACGCAGCCGACCTTCAACATCTACGCGGCGGTGCAGGATTCCGATCTCGGTTCGGTGGCCAAAGACATTCGCCGAATCGTCGAGGAAGAACAGAAGGCCCTCCCGGCGCCGGACAAGATCACCGTGCGCGGGCAGATCGAGAACATGCAATCGGCCTTCTTCCGCATGGGAATCGGCCTCTCCATCGCCCTGGTGGCGGTCTACTTGCTGATGGCGGTGAACTTCCAGAGCTGGGGCGACCCGCTCGTGGTGCTGGCGGCGCTCCCGCTCGCCTTCTGCGGAATCGTGGCCAGCCTGTTCATCACCGGCACGACCTTCTCGATCCCGTCGCTGTTCGGGGCGATCATGTCGGTGGGTATCGCATCCGCCAATTCCATCCTCCTCGTCACCTTCGCCAAGGAGCACCGGGAGGCCACCGGCTGCAGCGCCACCGAGGCCGCGCTCCTGGCGGGCGAGACGCGGCTGCGGCCGGTGCTCATGACGGCGGGCGCGATGTTCCTCGGGTTGATCCCGATGGCCCTGGGGACGGGGGAGGGCGGCGAACAGAACGCGGCGCTGGCCCGCGCCGTGATGGGCGGCATCGCCGTCGGTACGCCCTCGACCTTGCTCTTCGTGCCCTTCCTCTACACCCTCCTCAGGCGGGGCGAGGTCAAGCCGCTTCAGGATTACGCATGAGCGGGAACAGCCCTGGTGACGCGATCGATGAGAAGACCGGCACGGTGACGGCTCATGAATCGGGGCGAGGCCCGGCGGAGATCCCGCCGCCGCCGGGGAAGGGGCCGTTCCTCGTCGCCGGGCTCATCGCCGTCGGCCTGCTCGGCTGGGGCGGGTACGGCCATTGGCAGAAGACCGCCGCGGCCGAGGAGACGCAGCGCAAGGCCAGGGAGTTCGTGCCGAAGCTACGGACCATCGCGGTGGAGCGGGCCGACCAGCCCATCGACATCACCCTGCCCGGACAGACCGACGCCTTCGCCAGGGCGTCCCTCTTCGCCCGTGCCACGGGCTACATCGCAGAGCGCAGGGTCGATATCGGCACGCGGGTCAAGCAGGGCGACATCCTCATCCGCATCGCCGCCCCCGATCTCGACCAGCAGCTGGCGCAGGCCCAGGCGCAGGTCGGCCAACTCGAAGCCCAGCTGCTCCAGGCCAGGGCCATGGTCGATCAGGCGAAGGCCAACGTGAATCTCGCCACCGCCACCAACAGCCGCACCTCGACCCTCGCCGTGCAGGGCTGGGCCTCGAAGCAGAACGCGGACAATTCCCAGGCCAGCGTCCTGAGCCAGGGCGCGAGCCTCGCCTCGGCGGAAGCGGGGGTGAAAGTGGCCGAGGCCAACATCAAGGCGCAGCGCGCCACCGTGGACCGCCTGAAGGCACTGACCGGCTTCAAGGACGTGATCGCCCCCTTCGATGGTGTCGTGACCGCCCGCAGCGTCGATGTCGGCGATCTCGTCCAGGCGGACGGCACCGGCACCGCCCTGCTGTCCATGGACCGGGACGACGTCCTGCGCGTGGTCGTCAACGTGCCCCAGAATCTCGCCGTCGGGGTGAGTCCGGGCGTCGCCGCGACGATCAAGGTGCCGCAGATCCCGGACCGGACCTTCTCCGGCAAGGTCGAGCGAAGCTCCGTCGCCCTGCTGACCTCGTCCCGAACCCTGACCACGCAGGTGGACGTTCCCAACCGCGACGGCAGCCTGCGGCCCGGCCTCTACGTCTACGTGACGCTGAAGGTGCCGCGGACGGCGAGGAACACGGTCATCCCGGCCGAAGGCCTCGTCTTCAATCAGCGCGGCACCCAGGTCGCGATCTCCCGCGAGGACGGCACGGTGGAATGGCGCGGCGTCCACATCCAGCGCGACCTCGGCACCACAATCGAGATCGACCAGGGGTTGGATGGGGGCGAGCAGATCGTCCTGAGCCCGCCCGTCGACCTGCGCGATGGGCAGAGGATGGAGCGCCAGGCACCCAAGCAGGAGGGAAAGCCGCTGAAATCGGCGGCGCGATAGCACCGGCTGGCCGGGGCGCAGGCCAGCCCAGCCGTCCGGCAGGTTCCGTCGAAGGCGGATGATGGCGTAGAGCCTCACCGTTCGGTGCGCCCGCTCGCGCCTCCCCCGGAACGCCCCACGATCATGCTCGACCGCCCCGCCTCGGACACTCTCGATCGCGCTCATGTGGCGGCGATGAGCGCCGCGATCACCTGTGTCGCGGTGGTCGGCATCGGCCTAAGCCTGTCGATCCCGCTCCTCTCCCTCGAGATGGAGCGCATGGGCGTGTCGAGCACGGTCATCGGCATCAATACGGCCCTGGCGGGTCTCGCCAGCATCGTCACCGTGCCGTTCGTGCCGCGTCTGGCCGCCCGGATCGGCGTCGTACGGCTTCTCATTCTCGCGATCTTCATCGGCGCGGCCTCCCTCATCGGGTTCAAGCTGCTCCACGATATCCGTTGGTGGTTCCCCCTCCGCTTCGTCTTTTCGGCGACGCTGGGCGTGCTCTTCGTCCTGTCCGAGTTCTGGATCAACGAGGTCGCGCCCCCGGCCCGGCGCGGCCTCGTCATGGGCATCTACGCGACGGTCCTGGCCCTCGGCTTCGCGGTGGGTCCGACGCTCCTCGTCCTCATCGGCACACAGGGCTACGCGCCGTATTGTGCGGGCGCCGCCCTGTTCCTGCTCGGCACCGTGCCCATCGCTCTGGCGCGCGGTCTCTCCCCCGAGATCGAAGGGTCCGGTAGTCGCGGTGTGCTCGGCTATGTCCGGCTGGCCCCCGCCGCCATCTTCGCGGCCCTCGTCTACGGTGCCGTCGAGACCGGGGGATTCGCCATCCTACCGCTCTACGGCCTGCGGATCGGGCTCGATGCGGAGAGCGCCGCCGGGCTCGTCAGTATGCTCGCTCTCGGCCACGTCCTGTTCCAGATCCCCTTCGGCCTCCTGGCCGATAGGTTCGACCGTCGCCGCCTCCTCCTCGCCTCGGCCCTGGGTGGCGCCATCGGCGCGGCCTTGATCCCGGCGGCGTCGGCATCCCCTTTCTGGCTCGCCATCCTGCTGCTGATCTGGGGCGGCCTGACCGGCACGCTCTACACGGTCGGCCTGGCCCATCTTGGGGCCAGCGTGCGCGGGGCCGAACTCGCCGGCGCGAATGCCGCCTTCCTGATTTTCTACAATGTCGGCCTGATGGTGGGGCCTCCGATCATTGGCGGCGGCATGGACCTGATGCCCCCTCAGGGCTTCGCCCATGCCATGTGCGGCGTGCTCGTCGCCTATGCCGGCCTCGTCCTGTGGCGGCTTCGGAAAACCGCCTCGGCCTTGACGAAGTGAGCCCGATGAGGCAATGACCGCGCGGAATTCAGCCGGTCCGTGCCGGCCATTTTGCGTTTCGCTCAAGCGGAATGCCGCCACCTTCAGGAGCACCGCGCCATGGCCAAGGCCGTCACCGTCAAGATCAAGCTCATCTCGACCGCCGATACCGGCTACTTCTACGTTACGAAGAAGAACTCCCGGACGCAGACCGAAAAGCTGTCCATGAAGAAGTACGACCCCGTCGTGCGCAAGCATGTCGACTTCAAAGAAACCAAGATCAAGTAAGCGGCCTCGGCTTAAGTTTATGTTTTTAAAAGAAAAACCGCCCCTTAACCGGGGCGGTTTTTCGTTTATGGGTCACACGCGGGTCACGGGAAGATGATGCTGCGGGCCTTTGGATTGGCTCGTTTCAGACCTCCACCTCAGCAACCGCACCGATGCCGATGAAATTAGCGATCTCCGTGTAGAGTTCGATCTCGGCTTCATCCGCGGTAATGGAGATGACGAGACTGTAGCGCGATTGCGAATTCCAACGCCTTAGGTGCGTGCGGTAACGCCACCACCCGCTGACCGGATAGACAGCAATGTAATTACGTGCGGCGAGTTGTGCAGCTGGTCCAACCCATACGTCACAATGCAGAGAGCCTGCCGCGACACTCTGACTACCAAAGGTCCATCGCGTGTCTGGATCCGCCTCCGGCAGCCTCTCCTCGCCGCGCTCGAGCCGGTTTATCCGCTGCTTAAAAATCTCTGGCGTATCTATGGGCCGCTTCAGCTCAAATCGCAGTCCATGCGATTGATAGCGAGCTGGGGTCACGGGCGCGGTATCGCCTGGGCTTGGCTCGACAAAGTACGAAAGCGTGATTTTCAGCCGGACATCGCGGTCACCGATCTCCTCTAGTGCCTGTTGTGGCCAAGGCAACTCGTAATAATGCACCTCATTGAAGGTAGGGTCGCCGAGGACAAATCGACCGGCGGTATTGCGCTTGTACTCGCGCTTGAAAGGCTGGATCGTCGTCTGCGCGACTAGTGCGAGATCATTCTGTGCAGACGCGAGTGCTCGATCGAGACGAGGCACGCCATAGCCAAAAGTCCGCGCTAAGGCGATGCAGTCCTTCTTGCGGCCCCTACATGCCCTCAGGCGAGCCAGCATCGCCGGCGTCCACTCTGCGCTATGCACCATGAGGGCGCGGATGGTTTCAGGCCAGTATTCAGGATAGCGAGCCATTATCGTACCGGCCATACCAGCCGCTTGCGCCGTCGCCGGGCTCGTAGCCCAGAAGGTCGTCAGCGGACTTGCGAGAAAGTCGCGTCCAGTGGTCAGCAGTGATAGGGAGTCAACGCCTGCCAAAAGCTCGCCCTCGCCCGGGCTGAGGGCACGGTTGCCAGCCTCAAAAACGATCTCAGGTTTAATCGGGGTGCGGGAGTGATCCCAATCCGTAGATATGCGGCTGTAAGGACTGCGGTCACCCACGCCAGCGAGCGCCGACCAGCCATTAAGTCCGTCTGCCGCGGCGATCTCGACCTTATCGGTGAATCCGCCGACGGCGACCGCGTTCCAGGCCTGAGCGGGATCCTCAACAGGGAACTCGTCGGGGTCGGAAACGTGATCAGGATCTGATGCATCGGGCACATTGCCCGCAGACACGAAAACTAGACGCCGGACCGGCTCACCGGGGCCATCCTCATCTTCATCGTCGGGGACTGCGCCAGCGCAGACTTGATCGAGAGCCGAACTCCAGCTCGTCGGCCTCTCGCCAGAAACGTCACGATTTGTAACTGCCATGCAGAAGACGCGAGCACGATCCGGAGCAGCGATCTCGGGAAGCGCGATCGCAGACTGCGTGATCGCGCCATAGTTCGTCGGCTCCGTCTGTTCGAATCCGGCCGGTGGCAGAAACTTTACCGACTCAAGTCGCACATCTAGCAACACCCTACGCGAATCAGCCAGTGGGTACGTCAGGTCGCCATAGAGGATGACACCGGCCATATTGGTGCCGTGGCCTCCAGGGTCGTGATCGTCGACGCCCCAGGCCAGATTCACCGAGTGACAGTCCACCGCATCGAGGGCCGGCACTAAAAGTGGATGCGCCTGCGCCACTCCATTATCGAGCAGGCAGACAACCGGGCTTCGAGCGGCGGGCCCCTCAACGCGGCCGGCGAGATCGTTGACCCAGAGTGACTGCTCGCGGCGAACGTCGGTTGTGAAAAAAGTTGGCGTATCGCTCGCGCGGCGAAGCTCTTCGATGGCATCAGAATTCTGAAGTAGACGAAGTAACCCCACGCGGTCAGTGTAGACTGGGACGACTTCGAATTCAGGAAACCTGAGGCGCCGTTCGCTCGCTCGAAGCCCGAGACGCCTCGCGGCATTGAGCAGGTTCTCAACACGGTCTCGCCAACACCAGCACTCCCACCAAATGGCCTCGTCGGGCGATTCCGGAAGCGGGCGTTGATCGGTCCAATGACTTTCGATGGTCGCGGCGCGGAATGTCTCAACCGGCGAGAACTTCCCTTCATGCCTCGGCAATTGCTTCGCAGTGGATTCGCGCGCGTACTCGCGGACCTTTTCACTTAGGAAACCCTCCGCTGCCGCTGGGACGAACAGAGTTCCTGTCTCAGTGTCTCCTTCCCCGACGCGTAGCGCTCCCATCCGGATGCCTTGCGACGAATAACTGAGGTCTGGCAGCTTCTCGCCCTCAGCGCTCGTGATCTCGAGGTAGATTCCGGCTTGGCCAGCCTGCATGGCTGGATCACGGGCGGTGAGAAGTGCATGTGCCGCCTCAAAGGCAGCGGCGAGCTCGCTTTCGAGCTTGGGTCCATGAATATCGCGGTTTCGTCCGGATGAGATGCCGCTCAGATCGCGGCTCGGTGGGCTGTAAGTCGTGCCACTCCGAAATCCATCAACGCGGATGTGATCGAGCCGATGAGATCGACGGTCATTGCGGTTATCGGCCATATATGCTCGAGCGGCGCTGTTGAGAATGGAAAGGGAAAGATGGAACCGTCTCTTCCGCCCCTACGCTTCGACGATGCCTAAAACGGTTTCTCTCACCGCGCGGCGCTTTCGCAGAGCATAGATCAGTTCCTCAGTCGAAGCGGTATCAGTTTCCCGAAGAATGGCCGACTTTATTACCTCGTCGGCGGCGCGGGCGAGGTCGGCTTGGCTGAGACCAAGTCCTGCGTCGACGACCTTTGCCCAAGCAATCCGGCTGGGCCTGAACGCTCTCAGTCGTGCCGAAAGAACGCTCCGGATTCCTTCGGGATCGGGCAGAACATATTCAAGGATGTCGTCGAACCGTCGAAACAGAGCTCGGTCCAGAAGCTCTGGGTGGTTGGTGGCTGCGACCACGAGGCTGTCCGTGCTATTCGGCTCCTCAAGGAATTGCAGAAACGAATTCAACACTCGTCGCATCTCGCCCACGTCGTTGTCGGCTGTGCGTCGGCCGCCAATCGCATCGAACTCATCGAACAGGTACACACCGCGGGCAGACGCGATCTGATCGAAGATCAGGCGTAGCTTTGCGGCCGTCTCTCCCATGAAGCGCGTGATGACGGTGTCCAATCGGATCGTGAACAGCGGAAGGTGCAGCTCGCCGGCGAGCGCCGAAGCGGTCAGGGTCTTTCCCGAGCCGGGAGGCCCAACCAGCAGCAGCCGCGTACTTGGGGACTGCCCAAAGGCACGCAGCCGATCGCGTTGCCGTTGCTGGTTCACGAATTCTACCAGTCGCGAACGCGTATCTGCACGGAGCACCACGTCAGCGAGTTGAGTCTTCGGATATGTTGCAATGAGGAGATTCTGCAGCTCGCCGCGGGGGCGCGAAATCGGAATCGCGACATTGCCACGTTCACCGTTCGATTTTGCTGCCGGCCGAGGTCTGTGTTGGCGGGCAGTATCCACGAGCTGCTTCAATTCGTCAGCCACATCCTTGCGACCGCGACGTGCTTCGTCAGCCGCCACCTGCAGAGCGATCGAGAGAAATTGCTCCTCATCGCCCTGATTGTGGCAGTTCAGAAGCGCAACGATCTGCCGAGCGGTAGCCATAAATGCGCCGGATCACCAACCTGCTGGATAAGGCTTCCTTACAGCCCAACGATGAAGATATCTCCTAGCCGTTTAATGGGTAGAGCTCCATAGGGACCGCCTTTTTGACGGTGGGCAGGGTCACGTCCCGCGTCAACGGCCAATTCACTCGGGCCTCGGCGCCATTCTCAGGGACGACAAAACTCAATTAGACGAGCAAGGCAGGGTCGTACCATGTTGGCCACGCACTACCTGAGTGTCGTGGAGTCCTTCGAAAGGCGCCTGAAGGCGGGAGTTCATTTCGTTGATGGGCCTTCCTCTCATCGAAACCGAGTTGTCGAGTAGGAGGAGCAATGGGCATCAGTTCTCAGGGTTCTCGGCGAATTCGGCGTTGGCGAATGGTCTTTGCTCGAAATTGGTCTCGCTCATGAGCCCGCTTTCCATGTGCTACCCTCATACTGGCAGGGAAAGGCTGATTCGTCCTCTCGCCTACTCATCCTCGAACCGCTTGGCTCTTGCCGGGCGGTTGATGGAAACAGACATGGTGCCGATAGGCGTCTAAATGCCGTAAGTGCATAGCCCGCAATTGCTCAGGATCCTGAGCCGCATCAGGATGCTATCGGCGCGACGGCCCGAGAAATTCGTAGGGTGCCCAATAATGCGGCCCTTCCCGACTAGCACTTCAATGATCCGACACCTCAGTCTTCACCCATTAGTTTTTTTTGTCGTGGCGACCGCCGAACAAATCGTTCGCAGATTGCGTCGATTGCGCTGTGCCGGCTTTGCTCCAGAAAGATTGAAGACACCGCACCCGTCTCGGAGTCACATCCCGGTGGCGATTCAGGGCACGTACCAGCCAATGATTCTGGTGTGGTTGCCGCTCAGTGCGATCGGGCAAAACGGAAATGCCCGAAAATTCCTAAGCCCAGAAGACTGCCATTTTTTATTAAGGCCCGAATTCTCAGGCTGCGCCGAAAAAAATTTCATGCGAATGGCACTCCGTGCGGTGACCGCCCCAATGTGCCCGAACTTTCGATGCCCCCCTTAGCAAGGCGGCGCTAGCCCCCTGAATTAGGCCGTGGGGAAGCGACCAGTGCCAGGATTCAGGTTATGGCGGTGAAGCAGCTTACGACCTTTCCGACCGAAGGCGATCTTGAGGCCGCCATCCATGCAGCGATCGGGCGTGTATTCCCCTGGATCCCGTCTGGCGCGGTCCGTCATCAGACGAAGTTCGCGTTCTCATTCGGAAGAGCCACGATCAACGTTGACGGAGCAAGAGACTCCCGCAAGGAGGCCCGCGCTGACATCATCCTTTACAACGGCGAACGCCCTCTCGCGGTTTTGGAGCTCAAGCGGGGCGGCGTTGCTCTCACAAAGGGAGACGAGGCGCAGGGGCTGTCTTACGCTAGAATGCTCCACCCATCACCACCGCTTATTATCGTGACGAACGGCGATGAGGTGCGCCTGCTGTCCACTCATAGTGGGGCAGCGCTGGCTGGCGTGTCCACTTCTGAAGCAGAATTCCAGACCATGGTCAGTGCAGCAGCACGTGCCGCGGTGGACGATTTGAAGGTGGCAATTCAGACCCTCATGGGCTCAACGCCAGCAGTCTGGCGGCAGGCGGTAGAGCATGTGACAGAGGCTGTTATGGCCGAGTTGACGGCGAAGTGGGACGCTCCTGCCCTGCCGTTCGTGCCGAACTTCCTCCTCCCTCGGAAGGCCACCGCGTTAGTGGACATCTGGCTGAAGCGGGGCAAGCGCCTCGTAATAGTCGAAGGCCCACCAATTATCGGAAAGAGCAACGTCCTGCGGGAGCTCGTCTACCGCACCCGTGCAGGAGACGAGTTCGTGACCTTCTTACTGGAAGCGTCCGCTGGGTGCGGTATCGGGCAGGCGCTCGCCGACGCGCTAGCAAATGAGCTATCATGGCCAATTACACCCGACGAGGCGCGCAGCTGGCTCATGCGCCTCTCCCGGACGGACGGCCCCGCATTGGTGCTCGCCATCGACGGATTCGAAGCCAATCAGGCCGAGCTCAGACGCGAAATCGAAGACCTTACCTCTGCGGCGTTCGGAGAAGGCGTGAGGATCGTTATCGCCATCGATGACTCAGCGGCCGACCAGCTGATCATGAACGCCAAAAGGCGCGCCACCTCGCCCATTGGTCGGCGTGCTGAGCGTATCACCGTCGATCGGCTAGACGACGAAGAGTTCGAGCTAGCGCAACAGATCCTCTCGGATCATCGCATCACGATCATGAAAGGTGGGGGTTCGGCTCTCGAGCTCCGCTCCCCCTGGGTGCTCCGCGCAATGGGCGCTGCGGTCGTTCAACGCCCCCAATATGAGGACGAGACGTTAGTGGCGTCCTTGCCGCCGCTGTTAAGTCTGGACCTGATCGCGCATGCACGCGAGAGGTTCACCGATCCCGAGCTGCGCCGGTTGGCGAGGGAGGTAGCGCGCGCAGTGTTGGACGATGCCCGCGACCGGACGCGCCCCATGCCGCTCATCTTAGAGTCGCTCGGCGTCTACATCTGTCGGCGCAAGACCCTGGCAGCCGATCTCGACGCGGAGGAAATCGCTGAGCTCATCTCGCGCGGCTACCTTAAGTTGGCGATCCACAGCAGCGGCGAGGCGATCGTTGTGGTACGACTGCCTGAGCTTATCGCGAGCGAGTTGGCCGATCTTATTGCGATCGAACTGGCGCCCATGTCGCGAGGCGAGCCGGACGAGGCTGCGGCATGGCTAGCGGGCACCGCAGGCAATCTGCCGCTCGGCGACGTCGTGTGCGCTCAGGCAATTCTGGACGCATCGGCGCGGCATGGCGGAGTGTCGTTCAACTTGATCCGCGCTCTGATCGCTGTTGCGCCAGAGGAGACGGCTATCGAGCCCGGCATGCAGTTCGCCATGCACCTGCCCGACGTGGGCATGGTAGATTTTACCGTGCAAGAGAACGGCTCAATGCTCGCTTACGTAGGCGGGCGGCGGCAAGTGCTCGAAGCAGACTCGGATGGTGAGGCGGGATCCTCCTATACCAGATTGCATAGCTGGCTCATCCTCTCCCATCTCGCAGGTCGCCCGCTCGCGGTCGAGTCGTCCGGCACCCTAGAGCGTATCGATCCTGCGATCCTCCTCGAGGTCGGCACCGCTCCCATGGTGCTGCGGCAGCCCTGCTCCGAGCCAGACTTCAACGAAGTTGTCACGCACCACATCGCAGGCATTGGGAGCATTGTCTGCCACCACTCCGGAATCATTGAGCCAATCACGCTATCGATCTTGCGCTATCTTAGCCACGAATGGCGTGAGGCGTCGGACTGGATGGAAGCGGCCTGTAACAGCGAGTCGCTACCACTCCTAGCCAGAGTAGATATCGCGCTTCGGGAGATCGCAAGATCGGCGGATGCGACAAAGGCAACTTGGGCGAGAGGGATGCTCAGCGGGCCGGTGCATTCTGCGTTCGCCGACCTTCCCCCTCTGCACCCGCCCTCTGTGGACTGAGCTAAGGCTGATTTGACCTGACGCCGGCGACCATAAGACCGCATGGCGTTCGCTTGGTGCATGATGGTTGATCAGTAGCAGAGGTGTGCCTCAGACGTATGGTCCAACGGGCGAACCATTGGCAGTCTCGTCGATTTCTAAATCACTGATCATTAATTTGGCCATCTCGCCGCCTAGGAGAACCGCGTTGACGGCCGAATCTAAGAAGCACCACTTCGTGCCTCAAGCTCACCTTCGCCGATTCAGCATTAACGCTGCTGGCAGGCAAATTTTTGTCTTCGATAAGTCAATCGGCAAGAGTTACCCTGCAGCTATCCGGGATTCAGGGTCAGAAAAGCGCTTCAATACCCTCGAAGGGCCGGACGGCATCGTTAATTTCGAGTCCTTGTACCAAGACGTTGATGACAGAGGCGCGGAGCTCCTCAATCGGATCGCGGTGGAGCGCAGCCTTACGTTCCTCGATCCGAAAGATCGCCGCGACCTTGCGGACATCGTCGCCGTTCAGCTCATACGCACTAAGCTCTTACGTACGACAATGCAGGCGAGCGCCGAGGCCTTCATTGCAGGCTTGGTGGAATCCGAGTTAGGTCCGGAATGTCTCGCGTATTTCATGCTACCGACTGTGAACGATACCCGTAGCGCGGCGATTGAAATTTTTCTTAATCGAGCCGGCTTAACCGACGCACTCGAAGCGAAGCTGCCGATCCTGATCGAACCCGGCGGCGACGCGTGCTTCTGGATTTCCGACCATCCGGTAGTGCGCACTAACTCGATCCCGTTCGGAGACGTCGGGCTTAGTTCTCCCGGAGTCGAGGTCTACCTCCCGCTAGCCCCAGATCTAATGCTGGGCCTTTTGTGCCCAGGCATCGAGTCTAGACTTCGTGCTGCCCGAATAAATGGACTGGCGATCGACGGTGACCGATTGCACCGACTGGTCGCACTTCACGACGCCATCCTGAACGGTAACCCGGCCCGCCACGACGACATCTTGGTCGCGCGGTTCAACCGAATGCAGATGTTGAATAGTGCGCGTTTCCTGTATTCAAGGCGTGACGATTTCGGGCTTGCGCGAGAGTTTCTTAACGTGCGGCACGAACTGAAGCATGTGCGAACCGATCTCGATGTCGGTCGGCTGGGCCAAGGGCCGCCGCGACGAGAAGGCATGCCGGACGGTCTCTGGCTCGTCCTAAAGGGTACACGGAACCTACACATGCTGCCGATCGAGGGCTGGAACGCAAATGCCGAGCCGATCGTAGCGTCGACGAGAGATTGTGTGACGCTGGGAGCGGCACTCGGCGATGCACCGCTTGTCCAGGCCGAAATCTTCGAGAATGGTCACTCTCGCCGCGGAATGAGGGAAGTGATTGTCGAGTTGGTCTCGCCCGGTATGCCAACACTCTTCCGTATCGTGCACAGCGACCCGTCGCTAAATCAGGTCATGAAAGCCATTGCGGCGCACCGAGTGCAGTCGGAGGTCGAGATATAGCTAGAAGGTTCTGGTGCACAGACGAATCGATCAGGCGCATGTCCGCCAAGCCATTACTAACGACGGACAAATTGCGCTACCCGCTGCACGTTACGCAGGCATCAGTACACTAATGCCACGCAAAACGTTTCAATTGCGGTACAACAGACCATTCGGCTGCGAATATTCAGTCTTATCGTAGATTGGGGTGTGTTGTTCGGGCTCGCTTCTGCCAATGATTTAGAACGGGCGTAGGATGAGCATTGGCTGTGCTGAACCCAGGTCCGGCAGACGGCGGCTCCCACGTCGGTGCTGCGGGCGGGCAAGCCGATTGCCTTGAGGAACGAATTCGTTCGGGACTGGGAAAGCGGCCGGCATGAGCCAATGCTTAACCCGTGCAGCCGCCTCCGCGCTCAAGTCGTACGTGTCATGGCGGGCATTGCTGACGTGAGTTCGGCTGATCTGCACCGAACGGGCAATGTCCTCTTCACGAACGGCTCGCCGACGCTTCGCTTCCGTGTAGGCGAGCCGCACGATGTCCGGAATTGGTCCGGACATCCACCTATCGAGAGCAGTCTTCAACTCGCCATCAGTGACCTCGGACGGTAGCCAATTGAACTGGATCGTGTCTGCAGGCTGAGCCGGAAGCGTAGGCTGAAGAGGCACCGCGTTTTCAGCATCAGCCCGAGCCCCCCCTTCCCCCCTAGATCCCCCTACGGTATTGGGTATCAAAGATGATTGCCCTCCATCTAAAAGTGACTTTGTCGTCAGGAGCTTCGCCAGCTTCGTTGCGTTCAAAAAGTAGGGCGCAGTGGTCTCCCGATTTCCGAGCTGTCGACCCGTATTCCAAAGTCCGCTCAAGAGCAGATTTCGGCGAGCGCGCCGTACGGTTGGGTTGCTGACTTTCAATGCCGTGGCGAGGTAGCCAACTGAGTCCACGCACTGCCCACTTCGCATGCGGGAAAGCATTAAGTCTGAGATGCGCCAGTCATTGCGGCTCAGATGGCCAGCTTGGTGCATGGCGAGAACATGCGCCTTGAAAACTGCTTGTTCTTGATCGGTTAGTTCTTGTCCCGTCGGGGTCGCCATCCGGCCCCGGGCCTTCACGATGCGCTTGATCGCACCCCTTTGTGCTTTCCTGATAAGGCTCTGGGCTCGGCGCTCAGCATCCAGCAGCCGCCATGGGGCTTTGCCGTCGTGCGCTGGCCGGGTGAGATCGGTTGTCGACTCGAACTCAAGCCATGCGGCGTCCGCAATCTCTCTCGACGATGCAAAATCCCTGGCGCGCCATTCGTTGTACACGAGTTGCGCGAGATGCGCTTCGCGTCCGTCAATGACCTTCCCTGTTCGCGAGCATCGAACGATTGGCTGCCGTTCTATCCTAGCTGCCTTGCCAAGCGCCGCAGAACCGCTCTGAACTTTAGAATGTTGCGTCGCCGGAAATAGCCTAACCGCTTGACATAGCAGATCTTCTAGCTGGAGGGGTGTCACGGTCGGAAGGGCTCTAGCCGGCGTATCGGCCGGCGTGCCCTCATCGATCCATTGATATGGCAGTTCCGTCTCGGGATGGATGCCGTAGGCGACAAAAAAGGCACCTTCGGCCAGCAACTCCAGCTTGCCATTCTTCAAGGTGAGGCGACGTGTCTGCATGGGTACGGAGAGCCGGTAGACGAGTAACCTTTTTGGCGCCCGGCCAACCCGGATGAGCGGCGTTGGCCCGAGTAGCGCCGTCGCCAGATCGACGAGTCGCTGTGCTCCCTCATGGTCAAGGACATCGACGTCGATCCCGACAATTTGCCCACCGACGAGACCGACGCCAGCATTTGTGTGCCGAGCAACCCACCGGCTTAGAGTCTTAGCGGACGGCTTAACCTGCCATGATGCGGTCGCAGGCTCCTTCCTGCCCGGCCGAACCGGAATGGGCTGGTAACCTTCTGCGATGAGCCGAACGGCGAGGCGAGCGAATGTGGTCATCGCACGGCCTCCCCTATGCGTTCGAGAAGTATGAGTTTTGAGTCGTGGGCTGCCCGCGGCACGAAGCGGGCAGCCATACGCGTCTCGTGATGCGCGTGTCGGAGCTCGGCGGTATGGATCTGAATTCGGTCCATCGCGGCGCTAGCCGTCAGGCGTGTGAAGCAGGACGCGTGGCACTTTCAGCGTGAGAAAGTGCCGCTGCCCAGGCGACCACTTCAGCCTCGCGCCAGCCAATCGCGGACTTGCTGATCTTCACCGGTGCTGGAAAGGTGCCTGCCCGTATTTGCCGCCAGATCGTGGTGCGGCTGAGGCCTGTGCGCTCACGAACTTCGGGAAAACGAAGAACTCGGTTCGAGGTATTCATGGTGTCTCTCCAGTTTTCTGGGGACACCAATGATGCTCATGATATGAGGCGCGCGGAATTACGGCTGCCGGTCATCCTTTTCCCTCGGTCCGCCATGGCGGATTGCGGACAGCATGTGCCATGCGGCCGTCCTGTCTCCACAGAATGACAGCATCTTTAAGAGTGCTCCCGCTCGGTTCTGGCTCTCCAATGGCCACATGAATCAGAGCAACGAACCGGTGAAGGGGACCGTTCACCGTGAGGGCGGGTCGCTTACCCATGCTTGACCAAAAATCAAAAAGCATAGGCCATAGTTGGCTTGCGAAGGGCGACCGTCCCGCTTGCGGGGCTGGAGGTAGTGCGTAAGCTGAGCGAAAGCTTTCGTCATCGCGTAAAATAAAATCCGCGTTGGCACGGATTGCCCGAAGCATTCGGATCAAATCGCGAAAACGATCTCGATCTGCTTGTAGCAAAACCGACATATCAATTCCGCCATCCTCATTCTGCCGAGCCTCAAAGCCCTCCGAGCCCCGTAAAAGCTCGTCGGCAAGAGGCTCCACTTCGAGAAGGTGCGCTAGCTGTCCTGTCAGGGTCGCAATTCGTCCAAGATTACGCTTAGCAGTCCTTGCATCCGGGACAGCGAGACGGCGCTGCTCAAAAAATGTGAAAACGTGAAGTAGGCCTGAGATATGTGATGCCGCTATCAGTGCTACATCGTGCCTAGGTAATCCAAGCAAAGTTCCAAGTTGGTCGACCTGCTCCCGCGTGAAGGGAGTGCCTGCGTACCGTTCGACCCAAATCATCCCCGTTTCCTGTCGAGCTCGACAACGTTAGAAGCAGTTCGCTCTCCAGTGAGAATCCCCCGTATCTCGGCGTCAAGCGCCTCAAGGGCACGCCGCTTCTGCGGCAAGTAGGTGTTCTGGTCATAAGTCGAGCCAGTGACCGTGCTCTTCGTGGTGCTGGCATGATTGAGGATGTAGGCGACCGTCATGCGATCAATTTCGAGTCGGCCGAGGATCGTCGCCGCCGTCCGCCGCAGATCGTGTGGCGTGGCGCTGGTGTCGAAGACACCTTCTCGTAGCCGTTCGAAGCCTTTGGCGATGTTCTGAGGCGAAAGCACTTTCCCGCGAGGGCTGAAGATCAGCGGACCGGTTGGCTGCTCTCTGTGGAGTCTCTGAATGATGACAAAAGCCTCGCCAACAAGCGGGATCGTGTGCTTCCGCTTATTCTTCGTGCGCGCCGCCGGCAGCGTCCACACGCCTTTGGCCAAATCGACCTCCTCAGCTCTGATACCAGCGCACTCGCCGGGACGTTGCCCCGTGAGCAGAATGAGCCGGAAGACGTCGCGATAGGCAGGAGCCGCGGATGCACTGACCTCCCAAAAGGCCTTGATCTCCCCGTCAGAAAGGTATCGCTCCTTCGGTACCTCAGTGTGCCTGCGTTTTAGGCCGGTGACCGGGTTCATAGGTACGAGGCCCTCGGACACCGCCCAGGAATAGACGGAACTGAGCGTGTTCAACACCCGATTGCTGACGACCGGGGCTCGCTCAGCGACCTTGTCGAGCAAGTTCGCAACTTCGCCTCGCGTTACCTCGTCGGCTCGGCTTCGGCCAATCGCGGGCACAACATCGCGCTTCAGCAGCCCCTCGTAGTCCCGCCAGGATCGGAGCTTTTTTTTGGCGTGTTTCTCGATGAAGCGCTCCACGAGGCTGGCCACCGTCAACGCGTCGTTGCGCTTCTTGTCCGCCGCGACGGGGTCATCCCCGTCCTGCACCATCCTGCGGAGCGCCAGCGCTTTCTCACGAGCCTGAGATAGGGACCATGCTGGATAATCCCCGATCGTGTACCTCCTTTGGCTCACACTCCCCTTAGGCCGGTAGATGAAGCTCCACGACTTCGAGTTAGCTGACACCCTCAGGCACAAGCCGCGGGCCTTCGCGTCATAGATCAGGAGCCGCTCCGAGCCCTTAGGCTTTAGTGAACGCACCTCGACGTCGGTCAGCATTCTCGCAGGCAAGGTTGAACTCGCAGCCCGGTCTCTGGGTCACCTCAGGGTCACAGAATGACGGTACTGCATGGAAAATAATGAAACAAGTAGGAACAAAAAATATAGCAGAATCAACCGGTTGTTGGTTCCCCTAGGTTTCAGCGATTTACAAGGAAATTGTACCAAGATCAAGTAAGCTTCGTCTCCCCTTCGAGACGGCATGAAAAAGCCGCCCTTTCGGGGCGGCTTTTTCCATTCGTGGATGGGTCGTCTCGGTTAGAGCGAGGCGGTGGGGTAGGAGCGCACGCCGG
The DNA here is from genome assembly GCF_979256025.1 of Methylobacterium sp. AC832. NCBI lineage: Bacteria > Pseudomonadati > Pseudomonadota > Alphaproteobacteria > Hyphomicrobiales > Methylobacteriaceae > Methylobacterium > Methylobacterium sp. AC832. The sequence continues at coordinate 1,498,804 of NZ_CEEDMV010000001.1, forward strand.
TACGGTTGCCCGGGACCGTGGTGGCCTCGGACGGCGTGGCGCTCGGCGCGGTCCAGCCTTCGGCCTTCCAACCCTCTGCACGCTCGGTCACGTTCACCGAGCCGTGCTCCTCGAGAACGTCCATCACCAGGGACGCGCGGGCATCGTCGGCCTTGACGGTCACGAGGGTACCGCCGCGACGCACGCCTTCGCTGTAGGTATGCGCATCGGCTTCGCTCAGACCGGCGCCGGTCAGGCCGCCGACAAGACCGCCGGCCGCGGCACCGATGCCGGCACCGGCGAGCGTCGTCACAAGCCAACCAGCGGCCACGACGGGACCGACACCGGGGATCGCCAGCAGGCCGAGGCCCGTCAGGAGACCGGCCGCGCCGCCGAGGAGCGTACCGACGCCGGCGCCCGTCCCGGCACCGGTCGACGCCGTCTCGGCGGTGTCGGTGCGGGTATGATCGCCGGTCGCTACACGTCCGGCATGGCGGTCGTTCTCGTTGCTGCTGACGATGCTGATGTCGCTGTGGCTGATGCCCGAAGCTTCGAGCTTGGCGACGGCCTTGCTGGCATCGTCATAGGAATCGTAGAGTGCGGTAATGGTCTGGTTTGCCATGGGATCGTTCCTCTCACTGTATCGACAAGTCTGCGACGTCCGAGATGTCGCTACTGAGCAGCGACGTTGCCCTTGAAGTCGACGCCGACGGTGACAGGCTTCCCGTTGAGCGTTGCCGCCCCGCGCCAGATGCCCTTGTCGTCCTTCTTGAGTTCCTTGACGTCCTTGTAGCCAGCCTGTTCGAGGCGGCTCCGGGTCTGGCCCTCGGTGAAGCTGTTCGCGCCTTCTTCCAGCTTGGCGTTGGTCGCCGCCTGGGTGGTGGCGGGGTTCTTCGCATCGGGCTTGTCGGTGTTCGGGCGCGTCACGGATTCTTGGCCGCCAGACTTGGCGCTGGTCTCGGCATCCGTGGCGGGCTTGCCGGTCACGGTGGTCTGAGCATAGGCCGTGCCCGAGCCTAGAAGTGCCACAAACGCGAGTGTAGCCAGCTGATGTCGCATGTTATTCTCCCTCGATCGGACCTATTCAATCCGGAAGGAAGCGAAAGCGTTCCGTCGAGATGTCGCAACGCTTCATCATGAAGCGTGGCTTTATCTCGAAGGGAAATTGATTTTTCTATTCGCCCTCTCCCGCACCTGTTCCATTTCGTTGGCTAGATTATTGTTCCATGAAATTACGACAGCACCTTCGCTTGCTCGGCGCGAAGCTGTCGCCCGTCTCTGGACCGCCGATCTGACCGGCCCGATCCATGCCCTCAGTGACGAACCGAAGCGGCAGCGTTGAATTTCGCCGCGCGGCGATGACGGGCATCGTGTTCCTGCGATAGAGCGGACAGAATGAGCCCCGCGTTCCACCAGGATCGCCGAACCTGCATCCGTCGCTGTGAGGAGCCTGCCATGACCGACGAATTCGACGTCGATCTATTCGTCATCGGTGGTGGCTCGGGGGGCGTGCGCGCGGCACGCATCGCCGCCGGCTACGGCGCCAGGGTGAGTCTCGCCGAAGAGTACCGGATCGGCGGCACCTGCGTGATCCGCGGCTGCGTCCCGAAAAAGCTGATGGTCTATGCCGGGCGCTTCGCCGACGAGTTCGAGGACGCGGCCGGTTTCGGCTGGTCGGTGAGTGAGCCGCATTTCGATTGGAGCGTGCTGAAAGCGCGCCGGGACGCCGAGGTCTCACGCCTCGAATCGATCTACGACACCAACCTCGAACGGATGAACGTCACCATCATCCCCGAACGGGCCGTCATCGAGGACGCGCATACGATCCGCCTCGTCGGCTCGGGTCGCCGTGTGCGGGCGAAGTACATCCTCGTGGCGGTGGGCGCGTATCCGGTGAAGGTGCCGGTCATTCCCGGCGGCGATCTCGGCATCACCTCCAACGAGGTCTTCGAACTCGAGACCCTGCCGAAGCGGATCCTGGTCATCGGAGGTGGCTACATCGCGGTCGAGTTCGCCAGCGTCTTCGCGCATCTCGGCTCGCGCACGACCCTGCTGCACCGGGGCGACCGCCTGCTGCGCGGGTTCGACGATGAGGTCCGCGACGCCCTCGGCCTCGCTTATGAGAAGCGCCTGGATCTTCGGCTCAACCAGACGGTGGAGCGCCTCGAACGCGGTGAGGGCGGCATTGCCGCGACCCTCGGCGACGGCAGCGTTCTCGAAGTCGATCAGGTCCTCGTCGCCACCGGGCGCAGGCCGGCGGTCACCGGCCTCGGCCTGGAGGCCGTGGGGATCGAGACCGACGAGAGCGGTGCGATCCCGGTGGACGCCTTCTCGCAGACAAGCGTGCCTTCGATCTACGCGGTGGGCGACGTCACCAACCGCGCCGCCCTGACGCCCATCGCCATCCGCGAGGGCCATGCCTTCGCCGACACCGTATTCGGCGGCAGGCCGTGGGCGGTGAACCACGAACTCATCGCCACCGCCGTGTTCTCGACGCCCGAGATCGGCACCGTCGGCCTCACCGAGGAGCAGGCGCGCGAGCGGTTCGAGACTATCGATGTCTACAAGTCGAGCTTCCGCCCGATGAAGGCGACGCTGTCCGGCAGCGCCGAGCGTGTCCTGATGAAGATCATCGTGGACTGCGCCAGCGACCGGGTGCTCGGCGTCCATATCGTCGGCCACGATGCCGGGGAGATCATCCAGGCCGTCGCCATCGCGGTGACGATGGGAGCGACGAAGGCCGATTTCGACAGGACTATCGCGGTCCATCCCACGGCGGGCGAGGAACTCGTCACCATGCGGGTGCCCGCCGTGACCAAGCGGCCGGAAGGAGTGGGTTAGAGCCGCACCCCGGAACAGGTACTCGGCGCTGCCGTTGGGCTCTGAACCGATTCATCGGCAAAGGCCCAGCGAATGACCGACAAGATGGCGGAGCCGAAGATCGAGGCCTATGACGGGCCGGCCGGCGGCTGGGGCTCGGCGCAATCTCTCACCGAAATTCTTCTGCGGGAAGAGATTCCCGTCTCCGGCGCGGCGCTGCTGATGAAGCAGAACAAGCCGGACGGCTTCATGTGCGTGTCCTGCGCCTGGGCCAAACCCGCCAAGCCGCTGACGTTCGAGTATTGCGAGAACGGCGCGAAGGCGACGGCCTGGGAGCAGACCGCCAAGCGCTGCGGACCCGACTTCTTCGCCAAGCACACGGTGACGGAACTCCGCGGCTGGACGGATTACGCCCTGGAGGAGCAGGGCCGGCTCACGCATCCGATGCGCTACGACGCAACGAGCGATCGCTACATGCCGGTCTCCTGGGACGAGGCGACGGCGGCGATCGGCCGTCAATTGCGCGCCCTCGATCCGAAATCGGTGGTGTTCTACACGTCGGGCCGCGCCTCGCTGGAGACGTCCTACATCTATGGGCTTTTCGCCCGGATGTACGGCAACAACAACCTGCCCGATTCGTCCAACATGTGCCACGAGCCGACCTCCGTCGGGCTGAAGGCATCGATCGGCGTCCCCGTGGGAACGGTGGTGCTGGACGATTTCGAGGCGACCGACCTGATCCTGTTCTTCGGCCAGAATGTCGGCTCGAACGCCCCCCGGATGCTGCATCAATTGCAGGAGGCCCGCAAACGCCGGGTTCCGATCATCACCTTCAACCCGCTGCGCGAGCGCGGATTGGAGCGGTTCACCAACCCCCAGTCGGTGGTGGAAATGGCGACAGGCCACGCCACCGAGATCTCGACCCAGTACCATCAGGTCAAGGCCGGCGGCGATCTCGCGGCGATCACCGGGATGTGCAAGGCGCTCATCGCAGCCGACCGAGAGGCGCTGAGCGTCGGGCGCCCCGGCATCCTCGACCGGAGCTTCATCGACGAACACACCCATGGGTTCGACGCCTTCGCGGCCTATTGCGAGTCACAGGATTGGGCGGCCCTCGAAGGCCGGTCGGGTCTCACCCGCGCTGCCATCGAGGCGGCGGCCACCGTCTATGCCCGCGCGCGTGCCGTCATCGGCGTCTACGGCATGGGATTGACCCAGCATCGCAAGGGCACGGAATCCGTGCAGATGCTCGTGAATCTCCTCCTCCTGCGCGGGAATATCGGGCGGAAGGGCGCCGGGCCCTCTCCGGTTCGGGGCCATTCCAACGTCCAGGGCCAACGCACGGTGGGGATCACCGAGAAGCCGGAACTCGCGCCGCTGGACATGCTGAAGGAGCAATACGGTTTCGAGCCGCCGCGCGAGAAGGGCCTCAACACCGTGGAGGCCTGCGATGGCATCGTCTCCGGGGAGGTGAAGGCCTTCGTCAGCCTCGGCGGCAACTTCGTTCGAGCGGTGCCCGAGACGGTGCGGATGGAAGAGGCGTGGCCGGGCATGCGCCTCACCGTGCAGATCTCGACCAAGCTCAACCGCTCGCACCTCATCAACGGTGAGGTTGCCTATATCCTGCCCTGCCTCGGCCGGATCGAAATCGACACCCAGGCGAGCGGTTCGCAGGCGGTCTCGATGGAGAGCTCGACCTCGTGTTTCCACGGTTCGCGGGGCAAGACCAATCCGGTGAGCGAACAGGTCCGCTCCGAGCCGTGGATCGTCGCCGAGATCGCCAAGGCGACCCTGGAGCCAAACCCGAACGTTCCCTGGGACGCATGGGTCGGTGACTATTCCCGCATTCGCGGGGCCATGGAGACGACTTACCCCTCGGTGTTCCACAATCTCGAAGGCCGGATGTTCGAGCCGGGCGGCATCCACAAGCCCCTGGCCGCCCGCGAACGCCGCTGGGAGACGGAGACCGGCAAGGCCAATTTCACGGTTCCCGAGGGAATCGAGGCCGATCCCGACATGCCGCTGCGGAGCGCCGAGGCTCTCGACCTCATCACGTTGCGCTCGAACGACCAGTTCAACACCACTGTCTACGGCTACGACGACCGATTCCGCGGCGTGAAGGGCACCCGGATGGTGTTGTTCATGAATGCCGCCGATATCGCCCGGCTCGGCTTCGCCGATGCCCAGATCGTCGATGTGACGACGGTCGCCGACGATAGGGTCCGTTCGGTGAAGGGGCTTCGCATCGTGGCCTACAACATCCCGCCAGGGAATTGCGCGGGCTACTACCCGGAGCTCAATCCGCTCATCCCGCTCTGGCACCATGACGAGCAATCGAAGACGCCGGCCGCCAAGGCGATCCCGGTGACCATCGCCCGCTCGGCCTCGACCCTCCAGGGTTAAGGTCGCCGCGTCCTCCGGCGCCCGGAGGTCGGTGATATAACGCTCACTTGTTTCGAGCGGCTTCCGCGCTCCATAACGGGACATGGCACAGAACGACGACGCGCATGACCGGCGCCAGGCGATCATCGACCGAATGCTGGAACAGGCGCTGTTTCCGGACGTCGAGCGTCGCCTGCCGAGCCACGATGCCCTGCCGGAGGATATGCGCGAGACGGTGGACCGTCTTCTCGCCAAGGCCGAAGCGCAGCGTGCGCGCCGCCTGACCTACGAGGATCTGGAGGAGGCCCTGCCTCCGCGCGACGTGACGGCCGAGGATCTCGAAGCGATCTTCTGGATCCTGTCGGAGCACGGCATCGCCGTAGAGGACGGGGAGGGCGAGTAGCAACTCCCTCTCCGGGCATCCCGCCGAGCGCGCGGCGTCTTGAGTCGACGACGGCCAATCTCCATCTACTGGGTCGACCTTGGCCTTATCGGGCGGGACACTCTCGCGACCGGCGGAACCGGCCGGTGCGTATCCCTCGCTTCTCTACGAGAACCGCTCTATAAGCCCCGCTCTTCGCGAGGGATTCCCCTTTCGTGAAGCCGGCCGAGAGGTGGACGGGAGATCATCATGGGCGAGCGTTGGACATCGAAGAGCGGTTGGACGCCGACATCTTGGCGCAACCTGCCGATCCAGCAGGTACCGGCCTATCCGGATGCCGCTGCGCTCCAGACGGTCGAGACCCAGCTCGCCAGCTTTCCGCCCCTCGTTTTTGCAGGTGAGGCGCGCAAGCTGAAATCGGCGCTCGCCCGCGTCTCCACCGGCGAAGCCTTCCTGCTGCAGGGCGGCGATTGCGCCGAGAGCTTCGACGAGCATTCGGCCGACAACATCCGCGATTTCTTCCGCGTCTTCCTGCAGATGGCGCTGGTGCTCACCTTCGCGGGCGGCTCGCCGGTCGTGAAGGTCGGGCGCATCGCCGGGCAGTTCGCCAAGCCGCGCTCCTCGCCCACCGAGACGATGGATGGCGTGAGCCTGCCGAGCTACCGGGGCGACATCGTCAACGGCATCACCTTCACGGAGGAGGCGCGCATCCCCGATCCGCGCCGGCAGTTGGAGGCGTACCGCCAGTCGGCGGCGACGCTCAACCTGCTGCGCGCTTTCGCGACCGGCGGCTACGCCAATCTCGAGAACGCGCATCGCTGGATGCTCGGCTTCGTCAAGGACAGCCCGCAATCCTCACGCTACCAGGACGTGGCGGAGCGGATGAGCGACGCCCTCGACTTCATGCGCGCCATCGGCATCAACCCCGAGACGCATCAGGAAGTCCGCACCACGGATTTCTTCACGAGCCACGAGGCGCTCCTCCTCGGCTACGAGGAAGCGCTGACCCGCGTCGATTCCACCAGCGGTGACTGGTACGCCACATCGGGCCACATGCTCTGGGTCGGCGACCGCACCCGCCAGGCCGACCACGCGCATATCGAGTATGCGCGCGGGATCAAGAACCCGATCGGGCTGAAATGCGGGCCGTCGATGACCTCGGAAGGGCTGATCAAACTGATCGACCAGCTCAACCCGGAGAACGAAGCGGGCCGTCTGACCCTGATCTGCCGCTTCGGCGCGGACAAGGTCGGCGAGCATCTGCCCGGGCTGATCCGCACGGTGGAGCGCGAGGGCCGCAAGGTCGTGTGGGTCTGCGATCCGATGCACGGCAACACCATCGCGGCCGGACGTTACAAGACGCGTCCGTTCGAGCGGGTGATGACGGAGATCGAAGGCTTCTTCGGCGTCCACCGGGCGGAGCAGACCATCGCCGGCGGCATCCATCTCGAGATGACCGGCAAGAACGTCACGGAATGCACCGGCGGCGCCCGCGCGCTGACGGCCGACGACCTGCAGGATCGCTACCACACCTATTGCGATCCCCGCCTCAATGCGGAGCAGGCGTTGGAAGTCGCGTTCCTCACGGCCGAACTGGTGAAGCGCGAACGCGCCGAAATCGTCCGCCCGCGCCTCGACGCCGCCGAGTAGCTGGCGCTCGTATCTACTAACGAAAAAGCCCTCTCCCCGGTCGGGGGAGAGGGCTTTTTCATGTCATGCCCGCCGATGAGCCGGCTCATCGGCCTCGGCGGTACGTCCCGTTTCAGTTCCGCTCAGTGCAGCCAGGACGTGAAGAAGTAGATCAGCAAAATGATCGGCAATGGGATACCGATCAACCACAACAATCCGCCTTTCAGCATCGTCATACTCCAGCTACATCATCGTTCGATCAACGGAATGTGAGCGGATACGGTTCCTGCGGCCGTCTACAGAACCTCCCTGACATGCTTGCCGCTCCGCTCGTAGAAGAACGGGATCGGCAGGTAGGGCGCGAACCCACCGGCGATCTGCAGCTCCAATTCGTCGAGGACGACGCGGGTGATCCGCGGCAGGTCGAGGTTGCGCGCCTCGGCGAAACTCACCCAGGCAAGCTCCACCAGTTCGGATGTCGGCGTGACGATCCCCGGCTGCTCCGCCGCCACGGCTTTCCGGTCGATGGTGAAGAAGCGGGTGTCGAACCGGCGCGGTCGGCCGGGGGGCGTAATCGCGCGCGCCACCAGGTGGAGCGATTCGAGGTCCGGCAGGATTCCGAACTCCTTGAAGGCCGACCAGCTTCCCTCCGGCGCGGTGTCGGGCGGTCCGTATTCCTTGGTGCCCAGGAAAAGTCCGGTCTCCTCGGAGGTCTCGCGGATCGCCGCCAAAGCGAGCGCTCGCCCGAGGGAATGCGAGGCGCGCGGCACGCGCTTGGCCAGGGCATCTTCCGCGCGCGTCGAGAGCGCTCCGGCGACGCTCATGCGGCGATCTCCGGGCTCGATCCTCCCGCCGGGGAAGACGAACTTGCCGGGCATGAAGGCGAGGCCGTCATGGCGCTTGCCCATCAGGAATTTGGGCTGGCGCGCCGTGCGGTCGATGATGATGAGGGTGGCCGCGTTGCGCGGCCGTAGGGTGGCCGGGCGCCGTCGAAGCTCAGAGGCGGCCGAGGCCGGGGGTAGGATTGTCGCTTGGTCCAAGCTGAACCTCCTCGGATCGCGCAATTGCCACGCTTGTCCCCGTCGGTAGCGTGGCAAAGCCTCCCATGCCAAGGGCGTACTGCAATCCGACTACCGCGCCCTTCACCGGCTGCAGCAGGGCAAGCGCCGATCCGAGGGTCACGATCGGCCAGAACGAGAGCTGAAACCACAACGGTACGTCGTAATTCGTCTCGAGTTCGAGAATGAAATAACCGACGATATGGCCGATGATGAAGATTACCACGTAGGGCGGAAGGTCGTCGGCCCGGTGGTGGTGGAATTCGAGCCCGCACGCGTCGCAGGAAGGACGGACCTTCAGGAACTTGCCGAAGAGCTTGCCCTCGCCGCAATGCGGGCAGCGGCACAGGAAGCCGCGCGCCATCGACTTGACGAGGCCGACACGCTCTCCGGGCAGGGTCTCGACGCTCTCGGTCATGGCGATCTACCTTCCGCTTCGGATGTCCAACGCCGCGACCTCATCGCCGAGGTTGGGGCTGGGAAGACCAGTTCCGACGAGGCCCGATCCTACACCAGCCGCCCTAGCGGCGCGACTCGCGGTGGCGCGACCCGGTGTTGCGGATGCCGGCGGGCCTGCCGGGCGGGCCGACCTTGTGGAAGCTCGGCGAGCGCGGGGATCTCGCCCCGCCGACCTGTGGCCGGGACTGACCTTCGGAGACCAGTTCGAAGCGCAGGGCGCCGGCCACGGCCGCCGCTTCCACCAGCCTGACCTCCACCCGGTCGCCGAGGCGATGGGTCTCGCCGCTGCGCGAGCCGACCAGAGCATGCCGCCCCTCGTCGTGGTGGTAGAAATCGTTGCCGATGGTGGAGATCGGCACGAAGCCGTCGGCGCCGGTCTCGTCGAGTTTGATGAAGAGCCCGGCGCGGGTGACGCCCGAGATCTGGCCGGTGAAGGTAGCACCGACCCTGTCGGCGAGGTGATGCGCGATGAGCCGGTCGATGGTCTCGCGCTCGGCCGCCATGGCGCGACGCTCGGCGGCCGAGATCTGCTCGCCGATCTGGTCGAGAGCACCCACCGTCACGTCGGAGGACAAGCCGTCCGGGCCAAGGCGGCAGGCGGCGATCAGCGCCCGGTGGACGATGAGATCGGCATAGCGCCGGATCGGCGAGGTGAAATGGGCGTAGCGCCTGAGGTTCAGGCCGAAATGCCCGAGATTCTGCGCGGCATAGACGGCCTGGGCCTGCGAGCGCAGCACGACCTCGTTGATGAAGATCGCATGCTCGGTCTCGGCCACCGCGCCGAGGATGCGGTTGAACAGGGCAGGGCGCAGGGCACCTTCCTTGGGGATCTTGATGCCGATGGAGGCCAGAACCTCGCCGAGCGCGCGCATCTTCTCCAGGGCCGGCTCGTCATGGACGCGGTAGATCAGCGGCTGTTTCGCCTGCTCCAGGGTCTCGGCGGCGGCCACGTTGGCCTGGATCATGAACTCCTCGATGAGCCGGTGCGCGTCGAGGCGGGCCGGCACCACCACCCGGTCCACGGCCCCGTCCGGCGTCAGCAGCACCTTCCGCTCCGGCAGATCGAGGGCGAGGGGGCCGCGTGCCTCGCGCGCCGCCGTCAGGGCCGCGTAGGCGGCCCAGAGCGGGCGAAGGATCGGCTCCAGCAGGAGCGCGGTCGTCTCGTCGGTGAATCCGTCGATCGCCGCCTGCGCCTGGGCGTAGGACAGCTTGGCGCGCGAGCGCATCATGACCCGGTGGAAGCTGTGGCGCTTCTTCACGCCGTCGGGGCCGATCACCATGCGCACCGCGATGGCGGGCCGATCCTCCTTTTCCCTCAGCGAGCAAAGGTCGTTGGAGATGCGCTCCGGCAGCATCGGCACGACGCGGTCCGGGAAATAGACCGAGTTGCCGCGCAACAGCGCTTCGCGGTCGAGGGCCGAGCCGGGGCGGACATAGGCGGCCACATCGGCGATGGCGACGGTGACGACGAAGCCGCCCTGATTGGCCTCGTCCGGGTCCGGCACCGCCATCACAGCGTCGTCATGGTCCTTGGCGTCGGGCGGGTCGATGGTCAGGAGCGGCTCGGCGCGCCAATCCTCACGGCCCTTCATCCCCACCGGCTCCACCGCGTCGGCCTCGGCCAGAGTGTCGGCGGCGAAGACGTGGGGGATGTGGTGGAGATGCAGCGCGATCAGGCTCACGGCGCGCTCCGAGCCGAGCGACCCGAGGCGCTCGGTCACGCGCCCACGCGGCAAGCCGAACCGGCTCTCGCTGACGAGGCTGACGCTGACGAGGTCGCCGTCCCGCGCCTCGCCTTCCTCGCCGGCCGGAATCGCGATCTCGCGGCCCTGCGCCCGCTTCTCAACGGGCACGATGCGACCGCCATCGGGGCCGGAGCGGTAGACGCCGATCACCTCCGCCTTGTTCTTGCCGATCACCTTGATGACACGGCCGGAATAGCGCCCGCTCTCGCCGGGAATGAGTTCGACGCGCAGAAGGGCGCGGTCCCCGATACCGGGCGCGGCCCGGCCCGGCTTCTTGCCGCTGCGCGGAGAAGAAACCAGGATCTTCGGCGGGGGTCCCTTCGCATGGTCCCATTCCACGGGAACGGCAAAGAAATCGCCATCGCGATCGCGCGACTTGATATCGGCCAGCGTCACCGGCGGCAGCCGGCCGGGCGGCACCAGCCCGGCGCGTCCGCGCTCGATCTCCCCTTCCTCCTCGATCTCCTTGAGGATTCGCTTCAAGCCGATGCGATCGGCACCCTTGATGTTGAACGCCGCGGCGATCTCGCGCTTGCCGACCTTCTCGGTCGCCTGCGCGATGAAGGCGAGAATCTGCTCGCGGGAGGGAAGGGCGCTCTGCCCGGGGTTGGGATTGATGCGTCTGGCCAAATGTCTCTGGGCTCGAACTCGTCTAACCCGCCGCTCATGTCTTCGCGGCGAGAGGTCGAAAAGCCTCAGGCTCGGGCCTTTCCACATCCGTTAACATGGGACCGCGCGAGGCCGGGGGCAATGTTCTTCCGATGTTCATCAACCGGTGGACGCGGAACCGACGATCCGCTCCACCCCGGCATCAATGTCGAAACCCGGATCGGTGATGTCGGCGAGGCTGAACGGGCAGGCGACCGGCAGCGTGAACGAGACCCTGTTCTCAGAGGCACGAAGCTCGGGGGCCTCCGCCTCGCGGACGGCCAAGGTCCAGATCCCGTCGATCTTCAACCCCGCCACCGCCGACGGGTCCGAGGCGAGCGCCGCATGGGCGCGCCTCGCCTCGTCACGCCAGCGAAGACTCGTCGCGTCGTCGGAGATCAGTGCCGCCTTCACGAGACTGGCGAGAAGGGTCTGAAGAATCGTCATCTTTGCTGCGGCCTCCGGCATCATGGATGGTCAACGCGCAAAACCCGCGCCGGGCGACGCATCGGCGGATCCCCGGCACGAAGCACCACCCTCAGAGCCTGTTTGAGTCGCTTTTCCAACGCTCTACCTCATCCTGAGGTGCGGCGTAGCGGCCTCGAAGGAGGCTTTCAGAAATCGCGCGCCAACTGGAGGGCTCTCTCAAAGCCCGCTGACGCGGGCACCTCGGGATGAAGCGGTCTGCTGGGATGATCGACCCTGGCATCAGCATCCGCCGAGACATGCGATCAAACAGACCCCAGTCAGTAGGGCGTGCCCTTGGCGCGCTGCGCCTTCAGGGCCTCGGCATGCCAAACGAGTTCGTCGAGGAACCGCTTGGCGGCCTTGCCTAGCCATTCCTCCTGCGGCACGCCTTCTTCGTCGAGCGCCTTGTGGATGCGGGGGATCGGCAGCAGCGACGCGATGCTCGGTGCGCCGAGCTCGGCCATCATCGCCCGGAGCTGCATCGCCGCGCGGACGCCGCCATATTGGCCGGCCGAGTAACAGACGATGGCCGAAGGCCGCCAGAAATACTCTTCGAGGAAGTGATCCAGCGTGTTCGAGAGGGCCGGCGGGATCGAGTGATTGTACTCGGCCGAGACGACCACGAACGCATCCGACCGGCGGTAGAGCGTGGCGAGGTCCTCGAGCACCGGAGGCGCCTCGCCCTTGGGATATTCCTTGTACATCTTGTCGAGGAGCGGCAGCTTCAACTCCGCCGGGTCCACCAGCGGAGCCTCGATGCCGCGTTCCCGCAGGCGCGCCACGAGGAAGCGCGCCGCGCGCAAGCCCTGGCGTTCGCTGCGGACGGAACCGAGGATGACGGGGATCACGAGGGACATGGCACTGCTCCGGCGAAGATGAACGCGGTGAGTTCATCGTAACGCCGCAGATGAAGGCTGTCGCGTCCTCGCGACCGAACACGCCGGACCTTTACGGTCAGGGCCGATCCTCGCCCTTCGTCAGGCCGCGTTGAGGCAGCACTTCTTGTACTTCTTCCCGCTTCCGCACGGGCAGGGATCGTTGCGGCCGATCTTCACCGGATTGCGGATTGGAAGGCCCGCCCCCTCGGCGGTCCAGGCCAAGGCCCCGATCGGGTCGTCGAACGTGCCGTAGTGCTGTCCGTCGAACCGCTGCATGTCGTTGGGCTTCGCGGTCGCCCGGCGAAGGGTGGTATGAAACCACCCTGCATCGCTGAACTCGTCGCTCAGGCGGCCGTTGGCCCTGGCGGCCGTGCTCCGCAGGGCCAGGTCGGCGTAGCCGAGGAGCGCGATGGTCTCCTCCCAGCCGACCCAGGCGACGTCGCCCTCGACGGCGGCGCGCTTGTCGTCGAAGCGGACGAGGAGATCGTGGGTCTGGGTCCGGTCGATCCGTCTGGTCTGGGTCAGGTAGGCAAGGGCGGCGAAGACCTCGTTGCGGGCAAAGCCATCCACCGTCGAATCAAGCAGCAGCGCATGCATCGGCGCGACGTCCCCGTCGAACAAGCTGGTGAGCACCTTCGCCATGGTGGTGGTCAGCGCGTCGCCGAGGAGGGCGTCGAGCCCGTCGGAATCCTCGCGCCGCAGGATGGTCAGAAGCGGAGCGAAGGCCCGCGTCTCGCCGACCGCCGCCAGGATGTGTACTCCCCAGAACAGCAGGTTGCCCTGCGCTTCGTCGAGCTCCTTGCCGTCTGCCGCCAAAGCGAGAACGGCGAGGACCGGTTCGGCGATGTCGGCCGGGCTCGCCAGGGCCTGAAGCATCGCCTCCTTCGGCAGATGCTTGGCGGCCGACAAGACGTCGATCAGTTCCTGGTTCGCCATGTGATCGGCTTCCTTGTCTGAGGTTCCGAGAGCCGGCCTCAGCCTCTCAAAGTCGCGCCGGTCTTGCGGGCGACCTCGGCGACGATCTTGGCCGTCACGGCCTCGATCTCCGCGTCGGTGAGGGTCCGCTCCACCGGTTGGAGCCGAACCGCGATGGCGACGGATTTCGAGCCGTCGGGAATGCCCGTCCCCTCGTAGATGTCGAAGACGTCGATCCCGGCGATGAGCTTGCGCTCGGCAGCTTGCGCCGCCTTCACCACGTCGCCCGCCGCAACGTCGCGCCCGACGACGAAGGCGAAGTCGCGCGAGATCGCCTGGAAGTCGGAGAGGGCAAGCGCAGGCTTCACCTTGGTGGGGCGGTATTTCGGCAGGGGGATCGTATCCAGCGTGATCTCGAAGGCCACGAGCGTGCCCTTCAGGTCCAGAGCCTTCATCACACGGGGATGGATCTCGCCGAAATAGCCGATTGGGTTCTTCGGCCCGAACTGCATCGTGCCGGAGCGTCCGGGATGAAGCCAGGCGGGGCCACCCGCCACGAGCTGGAGACCGCCGGTCGGCACGCCGAGGGCGGTGAGGAGCGCCAGGGCGTCGGCCTTGGCCTCGAATGCATCGACGGTGGCGGCGGCCCCCGCCCAATGGCGGCCGGCGCCATCGTGGCGTGCCGTTCCCCGGCGAATGGCCGTGGCGCGGATCGACTGGCCTTCGGGCTGGTCGGTCTCGAAGCACTGCCCGACCTCGAACAGGGCTACGTCGCCATAGCCGCGGTCGGCGTTGCGCTGGGCCGCCCGGAGCAGGCCCGGAACGAGGCTCGGGCGCATGTCCGAGAGATCGGCGGCGATGGGGTTGGCCAGCGCCAGATCCGCCTTGCCGCCGCCGAACAGGACGGCGTCGTCATGCGGGATGAACGACCACGTCACCGCCTCCACGAGGCCGCGCGTGGCCAGCGCCCGCTTGGCGAGACGCGTGCGCTTCTGCAGGGGCGTCAGCGTCGCCTTGGCGATGGCGGCATCGCCACGGGTCAGCGGCTTCGGCTCAATCCGGTCGAGGCCGGCGATGCGGATGATCTCCTCCACGAGATCGGCCTTGCCTTCCACATCCGGGCGCCAGGACGGGGTGAGAACCTTCACCCGGTCGCCCGAGCCGGCCACGTGGAACCCGAGGGTCTCCAACGTCACCTTCATCTCGGCGCGGGACAGCTCGATCCCGGCGAGTCGGCGGGTCTCGGTCCAGGGGAAATCGATGACACGCTCGGTCTCGGGCAAGTCACCGGCGATCACCGCCTCGCTCGCCGTGCCGCCGCAGATCTCGACGACCATGCGGGCGGCGAGGTCGAGCCCCGGCAGGGCGAAAACGGGGTCGACGCCGCGCTCGAAGCGGTAGCGGGCATCGGTGATGATGCCGAGGCGCCGGCCGCTCTGGGCGATGTTCACCGGGTCCCACAGGGCGGATTCGATGATCACGTCCACGGTGGCGTCGTCGCAGCCGGAGGCCTCGCCGCCGATAATGCCGCCGATGGATTCGGGGCCGTTCTCGTCGGCGATGACGACGATGCCGTCATCGAGCGCATAGGTCTTGCCGTCGAGCGCCTTCAGGCTCTCGCCGTCGCGGGCGCGTCGGACCGTCAGAGCGCCCTTCACCTTGGCCGCGTCGAAGACGTGGAGCGGGCGTCCGCGATCGAAGGTGAGGTAGTTGGTGATGTCGACGAGAGCGTTGATCGGGCGAAGGCCGATGGCGCGCAGGCGGGCCTGCATCCAGTCCGGGGAGGGTCCGTTCTTCACGCCGCGCACGAGGCGCAGGGCGAAATAGGGGCACAATCCCTTGTCCGCGGGCTCGAAATCGAGGGCGACCGGCACGGGGCACTCGCCCTCGCCACGCACAGGCGGCATCGGCTCGCGCTTCAAGACGCCGATGCCGGCAGCCGAGAGATCGCGGGCGATGCCGTGGATCGAGGTACAATCCGGGCGGTTCGGGGTGAGGTTGATCTCGATGACCGGATCGTCGAGCCCGGCATAGAGCGCGTAGGCCTGGCCGGTCGGGGCGTCCGCCGGCAGATCGAGGATGCCGCTGGACTCCTCGCCGAGGCCGAGTTCGGCGCCCGAGCACAGCATGCCGAGGCTCTCGACGCCCCGGATATTGCCGACCGCCAAGGTCTTGTCGAGACCGGGCACGTAGGTGCCGGGGGGCGCGAACACCGTCTTCATCCCGGCGCGCGCATTCGGCGCTCCGCAGACGACCTGGACGGGTTGCCCGTCGCCGGCATCCACGGTGCAGACACGCAAACGGTCGGCATTGGGGTGCTGTTCGGCCGTGAGCACATGGGCGACGACAAAAGGCGCGAGCGCCGCCGCCTTGTCCTCGATGCCTTCGACTTCGAGACCGATCCGCGTCAGCGTCTCGGAGATGTTCTCCAGAGACGAGTCGGTGTCGAGGTGCTCCTTGAGCCAGGAGAGGGTGAATTTCATGAGTTCGTCTCTTCGGCTCAGAGGGGCCGGGTTCTGGCGATCAGGAGAACCGCAAGCTTCTTGCGGTCGAGCGTCGTGAGAGATTCGATCAACGTCACGGTCTGTTCCGCAAGCTCGATGTAGCGCAACGTCTCGTCATGACGAACCTTCAGAGTAGGCGGCGAATAGTCGGCGGCGTTTCGAGCTTCCTGCAAACTCAGGAAGTTATTGCCGATATCGGTAACGGTCGGTCCGATCAGGTTCGCATCCCGGCTGTTGAGACGCTTCTTTGCCGTTCCATGATCGAGCAGGCGGTAGATCGGTTCGACGATGTCGTTCTCCTGGGTCCACCCGATCAATTCACTCGCGCAAATGAAGCAGAGAGCGTGAAAGACAGAATAGTAGGCCCCGCTGACCGCCCGGCGCATCGCCGCTTTGCGCAGGTTCACCCGGCCGCGCGTGTCCGCGAGCGTGCGGGATGTTTCCAGGAGATCGTAGACGAGTGGATTTCCGAGCCTCGGCATCAGTGCCGGTCCGGCATTGGTTCCGATGGGTCGTCGCCGAGCACTTCGTCATCCGGATAATCGTAGCGGATGTACGGAAATCGCTCCTCCCCCTTATCGAGCAGCCGTTTCCGTAGAGCCGACAGAGCCCTGGTCGAAGCGTCTCCGCTGGTCACCCCTGCCTTCGGCCTGAAATGCGCCGTCACATGAAGCGAGGGCTCACCGTCGAAGTCGGGAGCCGGACGAACATCGGCGCTCTCGAACCCGTGTGGTCCGAGCGTTTCCCGCAGCACCTCGTTGGCGACCTGTCGGATCTCCTGCTCGGTCATGCACGATCCCTCCCTCGGCATCCTAACTCGTCAGCCCGGCCACCAGGCTCGGGATGTCCAGCGGGCGGAAGCCGTAATGCTCCAGCCAGCGCACATCCGCCTCGAAGAACGGGCGCAGATCGGGCGTGCCGTATTTCAGCATGGCGATCCGGTCGATGCCCATGCCGAAGGCGAAGCCTTGGACGAAGTCCGGGTCGTAGCCGCAATTCCTGAGCACGTTCGGATGGACCATGCCGCAGCCGAGGATTTCGAGCCAGTCGGTGCCCTCACCGAAGCGGATCTCGCCGCCTTTGCGCGAACACTGGATATCGACCTCGGCCGACGGCTCGGTGAAGGGGAAGAAGGACGGCCGGAAGCGCATCTTCACCGCATCGACCTCGAAGAAGGTGCGGCAGAACTCCTCCAGCACCCATTTCAGGTTGGCGATGGTGGCGCTCTTGTCGATCACCAGCCCCTCCACCTGATGGAACATCGGCGTATGGGTCTGGTCGGAATCGTGCCGGTAGGTACGGCCGGGGCAGATCACGCGGATCGGCGGCTCCTGGGACCGCATGGTGCGGATCTGGACCGGCGACGTATGGGTGCGCAGCACCTTGCGCTGGCCGTTGCGGTCGGGCGCCAGGAAGAAGGTGTCGTGCATCTCGCGCGCCGGATGGCCGGGCGGGAAGTTGAGAGCGGTGAAGTTGTAGTCGTCGGTCTCGATGTCCGGGCCTTCGGCCACCGAGAAGCCCATATCGGCGAAGATCGCGGTGATCTCGTCCATGACCTGGCTGATCGGATGGATGCGCCCACGCGCTTCCGGCGCCTCACGCACCGGCAGGGTGACGTCGATCCGCTCCGCCGCGAGGCGGGCTTCGAGGGCGGCCTCTGTGAGCGCCTCGCGCCGCGTGGCGATGGCGCCCTGCACCCTGTCGCGCAGGCCGTTGATGAGCGGACCGCGCTCCTTGCGCTCCTCCGGCGTCATGCTGCCGAGGGTCTTCAGCAGGTCGGAGATCGAGCCCTTCTTGCCGAGCGCAGCGACGCGCACGGCGTCGAGGGAGGCCTCGTCGGATGCGCTCCCGACCTGTCCGAGCAGATCACCTTCGAGGGTTTCGAGATCGGTCATCGGTTCAAACCACCGGTTGGCATCTGGCCTTCGGATCGTGTGCGGCCCCCGCGAGCGGTTTTGCGGGTAAGCGCCGCCAATGCAAGCGCGCCTGCCGACGATCCTTTGCAAAAGACGAAGGCGCGGCACCTCTCGGCCCGCGCCTTTCGCATCGACGAATGAGAGGGCGTGTGAACGCGCCTCAGGCAGCCTTCACGAATCAGGCAGCTTTGGCGAGGTCCGGAAGAGCGGCCTTGGCCTTCTCCACGACGACCGCGAAGCTGGCCGGCTCGTGAATGGCGAGCTCGGACAGAGCCTTGCGGTCCACCTCGATGCCGGACTTCGCGAGACCGTTGATGAAGCGCGAATAGGTCAGGCCGTGCTCGCGGACAGCGGCGTTGAGGCGCTGGATCCAGAGAGCGCGGAACGTGCGCTTCTTGTTCTTACGATCACGGTAGGCATACTGCATGCCCTTCTCGACCGCCTGCTTGGCGATCCGGATCGTATTCTTGCGCCGGCCGTAATAGCCACGGGCGGCCTTGAGGACTTTCTTGTGCTTTGCGTGACTGGTCACGCCGCGCTTGACGCGGGCCATGGGTTCTCTCCTGGATTACGAAAACAGTATCGGCTGCGGCGAAGGATTACCGGCTGTTGGGCAGGAAATACTTCTTCACGTTGGCAGCATCGCCCTCGAACAGGGTGGTGGTGCCGCGCAGGTTGCGGATCTGCTTCGTCGTCCGCTTGATCATTCCGTGGCGCTTGCCGGCCTGGGCATACATGACCTTGCCGGTGCCGGTGATCTTGAAGCGCTTTTTCGCGCCCGACTTGGTTTTCAGCTTGGGCATTTGGCTCTCCTGAACGCGCATGCCCTCCGACCCTGGGACAGGTCGAAGGCGTGCGCTCGGTTGATGCTTCTGATGGAGCAGCACGAACCGCCACGGCAGCCCTATCGGCCGGGCGGTTCAACGCGAGGGGGCGTATGACAGAAAAGAGACGTGGTTTCAATGGCGGCTGCGCTCGCCGGGTCGTCGCCTCTCGCCCCCGAGCGCTCGGCAAAGCGACCGCCGTCGGATTTTCCTTGGAAATGCTGCGTCCGGTTGCTTGACAGGCCGGGGTGCGGAAACTAGACCCCCGACACCGCCGGAAACGGGGCGGGACGCCGTGCGGGCGTAGCTCAGTTGGTTAGAGTGCCGGCCTGTCACGCCGGAGGTCGCGGGTTCGAGTCCCGTCGCCCGCGCCACGTCCATCATCGGCCTGCATCATGCGGGACGATCCGAATGCCCGGCTACCCAGATACGCGGGCGTAGCTCAGTTGGTTAGAGTGCCGGCCTGTCACGCCGGAGGTCGCGGGTTCGAGTCCCGTCGCCCGCGCCATTCTCAAGAATTCACGCATCCGATGACGCAGCCTCCAAACGGGTTGCTTTGCGTGATGACCTCGACATGGGGCATTCGTGCACTAGCCTTTTCCCGAGCGTGACTCGCGAAACGGGCTGTCCGAACCATGGCGGGCTTCTTCTTCCTGTACTTCACCGCCTGCATGGCGAATGCACCGGATACCTGCGAATCGAAGCGTCTTCCGCTCGACGTCGTCGATGCGCGAGGATGCATCCGCGTAGCACAGCCGCAGCTGGCGCGATGGGTCGACACCCATCCCGATTACCGCATCACCGCGTGGCGCTGCGGGTCGCCGCCCCGCGATCTCGGTACGCGGATCTGACGCGAATCGGCACCTTCTCGCGCATCGATCAAGTTTCTTCGCCAGAGTGCAATGGCGTGGCGGATCGGACACACCGGCCCGTGCCGCGATCCCGTTCGCGCCGCCGCCGCGATTTCGCCCCATCGCACCGGGATGGCGAAGCCGACGACATGGCAGCGCAGCGAACCGGCACCGAGCGATGATGGCTTTCCCCCTTTCACCCCCCCTGTCGCGGCTGGGCGGCATCGTCCTCTTGGGAAGCCTGCTGGCGATGGGCGGCTGCGGCGGACCGACGATCCTGCCCGATGCCGACAACCTCACGAGCCCGGTGATTCTCGACGAGGGTGCCGCCGCCGCCGCGATCTCCCGCTACAGGGCGTCGCACGGGCTCGGCCCGGTGGTGCTGGATTCGAGCCTGATCCGGGCGGCCTCCTACCAGGCGGAATCCAATGCCCGGGCCGGCAAGCTCAGCCACGAGATCGGTGGCACGTTCGATTCGCGCATGGCGCGGGCGGGATTCGGCCGCTCCTTCGCCGCCGAGAACCTCAGCGCCGGTTCGAATACGTTCGACGAGGTGCTGGCACGCTGGAAAGCCTCATCCGAGCACAACAAGAACATGCTGATGCCTCAGCTGAAGCGAATCGGCATCGCCCGTGTCGATGCGCCGGGTACGCGCTACAAGCGCTTCTGGGCCTTGGTCCTCGCCGGAAACTGAGGCGCATACGTCCTCGCCGCGCGGCTCAATCCGTAAGTTGATCCGACTCGGTCAACCCGTCCTGGATGCTGCGAATGATCGTGCGCATCTCGGGGATCATCGCGATGGCCCTGGCGATCCGCAACGCCTCCTCGCGGGTCATGAGGCCGGTTGCCTCTCGCTTCTCCGGCTCGTCGGAGAAGTAGGTCCAGGCGACGGCCGCTCCGTCCGCATCCTCGACGCAGAAACTCTCGACTTTCTCGACGACGAGCCAGGGGGTGGGGAAGCCGCGCGCGGTCATCGCTCGTCTCTGTCGCCGGGAAGGGGAGGGGCAGCGGGATGGTGGGCGGTGACGGGCTCGAACCGCCGACCCTCTCCGTGTAAAGGAGACGCTCTACCAACTGAGCTAACCGCCCGGTGCGCGCCGCATCGTTAATCCAAGCATCGTCGGGATGGCAACCCTCCTCGGCACGAGGCCGGTGGAGGACCATACGAAAAGGCCCCGGGGAAACCCCGGGGCCTTTCCATTTTTCCACCTGCGGATGACGCTCAGTGGGCGATCACCGTGGTCGGCTCGTCCTCGCCGACCACCGGGCGGCGGGCGACCGGGAGCGGCTCTTCCCACTCGATGCGCTCCGGCACCCTCACGAGGGCGTGCTGAAGCACCTGGTCCATCCGGGAGACCGGGATGATCTCCATCCCGTTCTTCACGCTGTCGGGCACCTCGGCGATGTCCTTGGCGTTCTCCTCGGGGATGAGGACCGTCTTGATGCCGCCGCGCAGGGCAGCGAGCAGCTTCTCCTTCAGACCGCCGATGGGCAGGATGCGGCCACGCAGGGTGACCTCTCCGGTCATCGCCACATCCTTCCTCACCGGGATGCCGGTGAGGGTCGAGATGATGGCGGTGGCCATGCCGATACCGGCCGACGGACCGTCCTTCGGGGTCGCCCCTTCCGGAACGTGGACGTGGATGTCGCGACGCTCGAACAGCGGCGGCTCGATGCCGAAGTCGAGGGCCCGGGAGCGGACATAGCTCGCCGCCGCCGAGATCGACTCCTTCATCACGTCACGCAGGTTGCCGGTGACCGTCATCTTGCCCTTGCCGGGCATCATGACGCCTTCGATCGTCAGCAACTCGCCGCCGACCTCGGTCCAGGCGAGACCCGTCACCACGCCGACCTGATCCTCCTCGTCAATCTCGCCGTAGCGGAACTTCGGCGCGCCGAGGAAGACCGGCAGGTTCTCCTCGGTGACGGCAACGGCCTTCACCTTGGTGATGAGGATCTCCTTCACCGCCTTGCGGATCAGGTTCGAGATCTCGCGCTCCAGGTTACGCACGCCCGCTTCCCGCGTGTAACGGCGGATGAGCATGAGGACGCCGGAATCGTCGATCTCCCATTCCTTGGCCGTGAGGCCGTGCTTCTTCACCGCCCCCGGGATGAGGTGCTTGCGGGCGATCTGAAGCTTCTCTTCCTCGGTGTAGCCGGCGATGCGGATCACCTCCATGCGGTCCATCAGGGGCGCAGGGATGTTGAGCGTATTCGCCGTCGTCACGAACATCACGTCCGAGAGATCGTAATCGACCTCCAGGTAGTGATCGTTGAACGTGCCGTTCTGCTCCGGGTCGAGCACCTCGAGGAGAGCCGCGGACGGATCGCCGCGGAAGTCCTGGCCCATCTTGTCGATCTCATCGAGCAGGATGAGCGGGTTCGAGGTCTTGGCCTTGCGCATCGACTGCACGATCTTGCCGGGCATCGAGCCGATATAGGTCCGGCGGTGACCGCGGATCTCGGCCTCGTCACGCACACCACCCAGCGACATCCGGACGAATTCGCGACCGGTCGCCTTGGCGATGGACTTGCCGAGCGAGGTCTTGCCGACGCCGGGAGGACCGACGAGGCACAGGATCGGACCGGTGAGCTTGTTCGCGCGCTGCTGCACGGCGAGATACTCGACGATGCGCTCCTTGACCTTTTCCAGACCGAAATGGTCCTGGTCGAGCATGACCTGGGCGCCCAGCAGATCCTTCTTGATCCGCGACCGCTTCGACCACGGGATGCCGAGCATCCAATCGAGGTAGTTGCGCACGACCGTGGCCTCGGCCGACATCGGCGACATCTGGCGAAGCTTCTTCAGCTCGGCCATCGCCTTCTCGCGGGCTTCCTTCGAGAACTTGGTCTTCTCGATCTTCTCTTCGATTTCGGCGAGCTCGTCCTTGCCGTCCTCGGAATCGCCCAGTTCCTTCTGGATCGCCTTCATCTGCTCGTTGAGGTAGTACTCGCGCTGGGTCTTCTCCATCTGCCGCTTCACGCGGGTCCGGATGCGCTTTTCCACCTGCAGCACGGAGATCTCGCTCTCCATCAGCGACAGGACGCGCTCGAGGCGCTCCGCCACCGTGGGGATTTCGAGGATCGCCTGCTTGTCGGCGATCTTGACCGCGAGATGCGAGCCGACAGTATCGGCGAGCTTCGACGGCTCGTCGATCTGGGTAACCGCAGAGACCACCTCGGGCGAGATCTTCTTGTTGAGCTTCACGTAGTTCTCGAACTCGGAGATGACCGAGCGGGCGAGGGCCTCTGCCTCGACGGGATCGCCGAGCTCATCCGTCAGCGTCTCGACATCGGCTTCGTAGAAGGAATCCGACTTGTTGAAGTTCGTGATCTTGGCGCGGCCCGCGCCTTCGACGAGCACCTTCACGGTACCGTCGGGCAGCTTCAGGAGCTGAAGGACGCTGGCGAGCGTGCCGATCTTGTAGATCGCATCGGTCGACGGATCGTCGTCGCTGGCATTGATCTGGGTGGCCAGCAGGATGTGGCGGTCGGTGCGGACGGCCTCTTCGAGGGCGCGGATCGACTTCTCGCGGCCGACGAAGAGCGGCACGATCATGTGCGGGAAGACGACGATGTCACGCAGGGGCAGAACGGCGTAGGAGCCCGTCGAACCCGGGACGACCGGCTGGCGAGATTTCGATTGGGTCATGTCGGACTTCCTCTTGATGGATTCCGGGCTCTAGCTCCTCGAAATGAGCAAGCATCCTGCCACGGACCGACCAGTCCGCATCGCGGGGTCGGAAGCATCGCTGAACTGTGAGGCTGGAGGCGGGACACCGCACCTCAGAAGGTGAGCGTGCGGCCATCGCCGTCTGACACTTCAGATGGAAGCCGGGGAGAGCTTTTTCAAGAATTCTCCCCGGACCGTTTCGGCGGCTAAGTCTCTGCCGCCGCTTTGCGCCCTCAGGCGCTGACGCTCGCGGGAACGTCCTTGTTGCGGTCGCCATGGATGTAGAGCGGGCGCGACTTGCCCTCGACCACCTCGGGACCGATCACCACCTGCTCCACCGAATCCAGGCCGGGCAGGTCGTACATCGTCTCGAGCAGGATCGTCTCCAGGATCGAGCGCAGGCCGCGGGCGCCGGTCTTCCGCTCGATGGCCTTGCGGGCCACCATGGAGAGCGCCTCTTCCTGGAACGTCAGGTCGACATTCTCCATCTCGAACAGGCGCTGGTACTGCTTCACCAGGGCGTTCTTCGGCTCCTGCAGGATGCGCTTGAGGGCGACCTCATCGAGGTCCTCCAGCGTCGCCAGCACGGGCAGACGGCCGACGAACTCGGGGATCAGGCCGAACTTCAGCAGGTCCTCGGGCTCGACATTGCGGAAGATTTCGCCGGTGCGGCGGTCGTCCGGGGCCTGCACGGTCGCGCCGAAGCCGATCGAGGTGCCCTTGCCGCGCGCCGAGATGATCCGCTCCAGCCCGGCGAACGCGCCGCCGCAGATGAAGAGGATGTTGGTGGTGTCGACCTGCAGGAATTCCTGCTGCGGGTGCTTGCGACCGCCCTGCGGGGGCACGGAGGCGACGGTGCCTTCCATGATCTTCAGGAGGGCCTGCTGCACGCCTTCACCCGACACGTCGCGGGTGATCGACGGGTTGTCGGACTTCCGCGAGATCTTGTCGATCTCGTCGATGTAGACGATGCCGCGCTGCGCCCGCTCGACATTGTAATCCGACGCCTGGAGCAGCTTCAGGATGATGTTCTCGACATCCTCGCCGACATAGCCGGCTTCGGTCAGCGTCGTCGCGTCGGCCATGGTGAAGGGCACGTCGAGGATGCGGGCGAGGGTCTGCGCGAGCAGAGTCTTGCCCGAACCGGTCGGCCCGATCAGCATGATGTTGGACTTCGCCAGCTCGACGTCGTTGTGCTTCGAGGCGTGGGCGAGGCGCTTGTAATGGTTGTGGACCGCGACGGAGAGAACCTTCTTCGCGAAATCCTGGCCGATGACGTAATCGTCCAGGACGCGGCGGATCTCCTTCGGCGTGGGCACGCCGTCGCGCGATTTCACCAGCGAGGACTTCGATTCCTCACGGATGATGTCCATGCACAGTTCGACACACTCGTCGCAGATGAACACCGTCGGGCCCGCGATCAGCTTGCGGACCTCGTGCTGGCTCTTGCCGCAAAACGAGCAGTACAGCGTGCTCTTCGAGTCGTTGCCGCCAGTCTTGCTCATATCGGTCTCCGTTCGCGGGTGCGACGCCAGCCCCGGGGCGCACGCGCATCTTCTAAGATCTAAGGGCGCCCGCCTAAAGAAACAGTCACCTGCGCGCTTTCTGCCGGTAGGTCAGACTCGCGATGCAAGCATGCTGCCGCGACGGGATCAAGGCAAAGCCGCATTGGCGGCCCGCCTCTAAAGGACGCGCCGGGGCCGCCATGCGGCCACGGCGCGGTCGAGATCAGGCTGCGGCCGGCTCGGGACGCTTCTGGATCACTTCGTCGATCAGGCCGAATTCCTTGGCCGCGTCGGCGGTCATGAAATTGTCGCGCTCGAGCGCCTGGACGATGGTGTCGTAGTCGCGGCCGGTATGCTTCACGTAGATCTCGTTGAGGCGCTTCTTCAGCGCTTCGATCTCGCGGGCATGGATCAGGATGTCCGTGGCCTGGCCCTGGAACCCGCCGGACGGCTGGTGGACCATGATTCGGGCGTTCGGCAGGGCGAAGCGGTGGCCGGGCTCACCGGCGGTGAGCAGCAGCGATCCCATCGAGGCGGCCTGGCCGACGCAGAGGGTCGTCACCGGGCAGCGGATGAACTGCATCGTGTCGTAGATCGACAGGCCCGACGTCACCACGCCACCGGGCGAGTTGATGTAGAAGGAAATTTCCTTCTTCGGGTTTTCGGCTTCGAGGAACAGCAGCTGCGCGACGATCAGCGAAGCGCCGTAATCTTCGACCGGGCCGGTGAGGAATATGATCCGCTCACGCAGCAGGCGGGAATAGATGTCGAACGCACGCTCGCCGCGGCTCGACTGCTCGACCACCATGGGAACGAGTGCGCTGTTATAATAGTCGACCGGATCTCTCATCATTCTCGTGCCCCAGGCTTCAAGGGGTCCGGCCGCGCGAATGGCGCGCGAGCCGGACGTGTCAGCGAACTACGGCGGCGGTGAACGCCGCCTTTACATCCAAGCCCGCCGCCCTTTTCGGAGCCTCGAGCTCAATCGGCCTTTGCGACGGCCGGGAGATCGTCGCCCGAAGGAGCCTGGGATTTGTCCGTCTCCGACTCCGTCGATCCGGCGCTGGCCGCATCGGCGTCCTCATCCGCGAACAAAGCATCCTTCGAAACGGGCTCTTCGACCAGCTTCACCTGGGCGAGGACATGGTCGACGACCTTCTCCTCGAACAGGGGTGCGCGAAGCTCGGCCAGGGCCTGTGCGTTCTTCCGGTAGAAGTCCCAGACCTGCTGCTCCTGCCCGGGATACTGCCGGACACGGGCGATCAGGGCCTGGTTCACCTCGTCGTCACTGACCTTGATATCGGCGGTCTCGCCCACCTGCGCAAGCACCAAGCCGAGACGGACGCGCCGCTCGGCAATCTTGCGGTACTCGGCCGTGGCCTTTTCCTCGGTGGTTCCCTCGTCCTCGAAGGTCTTGCCGCGGGTCTTCAGGTCCTGCTCGACCTGGGCCCACACGGCAGCGAATTCCTGGTGGACGAGGCTCGGGGGCAGGTCGAAAGCGTACTTGCCGTCGAGGGCGTCGAGGAGCTCCTTCTTGAGCTTGCGGCGCGACTGGGCCTCGAAATCACCACCGAGGGCGCCGGCGACGGCTTCCTTCAGCTTCTCCAGCGATTCCATGCCGAAGCCCTTGGCGAGCTCGTCGTCGATCTTGGTCTCGCCCGGAGCCTGGATCGCCGTGACGGTCACGTCGAACTCGGCATCCTTGCCGGCGAGATGCTCTGCACCGTAGGCCTCGGGGAAGGTCGACTTCACCACCAGCGACTGGCCGACCTTGGCGCCGACCAGCTGGTCTTCGAAGCCGGGGATGAACGAGCCCGAGCCGAGCTCCAGATCCACGCCTTCGCCCTTGCCGCCGTCGAACTCGACGCCGTCGATCTTGCCGACGAAATCGATCGTGACGCGGTCGCCCGTGGCGGCCTCGGCGCCCTCGTCCTTCGGGGTGAAGGCGCGGTTCGAGGAGGCCATGCGGTTGATTGCCTCGTCGACCTCTTCGTCGCTCGGCTTGGCGACCTGCTTCGTCAGGGTGACGTCGGACAGGTCGACGAGCTCGAAGCTCGGCAGGACTTCGAGGGCGACGTTGAAGGACAGGTCGTCCTTGGCCTCGAGCGCCCGGTCGACGATGGAAGCCTCACCGGGGAATTCGATCTTCGGCTCGAGGGCGAGCTTGAGGTTGTTGTCGGTGACGATCTTCTGGTTGGCCTCGTTGACCGCGTTCTGCAGCACGTCGGCCATCACCGAGCGGCCGTAGAGCTTGCGCAGATGGGCCACCGGCACCTTGCCGGGGCGGAAGCCCTTGATCTGGGCCTTGTCCTTGAGGGTGGACAGCTCGGTCGTCAGGCGCTCTTCGAGCTCCTTGGCGGCCAGAAGCACCTGGAACTCGCGCTTCAGACCCTGGGAGAGTGTCTCGGTCACCTGCATCGTCGTCTTCCCGCTGTCGTCCGTGTGATCGGTCAAAAAATCTCGAATGGCGCCGCCGTCGAGGGCGGGACACCACAGGCGGCGTTTGACGAAGCACGCCCGACCGGAGGCCGACTCCGAGCGGCAGAGCGGGCCGGCCATCGCTGTGAGCCATTCCGTTCCCAACGGCGAAGGCTGGTGCGGGCGGAGGGGCTCGAACCCCCACGACTCTCGTCACTGGAACCTAAATCCAGCGCGTCTACCAGTTCCGCCACGCCCGCAAGCGCCAACGCCCGGCGTGCCTTTTCAGCCGCCAGAGCGCGGTCCTATAGCATGCGCGCGCAAGTCCGCAGCAAAAAAATAAGACCTCGCCCATCAGGGGCGTGGCGGCGGTTGGCGCCGCGCGGGACCGCCGTCTACAAGCGGGCGAAAGCGCCGGATGCGCCTGAGCATCCCTTCATTCCCGTCCGAGGTGATATGCCGAGTTCCGACCTGAAGAATGACCACCCGCCCTCGGAGACCGGCGGCCTGTCCCGCCGTTCGCTGATCGGCCGGGCGGCGGCCCTCGGCCTTGCCGGACCGGCCTTCATCGCGGGCGCGGTGGCGCAGACGGGATCGGGCAAGGCGACCCCAAAGGCAGCGCCCGTGCCGGCCAAGCCGGCCGAGACCAAGCCAGCCGAGACCAAGCCGGCCGAGCCGTTGCCCGAACCGCGCGCGCTCGTCGCCGGACCGGGCACGAACCGCCTGAAACCCGAGCCGGCCGCCGAGACGCCGATCTGGACCTTCGACGGCAAAGCGAGCCTTCCCGTCATCCGGGCGAAACTCGGCGACACCGTCCGCCTGCGCGTCGAAAACAAGACGGACAAGCCGCTCTCCCTCCACTGGCACGGGGTCCGCAACCAGAACGCCATGGACGGCGTCGGCGGCGTGACCCAGCCGCCGATCGCTCCGGGGACGGACTTCACTTACTCCTTCGTCCCGCCGGATGCGGGCACGTTCCTGATCCGGCCCCTCGTTGTGGGCGGTTCGAGCGAACCGTCGGGGCGGGGCCTTGCCGGCGCGTTGATCGTCGAGGAGACCTCGCCGCCCTCGCTCGACCAGGATCTCACCTTGTTGATGCAGGATTGGCGGCTGGAGGAGAACGGCGCGCTGATGCCGTTCGGGCAGGCGGCTTTCGCCGCGGCCTCCGGGCGCCTCGGCAATCTCGTCACGATCAACGGTAAGCCGGTTCCCGAAGCGGTGGAGGTTCGCCCGGGATCGCGGATCCGCCTGCGGCTCGGCAATGTCTGCAACGCGCGCGGAACCCGCATCCGGTTCGAGGGCGCCAAGGTCTACGTGGTGGCGGTGGACGGCCAGCCCACCGACACGTTCGAGCCGTTGCGGGCGACGCTGCCCTTCCCCCCCGGCACCCGCTACGACCTGATGCTCGACATGCCGGCGGAAGCCGGCGCCAGCGTCACGGTCAATGCCCTGGTGGGCAACGGCCTCGTCCTGGCGACACTCACCGTCAAGGGCCAGCCGGTGACGGAGAAGCGTCCGCCGATCGCACCGGTGGGCGAGAACAAGCTCCTGCCCGCCGAGGTCAAGCTCCAGAACGCAATCCGCCGCGACATCGCGATCACCGGCGGCGCCAAGCTCGACAAGGACAAGCCCAACGCCGAACCGGCCTATTCCGGTGATCCGAATCGGGTCTGGGCCATCAACGGGATCACGGGAGCCTCCGGCACCGCTCCCTCCTTCACTGTGAAGCGCGGCCAGGTGGTGGTCCTGGCGATCCGGAACGACACCGCCTTCCCGCAGGCCCTGCACGTCCACGGCCACGCCTTCCGGCTGCTTCACCCGCTGGACGACGGCTGGGAGCCCTATTGGCTCGACACGTTCCAGCTGCTCGAAGGCCGCACGGCCCGGATCGCCTTCAAGGCGGACAATCCCGGCCGCTGGGTCATCGGCTCCACGGTGCTGGAGCGGTTCGACACCGGATTGTGGACGAGCTTCGAGGTCACTTGACCAGGCCGGCGAGAACCCGCGGCATCATCTCCGGCAGATCCTCGGCGACGAGACCCGGCCCATGCCGCAAACCGGCATCGCCGTGGAGCCAGACCGCCGCGCAGGCGGCCTCGAAGGCCGGCATGCCCTGCGCCAGCAGGCCGGCCGCGAGGCCGCCGAGGACGTCGCCCGAACCGGCCGTGCCGAGATAGGGCGTGGCGTGGTCGTTGATCGCGGCGCGTCCGTCGGGGGCGGCGACGATGGTATCGGCGCCCTTCAGCACGACGACCGCCCCCACGAGGGAGGCCGCCCTCAGGGCCCGTTCGAGCTTGCTCGCCTTCGGGTCGATAGCGGCCGTATCGGCAAAGAGGCGGCCGAACTCACCGGAATGCGGGGTCAGCACTGCCTGCCCCCCGCCATCCGCGATGAAGCTCGCCAATTGGTCGACCTGACCCTTGAAGCTCGTGAGCGCGTCGGCATCGAGGACGAGGCTTCGCCCGACGCCGGCCGCCACGGCGACACGCTCGCGGGTCGCCTCGCCGCTCCCCATGCCGGGGCCGGCGAGGATGACGTTGAGGCGCTCGTCCACGAGGAGATCGTCGAGGTCGTCTGCGGTCTCGCATGGCGTCAGCATGATCGCGGTCAGATGCGCGGCGTTCTCGGCCATGGCGGCGGTGGGGGAGGCCACGGTGACGAGGCCGGCCCCGACCCGCAACGCCGCCCGTGCCGCGAGGCGGATCGCCCCGGTCTTGAAGGCGGGCCCGGACAGGGCGAGGACATGCCCCCTCGTGTATTTGTGACTCACGGCGTCGAGCCTCAGAAAATCAGAGCCCCAGAGATCGGGCCCGTTGCGCCAAACCCTCGGAGTGCCGGCCAGTCCTTCCTGGATGGCGGCATCGCCGATGCCGATATCGGCCACATGGAGATGGCCGCAATGGTCGCGGCCCGGCTGCAGCAGGTGGCCCGGCTTCAACGCGACGAAAGTCACCGTCTCGCGCGCCCTGAGCGCCACCCCGCGTAGAGCGCCCGTATCGCCGTCGATCCCGCTCGGAATATCGACGGCGAGAACGGGCACGTTCGCCGCCGCGACCCGCTCGACCATGGCCTTCGCCGCGCCGTCGAGGTCGCGGGACAGGCCCGCCCCGAACAGGGCATCGATGACGAGGGCGGCCCCCGCCGGATCGGCCTCGGATAGGACGGACCCCTCCCAGTCAGCGGCGGCCAACGCGGCGTCGCCGGTCAGGCTCTCCACCGGCACGGTGCAGACGAGGTCGACCGCATAGCCGCTGCGTTCGAGGAGGCGGGCGGCAATGAGACCGTCCCCACCATTGTTGCCGGGTCCGCACAGGACGAGGATGCGGGAGGGCGCGGCGACCATCGTGGCGGCCCTCTCGGCCACGGCGGCGCCCGCTCGGCGCATCAGCTCGATCCCCGGAACGCCCGCCGCTATGGCGGCGGCGTCCATTCTCCGCATCGCTTCGACGGTGATCAGACGGTGTGGGGGCATTCGAAACTTCGCCTTGTCCATGTGTCCATGCCTGCGCACCGCTCATGCCGCGCCGTTATTTCAGGCGCAAAGCGGGCTTGGCTGAAACGATTTGCATTCGTTGCCTACCGAATGGGCAATTTAACGCCTGTCTCGGGGAAAACGGCGTGGCGAAGGCCGTGCCGCGATGGTAGGAAAAGGGCCCGGAGCAGCATTCAGGTCAGGCCCGTTCGGCATGAAGAAGATCGAAGCGATCATCAAGCCATTCAAGCTGGACGAGGTGAAGGAGGCCCTTCAAGAGGTCGGCCTTCAGGGCATCACCGTGATCGAAGCCAAGGGGTTCGGCCGGCAGAAGGGCCATACCGAGC
The DNA here is from genome assembly GCF_979256025.1 of Methylobacterium sp. AC832. Classification (NCBI taxonomy): domain Bacteria; kingdom Pseudomonadati; phylum Pseudomonadota; class Alphaproteobacteria; order Hyphomicrobiales; family Methylobacteriaceae; genus Methylobacterium; species Methylobacterium sp. AC832. The sequence goes on from NZ_CEEDMV010000001.1 coordinate 1,529,677, forward strand.
TCTATCGCGGCGCCGAATACGTGGTCGATTTCCTGCCCAAGGTGAAGCTCGAGATCGTCCTCTCCGACGCTCTGGTCGAAGGTGCCGTGGAAGCCATCCGCAAGTCGGCCCAGACCGGACGCATCGGCGACGGCAAGATCTTCGTCTCGACCATCGAGGAAGCGATCCGCATCCGCACCGGCGAGACCGGCACCGACGCGATCTAGCGCCCGCTTCCGGCGGATGTTCCGGCATGGCTCCGGCCGGCCGGCGGCGGCGGTCGAACGGAACGATGGGGCGAAGGCGCCGGCCTGTTACAATCCGGCCAAGCGCGGCTCTAGCCTCGCGCCGCCCTAGAAGCTAAGTCCCTCGCGCACGCCCCTTCCCAATCCGCGGCACGCCACCGCGTGGTGCGGCAAAACCACGGCCGAGACAGGCTGAGCCTCGAAGGAGACACAGGGATGGCAAAGACCGCCGATCAGGTCCTCAAGGAAATCAAGGACAACGACGTCAAGTACGTCGATTTCCGCTTCACCGATCCCCGGGGCAAGTGGCAGCACGTCACGTTCGACGTGTCCCTCGTCGATGAGGAAATCTTCGCCGAAGGCACGATGTTCGACGGCTCGTCGATCGCCGGCTGGAAGGCGATCAACGAATCCGACATGCTGCTGATGCCCGACCCGGCGACGGCCTGCATGGACCCGTTCTTCTCGGCCTCCACCATGTCGATCGTCTGCGACGTGCTCGAGCCCTCGTCCGGCCTGCCGTATTCGCGCGATCCGCGCAGCACCGCCAAGCTCGCCGAAGCGTTCCTCAAGTCCACCGGTATCGGCGACACGATCTATGTCGGCCCCGAGGCCGAGTTCTTCGTGTTCGACGACGTGAAGTTCGGCTCCGACCCGTACCATACCGGCTTCCAGCTCGATTCGGTGGAACTGCCGACCAACGGCTTCACCGATTACGAGGGCGGCAACCTCGGCCACCGCGTCGCCACCAAGGGCGGCTACTTCCCGGTGCCGCCGCAGGATTCGGCGCAGGACATGCGCGGCGAAATGCTGGCCGCCATGCAATCCATGGGCGTCAAGGTCGAGAAGCACCACCACGAGGTCGCCTCGGCCCAGCACGAGCTCGGCATGAAGTTCGACACGCTGACCCTGCTCGCCGACCACATGCAGATCTACAAATACGCGATCCACAACGTGGCCCAGAGCTACGGCAAGACCGCGACCTTCATGCCGAAGCCCGTCTACGGCGATAACGGCTCGGGCATGCACGTGCACCAGTCGATCTGGAAGGACGGCAAGCCGATCTTCGCCGGCGACAAGTATGCCGATCTCAGCCAGGAATGCCTCTGGTACATCGGCGGCATCATCAAGCACGCCAAGGCGCTGAACGCCTTCACCAACCCGTCCACCAACTCCTACAAGCGTCTGGTGCCCGGCTACGAGGCCCCCGTGCTGCTGGCCTACTCGGCCCGCAACCGCTCGGCCTCCTGTCGTATTCCGTGGACGACGAACCCGAAGGCCAAGCGCGTCGAGGTCCGCTTCCCCGACCCGATGGCGAACCCCTACCTCGCCTTCTCGGCCCTGCTGATGGCCGGTCTCGACGGCATCATCAACAAGATCGATCCGGGCCCGGCCATGGACAAGGATCTCTACGACCTGCCCCCGCGCGAGTTGAAGAAGATCCCCACCGTCTGTGGCAGCCTGCGTGAAGCGCTGACCAACCTCGACCGCGACCGCGGCTTCCTGAAGGCCGGCGGTGTGTTCTCGGACGACCAGATCGACTCCTTCATCGAACTGAAGATGACGGAAGTGATGCGCTACGAGATGACCCCGCATCCGGTCGAGTTCACGATGTACTACTCGCTCTGAGGCGAGCGGGTCGGGCGCGCTCGCCCGGCCATTCGGACAATGCGCGACGCCGGGGCCTCGAAAGGGGCTCCGGCGTTTCGCGTTTCACCCCCCCGATTTCGTAACTGATATTATGCTATTATTCCTTTATAGGTATAATGGCTTGATCAAGGGGGTGAATCCGATGTCGTCGAGCGCAACGGCCCTTCTGCGGGCGAAATGGCTGATCACGTCGTGCCGTGTTCAGGTCGCGTTTCAGCGGTTGCGTCTGTCGCTCCGTGCGTACCACGCCGATCAACCCCGCGTGCCGGCCGGACATCCGGACGGCGGCCAATGGACGGACGGCGGTGCGGGCGACGGATATGATTCCGGTGACGATGCGCGGATCGTCCACGTCTCGGATGACCTCAACCGTCGGTACACGGTCGTGCTCTCCGAAGAAGAGGTGCGCGGCGGCCATACGCTTCGCGAGCATGTCGGTAAGACGGACGCGCAGATGATGCAGCGCGTCCAGTCCAGCAAAAGGAGATTTCTGTTCGTAGACTATGGCCTCAGGCGAGATGGCACGTTCGAGTCTGTGGAGACCGCAAACGATCTCATCAACCGCACCTTGGAACAGAACGCCTCCGAAGTTGATGACGTCGCAACCGGGAAAAAGGCCAATGCATTCCTAAAGTCCCGATTTGGATACAAAACTGTTCGGGAAGCCTACACGGCGGGGCAGCTTGAGCCGTACATGCGCACGACTTACGGTGTCGGAATCTTTATCCTTCACGATCCGGGCAACCCCCGCGGGTACCGCATCCATACCGCCTATCCGGGCAACGACGGAGATTGACATGCGAGCGTCCCCGGAATTCCTGAAGTTCGGCCGTTGGTTCATGCAGGACATCGGTGGCGGCGCGCCGACGCTCGACGAGATGTACGATTTCGTTCTCAACCTCTTCCGCGGCGAGGAGCGCGTCCGGTTGCGGCAGTTCATCGACCGCGCCCTCCGCGAGGCGTCCGACGAGACGTTGAAGGGATTGTGGAAGGAGACGGACGCCGACATCTACTTCCCCACCGCGCAGGATCCGCGCGCATTCCTGACCGGCGCCCGCGACCGGCTCTGAACGCCGTTTCGTTCGCCCTGCGCGGGTGTCGGCAGCCTACGATCATCACACATTTCGCGGGATACGCGGCTCTCCTCCCCCTTGTGGGGAGAGGGACGCGCTCCGCCTGTCCGAGGAGTGGTGTGAACCCGGTCGGTCAAAAACTCCGCGTCGGCCGGTCGAGGACGCTGCGTCCCATCAGGCTGGCGGCGAGATCCGTCATCAGGATCGCGGTGCGACCGCGCTCGTCGAGGAACGGATTGAGCTCGACGAGATCGAGGCTGCGGACGAGGCCGCTATCGTGCAGCATCTCCATGGCGAGATGCGCCTCGCGGAACGTCGCCCCGCCCGGAACCGTGGTGCCGACGCCGGGCGCGATGCCGGGATCGAGAAAATCCACGTCGAGGCTCACATGCAGCCACCCGCCGGCAGCAGCCACCCGTTCGAGGAAGGCCTTCAGCAGAATGCCGATGCCGAACTCGTCGATGGCGCGCATGTCGTGCACGGTGATCCCGGCCTCGCGGATCGTCTGCCGCTCCGCCGGATCGACGCTGCGCAGGCCGATCATGCAGACGTTGTGCGGTTTCACCGGCGCGACGGGCGGCGGCAGGTAGGGGGCGAACCCCTTGAGACCGATCGCATAGGCCATCGGCACGCCGTGGAGATTGCCGCTCGTCGTCGTCTCCAGGGTGTGGAGGTCGGGATGCGCGTCGAGCCAGAGCACGTGCAACTCGCGGCCCGCCTCGGCCGCCCGCCGGCTCATGCCCGAGACCGTACCGGCCGAGAGGCTGTGATCGCCGCCGAGGAAGATCGGAAGGCCCTCGCCCCCGGCCCGATAGGCGGCCTCGCTGAGCGCCGACGTCCAGCGCGCGAAGTCGGAGAGGTTGGTCACGCTCGGATTGGGATGGGCGACGGCCTCGCCGGGGGGAGGGGCGATGTTCCCGCGATCCTCCACCACCAGGCCGAGGGAGGTGAGGGCGCCGCCCAAACCGGCGGCCCGGTAAGCGCTCGGGCCCATGTCGCAGCCCAGCCGGCTCGTGCCCTCCTGGACCGGCACGCCGATGAGGATGCAGCGTTTCTCGTCCATGGGTTCATTCTCCGATCCGCCGACACCATAGGGGTCGCGCACGACAGCCGTGAGGCGCGGGCCGGCGGATCGTCATGGCGCCGCAGGATCGGGACCAGCCCGGCCCTCCACCCGAAGCAGCATCCCGAACAGGTCGCGGGGATCGTCCGGGTCCGCCAGCAGGTCGAGATCCTCGAAGAAGCCGGTGCCGGCCAGCACCGAGCGCAGGTATCGCAGGGCGGAGAAATCCTCGACCGCGAAACCGACGGAATCGAACAGCGTGATCTGCCTGTCGTTCCGCCGGCCCGGCACCTCGCCGGCGATCACCCGCCAGAGTTCGGTGACGGGGTGATCGGCCGGCAATTGCTGGATCTCGCCTTCGAGCCGGGTCTGGGGCGCGTATTCGACGACGATGTCCGAACGGCGAAGGATGTCGGGGTGGAGCTCGGTCTTGCCGGGGCAATCCCCGCCGACGGCGTTGATGTGGATGCCGGGGCCGACGAGGTTGTCGGTGAGGATGGTGGCGCATTGCTTGTCGGCCGTCGCCGTGGTGACGGTGTCGGCGCCCTCCACCGCCTCGGCGGTGCTCGAACAGATCGCGATCCGGAAGCCGAACCCCGCGAGGTTGCGCCGGCACTTGGCGCTGGCGGCCGGGTCGATGTCGTAGAGGCGCAGGGAATCGATGCCGATGAGGGCCTTGAAGGCCAGGGCCTGGAACTCGGCCTGGGCGCCGTTCCCGATGATCGCCATGGTCCGCGCACCTTTCGGGGCGAGGTATTTCGCCGCGACCGCCGACATGGCGGCGGTGCGCAGAGCCGTGAGGATCGTCATCTCGGTGAGCAGCATCGGATAACCGTTGCCCACATCGGCCAGCACGCCGAAGGCGGCCACGGTCTGGCGCCCGCTGCGGGCGTTCTTCGGGTGACCGTTGACGTATTTGAAGCCGTAGGTGGTGCCGTCGCTGGTCGGCATCAGTTCGATCACGCCGTCGGCGCTGTGGGAGGCCAGGCGCGGCTGCTTGTCGAACAGGTGCCAGCGCCGGAAATCCTCCTCGATCGTGGCGGCCAATTCCCGCAGGAACCGCTCGACGCCGATCGCCAGGACGAGCCTCATCATGTTGTCGACGCTGACGAAGGGAACGACATTCAGTTTGTCCGCCATGACGCCTCGTCTCCCGGACCGATACCGAATCGATCATAGGCAGGATGCGCGCCCGCGCGATGCGGCATAGCCCTTGCTGCGATGAGAGAGGGCGAAATGGACAGGGCATCATGATCGGCACCTCTCGACCCGGTCGCTGTGAGGTCGCGTCGCGATGGGGTCGTTGATCGGATCGAGCGGGGGACCAAGCGACTGGCGCCGGTCGGTACTACGGCGGAAACCCGTATCCCCCGCGACGCAGGGTGCCGATACCGGAGCCCGGCCCCTCGAACGCTCCATCGGCCTCTTCCGTCTCGTCATGCTCGGGGTCGGCGCCACGGTCGGCACCGGCATCTTCGTGATCCTGAGCGCGGCGGTGCCCGAGGCAGGACCCGCCATCCTGGTCTCGTTCCTGCTGGCCGCCGTCACGGCGGGGCTCACGGCGCTCTGCTACGCGGAACTGGCTTCGGCGCTTCCACTCTCGGGCTCGTCCTATTCCTATGCTTACGCCACCCTCGGGGAACTCGCGGCCTTCCTGGTCGGCGCCTGCCTCCTCCTCGAATACGCGGTCTCCGCCTCGGCCATCGCCGTCGGATGGGGCCAGTATCTCAACGAGGTCTTCGGTGCGCTCCTCGGCTGGACCATGCCCGATTCCATCAGCCAGCCCCCCGGCCGGGGCGGCTACGTCAACCTGCCGGCCATCGTCCTCATCGGCCTGTGCACCCTGCTGCTCCTGCGCGGCACCGCCGAATCCACTGCGATCAACGCATTCCTCGTGGTCCTGAAGCTCGCCGTGCTGGTGTTCTTCGCCGTCGTCGCCCTCACGGCGTTCGAGCCAGCGAACCTCACGCCCTTCGCGCCGCTCGGCTGGGCCGGGATCGGCACCGCCGCCTCGACAATCTTCTTCTCCTATATCGGCCTCGATACGATCTCGACGGCGAGCGAGGAGGTGCGCGACCCGGCCCGCACGCTGCCCCTGGGCATTCTCCTCTCCCTGGTCATCGTCACCGCGATCTACCTCCTCGTCGCCCTCGCGGGGATCGGAGCCCAACCCTGGACGCACTTTGCCGGGCAGGATGCCGGGCTGGCGGTGATCCTGCGCAACGTCACCGGAACGGCCTGGCCGGCCCTCGTCCTGTCGATCGGGGCGGTCATCTCCATCTTCTCCGTGACCCTGGTGACGATGTATGGCCAGACCCGTATCCTCTTCGCCATGAGCCGGGACGGGCTGCTGCCGACGCTGTTCCAGCGCGTGGACCGGCGCAGCCGGAGCCCGAACGCCAATACGCTGGCGGTGGCGCTCTTAGTCGCCTCGCTGGCGGCGCTCGTTCCCCTAGACGTGCTCGCCAACCTCACCAGCATGGGCACCCTCGTGGCCTTCACGGCGGTCTCCCTCAGCGTCATGATCCTGCGCCGGCGGCGCCCCGACTTGCCGCGAGGATTTCACGTGCCGCTCTACCCGCTCGTGCCCCTCGCGAGCCTCGCCTGCTGCCTGATGCTCATCGCGGCGCTGCCACGGGACACCTACCTGCTCTTCGCGCTCTGGATCGGTGTCGCGCTGGTGATCTACACCGCCTATTCCCAGCGTCATTCGCGATTGGCTCGGGCCTGAGAGCCGGTCTGATGAGGTTTCCCTGCGTATCGTCTTGCCAGGATCGATCATCCAAGCCGACCACCTCATCCTGAGGTGACCTTTGCGCAAGCAAAGGGCTTTGAGGGAGCCTCCAGGGATCGCGCGTCGACTGGAGGCCTCCTTCGAGGCCTCTTCGCGGCACCTCAGGATGAGGTGGTGCGTTGGAAAAATACCTCACATCTGCTCTGAGACCAGACTGCGACGAGCGTGCCTCATGGGCTTTGCCTGCCTGCGATGACACAGCGGAGGACCGGTTCCGCCCTGCAAGACGGGCCAGCGGGACTTGCGCCGCCGCACCTCGGTTTCCAGCTGATATCGGCTGTTCCTCAAGCCGATCGAGTGTCGCGATGCCCCGCTTCTTCTTTCACACCCATATCGGCCGGGAGGTCATCGCCGATCCCACCGGCACCGAATTGCGGGATGCCGACCATGCCTGGGAGGTCGCCCGCGACACGATTCAGGCGACGATGAGCGAGGCGGAGGCCCAGGCCCGCCTGATGGGGGCAATCCTCGTCGTCACCGACGAATCCGGCGAAACGGTTCTCGAATTCCCGTTTTCCGAGGTGGTCACCCTCGCGCCGGAAGAGCCGGGCCCCACCGTGCATTGAGTGCCGGCTTGATTGGATGCTCATGCCGGAGCCGATCATCCCAGCAGACCACCTCATCCTGAGGTACCCGCGTCAGCGGGCCTCGAAGGAGCCCTCCAGCGGGCGCGCGATCCCTGGAAGCCTCCTTCGAGGCCGCTACGCGGCACCTCAGGATGAGGTGAAGCCCTGGAAAAACGACGGAAACAAGCCGTGGACGCCCCCCGCGCCTCACCGGGTCTTGGGAGCCTCGCTTTCCGCCGTAACGGCCTGCCGGATCGCCGCCAGAAGGGCGCCTTCGAAGAGCAGGGCGGAACCGTAATGGAAGTCGAGGTCGAAGGGGCGGCGCGAGTTCATCGAGAGCGAGGCGCTCTGCATCGCCACGAGACGGCCCGACAGGTCGAACAGGCCGGAGCCCGAGCCGCCGAACCCATCGTTGCAATTGTGCCGGGCGCGGCGGATGTCGTCCTCCGTCGGCGGATCGATCTGGTGGATCGCGCAGGTCTCGGTGCTGCTCGGCCCGCGATAATTCTCGTGCCCGCCGGGTGAGACCATCACCACGGGAATCTCCGCGACGCCCGTTGCCAGAGACGGCGCCTCGGGGACCGGCTGCGGCGGCGCGCCGACCACCGCCTCGGTGAGGTCGAGCAAGGCCCAATCGTCGGTGATGTGCAGCGCCTTGGCGTCGGGCGCCGCGCCGAGGCGCAGGCTCGCCGGCACGAAGCCGTAATTCCGCCCGCCGATCTGGAAGAAGCAATCCTCCACCTCCCGCGTCACCTCCATGCGGCGGTTGCGAAAATTGTGCGCGTTCATCACCACGAGGCGTGACGAACCGACGAGCCAGGCGGCCGCCGCCTTCTGCGGGATACCGTCCGGCCGGCGATGGCAGAACAGGACGCCCGCGCCGGGATAGCGGGTGATGTCGGCCCCCGTCAGATCGCGGCGCCCGTCATGCGGATAGAGAGCGGCCATGCGCCCTTCCTCCGCCGAGGCCGCCCCTGACACCATGATTGCGAGCCCGGCCAGCGCCCATCTCCGCAGCGGGCGGGACCGGCCATTGTGCCTCCGGCGGATCGAGCTGTCGGCTGCGACAGGAATCATCTGTGATGTGAACCGATGCTGATGCTGCGCCATCGCCGCTCGATCCGAGGAGGAGGGCGGTTCGGAATGTCGTCGGCCTCGCGCACGGGGCAGGGCCCCGCGGGGACCGCTTATTCCGGCGGGTCCTTCTTCACGGACACGCACATCTTCACCGCAGATTCCAGTTTGATCTCGCCCGGATTGCCGATATTCGCGGTCTCTTCCAGGCAGCGGATGAAGTAATTCTTGTCGAGCTCGGCGTTCAGGCTGGAGAAGGCCTTGCCCATGCGGGTGGCGAAATCGATCTTCTCGTCCGTGGAAGCGCGGGGCCAGCGCGATACCTTGTCGTCCATGGTCAACCGTGCCGCATCGGCAATCGACGGCAGGACAATCAGGCAAATCACGAGCGCAGTTGTTCTTCTGATCATCGGCATGTCTCGTTTTTGTTTCCTACCCACCATCAGTTTAGCGCTGGTCGGCAACGAGTAAAGCACAGGCTCACCGGCACAGGACGCTTTTCCTGCTGCGACACTGTGCATAAACCTTGCGCATCGCGACCGCGCATCGTCCGGCTCCCGTGCCTCTGCGCCACCGAACGCCGGACCGCTCCGAGAGGCCGACGACGGCCAACCTGCAGCGCAAGTGCTTCAATCCACAGAGCAAGTGCTTCGACCGAAAGGGAAAGACCGGTCGTTCACCTATGTCGCTCTTCCACAAGTCTTGGCCAGGATCACCCTCCGAACAGGGATAAAAGCATGGAACAAGTTGCCAAATCGTCCTGTAAAAAAAGGTTGAAGTGGCTAAAGACATCAGGCAAAGCAAATGATTATATAGCTAGCCGATGGATCAGTAATAAGTCTTTTATAAGAGCGGCCAGCGTCAGGTTATTCTTATAAATACGTTCATAATATCGATCGACTGACTGTTTGCTGAACCGGCGAAAGCAATGGCTGCGGCCGATCCCCTGGGGTCGAGCACGCGGCAGAAGGGCAGGAGACGCAGAATGAACAGGTTACTGAATTCAGTCTCGGTGCTGGCCGTCTTGGCCCTGGCACCGATCGGATTGTCAGGGATCGCCTCGGCCAACGACAAGCTCATCGATCTGTCGAACAGCGATGAAAACTGGGTGATGCCGGGCAAGAACTACGACTCGGACAATTACAGCAAGCTCAAGCAGATCAACACGACGAACGTGAAGGACCTCAAGGTCTCCTGGTCGTTCTCGACCGGCCTGCTCAACGGCCACGAGGGCGCGCCCGTCGTCGTCGACAACAAGATGTATATCCACACCTCCTTCCCGAACAACACCTTTGCTCTCGCCCTCGACGATCCGGGCAAGATCCTGTGGCAGGACAAGCCCAAGCAGAACCCGGCCGCCCGCGCCGTCGCCTGCTGCGATCTCGTCAATCGCGGTCTCGCCTACTGGCCCGGCGACGGAAAGACCCCGGCGCTGATCCTCAAGACCCTGCTCGACGGCAACGTCATGGCGCTCAACGCCGAGACCGGCGAGACGGTGTGGAAGGTCGAGAATTCCGACATCAAGGTCGGCTCCACGCTGACGATCGCCCCCTACGTGGTGAAGGACAAGGTCATCATCGGCTCCTCGGGCGCCGAGCTCGGCGTGCGCGGCTACCTCACCGCCTACGACGTGAAGACCGGTTCCCAGGTCTGGCGCGCCTACGCGACCGGCCCGGACAAGGACCTGCTGCTCGCCTCCGACTTCAACATCAAGAACCCCCATTACGGCCAGAAGAACCTCGGCACCTCTACCTGGGAGGGCGATGCCTGGAAGATCGGCGGCGGCACCAACTGGGGCTGGTACGCCTACGATCCCGGCACCAACCTGATCTACTTCGGCACCGGCAACCCGGCGCCGTGGAACGAGACCATGCGTCCCGGTGACAACAAGTGGACGATGACCATCTTCGGCCGCGACGCCGATACGGGTGAGGCCAAGTTCGGCTACCAGAAGACCCCGCACGACGAGTGGGATTACGCCGGCGTCAACGTGATGATGCTGTCGAACCAGAAGGACAAGGACGGCAAGGACCGCAAGCTCCTGACCCATCCGGACCGGAACGGCATCGTCTACACGCTCGACCGGACGGACGGCTCGCTCGTCTCGGCCAACAAGATCGACGACACCGTCAACGTGTTCAAGTCGGTCGACCTGAAGACCGGCCAGCCGGTGCGCGATCCCGAATACGGCACCCGCATGGACCACCTCGCCAAGGACATCTGTCCCTCGGCGATGGGCTACCACAACCAGGGCCACGATTCCTACGATCCCGAGCGCAAGCTCTTCTTCATGGGCATCAACCACATCTGCATGGATTGGGAGCCCTTCATGCTTCCCTACCGTGCCGGTCAGTTCTTCGTCGGTGCCACTCTGAACATGTATCCCGGCCCGAAGGGCGATCGCCAGAACTACGAAGGTCTGGGCCAGATCAAGGGCTACAACGCCATCACCGGCGAGTTCAAATGGGAGAAGATGGAGCGCTTCGCCGTGTGGGGCGGAACGACGGCGACCGCCGGCGGTCTCGTGTTCTACGGAACGCTGGACGGCTACATCAAGGCGCGCAATTCGGACAACGGAGACCTTCTCTGGAAGTTCAAGATGCCGTCGGGCGCCATTGGCTACCCGATCACCTACAGCCACAAGGGTGATCAGTACGTCGCTATCTACTACGGCGTCGGCGGCTGGCCGGGTGTCGGCCTCGTGTTCGACCTTCAGGACCCGACTGCCGGCCTCGGCGCGGTGGGCGCGTTCAAGAAGCTCGCGAACTACACCCAGATGGGCGGCGGCGTGATGGTGTTCTCGCTGAACGGCAAGGGTCCGTACGACGATCCGAGCATCGGCGAGTACCAGACCGCAGCCGCCAAGTAACGGCTGCATCGGGAAACGAGCGCGTCCCTCTCCCCCTTGTGGGGAGAGGTTAGGAGTGGGGGTGGTTGGGTGACCCGCAGGCTGCAGAGGCCAGCGGAGCCACCCCCACCTCCAACTCCTCCCCACAATCTCGACGGATCTCGGGCAAGCCCGAGATCCGCTGGGGAGGAGGGCCGCGTCCAACTGTGCCGGCTCGATCCCAAAGAATCCGACCCATAAAAACAACGGAAACGCTCTCATGTCCTTCGCCAAAGGATGCCTGTCCGTCGCGGCTCTCCTCGCCCTCGGCAGTGCCGCGTTCGCGCAGGCCGATACGAAATCCGCGCCCGACGACACCGTGCTCCGGGTCTGCGCGGCCAACCAGCCGCCGCTCTCGATGAAGGACGGCTCAGGGCTCGAGAACCGCATCGTCTCCGCCGTGGCCGAGGCCATGGGGCGCAAGGCGCAGTTCGTCTGGTCCGACAAGGCCGCGATCTATCTCGTGCGCGACAGTCTCGACAAGAAGCTCTGCGACGTGGTGGTCGGCCTCGACAGCGACGACCCGCGCGTGCTCACCACGAAGCCCTATTACCGCAGCGGCTACGTCTTCATCACCCGCGCCGACCGGGACCTCGACATCAAGTCCTGGTCCGATCCGCGCCTGAAGACCATCGACCACATGGTCGTCGGTTTCGGCACGCCCGGCGAGGCGATGCTGAAGGATATCGGCCGCTACGAGGAGGATATGGCCTACCTCTACTCGCTGGTGAACTTCCGCGCGGCCCGCAACACCTACACGCAGATCGATCCGGCCCGGATGGTCAGCGAAGTCGTCGCCAACAAGGCCGACGTGGCCGTGGCCTTCGCGCCGGACGTCGCCCGCTACGTCAAGGATTCGAGCCAGCCCCTGCGCATGAATCCGGTGCCAGACGATACGGTGCGCAGCGACGGCCAGAAAGTGCCGCAGAGCTTCGACCAGTCCATGGGCGTCCGCCGCGACGACCAGGCCCTCAAGACGGCCCTCGACGCCGCGATCGCCAAGGCTCGCCCGCAGATCGAGGCGATCCTCCGCCAGGACGGCGTGCCCGTCACCCCCGTTTCCAACTGATTCTCCGAACCCTGTCCCGCGTCGCCGGTGCGCTGAGCACCGGTACGCCCACCTCGGCCGCAAGTCCGGGGATAAACAGAGCAAATTGATGCGTCATACGAACCGTGTCCTCGCCGCCCTTCTGGGGCTCGGCCTCGCCTCCGCCGGTCTGGCGGCCCTGGCCCAGCCCTCCGCGGGCCCCTCGACGGGGATCACCTTCCGCAACACCGTGACCGGCGAAGAATTGAACGTCTCGGAAGGCAAGGAGGGCGGGCGCGACACTCCCGCCGTCAAGGAGTTCTTCCAGACCGGCAAGAACCTCTACATCGACGACAAGTCCTGCCTGCGTAACGGCGAGTCGCTGTTCGCGACCTCGTGCTCCGGCTGTCACGGCCACCTCGCCGAAGGCAAGCTCGGCCCCGGCCTCAACGACAATTACTGGACCTATCCGTCCAACACCGAGGATACCGGCCTGTTCGCCACCATCTTCGGCGGCGCCAACGGCATGATGGGTCCGCACAACGAGAACCTGACGCCCGACGAGATGCTGCAGACGATCGCCTGGATCCGGCACCTCTATACCGGCCCGGTCAAGGACGCCGTCTGGCTCAACGACGAGCAGAAGAAGAATTACACGCCCTACAAGCAGGGCGAGACCTTCCCCAAGGACGCTCCGGGCCAGTGCCCACCGCTGGAGTAGCAGTCTTGGGAAGTCACGTCGCGCGAGGATGCCTCGCGCGGTGAGCGAGAAGCGGCGAACGCCGTAACAATCAAACCAGAGGAAACGACCATGCGGACACTCATCACGGCTCTCGCAATCGGTGCGGGCGCGCTGCTCGCCGTTCCCGCGCTCGCCTATGACGGCACCAAGTGCAAGGCCGCCGGCGATTGCTGGCAGCCCAAGCCCGGCTTCCCCGAGAAGATCGCCGGCACGAAATACGACCCGAAGCACGATCCGAAAGAACTGAACAAGCAGGCCGATTCGATCAAGCAGATGGAAGAGCGCAACAAGAAGCGCATCGAAGCCGCCAAGAAGACCGGCAAGTTCGAATACGACGTCACCAAGATTTCCTCCAACTGACGTCGTCGCCGCCCATCGCTTTGGGCGGCCATCACGGTGACCGCGATCCCCTCAGGCGCCTGGACCGCTCCGTCCGGGGATCGCGGCCGCTGTCCTCAAAGGCAAACCCCATGAACGACATCCGCTCCGGCGACGCGATGCTCACCGATTGGCGCGAGGCGGCCGGCCGTTTCGAACGCGCGGTCCGCGGCGCCGTGGTGGGCCAGGACCGCGCGATCCGGCTTCTCACCATCGCCCTCTTCGCCCGGGGCCATGTGCTGCTGGAAGGCGATGTCGGCGTCGGCAAGACCACCCTGCTGCGCGCCGTGGCGCGGGCGCTCGGCGGCGCCTACGAGCGCATCGAGGGCACGGTGGACATGATGCCGTCCGACCTCATCTATCACACCTACCTCGCCGATGACGGCCGCCCGCGCGTGGAGCCGGGGCCGGTGCTGCGGCAATCCGAAGACCTTTCGATCTTCTTCTTCAACGAGATCAACCGCGCGCGTCCGCAGGTCCATTCGCTCCTGCTCCGCCTCATGGCCGAGCGCAGCCTGACCGCGTTCAACCGCGAATACCGTTTCCCCAACCTCCAGGTCTTCGCCGACCGCAACCGCGTCGAGCGCGAGGAAACCTTCGAGCTCCCGGCCGCCGCCCGCGACCGCTTCCTGATGGAGATCGGGCTCGAAGCCCCGCGCGATGCCGAGGCGCGCCGCGCCCTCGTCTTCGATCCGCGCTTCCACGACACCGATGCCCTCATCGCCGGCATCGACGGCAGCGTCCTCGATCACGCGGCCATGGCCGGGATCGGCGCGGCGATCCAGCACGGCATCCAGGCGAGCCCGGCCATCGAGGCCTACGTGGTCGGCCTGTGGGAAGCCCTGGTCCGCCCGCACGAGGCCGGCATCCGCCTGCCCGGCATCGACATGTCGGCGCTGATCCAGGGCGGGGCCTCGCCGCGCGGCGTCGCCTTCCTCGTCCGCGCCGCCCGCGTCCGCGCCTGGCTGGAGGGCCGCGACTGGCTCGTGCCCGAGGATATCCGGGCGATCTTCCCCGAGGTGATGGCCCACCGCGTCTTCCTCGAGCCGATCTACGAGATGCGCCGCAGCACCATCGTGCCGGAGCTCTGCCGCGCCGTGTTCGACACCGTGCCCGCCCCGTGACGGCGCCCGAGAGAACGCCCCAGGAGCCGACGCCGGACATCGTCTACCGCCCGCGCGGCCGCGTTCCCGGCACGATGGCGGGTGCCCATCGCGGCCGCGATGCCGGCGGTCTCGGCACCTTCCGCGACCAGGTGCCGTTCCTGCGCATGCCGGATGCCCGCCGCATCGACGTCCGCGCCACCCTGCGCGATCCGTTCGAAGGCACCTATGTCCGGCGGTTCGAGAGCCGCACGGCGCTCGAAATCTGGGCACTGGTCGATCTCACCGCCTCCATGCGCTTCTCCGGCGAGGCGGACAGGATGGGGCTCGTCTTGTCCTTCTGCGGCTGCCTCGCCGCCTCGGCCACGCGCATCGGGGACGCTTTCGGCCTGCTCGGCTGCGATGCCACCCTGCGGGAGGACGTGTTCCTGCCCGCGAGCCGTCGCCGCAGCATTGCCGGCGACGTCGTCTCCAGGCTGATGGACGCCGCCTGTACCGGCGACCGCGCGGACGGGATGGGGCAGGCGGCCCGCCGCCTCGTCGGCCGTCCCAAGATCGTGTTCCTGGTCTCCGATTTCCGCTGGCCGGAGGCACTCATTACCGAGACCTTCGCGAGCCTGTCGGGCCACGACCTCGTGCCGGTGGTCCTAGCCGATGCTGCCGAGGAAGACGGCCTGCCCGAATGGGGCCTGATGGAACTCGATGATCTCGAAGGTGCCGGCCGCCGCGTGGTCTTCATGCGCCCGAGCCTGCGCCGCCGCTGGATCGCGCGCGAAGCGGAGCGGGCGGAGACCCTGCGCCGGATCGCCTCCACCTATGGGCGACCGCCTTTCCGCCTCGCGGGCCGCTTCGACCCGGACGCGATCAGCCGCCACCTCCTGGCGAGTTGAGGCATCCCATGCGCCGCCTCGCCCCGCTCCTGTTCCTGCTCTGCTCATCGCTCGCCGCCCAGTCCCAGGTGCGGACCGTCGAGGTGCGCACGCCGCGCCCGTTCGGCTACTTCCTCGGCGATCTCGTCCGCGCCCAGGTCGATATCGTGGTCGAGCCGGGTTTTGCCCTGCAGGCCGCCTCGCTGCCCCAGCCCGGCGCGATCACCTATTGGCTCGACCTTCGCACCGTCGCGGTGACGCAGGCATCCGTGGGCGGCGGCAGCCGGGTGCGCCTCGATCTCACCTACCAGAACTTCTACGCCGCCCTCGATGCCCGCGCCCTGGAGATCCCCGGCTTCGTCGTCACCTTCGTGAGCGAGACGGACACGGGCGCGACCACGGCCAAGGCCCAGGTTCCGCCGTGGTCGTTCAACATCTCGCCCCTGCGCGAGGTCCAGCCGCCGGCTCAGAAAGACCCGAGGAACTACCTGCGTCCGGACGGGCGGGTCGCGTCCCTCGACACGCAACCCCTCGTCGTCGGCGGCGCCGGCTTCATAGCCATGGCCCTGCTGGCCTTCGCGGGTCTCGCCTGGGACCGGACATGGTGGCCCTTCGCCAAGCGCGAAGGACGCGCCTTCGCGGCGTGCCTGCGCCGCCTGCGCGTCCTCGCCGGACGGAGGGAGGACGAGGCGGCCTACGAGACCGCGCTTCTCGCGCTTCACCGGGCGCTGGACGAGACCGACGGGCGCCGGGTCCTGGCCGACGACCTGCCGGCCTTCCTCACCCGCCATCCCGCCTATGCGCGGGAACGGGCCGGCCTTGCCGCCTTCCTCGACGCGTCGCGTCACAGCTTCTTCGGACCCGGTCCGGCCGCCACCATGCAGCGTCTGCCCTTGGCCGACATCGTCGCCCTGACCCGGAAACTCACCGCCATCGAGCGGCAATCATGAACGAGCCGAAAACCCGTCCGATGGCGGTCGAAGCATGGGTCTGATGGCGGTCGAAGCATGGGTCTGATGGCGGTGGTGTCATGCGCTTGATGGCGGATTTTCCGTGGGTCTTGTGGCTGCTGCCTTTGGCGCTGCTGCCGCTCGCTGCGTCGAGCCAGCGGGTCACCCCGCTGTCGAGCATCGCGGCCAGCCCCGTCGACGGCCTGTCGCGCCTCATCGGCTGGAGCCTGCGCGCGGCCGGAATCCTCGCCATCGGCGGCCTCGTCGTCGCCCTGTCCGGCCCCTATCGCCAGGGCGAGACCATCACCCGGACCGGCATCGGGGCCCAGGTCTCGATCCTGGTCGATCGCTCGGGAAGCATGAACGAGACCTTCGCCGGATTGCAGCCCTACGGTGCCGAGGAATCGAAGGCGGCGGCCTCGCGCCGGCTGCTCGGCGAGTTCGTCGGCAGCCGCGCCCATGACCAGTTCGCCGTCTCGGCCTTCTCCACGGCCCCCATGCTCGTGGTGCCGATGACCGACCGGCACGAGGCGGTCCGCGCGGCCATCGCCGCCATCGACCGGCCGGGCCTCGACTACACCAACGTGGCGCGCGGCCTCGGCATGGCGCTCTCGCAGTTCGGCGCCAGTACCGCCAATGTCTCGCGCGCCCTGCTCATCGTCTCCGACGGCGCTGCGGTGATCGATCCCCGCGTCCAGGGGACGTTGCGCGCCGAATTCTCGCGACTTCGTCCCAACCTCTACTGGCTGTTCCTGCGGACGAAGGGCTCGCCTTCCATCTCCGACAGGCCAGCGGGCGAGGACACCCCTCAGGCCGCGCCCGAACGTCATCTCGACCTGTTCTTCAAGAGCCTCGGCATCCCCTACCGCGCCTTCGAGGCCGAGGGCGCCGAGGCGGTGGCCGATGCCATCGGCCAGATCGAGCGTCTGGAGCGCGACCCGATCCCCTATATCGAACAGCGGCCGCGCCGTGACCTCGCGGGATGGGCCTATGGAATCAGCCTGTTAGGCCTGATCCTGCTCGTCGCGGCCAAGCTCGCCGAGGCGGATCTGGGGCGGAACAGGGGGAGGTCGCGGACCTCGCAAACAGGCGTGCCGACCACTCCGCAACGGAGGCTCGCCGCATGATGACCTCGCCGAAATTTGCCCCACAGGGCGCCAACCCTCCCCCCTCTGCGGGGGAGGGTGGTCGCGGAGCGACCGGGAGAGGGGGCGACCTCTCCGGACAGCGCGCTCCCCTCTCCCGACCCT